>CAUQEL010000001.1:0-358226 GCA_963517305.1 uncultured Rhodococcus sp.
CCGAACGGTAACTAACCGACGCCGAGATCGGATCCACCGTTAATCGGACACTCCCGGTGCGGGCAGCGGATCTTCGGATGCACTGGTTGTTGGTACGGCGTCGCCTCGGCGATCGTGGGTTGGGGCTTGTCCACAGGGCGTGGGTTATCCACAGGGCAATTCGTTTCCCGACGTCGCGTCGGATTCGGAGTGTGCGGATTGTGCATCATCGTGGGTATGAAGCGGGGTGGAGCGCGAGTCGATGCGAAGGTGATCGCGGCTGCGTCGGATCGCGGCTTCATGAGGACAGCGCATCTACTCGAGCTCGGGGTGGCGTCGAAGACCATTGTTCGACGCACCCAACCCGACGGCAGCTGGTCACGGGCGCTACCTGGGTTGGTGTTCCTGAAGAACCGCTCGCTGACGCCGATGGAACGCGCTACCGCGGTGGCGATCTACTGTGGCAAAGACGCTCTCATCAGCGGTCGGGCAGGGTTGGCGTTGCATGGATTGGGCACGTCGGGTTCGTTGGATGAGACTTTCGCACTGATTCCCGAACCGCAACATCGCAAGTCCGTGGGCTTCGCAGTGGTGGAGCGAACGTGGCGAATGCCGGCGGCCGAGGTGAAGTCGGGACTTCGCGTCGCCCCGATCGTTCGGTGCTTGTGCGATGCAGTTCGTCGGATGAAGAATGCCGAGCAGTGCATGGCGCTGATTGCCAATGTCGTGCAGCGGGGCGCGGCCACCGTGGATGCGATCATGAAAGAGCTCGACGCCGGTAGTACACGAGGGACGGCAATGCCGCGACGGGTGCTGCGGGAGTTGGCGGCCGGCGCGCATTCCGTTGCAGAGGCCCAGGCCCAGAAGCTGTACGCGCGCAGCGGACTTCCGGCGATGCAACACAATGTGGTCGTCCACGACGAGCAGGGAAACTTCCTGTTGATCGCTGACAATTGGCTCGACGACGTCGCATTGGATTGGGAGATCGACTCGCTGGAATACCACCTCTCGCCCGCGGCGCACAGAGCGACGGTGGCACGTCGAGAACGAGCGCAGAACGCCGGCCTGATCGTTGTGACACATCTGCCGAGCGATATTCGCGACGATCCGGAACGCGTACTGTCCGACCTTCGGGCGCGCTACGAGCAGGCCAAAGCGCGACCGCGACCGAACGTCACGGTCCGACCGCAAGCGGATCAGGCCTATCGTCGGTCGGGCTGATACACCCAGACCATGTGCTCGCCAGTTTCGGACGCAGCTGCGATCGGTTGATGCTCGATCCTGTCCAGCACGAAGCCGAGCCGCCTGGGTACGGCCTGACTTCTGAGATTTGCTGCATCACAGTGAATTTCGACTCGGATGATTCCGTCCAGCTTCAAGGCCTCCTGTACGAGGGCAGCGACGGCCTCGCTGATCACACCACGACCCTCGGCCTGGGCGCCGAGCCAGTAGCCCAATTCGATTCCGTACGGACTGATTCGGCGATGCATCCCGATCTTGCCCAGAAACTCACCGCCTTCGAGGTCGAAAATTCCGTAATCGAACATCTCCCCGGCATCCCATTGCTCGACGGCCTCGGCGATACGAGCGAGTTGAGCCGAAGGCTGTGTGGCTTCGTCGGTCGCCCACCCCATCCAAGGCACCAGGCGAACGAGATTGCAGTCGATCACATCGGCAATGGCAACGGCATCGTCGGCCGATTCGCGACGAATGACGAGGCGGTCGGTGACAATCCGATCGGGAGGTACGTCGAGCATGGTCAGCAGTGTGTCAACAGTGGACATGATGTGCCAACGAATTTCACTGCACTTTCACCCGCCTGCAGTCCACTCGATGTGCCATTGACGGGCGAAAAGGCCACTGAAGGTCACATTGAGTGGACGAGGGGGCAGAGGGTGGGGTCAGGAAGCCGACCAGGATCTCCAGGACAGTTTGTCGATGATGATGACCGGCCCCTCGGGTCTGTTGTTTTTGTATTGACTGTATTTCGCGACCAAGGCGTCGGTGGCCGATGTGCCTTCGGTGCTGGAGGTTTCGGCGATGTGGGCGTTTCCGTCTGCGCGGATCCACCAGAGTTGGGACCAGTCGTCGGTGTAGTGGTCGACGATGAGGCTGACGGCGGGGTCGGCGCGGATGTTGTCGAGTCGCTGGAGTTTTCGTGTTGTTTTGGGTTTCCAGTCGATGGCGGTGTAGATGCGGTCGCCGGTGGGGGCGACGGCGAACACGATGGGTACCAGGTGCGGTGTGCCGTCGGGGTTGATGGTCGAGAGTTGGGCTCGGGGTGCGTCGGTGAAGCGTTGGACTTCGTTGTCGATCTTCACGTTCGGTTCCTCGGGTTATGCGGATTCGCTGTGGGTGCTGTGTGGGGTGATGAACTGTTCGAGTGCCGCAACGGACATGGGGCGTCCGAGTAGGTGTCCTTGGCCGAAGGTTACGCCCATATCGGTGCAGATCTGGAGTTGTTCCGGTGTCTCGATTCCCTCGATGACGGTGTCTTTGCCGAGGGTGGTGGTGACGTCGACGAGGGCTGTGCAGAGGGTGGTCATGGCGCGGCGTCGGTGCAGGTTGTCGCTGTCGAGGTGTTGGGTGAGGGATTTGTCGATCTTGAGGGTGTCGACGGGGAGGGTGGCGAGTCGTTCGAGGGAGGAGAAGCCGGAGCCGAAGTCGTCGATGGCGATGAGGACGCCGTGGCGTTGGACGTCGCGGAGTTGGTAGTGGACGGCGTCGAGGTCGTGGAGTGTCCGTGATTCGGAGAGTTCGAGGGCGAGCCGTCCGGGTTCGATGCCGTAGCTGTCGACGGTGTCGATGACGTCGGTGGCGAGGGTTCCCGTCGCGAAGTGGGCGGGGCTGATGTTGACGCCCACTTGGAGGTGGATGTTGCGGGTCTGCCAGTCGGCGATCGTGTGGGCGACCTCGGCGAGAATCCACATGCTCAGTGGGACGATGAGGTCGGCGTCCTCGGCGAGCGGGATGAAGGTGTCGGGCATCAGTAGGCCGAGTTCGGGGTGGTGCCATCGGATGAGTGCTTCGGCCCCGACGACCGTTCCTGTCGCGAGTTCGACGATGGGTTGGTAGACCATGGTCAGTTCGCGCTCGACCATGGCGATGCCGCGCAGTCGTTCGATGAGTTCGAGTCGGTTGCGGTTGTTGTGGTGGAGCTCGTCGGTGAAGACGTGGTGTTCGTTGCGTCCGACGGCTTTGGCGGCGTGCATGGCCGCGGCAGCATTGTGGACCAGTTGAGGCGCGCTGATGTCGGTGTCGGTGCTGGACGCGACTCCGACGCTGGCGGTGAGGGTGAGTTGGCGGCCGCCGAGCTCGAAGGCGGGCTCGAAGACGCTCGCGAATCCGGCAGCCAGGGCGCGCGCGGCGATGGAATGGCAGCCCCGGGCGATGACGACGAATTCGTCGCCGGTGAGGCGACCGATGGTGTCACCGGGGCGGGTGGAGGCGAGGAGTCGGTCTGCGATCATGCACAGCAGGTCATCGCCCTGGGCGGGTCCGAGGGCGTCGTTGAATTCTCGGAATCCGTCGATGTCGACCAGCAGGACGCTGAATTGGCGGTCCGGACTGCGGCCGTCGAGCTCGGCTTCGATGAGGGCAAGGATCTCGTCGCGGTTCGGCAAGCCGGTCAGCGCATCGCGTTGGGCAGCTGTCCCGGGAACGGCAGCTGTTCCAGGAACGACTGCTGTTCCGGAAACCGCGGCGACATGACGGGGCGGCGCGTCGTGCTCTCGGCTCACTGTTCCCCCTCATGGCCGGACAGCCATGGGTGATAATAGCCGAAGAGTCTGCTTCAGCGCTATAAACAAGGAGTAGCCCCTTTTTTACGACAATTAGACCATGGCGTCCTCGGTTTGTGGGCCGTTTGGGCGCCGCGTCGATGTTCGCTCTTCGACGCTCCAGATCGCGTCGTCCACTCTGTCGCTGAGGCCGAGCACCCACCGGGCCGCCGACCGACCCTGATCGAACAGCGACTGCGCGACGGTGGTCAATCCGGCTTCGGCCGCGGCGGGGGAGTCGTCCCATCCGGTGACGGCAAGGTGCCCCGGAACGTGTGTTCCGGATGCGGCCGCGGCGTCGAGTACGCCGAGGGCAAGTTCGTCGCTCATCACGAGCAATGTGTCGATAGCTCTGTCCTGCAACAACACTCGCGCTGCCCGGTCGCCCTCTGCGCGGGCGTTCTCGGTGGTGAACAGTGTCGGTACCGTCGACCAGTCGATCCCTGATCGCAGGCACGCGTCTCGGTAGCCCTCGAGTCGCGCTCGGGTCACCGGCATCGAGATGTCCGACGCGTCCGCGCCGTTCACGATCGTCGATTCGCGTCGGGTATCGGGTCTGAGAGCGACGATGGCAGGTCGAGATCGGCCGTTCAATGCGGCGGTTGCCACGGCCTCGGCTGCCGCTCTGTCGTCGATGGCGATCCAGTTGAGGCCGGGGTGGTCGGGCCCACCCTGGATGCACGTCGGGCGGCCGGTCTCGACGAGTACGTCGAGCAGGGGGTCGTCGATCTCGGTGGTCCACACGACGTAACCGTCGACCTGTGCGTCTTTGATGCGTGCGTTGTCGGCGTCGCGGTGCAGGTTCGGCAGCATCACCAGCGCGGTGTCGGCGTCGAGACACGCTTCGGCGATGCCGGACAGAAAGCGTCGAGCCTGGGGATCCTCGAAGGCATAGGTGAGCTTCTCGCCGAGGACGACGCCGAGGCTGCAGTGCCGGCCACTGCGCAGCGACCGCGCCGCGCGGTTGGGGCCGGTGTATCCGAGGACGGCCGCTGCCTCGTACACGCGATCGCGGGTGGCCGCCGAAACTCGGCTCGGTCGGTTGTAGGTGTACGAGACGCTCATGGTGGACACGCCGGCGGAGGCTGCGACGTCAGCCATGGTCACTCGAGTGTTCACGGGCCCACTGTAGCGCGCGGCACCGACTGTGTGTAACGATACACAGTATGTCTTCGCCGCTACCGAAGCTGCTGGTGCTCGCCGCAGCCGCGTTCATCTACGTCACGGCGGAAACGCTGCCCGTGGGGTTGCTCCCCGAGATTTCCGGGGACCTCGGTGTCGGCGAATCCGCCGTGGGTCTGCTGCTGACCTTCTACGCGTACGGCGTCGCCGTGATGACGATGCCGTTGATCCGGTTCGTGCGCGAGTGGCCCCGACGGCGCGTCGTCGTCATCACCGTTGCTGCACTGGCACTCTCGCAACTCCTCTCGGCGGTGTCCGTCGGATATCCGATGTTGGTGATCTCGCGAATGCTCTGCGCGGCAACGCACGGGGTCTTCTGGGCGGTCGTCGCGCCCGTCGCGGCGTCACTCGCACTGCCCGGTAAGCAGGGCAAGGCGATAGCCATGGTGTACGCCGGTACCTCGCTGGCGCTGGTCGCCGGCAATCCGCTCACTGCAGCCATGGGCCAGTGGTTCGGATGGCGCACGGCAGCAACGATTCTCGGCATCGTAGCCGCAGCAATAGCGGTAGCGCTGTACTTCGTCCTGCCGGCTCTACCGGTCACCCGGGCGGCTTCGGAGACGAAGAAGACACCGCGAGTGCTCGACGGCTCCCTGGCCGTCCTGTGCGGAGTGACGTTTCTGGCCGTCCTCGGTCACTTCGCCGCGTACACCTACTTCTCGGTGATCGTCGACCGTGCGATCGGATCCGCGGGCACCACTCTGACCCTGATGTTGATGTTGTACGGGCTGTTCGGCGTGATCGGCATCTGGGTGATCGGCAGAACCTACGACCGGTGGCCTCGGCACTCGACCATTGCCGCCCTGGGCGCAGTGACCGCTGCGGTGGCAGTTCTCTGGTGCACCCTGAGCGGCGCGCCGGGCAGCTGGGCCGTGTTCGCCGTCGGCGCGATCGCGTTGTGGGGGCTGGCATTCACCACCCTCCCGGTGTGTATCCAATCGGCAGTGGTCAGAGCGGCCCCGGCCGACGCGGACAAGGCGTCGGCGATCTATGTCGTTGCCTTCCAGTTGGCGATCGCGACGGGCGCGCTGGTGGGCGGTGTGGTGATCGACCTCAGCGGCATCATGGCCGTCACCGCTGCTGCAACGGCGCTCGTCGCCGCAGCGCTTGCCGTAGTCGTGTTGGCGCGCAATACCTTTCCGCGCAACTATGCACAGGAGCCGGTGACAGCAGCGGCACACTGACCGCCGATGTACCCCGCACGATAGGCTCAGCACGCGACGAACGAGGGAATCCGGTGCAATTCCGGAGCTGGCGCGCAACGGTGACGAGCGAGAGCTCGAAGTCCGAATGCTCGGACGTCGTGATCGACCTCCATCCGCGGCTCCGCGACACGAGCCCTCAGCAGGAAGCTCTTCACGATGCGCACCACTCTCGCCGTACTAGGCGCTGTCTCGTTCCTTGTTCTCGCCGGTTGTTCGTCCACTGCGACGACCGACGCAGCCACCCCGACCACCGGAAACTACCCGCTGACCATCGACAATTGCGGCCGCGACGTCGTCGTCGACGCCCCACCTCGACGTGCGGTCTCGTTGAATCAGAGTTCGACGGAAATCCTGCTCTCACTCGGCCTTGCCGACCGCATGGTCGGCACCGCCACCTGGACCGATCCCGTCCGCGCGAACCTCGAATCGGAGAACGCGACGGTCCCCAGGTTGGCAGACAACAAGCCCTCCCTCGAGGTGGTGTTGGAGGCCGAGCCCGACTTCGTTTCCGCGTCGTTCGGCGGCACCCTCGGGCCGGGAGGCGTCGCCGACAGGGACCAGTTCGAGCAGCTCGGTGTGCCGAGCTACCTCTCTCCCACAGACTGCAACGGCAAGACCGACGACAGCGTCAACTCCGACGGGGCGCGTACAGCACCGCTCGAGATCGAGACCGTCTACCAGGAGATTCGCGATCTCGCAGCCATCTTCGACGTGCGTGATCGCGGCGAACGCTTCGTCGGCGAGCTGCAGGATCGCTTCGCGAAGGCCTCGGGAGCCGTCGACGCCTCGGGTGTGACGCTGGCGTACTGGTTCGCCGACACCGACACCCCGTACATGGCCGGATGCTGTGGATCGTCGGGCATCATCACCGAATCCGTCGGTGCCGAGAACATCTACGCCGACACCACCGACGAATGGCCACAGGTCAATTGGGAGAGTGTTCTCGATCGCGATCCCACCGCGCTCGTGCTCGCCGATCTGAGCCGTCGGAGCATTGCCGGTGATGCACTCGACAGCAAGATCGCCTTCCTGGAATCGAATCCCGTCACCAGTCGCCTCACCGCCGTCGAGCACAAGCGGTATATCGTCGTCAACGGCGCCGACCTCAACCCGTCGATCCGCACGATCGACGGGATCGAGAAAGTCGCTGCGGCTCTGCAGAATCGGGGACCGATCGCCCCATGAGCCGGACCGATCGCGGATTTCTGATCCCGCTTCTTCTCGGTGGCCTCGTGGTGTTGGTGCTCTCGATCGGCGTGGCTGTGACGATCGGCCCCGCCAGCGTCTCGGTACCCGATGTGTATCGAGTGATATTGGGACACATGGGAATCGGCACGGCCGAAGTGAGCCGCATCGAGGACGGCATCGTCTGGCAGTTGCGGTTGCCCCGCACGCTGCTCGCCGCCATCTGCGGGGCAGGCCTCGCTCTGTGCGGAGCCATCATGCAATCGCTGCTGCGCAATCCCCTCGCCGACCCGTTCGTGCTGGGTATCTCGTCGGGCGCATCCACCGGTGCCGTCGTCGTCGCAGTGCTCGGCGTCGGTGGCGGCGCTCTCTCGCTGTCCACCGGTGCGTTCGCCGGAGCACTGCTGTCATTCGTGCTGGTCATGCTGCTTGCCGCAGGTGCGGGCGGCGGCAACGACCGCGTCGTACTCGCGGGAGTTGCAGGTACCCAACTGTTCTCGGCTCTGACGTCGTTCATCGTCATCTCCTCGGCCGACGCCGAACAAACCCGGGGCGTGCTGTTCTGGCTGCTCGGCTCCCTGAGCGGCGCCGACTGGACGGACGTGGCACTGTGCGGTGCCGTGGCACTGCTGGGAATGGTGGTGTGCCTGTTCAACACCTCTGCCCTCGATGCCTTCACCTTCGGGCACGACGCGGCCGCATCCCTCGGCGTTCCGGTGAAATATGTGCGAATCCTGTTGCTGGTCATCACCGCACTGATCACCGCCGCCCTCGTCAGTGCCGCCGGAGCCATCGGATTCGTGGGCCTGGTTCTTCCGCATGCCGCCCGCTTCCTCGTGGGCGCGCGCCACCGAAGACTGCTCCCGACGACGGTGGTGATGGGCGCGATCTTCATGGTCTGGGTCGACACCATCGCCCGAACTGTGTTCGCACCACAGGAAATTCCTGTCGGAGTGGTCACGGCACTCATCGGCGTACCGGCCTTCGCACTGATTCTCTTTCGGCTCAGGAGATCTCGATGACACTGCACGCCAAAGACATTCGATGGACCCGCGGTGGACACCCGATCCTCGACGGCATCAGCTTCGAGCCGGAACCCGGTGAAACCATCGGCCTGATCGGACCCAACGGCTCGGGTAAATCCTCGCTCCTGCGCATCCTCGCCGGCATCGTCGCTCCCGACAGCGGCGACGTACTGCTCGACGGAGACAACCTGCGAACACTACGTCGACGCCGCATCGCCCGACGCGTGGCAATGGTCGACCAACACTCCGACACCGACGTCGACATCAGCGTTCGCGACGTCGTCCGGCTCGGCCGCATCCCCCACCACGGCATCCTCGGCGGCGACGCATCCGACGACGCCGCCGCCATCGCACGCGCACTCACCGACACCGCCATGGCATCGAAAGCCAGCCGGCGATGGCACACCCTCTCCGGCGGCGAACGGCAACGAGTCCAGATCGCCCGCGCCCTCGCTCAACAACCCACCGAACTACTGCTCGACGAGCCGACCAACCACCTCGACATCCAACACCAACTCGACATCCTCACCCTCGTCGCAGGCCTACCCCTGAGCAGTTACATCGCCCTCCACGACCTCAACCTCGCCGCCATGTTCTGCAACCGCATCATTGTCCTGAACAACGGCGCCATCGTGGCATCGGGAACGCCGAACGAAGTGATCACCGAACACCTCGTGCGCACGGTATACAACGTGCACGCCAGCGTCACCAATGCCGACAACTATCCACAGGTGACCTATCGCCGCCCCGCCCCGTCCGACCCCGGAGTCCACTCGATGTGACATTGACCCCCGAAAAGGCCACTGGATGTCACATTGAGTACCTGCGGACGGCACAGTCTCACGCCCGAGTCGGCGGATCTAGAGTTGCCGCAGTTTCTTCTCGAATGCGTCGATGCGAGTGGTGTCCTCGAAGAAGTCTTCCTGCGAGATGATTTTGCCCCAGCTCGTGCGGACCAGGAGCACGGTGCGGTTGTTGTAGATCTGGGTGCCGTCGGCTGCGCGGGCCTGGTCGTCGAAGCGGGCGAGCAGGGTCATTCGCCAGGGTGCGCCGCCGCTGTAGATTTCGGTGATCTGTCCTTTGATGCCGGCTGCGACGAAGTCCTGGAAGAATTTTTCGATGGCTGCGCGACCGCGGTGGGTGCCCGACCAGCGGCTGTCTCCCTCGGCGAACTTGAGCACTGCGTCGCGGTGGAAGGACGACAGTAGCGGGCGGTAGTTGCCGTTGTTCAGTGCTTCGATGTCTCGCTGCAGCTTGAGTGTCAGCGCTCGCATCAGCAGGAGCTTGAATGCGAAGGCCGTCGAGATGCCGGCCAGAAATCTCAGTTGCATGCCCATACGTTTGCCTACCGTTCACCGGCGTGTCAATCGAGTCGGCGGTACGTTCGGTCGATGATTCATCATGTGCAGGTCGCGTGTCCGGCGGGCGGCGAAGACCACGAGCGGGAGTTCTACTCGGGTGCTCTCGGCTGGCAGGAGGTTCCGAAGCCGCCGCTGTTGGCCGTCCGCGGCGGCTGTTGGTTTCGGGTGCCGGGTGTGGGCGGTCCCGATGGTGAGGTCCATATTGGCATCGAGGACGACTTTCGTCCGGCACTGAAGGCGCACCCGGCTTTCGTCGTCGACGTCGACATCACGGCCGCAGCGTTGACGTCTGCCGGCTACCCGGTGAATTGGGCTGACCCTGAGGAGATCCCGGGTCGACGACGGTTCCGTACCCGCGATGGCGTAGGCAATCGAATCGAGTTCGTAGCAGCTCGGTAGATCACAGCCCGATGGAGATCGCTCCGGTCAGTAACGCGAATGCGACGTACATCATCGACGCGGCCAGCACCCACAGGAATGCGAAGCGTTGGAAGTCGCCCAGTGATGCGCGGACCAAGCCGAGGAGAACCCACAACGGTGCCGACGCCGGTCCGATCGAGTGGGCCATCTGGCCGATCACAGCAGCGCGAGCCATCTCTTCGGGTGGGATGGAGTATTGCGCAGCAGATTCCGCGAGTACGGGCACGATCCCGAAGAAGTAGGCGTCGTTGGCCATGAAGAAGCTCAGCGGTATGCCGATCAGCGCGGCTGCGGCAGGGATCATGCCTTCGGCACCGTCCGGAATCAGCGAGATCAGCGCGTCGGCCATGGCGGTGGTCATACCGGTCTCGGTGAGGATGCCGGTGAACACGCCGGCACCGAGGACCAGTATGACGACGGGGACGGCGTTGGCGGCGTGGGCTCGGATCACCTCTCCTTGATCGGAGGGTTTGGGGTGGTTGACGACGAGCACGATGATGAAGCCGAGCATGAACAACACCAGCAGGTCCGCAACTCCCAGCACCAGCAGCACCAGCAACGTGACGGTGAGAGCTGCGTTGACCCAGGTTCGCCAGGTGGCTTTGGTGCGCACGGTGCCGTCCGAGGATTCTTCGTGACCGCCGGACGACACGTGCGCAGTGACCTCGGCGATGCGTTCCGGAGTGATGTTCTTGCGTGCGCTTCGGCCCAACAGATACGCGAGTCCGACGATCGCCGCAGACATCAGCAGCATTGCCGGCAGCATGTGTACGAAGTACTCGGTGGCGTCGATCTGCAGGACGCTGATCGCTCTGGTCGCAGCCCCACCCCACGGAGTAGTACCGGATATGGTCCCGAGAGCCATCGTCGCGATCGTGGCGATCACCAGGGGGTTGATTCCGAGCTTGCGATAGATGGGGAGAAACGCGGAGCAGATGATCATGTACGACGTGGTGCCGTCGCCGTCCAGTGCGACCAACAGCGCGAGAACCGCTGTGCCGACGCAGATCTTGACGGGGTCCCCGCCGGAGAGTCGGATGATGCCGCGCGAGATGGGGTCGAACAGCTTGGCGTCCATCATGATCCCGAAGTACAGGACGGCGAACAACAAGAGGATTGCCGTGGGAGCGACGGTTTCGATCCCTTCCGCCACCATGTCCGGCAGCGCAGCCCCCTGGCCACTGATCAACAGGACCACGATGGGGATGGTGACGACGGCAACCAGCGCCGTCGCCCACTTCTTGATGACCACCAGCATGAAGGATGCGAGTGAGACGAATCCGAGTACTGCCAACATGATTCAGCGCTCCGATTCGAGGTGCTCGATCACTGCACGCGTGAAGCGCTCGGTGGTTGCGGTTCCGTGCAGGTCGGCTGTGCGGGTTTCGGGACTGCCCACCGCGCTGTCGATGGCTCGATGAATGGATTGCCCTGCTGCAGTCAGCCTTTCGTCGGTACGCTGCTGTCCGATCCAGTCAAGGAGCATTGCGGCAGAACCGATCAACGACGCGGGATTGGCGATTCCCTGCCCGGCGATGTCGGGTGCCGATCCATGTTGGGCTTGCGCGACGGCATGCGTGTCACCGACATTGAGCGATGCGGCCAGTCCCAAGCTGCCCGAGAGTTCGGTGGCCTCGTCCGAGAGGATGTCGCCGAACATGTTGGTGGTGGCGATCACGTCGAAGGACTCCGGTCGACGGATCAGCAGCGCGGCGACGGCGTCGACCAGTAGCTCCTCGTAGTCGACGTCGGGAAAGTCCTGCCGGACGGCTCTTGCCGCCTCGAGGAACAGCCCGTCGCTCAGCCTGAGGACGTTGGCCTTGTGCACCACAGTGACTTTCGATCGGCGGGTCCGGGCCAGCTCGAACGCTCGGCGCACGATGCGTTCGGAACCGTGACGAGTCACCTTCCGAATGGCCAGTGCGAGGTCCTCTGTGGGCATGAACTCTCCACCACCGGCGAACATCGTCCGATCGGCGTAGAACCCCTCGGTATTCTCGCGGGCGATGACGAGGTCGAATTCCTTGCGGAGCGGATTCGGCAGTGCCGGGACGGTCCTGGCGGGCCGGATGTTGGCGTACAGATCCAACTTTCGCCGCAGAATTCCCGATGGGTTGACGCCACCCTCGGAGGTCGGTGGGTAGTCCAGGTGCGAGACCGGGCCCAGAACGACGCCGTCGGCCGCACGTGCGAGGTCGACGATGGCGTCGGGCATGGTTGTCCCCGAGGCGGCGAGCGCGTCGAAACCGATGGTTCCATCGGTGAACCTAGCGGTGATTCCGTTGTGCCCGAGAGCACTGTCGACCACCGAGACCGTCGCCGCGCTGATCTCGGGACCGATGCCGTCGCCGGCGAGAACCACCAGTTCGACGGTGTTGTCAGGGGCTGGCGCTGGGTGTCCGGTAGTCACGATGTCTCCAGGTGTTCACGTCCGCACCGTTGCGAACTAGGCCACCGTTGTGACCTGTGGCATACCTTGCCGCCTGCGCAGCGTGAAGACCAGAGATCGTTTCTTACATCTGACTCAAGCAGAATTCATAGCTTCGAACAGCGTGACGAGCACCGATCTCATGGCATCCGATGCAGGGGACGGCGTCCGCTGCTCGAGGCGGCACAGCAGGGATTCGCCGTCTCGAGAGTTCGTCCAAGGCAATGGACTCGACGCCCTCGCGGAGGTAGCGAGTGGTCATGGCGGGTGCCACGGTCAGTCCAAGCCCTGCAGCAACCATTGCCTGAGATTCCATGTAGTCGTTGGACTCGACCAGTATCTCCGGCTCGAAACCTGCTTTGCGACAAGCTGATCGGAACATCGTGGTGATGGGGTGCTGCGATGCGCGAACGATCCACTGTTCGCCTTCGAGCGATTCGAGTAGAACCGGACCTCTCCGCGACCAACCCGTTGGAACGAGAAGGACGGTGGCGTCCTCGGCGATGACTTCGGTTTCGACGTCGTCGACCACCATCGGCAAGTCCGGGTAGTCCCATGCCAAGGACAGATCCACCTCACGGCCCAGCAGCATCGCGTGCAGGTCGCGTAGCCGCGACGACCGTATGCCCAACTCGATCCCCGGATGCGCAGAACGAAAGGCACCCATGACGTCCGGCAGCAGAGATGCAGCGAAGGAAGGGAAGACGCCGAGGGTGACATGGCCGCTGCGCGCGTCGAGCAGATCGTCCAGGTCGGCGCGCAGGGCCGATAGCTGCGTGTCGATGGCTGCAGCCCGACCGGCCACGAGTCGCCCGGCCTCGGTGAGTCGCACTCCGCGCGCGTGTCGCTCGACCATGGGGGTACCGATGATCGCTTCGAGTCGTTTGACCTGCTGCGAGACCGCCGATGGGGTGTACATGAGCCGTTCGGCAGCGGCCGTCATCGACCCGCTGCGGTCGATCTCCACCAAAAGCTTGAGCAGAAACAGCTCCACATCCATCCGTCGAGACTAAGCGGTGTCTGCGACGATGGAGCGCGTGACGACAGCACCTGTGCGAGTAACTACGGCTCGCGGGAAGAATCAGCTGCAGCGGGCGGAGACACCATGGACCCGCTAGTGGAGTTCTGGCGCGACGCGGACGATACCGCGCCCGAACGAATGCGCACGCAGATGGACCAGTTGCTCTCCACCGCATCGTATTCGGACGCTCGCACGATGTTCGAGCGCGCGTCACTCGAAGACTTTCTCGGTGACGAAGCAGCCGCAGTGCCGTTGTACGAGGCGGCCCTGTCCGGAGGGCTCGATGTCGACAGAGAGAATCAGGCGCGGATTCAACTGGCAAGCTCGTTGCGAAATGTCGGGCGATTGCGTGAAGCGTTCGAGGTGCTGGAACAGTTCGAGTTCTCCAGTGAGTACATCTCTGCACGTGACGCATTCGCTGCACTGACCTTGTGGGATCTCGGCGAAGGTGAACGGGCACTGCAAAAAGCCTTGCACGCAGCGCATCCGGCGTTGGGTAAATACCGCCGCGCAGTCGAGGCATACGCGGCCGAGTTGTCCACACGACCTGAGGGGAATTCATGACCGGCAACGCATTCGATCCACACGACCTGCTCGAGCACAGCCGAATCGGAGTGCTGGCCACCATCAAGGCCAACGGACTTCCGCAGCTGTCTCCGGTGACGCCGTTCTACGACCAGGCAGCCGGCACTATCGCGATCTCGGTCACCGAAGGACGAGCGAAAACGGCCAACCTACGCCGAGACCCTCGCGCCGCGCTCGAAGTGACCAGCGCCGACGGCACAGCATGGGCAACAGCGGAAGGAAACGTCACCCTCACCGGCCCGGGATCGTCACCGAACAGCCCCGAAGTCGATGCCCTGGTGGACTACTTCCGCGCCGCAGCCGGCGAACACCCCGATTGGAACGAATACCGAGCAGTCATGGTCGCCGATCGACGAGTACTGATAACCATCACGGTGACACACGTCTACGGCCAATCCATTGCCTGATGCCCCTGCCCAGTCCACTCGATGTGACATTGACTGCCGAAAAGGCCACTGAATGTCACATTGACTCCCGACTGGCGTACGCCGTCGGTGGTGGTCAGGCGACAGTGTTCATGTCGCGCACCAATCGAGGTGTGCGCAGCTGACGAACAGTTGGCAGCCAATGACGTGCGGGATAGGAGAGCCGTACGACGAAGTAGTTGACGAACTCGACGACTCCGAAGAGCCATACGGCGACGACGGCGAGAGCAGCCGCGATTCCGGCAGGAAGCCACACGATGATGCCCACCAACCCGGCAGCCAGCAACGCGACGTCGAGGATTCGACACACCCGGTAGGTCTCGCGCAGAAATACTGGCATCGGGTGGTGTCCGACCCAGGAACGCGCCAGCAGCCAGTAGACCCCCGCTTCTACGAGCACGACCAGCAACGGAACAAGGGCAGACCACAGCGCAAGACGGTCTTGTCGGTCGTCGAGTCGCGGTATTGCCATGGCGAGGGCAAGCGTCAGGAAGACGGCTGCTGCGGCAAGCTCGCCGAGCCCCAGCGACAGATATCGCCGACGCATTGCCTCGCGATGACCGGCCAACATGCCGTCAGATTACCCAGCACGGCGGCCGAGACCCATCTGCTGTGTGCCGACCACCCTCTCGCAGTCCACTCGATGTGACATTGACCCCCGAAAAGGCCACTAGATGTCACATTGAGTGACCACGGCAGTCCGCCATGGCAGTCCGCGACGGGAGTCCGGGACGGGGGAGCAGTGGGAGGCAGCTATCGACTTCGTTGGACTGGAATCCATAGTTCTCCCGCTCCCGAGGTCCAGTCGGGGGACGCTTCGGTGACGGTCAGGATTTCCGGTCCCGGGATTGTTTCGTAGGGGTTGGAGGGGAACCATTCGCTGAAGGCGTCGGCCCAGAGTTGTTGGAGTGCGGGGGCGAGTGCGGTGTCGCTGCTCGTCTCGAACACCGCCCAGGTCGATGCGGTCACGGTGAGGGTGTCCCAGTCGGATGTTCCAGCCAATGTGCTTGCAACTGCGAAGTAGTAGTCGAAGAGACTGCCGTCCTCGCGTTCGGGTTCGAAGCCGTCGCTGACGAAGAGGATGTCGGGGAGCTCGGGCAGGTCGGCGAGTTCGCGCAATCTTTCACCGGTTCCGGGGGCGAGGCTTCGGTGGAATTCGGTCATGGCGGTGTTCTCGCCGTGAAACCGGAGTGGGATTCGGGTGGTTTTGCCGACGACGTGGAATGCCGGCAGTTCGGTGATGCGGTATCGCATGGTGCTTCGTCCTTCGATGGTCAGGTGAAATGTCACTGCTTGTCTGGAACTGAGGAGGGCTCCGGGTCGGCGTGCTCGAGATGGTGTGATGCCGTGCAGGTCTCGGAAGGCGCGGGTGAATGCGTCTGCGGTGTAACCGTATTTGGTCGCAACGTCGAGTACACCATGTCCGTCGAGAATGTCCGCTGCTGCCATAGTCATTCGGCGTTGCCGGATGTAGTGCGACAGCGGTAGTCCAGCCAGTGCCGAGAACACGCGTCGAAAGTGATACTCCGATGTGAGGGTGATCCGAGCGAGCTCGGCCGGATCGATCTCGCGGTCGAGATTGTTCTCGATGTAGTCGAGTGCTGCGTTCCATCGTTCGAGCATGTGCCGGTGACCTTCCTTTGTTCTACCCGAAACGATAGGAGCACTGCACCGAGCAGTCTCGACTTTTCGTGCCCTGAAAGGTCGGATTCAGATCGTGCGTAGGTGCCGCTGCTTTCGATGAGAACGTGAGCGGCCGAGTTCACCCAGTGCAGAACGAGATTGCGCATCGGCAGGCCGGTAGACGATCAATCGTAAGTCCGGATCGCCCAGTGGCGTGAGAACATCGAATGCAACGGTCACCGGTCCGACGAGCGGATGATTCATGGGTTTGTCTCCCCGACTGCGCACCGACACTTCTCGGGACTGCCAGTAGCGGGAGAATTCTGCGCTGCCTCGTTCGAGTTCGTCGATCAAGGCCGCGAGTTCGGCGTCGTGTGAATGGTTCACCCAGGCGGCACGCAGGTCGGCGACCGCACCGCGAACGACATCGTCCCGCGCATCGTAGAACCCGTCGAACCGGCTGTCCAGGAAACACATTCGTAGAACATTCCGCTCCGACGCCGGACGTTCGTCGATGTCGAGAAGCAGCGCGGCCATGATCTCGTTGGCGGCGAGGATGTCGAGTCGGTGGTTGAGCACCATCGCCGGCAGCGGATCGATGTCGTCGATCAACGCTCCGATGCCGTCGGGCACCTGCTGGGTGGCGGGTCGCTCGGGTGCACGATGGCCGGCGAGCGTGAACAGGTAATCGGTCTGATCCGCAGAGAGCTTCAGTGCATTCGACAGTGACTGCACCACCTGGGCGGACGGCCGAACATCACGTGCCTGCTCGAGCCGTACGAGATAGTCGACGCTGACACCGGCCAGCGTTGCGACCTCCTCACGTCTCAGACCGGGCGTGCGTGACGCTCCGATCCTCGGTGGTAGGCCGACGTCCGACGGCGCGAGTGCCTCGCGTCGGGCACGCAGAAATGCGGCCAGCTCGTGCCGACCTCGCTGCGGTGGCGTCGTAGTCACTCGTCCAGGGTAGGTCAGTTCAATGTGATCAGCCTGGTATCGCGCGTCCCAGGAAGAACACATCCTTCCCGCTGCCCGACGCGTCTGTGACCGTGAGGGAGGTAGACGAATCGAGGAGAGGAACAAGACATGACGCGCATGGACGACTATCGATTGCTCGGACGCTCGGGACTGCGGGTATCACCATTGTCGTTGGGAACCATGACATTCGGCGACGCCTGGGGCTGGGGCGCCGACGAGAAGGACTCGAAACGCATCTTCGACGCGTATCTCGATGCCGGGGGCAACATGGTCGATACCGCCAACATCTACACCGACGGTCAATCGGAACGATATCTCGGCGAGTTTCTCCGTGGTCGACGTGATTCGGTCGTCGTAGCGACCAAGTACGCGGCGACGCGTGATCCGTTGGATCCGAATGCCGGCGGGGGTGGCAGAAAGAGCCTTCGAGGGTCTGTCGACGCGAGCCTGAAGAACCTCGGGACGGACTACATCGATCTGCTGTACCTGCACGCGTGGGACGGTATGACGCCGGGCGAGGAGGTCATCGCGTCACTCGGCGAGCTGGTCCGATCGGGAAAGGTTCTCTATCTCGGCATTTCGGATACCCCGGCATGGGAGGTCGCACGCATGCAGACCATTGCCGACATGAGGGGCCGGCCGTCGTTCGCGGCGCTTCAGGTGGAATACAGCCTGATCGAACGAACCACCGAACGCGAATTGTTGCCCATGGCAGCAGATCTGGGGCTCGGTGTGATTCCCTGGTCACCGCTCGGCGGTGGAGTGCTGACCGGGAAGTACTCAGCCGCGGACCTCGCGACTCCGGGCTCCAACGCGCCGGCCGGAACTCGACTCGAGCATGCGAAGGCGAACGGAACGTTGACCACGCGGGGGCTCGCAATCGCGGACGCCGTCGTCGGGGTCGCTCGCCAACTCGGTGTGACTCCTGCTCAGGTGGCGCTGGCGTGGACGCTTCGGCATCCGTCGGTCGTCAGCTCGTTGATCGGCGCGCGCACTCCGGAACAGTTGCAGCAGAACATCTCTGCCCTCGACGTCACCTTCGACGAATCACACCTCGACCTACTGCACGCAGCCAGCGATATCGACCTCGGGTTCCCGCACGATTTTCTGAACCGCCCCATGGTGCGCGGCGTCACCACCGGCCGCACCACGGTTCGGGCCCGTCCCATCAGGACCTGGTGAACCGAATATCGGCTACTTCGCAGGAAGTCGAAATGTCATGGGATCGCCGTAGTCGACGAGTGCGAACCCGGCACGCTCGAGTACCCGACGTGAGGCACTGTTCGCCGGATACACCTGCGCGGCCATCGGGAGACCTTCCCTGTGATCCCGCGCAAGCTCGAGCAGCTGGCCGGCGTAGCCACGACCCCATAGGGCAGGATGCACCCAGTACCCGACCTCGATGTGGTCCGATCGTCGAATCAAACTGAGCAGGCCGACGGGGTGTCGATCCTCTTCGGTGCCGATGAACCACCTCTGCACGTCCGGCATTCGGTTGTCCTCCGCGTTCAGGGCGCGCGAGAACCGATCGTCGAAATAGTCTCTATCCCAGGGCTTTCCATCGCCGACCCACCGAACGACCTCTGGATCCGAAGCCATCGAGAACAGGAATTCGGCGTCCGACGGCACAGCCGGGCGCAGCTGTAGTCGCGTCACAACTCGTGGACCTGAGAAGTCATCTCTCCACCCACATCCCCGGTGTTGACGGTGCCCGATCGCTCGAACAGTAGAGCGGAGACTTCCTCGTCGGCTTTGGGGCAGTGTTCGACGCCCGCTGGGACCACGAACACGTCTCCGGGGCCGAGAACGACATCACGTTCGCGGAGCTGGATGGTCAGTTCTCCGCTGTGGACGAAGAACATCTCGTCGGTGTCGGGGTGCGTGTGCCAAACGAATTCGCCGAGCAACTTCACCACTTTGACGTCGTAGTCGTTGACGCTGACGAGTCGGTGAGGCTGCCAGGGCTTCTCGATCTTGCTCAGGGCGTCGTCGACATTGCGCTCGAGGCTGCCGGTACTGCCGTTGTCGATGCTCATGGGGCTGCCCTTCGTCGGTCGAGTCGGCTCGGTGGAATTCTACCCGGGTCGTTTCCCAGCACGGTGAACAGCTCGATTCACTTTGTCGCGCAATGAGTTAGATTCCCGATGGACCAGCGGTCACAGCGACGGTCGGAGGGTCGAGGGTAGACATTGGGCAGTAGGCTGCTCATGACCTGGAGACGGTATCGGCACGAACAGTCGGCCGCCGTCGAATTTCGCAAGGAGGCCCGGCCACATGAATCTCGCCGACTACGACGTCCTGAGCTTCGATTGCTACGGAACGCTGATCGATTGGGAAGCCGGCATCCTCGAGGTGCTCAGGCCATGGGCGCAGCAGGCCGGCTCGCCGTTGTCCGATGACGAGCTTCTCGAGCTGCACGGCGTCAACGAGTCTCAGGCGCAGAGGGATTCGCCCACTGCGCGGTACCCTCGGATACTCGCCGACGCCTTCACACGGACCGGTGGCGAGTTGGGCATACCTGTCTCGACCGAGTGGGCGGAGACGCTCGGCGCGTCCGTTCCGGACTGGCCGGCATTCGAGGACTCGGCCGACGCGTTGTCGTCACTCGGCGAGAGCTACAAGCTCGTCATCCTGTCCAATGTGCATCGCGACGGCTTCGCAGGGAGCAACCGCCGGCTCGGCGTGCAGTTCGATGCCATCGTCACCGCCGAGGACGTCAAGGCTTACAAACCGGCCGACAACCACTTCGACGCGCTCGACGGAGTCCTCGAGACGCTGGGTGCTCCACGATCACGATTACTCCATGTTGCACAGAGCCTGTTCCACGACCACGTGCCGGCGAAACGGCACGGCATCGCTTCGGTGTGGATCGATCGGCGGCACGATCGCCCCGGATGGGGAGCAACGCCGGAGCCGTCCGAGGAATACAGTGTCGACATGAGGTTCCCGAGCATGGGCGCATTCGCAGCAGCAGCCCGCGAGGCCCGCTCGAATGCGTAAGGTCTCCGCTTCGATCGGCTTCTCACTCGGGCTGATCGCATCGATCGGCTTCTTGCTCTGGACCAACCGGCCGCGACGAGTGAACTACGCTTTCGTCGTCAACGATTCAGCGTATATGGAAATTCTCGGTATGCCGACGTCGATGTTTCTCGTTCTGGTCGGTCTGCCTGTTCTAGGCGCAGTCCTCGGCTTCGTTGTTGGCGTGCTGATTTCGAGATTACGAAGGAAATCGTGATTTCAGGGTTGAGCGCGAACTGAGTTCGATAGTGGATGGCGACGACGGCCGGTAGGACGACCATGATCTCGAAAAGCGGCCCGGTCTCGATGATTCCGATCGTCGCCAGTTGCGCGGCGGCGTACAAGGCGATCGACGCCGAGCAAACGACCGAGATGGTCGAGATACCAACGAGTGCTCGCACAGCCGACAGTCTCACACACGAGGGCCGAGCGACCCGACGCACCTGATCGTCACCAATGCCAGGCGTCGCCTCCGACGTTCTGGATTGTTCGTTGCAGGACTTCGATGGTGGTCACGAAGTCGGCCGCGCTGATGCCGTTCATTCGCTCGTCCTGCAGCATGTTCTGAAGATCGGCTGCGCGCCGGAATGCGTCGCGACCGTCCGGGGTGAACTTCAGACGCGAATTCGATTCCACGATCCAACCTTTGGCGTGCGCGGAGTCGATGGCCTCGACAATTGCTTCCGGGGTGTCGTTGTGACCGATCTTCTCGATCGTCTCGGCGCGATCGGCTCCCGCGGGATGCAGTGAGATCTGGTGTAGGAGCCACCATTCGGGTTGTGTGACGCCGATGTCGTGGAGTGCGCCGCGGGTCCGTGCTCGAATGGCTTCTCCGGCGCGCGCGGTCCAGAACCCGATCGGCTGACGCTCGGGCGGTTGCATCGATCTGTTCGTTGTCATGAAGCAGACCGTAAAACCTGAACCGAGCTTCAGGTCAAGAGCGAGGCAGGATCAGCGCCACGGCCACCAGTGCGGCGCTGACGGCGAGTGGTCCAACCGTGCCGAGGGTGGAGCCGTATGCCCAACCCCCGAGGGCCGGGCCTGCGGCGGCACCGATACTCAGGCTCGCTGTTGCGAATGAACCCGACATCGTCGGTGCGCTGACGGCTGTCCGCATCACCTGACCGACCAGGGTGCGGCCGCAGTCTCGTTGTCGCTGCGTCAGAACGCTGTGAAGCGCGCTCTATTCATCGGTGCGTAGTTCGTCGACCAGTGCGAACAGTCGTCCCAGGTAGTCGCTGTGGAAGACCTCCGTCGCACGGATTTTGGCGTCTCCGTCGAGGCCGAATTGAAGGTTGACGAGTTCGACTCCGATGGCGACGCGTCGAGCATCGAGATCTTCGAGTTCGGCGGCGAGGGCGTCGACCTTGGCAACCGGAGACAGTTCGTTCGTCACCCCAGAATCCTAGTGCTCATCCCACGGCCGCGAGGAATTCGCTGTAGAACAACCCCAGCCCCAGTGCCGACGCGATGGCCGCGAACAACCACAGTCGGATGATGACCGTTGTTTCCGCCCAGCCTGCCAGCTCGAAATGGTGATGGATCGGTGCCATTCGGAACGGTCGCTTGCCGGTGCTCTTGAACGACGCGACCTGGATGACGACGGACGCACTCTCGGCGACGAACAGGGCTCCGAAGACGATGGCGATCAGTTCGGTCTTGCTCACGATCGACAGGCCTGCGAGCAGTCCGCCCAGGGCGAGTGAGCCGGTATCGCCCATGAAGATCTTGGCCGGAGCTGCGTTCCACCAGAGGAATCCGATGCAGGCACCGGCGGCCGCGGCGCAGACGACGGCGAGGTCGAGTGGATCGCGCACCTGATAGCACCCGGCAACGGAGTTGGTGGCGCAGGATTGCCGGTACTGCCAGAACGTCATCACCGTGTACGCGCCGAGGACGAGCGTCATCGACCCCGCCGCCAAACCGTCGAGACCGTCGGTGAGGTTGACCGCGTTGGACCACGCGACGACGAGGAAGACACAGAACAGTACGAAGACGATCGGGGCCATGGTGAAGAACGTGGATTGGCGCACCAGCGACAGCTCGACATTGCCCGGAGTCAGCCCGTTCCCGTTGCGGAACTGCAGCGCCAGCACGGCGAAGATCACCGCCGCACTGATCTGCCCGACGTACTTGCCGGTCGCCTTGAGTCCGAGGCTCCGTTTCATGCGGAGCTTGATGTAGTCGTCGAGGAATCCCACGATGCCGAGTGCCGTCGCGAGACCGAGAATCAGCAATGCGGACGCCGACGGCCCGTCGCCACCCATTGCCACGAGGTGGGAGCCGAGGTAACCGGCCCACAGGCCGACGATGATCGCGACGCCGCCCATCGTCGGCGTTCCGCGCTTGGCGTGGTGACTTGCCGGACCTTCGACGCGAATCTCCTGGCCGAAGCCCTGCCGGGTGAACAGCGCGATGAGAAATGGAGTCAACAGAATCGAGACCGCCAACGCGATTCCACCGGCGACGAGAATGTTGATCATGCCTTGAAGCCCACTCTTCCTCTGTGCTGCTGTTCCCACCGAAATGCTCCTCGAGCACCGCGGGATACTGTGCCAAACGAATCGGCAAAAGTCGCATTGCGTGACGAAGGCGTTACTCAGGGTTGGTACGCGCTCGGCGGCATTCCGACCAATTCGGTGAACTCCCGAGTGAAGTGAGCCTGGTCGAACCAGCCGTATCGGGCAGCCAGATCTGCCAGCGGACCCGAGTAGCCGTTGTCCAGCTCGCTGAGGGCGTCGTGAATCCGATACCGCCCGAGTACCCACTTGGGCGTCGCGCCGACATAGCGCTCGAACAGCCGCTGCAGCCGACGAGTGCCGATGCCGCACCGCTGTTCCACCTGTGCGACGCGAACCAGCGTCCGGTCGCGCAGCATCGTTGCGATGATGTCCAGGACGGTCTCGTACTCCGGTTCCACGTCGCGGGCGTAGGGCGCGAGAACCGAGTCGACGACGGTTCGGCAGTGGTCCGCATCCAGATGTCCACCCAACTCGGCCAGTGCAGCGACGGTCTCGGATCGGAACGGGGTCGGTGGCCCGACCGGGACGTCGCGCAGCGATTTTGCCACGGTTCCGGTGAAACTTGCGTAGCCGCCGGGCCGGAACTTGACGCCGAACACCCACCCGGACTCGGCGAGGACGACGTCGAAGCGCCGCGTGAGCACCCCTGTGACAACCACCGGCTCGACGACGCCCTCACGGGTCCAACCATGTTCGACGCTCAATGTGCAGGCCGGGTGGGGGAGCGTCGAGCTGCTGTGGGACGTGCCCGACGGCAGAGTCCACTGCAGCTGCCAGTAGTTCTCGACCCACGGCTCCAGGGACGTGGCACACGGAAGCCGACGAAGGTCGACGAATTTCGCCAGCTGATCCGGTCTCAGAACACCGGACTGGGTGGTTGTCGCGTTTTTCCTATCCGGCACGCGCGTCAGTGTAGGAGTCTGGTCCGACACAAGGAGGAGAACATCATGACCGAGACACCCGTTGCAACCCTGAAGATGGTCACCCTGGACTGCGCAGATCCCGAGGTCAGCGCCGCGTTCTGGTCGTCGCTGTTGGGCTGGAGTGTCGTCCATGCGGAGAAGGACTACGCGATGCTGCAGGGGCCGAGCAGTGCGCTCGGATTCGGTCGCATCGACGACTACCGGCCTCCGGCCTGGCCCAATGCCAACGGCAGCAAGCAGTTTCACTTCGATTTGGCGGTCGAGGACCTGGATGCCGCGGCGTCGGCTGCCGTGGAATTGGGCGCGACGCTGCCCGAGAACCAGCCCGGCGAGACCTGGCGCGTGCTACTGGACCCGTCAGGGCATCCGTTCTGCCTGACGAATGCCGCGAACTGGGGCTGACCGGTCTAACCTTCTTCCCGTGAACCCTCGCCTCGCAGGAATCGAAATCGTCGTCGCCGACATGGCCGCAGCTCTGGCGTTCTACCGTGTTCTGGGACTGGACATTCCGGCAACTGCCGATGCCGAGCAGCACGTGGAAGTAGACCTCGGCGGCGTTCGCTTGTTGTTCGACCTGCCGTCGACCATCACCTCGTTCGATCCGACGTGGACCCCGCCCAGCGGCGGCCACCGCGTTGCGCTCGCCTTCGACTGCGGTACACCCGACGGGGTCGACGCCGTATGGGCGGCGGTGACCGCGGCGGGGTACACCGGCCACCTGCAGCCCTGGGATGCGTTCTGGGAACAGCGTTACGCCGTCGTGCACGACCCCGACGGCACCACCGTCGATCTGTACGCGAACGTCTGAGTCGTCAGCTCTCGGATTCTTCGCCCGTCGGCCCGCCGGCGAGTTCGACGGCGACGTCGAGATGACCGAGATGGCGAGCGTATTCCTGGAGCACGTGGAAGCAGATCCAGATCAGCGTCGGCCTCTCCTCGGTGAATCGCCCACCGAGAGTTGCCAATTCGTCCATCCGGTGTGAGCTCAGTACCTCCTCGGTGAGCTGGGCACCGTCGTGGAGTCTGCGCAGCAGGGTCTCGGCGTTTACATCGGCCGGCACATGCCACGACCCGTCCTTCTGGTCACCGAACGGTGCGTCGACTGCGCGGGCAAGGAATCCCCAGACGAACCAGCGCTGCTCCATGTGCACCAGGTGGGTGAGCATCTGCAGTGGGGTCCATTCCGACGGAACTGTCGTGGAGTTCAGGGCATCCTCGCTCAGCGCAGTGATGCGTCGAACGAGCTCGTTGCGGTAGAACGCCAGGTACTCGCGAACCAATTCGGCAGGGTCGGAAAGGGCGGAGTCAGGTTCGGGAAAGACGGTCAGCTTGGCCATGGTCTCAATCGTTCTTCCGCTGCTCGCGGGCGATGCGGCGCTGTTCCTCGGCACGGGCGCGGCAACGTCGTAGGAACTCCTCGTCGCTCTCCTGCGATGGGGCAACGGCGCGTCCGGGTCTTGCGTCGTATTCGGGGTAGGCCGACGCGGTACGTGGTGCGCCGCTGCCACCCCAGATGCCGCCGTTCTCGGGCCTGCCGACGAGGAGCCACGCAATCGACCCGGCGAGCGGCAGCACGATGACGAGCAGCAGCCAGACGATCTTCGGGAGGTGGCGAATTCCCGAGTCGTCGGCGGTGATGACGTCGATCAAGCAGAAGATCGACAGCAGCATGATCAGCAAGCCGAGGTACGGCACGGAAAATCCTCCAGGGTTGTCAGACCGCGCGGTCGGTCTTTCGCGACTATCAGATCACTCGTTGTACTGCGGATCAAGTGCTCCGAGCGTCGGGTTTCGTGGCTCAGCCGAAAACCAGCAGTGCAGCCAGGGTCAGCATCATCACTCCGATGCCGAGGTCGAGTACTCGCCATGCCCCCGGCTTCGCGAACAGCGGGCTGAGCACCCGCGATCCGTATCCCAGGGCGGTGAACCACACGACGCTGCCCAGCATCGCGCCGGCGGCGAACCACCACCGCAGGTCCCCCGGCTGACGGTTGCCGATCGACCCGAGGAACACCACGGTGTCGAGGTAGACGTGCGGGTTGAGCCAGGTCAGAGCCAGGCACGTGGCGACGGCCGCGATCAGCGAACCCGTTCCCTCCACCTGGGAGGTCATCGCAGCCGGCGTTCGCGCGCGGTTCAACGCCAGCAGGCCGTAGACGAGGAGAAACAGAGCGCCCAGGACGGTCACGACCCGCAGGGCGACGGGAAACCGGTTCACGAGAACGCCGATTCCCGCCACCCCGGCCAGGATGAGAATCGCGTCGGACAGCGCGCACACTGCCACCACGGGCAGTACGTGGGTGCGTTGTAGGCCCTTACGCAGTACGAATGCGTTCTGCGCTCCGATGGCGACAATGAGGGAGAGTCCGACGCCCAGTCCGGTGAGGGTCGATTGTGCGGCGGCCAGCGAGGTCATGACGGCAACGCTAGGAGTGAGTCATGATTAGGTCCAGCGAATGTATTTACGGAATGATTAGCGTAGCTTCATCTGATGGAGATCGAGCAGCTCAGAGCCCTACGGGCCGTGGTCGACGGCGGGACCTTCGAGGCCGCCGCTCGTGCGCTGTACGTGACGCCCTCGGCGGTCAGTCAGCGCATCAAGTCACTGGAGCAGTCGCTTGGCCGGACTCTGGTCCAGCGGAGCAAGCCGGTGGTGGCAACTCAGTCGGGCGTCGCAGTGCTGCGTCTGGCTCGGCAGATCGACACTCTCACCGAGCAGACTCGGGCAGATCTGAGTGACGACGGCGTCGCTGCACCCATTTCACTTGCCGTCAATGCGGATTCGATGGCGACCTGGGTGCTGCCGGCGCTGGCTCCACTGGCGTCCCAGACGACCTTCGATCTGCATCGACAGGATCAGGACCGTACCGCCCAACTGCTGCACGACGGGATCGTCTCCGCCGCAATAACATCGGTGGCCGACCCGGTTCGCGGCTGCACCGTTCGACGCCTCGGTGCGATGCGCTACCGGCCGTCGGCCACACCCGAATTCATCGAACGCTGGTTCGCTGCAGGGGTAACGGCAGAGGCCTTGCGCTCCGCCCCGGTGGTGGTCTTCGATGCCGACGACCGGTTGCAGGACAACTACTTACAGCGATTCGATGTCGAAAAGCACGAGCCGCCTCGGCACCTGGTGCCGGCCTCTGCCGACTACGCGCGGGCCGTCGATCTCGGCTTCGGCTGGGGCATGATTCCCGATCTGCAGGCCCGCGACTCGCTGACGTGCTTCGACGACCACGGAATCGACGACGTGCTGCTGTACTGGCAGCAATGGTCGCTGTCGTCTGCTGCCCTCCAGCGAGCCGCCGACGCCGTGGCAGTGGGCGCCGAGCGAATGCTGTTGTAGTTCACGCGGGGCTGTCGTTCGGGACGATCTCGGGCAGTCCGTCGCCGACCGGATCGAGAACGGCCGCCGATCGGGCACCCCACCGCTCGTGAGCCGACTGCCGCGACATTCCGACGGCCGTCCCGATCGTCGCCCACGTTGCACCCTGAACCCGGAGCACCACAACGGTTTCGATGCCGTCCAGGCCCGCTGCCAGTTGCACGCGCAGGCTCAGTAGGTGCCACGCGATACTCCGCCGCGCGGGCAGATCGGTCGATTGCTCGGCCTCCCATTCCGATGTGCCCGGCAGCGGACCGGTGCCGATGATCTCGTCGGCGATACGGCCTGCTTCGGTGGCTGCCGCTGTTACGACCGCCCGCGTCGCCGCGGTGATGTCTGCCTCGGTTGCGAGGGTGATGGGATCCATGACCTACCTCCTGTGTCAGGAAAAGCCTGACACCAGAAGAACGTCTTGTCAAGAACTACCTGACAGAGCTAGAGCATGCTCAGCACCCGGTCGATGGAGTCGACTGCCTGTGTCAGTTCTGCTTCGGTGATCGTCAGTGCAGGGCGGAATCGCACTGCTGCGTCGCCGCAGCCGAGTGCCAGTACATGTTCTTCGGTACGCAACAGCTCGATCACTCGGTCGCGGGTGGAGGCGTCGGGCAGGGAGAAGGCGCACATCAGACCGCGTCCACGGACCTCGGATACGACCGTGTGTCGAGATGCCAACTCCTGCAGCTGCTTCAGCAGTACCGCGCCGAGTGCACCGGCTCGTTCGATGAGGTTGTCGGCCTCGACGACTTCCAGGATTCGACGCGACCGCACCATGTCGGTGAGGTTGCCACCCCACGTCGAGTTGATGCGGGAGCTGACGGCGAAGACGTTGTTTTCGATGTCGTCGACGCGACCGCCTGCCATGACGCCGCAAACCTGAACCTTCTTGCCGAAGGCGACCACATCCGGGACGACGTCGAGTTGCTGGAATGCCCATGCGGTACCGGTCATTCCAGCACCGGTCTGTACTTCGTCCATGACGAACAGGGCATCGAATTCATGGCAGAGCTCGCGCAGCTTCTGCAAGAAGCGAGGCCGGAAGTGGTGATCGCCGCCCTCGCCCTGGATGGGTTCGATGATGGCGCAGGCGATGTCGTGTGGATTGGCCTCGAAGGCCAACCGGGCTGCCGCCAACGATGCGTCCTCGAGTTCGTCCATGTTCGCATCCGACCTGATGAACGGGGACGGGATGCGCGGCCAGTCGAATTTCGGGAAGCGCGCAACCTTGTTCGGGTCGGTGTTGGTCAAAGACATCGTGTAGCCCGAGCGTCCGTGGAACGCGTGCTCGAAGTGCATCACCTGGGAGCCCAGCGACGGGTCTATGCCGTGCGATTCGTTCCAGCGCGACTTCCAGTCGAAGGCGACCTTCAGCGCGTTCTCCACCGCCAAGGCGCCGCCCTCGACGAAGAACAGGTGTGGCAGGCGAGCGTCACCGAGGACCCGCGCGAACGTGTCGACGAATCGAGCCATGGGGACGGTGTAGATGTCGGAGTTGCTGGGCTTGTTCATCGCCGCCTGCATGAGATCGCCCCGAAACTCCGGGTCGTCGATCAGGGTCGGATGGTTCATGCCCAGCGCATTGGACGCAAAGAATGTGAACAGGTCCAGGTAGCGGGTGCCGTCTCTGGCGTCGACCAGGGTCGATCCAGCGGAGGCGTCGAGGTCCAGCACCAGCTCGAAACCGTCGGCCAGTAGGTGTTCACCGATCTTCTCGCGAACGTTGGAGGCGTCGATGGTCACTCCGGTGCGCTGTAATACTTGCGTCATAACGTCGAAGATACGCGTTAAAATTCCGTAAGCAAGTCCATAAGACAGGAAATTATACTGTTGTGACCGTCGTCGGTAGGCTTATCTCCGACGGTTCGGTTCTCTTCACGGAAGGTGTACGCGCATGTCTGCATCCATCACCCACGACGAGTTGAGTGTGCGCACTCGCGCCATCCTCGACCGGCTGGGTGCCACGATCGCGCTCGACGCCCCCGCGGGACCCGACGCGATCATCGCGCGATCGCCGATCACCGGAGGGAACCTGGCGTCGCTGGCATGTGCGTCGGCGTCAGACGTCGAGAGCGTCATCGCCGGCGCGCGCACCGCGTTCGTGTCGTGGTCGCAGGTGCCGGCTCCCGTGCGTGGTCAGGTGATTCGGGAACTCGGAGAACTGCTGCGCGTACACAAGGAAGATCTGGGCGCGCTGGTGTCCATCGAGGCCGGAAAGATCGTCTCCGAAGGGCTCGGTGAGGTGCAGGAGATGATCGATATCTGCGACTTCGCCGTCGGACTCTCGCGTCAGTTGTACGGGAACACGATCGCCACCGAACGGCCCGGGCATCGGATGATGGAGCAGTGGCATCCGCTCGGGGTCGTCGGCGTCATCACCGCCTTCAATTTCCCTGTGGCGGTGTGGAGTTGGAATGCCGCTCTCGCTCTGGTCGCGGGCGACACGGTCATCTGGAAACCGTCGGAGAAGACTCCGCTGACGGCCGTCGGAGTGCAGGCATTGTTCGAGCGGGCCGCCGCCGCGGCCGGAGTGGACCCCAAGATCGCGCAGCTGGTGATTGGTGATCGTGCGTCCGGCGAAGCGTTGGTGGACGATTCGCGAGTCGCACTGGTATCGGCCACCGGCTCGACGAGAATGGGCCGTGCCGTCGCGCCTCGGGTCGCCGAGCGATTCGGACGGGTGTTGCTCGAACTCGGAGGAAACAACGCAGCGATCGTGACGCCGTCGGCCGATCTCGATCTGACGACGCGTGGACTGGTGTTCTCGGCCGCTGGGACGGCCGGTCAGCGCTGCACCTCGCTGCGACGCGTCATCGTGCATTCCTCTGTCGCGGACGAACTGGTCGGCAAGCTGGTCGCGGCTTACGAGACGCTCTCCATCGGATCTCCCTTGGCTACCGACACTTTGGTAGGTCCTCTGATCGATGCCAGCGCCTACGCGGGTTACCAGAAGGCACTCGAGACCGCGGTATCCGACGGCGGAACAGTGGTGGTCGGCGGGGAGCGGGTGAACGTCGTCGACGAGTACTCGTTCTACGTTCAGCCCGCGATCGTGACGGTGCCCGCGCAGACCGACATCGTCAAGCACGAGACGTTCGCGCCGATCATGTACGTGCTGACCTACGACACCCTCGACGAGGCCATCGCACTGCACAACGATGTGCCGCAGGGTCTTTCGTCGTCGATCTTCACGACCGACCTCCGCGAGGCGGAGCGCTTCCTGTCCGCTGCCGGCTCGGACTGCGGTATCGCCAACGTCAACATCGGCCCCTCCGGAGCCGAAATCGGCGGGGCATTCGGCGGAGAGAAGGAAACCGGCGGCGGCCGTGAATCCGGTTCGGACGCATGGAAGGCCTACATGCGGCGAGCTACGAATACGGTCAACTACTCGAACGAACTGCCCCTGGCGCAGGGAGTGAAATTCGGCTGACGGCATGATCGACAGTATGAAAGTACTGTCGATGATCCTTGCCGGCTTCGTCGTCGGCTATGCGATCGGTGATATCCGACCCTTCGACTCCCTGCTGAGCAGCACGTCCGAATTCGGTTCACTGACAACGATCGTCAACGGGCTCACCGTCCTCGCGCTGACCGCGTGCCTGACCAGCGTCGCGCTCGCGCGTTCGAGTGCGCGAGGTGTGCTCGTCGTGGCGATCGGAGCAGTACTCGTCGTACTGTTCCGGACAGTGGGCATGGTGACCGGAATGTTCGGCGACTGGGCCGGCGCAGTGGGTGCAGGTGCCCTGCTCGGCGCGTCCGCCGTGCTCGCGGGGCGACATCGCGGAGCGCAGGCATCGCTGGCCGTCGCCGCGATCGGAGCCGGTCTTCTCGGCAAAGCGCTGGATGCCCTGCTGCAAGTCGACGACGGTCCCGTGTTCGTGTGGGATGTCGTCGGTGCCGAGGACGCGGTGGTTCCGGAGCGGGCGATCATCATGGTGATTGCGGCACTGGGTGCGGCGCTCTCGCTGTTCGTGGCACACCGCGATGTGGCGTTGCAGTCGCACGAGACCCGACGGACTCTGCTGGTCGGACTTCCGCTGCCCGTAGCTGCCGGTGTTCTGAGTTGGTTCGCCGGCGGCCACGACAGTGGGGATGCCTTGTGGCTCGGTGCACTTGCCGGTATGGCCGTTCTTGCGGTGGTGGCGTCGTTCCTTTTGCCTGGGCGGGACGGCCGCGTACTGCTGGTGCTGTTCGCGTCGGCCACGATCGGGTCGATGGGATTCGCCGTCGAGGATTCGCTGCAATTGGCCGTGAGTGCCGCGTTGCTGGTCGTCGGAGCCGGGATCGGTTACCGGTGGCCGCAGGTGTACGTCGGACTGGGTGGGCTGTTCGTCGTTGCCGGTGCAGGTCTGATCGAGGGCTACGTCGATCTGCCGTCGGTGTCGCAGTTCGCTCTGCCGTTCGTCGTCGCGTACGCGCTGGTGTCCGTGATGTCGACTGCGCCGGGTTCGCTGGCCGTCGCGTTGCCTGCGCTGTTCACCATGACGCTGCCGGTGACGGTGTACGCCGCGAGCTCTCAGATCGCCTCTACGTACGACCGCGCGGTGGCCACACGGACGACCGAGCCCGACCACCTGGTGTTGTCGGTGGCCGGGCTCGCGGTCGTTGCAGTGGTGACGGTTGCCTGCGCGGTGTTGATGCGTAGACCCACCCAGAATCCGGCGGCGCGGTAGCTGCCGACGGCGGTTATCCCCGCGAAGCTCGGCCGGGTAGGACTGCCGCTGTCCCCGCTGTTGTGGTTGATCGTGGCGGTACCGCTGGCGATTGCCATGGTGCATGTGGAAGATCGGGTCCAGAGTCGTTCTGATTGGGGACGAATCGAGGGTCTCTGAGTTCGGTGAATTCGACGGCAAACCGCTCGATGCGAAACCACACGAGCCCGCCCACCCGATGACTGCGGTGGACGGGCTCGTGAGCGTTCTGCACTGGACTACGGCGCAGGCACAACCTCGGTGGTCGTAACTACGGACTCCGGTGCTACCTCGGCGTCGGTTGCCGTCGGGGTGACGCAGACCGGCGGTGCTCCCTCGACGGGGGTTTCACCCTCGACTGGGATCGTGCACTCGGGGGTCGTCGTGACGGTGGCCGGTGCCGGTGTCTCGGCGGTGGTGACGGGTGCAGGCACAACCGGGACGGTGGTGGTCACGACGGGCGTCGAGGTTGCCGGGGCGGTGGTGGTGGCCTTCGGAGTTGCCGTTGCCGACGTGGTCACAGGTGCCACGATCGTCTCGACCGCTGCACGTCCGGCCTTCTCCTGAACCGCTGCGGACTTGATCGGCTCGCCCCTGTTGGCCTCTTCCGCCAGCTGGGTCAACCAGGCCGCGGCGTACTGCACAGAGGTCAGCGGCTTGCCGTTGGCCGCGTCGGCGTCACGCCAGTAATCGAAGTGGTGTCCCGATCCGGGGCCCAATGTCAGGCCGTACGGATCGTTCATGATCACCGGAACGGTGTTCTGGTTGGAGGCGATGAAGCCGGTGATCTCGCGGAAGATCTTCTGCGGCAGGTATGCCAGGTCGACCATCTGACCGGTTTCGATCGGCTCCTGCTCGCCGTCGACCTCGGCCGAGACGGGGGTGGTGACAGCGCCGGGCTCGTAACCGGGCTCGGACACCTTGATCAACACGTCGAGGAACGTCTCGTCGCTCTGCATCCAGTTGGGCTGCGAGGCGATGTCGTTGAAGGCATTGACGGCGATGCGTCCCAGGGCCAGTGCGAGATCCGCACCGGTAGCAGGGGTGAGCTGCTCGTTCTGCAATGCGTCGGCGTTGACCTGACGACCTACGTTGGCGGCCAGATGAATCAGCGACGTGTTCTCGGGCAGTGCGCAGGTGAGGTCGCCGTCGGAGCAGAAGGAGGCCACTCGGCCGTCGAGCGCTCCGAATCCACCGGACGTGCCGGGCAGTGCGCCCTGTCCGGGGATTGCGTTGTTGCCGTTCTGGTACTTGGTGTCGAAGCCGTCCGGGTTGCTGAACGGGTTTTCGGCACCGGGGAACGGACCGTCCCCGGCGACACGGCCTGCGTCGGCGAGAATGACGACTCCCACGACCTGGGCGGGGTCGATGATTCCGTACGTTCCGTCGGCCGAGGCGACCTGGTTGCCCACCTCCATCGCCGTGCGGCGGGCGACGTCTGCGCCTTCGCTGTAGCCGACGATGGCGAATCGAGTGTCGGGGCAGGACGAGGAGATCGACTTCATGATGGTCTGCGAGTTGGTGACGCCGGTCTGCACTGCGTTCTCGTAGCTGGCCAGGTCCGCCGGGTACTCGACGTACACAGCTGCGTAGGAGTCCGGAACCACGTTGCCGTTGTTGGGGGCACGCACGGCCTGGTCGATCCAGTCGCTGGAGTAGTCACCGGACATCGCTGCGGGGAGCCGCTCGCCCTCGGGGGTGGTGAGCCACTTGACGCCCTCGCGCGGAGTGTCGCCGCGGCCACCGATCGCGATACTGACCATGTCGTAGCACGTTGCCGTCGACACCAGCTCGATGGATGCTTCGGTGGTCGTGGACGGAGTCGACCACGGTGCGGCGACAACCACTCCTGCACCGAGGGCTCCGATCGCGAACGCGCTCAACGCAACGCGCGCACGCTTCGACTTGCCAACATTCATGTTTTCGATCCCCATCATGTCCGCCCGAACCGATTCCCACTGCAGTTGCCAGTGGGTTACCCGGCATTTCGTCCGCGCTGTCGTTCGCGTTACAAAACTTGTGATGTGTCGTCGTGCTCATGGGCTTTGGCGAACGAATCACATGGACGTAGTTCCGAAGAGCCGAACGGCCGGGGTTCCGCCTGGGTACCCTGGGGGGGTAGGGTAAGGCTATGAACTTCGCACGGCAGGAACTCGACGCACCCGCCAAGCTCGTCGGATTTTTCGTCGGGATCGCGTTCCTGTTCCTGGCGGCGCTGTTCGTCGGGGACAAGATCGGACCCGACGTCCCGGCCCCCGTCGCGTCGCACACCGACCACGACTCGCACGACGCGGCGGCCGTGCACACAGCCGAATTCACCATCGAGGTACAGGAGGGGCAGGCATGAGCCAGCAAACCGAGCTGATCCTCGGCGGCATGACCTGTGCGTCGTGTGCCAACCGCATCGAACGCAAGCTCAACAAGCTCGACGGGGTATCGGCGACGGTCAACTACGCCACCGAGAAGGCGCGTGTCACCAGTGACGGCGTGGCCACCGAGGACCTGATCGCGGCGGTCGAAGCCGCCGGCTACACCGCCACTCTGCCCGCGGCCGAACCGGCCGACGAGCTTCCCGCCGACCCGCTGAAGCAGCGATTGATCGTCTCTGCCGTGCTCAGCGTGCCGGTGATCGCCATGGCGATGATTCCGGCGTTGCAGTTCACCAACTGGCAATGGCTGTCGTTGACTCTCGCCGCGCCGGTGGTCGTGTGGGGCGCGTTGCCGTTCCACCGCGCCGCATGGACCAACCTGCGGCACGGCACCTCGACCATGGACACCCTCGTCAGCATGGGCACCCTCGCGGCGTTGGGGTGGTCGCTGTACGCACTGTTCTTCGGCACCGCAGGCACCCCGGGTATGACGCATCCGTTCGAGTTCACGATCGCCCGAACGGACGGGGCAGGCAACATCTACCTCGAAGCCGCAGCCGGCGTGACCACCTTCATCCTGGCCGGACGATGGTTCGAGAGCCGATCCAAGCGTCAGGCCGGTGCAGCGCTGCGCGCCCTGATGGACCTCGGTGCCAAGACGGTTGCCGTACTGAAAGACGGTAGAGAACAACAGATTCCGATCGAGCAGTTGGCCGTCGGCGATCTGTTCGTCGTTCGTCCGGGCGAGAAGGTGGCCACCGACGGTACCGTCGAGACTGGATCCTCGGCCGTCGACCGATCGATGCTGACGGGCGAATCCGTGCCCGTGGAGGTCGGCGTCGGCGACGCCGTGGTCGGTGCAACGCTCAACGTGGGTGGCCGAATCACCGTGCGGGCACAGCGAATCGGTGCCGATACTCAGCTCGCGCAGATGGCGAAGGCCGTCGAGGACGCGCAGACCGGCAAGGCGCAGGCGCAGCGATTGGCCGATCGTATCTCCGGGATCTTCGTGCCGATCGTCATCGCGATCTCCGTCGCGACGCTCGGATTCTGGCTCGGTGCAGGCAGTTCCGCAGCCGGTGCGTTCACCGCTGCGGTCGCAGTACTCATCATTGCCTGCCCGTGCGCTCTCGGACTGGCCACACCCACCGCCCTGATGGTCGGCACCGGACGCGCCGCGCAACTCGGCATCTTGATCAAGGGCCCGGAAATCCTCGAATCCACGCGCCGCGTCGACACCGTCGTACTCGACAAGACCGGAACCGTCACCACCGGGGAGATGACTCTGCAGTCGGTCCACGTGGCCGACGGCGAGGACGAGGACGTGGTCCGTGCCGTTGCGGCAGCGTTGGAATCGGGTTCGGAGCACCCCATCGCCCGCGCCATCGCTGGTTCTACCCAGTCCATGACCGTCGAGGAATTCACCAGCCTCGACGGACTCGGGGTCCAGGGTGTCGTGGGCGGCCGAGCCGCGGTCATCGGGCGTCGCTCGCTGTTGGCCGACTGGTCGATGCCGCTGCCGTCCGAGCTCGCCGATGCCTTCGAGACCGCCGAACGTCAGGGACGCACCGCCGTCGCACTCGGCTGGGACGGCAGTGCTCGCGGAGTGTTGGTGGTCGCCGACTCGGTCAAGCCGACTTCGAAGCAGGCCGTCGCGGAACTCCGAGCTCTCGGCCTGACGCCCGTCATGCTGACCGGCGACAACGAGGCCGCCGCCCGCACGATCGCCGCCGAGGTGGGAATCGACGAGGTCATCGCCGGTGTCCTGCCGACGGGCAAGGTCGATGCCGTCACCGAACTGCAGGCGTCGGGCAAGGTCGTGGCGATGGTCGGCGACGGCATCAACGACGCGGCTGCCCTCGCCACCGCCGATCTGGGGCTTGCGATGGGTACGGGCACCGATGTGGCGATCGAGGCCAGTGACCTGACGTTGGTGCGCGGTGATCTGCGGGCGGTCGGCGACGCCATTCGCCTCTCCCGACGCACGCTGAGCACCATCAAGGGCAACCTGTTCTGGGCCTTCGCCTACAACGTCGCTGCTGTGCCACTGGCCGCTGCGGGCCTGCTCAACCCGATGCTCGCCGGTGCCGCGATGGCGCTGTCCTCGGTGTTCGTGGTGAGCAACAGCCTGCGATTGCGCCGCTTCCGTTCGTCGATGTGACCGGTTGGTAGCAGCGAACGGCTCGCTAGTACAGGATGGAGACATGTCCGACGCACACGATGTCCCCATCCGCGACGAATCGATCAGACTGGGTCAGTTCCTCAAGCTCGCCAACCTCATCGAATCCGGTGCCGAGGCGAAGGGCGTGATCGCCGACGGTTTGGTCAGTGTCAACGGGGATGTGGACGTGCGGCGCGGACGGCAGTTGCAGCACGGTGATGTCGTATCGGTCCAGGGTGGGCCCTCGGCCCGCGTCAGCAAGGAAGAGGCACTGTGAAGGTCGGTAAGGGCGGACTGCCGCGAAACGAAGTTCCCGGGGCTTTCGATGTCGGCGCGAAGGCGTACGACCGACTCGTCGGAGCGAACCCCGGTTACCACGAACACCTGCTCAAGTCGGCCAAGCGGCTGCGGATTCCGAACCTCGGTGCCGGCCTGCGTCTGCTCGACATCGGTTGCGGCACGGGCGCATCCACTGCAGCGCTGCTCGAAGCCGCGCCGCATGCCGAGATCGTCGCCGCCGACGCGTCGGCCGAGATGCTCGAGGTCGCGCGGAGCAAGGACTGGCCGTCGAACGTCACGTTCGTACACTCACGCGTCGAGGATCTGGCGATGAACGGGGTGGACGGTCCGTTCGACGCGATACTCGCCGCGTACCTGATCAGGAACGTCGACGACCCCGACACGGAGCTCAAATCGCTTCTGTCACTGCTGCGTCCGGGCTCGACGATCGCGTTCCACGAGTACTCGGTGCACGATTCGGTGCGGGCCAGGATCTCCTGGAACGTGGTGAGCTGGGGCATCATCATTCCGCTCGGCTGGCTGGCGACACGCGACGCCACTCTGTACCGGCATCTGTGGCGCAGCGTCGTGACCTTCGACGGTGCCTCGGCCTTCATGCGGCGGATGCAGCGAGCCGGCTACACCGGTGTCGCCAGAGAGACCATGACCGGTTGGCAGAACGACGTGGTGCACACGTTCCTCGGTTCTCGTCCCGCGGAGGAAGAGCGTTGACCGATTCCAGAAAGGTCACCCATGTTGCCGCGCAAGGCTATTCCAGTGCCGGTCAACTGGCGGACATCCCGCACGTGGTGGTGGTCGGTGGTGGTATCGCCGGTTTGAGTGCTGCGACCGCACTGGCCGAGCGTGGTGTGAAAGTGCACGTGGTCGAACGCGAGAGTTACCTCGGCGGCCGCGTCGGCGGATGGGACACGACGCTCGAGGACGGTTCTCCCGCCACTATGAGCCGCGGCTTCCACGCGTTCTTCCGGCAGTACTACAACCTCCGAAACCTGTTGCGCCGCACCGATCCGGGGCTGGCGCGGTTGCGTCCGGTGGACGACTACCCACTCATCGACGGCGACGGCCGGATCGACGGGTTCAAGGGCTTGCCCGAGACGCCGCCGCTCAACGCTTTCGCGTTCGTCAAGCGCAGTCCGACATTCCGGTGGAAGGACCTCACCGACCTGAACGGTATTGCGGCACTGCCGCTGATGACGGTGAGTGTGCCCAAGACCTTCGACGAGCTGGACACCACTCCGGCCGCAGAGTTTCTGCGCAACATCAACTTCCCCGAGGCAGCACGACACCTGGCGTTCGGAGTGTTCTCCCGAAGCTTCTTCGCCGATCCCGAGAAGATGTCAGCCGCCGAGCTGGCCATGATGTTCCACATCTACTTCCTCGGCTCCTCCGAGGGCCTGATCTTCGACGTTCCACGTGACCCGTATCCGCAGGCGCTGTGGGACCCGCTGGGGGAGTACCTCACCGGCCTCGGAGTCGACATCAGAACCTCCACTGCGTGCGGTGAGATCAGCCGCGGTGGATTGCGAAAGTTCCGCGTCGACGCAGGCGGCATCATCGACGCCGACGCGGTGGTACTCGCCACCGACATCGCCGGATTGCAGCGAGTGCTCGAGCAGTCACCCGAGCTCGGGACGCCCGATTGGCGCAAACAGGTTGCTGCGCTGCAGAACACACCGCCGTTCCTGGTGCATCGCGTCTGGTTGAGCAAGGCCGTCAACGCCGATCGACCCGCCTTCATCGGCACCGGCGGCATGCCCCCGATCGACAACATCAGCGTGCTCGAACGGTTCGAGGACGAGGCCGCGCAATGGGCTGCCCGCACCGGCGGCTCCGTCGTCGAACTGCACGCGTACGCCGCCGAGGAGTCCGAGGAGGTCACGCGGCAGCAACTGATGGATCGGATGCACGAGATCTACCCGGAAACCGCTGATGCAGTGGTGATCGCAGAGCGATCCGAGTGGCGCGACGACTGCCCCATGTTCGGCCTCGGAGCGTTCGCCGAGCGTCCGACCGTCCGTACCCCCGAACCTGCACTGGTTCTCGCGGGCGACGGCATCCGCATCGATCTGCCGGTGGCGCTGATGGAACGTGCGGCCACCACAGGGCTGCAGGCCGCGAACACACTGTTGGCGAGCTGGGGCATCACCGGTCACGACATCGAAACAGTGCCGACGAGTGGACGATTCAAGATGTTCGACGCCATCGAGAGGCTCATGAACAGGTGAGTTCCGGCGTGCGGATCGAGGTCGACGATCTGTCTCGTCCGCAAGTGCGTGCGCTGCTCACCGAGCATCTCGCGGACATGCACGCCACCTCGCCCGTCGAGAGTGTCCACGCTTTAGATCTGTCGGGTCTGCGCGGGTCGGACGTCGGTGTGTGGACGGCCTGGGAGGCAGAGGAACTGCTGGGAATCGCTGCGCTGAAGGAGCTCTCACCTGCTCACGGTGAGCTGAAGTCGATGCGCACGTCGGCGGCGGCGCGAGGTCACGGAGTGGCGTCGAGTCTGCTCGTGTACGTGCTCGACGATGCGCGTCGACGCGGGTACGGGCGGGTGAGCCTGGAAACGGGAACTCAGGATTACTTCGCTGCGGCTCGCAGGCTGTATGTGCGGCACGGATTCGTCGAGTGTCCGCCGTTCGGGGACTACGTGCTGGATCCGTCGAGCACGTTCTTTTCGTTGTCCCTGTAGAGGTTCCGATGACGACGGCCGGCACCGAGTGTTCGGTGCCGGCCCTTCTCGTCAGGCTGCTTGCTGGGTGTGCGGGTAGAGATCGTCGTCGAGAGGCTCGGCTCGACACTGATCGAGCACATCCGCCGTCGAGCATTCCCTCATGCTCGTCTCGACGCCCACCACCGTGCGCCACCATTGCTCACGGTCGGTCGATTCCGTCCACACCACCGCCTCGGATTGCATAGTGCATCACCCCAATGGAATTCGTGATCGATGCGTTTCGGATGCCGATGTGTTCGACGATCAAGTCGACTCGTGCGCGAGGGACTTCTGCTCGCCGGCCGACTCGCCGTGTGCGATGTCGACCTTGCGCGGCTTCGCGCGTTCTGCCAGCGGAATGGTGATCGATAGAACGCCGTTGTCGTACGCCGCGGAGATGCGCTCGGTATCGACGCCGTCACCCAGCGAGACCTGGCGACGGAACGTGCCGGCGAATCGCTCCGAGGTAATCCACTGCACACCAGTGCTTTCCGGAGCAGATCGATGAGCGGTGAGCGTCAACGTTCCGCGGTCGACGTCGACATCGATCGATCCGGGGTCGACGCCGGGCAGGTCGGCACTGAGGACGTAGTGGTCGTCGACCTTGTAGAGGTCCATCGGCATGAATCGCGGGGCGCGGTCCGAACCGGAAGAGGCACCCAGCATTGCCGACGTGAGGGAATCGACATCACGGAACGGATCGAAACGAAGCACAGCAACCACCTCCTGTACCCAGATGCGCTCACCCCTGTGGCGAGCCGCTCTTCAACTGTGCAGAACAGAAATTAGCACTCTGACCCTGGGAGTGCCAAGAGGTTTGTCGAATTTTTTTGGACCCAATAGTGCTGTGCTGCAGTGGGGGTCGTGATTGGCAGCTACGGGCCGTCGGATATTCGATGTCCTGGTCCACACGCCGCGACCTAGACTCGGCCTGATGGTGACCATCGTGCCCTATACCTCGCAGTACCGTACCGAGCTGCTCGCGTTGTCGCTCCGCGCCTGGGAACCGGTGTTCCCGATGGTGCAATCGGCGGTCCCGTCCTTCGTGTACGACTGCTTCTATCCCTCGGGTTGGCAGGCGCGACAGTACGAAGACCTGGCCCTCGTTCTCGACGGTGAACCCGAGAACGTGGACGTGGCGGTTGACGGTGACGTACCCATCGGCCGGGTGTGCACCCGACTGCATCCGCAGGACAACATGGGTGAGGTGTACGTACTCGTGGTCGATCCGGTACGCCAGCGAGACGGCGTAGGTAGAGCGCTGATGCATCGGTCCTCGGCGAGGGTGAAATCTGCCGGGTTGGGCATGATCATGGTCGAGACCGGAGATGATCCCGGTCATGCTCCGGCACGAGCGGCGTACGAGGGCAGCGGGTTCGAGAGATGGCCCGTTGCACGCTACTTCAAGGACCTTGCCGAAGACTCCTAGCGACTTCGTCAGGAAATCGGACCTCGAGTCCTCGAAAGGAGAGCGAACAGCAATGATTTCGATCGATCCCGAACTCGACCCGAACACCTCCCGTGTCGTCGCGGGGTAGGTGGTCAGAGATCCCACGTCGCGCGGAAGCCAAGTTCGGCTGAGCGGCCCACCAATTCCACACTCGCGCCGATGCTGTCGATTCGGTGATAGCTGAACGGGCGGCCGAGCGGACAGGCGTCGAACATCATCGTTCCAACGCCGTCCAAGGCCGTGCGGTCCAAGTCCATGTTCTCGGACCAGAATCCAAGGTGGTGGAATCGCGGGCCGGCCGTACCGTCCCACGGACTACCCGGTGACCCTTCGATCAGCTCGAAATATGGAGCTTCGATCGAAAATACGATGCGATACGTCCACTCACCCAGCGTGCCCGTACGTGGCTCTCGCCAACGTGCACCGAGCGTCGCCGACAGGTCCGACATCGCCGCATCGAGATCCTGCACGGCAAAGCACACGTGGTACAGCTCCACTCAGGCCCGGCCCTGCGAACGCAGCTCGTAGCGTCGCTCGGCGTAGTCGAGATCGTCCTTCCACAGCCGTGCAGCGGTGAAGTTCATCGCCGGTCGTAGGAGGCCGGATGCTTTGCGCGCCATCTGGAATCCCGGACGATCCGAACTCGCGATCGTGGCTTCGATGACGGCGGTGCGCGGTGTGCCGTCGGCGGCGGGGGCCAGAGGCGTCGCATGCGTTTCGACGACGCTTCCCGCTCCTTCACCGTCGAGGATGCGCATCACGATGGTGCGGGGACCGGGGCAGACGAACTCGGCCCGCACCGGAACACCGATGCCGCGACTGACGCGGAAGGTCACGTCGACCAGAAAGCGATCGTCTTCCTCGGGTACATCGATCTCGGTCGGCGCGCTGACGACCCTCAGCCGCGCGAACGAGTACGGGTGGAACCACGCACCGTGCCAGGGATCGAGTCGGTTGGCGATGATGTCGTCGGGCTCGCACTTGCCGACCAGGGTGACGACACCGGCGATGGCCGTGGACGCGGGCGGACGGATCGGGACCACGGGGACGGGCGTCGGCTCCTCACCGCCGAGCTCGTCGAGCCGAACCCACACCAGAACCCCGTCGTCGAACGCGGGAACCGGACGCCAACCGGGCTTACCCTTCGGCCCGAGCGCCAGACCATGCCAGCGACAGACCAATGTGTCGCATTCGATCTTCGCGGTGTCCAACGCTGCACCGAGATGCGGACATGCGCCCGGCCCGATGTGCACCTTGCCTGCAGAGTCACGCCACGCCACCAACTCGGTGGTGCCCACATATCGGCCGAACGGCTTGTCGGCCTTGACGTCGCGACTGGCAGCGAACACGAACCAATTGCCCGAGGTACGCGTCTTCGCGCGCTTTAAAGCGGACTCGATGACCTGCGGATTCGCACCCTTCCAGGTGGGCTCCTGCTTGGCCCACGACTCCGACGGCAGCGGCTGCAGCGGCATCGTCTTCGGCCACCGTCGTCGTACTGCATCCAGCGCGGTCATTGCTGCTCCCAAAGTCGACAATCGTTTCCCGTGTTCCTTGACCATTGTTCCCGGTGGTGGGTACTCAATGTGACATTCGGTGGCCTTTTCGGGGGTCAATGTCACATCGAGTGGACTTGGGGAGCGGGTGAACGGCGGCGGGGTGGGAGGGAAATAGTGGACACTCAGGCCATCAGGTTCAAGTCATCGACTACCTGGCGACGCCATTTGCCGAAGGATCGCGGAGAGGAGACGGCGAGCACGGCGACCGGGCGGTCGTTGCGTCGGTAGAGAGCGACGAAGGGTCCGGTGGTGGGGTCGCCCTCGACGATGTCGGCGGTGCAGTCGGGTCCGTGATGTCCGGCGAATTGGATGCGTGCGGCGTATTGGTCCGACCACACGTACGGCAGCCCGGTGAATTCCTTGGACCCACCGGTCAGTAGCGCTTCGACGGCGACGGCAGGTCGGGTGGCGGCGGAGGTCCAGTGTTCGTCGCGTCGAATCACCCCGGTGGCATCTCGAACCGCAGCACAGTCACCGACGGCGACGACGGCCGGGTTCGCGGTGATACCGCGCCGATCGGTCACCACTCCGCCGTGAATGTCCAGGCCGGATCCGTCGAGCCAGCCGACGTTCGGCGTAGAACCGACGCCGAGGACGACCACGTCGGACTCGATCATCGAGCCGTCCGCCAATTCCACCGCACGCACCCGACCCGCGTCGACGACGAACCCGGCTACCGATACTCCGGTCAGTAGTGCCGCACCGGCGCTTCGATGCCACCCGGCGATCAGTGAGCCCAGCTCACTACCGAACACGCGGGCAAGCGGAGTCGTCGAGGCCTCGACAACTGTCACCGACGCGCCCAGTCCCACTGCAGTGGAGGCTACTTCGCTGCCGATGAACCCGGCTCCGACCACCGTGACCCGAACTCCCGACGACAGCGAGGACCGCAGCGCACGCGCATCGTCCAGGCTGCGCAGCACGTGAATGCCATCGATCCCGACGGTGCCGGGGAGGCGGCAGGCCGCAGCGCCCGTTGCGATCACCACCGCATCGGCACTGATATCCCCGAATACGGTCGAGACCGTGGTCCCCGACAGGCCGGTCGCCGCGCAACCCAGACGCCAGTCGACGTCGAGACCGTCGATGTCGAGTGGCAGTGCGGATTCGTCACCGAGAAGAAAACTCTTCGACAGCGGCGGCCGGTCGTACGGCAGGTGCACTTCGTCGCCGATCATCGTGATTCGGCCGTCGAAACCCTGATCGCGCAGCGCCCGCGCCGTGGCCACTCCCGCGAGCGAGGCTCCGACCACGGTCACCGACTTCACGGGGTGACCGCGATGCGGATGACCCCGTCCTCGACGTGTACGGCGTGCGTGCGTACGGGGATCTTGGCGGGAGCGCCCAGTGCGGCCCCGGTGCGGAGGTCGAAACATGCTGTGTGGAGCGGGCATTCGACGGCGCAGTTCTCCACCCAGCCTTCGGACAGTGAGGCGTCCTGGTGGGTGCAGGTGTCGTCGATGGCAAAGAACTCACCCTCGACGTTGAAGATTGCGATCGGCGGTGCTCCGGCCGGGGTGATGCGCAGGGCCTCGCCGTCGGGGAGATCCTCGGCGCGACCGACGTCGAGCAGGACGCGGGTGGAGAAGGTTGCGGTCATGGTCGGGCCTCCGGGGACCTGAGGGTGTGCAGTGCTCGTGTTGTACCCAGCGTGAGATCACCCCGTTGCGGCGGTGGAACGCTCGAGTTTCGATCGTGTGAATCTGTTGCGCTATACGAAGTGCAGTTCGTATTGTGCAACTAAATCAACTCGACGTACACCCCCTAGGAGCGTGTCATGTCCTCGAGCATCCCGAGGGTTGTGATCGTCGGTGCCGGAATCGTCGGCTGCAGCCTCGCCGACGAACTCACCGCACGCGGCTGGACCGACGTCACAGTCCTGGACAAGGGCCCGCTACCGCTCACCGGCGGTTCCACCTCACATGCACCGGGCCTGGTGTTCGCCACCAATTCCTCCCGATCGATGTCGCGATTCGCGGCCTACACGGCTTCCAAGTTCAAGAGCCTCGACTGCTTTCTCGACGTCGGTGGCCTCGAGGTGGCGACGACGCCCGAGCGCGTCGACGAGCTGCATCGACGCCACGGCTTCGCCTCCTCCTGGGGCCTGATCTCGGAGGTGGTGGACGCCGAGCGGTGCCTCGAGCTCTACCCCCTGCTCGACCGCGGCCGGATACTCGCCGGACTGCACACCCCCGACGACGGCCTGGCCAAGGCCGTGAAGGCCAGCGCGACGCAGGCCGAGCTGGCGACCGCACGCGGCGCACGTTTCATCGGCGGCATGGACGTCACGTCGATCGATCAGAGCAACGGCCGAGTCACGGCCGTGCGGGCGGGCGAGCACACCTTCGAGGCCGACATCGTCGTCTGCTGCGCCGGATTCTGGGGGCCCGAGCTGGGCGATCTACTCGGGATGACGGTGCCGCTGCAGCCACTGGCACATCAGTACGCGCACACGACCGAGTTGGACCTGCCGTCGCGTCGAGCAGCCACCGAAGCGGTTCTGCCCATCCTCCGTCATCAGGACGAGCGGCTTTACTACCGCGAACACGGCGATCACCTGGGAATCGGCTCGTACCACCACCGTCCCATGCCCGTCGATTCCCGCGAACTCGGTTCCAGTGAGAACGTGACCGCGCAGAGCATGCCGTCGTCGATGCCGTTCACCGAGGCCGATTTCGCCGACGCATGGCAGCGCAGCACCGAGCTCATTCCAACTCTCGGAGAAGCGAAAGTGCAGCACGCGTTCAACGGCATCTTCTCCTTCACCCCGGACGGCGCACCGATCGTCGGTGAGTCACGAGAAGTGCAGGGGCTGTGGGTATCCGAGGCGATCTGGGTGACGCATTCTGCCGGTGTGGCGAAATCGCTTGCCGAGCAGATGATCACCGGGCACAGCGAGATCGACATGCACGAGTGCGACCTCTACCGATTCGAGAAGACCGACCTGGTGCCGTCGAACGTGGCGCGCACCAGTGCCCAGAACTTCGTCGAGGTCTACGACATAATCCATCCACTGCAGCCGAAAGTGGAACCGCGGCCGCTGCGAGTGAGCCCGTTCTACGGTCGTCAGCAGGAGCTCGGCGCGATGTTCCTCGACGGTGCGGGCTGGGAGCGCCCGCACTGGTACGAGTCCAACAGCGCTCTGCTCGAACAACTTCCGGAACAGTGGCAGGCACCCAAGCGCGAGCCGTGGTCGGCGAAATTCTGGTCACCGATCAGCGCGGTCGAGGCCTGGCGTACCCGCGAGGCGGTGGCGATGTACGACATGACGCCGCTACGACGCCTCGAGGTCGGCGGACCCGGTGCGCTCGGGCTACTGCAGAAGTTGACGACCAACCAGCTCGACAAGAAGGTCGGAAGCGTCACCTACGCACTGATGCTCGACGCGACCGGCGGTGTGCGCAGCGACGTGACCGTCGCGCGGGTGGCCGAGGATCGGTTCCAAGTGGGGGTGAACGGTCCGCTCGACGAAGACTGGATGCTGCGCCATGCCGGCCGTGATGTGTACGTTCGCGACATCGCCGGTGCCACCGCCTGTATCGGGCTGTGGGGACCGTCGGCGCGGGAGGTGCTGGCTCCGCTCACCTCGGCCGACATCTCGCATACCGGTCTGAAGTACTTCAACGGCAGGACCATTCACGTCGGCGGGGTCGAGGTCTTGGCGCTGCGACTGTCGTACGTGGGCGAGCTCGGCTGGGAGCTGTACACCGATGCCGATACCGCACTGCGCCTGTGGGACACCCTGTGGGACGCCGGGCAGGCGCATGGCGTGGTCGCAGCGGGGCGCAGTGCGTTCAACAGCCTCCGACTGGAGAAGGGTTACCGGTCGTGGGGAACCGATATGACCACCGAACACGATCCGTATCAGGCGGGGCTCGGTTTCGCGGTGCGAAAAGCCAAGGGCGACTTCGTCGGAGCCTCTGCGTTGCAGGAAGGCGGCGACGGCCCGGTGCTGACCTGCCTGACGTTGGACGACCCGTCACATGTGGTGATGGGTAAGGAGCCGGTGCTGCGGGACGGCACCGTGGTCGGGTACGTGACCAGTGCCGCCTACGGATACACGATCGGGAAGACGGTGGCCTACGCCTGGCTACCGGCAGGGCTGCAACCCGGTGAACACGTTGCAGTGCAGTACTTCCGAGACCTACTCCCAGCGACGGTCATGGCCGAACCGCTGGTGGATCCCGACATGAACAAGATCAGGTGCTGACATGACCTACGACGTGATCGTCCTCGGTATCGGCGGCATGGGAAGTGCCGCCGCCTGTCACCTCGCTCGGCGCGGACAGCGAGTGCTGGGTATCGACCAGTTCGGACCCGCGCATGCGCTGGGATCGAGTCACGGTGGCTCGCGCATCTATCGGCAGTCGTACTTCGAGGACCCGGCCTACGTACCGTTGCTCCTGCGCGCGTACGAGCTGTGGCACGACCTCGCCTCGGACAGTGGGCGGGACGTGTTCACCGAAACCGGCGGTCTCTACGTGGGAAGGCCGGACGGGCTCACGTTCGGCGGAAGCCTGCGGGCCTCGGAGAAGTGGGGCCTCAAGCACGACGTACTCGACCCGGCCGAGGCGCAGCGGCGCTTCCCGACGGTCCGGCTACGGCCCGACGAATTCGCCCTTTTCGAGGAGAAGGCGGGCATCGCGCGACCGGAGACGACGGTCGCCGCGCATCTCGATCTCGCCGAGGCTGCCGGTGCCGAACTGCGCTACGACGAGAAGGTGCTCGGTTGGGAATCCACCGACTCCTCGGTGACCGTGACCACGGTGGCCGGCACGTATACCGCTGGTGCACTGGTTATTTCACCGGGAGCGTGGGCACCGAAGCTGCTGGCCGAGATCGGCATACCGATGGTGGTCGAACGGCAGGTGATGCACTGGATCACCCCGGAGTCGGGCGAAGCGGCCTTCGACAGCTCGCACCACCCCGTCTACATCTGCGGGGACGGGCCGGATCAGATCTACGGCTTCCCGGCCATCGACGGGGACGGCGGCGGCGTGAAGATCTCGTTCTTCCGCGCCGGAACGCCGTGCGATCCCGACACCATCGATCGCACAGTGCATCCCGAGGAGATCGCTCGACTGCAACAGCGCATCGTCACCACGTTTCCGGCGCTGTCCGGACCACATCAGGATGCGAAGACCTGCATGTACACCACGACACCGGACGAGCACTTCGTTCTGGCGAAGCATCCGGACCACGCCAATGTCACCGTCGCGTGCGGCTTTTCGGGTCATGGCTTCAAGTTCGTTCCCGTCATCGGAGAAGTCCTCGCGGACCTCGCGATCGACGGTGCCACGAAACACCCCATTGCGCTGTTCGACCCGGCGAGATGCGCGGTGTCGGCATGACCATGGTCGATCCCGAACTCCAGCCCACTCTGCTTCCGACGCTGGGCGGTGAAACCTACGTCGATCTCGCCTATTTCGCTCGCGAGCAGGAGCAGATCTTCGAGCAGATGTGGTTCTGTGCCATCAGGTCGGACGACATCGGAGAACCCGGTAACTTCCGCACGGTTCAAATCGGTCGAGAGTCGGTCCTGATCAGCCGCAATCGGAAGGGCGGTGTGACCGCGTTCTTCAACATCTGCCGACATCGCGGCGCGACGCTGTGCACCGAGGCGTCGGGCACGGTGCGGCGAAACTTTCAATGTCCCTATCACGCATGGACGTACGATCTCGACGGCAAGCTGATCGCAGCTCCGAACCTGATCGACATGCCGATGATCGACCGGGTGGAGTACGGGCTGCGGAAGGTGCACGTCCGGGAATGGCTCGGATACGTCTGGGTGTGTGTGGCCGATGAGGCTCCGTCGTTCGAGGACACGGTGCAGGGCGACGTTCGTGAACGACTCGGGGGTGTGGGTGCCATCGATTCGTACGACATGGAATCACTCGCCCTGGGGCGTCGGATCGTCTACGACGTCAAGGCCAACTGGAAGCTCATCGTCGAGAACTTCATGGAGTGCTATCACTGCGCGACGATTCACCCCGAGCTCACCGAGGTGCTGCCCGAGTTCGCCGACGGCATGGCCGCGCAGACGTACGTGGGCCACGGCGCCGAATTCGGCAGCGACATAGCCGGCTTCACCGTCGACGGCTCCCATGGATTCGACGCGCTCGACGGAGTGGGAGAGGAGCGGGATCGCCGGTACTACGCGATCACGATCCGGCCGACGGTGTTCGTCAACCTGGTTCCCGATCACGTCATCATCCATCGCATGTTCCCGATGTCCGTCGATCGCACGGTCGTCGAATGCGATTGGCTCTATGCCCCTGCGGTAGTGGCAGATCCGCACAGTGCGGCGACGATGGACAAGTCGGTGGAGCTGTTCCATCGCGTCAACGAGCAGGACTTCGACGCGTGCGAACGGTGCCAGCCGGCGATGTCGTCACGGATGTATCGCGACGGCGGCGTGCTGGTGCCGGCCGAGCATCACATCAGGGCGTTCCACGACTGGGTCGGATCACGCGTGGCCGGACCAACCCAATAGTGTCGAGACACGCTGCGCGGCAGCGAGAACGGATACCCCTGCCGCCGTGAGGCGGTCCTCGTCCAGTCGATAGGCGGGGCCCGAGACGGTGATCGCCCCCACCGCTGAGCCGTCGTAGCTGAGGATGGTGGCCGCTGTCGCGTTCAGTCCGATCTCCAACTCTTGGCGCGCATAGGCGATTCCGGTGGCGCGGACCGTCTCGATCTCGTCGAGCAGATCGGCCTTGGTGGTGATGGTGTTCGCGGTGAACAGTTCGAGATGACCGTCGACGCCGGCCTTCAGGAGCGAGTCGTCATACGCCATCAATGCTTTCCCGCTCGACGTCGCATGCAGAGCAGATCTCTCACCGAGCCAGTTGTGACTGATGATCGACGAGCCGCCGCGGACCTGATCGATGTTGACGGTCACGTTGCCATCGGGCACAGCGATGTTGACGGTCTCGCCGATGGTGTCGGCGAGTTCCTGCAGGATCGGTCGGGCGATGCGGGTGATGTCGAGTTGAGCGGATACGGACGTGGCGAGGCGGATCAGGCCGATGCCGAGGCGGTATTTGCCGCGCTCGCCGGGCTGTTCGACGAGTCTGCGAAATTCCAGTGCGCTGAGCAGGCGAAACGCCGTGGACTTGTGTACCTCGAGGTGCGCCGCAACGTCCTGCACGCCGGATTCACCGTGGTCGGCAAGGTATTCGAGCACCTCGATCGCGCGGTCGACGGACTGGACAGGGGACTCGGACACCAACCCAGTCTTGCAGACTCAGCTGAGGCCGACCCATCGAAGTCCCGCAGTAGTGGCAGCTGCGGCGAGAACGATGACGACGAACGGCGCTCGTCGCCAGGCGAGTACAGCGGCAACAGCTACTCCGGCGGGCAAGGCGAATCCAGCGAAGTCCTTGCCCACGAGGAGGGTCGAGGTGGCGACCAGTGCCACGAAGATGACGGCGACCGCGGTGGTCATCACCTTGTCGATGCGAGGTGAGATGGTGACTCGGGTGCGGAGTGCCGGGCCGACCATGCGGAGCGCGTAGGTGCCGATGACCAGTGCAAGCAGGGGAATCGTGAGGTTCATGCGGATTCCTTCTGTGCGGCAGGAGCATTGGAGAGCATGACCGGTACGACGGCGAGCAGTGCCAGAAGCACGGGTAGTCCACTGGGCAGGAACATCGAGGCGACGAGCGCAATGCACGCTCCGACGAGGGCTGCGTTGCGGGTGGCCCGGTCTCGGAGTGCAGGCATGATCAATCCCAGCAGGATTGCCGGGAATGCGGCATCGAGACCGAGTGCGGCGGTATCGGTGATCGCACCGCCGCCGAGCGTGCCGATCACGACGCCGATGTTCCAGGTGACGAACAGTCCGATCCCGCACAGCCAGAACGCTGTTCGACGTCTGTCCTCGTCCCTTTCGGCAACGCTGAAGGCGACTGCCTCGTCGGTGATGAGGTGAGTGCCGAGTAGCCGCTTGGCCGGTGAGACGTTCCGAAACACCTCACCGATGGAGAAGCCGAGCGGAACCAGTCGGATGTTGGCGAGCAACGCGCTGGCCACAGCGGCAACGGGATTTCCGCCGGCCGCCAGAATGCCGACGAAGATGAACTGGGAGGAGCCCGCGAAGACCACCAATGACATCACGACCGGCAGCCACAGGGGCAGGCCTGCGGCTACCGAGATGGCACCGAATGATGCCCCGACCAGAGCGTCGGCCAGGCAGACCAACGCGATGTCGCGGATGTTGACCCCCTGCAGGGTTCGCCATGTCGAACGCATGGTCGTTATAGTGGACCCTGTTAGGCTGTTCGTCAAATCAAACGAACGTACCGATGGAGTGAACGAATGGCGGATACCGGTCCACCGATAGCGGCCATCGCGGCTGCTCTCCAGCAGGAGCGACGACGCGTCGGCCTGTCTCTCGCAGAAGTGGCTCGCCGAGCTGGCATCGCCAAATCGACTCTGTCGCAACTGGAATCGGGTACCGGAAATCCGAGCCTCGAGACTCTCTGGGCGCTCAGCGTCACCCTGGACGTGCCGTTCTCCAGACTGGTCGAGCCCGCGAAGCAGTCGGTCCGTCTGATCCGTGCGGGGGAGGGGCCGAGATTCGCGTCGGACAGGGCGGACTACACGGCGACGCTGCTGGCGTCGTCTCCACCGAACGCTCGACGGGACATCTATCTGATCAGCGCGGACGTCGGTGAACCGAGGCGCTCGGACCCGCACTCGCCGGGAGTCGTCGAACATGTGGTGCTCAGTGCCGGACGGGCCATGGTGGGGCCGATGGGTGAGGCCGTCGAACTGGCCGCGGGCGATTACGTTGCCTACCCCGGCGATGTGCCGCACATCTTCGAGGCGCTGGAGCCGAACACCATGGCTGTGATGATCACCGAACACAGCTGACGTGGGTGGGAATAGTCGGCGGGGGTGTCTCGTTGGACTCTTTCGACGGCGTTCGCTTGGCAAGCCCCGGGCCTCACCCCATTTGTCGCTTCGAGCGACCACTCGCCGAGAGGCGTTTGCAGCGGACGTCGTCCCTACTTTGTCGCACCTGAGCGTTCACGATCGCATCCGATCGGCGGCTGTCCGCGCTTCGTGGTCGAGAGTGGACGCTCAGGTGCGCTACACCAGCCGTATTCGGGTGCAGAGGGCGTGGCAGAGCGTCGAACGCGGAAGTCAGTTTCCTGGATTGAGTGCGGTGATGTTCGCAGTCGTCTGGGTGTCGGTGGCCTCGGTCTCATCGAAGTAGCGACGAAAGAGCATCCGCATGGATTCTATGACGTCGATGTGCTGCTGAAGAATCTTGTCGAGTGATCGATCTGTGCCGGTGGCCTTCCTGAGGAATCTATCGCGCAGGTCTTGGGCGGACTTCAAGTCGCCCCAGGACTTGGTCTCGTTCAGGACGGATGCTCTGCGCTTCATGTCGTTGAGATGCGCGAGGTAGGCGACGCAGGCTGCATCGCACTTTGCCGCGACGTCAGGCGGAATGGTGATCGTGCCGGCGTCAGCCTGGGCGTTGAGTTCTTGCCAGTGTGCGATGAGGTTTGGCTGGGAATCGGTCACGGTTTCGAAGTCTCTCGATCGTGGGAACTAAATGGGAATTTCGGAGTCGAGGTCGGCTACGACTCTGTTGAGCTCCGTGCAGGGATCGTATGGCGGGGTCCGAACCTGTCCATCGGTGATCAGCGTCGCCCGTATCAATTGGGGGCCTGCGGTGAAGGCGACTCCGCAATTGAGTGATGCGTCGGACGCGAGCTGCTGATATTGGGTGGCATCGCGAGTCCCGACCTGCACTGGGCTGAGTCGGTCGAAGTTATTCGGATCGTTGATGAAGTCCAAGGTCTCCAGCCCGACAATCAACGACACGAAATACTTGTTGTTAGGCGGGCGGTCCTCCCATCCGCAGATCTTGAATCCGTTCTGATCCCGTCCGAAGATTCCCGACTCCTTGGTGGCGACGTTCAATCCCGCACGCTCGATGGCCTCGTCGGGGATGGTGCATGGGTCCCATGGCGTCGGCGCGGAGGCGGTCGTACTCATCGCCGCGCTCGACGTCGTTTCGGCAAGAGCGTCGCCGCCTGTTGTGTTCGCGCAGCCCGCGAGCACCAAAAGTGTCGCGATCGTCGGGATCCATCGACGTGCCCTGTCCATTGCTCTTGTCCGTTCCTCGACAACACCTAAGTCCTTGGACGCACGCCAGCGGTCATCGGTTCCCACGGATCCACAGCCCGTCGACGGGGTGTTCTTGACGATCCTGGGCGTGGATCGCGGGGCCGGCCATCGTAGATACAGAGCACGCCGCAGTTGGTAGAGCAGACCCACGGATTTTTCGTAGTGCGTGCGTCACTGTGTTGCGTTGATGAAACCGATTCGATGAGTACATGATTCGACAGAATGAAGTTGCGGTTCGACTCGTCGGGGTTCGGAAGGTTCATGGCGAGGGGCATCGTGCGGTTTCGGCTCTCGACGGCGTGTCGATGGACTTCGAGCGGGGGAGCTTCACTGCGATCATGGGGCCGTCGGGTTCCGGCAAGTCGACGCTCCTGCAGTGCGCAGCGGGCCTCGATCATCCAAGCGATGGCACCGTCACGATCGCAGGCTTCGACATCGCCGCGTTGGACGAGAAAGCGCGGACCGAGCTGCGACGACGGCACGTGGGGTTCGTCTTCCAGGCGTTCAATCTCGTGGGCTCACTGACCGCGGCTCAAAACGTCGAGCTACCACTCCGATTCGCCGGTGATCGCGTTCCGACGAACGAGGTGACGGCAGCGCTGGCAGAAGTGGGGCTCGAGGATCGCGCGTCGCATCGTCCTGCTGAGATGTCGGGCGGTCAGCAGCAACGGGTCGCCCTGGCGCGCGCTCTGATCACCCGTCCGGATGTGCTCTTCGCGGACGAACCGACCGGCGCATTGGACACTCGTACCTCGAAAGAGGTTCTGTCGTTGATGCGAAAGCTCGTCGACGATCAACACCAGACCACGGTGATGGTCACCCACGACCCGCTCGCCGCCTACGCGGACAGGGTGATCTTCCTCGAGGACGGTCGCATCGTCGACTCGCTGCAGATCGGCCGCAGTCGCTCGGACAACGTTGCGGTGATCGCGGCTCGGATGGCTGGGCTGGAGAAGTGATGCTCGCTTGCGCCAACGTTCGCACGCACTGGCGAAGCTTTCTGGCCGCGTTGTTGGCCACGACGTTCGGGGCAGCCTTGATCAGCGCCACACTCATCGTCTACGACTCCTCCCGCCCGGTAGTTCAGCCGCGATTGGAAGGCGCAGCCGTGCTGGCCTTGCCTGCACAGGCACAGAACGAGTTCGGTAGCACAGCAGACTTCATTCCCTGGAGCGCAAGCCAAGCTGGGCAGATCGCCAATGATCTCGGCTCGGTACCAGGAGCGGAAGCTGTGATCATCGACCGATCGTTCTATGCCCAGCCATTCATGGACGGTGCGCCGATCGAGGACGAGGGAGCACCAGAAGCCGGACACGGCTGGTCCAGTGCGCAATTAAAGCCGCACCGGTTGATATCCGGTGTTGCACCGTCGAATTCCACCCAGATTGTCGTCCCGAGTTCGTTGGGAATTTCTCCTGGAGATCCGGTCTCGGTCAATCTCGCGTCGGGGATCGAGAGTTTCACAGTGTCGGGAACTCTGGACGGTGAGGGGTTCTACTTTGCCGACAGCGTTGCAGCGCAACTCGATCCCGGAGTGCGCGCGATCGGGATCGTAGCGTCACCCGATTCGAGCATCGACGACATCGTGAGGAAGGCCGAGCAGCGACTGGGCGATCGAGGTCGGATTGCTACCGGCTCCGATCGCGCTGCTCTCGAGCCGGAGTTCGTGTCACACCGAAGAAATCTCGGCACTCAGCTGGTGACCGCGATGTCCGTATTGGGCTTGTTCACGACTGTCTTCGTGGTCGGATCGACACTCGCTCTCGCCATGTCCGAACGCCGGCGGGAGATCGGCTTGCTCAGGGCTGTCGGTGCGTCGCCGGGACAAGTACGGCGCATGGTGCTCGGTGAGGCTGCGGCAATCGGCCTCGTCGGCGGTCTCATCGGTGCCGCTTTCGGGGTTGCTGCAGCTCCGGCGCTTCGGATCCTGCTGTTGAACCTCGACGTCCAACCACCGAATTTCGAGCTTCGTATCTCGTTGTGGCCCTTGCTCCTCACCGTCGGGATCGGTGTCTCGGTTGCGGTGGTCGGTGCCTGGACAGTCGCTCGATCCGCTACCAGGGTTGCTCCGATCGAGGCGCTGCTCGCCGCCGCAGTAGAACGACGTCCGATGACGAGGACGCGGTGGGTGGCCGGACTTGTCGCGTTCATCGGCGGTGTGGGTGCGACGGTGCTGACAGCGACAACCGGATCCGACAGCAGAATCAACACCGCCATCGGTGCCGCCATGCTGTTGATCGTTGCTGCATCGCTGCTTGCACCGGTGTCATCGGACCGATCGCACGCATCGTGACGTGGCCGCTCGAACGCGGATCACGGTCGGCAGCAATGATGCTCGTCAGAGCGGAACTGACCACGAGTACCCGACGCGCAGCTGCTACCGCTGCCCCTGTCATCGCTGCGGTCGGCTTTGCGGTGCTACTGAGCGGAATGGTGCAGACAATGGCCGCGGCATATCCGGCGGAACAGACCGAGCAATTGCGTGGTCTGGCGCTCGTGACATCCGATGGAACAGCAGGGCTGAGTGATGAGGTCGTCGCCGAAACAGGTGCCGGCCCGGTCGGAACGCGAGCCGGTCTACCGACTCGGGTGTTCGTTTCGAGAACTGCGAACGACGTTGTGGTCATCGACGCAGTGGGCAGCCTCGACGACCGGTATGCCGCCCCGGGACAGGCGGTGCTCGACGAGCCGACTGCGACGTTGCTCGGAGTCGAAGCCGGTGAGTCGATGTCGGTGCAGTTCGTGGACGGGAATTACGAGAACGTTGTGGTGTCGCAAGTGCTTCGACTCGATCCCGCCCGCGGGTCGTTCGTGCTACCTCGTGACTTGGTGCGCAGTCATGATCCGTCAGCGTTGACCGATATCGTGTTCTTGCCGGAAGATCAGGCACCGACACACCTGACCTCCGGTGCAAAGGTCGAGGACGCCTACAGTTTTGCGCTGCAGGACTACATGGTCGACGCGCGGCTCACCAACTGGCTTGCGACGGTGTTGATGGCAATGACGGTGGGATACAGCGGGATTGCGATTGCGAACAGCCTGGCAATGTCGGCATATCGTCGCGGGCCCGACACTGCTGTTCTGAAAGCCTCCGGAGGCACTGCCCGCCAGCTGCTGTCGATGGCAGTCGGGGAGACCGTGATCGTCGTGGCGATCGGTTCCCTGTTGGGCATACTCGTCACTGTGCCGCCGCTGTACGGCATGGCGGCAGGCCTGTCGCAGGTGACGGGAACCGAGGTCGGTCTGCACGTCGATTGGCCGTCCGTGGCGTGGGTGGTCGCGGGATGTTCGGCCCTTGCGCTGGTGGCCACCGTGACAGTGACCCGACGGGTGCTTCGGGTGCGGGCGGGATAGAGGTGCCGACGAAAGATGTTGTGCGGCCTCAATTCGGCGGAGTCAGAGCGGTGACGTTCGCAGCTGTCTGGGTGTCGGTAGCCTCGGTCTCGTCGAAGTAACGACGGAACAGCATCCGCATGGATTCGATGACGTCGATGTGCTGCTGCAGAATCTTGTCGAGAGAGCGATCGGTGCCGGTCACCAGGCGTCCGAACCTGGCTTGTAGATCCTGGGCGGACTTCATGGCGCCCCATGGAGTTGCTACGTCGATGGCGAGAGCATCGCGTTGCATCCTCCCCAGATGAGCAAGATATGCGACGCAGGCTGCGTCGCACTTCGCGGCGACATCGCTGGGAATGGTGATCGTGCCCGCGTCGGCCTGGGCGTTGAGGTCTTGCCAGTGAGCAAGAACGTTCTGCTCGAAATCGGCCATGGGTTAGGTGTCCTTGAGTTCGGTGTGGTTCAGCTGGGGAGTTCGGAACCGAGCGTCGCGATCAACGTGTTCAGCTCGGTGCACGGATCGTATTGCGGAGTATCGACAAGCACGTCGGAGTTGATCGTTGCCATGATCAGTTCTGGACCGGCTGCGTAGGCGACGCCGCAATTCAGTGACTTACTCGCGGAAACCTGTTCAAACTGAGTAGCGTCGCGAGTGCCCACCTGGACAGGGCGCAGTCCATCGAAACGACTGGTGTCGCTGATCCAGTCGATGGTTTGGAACCCCACGAAAATTCGCACGTAGTACTTGCTCTCCGGCGTCGCCTGGTTCTCCCACCCACAGATCTTGAATCCGAATTGATCCCGCCCAAACACCCCCGATTCCTTGGTGGTGACGTTCAATCCCGCTCGCTCGATGGCCTCGTCGGGGATGGTGCATGGGTCCCATGGCGTCGGCGCGGAGGTCGTCGTAGTGGCCGCCCCACTCGATGTCGCGCCGGTGACTGCGTCACCATCGGCGGTGCTCGAGCAGCCCGCGGTGATCAGCAGCACCGCCATCGCCGGTATCCATCGTCGTGCCCTACGCATTGCCTCACCCATTTCTTGCGAACGTCTACGTCCTTGGACGCAGCACGACCCCTGTCGGTTCCCGAACCTGGCCCGATTCCAGACGATCAGGATCTATGACAGGGTGGCGCAGATGCGGGATGGCGACGATGGCTCCTCGGAATCGACTGGTGTAGTGGTCGAGACGGGTATCTACGGGGAAGCGGACTTGACGTATCGGGACGAAAGAATCTGCGGTTCGTATCGCGAGGGCGTACCCATGACCGTCACGATCTCTCGCACGGGGCCTCGGACCTCGGACAAGGTGCCGATCGGGACGCGCGCCGCCGCGAACCTGAGGGCCGGCATCGACGGCCGAGACATCGTTCTCGACCCCGGCCGCGCGAGGCTCTTCAAACGGTCCTACCGCGTCGGTATCCAGTACGGCGAGCGCACTCTGACTCTGCGGGCGAAGAACCTCGAAGACAGTGCGCTGCTGGACGGGTCATCCGATCGGGGCGACAACGAGTTCGGGGTGTTGACGCGCGTCTTCGGTGGGGGCGTCGAGGTGTTGTGGTCACTACCGTTCACGATGATGAACAGGACGATCGAATCGCCGACACCGACTCGTGAGGATGCTCTGATCGGCATCGTCGTGGCCGCGGCGTTCGGAACCGGCGGACTGTCGGTGACGACGATCGTCATGGGCGCAGTCGAATCGATCCTTCCGTGACGGCCCTGCGGGCATCGCGCTGACAGATCTGCCTCCTTTTGGCATGGTGGAGGGATGCAGCGGCGCGTGGGCGAGAGTTGGTCCGCGGGACCGGTCTCAGGGGTAACCCCTGGGTACATCACGAGAATCGAGCACTGCGTCCGAAGCAGCTCGGCACGCTCCGCGTGCTTGCCTGCTCCGAGGACGAAAGATTTCGGTCGCCCCGCGCCGCTGCATTTTACAGCGCTGCACCCGGTCGGTAGCCGCCAGTGACCGAACGCGAATTGACCCCACCGGCCGCTGCGACTCTGGCGCGCCTGGCCGCCGATGCCGAGTGGACGCGGTCGGGGCTCGAGGTGGCGTTCGCACGTTTTGTGCCGGCCAAAGCGTCGTGGTTGGCGGATCGGGTCATCAACCTATATCCGAGTCCGCCGTTCGATGAGGCGTCGATCTTCTTTCTGCTGCGCGACCTTCCGTTCATTCCGGAGCCGTCGGTGTCGTCACAGAGACCGACGCGTCACAGTGACAAGCCCTGGCGATTCGAGGTACCGCGGTACGAGACCACCGGTCAGCTCGCGCGGTCGCTGGACCTGACGATCTCGGAAATCGAATGGTTCGCCGATCTGCAGGGCAGGCTGCGCACCGCACCGTTTCCGTTGCAGCACTATCGATCTGCACGACTCGACAAACGTCGGGGCATCCGATTGCTGGAGGTGCCGAAACCACGCCTACGGGAGATTCAGCGAAAGATACTGCGCCGCATCCTCGATCGAATCCCTGCCCATCCGGCCGCGCACGGGTTTCGCAAGGCACGCAGCCCCAGGACGTTCGCAATTCCGCATTCCGAACGCGACGTGGTGATCTCGACGGATCTCCGACGCTTCTTCCCGTCCATCGGTTTCGATCGAGTGGTCGCGATCTTCGAGGCTGTGGGGTATCCGCGAACGGTGGCAGCCACTCTGGCGGCACTGTGCACGACGGTGACCCCGGCATCGGAATTGCCCGGGATGGACCGTCCCACTGCCGCGAGGTTACGCGCCACACATCTGCCGCAGGGCGCTCCCACATCGCCTGCCTTGGCGAATCTCGCTGCGCGACAACTCGACATCCGCGCCTCGGGCCTGGCGCGGTCGATGGGTGCCCGCTACAGCCGCTACGCAGACGATCTCGCGTTTTCCGGCGGCGCAGACCTCGACGTGGACAGACTGCTGTGGCTGATCTCGCAGATTGCGCACGACGAGGGCTTCGCGATTCATCCCGACAAGACTCGGGTCAGGCGCGCTCATCAGCGACAACAGCTCACCGGCCTCGTCGTCAACTCGTGGCCGGCAGTGCCCCGAGAGGAGTACGACACTCTCAGGGCGCTGCTGCACAACTGCATCACCACCGGAGCGGCCGAGCAGAATCGTAACGATCACAACGACTTTCGAGCCCATGTGTACGGACGCATCGCTCGGATCGGAGAGACCAACGAGGCCCGACGATCGAAGTTGCTGAGCATGGCGTCGCAGGTCGAGTGGTTCGACTAGCGCGATTGGGGTAGGTGAACCGGAAACACTCACGTTCTCCAGGAGCCGCTATGAACGACCTCACTTTCACCATCGGACATGAGGAACTGGTGATCCGGCAGCGATGGGAGGTTGTCAGCATTGTCAACGACATCTTCATCGCCGTGTGGTTCATCGCCGGAAGCATCCTTTTCTTCCACGAGAGCACGACTGTCATCGGCACGTGGCTTTTCCTGCTGGGCAGCATCGAACTGCTCATCCGTCCCGTGATCCGACTGGCGCGACGTGTGCATCTGAAGCGGATCGGTCGTGCTGGGACCGCGTCCGAGAGCGACGACGACTACTGACCGTTCGCCCGCGGCGTTGTTCGAATTTGTTGACATTTGTTTGTAACTGGTCGATATTGTGAGCATGAGAGCAAGCGTCGTTCGATACAGGCCGTCGGTGACGCTTTGATGCTTGCCCACCAACGTCAACGGAGGATTCTCGATCAGGTGACGGCGCAGGGCGCGGTCAAGGTCGCAGATCTCGGCGCAGCACTGTCGGTGTCGGACATGACCATTCGGCGCGACGTCAACGAGCTCGTCGCCCGCGGTCTGGTCGAGCGGGTGCACGGCGGCGTCACGCTGCCGCGATCGGCCAGCGTGTTCGAGCCGGGGTTCTCGGCCAAGTCCGAACTCGATCGAGATGCCAAGGCCGCCATCGCCCGTGCCGCTGCACGATTCGTGCGGCCCGGGACCTCCATCGGCATCTCCGGTGGCACCACGACGCACGCACTCGCGCAGGAACTGCTCGACGTCCCGGACATCACCGTCGTCACCAACTCCCTGCCCGTCGCCGATGTCTTCCACACCGGTGGCCGGTCGGATCAGACAGTGTTGCTCACCGGCGGACAGCGCACGCCGTCCGACGCGCTCGTCGGACCGCTGACGGTCAGTGCCCTGCAGAGTATTCACCTGGACATGCTGTTTCTCGGAACCCACGGTGTGGACATCGAATCCGGGCTCACCTGTCCCAATTTCATGGAAGCACAGACCAATCAGGCACTTGTCGCCTCGTCTCGACGCGTCATCGTGCTCGCCGACCACACCAAGTGGGGTGTTCGCGCGCTGGCCAACACCATTCCGCTCTCGCGCGTCGACGTTTTCGTCACCGATGCCGGACTCGACCCCGGCGTCCACGAGGCGTTGTCCGAGACGGTCGACGACGTGGTGATCGCCGGAGAGCACTCCCCCGACACGAACGAGGGACGAGCACTCGATGACCGCGCATGACGCCACGACGCACTCGATGCGCAAGACGTCGACCACTCTGGCCGACGGCCGTGAACTGATCTACTACGACGACACCGAGCCCTACGTCTCGGGCGGTGCCACCCGCGATCTGGTCGATACGCGAGCCCTCTCGCCGTCGATGTCGCAGTCGCAGATGCGATTCGACGTACTCACCGGTGAATGGATCGTCATCGCCGCGCAGCGGATGGACCGCACGTTCCTGCCACCGACCGACGCGTCGCCGTTGGCACCGAGCCGACCGGACCGTCCGGCCACCGAGATCCCGGCGGCCGACTACGACGTGGTGGTGTTCGAGAACCGCTTCCCGTCTCTGTCCGAAACCGCAGCGCAGCAATCACTTCCGAGCAAGGTGAACGGCGAAGCCCTGTGGTCGCTGGCACCCGGCACCGGTCGGTGCGAGGTGATCTGCTTCGCCAGTGACCCCGATACATCCTTCGTGGCGCTGGAGCTCTCTCGCGTCCGCACCATCATCGATGTCTGGGCCGATCGCACCACCGCCCTGTCCGCCATCCCCGGCGTTGCGCAGGTCTTCTGCTTCGAGAACCGCGGTAAGGAGATCGGCGTCACTCTGACCCACCCGCACGGTCAGATCTACGCCTACCCCTACCTCCCGCCGCGCACCGATGCGCTGATCCGACAGTCTCGCAAACACTTCGAGCGAACCGGCCGAGTTCTGCTGGCCGACGTGCTTTCCGCCGAGCTCCGTTCGGGTCGCCGCATCGTCGTCGACGCCGAGCACTGGGTTGCGTACGTGCCTGCAGCATCGCGGTGGCCGGTCGAGATACATCTCGCGCCGCGTCGCGACGTTGCAGATCTCGCCGAGTTGAGCGGTGCCGAGCGGGACGAGCTGGCCGTGGTCTATCGGGATCTGTTGCGCGGAGTCGACGCATTCTTCGAGGGCGTCGACGAGGTGCCGTACATCGCGGCGTGGCACCAGGCACCCGTCGGCGCAGATCGCGAACTGGGACGCCTGCATCTGCAACTGTTTTCGATGATGCGCTCACCCGGCCGGATGAAGTTCCTCGCCGGTTCGGAATCTGCGATGGGAGCCTGGATCAACGACACCACTCCCGAGCGGATCGCAGACCGACTGCGCGAGGTACTGCCGTGAACTGGCTCGATGTGATCGCTGAGGAGGATCTCGCCGACGGTGCAGCCGAGTTGTTCCGCAGTGCATTCGGCGGTGAGCCCGACGGCGTCTGGATCGCTCCGGGTCGAGTCAATCTCATCGGTGAGCACATCGATTACGCAGGCGGACTCGTGTTGCCGTTCGCGCTGCCGTATGCCACCGCGGTCGCTGTGCGTCGCCGCGAGGACGCCACGATGAGTGCCGTCTCGACGCACACCGACCAGTCGTGGACCGGTGAGCTCGGCGAGATCGGTCCGGGCAACCCGTCGGGTTGGGCGGCCTACGTGGCCGGGGTGTCCTGGGCGCTTCGGGAGCATGGAGTCGGCGGAGTAGATGTGGCCGTGTACTCCTCGGTGCCGGTGGGTTCGGGGCTGTCGAGCTCGGCGGCCCTGGAATGCTCGTTCGCCCTCGCGCTCGACGACCTCTTCGATCTCCGGCTCGACCGAAAGGCTCTGATCGAGGCCAGTATTCGCGCCGAGAACGAGATCGCAGGCGCGTCGACGGGCGGCATGGATCAGAACATTGCGATGTCGGCCGAGCCGGGACACGCGCTGCTGCTGGACTGTCTCGACGGTTCGACGCGTCAAATTCCCCTCGATCTGGCCACGTCGGGAACTCGCTTGTTGGTGATCGACACCAACGCCCCGCATCGACTTGTCGACGGTCAGTACGGAGCCCGGCGCGCCGCCCTGGATACGGCGTATGCCGAACTGGGGGTGACGACGCTACGAGGTCTCGACCCCGAGCAGGCGACGGCGGGGCTCGACGACGAGACGCTGATCGCACGAGTTCGCCACGTCGTCACCGAGATCGGTCGAGTCGAGCAGGCCGTCGAGCTGCTGGACCAGGGTGCCGCAGGTGCCGAGCTCGGTGAGCTGATGACCGCGTCGCACACGTCGTTGCGGGACGACTACGAGGTCAGCTCACCGGAACTCGACAGCGCAGTCGACTCGGCTCTGCGGGCAGGCGCATACGGAGCTCGGATGACCGGCGGCGGTTTCGGCGGCTCCGCCATCGCTCTGGTGCCGTCGGATCTCGTCGAGGCCGTGGCAGACGAGATCGTCTCCAGTGCAGCGCGATCCGGGTTACCGGAACCCACCTTCCTCGCCGCCGAGCCTGCCGGCTCCGCACATCGATTCTTCTGACCTACCCGAATAGGGCGCTCAGCTACGAACATGCACGCGTCGAACTCGAGACAGTGGCGGTCGCGAGTCAGGATGCTGGTTTGGCCATCGGGACCAGCAGGCGCATCTACCTGCCGATTGCGAATCCGCTGTACAACGTGGTCGAGAGCATCACTCGGTCCATCCCGTACTCGACGCCCGCGTCGGCGAGCACTATCCGGTGGGGGCTTCCTGAGTCCGGTGCTACCGTCTGCCGGTGGACCTCGTCGTTCCCTCCGATGATCTCGTCGCTGCGTGGCGTGATGCGCACGCCGAGTGGGGGCCGGGGTTCCACGAGGACGGTTTCGGGTTGACGGCCGATGATGATGTCGAGTCCGCACAGGGCTTTTCGGACTGGGTCGAGCGGCTCCGGGACGACGTCGAGTGCACGTACCGCTGGATCGTGGAGGGCGAACGAGTGTTGGGCGGCGTCGCACTCAGACACGACAGCCACGAACTCGCCGACCGTCTCGGGCACATCGGCTACGGGGTTCGCCCGTCCGAACGAGGTCGGGGAGTTGCCTCGTGGGCCGTACGCGAGGTGCTGAGGCTCGCCTCTGACATGGGCATGCCCCGGGTAACGGCGGTATGCGAGGCGGACAACGCGGCCTCGATAGCGACCCTGGAGCGTGCCGGAGGCGAGGAAGTCGACCGTCTGGGGTCGGCGGTTCGCTTCCGGATGCCCGTGCCTTGAAGGATCGGGTGCAGTAGACCGCGCTCAGCGCGGTTCAGTGCACCCGATTTTCTGCACTTGACCCTCACACTGTGTGAGACGAGAACCTCGGAGGGTCATGTTCAGCATCGGAGAGTTCGCATCGATCGGCCGGGTGTCGGTTCGCATGCTTCGGCATTACGACGAGATCGGGTTGTTGACGCCGGCACGGGTGGATCCGTTCACGGGCTATCGCTCGTACGACGGTTCGCAGTTCGAGGTCCTGGGACGCATTCTCACGTTCAAGGACCTCGGGTTCAGGCTCGACGAGGTGACGCAGATCGTGCACGGCCAGGTCAGCGCCGATCGGCTACGCGAGATGCTCGCCGCCAAGCGCATTGATGTCGCTCGTCGACTCGATCTCGACGCCGCTCGCCTGCGTCGTATCGATGCGCGGCTCTCCCACACCGAAGGGATTTCGATGATCACCGTGGACACCAAATCGCTGCCACCCACCCGTATTGCTCTCGTCACCGAGACCGCCGCCGGGTTCGGGCCCGAGAACATCGGACCGGTCATCGGCCCGATGTACGCCCGACTCGCCCAGACGCTCGCTGGGCACGGCGTGACGTTCGGGCCGTCGTCGATCGCCATGTACGAGGCCGTCGACGATGGGGATGGCACCGGCATCACAGTGCACGCGGCATTCGAGGTGGGCCCCCAGGTCATGGACGGTGAGGGCTACGAGGTTCGGGAGCTACCGCCCGTCGAGCTCGCGGTGACCACCGTTCACCACGGTTCGATGGCAACGATCGGCGAGACCTGGGAGCAGTTCACGGCGTGGATCGAGACCAACGGCTATGAACTCTCCGGCATCTGTCGCGAGTACTACCTGGTGTCCGAGCCGCAGCCGCAGGAGAATTGGGTGACCGAATTGCAGCAGCCGGTGGTTCGACGTCAGGACGCCTGAGCGAGCTCCACGAGAGCGGTGCACTGGCAACCGCCGGTGACCTCCTCGCATTCGAGCACCAGGAAGTGGCGAACGTACTCGAGGTCCACGCAGTCCGGCTCCGTGCACTCCGCACCGCCGACCGCGTGGATCACGAGTGTGCCGTTGCAGGTATCGAAGCGTGCGGACATGCGAATCCCTTTCTGTCGTATCTCTCTACATCCTTGATATCACCGGGCTCCGACAAGTTCGGGAGAAAACGAGCGTGTTCGACGCCTGAGCTGGGTAGCGGCCATCACCGTCAGAGCCGGAATCCAGGCGTATCCCAGGGCGGTCCTGATGACTGTCCGGTCGCCCAGCCATGCTCCCGCCGACACCAGTACACCCGCCCACACGACTGCGGCCAGCAGGCTGAGCACCGCGTACTCGCGCTGCCGCAGTGAGGAGGTCGCCACGAGTCGGGGCGTGACGGTGCGGATACCCCCGATGAGATGTCCGGCGGTGGCGACAGCGCGTGGTCGTGATCGTGCCTGTGTGGTCAACCCGAGGACGACCCTCATCACCGCAGCCGGCAGCGCCGACTCGGCTCGTCCGAGACCCAACACCGTGTCGGTGCGGCGACTGTGCCAGAACGCCCACTGCGCACCCATGCTCGACGCCACCGCCGCAGTGACGACGGCAGGCAGCCACGGCACGACGCCGATCGACGTCAGCACCCCGAGGGTGATAGGGACGCTGTTTCCCGGTGTGAAGAGACCCAGCAACGACGCGGACTCGAACGCCAGCAGTACGAAGACGACGGCGAAGACGACCCACACGGGCACGGACGACAACCGGTCCACATCGAGGATGTTCAGGTTCATACCTGTCGAATCTCGTCGTCCGGGGTGCGAAAAACACCACGATCGACCCCCGGATCGACGGTAGGGCTGGCCCTACCTCGGGCCGTGGGTTCACAGTGCGGACAAGCCGAGGACCCCCGACTTAGGCTGATCCGCATGAACGAGGCACTACCGATTCCCCTGAATCCGCTCAGGGCCTGGATATCGCCGAACTGGTGGCTGGCGGTGGCGTCGTTGCTGGCGTCGACTCTCGCCGGGCTCGGCGGCTGGATGATCCTGGGGTTGCTTGTTCTGGCGGTGTGCGCATTGCCGTTTGCGCTCAGCGGTGTGCTCGTCTTCGCGCTGACGATTGTGGCGCTCCGGTGGATGGACCGTGCAGCGCGTGCCGGAATCGGTTTCACCGGTGGAACTCCCATCGACGGCCCTGACGTGACCGTATACCCGACCAGTTGGCGTAAGTTCGTCTGGTGCCTGCGCGACCTCGGATTGTGGAAGTCGTTGTGCTACTGGCTCGTTCGCATACCGGTCTCGGCTGTGCTGTTGTTCTTGCTGCCGGCGCTGTTCGTGGCCCTGCCGGTTCTGGCGGCGGCGCCGGTCGCGTGGATAGTGACGAACCCTGTCGGCAATCAGCTCGAAATCGGCGATCGGGTGGGCTATCCATTCGTCGCGTTGGTCGGCTTCGCCTCGCTGGTGACCTTCGTTGCGGGAGTGCCACTGCTGCTGACGGCACTGGCGCGACTCGACTGGTGGAGTGCCGCAGCCCTTCTCGGCCGGTCCGAATCCAGTAGGAGGGTGGACGAACTGACGGTGAGTCGTGCTCGCGTCGTCGACGCTGCGGATGCCGAACGCCGCCGCATCGAACGCGATCTGCACGACGGGGCCCAGCAGCGGTTGGTATCGGTGGCAATGTCACTGGGACAGGCGAAGTCGCGCGTCGCGGCGACCGACGACGTTGTCCTGAAGGAATTGCTCGACGACGCCCACCGGGAGGCCAAGAACGCGATCGGCGAGATCCGCACCCTCACCCGCGGTCTGCATCCGCCGATCCTGACCGACCGTGGTCTCGATGCCGCACTGTCGTCCGTCGCGGCGTTGTGTGCGGTGCCGGTGACTGTTCGGATCGACCCCGCCCTCTCCGGTGATCGACGTCCGGACGCCACCGTCGAGTCGACGGTCTACTTCGTCGTCTCGGAGGCGCTGACCAACGTGAGCAAGCATGCGAAGGCCGGCCACGTCCGTGTCGACGTCGCGAGAATGGAGTCCGCAGTGCGTGTGACGGTGGTCGACGACGGTTGTGGCGGAGCGCATCCGGCACCGGGAGGCGGCCTGGCCGGGCTCGAGGACAGGCTCAGCGGAATCGACGGAACCCTGTCCATCACCTCGCCGTCCGGCGGCCCGACGCGGCTCGAGGTGAGCATCCCGTGCGAGTGATCATCGCCGACGATTCGGTTCTGTTGCGAGAGGGCGTCGCTCGCCTGTTGATCGATACCGGAGCAGACGTGATCGGGAAGGTCGCCGATGCGTCGGAGCTGCTCGCGGCCATGTCCGCTGCCGATCCGCTTCCGGATGTCTGCGTGATCGACGTACGCATGCCGCCGACCTTCCTGGACGAAGGTCTGCGCGCAGCGCTGGTCATCCGCCAACGGTGGCCCGCCGTAGGTGTTCTCGTGCTCTCGCAGTACGTGGAGGAACGGTACGCAGCCGAGCTCATCCGGCAGAGCACGGACGGCGTGGGCTACCTGTTGAAGGACCGGGTGGCCGACGTGGACGAGTTCGCCGATGCCGTGCGGACCGTTGCCACCGGCGGAACCGTCATCGATCCCGAAGTGGTGCAGCAGATTCTGGCTCGGGCGCCGCGATCGGATCCACTCGATTCGTTGACCCCGCGGGAGCGGGACGTGTTGACCGCCATGGCCGAGGGCAAGTCCAACGCCGGAATCGCCTCTGCCTTGGTGGTGGGTCAAGCAGCGGTGGAGAAGCACATCGGAAACATCTTCGCCAAGCTCGGTCTGCTCGGAGACAGTGCCGATCACCGCCGAGTCATGGCCGTCCTACGATATCTGGGAGCGATCCAATGAAGAAGTCGATGTGGCGCACAGTCGTTGCCGTTTCGATAGCTGTCGCGGTCATCGGTACCGCAGGAGCAGCCACGACGGCCACCCTCGCCGTCGGTTTCACCACACCGAAGATGCAGTCCTTCGACTATTCCGCCGATATCCCGATCGATAGCAAGAGTCTCTCTGTCACAAGCAGATTCGCCCATGTGTCAGTGTCCATGAGCGATGACTCGGATCTGCACGTACGGGCCGACGGTTCCTACCGGGGCGATACTCCGGCGGTCGACATCAGTGACGACGGCTCGAAGATCGCTGTGGACTGCGCCTACCGGAAGGGCGGCAGCTGCGACATAGATCTCGAACTACGGATACCCGCCGGATTGATGCTCGACATCGACGGCGCGGCGGCCGACGTCGTACTCACCGACGTGGACGCGCAGACATCGGTGTCCACGTCGGCGGGCTCCGTGATCGCCCGAGGATCTGCCGGAACTCTGGACATAACAACCAGATTCGGCGACGTCGACATCACCGATGCGGCCTTGTCGGCAGTGGAGGTGGACACGACGTTCGGTCAGGTCGCACTGGATTCGAGGCTGCCACCGGATTCGGTACGCGTGCAGAACATGCAGGGTGACAGCATGATCGAACTCCCGGCGGCCGAGTTCTACGATGTCGAGGCGACGTCGGAGAAGGGAGATGTCGACATCGACGTCGTCGACGATCCGACTTCCCCGAGGTCGGTATCGGTCACCAGTGAAGAAGGTCAGATTTCGGTGCAGCGGAGATAGATTCGGTCGATGACTGCTGTTCAGTGACTGCGACGCCACGCGCTGAACGAACGGACCGAGGACGTGGTGGGACGCACCAGCCACGGCCACGGATGCAACTCGACCGGGGCTATGGCGTCGGCGATGCGGGAGAAGCCGGGGACGGGTGCCCAGGTGGTGGCCAAAGCGCGCCCGGAGAGTTCGTCCGCGACTCGACCGCGGCGCACCTCCAACGGGCGGGTCGATGCGATCTCACCGAGCGTCTCGGCGAGAAAGACCAGCCTCTTGCCGGAGAGCCTCAGTTTCCGCAGGAGCGGCTCGTCGAAGACGAACACCGCGGGCCGGTCGGTGTCGGCAGCCAGTGCTGGGTCTGCAGTGCCGAGTGACTCTGCTGTGATCCACACCTGTTCTGCGCCAGTGCCTTCCACGTGGACGGGGCCGGCGGGAATCGGAGCCTTGTTCAGATCGGGACCGTCGACCGCTGGGCCGAGATCGTCGTCGGGCCAATTCTCGATGGGACACGCATCGTTCAGTGCGCAGTTGCGGCACAGGGACGGTGCCCGCTTGTTCACCTGCCACCGGCTGAAACCGTAGACCTTGCCGCTTCCGGTACCGACGGTCCACTGCCAGCCGAGGCGGTTGGCGGCGCGGGAGCCGTCGAGCAGATGGGCGAACATCTCGTCCTCGCCGTCGCGCCACGTCGCTCCGGCGCGGACCGCCCACTGGGAAGCGAGCCACATGCGAGTCTGGTTGACGAGCCAACCGTCCTCGTGCAATTCACCGACCACCGAGGACATGCAGTTCATCTCCTCCGGCCACGGCTGCGCGGTCCAGCCCTGCGGTCGCGGCTGCTCACGGCGTAGCGAACGGCCGAGATCCGATCTGGTGCGCGCGTAGAGGTGGCGGGCGTACTCCTGCCACATGAGTTCGTCGCGATAGCGGGAACGGTCGCGTGGGGGAGCGTCGGCTACCGCGTCCCAGACCTCTCGCAGCGTCAGCAGCCCGTGTCGGATGTACGGCGACATGCGGCTTGCGCCTCGGCGATTCACCGGAAGAACGGTGCTGCGATCGCGGGAATATCCGGTGATGTCGAGTCCGGCCAGCGCGGTATCGGCGGCGGACTGCCCGCCGCGAATGCCACCCGCCGTGACGGCATCCGGCCCCTCGCGCGTCAGATCGCCCAGATGCGCGGCCACCCAATCGACGACGTCCTCGGTGGTGGAGCCGTCGGCAATCGACGGGGGAGCTGGCAGCGTGGACATGCCGTCGGACTTCCCCGTCGGCACGAAAGGGAAACGCCGGGGTGTCAGGGGCGTGGCAGCCGGCGATGAAGTGGATTGGTTGTGGTCCTGGTTGCAGATCTGCCGGCCGGCGGTAGGGACGAGACCACGGCAGGGGTGTCCGCGGTAGCGCGCGAGGCGTCGTGCGCCTTCATCGCAGCGCTGTTCCCACGTCCGAGGGCAGGCGAGGAAATCTGCCGTGCGGCGGCTTCTCCGCATTCCGGGCACGTAACCTCGGATGGCGCGTCGGCCATGGAGAATCTCTGCTCGACGGGTGCGCATCGTCGCGCGCAGCGGAAGCTGTAGGTGGACACGCACCCGAGGGTAGTCCGAGTTGTCGTATCAGCAACGTTCCGGCACAACGTCATACAACTTTTACACGCCGTACCCGACCGAATGGACCGCGACGGTGCAATGATCGAGGCAGGGGAATCCGCGCAACCGGAGGTGTCCAGTGCCCGAACTGCTGTTTCCGCTCGACTCGACAAAGAGTTTCACCGAGCAGGAGGTCGTCGGCCACAACCGATGGCATCCCGATATCCCGGCGGCGGTCACAGTCAAACCCGGCACGTCCTTTCGGGCCCACTGTCGCGAATGGTTCGACGGGGCCATCCACAACGACGATTCCGCCGAGGACATTCTCAATGCGCCGCTCAACAACGTGCACACTCTTTCCGGGCCTTTCCACATCGAGGGGGCCGAGCCAGGTGACCTGCTGATAGTCGACATTCTCGACGTGGGTCCGATACCGCAGGAGGATTCGGGTCCGCTGGCCGGTCAGGGTTGGGGCTACACGGGGATCTTCGCCAAGCAGAACGGCGGCGGGTTCCTCACCGATCGATTCCCCGACGCGTACAAGGCGATCTGGGACTTTTCCGGTCAGACCACCACATCTCGCCACGTGCCGCACGTGAAGTACACCGGCATCACCCATCCCGGGCTCATGGGAACCGCCCCCTCGGCAGAACTGTTGGCCAAGTGGAACGCCCGTGAAGGTGCGCTGATCGCCACCGATCCCAATCGGGTTCCGCCACTGGCTCTTGCACCCGAGCTCGACGGTGCAATCCTCGGCTCGTTGAGCGGTGACGAATTCAGCCGTGTCGCAGGCGAAGCCGCACGCACCGCACCGCCACGCGAGAACGGTGGCAACCAGGACATCAAGAACCTCACCAAGGGAACCCGCGTCTTCTACCCGGTGTTCGTCCCGGGCGCGAAGCTGTCCTTCGGTGATCTGCACTTCTCCCAGGGCGACGGGGAGATCACGTTCTGCGGTGCCATCGAAATGGGTGGCTTCATGGACCTGCACGTCGACCTGATCAAGGGCGGCATGGAGACGTACGGAGTGAGCGAAAACGCAATCTTCATGCCCGGAAACACCGCACCGCAGTATTCGGAATGGATTGCCTTCTCAGGTATTTCGGTGACCGTCGACGGCGAGCAGAAGTATTTGGACTCCGACCTGTCGTACCAGAATGCCTGCATGCATGCGATCGACTACCTCACCAAGTTCGGCTACAGCCCCGAGCAGGCGTACCTGCTACTGGGCTCGGCCCCGATCGAAGGACGCCTGTCCGGGGTGGTGGATATCCCGAACTCCTGTGCCACCGTGTACATCCCCACTGCGATCTTCGACTTCCCGATAGCGCCTTCTGCGAGCGGGCCGTTCCAAATCGACCCGGGAATGGGAGCGCCGAGGGCGCAGTTCTGACGCCGTATGCCGACACTGTGGATGCTCGAGGACCTGGAACCCTTCCCCGACGAGCCTGTCGTAGGCGCGGCGTTCTCACCTACGACGTACTGGGCATCACCAGAGCAGATGGACCTGCCCGCTGAGGTGTGCACCGACGTTCCCGCTCGTGTCGAGGCCGTGGATATCGACGGCAGAACGGAGTGGATCGCTCACCTCGGTGACGGTTTTACCACGATGATGGGTGACGGCAGCACTATCGGGGACGTGATGTTGCACGGGTGTTTGGTGTGGGATAGATACCTGTGGTTGGACTACAGGACAAAACCGCAGGGTCGTGTCCGTGTGCTGGATCGCCCGGGCTTTCTGGCACGTCACGAGGAACATACTCCGACGCCACATCCCGGAATGTTCGCCGTGACGCCGTACGGTCCTACGGAGTACCGCGAACATGGATCACTACCAATGAGTTTCGGTATGCAGTGGAACGTGCTTCTGGTCGAGACCGTTGCAGCGGATGGTTGAGGTTTCAGCCGTTCTCGTCTTGGTCCGCGGTGATGATCTGGTCGACGCGGACTGGGGAGGATGCGATGTCGGTGAGCGCGAGAATGCCCGAAACGGTGTCCGTGCTGCCACCGAGATACGCGCAGGGGAAGTCGAAATGCTGAGCCACGCAACATGTGTGATCGGCGGGCCACCACAGATTCGGCGACAATTCGTCGGGTGTGTTCGTGCTTCGAGCGAGTACCAGGATGAGGGAGTCCAGCTGAACGTGCCAGGCTGCAACGGGTTCGGTGTTGCTTGGCGGGTACTGGACGCGGGCATAGGCGTCGAACACAGTGGGGACCAGCGAGCCCACCGTGGTTTCGGCGACGACTTTCAGACTTTCGTTCACCCAGCCTGCTTCCGAAACATTTTGTTGCAGATCGACGTTCGACCAGTCTGTGCCGGCGGTATTCACTGGCTGTACCAGGGTTGTGGGCGCGCAGGGTCGTCGATGACTGTGTCGACTCGACGGTCGGCGAGAACGCCCTCGATCGCTGATGAACTGGCACCGATGGTGGCGAAGTGGGGATCGACGTCGTTGGCGATGCACCAGGCTCGGTCGGCGGGCCACACGAATGAGGGGATCGGCAGACTCTCGGGACCCGGGGGATCGAGCGCTTGCTTCCAGATGAGTAGGTCGAGCGCGGGTCCTTGGAACAGAAACGCTTCCCGTTCCGGCAGCTTGATGCGCGCGGCACCTCGAACCTCGAGGCCGCCCCACCCTTCCCACACGCAGAAGTAGCAGTCCGCTGGTGTCGTCGTGTGTTTGGCCAGCGTCTCAACGACCATCGCCAATTGGTCGGTCTCCGAACGCTCGTCGTACGGAGCGTCCGCCTCGCCCTCACGTTGATCCGCGTGCGTCGGATCCGGAATGAACCTCAGCCGCGCGTAGCTCTGATACCCCAGCGGTCCTCGGACGGCGAGGTCCGACCAATCACGATCCGCGTGGACGAGCCAATCGGCGGCAGTTGGATCGCAGGACGGCCGCACGGTCATTGTGTGCCCTCCATGTCGATACCGAGCTTTCTGATCCTGGCGCGCTCTGATGCGTTGCCACGACGCTACCGATTCACTTGGCGGACCGGAAATACTTTTTCGGTGTACGACGTGGCAGTTCGCTCGTGCGGTCCGAAGGCATGCTAGGGAACGTGTGTTCGAAAACTTGTCGGTGGGTCGCGGTAGATTCTGTTCATGCTTTCGGGGGACGGCGGATCAGGGGTGGACGGCATCGAGACGGTGCCGCCCGCCCCTGAGGTGTCCGATCCCGAATTGTCGGTGTTGGTGGACGCGGTGGAGTCCGCGGTCGCGGAGTTGGCCGATCAGGCGTCGGTGGCGTGGTCGAATGCGGATCGGCGTGCGGTGATCCAACGCATGGAAACGCTCACCCGATCGGTGACCGCGTACTCGTACACCTGGCTCAACGAGCTGATCACTCAACACGGCCTCGATGTGTATCCGGGGTCGGTACCGTCATCGGTGGCCTGGATGCTGCGGATCACCCCACGAACCGCCGGCGCACGAGTACGCCTGGCTGCGGATTTGGGTGATCGCACTGCATTATCGGGTGAAGTTCTGCCGCCGTTGTTGCCGCACACCGCTGCTGCGTTGCGGGCGGGGTTGCTCGATGCCAAGCATGTGCAGATGATCCGCGAATTCTTTCGGCACCTGCCCAAGGACGTCGATCCGCAGACCCGCGATCTCGCCGAACAGCAGTTGGTGGGCTTCGCATCGACCAGGAGGCCTGACGACTTCGCGCCGTTGGTGGCGAATCTGGACTCGATCCTCAACCCCGACGGCGACTACGACGAAGACGACGACGAGGACGAAGACGGGAAACCGCCGAAGCCGCCCAAGCGACGGGATGCGTTCTTCTACCTCGGCGAACAAGGTGCAGATGGCATGTCCGAAGGAGAATTCTGCGTCGACCCCGAGCTACGGGCCTACCTCGAAGCCCTGTTCTCCAAAGCCGCGAAACCGGGCATGTACAACCCCGCCGACGGAAAACCGATCGTCGACGACGAGACCGACAGCTCTTCCGGAGGCAAGGACAGCACGAGCCCTGGGGCCGCGAGCGACGGTGCGCGTCCTGATCCTGCAGCAGCCGAGAAGGATTCGGCAACACCGGGCGATGTCGCCGATACCGACACCCCACCACAACCGGAGCCGGACGACGGTCCGCCGAGCGGCGAGGGACTGTGGGGCGGCGGTCCATGCGACGGAGACGGCAACTGGGGAGGCGGCATCGAATGCGGTTGCGGCACAGGGCCCGACGACACTGCTGAACCCGACAACACAGCACAATCCGATACCGATACCGACGAAGCCCAGAGAAAGGCAGCGGCGCACGACGCTGCCGCAGCTCGTGACATCCGCACCCCACGCGAACGCCAACACGACGCCTTGAAACTGGCACTAAGGCAGACCCTGGCCTCTGGCACACTCGGCACCCACCGAGGACTGCCTGTCACCGCCATCGTCACCATGACCCTGCGCGATCTCGAAGCCGGCCGCGGATACGCCAAAACCGCCACCGGATCCCGCGTCTCGATCCGCGACGCCATCCGCATGGCTTCGCACGCCCACCACTACCTGACCATCTTCGACGACCACGGCAGAGCCCTCTACCTCGGCCGATCCAAACGCATCGCCTCCGCCGACCAACGCATCGTGCTCATCGCCCGAGACCGCGGCTGCAGCTTCCCCTCCTGCACCCGCCCCGCAACCTGGTGCCAAGCCCACCACGTCACCGACTGGACCGACGGCGGAAACACCGACATCGACTCCCTCACCTTCGGCTGCGACATGCACCACGCACTCGTCGGCACCGGACCCGGCAAATGGGCCACCACCAAAACCTCAGCAGCACATCGATACCCGGGACGCACCCTCTGGCACCCACCAACCGGGATGGACCCCCAACGCCGCGGCCTGATCAACCACGCACACCACCCGGAAGAAGTCCTCTACCCACCCGACAACCACGACGCTTCCGGCGACGAGGAACCACGACAACCCGCATGACGACCAGCACCATCTCAGGGCACAGCTCTGCGTGTCGTCGGTACATGGCAGCCGCCGCACCGGTCGTGCTCGAAAATAGAAGGGCTTCCGAGCCTGTACCTGCGTAGGGTAAGCGGATGATTGTTCTCGGCAGCCGAACCGCGGTGTTGTCGCCGCCGGTCCGCTTCGTATGGAAAGCGCTCATGCGCCCAGATGTACATCCGCAGAACCGGGGGTTCGCCTGGCCGGTGATGTTCGAGGGTGCCGTTCTGCCTCGAATCGTCGAGAGCAGCGAGTTCGACCGCGTCGTCTGGAGCTCGCCGTGGCCGCAACTTCCAGACATTCTGTTGCAGTTTGATTTACGACCGGAGACGCGGCTTCGCTGGACGTTGTTGGCCCACATGCCCGCGCCGGGGCCGCAGACCGTCGATTGGCTCCGCGATCAGGTCAGTCATTTGGTGAACATCGACCTGCGAAATGCAACCTCACACTGAACTGCTATCGGTTGCCGCCGTTCAATCCGTGGGGATAGCGCTTGCCGACTAGGAACCACAGTATCGGCCCGATGATCGGCAGAATCAACACAACGACTACCCATGCCAGCTTCGCCAAGAATCCCAGGAACGGGTCACGGACGATCGAAACAAAAGACATGGCGAACAGTGCAAGTGCGACCGCAACGCCAACAGAAGTCATGTCCCACAGGGTAGATCAGGCATCGGTTCCGGCAGCGAGCGGTCAGCTTCACAACTGGCTCGAGCGTGAGTTGTCAAACATCTCCGCAATATCGAGATGCACAGGCCATCTCATCACCGGGTCGTCGTGTCGAAGTGCTTGGACTCCACGCGCGATGACCAGAATTCGCCCAGCGTCGTCGACGGCGACGTTCGGTCTGGTTGCAAATACCGGGACACTCGTCAGCGGCGAGAGAGTCGTCGCGTCGTAGACGGTGAACAACCAGAACTGTTCGGTTCGATCAGAAGTGACAGGGCCGGGTAGCGGCCACCAACCCGTCGACGAGGTGCCGTCGGGTGGATGCCCTATCGTCCAAGCGAAGTTACCGAGTTGTCCACCGTGAAACTGACTGCGGCCCAGCCCTTCTTCCTCATCAGCGATGCCAAGATCCGGTTCGACGACGGCGACGTCGACACCTCGAATCAAGCGCACAGGATTGCCCGCGAGATAGGGATATCCGTGTCCGCGAGGCAGCTGCGGAATGCTGGGTCCGATCGTCGGGTGTCCTGCACTCGTCACCCGCACCAGACATACCGCTGATTCCCCGCGGGGTTGAACGCAGACGATCCAGGTATCACTCTCCGCAGCAATCGAATTGACGTAACCGTCGAGGGCCGTAACGTCGGTGGACTCGCTTCCGGGTGTGTACATGCGCCACGTAGGGTCGCCGGTGCAGACCAGCAACCGGTTGCCGTTGACGGCTCCGACGTGCGCGGGCAGGGAATCGATCCGAACCGCTTCGTGGCCGAGGGAGATCCAGAACATTCCATCCACTCCGCCGACCCAGCACCCTGCATCGCTGGCCCAGATGGAACGGGTGCCACCGACTTTGGCCGGCAGAACATGCTCGGTGGCAATCCCTTCCGCATCGATGCCGACGACCAGTGGCAATTCGGCGTCGAGGACCCAGGTGACGCCGCCGGCCGCGGCCACGTCGCCCGGCACGATGCTCGGGCGGTTCGGCAGAGGCGGAACGTCGTCGAGATCGAGATCGATCATGACGCTGGACTCCAGGTCGATGTCGCCGTCGTCCGCTGGCATCGACTTGTCGCCGAAGAACCGTTTGACGTGCGTTACCTCGCGCAAGCTGCGACGGCCCGGGCTGGCCACCCAGCCTTCGTCGGCGATGAACCGGTAGCGCTCGGAGACCATTTGCGCGCGTGTCACCAGCCCGCGGAATCGGCCCTCGGTGTCATAACCGAAGACGCCGTAGAAGCGTCCTGTCAGCTCGACTCGGCCTGTGCGGGGGACGAACCCGCGCCACGACGCAGTCCAGCCGTCGCCCCGCAACAACCCGGCCCACTCCCAGCGCCGCGCGGAGTTCTGGCCCGTGTATTGAAAGATCGGTTGATTTCCGGAGGGTTCGAGGCTCGCCGATATCGTGACGATATCCGCTTCGGTAACGGGCAGCTCCACGAAACGGAGTGGGCCGGTCAGAACCGCACCCACCTGCGGCGGGGCGATCTCACCGTCGCCGATCACCGATGACGAGATATGCACGACGAGCGTGCGACGGTCGCTCATGTGCCTTTCAGTGAAGTCATGCACGTGACGCTAACGGCATCGTCCGGTCAGTGCAGCGAGATCGGGTCCAAGGGTGGCATCCTCACGCCGGGCCAAAGCGATAAGCTCGGCCTTCCAGGCGAAGGGAGTTGGCGATGGACAGTGACAGCAATCCCACTCTGCCGTTGGCGTTCGATCTCGCCTGGATGGCCGCGACCGTGGTGTGGCTGCTGCTCGTCGGTGTTGCGTGGGTATCGATTCTGCGTACTTCCCATCGTCGTCGCGGTGCCGCATTCTGGTGGTGCCTGCTCGTATTGCTCATGCCGATCACCGGCGCGTTGATCTGGTTCGTCGCTCGCCCGCGCAACTCCGATACCGATCAGCGGACGAGTTCGTAGCGCGCGAGCCACAATCCCGGCAGCACCTGTCGATTCTCGGTGTGCATGAAGCCGAGTGACTCGTAAAGTCTTCGCGCCGGTGCATTGTCTCGTCCAGTAGCCACGTGGACGCGTTGTCCTACAATAGCTTTCAGCATAGCCTGCGCCAATGCTCGTCCGATGCCTCGTCGATGAGCGTGTGGAGCCACCACCAGGCGGTCGATCTCCGCCTCGGACCACGCTGCAGCCCCGAGGATCTCTTCACCCTCCCGCGCGACGAGCCAGTGGACCTGCGCAGCGCACAGATCGTCGCCCGACTCGTGCAGCAGCGGAATCCGGTCGTCGCCGATCAGCCGTGCTTCGACTGCATACGACCCCTTCTGCACCGCGAGAATCCGCTCGGCCAACGGTCGATCAGAAGAAGGGTCGACGCCAACGATCTCAATAGCGGCCACCGGCGGGTGCGGGCAGGGCGTCGAGTGTGGCGAGGTGCCCCGCGCTCAACATCAGAGAGGCGGCACCTGCGTTCTCGTCGAGACGCGAGGTGCGTCGGGTGCCGGGGATGGGCACCACGTGCTCACCCTGCGCCAACACCCAGGCCAAGGCCACCTGCGCCGGCGTCGCGCCGAGCTCGTCCGCCACACCCGCGATGGCGTCGACAATCACGAGGTTCGCATCGAGATTGTCCTGGCTGAAGCGTGGCAGCCGTGAACGGAAATCGTCTGCAGCAGGTGTGGTTCCGCGAAAGTTGCCGGTCAGGAAGCCGCGGCCCAACGGGGAGAACGGGACGAATGCCGCACCGTTGGCTTGCGTCCACTTCAGGGATGTGGCGAGGTGGTCGCGCGTCCACAGCGACAACTCCGACTGCACTGCCGAGATCGGATGCACCTGCTGGGCCCGATCGAGTTGCTCGACGCTGAACTCCGAGACACCCAGTGCCCGAACCTTTCCCGCCTGCACGGCCTCGGCCATCGCGCCGATGCTGTCCTCCACGTTCACCTCTGGGTCCGGGCGATGGAGGTAGTAGAGGTCGATGTGATCGACGCCCAAGCGCCGCAGTGAGTCGTCGATGGCCTGTCGGAGATGATCCGGCTTGCCGTTGGGGCCCGAAATGACGGGTTCCCCGGCGTCGCCGATGTGAGAGACGAGACCGCCCTTGGTCGCGAGAATCACCTCGTCACGCCGGTTCCCGATGGCTTTGCCGACGACCTCTTCGTTGGTGAACGGGCCATACACATCGGCCGTGTCGATGAAGTTCACGCCCAGATCCAGGGCGTGACCAATGACGCGGTCGGGGGTCTCCGTCCTATCGTCGGCCTTGTACGCCCAGGTCATTCCCATGCAACCCAGGCCTATGGCTCCGACTGTCGGGCCGTCGTTCCACAGTGTGCGGGTAGGTACGGTGCGTGTGGTCATGTACTCGACCATAGAGAAGTAAAAGCGTTGTCGCTCGGACTCACCGGGCGACTAGCATCGCCGCATGGCTCTTCCACACTCGAAGGTGTATTTCGGCGATCGTCTGGTCGAGGCGCAGGATGCGACGCTCGGAGTGGCAACTTCGGCCGTTCTGTACGGGCTCAGTGTCTACACCGTCTTCCCGGTGCAGGTGGACGGTGACCGGCGTACCGCGTTCCGGTTGCTCGATCACTACCAGCGGCTGGTCGAGTCCTGCAAGATCATCGGCATAGACACGTTCGCCTCACAGTGGACGTTCGAGAGGTTCGTCCAGGCAACGCGTGACGTCGTCGCCGCGAACGCTCCGACGACCGAGGTCTATGTTCGGGCCACCGTCCACGTCGACGAGTCGATCCCGGGAACTCGGGTACGTGGTCTGCACACCACGGTCTCCATCTTCCTGTACGACGCCAACCCCATCGTTCCGCAGAACGGAATGCGGCTGAAAACGAGTGTGTGGCGACGCATCCCGGACAATGCCATCCCCTCGCGTGCCAAGGTGAACGGAGCCTACGTCAATTCTGTTCTGGCCAAACAGGATGCGATCGACAGCGGCTTCGACGACTGCATCTTCCTCGACATCAACGGACACGTCTGCGAACTCAGTGCCGCGAACATCTTCCTCGTCCGCAATGGCGTGCTCGTCACCCCTGACGTCACCAGCGACATTCTCGACGGCATCAACCGCCGGACCATTCTTACTCTGGCGCGCGAAGAAGGACTGACGGTTCAGGAGCGCACCGTCGACCTCACCGAGCTGTACATCGCCGACGAGGTCTTCGTGTGCGGCACCTCCGCGGGAGTTGCCCCGGTGTACGAAATCGACGGTCGCGCAATAGGAACGAAGGAGACCGGCCCGGTGACGCTCACCCTACGAAAGCGTCACCAGGCCGCGCTCACCAGCGACGAGGTACACGGCTGGGTGAGCGTGCTCTGAGTGCTACGCCGGGCAGCTCGCTGCGAGTCCGGTGACCAGGGCATTTGTGGCGACCTGCTCGAGCGGATCCGCGGCTGGATTCGGCGCGGCGGTGGTCCAGGCCAGCGATACCTGGCGCTGTCCGTCCGGACTCGAGAATGCGAAGGTGCGGTAGCCGAAGCCGTTGCCGCGGTTGCCGAATACGAGTTCGCCTGATCCCGGGTTGCACGCGTCCCCGCCCAGCAGCAGGCCGAGTCCGTACGTCGACGGTGTGACGACCTGCATCTCGTCGATCAGATTCTGCGCGAACAACGTTCCGTCGAACAGTGCCCGGAAGAAGAGGTTCATGTCGCCGACGGTGGAGACCACGGCGGCACTCGACGACCATATGCTGGCATCGAAATCGGTGACGTCGGTGTACGCACCGTTTTCGACAACGTAACCGTGCAGAGCGTCGTCGACGATCGCGGCATCGGTGGGGTACGTCGTGTCGCTCATCTCCAGTGGATCGAAGATCCTGTCCTGCAACGATTGTGCGATGGTCTTGCCGTCCAGTTCGGCGATGATACGTCCGAGCAGAACGTAGTTCGTGTTCGAGTAGCTGAACTCCTGACCGGGATCGGTCGTCCACGGCATTCCCAGGGCCTGAGAGATCAGTTCGTCGTCGGTGACGGCATCGTTCGCACGGGCGGCAATCTGCTCCGCAGAGTCGAATCCCGCCAGGTAATTGGGTATCCCACTGGTGTGATCGAGCAGCTGACGGATCGTCACCGGCTTGGGCAGCAGACCGGGCAGCAGCTCCTCGACCGGCTGATCGAGCTGGAGTTTTCCTTCGTCGACGAGCTGCAGCACCACGGCAGCAACCATCGCCTTGGTGACGCTGGCGATACGGACCGGGTCGTCGGCGGACGCAGCCTCGGTGCCATCGCGCTCGACGAGACCGGCTGCCCCCGACCACGAATTCTCGCCGTCGCGTACCTGCGCGACGGCTGCAACGGATCCGGCGTCGACCATAGCGTCCAAGGCTGCCTGGACATCGTCGGTCTCGAGGCTCCCGCTCGAGGGCGCGGTGGTGGTCGGCGCGACGGCCGACGGCTCGTCGGACGATGCGCACCCACTGACCAGCAGGGATGTCGACACTGTGAGGGCGGCGAGGATTCGTAGCTTGCTCATGTCTTCGACGCTAACGCCGCCCTGCGAAGGATTTCAGTGTCAAATGTCAGTGATTGCCGATGAGTCAGCGCACTGGAGCGTTCAGAAGTGGGTCTCGCACGCGGACAGCCGCGTGTCGCGCACGGTTGTGAACGGTGAGGTGCGCTGGTCAGCGATCGACCTGGCAGAAGCGGAGGGTGTTGGCGAATGGATCGGTGATCGTCATGGTCGGTCCACCCGGTGCGTCGGAGTCGATTCCCGGTCGGCTGCGAGGGTTGTTCTTCTGCAGCAGTTGGGCATTGAAGGATGTGACGTCCGGGATCGGTATCCACACCGATGTGCCCGGTGTGCCGTCGCCGTAGTGCTGGGAAAGATCCAGGACACACTTCCCGCGCGAAATGCGCACGTACAGCGGCAGATCCGGCTCGAAGCGATGCTCCCACTCGACCGCGAATCCCAGGTAGTCCACGTAGAACGCACGCGCTTCGGCGTCGTCGAAGATGCGGAGAATCGGGACTGCCGGGCCGAATGCCTTCATGACGTCGAGTGTGACATGTCCAGCAGAACTTTCGCGGCAGCTTGTGCCGCAGCGGCAGATTCGGGTGATTCGGTGATGGCTGCGGTGGTTTGAGCGCCTTCGGCGAGCAAGGCGATCTGCAGCCCGACGGTCGGCGCGCATCCGGCCTCGACGGCCAATTCGGTGACGTAGTCGATGAAGTTCTTCTTGTGCTGATGTGCGGCGTCGGCGACCTCGGGCATCGTGGCCCCCAATTCGCCGAACGAGTTGATGAAGGCGCAGCCGCGAAAGTTGTCCTCGCGGAACCAGTGATCCAGGAAGTCGAAGATGGACAACAGTTTCTCGCGCGGCGACTCGTACGCGGCCGCGGCGGCTCGTATGCCGTCGTTCCACTGGCCGGTGCGACCCCTGAGCACCTCGGCGACGATGGCGGTCTTCGACGGGAACAGTGAGTACATGCGCTTGAGGGAGATGCCTGCTGCTGTGCGAAGTTCGTCCATGCCGACGGCTTGAATCCCGCGCGCATAGAACAACTCGTCCGCGGCGTTCACCACTTGTGCCCGTCCGATTTCCGTACTGGTCATCGTCTACCCCTTGCCGAGAGAACCAACGTTCTCTACAGTAGTCCACACGCGGCGAGAACGACCGTTCTCCTGCGTCGGACTTCACTCACGAAGGAAGGCGACACCATGGCGTACATCAAGGTCGATACCGAGAACTCCACCCCCGTCGAGGTCTACTACGAGGATCATGGCTCCGGCCAGCCCGTCGTGCTGATCCACGGCTACCCACTCGACGGCAACTCTTGGGAGCGCCAGTCGCGGGCGCTGCTCGACGCCGGATATCGCGTCATCACCTACGACCGCCGCGGATTCGGCCAGTCGAGCAAGCCGACCGTCGGATACGACTACGACACCTTCGCCTCGGACCTGGACAAGGTGCTGACCGAGCTCGATCTCACCGACGTCGTCTTGGTCGGATTCTCCATGGGCACAGGAGAACTCGCGCGGTACGCGGCGAAGTACGGGACGGATCGCGTCGCCAAGTTTGCGTTCCTCGCCTCGCTCGAGCCGTTCCTGCTGCAGACCGACGACAACCCAACCGGCGTCCCGCAGTCGGTGTTCGACGGCATCGACAGTGCCGCGCGGGAGGATCGCTTCGCCTGGTTCGACAACTTCTACAAGGACTTCTACAACCTCGACGAGAACCTCGGGACCCGCATCAGCGAGGCCGCAGTACGTGCGAGCTGGAACACCGCAACCGGTAGCGCTCCTGTGGCCGCCTACGCCGTCGTGCCCACCTGGCTCGAAGATTTCCGCGGCGACGTGGAGAAGGTGCGCGAATCGGGCAAGCCCACGCTGATCCTGCACGGCACGGCCGACAACATCCTGCCGATCGATTCCACCGGCCGTCAGTTCCACAAGGTGTTCCCGGAGGCGACGTATGTCGAGGTCGACGGCGCACCACATGGACTGCTGTGGACGCACTTCCAGGAAGTGAACGACGCGCTGCTCGCGTTCGTGAAGTAAGAGCACGACGGCGGCAGGCATCAGGCCTGCCGCCCTGGCCCCTACAGCTGGACCGCGACGACGCCGTCGTGGTCGCTGTAGACGATCTCGCCCGGGTTGAACGTCACGCCGCCGAAGCTGACCGGCACGTTCATCTCGCCCGATCCGGTCTGCGTGCTCTTGCGTGGGTTGGTTCCCAGTGCCTTGACGCCGATGTCGAGGGTGCGCAGGATCGCCGAGTCGCGGACCGCGCCGTTGACGATGACGCCGGCCCAACCGTTGGTGACGCCCCGACCCGCGATGATGTCGCCGACGAGTGCGGTGTGCACGCTGGCATCGCCGTCGACCACCAGAACGCCACCGTTGCCGGGTTCGCTCAGAGTCTGCTTCACCAGCAGGTTGTCCTGGAAGCAGCGGATGGTGGTGATGGGGCCCGCGAATTCGGTGTGCTTGCCGTACTGGATGAACTGGGTGTCGCAGCTGCGGATGTCGGGACCGATCTCGTCGGCCAGATCAGCTGTTGCCTTGAATTCCACCGGTGAAGTCATGCGGCACAGACTATCGTCCGAGCATCAACCGCGGCCGTGACGGCGTTCGTAGTCGTCGCGAGTGCGGTCGGCACGGGTCTGCGCCTTGGCATTGATCAACTGCGGATCCAGGCCGTGAATCAACAAGCGATGTCGTCGATAGACATTCATCAGGGCGATCGCGAAGTAGACCAGCGGAATGAACAGCAAGGCCATCATCGCCAGCGACATCCACAGCGGTCCCGGGATCAGCAGGAACAGCAACAGCAGCGGGATGACGGGCACCGTGAACCGGGCGAGGTAGCGGACCTGCGCTCCGTTGCCCACCAGATCCTCGCGAACCCAGTCCTGCATGGACTCGGGCAGCGTGCGACCGAACGAATAGCCCAGAAACTGCAGCGGGCTCGGAGTCGTGCGTTCGGTGGTCATCGCGCAATGCTAGTCCGATACTTCTCGGTAGATCTCACCGTTGACTGCGGATTACCTCATATGTGACGATACCGTCAGTTCAACGCTGTTGTTCTGACATCGGAAGAGGTCCGCCACCATGATCGATCGCCGAACCCTGCTCGGCGCTCTGGGCGCCGCGACGATCTCCGGGGTTGCCCTCTCGGCGTTGCCGTCTGGGACGGCGTCGGCATCGCCCGGTTCGGGCACCGGCGGAGTGATCGACCTGCACTCGCACATGGTTCCGGACTTCTACCTGCGCGAAGCCATCGCGTCGGGCATCGTCTTTCCCGACGGCATGCCGAAGTGGCCGTCCTGGTCGGTCGGTGAACACCTGGCGATGATGGACGGCTGCGGCATCGACAGTGCGATCCTGTCCGTCTCGTCGCCCGGGGTGCATTTCGGAAACGACGGCAAGGCTGCCGATCTCGCCCGACGCGTCAACGATTTCGGGGCCGGGGTGGTGGCGAACCAGCCCCGACTCGGATTCTTCGCGTCACTACCCCTGCCGAACGTCGTCGACTCGACGGTCGAGGCCATCCGTGCTCTCGATCAGCTGGGGGCCGACGGCGTGACGGTGATGTCGAACGCGGGCGGCATGTATCTGGGCAACGCCGTACTGACACCACTGCTGGTCGCGCTGGACGCACGATCGGCGGTCGTGTTCGTACATCCCACGTCACCGCCGAATTCGGGCGCAGTATCGCTGGGGCGTCCGGCACCGATGATCGAATTCCTCTTCGACACAGCACGAACCGTCGTCGATCTGATTCTCCTGGGCGTGGCCGACCGATTCCCGAACATCCGCTGGGTGTTCACTCACGGCGGCGGAGTGCTGCCGCTACTGGCGGATCGGGTCGATTTCTTCCGAACCCAGGTGGGCCTGGGAACTCCGGGAACGCCGGATGTGTTGCAGCGCTTGTGGTTCGACCTCGCGGGTACTCCTGTCCCGCGGCAGCTGCCCGCATTGCTGTCCACCGTCGGCCCCGATCGTCTGGTGTACGGCAGTGATTACTGCTTCACGCCGATCGCCGCCGTGCAGGAGCAGCTGCGATCACTCGACGCCGGTGCCGCGAACGGCGGACTCGCGAACTGGCGCGCGGTCACCTCCGACAACGCCCGCCGACTGCTCGATCGCTGATCCGAAAGAGGTAGACACTGCCGATGAAAGCGCAAGCACTGCAACCGATCTCCGAGCACTGGGATTGGCAGATGAATGCCGCCTGCCGCTCGATGCCGGTCTCGATGTTCTACCCACCCCTGGGATTACGGGGGTACTCGCTGAGAAATCTCGAACGACAGGCGAAGCTCGTGTGCGCCCAATGTCCCGTGATCCTGCGCTGCCTGCAACACGCACTCGACTCGGACGAGAAGCACGGAGTCTGGGGAGGTTCGACCGCACACGAGCGTTCGGCGATGGCCCGAGTCACCCCTGACGAGCGGCGTTCGCGACGATGACATCGCGGAGGTACTGCGCCAAGCCGTCAGCAATATCGTTGTAGTGCTTGGCGAATCGCTCGTCGGCAATGTACATCTCCGCCAGGTTCACCTGCATCTCGTAGCCGCAGTCGTAGTACCGCTCGATCGATGCCCGATGACGCTCGGCGAGTTCCCCGGCCTCGGCGGAATTCGGTGACACACCCCGCTGCATCGCGGCAGCGAGATCCGCTTCCAGTAGGTCCGTCTCCTTCTTGACGGCCTTCCAATCGTCCTTGGTGAACGACGCCGTCCGCTGCTGCGACTGCTTCCACTCGTCGGTCTCGCCCCAGCGTTGCTCGGCTTCCTCGGCGTACTCCTCGCCGGGCCAGTTGTCGCCGAAAATCTCGCGCTGCTCCTCGGGAGTCAGTTGCATACCCATCTTCTTCGCCTCCATCATCTTGTCCACGGCCGCAGCCATTGCGTGCAAGTGATCGATCCGCTCGTTCAACAACTCTCGCTGCCGACGCAGATGCGCCATGGCATCGACCGCCGGGTCGTCGAGCAACGCCGCAATGGCGTCGAGCGGGAACCCGAGTTCGCGGTAGGTCAGAACCTGATGCAGCCGTTCGACATCGGCGGACGAGTACGTCCGATAGCCCTTCGGGGTTCTACCCGACGGCACCACCAACGCGATCTCGTCGTAGTGATGCAGCGTTCTGACGCTGACACCCACCAACTTCGAGACTGCGCCGACCTGCATGCCGGCCTGGACGTCAACCGAACTGTTCGCGGAAGAATCACTCACGAAAGACACTGTGCTGCCTCCCGTGACGTGAGGGTCAAGGGCTTACCGGATGACGCGTTCGCACCCGGAGGTGGATTCTCCGGCGAGCCGCTGCCCGAGCCAGTCGTACGCACCGGGACGGCCGTTGGTCTGTGCCACCGCATGATCCCCGGGAATCTCTTCGAGTCGCACCGACGCCCCGGCCGCGCACCACTGGTCCTGCACTGCCTCGGCACCCTCCTTGGGAATGAGGAAGTCCTGCAGGCCCTGATAGATGTAGATCGGTGCATCCGGCTTCGTCTGGCCCATGCGGTTCTCCTCGACGACGGCCTTGGTGATCGGGTGGTCGAAGACATCAGGCATTTTGGAGAGGTTTCGCTGGTCCAGCAACAACAGCCCCGAATACGACAACACGTCCACGCATTGATCCTTCTGCGCCAAAGCCAGTCGTTTGCCGTTGTCGTTGGCGAGCTCCCGCATCTCCGGGTACTCCCTGGACAACCCGATCGTCGCCGCAGTGAACAAGCCGGAACCGATCTGGCCGTTCAGAGAGGTCTGCAGGATCTTGTAGTCGGTCGGCGGGCCACCGAACGCGACACCGGCGATGTTCAATTCGGGTGCGTACTCCGGAGCCAATTGCGCGGCCCAACCCGAGGCGATCGCACCGCCGGAGTAACCGGTGATGCCGATCGGAGCGTCCGCAGTCACTCCTGCACTCTGGGATGCGCGCAAGCCGTCGAGCACGGTGTGTCCGGAGACGAGACCGGCGGAATAGGCCTGCCGAGGGCCCTGGTAATCGGTGACGACCACCGTGTAGCCGCGGTCGAGCAGAACCCGGACCTGATCGATTTCCTTGTTGGTGCCCCGCGGCAGCGTGTACGACGGCGCGCACTGATTACCGAGCGAGTCCGTTGCCTCGTTGTACGCGACGACGGGTCGATCGCCTGCACCGGTCCACGGCGCGGTGGGCGTGAGGACCGTCGTCGCCGCCGCGATGGGTCGATTCTTGGAGTCGGTCGAGCGGAAGAGCAACTGCACGGTCGACGCCCCGGGCGTCACCGCGACATCGCGACGGTTCAGCACCGAGCCGGGCTGCAGGTTCTCGTACCCGGCCGGGGGATCGAACCACGGATCGCCCAGGGAGGTGGGCAGGTACGCGGCGGGATCACCCGGGGGAGCGACGAAGTCCTGAAGAGGATCAGCGTGAGCGGGCCCTGCCAACGACAGCATCAAAGCTGCGGCTCCGGCCAGAACGAGTGCCTTGCGCATGTATTTCCCACCCTGTAGCTCCGTACGCCCCGACGTCCGGTAGACCACTGACCATCGTGCCATACGGTGCCGCAAATCCGGGTCTGTGAAGTGAGCCGCAGAGCAGGTAGGTTGACTGTTACTCAGAACACTACTCACCAGTAGGGGCCCGTTCATGCCAGCACCGTCAGCTGCGACCTTCACCCGGCTCGCCGATCTCATCGCCATCCCCGACGCCGAATCGCGGCCGACGAAGACCATCACCGAGGTGTTCACCGGCAAGGAGCTGGCGACCATCCCGGTCGGCACCGCCGCCGATGCGACGGCCGCGATCGCACGCGTTCGCGCAGCTCAGGGGGCATGGGCCAAGCGCCCCGTGTCCGAGCGCGCCGAGATCTTCCATCGCTACCGCGACCTGGTGCTCGCCCACCGCGAAGAGCTGATGGACATGGCGCAGGCCGAGACCGGCAAGTCCCGCGCCGCTGCCCTCGAAGAGGTGCTCGACATCTCGATGACCGCGCGGCACTACGCGCGTACCGCCGCGAAGCTGCTGGCTCCGAAGAAGGTCGCGGGCATGCTGCCCGTACTGACCAAGACTCGGGTCCGCTACCAGCCGAAGGGCGTCGTCGGAATCATCTCCCCGTGGAATTACCCGATGACCCTTGCAGTGTCCGACGCCATCCCGGCACTGCTGGCAGGCAACGGCGTCGTGCTCAAGCCCGACAGCCAGACGCCGTACTGCGCGCTCGCCTGCGTCGAACTGCTCTACAAGGCCGGCCTGCCCCGTGACCTGTTCGCCGTGGTTCCCGGCCCGGGGTCGGTGGTGGGTACCGCCATCGTCGAGAACACCGAGTACGTCATGTTCACCGGCTCCACCGCCACCGGTCAGCTCCTGGCCGAGCAGGCCGGGCGTCGACTCATCGGATTCTCGGCCGAGCTCGGCGGCAAGAACGCGATGATCGTCGCCAAGGGCGCCAACCTCCGGGAAGTGTCCGACGCCGCCGTGCGGGCCTGCTTCTCCAACTCCGGCCAGCTGTGCATCTCGATCGAGCGTATCTACGTCGAGAAACCGATCGCCGCGGAGTTCACCGAGAAGTTCGGTCAGCGGGTACGCAACATGAGCCTGGGAGCCGACTACGAATTCGGCATCGAGATGGGCAGCCTCATCTCCGAGGATCAGATCAAGACCGTCTCGGCCCACGTCGACGACGCCAAGGTGAAGGGTGCGACCGTCATCGCCGGCGGCAAGGCCCGCCCCGACATCGGCCCGCTGTTCTACGAGCCGACGCTGCTGACGAACGTCACCGAGGACATGGAATGCGCGGCAGCCGAGACCTTCGGGCCGCTGGTGTCGATCTACCCCGTCGCCGACGTGGACGAGGCCATCGAGAAGGCCAACGACACCGAGTACGGACTCAACGCCAGTGTGTGGGCCAAGACCAAGGCGCAGGGCGAAGCCATTGCAGCGCGGCTGCATTCGGGCACCGTCAACGTCGACGAGGGCTATGCACCGACGTGGGGCACCACCGGCGCTCCGATGGGCGGCATGGGCGTGTCCGGTGTCGGACGCAGGCACGGCGCCGAGGGCCTGCTCAAGTACACGGAGTCGCAGACCATCGCGACGACGCGTCTGCTCAATCTCGGTGGGCCGCGCGGACTTCCGCCGAAGCTCTGGGCCAAGATCATGCCGCCCTTCATCAAGGCGCTGAAGTACGTTCCGGGTCGGTAGAACCGAGGCCCGGCAACTCCAGGCGACGAGGGACGGTCTAGGTCGCGCGTAGGACCGAGATGCTCAGGGCCCTGCTGTAGATCGAGTCGGTGTAGGTCGAGTCGGCGTCGACTCGATCGAACATCGGCCACGACTGTCGATCGATTCCCTCGTCGTCGAACGTCGTGACGGGGATGTCCCACACTGTGGATCCGGTTCTGACGTCGATTCCGCGCAGCACTTCCGGTCCGAACAGCGTGGCGACGTCACCGTCGAGCGCGCCGACCTCCGCGAAGGTGCCCGATTCGCGACTCCACAGCGTGTTCCCGGTGTCGAGGTCGAGCGCAGATTCGGTGGCCGTGTCGTTGTTGCGCAGCAGTGCCACCGAACCCGTGACGGCGTATGCCAGCGGCGTTCCTGGACAGGAACGCCGCGGCGGGACCGGTGATGTCCGACGGAACAGTCCAGAGCAGACTCTCGTCGGTCCACACGGGATCGGGATTCGACGGCCGATAGCCGCCCGTCCCGAGCAGCAACGGGCTCTCCTCGGTGGGCGCATCGAACGTCGGCTGCTGCACAGTCACGGAATCCGTTGCAGCGAGTACGGTTCCGTCGGTGTCGACGATCTCCGAACCCACGATCGTATGGGGGTCCGAGCAGTCGGTCCGCACCACCCGCACAGCGCCGTCGCGCGAGGCGCTACCCGACCGAGCGCAGTCGGGAACCGTTCTGGACCACAGGTTGTCGCCGGTGTCGAGGTCGAAGGCGAACACTCCTCGGCCGTCGTCGAACAGCCCGATTCCGTGCTCGGTGCGCAGCGTGGCTGCGAACTGTGCGTCGGACGCGGACGTGGAATCGAACTGCACCGACCAGTCCGCGTCCAGGGCGTCCGCAGTGCCGCGAGACACCGTCGGTCTGGCACCCTCGCGGACTGCTCGGGAGGTGTACACGTGGCCGTCTGCGGTGGTCAGATTCGTGATCGGAAAAGCTGCGTCCCGAGTACTGGATTCCCCGGATTCGGCGTCGACAGTGAGTATTTCGGATGTCGTGCCGGCGGTGCCGTGGTAGCAGACGACCTGCCCGTCGACGAATTCCTCACCGCAGCCCACGACGTTCTCGGCGGGGGTACGCCATCGCACCGCGCCGTCGGCGATGTCCAATCCCACCAGGGTGGCGTCGGCGAACTCTCTGCCGTCGAGACGCCCGACGAGCGTGACGACCGTCGACCCGTCGGAGATCGAACCGGATTCCATCGAATCGGCGTTGCTGCCCTGGACGGGATCACGAAATTGACCGCCGTCGATACCCACATCCGACGGAGTGAGAGACCATCCGAGACCGGGAGCAGCTCCAGTTGCACCGTCGACGGGGGTGCCGGCCGTGGGCTCCCGCTCGCCGGTTGCGCACGACGCGCAGACAAGCGCTGCTGTCAGGATCGCGGCGGCGGAGATCTGCAGACGACCTGACATGAAAGATTCTCCCGCCTGTGCAGAACCGAAAGAAGGTGGTCGGTCCGGTGTCAGAGCATAGAGAACGAAAATTCCCCGCACTCCTGGTGGGGTGCGGGGAACTGCCGTGACGCTGGGGCTAGTTGACGCTGTGTCCGTTGAGTCCGGCGTGTGCGTAGTGATTGCGACTGTCGGGAATGTGGTTGTCTCCCAACACCCGGGCAATCTGTTGCTCACTGAGTCCGAGGCGACGGAGCCGCTCGCACACTGCATCGAAATCGAGCATCCTCGCGTCGAGTTCCTGCTGCAGTGCAATCACTTCGGCGCGGATGGTCTCCGCCTCGTCCAGTGCGGCCAACGTGTCCTGCGGCTCGGGTAGCAGCAGGGCGAGCAGACGATCACGTGCATCGGTGCTCAGACCCTCGAAGGGGCGCTGTCCCGGCTGAGCCTCGTGCCGACCCTCGTTTCGGTGAGTATCGGCCCGTCGGTCGATGTCGTACTCGGGGGAGAGGTAATCCTGGGTGGCACCGAAGGACGGAATCTCGGCGAGCTGGTCCTTCGGTCCCTGTGCGGGGGCCGACGCGATGTCGATCGTCTGGCGCAGTGGGCGATTCGGAATGAAGACGACTGCGATCAGCGTGACGATCGCGACGAAGCCGGCGATCATGAAGATGCGACCGGTCGCATCACCGTATGCGGTGCGGACGACTTCGAGGACCGGTGCGGGCAGTGAGGCGAGATCGAGTGATCCACCGCCGCCCGACGAGCTGTCGACGCCGAGCTGGGCCAGGCCACTGGCCGACTTCTCGGCCACCCGGGTTGCCAGTAGCGAACCGAGAACCGAGACGCCGATCGCGCCGCCGAAGGTACGGAAGAACGCAACCGTCGACGATGCCGCTCCGACGTTCTGCACACTGACCGTGTTCTGCACTGCGAGAACGAGATTCTGCATCAGCATGCCGGTACCGAGGCCGACGATGGTGATGAAGATGCCGACCGTCACCAGGCTGGTGGCGTGATCGATGGTGCCCAGGAGCAGGAATCCGACGACCAGCAGAACAGAGCCGGTGACGATGAACGGCTTCCACTTTCCGAACTTGGTGATCAGCTGACCCGAGCCGACGGAGGCGACGAGCATGCCGAACACCAGTGGGATGGAGAGCAATCCGGCTTCGGTGGGGGTGTAGCCGCGAGCGGTCTGGAAGTACTGGCCGAGGAAGGTGGTGGCTCCGAAGAGGCCGACACCGACGGCGATGGAGGCGATGATGGCCAGGCCGGTCGTGCGCTCGGTGACGATCTTGAGCGGGATGATCGGCGACTTGTGCCGTGCCTCGACGATGATCGTCAGTATCAGCAGCAGAACTCCGCCGCCCACCAGGTACGCAGTCTCTCGGGAGATCCAGGCGTAGTAGTCGGCCTTGCCTGCGAACGACACCCACACCAGCAGAACGGAAACGCCCGCGGTGAGCAGGAGTGCGCCGAGCCAGTCGATGGAAACGTCGTCCTTGCGGACGGTCTTGATGTGCAGCGTCTTCTGCAGCAGTCCGAGAGCTACGACCGCCAGCGGCACGCAGACGAAGAAGCACCAGCGCCAGCCGAGGGGGCTGTCGACGATGACACCACCGAGGATGGGGCCACCGGACATCGACACGGCCATGACAGCACCGGTGTAGCCGGAGTAGCGGCCGCGATCGCGCGGCGAGACGATGGTGCCGATGATGGCGATGACGAGAGCCGTCAGGCCACCCATGCCGATGCCCTGCACCACGCGTGCTGCCAGCAGGACCGGCACGTTGTGTGCGAAGCCGGCGATCAGCGAGCCCGCGACGAAGATGACGATTGCGCTCTGGACCAGCACCTTCTTGTTGAACAGGTCGGCCAGCTTGCCCCAGATGGGAGTGGACGCGGCATTGGCCAGCAGGGCCGTGGTGATGACCCAGGCGTATGCGGTCTGCGAGCCTTTGAGATCACCGATGATGGTAGGCAGCGCCGTCGAGACGATGGTGGTGCTCAGCAGCGCGGTGAACAGCGCAGCGAGCAGGCCGGTGAGGGCTTCGAGGATCTGGCGATGCGACATCGCGTCGGGATCGACGACTGCCTGATTGGGCGGAGTTTCCGCGGATGATGTCATGTCTTATCTCGCAATCGATTCAATGCGGACCACGTCCTGATGCTGGGCGTGGGCGTCTTCGGTGAAGGTGTCGTTCAGTTTGCGGATCGAGTCGAGGGCATCGAGTGCCTCGGACTCGCTCCAGCCGCTCAGCATCTCTGCCAGGCGACGTGCGCGTCTGTCCCAAATTTGTTTCAGTCGAACCTGGCCGACGTCCGACACACAGACCCGAGACGCACGTTTGTCGTCAGGATCCGGATGCCGATCGATGTAGCCGAGGTCGATGAGGTCTGCGATCTGCCGGCTGAGGGCGGACTGGCTGACGCAGAGTCTGCTGGCCAGGTCGGTCTGTCTGCATTCGCCCTCGGTCGCCAGGATGGCCAAAACCCCGGTCAGGGCCTGCGGCAGGGGTGAATCCTCGACTCCGGTGGTCACGGCCCGCTTCAGCGTGCGCCCGAAGAGGAAAACCTCTTCGACCAGCGACTCCGCTGTTGTGGATCGAACTGCCATGAGTGCTCCAACGATGAGTGTCCGTTTACTTGCTGTCTGCAACCATATATATAGATACATGCGCTAAGCAAACAATATTCCTGTCTGGTGGCTCACAGGTTCGGTGCGGGGGGCCGGTAGGGACCCGGGGTGGGGGATCGGCTCCTCGGTTGTGGATTTGTGCCTCCGATCGCAGTCGGAAATCCGAAACTGGGGAGCCGATCCGCGCTCGGGGGTGGCTAGTGCGGGTAGAAGAACGACCGCCGGATGCGTGGGTGGGGTGTGCCTCAGTCCACCGGGGAGATCCGGATGAGGTTGCCGTCCGGGTCCGCGACAACGAACGTGCGGCCGAAGACGGCGTCGTGCGGTTCCTCCACGACATGGACTCCTTTCGAGGCCCAGCTCGTGAAGTACTCGTCGACTGCGGACGGTGGTCCCGGCACCATCAATCCGACCTCGCTCGTGCGAGGGGTGCTCGGGACCGCATGCTCGCCGTAGCCGGTCCACAGCGCGAACAGGACGTCGGGGGCAACCTCGAAGGCGACATAGTGGGGACTGGTAAAGGTCGGTTCGATCTCGAACAGGTCGCTGTAGAACGCGGTAGCGACCTGGGTATCGCGGACGCCGATCAAGAACAGATTCGGTGCAGGCATGGGGGCTCCTCACTTCGATGCTTTCTCCGTACCGGTGCATCCGATCACTTCATCGCGACAGAACCTGTCACCTTTTCTGGGAGCATCGGTCAGCATGAAGGCTTCGAGGCTGCTGCATCTCTTGCTGTTCTTGCAGACCCGTCAGCGCGTCACTACCGCCGAACTCGCCGATCGTCTGGAAGTGTCTCGGCGGACTGTGCTGCGGGATGTCGAGGCGCTCTCGGCAGCAGGAGTGCCTGTCTATGCCGAACGCGGGCGGAGCGGCGGAATCGTCTTGCTCCCCAACGCGCGGCTCAACGCATCCCATCTGGATCCACCGGAGCTCGAGGCCCTCTCCGTCGCCGGTTTGGACAGCGCGCAACTCGAGCGTATGGGCCTGTCTGCGGTGTGGGAGTCGGCTGCGCGCAAGATCGCCGCCCGACAGGCTGCAGCACCTGAGCCGCCGAGTCTGCTTCAGCTGGCGGATCTGGTGCTCGTGGATAGCAGCGCGTGGTTTGTTGACTCGGAGGCAGCGGTCGACGTATCGGATCTGGCCTCGACCCTTCGACATCAACGACGGTTGCGAATCCACTACCGGCGCAGCGCCGAACAACACGCCTCGCCCAGAGTGGTCGACCCGTACGGGATCGTGGCGAAATCAGGCCGCTGGTATCTCGTCGCCGACGACCAGGGGGACGGCCGGCTGTTCGCTCTGGAACGACTTGCGGCCTACGAACAACTCGACCAACCAGCTGCTCTCCGAGCAGACGAAACCCTCCGCACCAGATGGGCCGCGTTGAAGAAACGCACCGAGAGCCAAGGTCGCGTGAGCGTCACCGTCCGCCTGCCAGAAACTGGCCTCGACTTGGCGCGGCGCATACTCGGCAACCGTATCCAAGATGTCTCTGAGGCGGAGAACGGTCGGTGCACCGTCGTTGTCCGCTACCCCGACATCGAGTCGGTGCGTCAGCTCCTCCAGTTCGGCGACCACATCGAGATAATCACACCGGACGCAGCCCGCGAACGCATAAGGCAGCTCGCCACAGTGCTGGCCGAAAACCACGCACCCGCAGTCTCGTGACTGCCGACTGGAACGCTGGGTGAACGACTCGATGGCTTCAGTGGTTGGCGATCGAGTCGATCTCGACCAGTTCTTCGATGCCTCGAAGATCCTCGGCATTGCGGGTCATCAGCCGAGCGCCGTGAGCGTGTGCGGTTGCCGCGATCATCAAGTCGAGCGCTCTCGCTCGTGGGCGGCGGCCGTTTTCTCGGACCGCTGCTGCCAGCCGACCGTAGCTTCGGACAACGTTGGCATCCACTGCGACGCGATCGAGCGAGTCTCCTATCAGGACGCTGGTGTCGAGCACCGTCCTCATCGCTGCCATGGGTCCTGCATCGAGTCGAAGACATCGGCCACGTCGTCGAACGTGTTCCATTGCTTTCGCTCTGCCGGCCCCAACAAGGCGCTGGGTCGTCCGGCGACCGTGATCAGCATCGACTCGCCGGCCTCCGCGCGCTTGACGTAGTCGGCTACTTGGAGGGTGGGGCTTGTCGTACCCCTCGCCTACTCTCTCGGCTACACACATCCGGGGGGACATCATGAGCAACCGCAGATCGCGCAGCAGAAAAACCAGTCGGGGGTCCGGCGTGCAGACTCGGCGTCGAAGGGAAGCCCTTTTCTGGCCGAGCATTCTTCTCCACTTCTCCGACTGGCTGATCGAGAATGCTTGGGCCACAGACCAGTTGACGGCTTTGGCGACAGCGATGACAGTCGATCGGTCGGTCCGCGAGCGGAATGTGAGCGTGTACGGCGCAGATTTTCCGATCGACATGTTCTGTCTCGATGATCACGAGTACTTCGAGTTCGAGGCGTGTGAACCGTGGCCGTGGGAGCGCGACGAGATTCGCCACGCCATCGATCTGTTCGGCACGTTCATCGTCGCCGAGCGGTTGTCGCCATCGCAGGACGACGAGATAACGAGGGAGATCGGTGATCTGACTGCATTCCCACCGATGCTCAGTTCTCCGGCGTCGCCGGGACGCGCAAGCCCGCTGAGTACGCCGGTCGTGGTCTCACTCCTGCAGCGTTTGGCCACGTGGGCTGCGACCGAGGGCCGCGCGCCCTCGGCCCACATCGACTACTGGGACGACTCGGCCGAGATCGTTGCCGCGCTGCGGATTCCGGGTTTCGACAGTATCGCGACACAACCGGACTTCATGGCAATGGTGAACTATCGATCGGTGTTGGATACCGCCCGCAGGATCGGTGTTCTCGACAGCTCGGGACAGAATTACGCGCGCAGTCCGAGCTCACTGCTGGCGCGGCGTTGGCGACAACCGTGCTCGTGCGCAGCCTCGTCGGTGATCCGGTCGGGGAATCCGACGGTGTCGTCATCGGGACGAAATCCGACCGCAAGCTGATTCAGACCGTCGCGACACTCCGGTTCATGTCGATGGTCGACCTCGGATTACTCGTCAAAGTGAACGACAAGTTCTGCGTACCTGATCCTCTGGCACCCCTGCTGCTCGAGGCCCTCGATCGTGATCGTCTGCGTCGCGGAGGGCGTGCCGCCTGAGCAGTCGATCAGCCGGTAGCCGGTTCTGGTCCATGAGCCGAGTGCGTGTACGGCGAAAGAGCGTCCCCAATCCGGTCCGGCCCCTTCACGACCCAGGGTCGACGGCACAGCGCCGATCAGAGTCAGGAAGTCCAAGGTCGGTCGAGCGAGGTATTGGGCGTACGGTCTTTCCCTCTCGGGGATTCTCCATCCGATCGTTTCGAGGCTGTGAAAGATCAGCGAATTGCGCTCGGGCGCAAAGCAATTTGCCGCAACGGAAACAAGAAGCAGTACGCCTGCGTCTTTCTCGTACTGCTCGCGCCCACAGGGCATCCGCGCCGCGGCGTGCGACCACAGGCGAACTGGGTCGGTGGCGAGGGTATTGCCCAAACGGGTGCGAAGAAGCCGCCCCTTCAGAACGCGAACGAGTCCGAGTTGCGTCACAGCAGCCCGAAGCCAGTGCACCTGTTGATGGTCCACCTCGCGGTTGGAGCTTCCGAACCATCTGGTACCCCACTCGAGCTCGGCACGCATCGCCGCAACGTCCCTGGGCGGCACATAGCCTGCAGCGGTCAGCGTGATTCCGTCTTCGCCCACGCGCGCCAGCATCCACGTCAGCTTTTCCATTGCCGATGCCGCCACTGCGGGGTCCACCTGTGCCACATCGAAATCGACGCGTGCGAGGACATCGGGCAGATCGGGGTGATACTCGAGGGGCCCGCGTTCGAGAAGCGAGCCGAGTTTGGGTAGCCGCTCCCGTACGCGACCGGCCAACTCCGTCACCGCGCGCCGCAACGCGATTCTGCTGTTCGCGTCGGCGACCGCGAAGCGCTCCTCGAAGCTGCCTGCCCACTGCTTCATGTGAGCATGCTCAGGATGATCGGTATCGGCGAGAACCTTCAGCAGTTCGTCGTATCCCGATGTGCCGCCGCAGTCCTCGGGTGGGCAGGCGCGGTCGCCGTCGAGGCAGGCTGCAGTACCGGCAGAGGTCGATATTTCTTCGACGACCAGGTGGTGTGTCCATCCGTCACCGAAGTCGTACTCGTACCCGAGACGATCCCCGACGGCACCGAGGACGTCGTCCACCCGAACGCCGTCCTCGAGTGTCCCGGTGCCGTCGTCCCACTCGTCGAGCGAGGACTTCATCTCGTAGCGTCGGCTACTTCGATGGGGATCGTCGCCGACGAAGAACATATGCAGGTGTCGGTCCTCCCAGCCCATGACGTCCTGAATGACGTCGTGAAGTTCGGGAAGTGTGGCGTCGGGGGCGATAGTGAATCGCCGCCACACCACAGGCTCTATTTCGGCCAGAGCCACCCTGATCGTCAGCATCGGAACATCGTCCATCACGTGCGGCACGTTCGCTGAGTCAGCCTCCGTGGGGAACTCGAGAAACGTCCCCGCGGGGACGCCTGCGGGGCGATACAGTCCGGGCATGGACGTTGTGCGCGCGATGCCATTGCTCACGGTCACCGATCTGGATTCGGCGCTGGACAAGTACGTCCAGGTCACCGGCATGGAGGTGGTGATGAATCACGGTTGGATCGCCACTCTCGCTCCGTCGGGTGACAGTGCGGCGCAGCTGAGCCTGATCACCACCGATCCCACCGGACCGGTCAATCCGTCCGCGTCGATCGAGGTGGACGACGTGGACGCGGCGTACCGGGCAGCGATGGACGCCGAACTCGAGATCGTCTACGAGATAACCAACGAGGAGTGGGGCGTCCGTCGATTCTTCTTTCGCGACTCCGACGGCAACGTGGTGAACGTGCTTTCTCACCTGTGACCCGGATGCAGTAACTCGCCGCGCCGGACGCCGCGAAGAGTGCGGGTCGCCACGGTGAACCAGGCAGCCAGCAGTAGGAGATACAGGGCAACGGCCAGGGCCTGCACCGCACCGAAGTTCAGTGCATGTCCCAGGGCGGTGGCTCCGGTGACGCAGGTGCCGACGGGAAACGTGAACGACCACCACGTCAGCGAGAACCCCAGGTTCCTGCGTACCGCGTGCACGGTGAGAGCCGCCGCGAGCGCGAACATCAACACACCGAAGCCGCCCATGATCAACCCGTAGCCGATGCCGAAGACGTGCAATCCCAGTGCGATCGAGGACTGTGCACCGGTGAACACCATCGATGCGTCGGTGCCGAGCAGGTTCGCCGCCGTGATCGACTGCCCGATCAGTCCCAGCGTGATCCACACGGTCGGAGCCGCGTCGACGGGCGGCAGACCGCCGTGCAGCAGACGCCCGTAGACCAGAGTCAGCGTGATCATCCCGACGATAAGCGACAGCCCGAACATCGCGTAGCAGGCACACAGCAGCGCCAGCCGCCACTGGCCCTCGGGCACGTGGGGGAGCAGCAACGCACCGGTCGAGGCCGAGACCATCGGCGGCACCACGGGCATCAGCCACGCGGGCAGGGCCGCGACGTCCCGATGATGGGCCGCGGTGATCATTCGATACGGCACGACGACGCTGGTGAGTAGACCGGTGATCGTCCCGGTGATCCACAGGCCGACGAACAGCGTTGTGGCCGCAGTGGATCCGAGCAGGTCCGCTCCGAGCAGACCTGCGCCTGCGCCGACGGTGAGCATCGCCATGGGCGGAGCGCCGTAGAACTGCACCATCACCGGGTGCCGGGCATAGGCGACGGCTCGGTCGCGATGCCCGATCCAGTGCCGTGCGAAGGCCGCACCGATAACGATCAGCGCCGCAGCGGCGCAGACCCAGACAGCGACCGCGAAAACGTGCAGAGCCGGGAACTGCACCGGCAACGTCGCGGCCGCAGTGGCGACGATGCCGGTCCCCATCACTGCGGCGAACCAGTTGGGGGTGATGTGCTCGAAAGGCTGGCGGCGCACCACGCGAATAGGAGCTGTCACGGTCATGTCTTCAGCCTGCGCGGTGCCGTGCCTCCTCGGTAGGCATCAGTTCGTCCATCAGTCATAACCCAGGGCTATGGCTGCAGGTGGTTCTTCGCGGCGACGGTGAGCAACTCCGCGGCCGGTCCACTCGGCGCGCGGCCGGACGGCCAGATCGCCCGCAGTTCACGGCGCAGGGTCAGTCCTGGGATCTGCACGCGGACCAGAGTTTCGGCGGCCAACTCGGGGGCAACGGCCAGTGAGCTCAGAACGGCTCCGCCGATTCCGGCTCCGACCGCGGACTTGATCGCCGTCGTCGAGGAGACCTCGAGGAGAGGCGACTTCGGCTGCCCGAGACCCGCTGCAGCCACAGCACTTTCGTAAGCCGAGCGCGTCCCCGACCCGGCCTCCCGCGTCACCAGTGCGGTGGCGACGATCTCGGTGGCCGACGGCGCAGTGGCGGCCCACGGGTGGTCCGGTGCCACCACGAGCACCAGTTCGTCGGTGGCAACGGTCCGGTGGTCCAGAGCTGCAGGGACACTGAGACTTTCGATGAAACCGAGGTCGGCGGTGCCCGCGAGTACCTTCTCGGCGACCACCGTCGAGTTGCCCGAACTCAGCGTCGGAACGATGTGCGGGACAAGTGTGTGCAGCGTGACGAGCCAGCGCGGCAGAAGATACTCTGCGACAGTCTGACTCGCGGCGATCTGCACATGGCCGATGCGTTCGGCGTGCAACGTGGCGATGGCCGTCGCCAAGTCCTCGGCGGACCGAACGACCGGCGCGGCCCAACTCGCGACGAGCTCACCGAGTTCGGTCAGCACCGTTCCGCGTGCACCCCGTGTCAGCAACGGAGCGCCGACGCGCCGCTCGAGCGCACGGATGCGCGCACTGGCCGCCGGCTGCGACATGCCGTGAGCCCGCCCCGCTCGCCCGATGCTGCCGAGCTCGGCCACCGACAGCAGCAGGTCGATGCTGGTGAGATCGGCAACGTGAGGGGGAAGCGGCACGAGGCGAGCCTACTTTCGTCAGTAGTTGCCGAACAGATCCAGCTCGCCGTCGTCCTCGGCGTCGTCCTCGGGCTCGTCCTCGGGCTCGTCCTCGGGTGCGCTGTCGGGACCGTCGTCACTGCGCTCGTGCAGCACCGAACCCACCAGTGCGGTGACGTCGATCGCGGCGGGATCGGGGATGGGATGTCCCTCGACGAAGGCGAGTCGCTCGGCCGACAGGTAGGCCAGGCGCACGGCCTGGACCACGAGGACGCGTCGTAGACCCTCGGAGACCTCGCCGCGTTCGCGAGTGACAGCTGCCAGCCGCGAGATGGTTTCGGCGCGGCGGGCGATGCGAATGTCGGGATGGCCGCGCTCGCGGCGGGTCTGCTCGGAAATCAGTGACCGACGCAGCGACGCCGGGAGCGCGATGGGCTCCGAGACCGGCGGAATCTTCTCGTTGAGGATCGCCTTGTGCCGCGACTTGTCGATGGCCTCGAGGTACGCCGTGTACTCGTGAGCATTCAGATCACGTTCGGCCGCGCGGAATTGTTCTACGCCGTCGGACTTCTTGAGATCCTCGTACTGCCACAGTGGCCAGATCTCGATCTCGGCGACCTCGAAGACGTCGAGCACCCGCATCGCGACGGCGTCGGTTCGCTGATTCGTCAGGTGACGCTGCACCCGGACGCTGAGTTTCTCCTTGGTCTGCCCCACGTAGATCGGCTCACCGTCGTAGTCGTAGAACGCATACACGCCCCACTTGGCCGCCGACCACACCCGACCCTGATCGTCCTTCTCGCTCAGTACTTCCCGCAGAGCGGTGCGAAAGGACTGCACGTCGTCCGCGGGAAGAGTGCTCTTGCGCGGCGCGACGGCAGACGACCGCAGCGAGGACCTACCGTGACTTGACATGCGCCACAGCCGTATTCGACGAGCTCAGCGTCCCGGTGACCAGTGGCATCAGGTAGTGCTCGGCCAACCATGCGACCACGGGAACGCACACCGCATCCCCGAAACCGAAGAGCGCCTGATTGTTTCGCAGGCCGTCGAGTGTGTACTCGCCCGCACCCATCAGGCGAGCGTATTCGAGCGGCGTCATCCAGCGCACCTGCAACCGGCCGTTGCCCATCTTGACCACCGCTTGCTTGGACGAACCGCCGCGGGCGGTGCGGAGGCAACCGGAGATGTCGTCGGGGCGAGCCTCCCAGACGGCGACGCCGTTGCGGGTGCGACGGTAGGCGGTGCGGTAGCTGACCTTGCGGGCCTTCTTCAGAATCTCGATGCGCTGCAACTGAATCGGCGACAACGACTGCACGAACGCGGCGGTGCGGGCCGTATCCCACCACCTCTCGTCGCGGTAGTCCATGCGCTCGACCAGGTCTCCCAGACCACTGGTCAACGGAATCGGCGGACTCGGCAGCGGAGCCCGATGCGTCAGCAACGTCGAATCGCCGTACACCGCCTGCAACCAATCGGGCCGCAGCTCACTGTTGGGATCGCGGGCATCTTCGGGAGGATTCTGCGCACCGATCAGGAAGAGACGTGGACGCGACTGCGGAACGAAGCGTCGAGCATCGATGGTGAGGACATCCACCGAATAGCCGAGCTCGTTGAGTTCCCGGACCGCTGCCGCCAGATCGTCGCCGCCGTGACTGGTCGCCAGCCCGACGACGTTCTCGAGCGCCACCACCTCGGGCCGAGCATCACCGAGCTCGCTCAACACCCGCGTGAAATGCCGGAACGTCGAGGAATTCTTGCCCGCGAGACCGGCGCGGCCGCCGGCCAACGACAGATCGGTGCACGGAAACGACGCCCACGCCAACGACAGACCGTCGGGCAGATCGTCTCCTCGAGTGCGAGCGACATCGCCGAGTTGGAAATGGCCGGCATCGTCTCCGAAGTGCTGGCGATACATGTGGTGCTTGTCTCGCTCGATGTCGTTGGCCCACGACACCTCGAAGCCGGCCTGCTCCAAGCCCATTCGCACCAAGCCGATACCGGCGAAGAACTCCGCGACGGTATGGATCCGACCGAGCGCAGGTGCCGAAGATCCACCCGGCACCACAGTCAACTTCGGCATGCACTCAGGCTAGTACAGCGCCCCGACAAGGTTGTGTCTACTGCCGGGTCACGCAGTGGTCGCCAGCGCCGCGGCCAAGCCGAACGCCACCGCCAGCAGGCAGACGTGCGCAGCCGCTCGCCCCATCGAGTGCTCTACCGTGGATCGGTGCGCGGCGACGGTCGGCAACCACGTCCCACGAATCCGGTGAGCGAACGCGATCAGGACCACCGTGACGAGAACCTTCGCGAGAACGATTCGGCCGTAACCGGTCTCGATCACGGCAGCGAGGCTGTCCAGCTTCAGCGCAGCGTCCAGCACCCCGGTCGCGGCAACCCCGACGACGCACCAGAACGCGACTCGCGAATAGACCGGCAACAGCGTCGCCCACGCCGATTTGCTTCGCAGGCTCAGCGCCATCGCACCCAGTACACCGAGCCACACCGACGCGCACACCACATGCACGGCAACGGCAAAGGACCCGAACGTGAACTGCGACATGTGCCCGGTGATCGGCCGAGCGACCAGCGCCAGGGACGCCAGCAGGATCACCGGAATCGGCGACCAGCTCGTGTCCCGCCGATACCCGACCACCCCGATGGCACACAGGGCGAGCGCCAGGATCACCGTCGTCGTTCCCAGCCGGCCGACGGAGATCTCGGTGGCGAACGTGGCGAATGCGCTGGGCGACAACGTCAGTGGGGTGCGACCGGCAGAATCGGCAGCGGCAGCGGCCAACAGAACGAACTCGGCAACCGCCCACAGTCCCGACAGGTAGCCGATCGCGCGCCACATCACCAGCGAGTCGACGGCGGGGCGTCGGGAATCGGAATTGCCGTCCAGGACAGCGAGAACCCCGAACCCCAACACCACCGAGCCCGACGCCACCGCGATCACCCGTAGCCACGACGACCCACCGGGAAAGGCGGGGTACGCCAGCGCGAATGCCGCCGCGACCCCCAACAACGCCGCAGCTGCGGCGGCGAGTACCAGCCGAACGCTTCTCTCGCTCACCGCAGCCACGTCGGTACTACTTCTGGTTCTTCGGCTTACGCAGGGCGAATGCCAATGCCCCGGCGAAAGCGAGAACAGCTACGGCGATGAGCACGATCTGCCCGTAGCCGCCGAGGAACGAGCCCTCGGACTCCTCGGAGCTGCTCGACGCGTCGGCCGGTGCCCCGGGAGTTCCTGATCCCTCCTGCGTCAGCGTGAACGTCGCAGTACCGCTCACGGGATGACCGTCGGCCGAGGTGATGCGGTACGCGAGGGTGTACTCCCCGATCGGTCCCAGCTCACCGACGTCGACGACGACGCTCTGGCCCTCGATGCGTGCATCGCCCTCGGACCAGATGTTGCCGTCGGGCCCGACGACGTTGAGCGTGGCGAACTGCGACTGCGGCACCTCGTTGAAGGTCACCGACGCCGTCGCCGGAGCCGAGTCGAGGGAGGAGCCGTCGGCCGGGCTGTACCCGGTGACCTGCGAATGCGCCGAGGCGATCGGTGCGCCGAGCACCAGCATCAGCAGTGCTACGGCCGAGACGAGCAGTGCTTTCGTGGACAGGACGAGCGACCTCATGAGCGCCGCGCCCGGATCGTCGCGCCGATGCCCAGACCTGCGCCGACGGCACCGAGCAGGAGCCCGACGCCGGCGAGCCACCGGGCGGTGTTGTCCTCCGACGACGTCTGCGACGATGCCTCGGTGGTTGCCGTGGTCTCGGTGTGGGCACTGCCGTGCGCATCACCGCCGGCCGCGGCGAGAGTCAGAGTGGGAGCGGGCAGTTCGGGCTCGGTCCCGTCCTCGGTCATCGGCTCGTCCCAGTTCGCGACCTCACCGTCGGTGTAGGTCTGGGTGGCCGGGAACGAGACGGTCTCCTGCTCGGGCAGCGGGCCCGCCGAGAGCAGGAACTGTTGGAACTGGCCCGGGCCGACCTCGGAACCGGGGTTCGCCGTCCACGTCACCGACACCGCGAGATCGGCGGCGTCCTTCTCGACGGTGGACGTCCAGCCCGGAATGGGCTGCGTACGAGCCGAATTGAGGCCGGGGAGGGTCACCTTGACCGAGCTGGTCGAGGCGGTATCGGACTCGGTGGGAACGCGGAACGTCAACACCGAGTAGCCGCCCTGTGCGGCGTCGGGAGCGGAGACGACGACGTGTGCGGACGCTGCGCCTGCGCTGATCAGCAACGCGCCGACGGTGGCTCCCGAGACGAACAGGGCACGGGAAAGAGAGCTCTTCATGGGTTGGGTCATTTCTGTGCAGAGATGTGCGGGAAAAGGATGTCGGTCAGTAGATCGACCGCGAGTGGAGCCCGCGGAACGAGCAGAACGACACCGGGGGTCCGCGACGAGAAATGACCCAGTTCAGCGCAGTGCCGTCCACCGACGGAACCGCGACGGACATGGACACGCGACCGACGGCGGAACCGTCGGGCAGGGGAGTGAGGAGCGCGAGAACCGCTCGGACGATCGACGTGATCGGGCCGTAGAGGCGCTCTGCCGCGGCGATCGTCAGTCCGGCGACGACCGAGGCGATCGTGTGGAAGGCGATCATGGCTGTGCTGGGAAACAGGGAGTGTGTCTGCATCTGAGCTGCGCTACCGAGGCTCAGCGCGATGTGGGCGAGAAGTTGGCCGGTCAGCAGAGCCAGGAGCAGCAGGACGGTCGAACGCCTGGGCAGGGCCGTCATGGCACCGATACCGATGCTGACGACGACAAGCAGAGCGAGGGCGGAACCCTCTGGCCAACCGCCGCCGGCCATGCCGTGGGCGGCCACCGCGAGCGCCGCGCTGACGATTCCGACAGCTCCGCCGCGAAGCGGGGCGGCGGAGCTGTCGGTCATCGGTTGTTCAGAGGGTCAGCGCACGCCGAGACGGGCGAGCAGATCGGCCTCGATGCCGTCGAGCTCTGCGGAGATCGCGGCGTGCGCGGTCTTGCGGCGTGCGGGCGGCATCTGCTCGGACGCACGGACAGCGGTGGTCAGATCGTCCAGACGCTCGCTGATCGCGGCGCCGAAGCTCTTGGTCTCGGGATCGGAGTGCCGTGCACCGATGGTGTCGAGCGACTTCTCGGCACCGGCGATGCGGGCACTGAGCTTGCCGCCGTGGCCGGTGTACTCGCTGAGCTGGTCGGGGGCGACACCGAGCTGCTGCGCCTTGCGGCTGTCGAGCTGTGCGCGCACGACGGTCGCACCGCGGTAGAGGATGGGGGCCAACACGGGAATCAGCAGCCGCGCGATGCCGAGGTACTTGCGAATCTGAGCCACGCTGAGCGAGCCCTGGGCGGCAGCCTTCTGCTGGGCCTTGAGAGCAGAAACCTGCGCCTTCTCGACGTTCTTCTGCGACTTCGCCTCCACCGTGCTGAGCTTGCGCTGCGCTTTGGCGATCGACTTCAACTGCTTGCGCTCGTTCTTCGCGCCCAGCTTCGCTTCGAGCGTTGCCTTGTGCTTGAGCGCCTTGGCCTCGGCCTTGCGAGTGGCTCGACCCTTACGCTTGCGGAACAAACCCATCGAAAAGGCTCCTGACGTGTGCTGCTAGGCGGGAACAGTGCGTTGCCCCCACCCTAAGGCAGTCGACGGTCGCGGGCTGTCGGAGGGCTGACCTAGTGTCTAGCAGTGTGAACGGTCAACGAGGTGCAGCAGCAACACCACCTGTGCCCGTGCTGCTCGACGCCGGATCGTTGACGCGATGTCGGCATCGGCTCTATCTCGACACCGCGTACGGATCATTGCTGCGCGGCGAACCCGAGAACCCGGGAGTACGGCAGCGCCGAGAAGCAGCGCAGGCTCACCGCGAGAACGTTCGCGCGCAGCTGGCCGTGGACGATTCGATGCTGTGGACCGAGATCGACGAGCCAACCGCCCGAGACGCTGCCGACGCCACCGTCACTGCCTGCCGGGCCGGAGTGGAACGCATTTGGAATGCGGTGCTGCCCCTCGAGCGCGACACCGGCCGACGCGGTCGCAGCGAACTGCTGATCCGCGACGCGGCGGGCGGATACATCCCGGTGATCGTGGTCAACCACAAGGTCACCGACCCCGGCCGGGGCGCGCGCACCACCCCACTCGGCCAGTGGGTTCCGTCGATCGACGAGACCCGCAAGGTGCGCAGTCAGCTACGCGACCAGCTCCGGCTCGCTCACCTGTATCGCATGCTCGCGCACGAGGGCCTGGCCACGGCCACACCCGTCGGCGGCGCAGTGGGCTACAAGGGCGAATGCATGCTGGTGCACGACCTCACCACGGTCCTCGATGAATACGACACCCGTTTCGCAGACCGGCTCTCGGTTGCCCAGGGCGCCGCATTCACCGTTCCCTCGCAGGTCAGCGAATGTCGTTCGTGTTCGTGGTGGTTCGACTGCAAGCCGCAACTCGAGGCCGTTCGTGACGTCTCACTGGTCGCGTCGGGCTCTCGCGCGGATGTGCTGCGCAGCGCCGGCGTACGCACCATCGACGAGTTGGCGCAGTGGACCGGCCCGGCACCGGAGGAATGGCCCTTCGGAAACTTCGACGACGCCGTGTCCGCGGCGCTGGCCTGGCGAGCCGACGTGCCGTTGCTGCGGCGGTCGGAGACCGTGACGGTGCATCGCGCCGACGTCGAGGTGGACGTGGACATGGAGAGCTACCAGGAACACGGCGCGTATCTGTGGGGCACTCTGCTCACCGAGGCAGGCGGTCCGCCGCCGACGTATCGCGGCTTCGTCACCTGGGATCCGCTGCCGACCGTCGACGAGGGCCGCTCGTTCGCAGTGTTCTGGAACTGGCTGATGGATACCAGGGCCGATGCGGCCGCACGCGGCAAAACCTTTGCGGCGTACTGCTATTCGCGGCAGGCGGAAGACAAGTGGCTGCTCGATTCGGCTCGCCGCTTTGCCGACGTTCCCGGAGTTCCCACCGAGGCGCAGATTCGCGAATTCATCGACAGCGAGCAGTGGGTGGATATCTACCAGGCCGTGAGCGATCAGTTCATCTGCCCGAACGGCAAGGGACTGAAGAAGATTGCGCCGGTCGCAGGATTCGCGTGGCGTGACGACGAGGCCGGCGGCGAGGCGTCGATGGGGTGGTATCGAGAAGCCGTCGGATACGACGCGGAGCCCGACCACACGCAGCGTGAGCGACTGCTCGTCTACAACGAGGACGATGTTCTGGCGACGAAAGTGTTGCGCGAGTGGATGTCCGACCGCGCGGAGAAAGAGATCCCGACGGTGGCGGACCTGCGCGCTCGCGCGTGACCCCGCCTCGATCGGCGGGGCCATGCGCCAGTGGTCAGTGGCTAACGCGGTGCCATACGGATCGCGCCGTCCATGCGGATGGTTTCACCGTTGAGGTAATCGTGCTCGGCGATCATCTGGACCAGCTGCGCGTACTCGCTGGGCTGCGCCAGACGCGAGGGGAACGGCACCGACGCCTCGAGGCCCTGACGGTATTCCTCGGTGACGCCTGCCAGCATCGGGGTGTCGACGATCCCGGGGGCGATGGTGTTGACGCGGATGCCGACCTGGGCGAGGTCGCGAGCTGCGGTGATGGTCATCGCGTGCACGCCGCCCTTGGAGGCGGTGTACGCGATCTGGCCGATCTGGCCCTCGAACGCCGCGACCGACGCGGTGTTGACGACGACGCCGCGCTGACCCGCATCGTCGACGGTGGACTGCGACTGCATCCGGTTCGCGGCCAGCCGCATCACGTTGAACGTGCCGAGCAGGTTGATGGTGATGACGGTGCGGAACAGCTCGAGATCGTGCGGCCCCTTCTTGGACAGGATGCGGCCCGCCCAGCCCACGCCTGCACAGTTGACGACTATGCGTAGGGGCACACCGGATTCGACGATGGTGTCCAGTGCGGCCTCGACCTCTGCTTCGCTGGTGACGTCAGCGGGGAGCAGTGTCACCCCGGCCGGGACGTTGTCGCCGGCGCGCTCGATGGACTGCGGCAGATCGAGCCCGAACACGGTGACGCCCGCGGCGGCCAGACGTGCGGCCGTTGCGGCACCGAGGCCCGATGCCCCGCCGGTGACAAGTGCTGCTGTTCCTGAAATCTCCACGTCGTACGATCCCCTTCGCTCACAGTGACGGGCCGCGGCACAGGCAGCGACCTCGTGGTCGTTCTGCACCATAACCGGCGGGGGACCTCATGTGCCGTCGGGCACCGAAGATCGATCACCGCCGGATATGACCGGCTTCGTCGTACTCGACTCGCTCGGCACCCTCGCCCAGGTCGTCGAGCAGAATCGTGGCCGCCACAGGCCGGCCGGGAGGCAGGAGCCGGACCGTCACTGCGCCCGATTCGGCGGCATCGAGTGTGCTCGACGCGGCGGACACGATGCGTTCTCGGACGTCGTCGTCCAGTGCGTTCGGGGATCGGTCGTCGAGCATCATCACCTCCACCCCGCGGGCCCGCGCAGACCTGGCGGCGCGAGCGAGGTCGGGCCGAACCAGACCGCGGGCGCGCAGAGTGTCGCGAAGTTCGGCTTCGAGCAGCCGACACGCGAGGATTTCCTCGTCGGTGGGATCGGGGCCGTCGGCGATGCGCTGCAGCAACGGACGGGCCAACGCGTCGAGACTGGCCAGCCGAGCGTCGCGTTCCTCGAGCACGGCCGACGCCGCAGCCTGGGACGCGATGCGGACCGTCGACTGTTTGCGCAGCTCGAAAATGGCCGCGGCCAACGGACGGATGGTGAAGGCGAAGAACGTCGACATCAACAGCGGCGCGACGTTGATGGCGCTGAACGAGAGCCCGTACATCGGACCCTGACCCGTCAGCGTCGCCCACCCGATGGCCACCGACATGGTCAGTGCCAGCCCGAGCCACGCGGCCAGCGTACGACCGCGGACACACATGAAGGTGTAGATCACCACGGACATCCCCAACGGCCAGGTCTGCAGGCTTCCGGTCAGTGGAACCGGCAGCACGGCGAATACGGCCGAGGCGGCGACCGGACCCGACGCGGTCAGCAACGCAGTTGCGCGTCGCCCGAGCGGATCACCTGGGGACCCGAGCAACACGACGACCGCGCCGGTGAACACGAGAACCGCTGCGTATTCGGGCCACACTGCGGACACCCCGGTCAGGGTCGCGGATGCACACACCGCACACGCGAGGGCGTAGAACACTGCAACCGCATATGCAGCCGCCGACTTCATCGACAACAGATCGCGGATGTCCTGGCCGTTCATCGCTTCCAGCCCAATCGTACGATGGTGCCTGCGGCGGAGGATTCGATCTCGGCCGATCCGCCGTCGAGTTGACGCATCCGGCCCTCGATGCTGACGGCGACGCCGAGCCGGTGGGGCGGCACCGAACGTCGATCGAAGCCGATACCGTCGTCCTGCACGGTGACGTGCATCGACGACGGGGCCAGCTCCACGACTACCGAACGGTGCGATGCTCCGGCGTGAATTCGACTGTTGCGGAGCGCTTCTGCCAGTGCGGCAGCGATGGCCCGTACCGTGTCGGCCGGATAGGCCTCCGTTGTCCCCAGCGTGTCCTCGTTCGCGGTGAAGTCGATCGACTCATCGACTGTCGTTGCGGCTGAACGAAGCTGAGCCAGAGCCTCGTCTGTGGAGAACGTCTCGGCGACGGTGCCGGTGGTCAGGTCATCCAGATGCGTCAGAGCCGAGCGGGCCTGACGCGCCAGGCTGGGCGTGCGGCCGTGACGAGTCACGGCGAGCAGCGACGACATGACCTCGTCGTGGATCAGCGCGTCGAACCGCTCACGCTCGACCTCGCGGGCATTGGCGGCAGCCGCTCGGGCTGCGTCGTCGTGCGTGGTGGAAATGGTGGCGTCGAGAATGCGTCCGGTACGTAGCGCGGCGAGTGTGGCGGCCACGAACACCGTGCAGAACATCATCGCGAAAAATATCTCCGCGACGACGTTGCTGCGGGGGAACGGTTCTCGCACAGCTTGATTGGCGAGCTGCACGAGAACGACGCTGACGGTCATGTGGACGAACGCCGGGACCGGAGGCCACACCGTGGCGGCCGCGAGTGCTGCGAGGCCGGGAAACACCGAGAGAAAGGTCCCGGTCTCTTGGAAGGTGGTGCCGTCCCAGGCCACCCACCACAGCAGGGCCATGATCGGGAACGTCGATGCTGCTATCGAGCCGGCGATCCGGATGGCGGCGATACTCGGATGAAAAGTCATGGCCCCGAACGCGAAACCGCTACCGAATACAACTGCAACAGTGACCGGAGTCCACCAGCCGGGAACCACCTCACCGCTGCGCGCGATATCCGGGATCAACAGCAACAGGTAGATGAGATAGCCGGTACCGACGAAACGGCCGAAGATTCTGATCAGTCGGTCGGTCGATCGATGTGCGGCGTCGGTCCCGATGACCTGCTGGTTGTTGTCCATTCACCCCTCCGGAGGAGGAGTGTAAACCAAGGTCAGGCGTCTTCGCTGGTGGTCTGCTCCGACGATTCCCGCGCGGCCCTGGTGCGGGAGCGTCGAACGAACACGGCGACGACGACGGCGGACATCACGACGACCGCGCCTGCGGCGATGTACGGGGCTGCGGTGCCGGGCATGAGGCCCTCGAAGAACAGGACGGCACCGAAGACGAAGAACAAGATGGCTGCGCCGTACTGAATCATGCGCTCCGGCAGGTGTTTTCCGAGCACCGCGCCGACCACGATCGCGAGTGCATCGGCCGCGACCATGCCTATCGTGGAGCCGATCCAGACACCCACCCAGTCGTTGTCGGCGGCGAGAGTGACGGTGGCCAGCATCGTCTTGTCGCCCAGTTCGGCAAGGAAGAATGCCGACGCGATCGCGAGGAACGCAGATTTGGTGACGCGGGAGGCTTTCGCGCCTTCGTCGTCGGACAGGGAGTCGCCGCGCAGCGTCCAGAGTCCGAAGATGACGAACGCGATGCCGCCGACGATGGAGATCAGCTCGGTGGGGATCGATACCCCGAGGAAGTGGCCGACCGCGACCGAGACCAGGTGCACGACCGTGGTGGCAACGGTGATACCGCCGATGACGACGTACCACTTGTAGCGCAGGGCGAACGTCATGGCCATGAGCTGGGACTTGTCACCGAGCTCGGCGACGAAAATGACAGCGAAACTCAACAGTAATGCAGACAGCACAGCGGACTCCTCGGTCGTCGAACGGACCGAAGGTCTCGCCCACCGAATCTCTCCGGTTCACCGTGCCGGGCAGCAGAAGCGGCCAGTATGTCGACACGATGATTGGGGGCTACTCCCCTTCGCTGCAGACGACTGTAGGGGCCTCGATGCGAAATGTCCAATGCGCCAATAAGTTTGGGTTCCCGAAAATTCGTGTGCGGATAGCGGTCAGGATGCGAGGAGCATCGCCAAAACTGCGGTGTCGGGATCGCTGATGGGATCGAGACCCACCCGGCTGACCATCGAGGTCACGGTGCCGTCGGATTCGGCCTCCACCCACGCCGCCCGATGGTCGAGCCCGAGGTGCGGAAGGCCGGGAAGCAGAACACAACCGGACGCCGCGCCTGCACACTCGGGGAGTGTCGGTGTCGTCTCCGACGGAGGATGCAGCATCAGCAATGCGGCAGGTTGATGCGCGGCGAACCGTCCGGGAGCCAACGCGAAATCGCCGATCACCGGACCCTCGGCGACGACCAAGCCGACCGTCCCCGGCGCGGGGTCGTCGGGCAATTCCTCACGTACCCCGAACACCGTCGACGTCGCCAACAGGCCCGGCATCGAGGCCACCCGCACGGCGAGGGCCAAGAACTGCGCCCACTCCTTGGTGGTGTCCGGCCAGCGGCCGGAAATCACGAATCCGCGCAGCAGTCCGGCGGCATGAAACGGTGAAACACCGATGAGATCTCGTTCGTCCATCTCGATCGTTCCTCCCAGACAGGTACAGGGCTCGAAGCCGGGTACACGACGTTGGGTAGGAAGAGAATGACGTGAAAACGGCTGGCACACAAGATGAGGAGAGTGCCAGCCACAAACGTAGATGCCCCGCCGTGGATCGCCACCGGATACGCTCCCTCGATGAAATTCAGACGAATCGGTGGGCGGATCGGCGTCGCGGTCGCGTCCTGCATCGTGGCTTTCGCGGTCACTGCGTGCAGTTCGGACGCGTCGGACACCGGCGAGAACGGAGACGACGTCCGCACCGTGCAGCATGCCTTCGGTGAGACGAGCATTCCGATAGATCCGCAGCGCGTCGCCGTGCTCGACGGAGATCGCACGCTCGAAGCGGTCGTGGCTCTGGGCGTGCAGCCCATCGCAGCGGTGAAGCCGCCGCTGACCGGAGACTATGCACCCGTCGTACGTGCCCGGCTCGCCGACGAACCGGCGGACATCGGATCCGCCGATTCCGACATCGACATCGAGGCGCTGACGGCGGCCGAACCGGACCTGATCGTGATGCGAACGGAGGGTGAGGACAATCGCGAGTTGTTCGATCGCGTCGCCCGGATCGCACCGACCGTCGTCGTGGACTACACGCCTGCGTCGTGGCAGAGCACCCTCGAGCAGGTGGCGGATGTGTTCGACCAGCGCGACGAGGCCGAGAATCTTCTGGCGGACTATCGGCGCACGGTGGACGAATCGCAAGCTCGGGCACCGCGCGAGGGCAGCACGTTGACCATCGCCAGGGTGCGAGCGGACTCGCTTCGGTACATGACGCAGGACGGCTCGTTTCCCTACTCGGTTCTCTCGGATCTGGGCTACCGGGCCCCCGCGCAGCAAGACCCCGGGTCGGATGCGGTGCAGACCGTCGACATCAGTCCCGAGCTGATCGATGTGCTCGACGCCGACGACATCGTTCTGCTGACCGACGCGGGTACGGAGGACGCCTGGCGCAACTGCGGCAGAACCCGCTCTTCACCGGACTCGGTGCCCGGGTGACCGAACTGCCGTCCAAGGACTACCTCTTCGGCAACGTACTCACCGCACAGGCGTTGGTGGAGACCGCGTCCGAACTCGGTGGGTGAGGTGACGACATCCGAACGCTGGGGCGGCTGCGCTGCGGTTGCCCGAGAGCGAGACGAATCGTTACGCGGAACGGCAGCACGGGCCGAGGGATGGGTGCTGATCGAACATCGAGGCCCCTGGGGCCCGGAACCGTGGGGTTCGGAGGGTCCGTTGGGCCGCATCGGCGTCGAACTCGCACGTCGCTGCAAAGCCGTCGGCGTGCGCCCCCAACTGGTGCGAGAAACTCACGGCAGGCGTGAACCCACCGATACGCGACGAGTGTTTCTGGTTCATTCGGGTCGCCGCGGCCCGTGGCTGGAGCAATACACGGTCGATACCGTCGAGCAGCTGCTCGATCTGACACTGGAAGCCGCAGCGACCGATACGCCGCCCGGCCTGGGGATAGCTGTCGATCAGCCGCTGTACCTGGTGTGCACGCACGGGAAGAAGGATCCGTGCTGCGCGGTGTTCGGTAGGCCCGTCGCGGCTGCCCTGAGTCGGCCCGAGGGACGGGTATGGGAATCGACGCACCTCGGTGGCGACCGGTTCGCAGCCGGAATGGTGGCACTGCCGGAGGGCAGCTACTACGGCAACCTCACGCCGGCGAATGCTCGGGAAGTGGTGGACCGCCACGACCGCGGACAGGTGTCACTGCAGCACTACCGCGGCCGGTGCACCGACGACACGGCAGGTCAGATCGCCGAACACGCAGTGCGCACCGAATACGGCATGACCGGGATTCACGACGTGCGTCCGACCGCGGTCACATCCTCGGACGGCGGGACGGACGTCGTGGTGGCAACGACAACGGGCTCGGTGCACGTCCACGTGACTGCGAATCCCGAGGCCCCGCGCAGAACGACCTGCCGCTCCGAGGCGTTCGCGAGACCCGACCATGGAATCACCTCGATTCGGCCGATCCCCATCGCCGATCGGGCATGACTTCGAACAGCGACAGGGCCACCGCCTCCGTTGCGGTGGCCCTGTCGGCGATTGCTGAACTTTCGGCAATCTCGTCGAATTACGGGAAGATCAGACCCGGGGTCTTCGACGTCGCGGCCTCGAAACGAGCCTGAACGTCGGCCCAGTTGACGACGTTCCAGAACGCCTTCACGTAGTCGGCCTTGACGTTCTTGTACTGCAGGTAGAAGGCGTGCTCCCACATGTCGACCTGGAGCAGCGGGATGATGCCCAGTGGCACGTTGGCCTGCTGATCGTAGAGCTGGAAGGTGAGCAGCTTCTTGCCCAGCGAGTCGTAACCCAGAACGGCCCAGCCGGAGCCCTGCAGGCCGTTGGCGGCAGCAGTGAACTGTGCGCGGAACTTGTCGAACGAACCGAACTGGTCGTCGATCGCGGCACCGAGCTCACCCTCGGGCTTGTCGCCGCCGTTGGGCGAGAGGTTCTTCCACCAGATGGAGTGGTTCACGTGGCCACCGAGGTGGAACGCGAGGTTCTTCTCGTGCAGGAAGATGGCTGCGTGGTCGTCGTTCTCGCGGGCAGCAGCCAACTTCTCGAGCGCGGTGTTGGCACCGGCGACGTAGGTGGCGTGATGCTTGGAGTGGTGAAGCTCGTTGATCTCGCCCGAGATGTGCGGCTCGAGGGCGGAGTAATCGAAATCAAGGTCGGGCAAGGTGTACTCGGACACGTGGTTCCCTTCTCTAACGACGCCGTGCCCATCATGTGATGCGAGCACGTTCGTCCTACTGCGGATCTTTCGTAGGGTTCAACCCAATCTCATTCCTACCCCCAGTGCAACAGTTGTAACCGAGATGCTTTTCTCGGAATAAATTCGTGTGAACGAGACACCCGAATTATTCGGCTGTGAATTCGCTCCGAATATCACAAAACAGTTGCGGACCGGCTGCGGATTGGTCCGAAAGGTGAACGGAACCTAAACTGCGGGTGTGAGTGGGGACCGGCCGAGGCAGAATCAGGTCGACGAGTCCGTCGCCGCTCGGCCCTTCGCGGCACCCCGAGTGCAGATGGACGGTGCCGACCTCCTCCGCGCCATCGCAGCCCTCGCCGTCCTCTACTCCCACATCTCGTTTTGGGTGATCGACGACCTGGGCGAATCCTGGTGGTTCCTCGACGCCTCCACGGCCGTCCTGAATGGAATGCTGGGCCTGACCCTGCATCTGTCTCTCGTCGGAGTAGGCATCTTCATGCTTCTCACCGGCCTGTTGGTGACCAGATCCGCCATGAGGCAAACCCATCGGGACTTCATGGTGGCCCGGCTCGCACGCCTCGTACCCGCCTTCTGGTTCACGCTCGTGCTCGTACTGCTGATAGGAGCCGCCGAAAACAACGGCGACATCGGTATCAGCCTCGTCGACGCGGCGTTGAATTTCGTTCTGGGCGGATTCTTCCTGACCCCACAGGTGCTGGTGCTCGGCGTGACGTGGACCCTCGTCGTGCAAGCAGTCTTCTACCTCTACTGCACTGCGATGCGATCGGTGCTGCGCAGCGCCCCGTTCCTGGTACCCCTCGTCGGAGCGGCCCTATGTGTGTCGATCCTGCTGTACAACCTCACCGTCCCCGAGGGCTGGGCCGTACCCTTCCTGACCCGCGTCGCGGCGATACTTCCCACCTTGTTCCTCGGCCAGATCATCTATCTGGCCTGGGCCCGGCTGGTGGCGTGGCGATGGGTGGTCCTCGCTGTGCTCGCACAGGTGGAAGTGGTCCGACTCGCCATCCACGCCGACGCATTCTGGATGGGCTACCGATACCTGTGGACGCTGTTCGTCATCACCGTGGCCGTCGTCCTGCTGGCCCGATACAGCGGGTCCATCACCCGCTGGCCCCTGGTCCACTGGCTCGGCACCCGTAGCTACGCCATCTACCTGCTGCACTCGCTCGTGCTGTACCGCACCTACAACACGGTCGAGCCGAGCCTCGGAACCTCGGCGGCAGTCCTGGTGTTCCTCGCCATCACCGCCGCACTCGCCGAAATCACATACCGCTGGATCGAACTGCCCGCGGCTCGACACATCAGTGCGACATACGCACGCCTACGCGCCCGATCCGCCGCCTGACCGAGCCCCCATGGGTACTCAATGTGACGTTCAGTGGACTTTTGCGCAGTCAATGTCACGTTGAGTGGACTCGGGCGGGCCGGATTCGGTGGGGGTCAGAGCTGCGGGAGAACCTCGGAGGCGACGAGTTCGAGGTGATCGAGGTCGGTGAGGTCCATGGTCTGCAGGTACACGCGGGTGGCTCCGACCGCTCCGAAGGCGCCGATTTTGTCGACCAGTTCGGCGGGGCTACCGGCGGCACCGTTCTCGCGTAGTTCGGATACCTCGCGGCCGATGGCGGCGGCGCGTCGGGCAATTTCTTCTTCGGTGCGGCCGCAGCAGAGGACGAGGGCGTTGGAGTAGACGAGGGAGTCGGGGTCGCGATCGGCGGCGGTGCAGGCTGCTCGGACTCGACCGAACTGGGTCTCGGTGTCGGCCAGCGAGGCGAAGGGAATGTTGAATTCGTCGGCGTACTTCGCGGCGAGGGCGGGGGTGCGCTTCTTGCCTCCGCCGCCGATGACGATGGGTGGGTGTGGTGTCTGCACCGGCTTGGGGAGCGCCGGGGAGTCGGTGACGGGGTAGTGCGTGCCTGCGTGCGAGAAGGTCTCGCCGACGGGTGTGTTCCAGAGTCCGGTGACAACGGCCAGTTGCTCTTCGAGTCGGTCGAAGCGCTCACCGAGCGCCGGGAAGGGGATTCCGTAGGCCTTGTGCTCGTCCTCGAACCAGCCGGCACCGAGGCCGAGGTCCACGCGACCACCGCTCATGGCGTCGACCTGGGCGACGCTGATGGCCAGCGGCCCCGGGTAGCGGAAGGTCGCGGAGGTGACGAGGGTGCCGAGTCGAATGGTCGAGGTCTCGCGGGCCAGCCCGGCCAGGGTGATCCACGCGTCGGTGGGGCCGGGGCCGCCGTCGCCGCTCATCGCCAGGTAGTGATCGGATCGGAAGAATGCGCCGTAGCCGAATTCCTCGGCAGCTTTCGCGACGCGGAGCAGTTCGTCGTACGTGGCGCCCTGTTGCGGTTCGGTGAAGACGCGTAGCTCGATGGAAGTCATGTTCGCCAGCCTAAACAGCAGATTCACGGAACCGCAGACGGCGGCTGTGTCAAATCACCAACGATCCACAACCCGAGTTGGTATTCCGTACACCGCGAGACCGACTCGATGCTGTGACCTGTGGATAGAAACCGGCACGGGCCCCGATTCTGTGGATCGATCTGTGGATACTGTGGATAACTTCTGTGACTGTAGTGACGTAGGTCATAGAGGGACGGCGCTTCGGTCGGAAGGACACGGGTGGCAGCTCCGCGCGCACGCGTGACAAGATCGAGGTGTGTCTCATCCCGAGCAGTCGCCTGCCGTCACCGTCGATCGTCTCCCGGTGCCGTTCCCGACGGCGGCCATCCTTCTCGACGTCCGCGAGGACGACGAGTGGCAGGCCGGACACGCACCCGACGCCGTGCACATCCCGATGGGCGACATTCCGTCCCGCGCCGGTGAGATCGACAACCAATCCGAGGTCTACGTCGTCTGCAAAGCCGGCGGTCGCTCCGCTCGCGTCGTCGAATACCTCAACCGCGTGGGCTACGAGGCGATCAACGTCGACGGTGGGATGCTCGCCTGGCAGGCCGCTGGTCGACCGATTCAGCGCGACGACGACGCCCACGAAGCGAGAATCATCTAGATGTCGGCACCGCAGGGACGCGCTCAGGCGTTCCAGGTCTGTGCCCGCTGCAGCGCCCGTTGGGCTGTCGGCGCACGGCCGGGCACCTGGTGCCCCCGCTGCCACGGCGTGCTGCTCTCGCCGGTGTCCACCAGGGCACCCGCGCAGGGCACTCGAAACTTCCGATGGGTAGCCCGGCCGGCGACCTCGTCGAGGAAAGCCGAGCGCCGCAGCCGATCGGCATCCCCGACCCCGACGCCGCGCTACACCTCGACACCCACCTGGGGGTTGCGCGACGTCCCGCGCGATCCCGAGGCCGATCGCCGCGTCGGCCGCGTCGAGCGGTACGCCGCCAACGCTCAGAACCTGGTTCTCGTCACCGCGATGTTGCTGGGTCTCGCCGCGTTCGCCGAAGTGTTTCGGTACGGCATCCTGCTGCACAACCGCGAGCGACTGGTTTCGCCGATCACCCTGGCCGTGTCCGACGCGTTGGTGTATTTCGCCCAGGTCGGTGCGCTCGTCATCGGTCTGGCGGCGCTGATCACCTCGTCCTGCTGGCTGATCGACCAGCGCAGACGCGCATTTACTGCCGCCGGCTCCACCGATCCGCGATCGGTGCGCACGATGTTGCTGTTGTCGATGCTGCCGCTGGTCCGCATCGTGATGCCGGGGGTCTACCTCACCGAGGTGGTCCGTCTCCGGGGCGGTGCCGATGCCGACGTGCATCGTGAACTGAGACTGGTTCGCATCTGGTGGGCCGTCTGGGCAGCGAGCAATGCGCTGGTCATCGTCCAACTGCTGTGGAACCTGCGCGATTCCCTCCAGGCCCGTGCCGACGGAGTTCTGCTGTCGGCACTGGTCGCATTGGTGGCCACGGTCTCGGCCGTGCTGACCCTGGCCGTGATGCGCCGGCTCGAAGGCCGCACGCTGCGCGGCTCCGCCGTGTCGCGACCGACCCGCTGGGTGATCGCCGCCGGCACCGAACAGAAGCCGAAGCAGCAGCCCGAAACCGAGAAGGCCGACACCGACCGGCCCGAAGAGAAGCAGCCCGAGGCGGTGACGGCGTCGTGAGTCCCGATCGCCGTGGGCCGCTGGTCGTCGCGCATCGAGGTGCGTCGGCGGCCAAGAAGGAACACACTCTCGCCGCCTACGACCTCGCCCTGCGTGAGGGAGCGGACGGCGTCGAATGCGACGTGCGGCTCACCAAGGACGGGCACATCGTGTGCGTGCACGATCGCCGCGTCGATCGGACCTCGAACGGCACCGGCATCGTCAGCGAGATGGACTTCGCCGACCTCGCCCGACTGAACTACGGCGACACCGACGAACCCGCCGAACTTCTGACGCTGCCCGACCTCATCGCGCTCGTCCTGGACTGGACCAGCAAGCCGGTCAAACTCTTCATCGAAACCAAGCATCCCGTGCGGTACGGCTCGATGATCGAGAGCAAGGTTCTAGCGGAGCTGCACACGTTCGGCATCGGTGCGCCCGCGTCGGCAGACCATTCGCGCGCGGTCATCATGTCGTTCGCACCGTCGGCCGTCTGGCGCGTACGCCGATCGGCTCCGATGCTTCCGACGGTGCTCCTCGGCGACAGCTCGCACTATCTCGGTGGGGGAGCGGCGACGACCGTCGGGGCCACCGCCGTCGGTCCGTCGATACGGGCGCTGCGCGAGCACCCGGGCCTCATCGACCGCGCGGCAGCGTCCGGCCGGGCCAGCTACGTGTGGACCGTCGACGAGAAAGAGGACGTGGACCTGTGCCGCGAGCTCGGCGTCGGGTGGATCGCCACCAATCATCCCGGCCGAACGCGAGCCTGGCTCGAATCGAAGAACGTGTAGGTTTTCGGGCGTGGGTAAGAGCAAAAGAAACAGTGGACCGAAGCAGGACAGCAACCGAGCAGCGAAGCTGGCGCAGCGAGAAGCAGAACGCGCGAGCATCGAATCTGCATCGACGCGCCCGTTCGAAGGCCTCGCCGCCGAGTGTGACCTCGTAGCGCTGCGCGAGTTCGTTCCATCGGCGACGGCAACCGCACCGATCACCGTGGACGGTCGCACCATCACGCTGGCAACGGTGCTGCCCGGTGCCGTCGCGGCACTGGTGCGCGAGGATGCCGATACCGTCGAAGGATTTGTCGGCCTTCAGGTGCAGAATCAGTCGAAAGACGTTGCAGCAGATATCAGTAGCGCGCTCGGATGGGCGTCCACCGCTCCTGCGGGCGAGTCGCTCGAAGCCGCGAAGATCACCGACAGCACCCCCGCGTTGACCGATGTGCTCGACGCCTCCGCGCTGCTCGAGATCACCGTTCATCAGGACTTCAACTGGTGGATTCCCGAAAATGCCACTCCCGCAGCCGATGTGACTGCCACCGTGGAGCGCGCGAACCAGGCGATCATGCCCTCGGCGCGGATCGAGGCCGACGGCGTCGTCGCAGCCTGGTGGGTGGATGCAGGCGACAAGGCGCACATCCGATGGGTTCGTCCGGAGAGCGAGGACGACGTGATGCTCGCCCTCGCGCGTCTGCACGCAGCGGGTGATCTCAACTTGGGTGAGGGCTCGCGCTACGCCGGTTCGTTCCGCACGCACGGGCTGCTGGTGCCGGTGTTCGATCTCGATCCCGAGATGCACCCCACCGAATGGGCCGCGCCCACAAAGGAATTTGGCGAGAAGCTCGGCGAGGCTCTGGCTGTCGATGCTCCGCTCACGGCGGCGCAGTTGCGTTCGCGCGACGGCCTACGCGGACGTCAGGTCACTCTGCGCTAGAACGCGAAACGGGTGGCCGCTCGAACAAGGAATCCTCGTTCGAGCGGCCACCCGTATGAGCGCGTCACGCGCGCAGACTTACCGCGAGGATCTACAGCGATCCGCCGGCAACGGTGGGTGCGCCGGAATCGGCGACCACGCTGGTGTTCATCTCACGGGCGACGAACTGCTCGAGATCGAACAGGTTGTGGCCCGCGCGATCGGCGATGTTGAGCAGCGTCTTCATGCTGGCAACTTCCTCGACCTGCTCCTTGAGGAACCACTGCATGAACTGCTCGCCGAGGTAGTCGCCCTCTTCGCGTGCGGTGCTCGCCAGAGCGATGATCTGCTCGGTGACGGTCTCCTCCTGCGCCAGCGCCAGGGCGATGGCCTCACGCGGATCGGTGAAGACGGACTTCGACGCGTCGACGCCGGTCAGCTCGACCGTGATGTCGCGATCGAGGAAGTACTGCACGATCATCATCGCGTGGTTGCGCTCTTCGACCGACTGCGCGTAGAAGTGCTTCGCCAGCTGCGGCAGGTCGACATTCGCGAAGTAGACCGCGGTGGCGATGTACTGCTGCGAGGCGTTGAACTCGTTGCGAATCTGGTCGCGGAGAAGTGCGTGGAACTTGGTGTGGCTGGTTTCCTTGATGTCTGCGCTCATGCACAGGACAATATGCCTGGTCAGAGGGCATTGTCATCCAAGTCGAACCTTATTGAGGCGAACGTGGCCTAATACAGTCGATCCTAAATCTTTGCCCTGAGCAGGGCGCAAACTACGCTCTTCCGGCTTCTTTCGGGGCGTTGGTGGCGCGGATCACCGTGGAGCCGATCTCGCGAGCGACGTACTGCTCGATGTCGAACAGGTTGGCTCCGGCCCGGCGAACGATGTTGAGCAGACTCTGCATCGCCGCCACCTCCTCGACCTGCTCGGTGAGGAACCAGTGGGTGAACTGCTCGCCGATGTAGTCGCCCTCGGCCCTGGCAGCGCGCGCCAGCGCGGTGATCTGCTCGGTCACCGTCGACTCCTGGGCCAGCGCCAGTTCCATCGGTTCTACGACCGACTGGAAGGCCGTCACCACGTCGTCGATGCCCGACGCGTCGACCTCGAGTCGATTGTCGATGAGGAACCGGATCATCATCATGGCGTGCCGACGTTGTTCGGCGGACTGAGCGTAGAAACGCGTGGCCAGCTGCGGCAGATCGTTGCGGTCGAACCACACCGCGATGGCGATGTACTGCTGCGATGCGGTGAACTCGTGCCGCACCTGGGCGCGCAGAAGATCGTGGAACGACGGCGATGTCATGGTCCACAACCTACCCAGGGTCGTTCCGCAGGCTCCTCTCCCGCCTACAACCCAGGGTCGTTCCGCAGGCTCCTCTCCCGCCTACCGGACTGGTGTGACTCTTAGGGGCCGCCGGTCAGCAGCTCCGGCGGGATCTCGCGATCCTGCGCAATGGCGTCGAAGAATGCCGGAGCGCGAGTCTCGTCCCACAGCAGCACGTTTCCGACGTCGGAGTCCTGGAATCCGCCGACGGGCACCGTTGTGGTCACCGGACCGCTGCGCATCGCCCAGGCCAGTGCCGCGAGGTTCCAGATGTGATCTCCCTCGTCGACGCTCAACGACGACGCGGTATCGGACACCAGCGGCCACAACCGCAGTGGGTTGAGGAAGGTCGAAGCGCTGGTTGCCTTGTCCAAGAGCGCAGACATGAATGCGCGCTGATTGTTCATGCGGTCGATGTCGGCCAATGCCGTCGCGCGGGATCGCACGAATCCGAGCGCCTCGGCTCCGGTGAGATCCTGGCAGCCGGCGGCAATGTTGATGCCCGCCAACGGATCGTCGATCGCATTCTGCACGCACACGTTGACTCCGCCGACCGCGTCGACGATTCCGGCGAAGCCGCCGAATCCGATCTCGGCGTAATGATCGATGTGCACACCGGTTGCACCCTCGACCGTCTGCACCAGCAGTGGTGGCCCGCCGAATGCGAAGGCCGCGTTGAGCTTGTCCTGGCCGTTGCCCGGAATCGACACGTACGAGTCGCGCGGCAGGCTGACCATCGTGGGCGCGCCGCTGCCCTCGGGGATGTGGATCAGGATGATCGTGTCGGTGCGGCTCGGGCCCACCTCGCCGCCGGTCGCCAGCGAGGCTTCCTGCTCCGGCGTCAGGCCCGCTCGAGAATCCGATCCGACGAGAAGCCAGTTGGTGCCGGGGGTGTCGCCGATGCGCCCGGGATACGAGGTGAGGGCGTCCACGCGCGTCAACGAGCTGTCGACGTAGTAGACGACGCCGCCGATGCCCAGCACGAGAACGAGCAACACGATCAGGAAGCGTCGACCCCAGCGTCTGCGCTTGCGCGGCTTCGCCACATTCGGGGGACGCGAATCACGTTGCGGCCGAATGGGTTCGGGGCGACGCAGAGCTCGCTGCGCAGGCGGTTGCCTGCGCTCCTCGGTGAACGGCTCCGGCTGCTGACGCGGTGCATACCCGGTGCGACCCGGTGGATCGTCCTGGGAACGTGAGTACTGACGCGTCGAATTCGGAGAATCCGACTGTGCTGGATACGACTGTGCCGATCGGGGTTCGGGTGCCTGCGACCAGGCCTGCTGAGGGCTGTGGCGCGGGAGTGGTGCCGGCCGAGGTGACCCTTCCGGCCTGGGAGTGGGGCGGCCGTCGCGTCGGATGAACTCGGTGCCCTCCGGTGGCGGCTGACTCGGCCGGTACCCACGTGGGGGCGGCTGATGGCCGGGCGGCGGTCGATTGGGCCGCGGAGGGGGTGGCTGCTGACCGGGTGGCTGCCGACGGGGCCGTGGTGGACCAGGTGGCTGCTGCGGGGGTGGACCTGCGGCGCGACCGGGTTGGGGCGCTGGACCCGGCCGGGGCGCGGGATCGGGACGACCGTGCCGGCCGGGCGTCGATCGGTCCGCCGGCGGCGTTCGGTTCGGTGGCGGCGTTCGACCGGGAGGCGGCGTGCGCCGGTCCGGCGCGCCGTGCCGTCCGTAGCGATCGTCGTCGTTCACGGATCGACTGTAACCGTCGTCGAGGAAACAGCGGTCTTCCTCGGTGGCCGATTCACGGGAGCCACGACAGATGATCGCGCAGGAGGGCGTAACCGACGAAGGCGACGATGTCGATCAGAGCGTGCGCGATCAGCAGTGGCCACAGTCTGCCGGTGCGCTGCCAGTAGCGCCCGAACACCAGGCCCATGAGGAAGTTTCCGACACCACCGCCCACGCCCTGATAGAAGTGATAACTGCCGCGCAGCAGCGAGGAGCACAGCAGGGACGCGTTTTCGCTCAGACCGAGTCTGCGCAGGCGAGAGATCAGGTACGCCACCACGATGATCTCCTCGGCACCGGAGTTGGCCAGTGCGTACAGGATCAGGGCCGGGACGCGCCACCAGTGGTCGTCGAGGGCGCTGGGAACGACGTTCAGATTGAACCCGAGGGCATTGCCCACCAGATACAGCGCCAGGCCGGGCAGCCCGATCAGGGCGGCCAGTCCGACGCCGTGACCGAGGTCGATCTTCAGCCGCGGCCGGGCCAAACCGATCGCTCGGGGTGCCAGATCGGCTCGCCACAGCAGGTACAACCCCAGAGCTCCCCAGGCGCACAGGCGCAGAATGCTCAGCAGCTGGAACAGCAGATCGATCAGGCCGAAGCTCGACCGCGACGAGTTCAGCGCCACGGTCTGATCGGATAGGGCAGCGGTCTGCAGCGCGTCCTCGACGAGCGAGAGGATGCTGCTCATACCGCTCAGGCCGAACGTCACCAGCAGGACGATCGCGATCTCGACCTTGATGGTGGTGCGTTCGCGGGCATCGGGCGGGGGAGCCGTGCTCGCGGGCGGCGGTGGCGTCAACCAGCTCTTGAAGTCGATCACCGCACGAGTCTGCCCTGTTTCGTGAGTTCGGGGGTCAGCCGCGGGCGCGTAGCCCGTTCAGAAACGGGCAGCCGGCGAGAACACGCAGCGCGCGACTGAGCGAGAGAACGTCCTCGACTGGCTCGGCGAATCCCAGTCGGACGTCGTTGTCGCCGCATTCGCCTTCGATCCGCAGCCGAATGCCGTAGCGATCGATGCCCAGCGGCCGGATTCGACCCTGCCGCAGCGACGGCGGGAGGCGTCGGGCCAACTGAGCGAGCAGGTCCGGGTGGTCGGAGTCGAGATGCTCGAGCCAGCTGGTCTCCAGCTCCCAGAAGGGATCGGGCTCGGCGGCCAGCAACGTGTCGACGTCGACAGGCTCCGCTCCGGTGCTGTCGGCGACCACGGCGGAGGTGACGATCAGCCGCATCAGCGACGTGGTGTGGCCGACGTCGAGCAGGGCCGGATGCGGATGTTCGGCGGCCACCGCTCCGGCCATGGGGCGCATCAGCGATTCCGGAACCGGGCGCAGATCGCCGCGAAGCCACACCAACGACCGCACCGGTTCACGCAGGGCGAGCGGCGCGTGATCGGTCAGTTCGAGCACTGCGGGCGTTCCGGCACGGGAGGACTGCCAGGTGATCGCACTGTCGAGAGAGTCGGTGGGGACGGCGAGGATCATCTCCCCGTTGGGTCGCAGGAGGTGCAGGGACGTGATCACCGGGTCGCTGCCGTCGATGGCCAGGGCTGCGCCCTCGGCGCGCATGCAGGCACTGCGCACGCGTTCGGCAGTGGTCGGTCCGGTGGTGGTGGTTGCGCCGAGCATGGGCTCCTCCGATGCGATCGGTAAGGCGAGTAGGTGAGGCAAACCTAAGTTAGCGCGGTGTGGCGAGGATCGCAAGGCCGTGCCACAGGAGTGGAGCCCGCGGAACGACCCAGATCACAGGAGTGGAGCCCGCGGAACGACCCAGGCCACGGGAGTGGAGCCCGCGGAACGACCCAGATCACGGGAGTGGAGCCCGCGGAACGACCCAGACCCGGGTCTACCGTGAAGGCGTGCCGATTCCGCTGACCTTGGGTGTGCCACACCGACCCGACCCGAACGCGCTCGTCCACGGACTGCTGCAGCCGATATGTGCCGACGCCCACTCGCTGGCCGCAGCCCCGCGTGGAGCCGAGTACGGACCGCCCGTCGTCCGGGCATCGACCCTGCTCGCACTGCCCGAATCGGAGGACCTCGGGCGCATCGTGGTGCAGCTCGACATCGACCCCGACGAGCTCCGGGCAGGTCGGACCGGCGGCTACGAGGCCGTCCGGTACGACGTCGACGCCCCGGCCGAGCACCTCGCCGTCGCGCTCACGCTGCGGTTGCCCTCGCCGCTGGTCGTCTTCCCGATGTTCGACGCGATCGACGTGGCCGAGACCGCGGAGGCCGTCGTCCTCGCCCACCGGACCCCGGGCATCAGCGTCGCCGACACCCCGCGGCGCATCGCCGACGTACTCGCGGTGGTCTCGCACGCCGATGTGGGCCTCGTCGCCCGCGCCGACTCCGGCGACGAGGTGCTCGCGATCCTTGCCGCGACGGTGGCGTCGCTGCGCGGTGACGACATCGCTGCGGCCCTCGCTGCTCCGAACGTCGCTGCACTACGGGCCCTGATCCCCGAGGCCGCCGAGGCGGTGCGCGAGGTGCTGCTCGGAATCGAGATCGTCGACGCCGCCCGCGCCCGCGCCCGGCTCGTCGACGTCGGTTTGATCGCTTCGGGGACGTCGACAACGTAACCTCGAGACGTGCCTCGCATCGCTTACTTCGGCCCATCGGGAACGTTCACGGAGATGGCGCTTGCGAAGTTCGAACAGCTCGGAACCTTCGGCGCAGTCGGTCTGGGCGGGACGGTCGAGCGGGTATCGGCGTCGAACCCGCCCGCAGCGCTCGAGGCCGTGCGATCGGGTGCGGCCGACGCGGCCGTGGTCCCCATCGAAAGCTCCATCGAGGGAGCGGTTCCACCGACGCTCGACGCGTTGTCGGAGGGCCGCCGGTTGCAGATCGTCGCCGAGACCGAGATCGAGGTGGCCTTCACCATTCTCGGCGGCCCCGGTGTCACCCTCGAATCGGCCCGCACGGTCAGCGCCTACCCGATCGCACTCAATCAGGTGCGCCAGTGGCTGCAGGCAACCATGCCCGACGCCGTGGTGCAGTCCGCGTCGTCCAATGCCGGTGCAGCAGAGGATGTTGCGGCCGGGATGGTCGATGCAGCGGTGTCGACGCGGCTCGCCGGTGAGCGTCTGAAGTTGCCACAGTTGGCCGACGGGATCATCGACGTGGAGGGCGCGCGGACTCGCTTCGTACTGGTGACCGCGCCGCAATCGGTGCCTGCGCGCACCGGTGCCGACCGCACCTCGGTGGTGCTGGAGCCGCCGAACGATCCGGGCACGCTGCCGGCAGCGTTGGCCGAGTTCGGAATTCGCAACATCGACCTGACCTTCATCGAATCGCGGCCCACCCGTTCACGATTCGGAACGTACAGGTTTTTCGTCGACTGTGCCGGGCACATCGACGACCCGCTCGTCGCAGAGATGCTGGCCGCGTTCCACCGCAAGATGCCCCTGCGGTTCCTCGGATCCTGGCCCACTGCAACGGGAACGGGCGGATCGGTACCGCCGCCGATCGACGAACACGTGCAGTGGGTCGCGGACGTTCGTGCCGGACGCGGTGATCTGTGATGGGCAAACTGATTCTGGTCCGACACGGTCAGACGACAGCCAACGTCGCGAAGATCCTGGACACCTCACCGCCGGGAGCCGAGCTCACCGAGCTGGGGCACCAGCAGGCCGAGGCCTACGCGCAGACCTGGATCGGACGCCCGCCCGCGGTGCTGGTGTCCTCGATTGCGTTGCGTGCCAAGCAGACTGCCGGCTACATCGAGCGAGCGACCGGGGTTCCCCTCATGGTGACCGAGGGGATCCAGGAGACCTTCGCGGGAGATCTGGAGGACCGCGACGACCCCGACGCGCACCGCGAGTTCACCGAGATCTTCAGTCGCTGGCACGCAGGCGATCTGGCGGCGACCGTGCCCGGAGGCGACAGCGGACATTCGGTGTTGAAGCGGTACGTCCCGGTGCTCGACACTCTCCGCACGCAGTACCTGGGTGACGACACAGCAGGCGACGTCGTTGTCGTCAGCCACGGTGCCGCAATCCGACTGGTCGCGGCGGTGATGGCCGGCGTCGAGGGCACGTTCGCGGCCGACAACCATCTCGACAACACCCACACCGTCGAGCTGCTGCCGCTGCCCGGCGGTGGATGGTCCTGCGCCAAATGGGGCACGTTCCTGCCGCCGTTCGAGGGCAAGGGCAGCAACAAGGCGGACAACCCGATCAGCTAGCGGAGATGCTCACCGGCCGATGCGATCAGCTCGGTCAGGGCAGCAGTCACTCGGCGATCCGTTGCGCCGGTCATGGAACTCCACGACGTGCCGTCGGCGGCGAGGGTGGAGGTGGCGACGATGCGTCCGGCCCGGGTGTCGAACAGGGCGACGGGTCTGCCTGCCACGTGGCGGGTGCCGTGCCTACGGGCGACGGCTGTGATCTCGGTTCTGCCGGCGCAGGTGGCCATCGCCGACGCCAGGGCCGCGGCGCGGTCGTCAACTATGCCGATGCCGCGGAGCCGAGACGCGGTTGCTCCGACGTCGGTCGGTGCCGCATCGAGTGCTTCGGCCAGCAGATCGGTGGGCGCGTTGATGCTGCCCGGGTCGAACGACGCAGCCGAGCCGATCGACGACGCAAGGTCCCGGGCCGGATCACCGTGAACAGCGCGGACGGTGACCACGTCGTCCTGCCGTACCGCCGACACCGTCGTCCGACCGTCGGATGCGACGCAGATCCGGATGTTCGGAACGGGCTCGGCGCTCTCGACGTCGAACACGCGGGCCGAGACGTACCAGCGCGGTTGTTCGAGAACTCGCATCCACTGCCGAAGATCTTCGTGTACGCGGCCGCCGGCCAGCAGTCCGGCCGAATCGAGGGCGCGTCGGCCACGTTCGAGCGCGGAATCCCGCGCAGCAACGTCGTCGAAGCGCGGAAACACGTTCAGGACGACGGGTAGTTCGGCGATCGACAGCTCGTCGACCAGAAAGTCCATCTCGTCGACACCGAGTGAGGCGATCGGCAGTGTGTGGCCCACCGGCACGGTTCCCAAGTCGATCAACGGCCGTTCCCGCTGGTGTCCGGCTGCGTGGTGATGTGGGGCTGCGTGGTGGTGTGGGGCTGCGCGGTGATGTGGGGCTGCGCGGTGATGTGGGGCAGGGTCGGATCCGCGCCGATGACGGACGGCGCGACCGTGCGGCCGTCCGCGAAATGCTCGAACTGCTTGAGGTAGTCAGGGGTCTCGTGTTCGTCGTCCTCGGCCTGCCCGCGCGTACCGGAGGTCGGAGCACCGGCCGCGCCCGTTCCGCGCTGAGCGAGGCCGCCATCGGCCGAGGCGGGTGCGCCGAACGCGGTCGGACCGCTCTGACCCGCAGCAGCGAGCATCGAGCCACCACCTGCGGGACCCAACGCGGAACCGGGCATTCCGACGCTGCCGCCACCGAACCCGCCTGCTCCACCTGCCCCGCCGCCGAACGACACCGGACGCGTGGACGCCGGGCCGACGGCAGGGGATGCCGAACCACCGGGTGCGAATCCACCACCGGCCCCGGCACCACCGGACAGTGCAGTCGACCCGATGTTGGACGCAGCGGTGGCCACGGTCGACACGCCGGTACTGGCGATGGAGGTGGCAGCACTACCGATCTGACCCGCCGCCGCGGCCACCCCGGGGTTCTGAGTTGCGGCCATCACACCGCCGATCGCGGCCTGAACCGGAGACGTCATCAGCGCACCGTTCGCGAACTTGCCGAGCCCGCTCCCGGAATCGGAGACGATGGCCGGCGGCTGATCGAAAGTGGTCTTGACGATGCGGTGCGAGGAGACCAGCTCGAAGCCCTCCATCACCATTGCGGCGCGGATGTCGAGCAGTCGGTCGGCCACCTCGGCTGCCTCGTAGCTGCCGTTCATCACGCCACCGGTCGAGGCGGCGGTGACCTTGGCGGCCTGCACAACTCCGATTTCGACGAGCGAGGGCATGGTCGCCAACGCGACACCGTACGAGGTGCCCGCGGCCGGGGCCTCGACCGAGAGCGCCGCCGCCTTGACTGCCGTGGCGGCGGTCCAGGTTGCGAAACGCCCGAGCGCAGCCTGAGCGAGCAGTGCCGACTCGCCTTCCCAGCCTGCGGTCAGAGCCGCGGTGACGGCTGCGATACTCGCCGATGCCTCGGTGAACGCCGCGGCGACCGAACCCCACGCGCCACCGGCGACGTGCAACGGCACCGGTCCGGGCCCGAGCAATCGCGTCGAGTTTCCTGTCGCCGTGCGTGGCAGCCACACCACACCTGTCACTCCGAGCGTCATCCTCTTGCCCCCATGATGTTCGAGCGTTGTGTCATTTCGAGTTTTGTGTCGAATTTCCTGCTGCGGTCGAGTTCGGTGTGTCAGATGCCGGGTAGGCCGGGCAGGCCCCCGGCCGTGTCGTCGTCGGTGGCCACGTAGTCCGCGGCCTGTTTCCGTAGTTCCTCGGCCGCCCGGTGCAACTCCGAAATACCCTGCGCTGCAGCGGGTCCGAACGTCTCGGCCGCGGTGCCGAAGAATCGCTCGGTGAGCAGCGAGACCTCGTCGGTGCCCGGCGGCAGTGGCCGCACGGGGACCGCCGTCGCGGTGACGGCGGCCTGCAACCGGGCGGCCACCGCATCGAGCTCCGAAGCCGCGAGCTGCAGTGCCACGGGATCCACCTTGATGACGGTCATGAGCCACGCCCCCTGATCGAAGAACTTTGCGCTGTCGGTAGGTAGGACGCCGCCGTGTTCGGTTTGGTTCCCTCGATGCGAGAAAAATTCAGACGAACTTCCGGGCCACCGAGCCGACAGTCCACGCGCCGCCTCGACGGCCGACTGCCGTGTGCGTGAGCGGGGAGACGTCGATGCGCCAGAACGAGGACACCGGGGCCGCCAACACCAGCACCACCACGGCTCGGACGACGGCAGCAGAGGTCACCGCGAGCGTGCGGCCTGGCGTCGATCCGACAACGCTCAGCCACGTCTCGACGCGAGAGAACAACGCGTCGAGGGATTCGCCACCCGGTGGAACGAACGCCGGATCGCCCAGCCAGGCCAACGCGTCGGCGTCGGGCAGATCGGTCATCTCGAGGCCGGACCACTTGCCGTAGTCGATGTCGGCCAACGCGGGTTCGACCGAGATGTCCGAGCCGAAGATGCGGGCAGTGGAGATCGAGCGGACTTCCGGGCCGGACAGGACGCGGTCGACGCGGGGAATGTCGGCCACCGCAGCGAGATCGCGCAGCCCCGCGTCGTCGAGTGGTTCGTCGCCGGGAAACCGGCCGGTGCGCATCGCGGCGGTTCTGGCGTGGCTCACCAGCATCAGTCGGGTCACGGGGGCAGACACTGGGTCATTCTGGCATCGAGCTGCGGTAGGTCAGGACAGCGATTGACACAGCGTCGCGTTTGGTGCCACAGTTCGCAGGTTAGACGCGATGTACGCAGGTAATCCGGTGAAAATCCGGAGCGGTTGCGCCACTGTGATCGACGTCGGGCAGATGTCCGAATTCGAGAGTCAGAAAACTCGTTCATCGCATGGCCGTCCCCGTTTTTCGAGCGGGGACTACGGGACGCATATCCCAGGAGGACACCATGGCAATCATTCACGCACCCAGTAATACGACGGAGTCGGCTGCCCTTGCCGTCATCGTCGCCGCAACGATCCTGCTCGCTTTCGTCGTGCTCTACCTCGTCGGCTTCGATCAGGGCGCGATCTCCCGCAGTGGCATGTACATGCACGAACTCATGCACGACGGCCGCCACCTGCTGGGCCTGCCATGCCACTGACCGACACCAACGGCCCGACGCTGCAGGGCACCTTCGTCCAGCTACTGGTGCGAGGTCTGCTCGCCGGACTCGTCGCAGGCCTGCTCGCCGGAGCAGTCGCCTTCGTCGTCGGTGAGCCGCACATCGACTCGGCCATCGCCATCGAAGAAGCAGCCGGAGCCGATCACGCTGGAGCCGATCACGCTGGAGCCGATCACACCGAGGCAGCTCCTGCCGCGCACTCGCACGGCGACGAGGCGCTCGTGAGTCGAGACGGACAACGCGTCGGACTGTTCCTCGCCACCGGCCTCGCCGGCCTGGCACTCGGCGCGATCTTCGCCTCGGCACTGCACTACGGGCGTCGCTTCAGCTCGCTCCCCGGATCGGTACTCGCCCTCGTCGGGGCCGGTGCCGGGTGGTTGGCTATCGAAGCGGTGCCCTTCTTCAAGTACCCGGCGAACCCACCGGCCGTCGGTGATCCGGAGACCATCACCGAGCGCACGTGGCTGTGGTTGGCGACGGTGATTCTGGGTCTGCTGGCCGTCGCAGTCGGGATCTATGTGGCGAAGGTCGTGGCATCGCACACCTCGGTGGCAATTCGCGTCGGAGCGCCGTTGCTGGCGTTCCTGGTTGTGGTCGGCATCGGCTACGCCCTGCTGCCCACCGTGAACGAGGTGGGAGCGGACTTCCCGGCAACCCTGCTCTGGGAATTCCGACTGTCGTCCCTGGCCACTCAGGCGACGCTGTGGCTGACACTGGGATTGGGATTCGCGTTCCTCACCGACCGCGCAGTCCGACCTGTCCGCCAGGAGCGCGTCGCGGCGTAGCCCGATTCCGCGTCAATGGACCATTGCACCGCCGAGACGTATGCAAAGTGCCATCGACGCGGTGCTGACGACTCCGGCCGGTGCGGGTGAATGGACCATTGCACCGCCCAGACGTATGCAATGGTCCATTCACGCGTCCGGGGGGGGGTGAGCGGGGGGGTGAGCGGGTGAGCGGGGGTGAGAGGGTGAGCGGGTGCGGGAGCGAGTGCGCTCAGCCGAATCCGAGTTGATGCAGTCTCTCGTCGTCGATGCCGAAGTGATGTCCGATTTCGTGGGCGACGGTGATCGCGATTTCCCGTCGAGCCTCGTTTTCGTCGTCGACCATCTCGAGGATCGGTTTGCGGTAGATGGTGATGACGTCCGGTAGGTGTCCGCTGTATTCGTAGCGTTCGGTCAGTGCGATGCCCTCGTACAGCCCGAGGATGTCCTCGGTGGGGTGTTCCTCCTCGACGAGGACGACCACATTGTTCATGAAATCGGTGAGTTCACGCGGCAGGGTGTCGAGGGCGTCGGACACGGCTTCTTCGAAGTCGACGCGGGTCATGTGGGTGGGAATGTCACCCTCCGGTCGTGATCGGGGCGGCGCCGGGCAGCGGTGTCGGAAGCGCGCGGCCGTCGGGAGCGGAGGGCGGCGGGACGGGAGCTGCTCCGTTGATGAGGATGTCGCCTTTGGCGGTGCCGACGATGGTCGCAAAGCCGCCGGAGTCGAGTTCGGCACCCACCGAACATGTCACCTGGCGACTCCCGGCGAGCCAGCTCGCGACGTCGATCGTGTCCCAGAACAGGGTGAGCGTCTTGTCTCGCAGTGCGGTGTCCGAGCCGAGGTAGCCGTTGACGGCATCGGTGCACGTGCCTTCCAGGTATGCGTCCTGATCGCCCTCGGAAGGGTGCCCGCCGGGGAACTGTTGCGTCAGGTTGATCACCGACGCCACCTCGTACGCGTGCGGTGCCGAGCAGTCCACCGGATCGGCAGGCACGTTCTGGTTGATGCCGACGCAGGTGCCGGTGGGCCAGACCTTCGACTGGTCCTGGTCGAGAATCGAGCCGGTCATCTCCATCAACACGCCGCTGTTCGACGGCATCTGCACACCGCAGCGCAGCGTCCGCTCACCCTTGGTCCACCCGGCCTGGCTGGGGAACATCAGGCCGACGCCGTAGCGACCGTTCGGATCGAACTTGGCTCCGACGTAATCGTCGACGGCGGCCGCGCAGTGTTCGTCGCGCAACTCGCTGAATCGGATGGAGCCGGGATACGGCGAGCCCGGGCCGAATTCGACGCCGGGGTAGACGCTCATGTCGATGTCGCGAGCCACCTCGAAGCGATGCGGATCGGCGCACGGTACCTCGGCGAGATCCTGTCGGTCCGTCTCCGGGTCGTCGGTTGGCGTCCACTGCAGGCAGGCGCCGGGATCGGCCGCACCGAAGGAGGACGCCGAAACGGGCCCGTCGGTCGCAGGCCCACTGACCGTTGCGTGGGTGGTGATCTTCTCGGGCGTCGAGAACCCGTCGGAGAGAAAAACCGTCGCGCCCGCGGCCAGCACCGCACCGACCGCAACCATGGCGAGCCCACGTCGAGCTGTGGTTGCAGACAGTGTTCGCCGAGACTTCTCGCTCGGCGGGGAGTCTGTTTCGTATCCGGACATCACCCTCCATCATGCCCGAGTATGTTCGGTCCTCATGAGCGACCCAACAGGTGACGACGACCTCAGCGAGCTCGCCGGCCGACTGTTCGCGATGGCTCGCGCCGGTGACGCGGCCGCCCTGACGAGTTACGTCGACGCCGGTGTCCCGGTGAATCTGCACAACGAATCGGGCGACACGCTGGTCATGCTCGCCGCATATCACGGGCACGCCGACGCGGTGCGGGTGCTGGTCGAGCGCGGTGCCGATGTGAACAAGCCCAACGACAAAGGACAGACCCCACTCGCGGGCGCGGTCTTCAAAGGTGAGGACGACGTGGTGCGTGTACTCGTCGACGGTGGAGCCGATCCGCACGGCGGCCACCCGTCGGCAATCGATGCCGCCACGATGTTCGGACGCGAGGACTACCTGGGGTTGCTCGGCAAGTAAGGTTCCCTCTCGTGATCGACCTGAAATTCCTTCGCGAGAATCCCGATGCAGTGCGCGCCTCGCAGCGCACCCGAGGCGAGGACCCCGCTCTCGTCGACGCACTTCTCGATGCCGACGCATCCCGTCGGGCCGCGGTTCTGGCCGGCGATCAGCTGCGTGCCGAGCAGAAGGCGCTGGGAAAGCAGGTCGGTAAGGCTTCCGCCGAGGACCGTCCCGCGCTGCTCGCCGGGGCATCGGAGCTGGCTGCCAAAGTAAAGGCGGCCCAGGCCGCCGAAGCCGAGGCCGACGCAGCCCTCGACACGGCCCATCGCGCGATCTCCAACATCGTCCAGGACGGCACGCCCGCAGGCGGCGAGGACGACTTCGTGCTGCTCGAGACCGTCGGGCAGAAGCCGGAGTTCGATTTCGAACCCAAGGATCACCTCGAACTCGGTGAGTCGCTGAACCTGATCGACATGGAACGCGGAGCCAAGGTCTCGGGCTCGCGCTTCTACTTCATGACCGGCTACGGCGCGTTGCTGCAGCAGGGATTGCTGCAGCTCGCCGCGCAGAAGGCCGTCAAGAACGGGTTCACGATGATGATCCCGCCGGTGTTGGTGCGGCCGGAAATCATGTCGGGAACCGGATTCCTCGGCGCACACGCAGACGAGATCTACCGCCTCGAAGCCGACGACCTCTACCTCGTCGGAACCTCCGAAGTTGCTCTTGCGGGTTACCACTCGGGCGAGATCATCGACCTCGCCGACGGCCCCAAGCGGTACGCCGGTTGGTCGTCGTGCTTCCGCCGCGAAGCGGGCAGCTACGGCAAGGACACCCGCGGCATCATCCGAGTGCATCAGTTCGACAAGATCGAGATGTTCTCCTACATCAAGCCCGAGGACGCAGCCGCCGAACACCAGAAGCTGCTGGAGTACGAGAAGGAAATGTTGGCAGCCGTCGAGTTGCCCTACCGCGTCATCGATACCGCAGGCGGAGACCTCGGCTCCTCGGCCGCACGCAAATTCGACTGCGAGGCCTGGGTTCCCACCCAGCAGGCCTACCGGGAGCTGACCTCGACCTCGAACTGCACGACCTTCCAGGCCCGACGCCTCGGCGTGCGCTACCGCGACGAGAACGGCAAGCCGCAGACCGCAGCGACGCTCAACGGCACCCTGGCCACCACCCGCTGGATCGTCGCGATCCTCGAAAACCACCAGCAGGCAGACGGCACCGTCCGGGTCCCGGAAGCGCTCGTACCCTTCGTCGGAACGGACGTCCTGCGCTAGTTGGGTCGGCTCAGGCGATGTCGCCGATGCAGTAACCCTCGCCGCCGATGGCCAGCACGAACGTGCGGTTCTGGTACACCCCGGTTGCGTCGATGATGTCTGCGTTGACCTGGGTGTAGATGCCGTTCTGACCGGTGACGAACACGCTGTCGGGGTCGAACGAGGTGATGCCGGGCAGGATGTCGGGATCGGCCACCAGCGGCGGGGCAGTGGGAACGCCGGTGCCGAGAGCATCCCAGGTCTGACGGCCGTCACACACCAGCGGGTACGTCTCTTCCACATCGCTGGGGTTGACCGGAATTCCGGCGAGACGCCCCAGGTAGCGATCGACGGTGTAGACCGCGTCTGCCGCGTCGAACACCGGGGCGGTGCCGGTGGGGTAGACGGTGGGGCACGCGTAGCCGGACGCGATCTCACTGCGCTTCACGCTGACCGTCGAGGTGGGCCCGGTCCACGTGACGGTGAACTGGCCGTCGACGCCAGGGGCGGCAACGGCAGCGAGAATCGCGTCGGTGTCGACGTACATCGTCGGGATGTCGGTGGGCGGGACAGTCCAGCACCGCGCCGTGACGACGCCGATTCCGCCGCCGGTGAGGTCGTTCACGAACGGTCGCAGCGCCATCGCGGCATCGGGGTTTCCGGCAACCTCGCCGACGGGTGGGCCGGGCGGGATCGGTGGGGGCGTGGTGGTGGTCGCGGAGGCCGTGGTCGGGGTTGTCGTCGACGTCGTTGCCTCGGTGGTGGTGCTCGTCGCCCCGGACTGTTCGGACGGCAGTCCGACTGCGGAATCGCAGGCTCCGACCAGGGCGAGCGTTGCGATCAGCGGCAGCGCGGTTCGGACGACCCGGGTCCGCCGTGGTGATGCCGCACTGTTCTTCACGTCGTTTCTCCCCCGTTGCTTTCGACCGGACCTGTCATCTCCCGGACCTTTTCTCCGGCGTCGTCCACCGACTACGCTAACGGACTGTGGAACCCGTCTACCGATCAGTCATCGGCATCGCTCGTGCAGTGTTCGCGTTCGAGGGCCTGAAATTCGACGTCGAGGGCGAGGAACACATCCCTGCCACCGGCGGAGCCGTCATCGCCGTCAACCACACCGGATACTTGGACTTCACCTACGCCGGGCTACCGCCGCGACGGGTGAAGCGCTACATCCGGTTCATGGCGAAGAAGGAAGTCTTCGACAACAAGATCTCCGGCCCGATCATGCGCGCGCTACGGCACATCCCCGTCGACCGCGGGGCAGGCGCGGAGTCGTACAAGTCGGCCGTGGCGAGCCTGCGCAACGGCGAGCTCGTGGGCGTTTACCCGGAGGCGACCATCAGCCGCAGCTTCGAGATCAAGGAATTCAAGTCCGGCGCAGCGCGCATGGCCATCGAGGCAGGCGTGCCGATCATCCCGACGGTCATCTGGGGTGCGCAGCGCGTGTGGACCAAGGGCTACCCGAAGCGATTGGGTCGCACCAACACTCCCATTTCCATTGCCGTCGGTGAGCCGTTGGCGCCGGTCGGTCCGCCGAGCGAGCTGACCGAGAAACTGCGGACAGTGATGCAGAAGATGCTGCTGGATTTGCAGGAGAGCTACCACCACGAGCCGGGCGCGTACTGGGTTCCGGCTCGATTGGGCGGCAGCGCACCGACCCTCGAAGAAGCAGACAAGCTCGACGCCCGGGACCTCGCGGCACGTGCGGCCAAGCGGGCCGAGTAGAGCTCCGCAATGAACCTCCGCGGTGAACGGGTCGTGTTGCGGCCCGTCACCGCGGAGGACGTGCCGGAGCTACGCCGAATACTGCACACCCCCGAGGTGTACGCGCGGTGGGGCGACGAGGACGCCGACGAGAACTGGCCGTTCGACAACCCCGACGAGAAGCGTCTGGTTGTCGAATTGGACGGTGCAACAGTCGGATTGATCCAGTTCGGCGAAGAGACCGACCCGATGTACCGGCATGCGTCGATCGACATCTTCTTGGACCCGGCAGTGCACGGCCGCGGCGTCGGAAAGGACGCCGTCGGCACGCTGGTGCGGTACCTGACAGTCGACCTGCGGCATCATCGGCTGGTGATCGACCCCGCTGCCGACAATGTCGTGGCAATAGCCTGTTACAGCGCAGTCGGATTCGAGCCGGTCGGGATCATGCGCAAGTACGAGAAGGGCCCAAGCGGCTGGCACGACAGTCTGCTGATGGACCTGATCGTCGAGTAGCTAGCGGTCGCTCGCCGGAGTGGAGCCCGCGGAACGACCGGTAAGGCCAGGAAGTGTCAGTCGGAATCGTGCGCCTGTAGGCCCTGCGGCACAGACGAGTTCCCCGCCATGGGCGCGCGCCAGCGTCCGTGCAATCGACAACCCAAGCCCGACGCCGCCGGAAGAACGGTCACGTGCGGAGTTCAGCCGGACCAGCCGCTCGAATATGCGCTCGCGGTCCGCCTCGTCGACGCCGGGACCGTCGTCGTCGACGCTCACGAACGCCTGTGAATCGGTGCCTGTCGTCACTCGGATGCTACCGTCGGGCGGCGTGAAGCGAGCGGCGTTGTCGAGGACGTTCGAGAGAATCTGCTCGACGCGGCCCACGTCCACCCTGACCGGCACCGGGTGCAATCCGTCGACCTCGAACCGGACCTGCGGGGACAGCAGGGCCGCGCGATCGACGGTGCGCCGAACCACGTCGGCGAGGTCCGCTTCGGCCAGCTCCAGCTCCGAAGTGTTCTCTGCACGAACGGAATCGAGCATGTCGCCCACCAGGCGCGACGCCCTGGCAGATTCGCCGACCAACAGCTCGCTCCACCGTCCGACCCGATCGGGGCGGTGCTCGGCGTCGCGCTGCAACGACTGAGCCAGCGCGGAGATCCCGGCTACCGGCGTCCGCAATTCGTGTGCCGCGTCGGCCAGGAACCGGCGCATGTCCTCCTCTGCTCGACGCGCTGCCTGCGCTGCGGTTGCTTCCTTGCGCTCGGCATCCTCGAGGGCGTCGAGCATCTCGTCGACGGCCGATGCTGTACGGCCCAGGTCTGTCTTCGGCTTCGACGGCAATAGCCGTCTTCCTCTGTCGCCGTTGGTGATTCGGCGAGCAACCGACGTCATGGAGTCCAGAGGTGACAGCGCGCGTCGCACCGCGTAGGTCAGTGCGGCCGCGGCCAGCAACAGAGTGACAGCACCGGCAGCCACCATCAGGATGCGTAATTGCTGGCGGACATCGGCGATCGCGGTGGTGTCGCCGAGTAGCGACAGCGTCGATCCGTCGGGCAGCGGCTCGGTGATCTCCAACGAATCCGACGGCGGGGCAGGGGGATCGGGTGGACCGGGAGGGTTGGGATCCTTCGACTGACCGGCGGGCGGGGCCGGGGTTGCGGGCCTGATATCCGGCCCGGGCGGTCCGTTGCCGGGAGCGCCGTAGACCGTGCCGTCCGCAGCGGTGACTCGAACTCGGATGGCATCGCCCTGGAGGGACTGCACCAGATCGCTGGACTCGACGCCGCTCTCCACGAGCTCGATCGCACGGGATGCCCTGTCGGTCAACCGCGCTTCCAGATCGCGCCGAAGCTGTTGACCCAGAACGACATCCACCGATGCCCCGACGATCACCAGCAATACCGCGAACAGGACGACGACGGTGGCAACCACTCGCGTACGCAACGAGGGCGTGGGTGTGCGGTTCACTGCGGGGCCCGCAGGGCGTAACCGAGGCCGCGGACGGTGTGGATCAACCGCGGTCCATGGGCTTCCATCTTGCGCCGCAACGCACTGACGTGCACTTCCACCAGGTTGGCGTCGTACGCGCCGTAGCCCCAGACCGATTCGAGGATGGACGTTTTCGAGACGGTGCGGCCGCGCTGCGCGACGAGGAAGGTTGCCAACCGTAGTTCGGTTGCCGTCAGATCGAGAACATGGCCGGCGCGGGTGACTACTCCCGCGGATTCGTCCACCAGTAGATCACCCACTTGGATTGCGTCCGAGGATCTTCCGCGTCTGCGCAGCACCGATTTCGCTCGCGCGACCACCTCGTCGAGCTGAAACGGCTTGACCACGTAGTCGTCTGCGCCGTCGCTCAATCCGCGCAGGCGGTCTTCCAACTGATCCTTCGCGGTGACCATGATGATTCCTGCATCGCTGCTCTGGCGGACGACGTCGATCAACGCGAACCCGTCCCGCGCGCCGGGCAGCATGATGTCGAGAATCACGACGTCCGGGCGGAATCCCGCCATCGTGGCCTCGAAGTCGTCGCCGTCGGGCAAGGACGCTGCGGTGAATCCCGCGTCCTCGAATGCGGCCACCAGCGCTTCTCGGATGGGCAGCGAGTCCTCCACCACCATCACCCGGGGAGCGGAACTGTATGTCATGCCTCGATTGTCACCCACCAGCTGAAGTGATCCTGAAGATGCGCCCAGCTTCAGGGTGACTTCAGCTAGCGGCGGCAGGGTCGATGACAGACCGAAACGAACGACACAGTCCGAACAAGGAGTGAACGTGAACGATCAGACTCAGCCAATCCCCGCAGCATCGAACCCGGAGCCAGTCCCCGGCAACGCGGTTCGGGAGAGCACGCCGAGGCGGTGGAAGGGACGGGTACCGCTGGTGGCGACGGCCGCCGCGGGACTCGCAGTCGGTGCGCTGGTGGCGTCAGCAGTCTTCGCGGCAACTGGGCCGGACGTCTCGCCCGGAGTGTCCACAGTGGCGTCGTCCTCGGAGCTCGGGCAGCGAACCGACGGCGGTGGCGGGTCGGATGTCCCTGCGGTGCCTGCAACTCCGGATTCCGGTGACGGATCGACGGTGCCCGCTGTACCGACACCACCGGGATCTGCGGACGGTGCTACTCCTGCGACACCGGGGGATGGAGCAACTCCGCCCGCTCCGCCCGCCGGCGGTCCGGGCAAGGGTGGACCAGGTGGACCAGGACCGGGTGAGGGTGGTCCTGGCAAGGGTGGACCAGCTCCTCTGTGCGCTCCGGAAAACGGCGCGACGCCGCCTGCTCCGGCCGACGGTGCGACGCCGCCTGCTCCGCCTGCACCTCCGGCTCCCGCTGACGGCGCGACTCCTCCTGCACCGCCTGTCGCTCCATCCGGTTCCTGAACCAACCTCTTCTAGCCCCGCACCGTGTTCTCGGTGCGGGGCTGGGGTGGTTTGTGGATGACGTGTGGGCAGTCTCAGGCGATGTGGGGGCCTGCTCGGGCGTGGGATGGTCTGGGTTGTCGGTAGGGGTCCACTGTTGCCGGTGGGATGAACCAGGGGTGGTTGTCGGTGCCGATGAAGACTTCCCAGTCACTGTGGTGGATGAGGCGGTGGTGGAATCCGCACAGTAGGACGAGGTTGTTCATGTCGGTGGGGCCACCGTCTGCCCAGTGCCAGATGTGGTGTCCTTCGGTCCAGGCGGCGGGTTTTCCGCAGCCGGGGAATGCGCAGCCGTGATCGCGGGCGGTGAGGGCTTTGCGTTGTTTGGCGGTGACGGTGCGGGCGGTGCGGGCGAGGTTGAGCGGGTTGCCGTTCTCGTCCATCACGATCGCGGTCAGGACACAGTCGCACGCGAGTTGGCGGGAAGTGTTGCGCGAGAGCGGACCCATCCAGGGCAGCCACCCGACAGTAGTACCGTCGCCGAATAGATCCCGATAGGCACCGCGGTCTGCGGAGGGGTGGCCGTCCTCATCGGATTCGTCTGCAGCGCGCGTGGTTTCGTCGTCGGTGATGTCGTCGGCGCTGTCGGCACTGTCGCGGAGGTCGGTGAGGTCGCGGAGGCTGATGTGCAGGTTCAGGTGGGGGCGTTCACCGCCTTCGATGGGTCGATCACTGGAGGCGAGGTATTGGTCGAGGATGTGTCCGAAGGCGTCGGCTCTGCGTTTGGCGGGGCTGCGGTCGTCTGCGATTTTGAGTGTCTCGGTTCCGTCGGCGGCGGGTCGGGGTTCGGTCAGGGGTGAGAGGGCGGTGAGGAGTTTTTCTCCGGTGATCGCGTCGAAATCCATCCTCGCCACCAGACGTCCGTTCAAGGTTTTCGACGCGAACAGTTCGTTGCGGTCGGTGTTCTCGGGTGGTGGTGTCTTGCCGCCGAACTCGTCCTCGAGCTTGGTGATCGCTGCTCGGATGCGGCCGGTGCGTGCTTCGGGCCCGGTCGCGGCGGCGATCATCGCGGTGCGGGCCATATCGCGACCCTCGTCCGGGAGGTCCTTCGGTGGGGTTTCGGCGAAGGTGAGGATCAACGCGGCGTGGTCGACGGACATGACGCCGGTGTTCACGGCGTCGGCGATGTCGGGGAAGTTCTTCAGTCCGCGGGCGAGGGCGACGATCTTGGTGGCCTTGGACGGCGAGAGCAGGGTGGTGGAGGTCAGCCAGCCTGCGGGTCCGGGGAAGCCGAGCTTCTCCCGCGAGACGCGGGTGTCGATCTCGGCGACGAGGGCGATCCGCCGGGCCTCCAACAACTGAATTTCGTGGGAGACCGTGGCGGCGTCGGCGAGGAGTTCACTCTCGCTCAGTTGCCAGATCTCCGTGGTCATGGGAGCAAGTGTATCGAACGTGCGTTCGATTGACAACCATCGTTGAATCGAAAACTGTTGCCCTGCTTTATTATTCGAGACTCAGAACCTGTCGGTGGGGTGTGGTAGGGGTTGGTGAAACCTGACGTCAGTGGATGAGGTCAATCAGCTTCTCTGGCAACGGTTTCCAGCTCGGCTCGATATGCGGCCCACCATGCTGCGTCGCCGTCGGCCATGTTTTCGTTGCCCAATCGGAGTCCGACGGAATCGTCGATCAGCTCGCGCACGATGTCTGCATGCCCGGCATGGCGGTTGGTTTCGGCGACGAGGTGCACGAGCACGCGGTGCAGAGTGATTTCCTGCTTCTCGACGGGCCAGTGCAGGACGCGTCCGACAGTGTCGAGGTCGTTCGATTCGATGGTCTTGTCGGCGTGCAACCAGGCCTCGCGGTACAGGTCGACGATGAACTCCGAGGATTCGTCGGCAGCGGCCCACATATCGGAGTTCAGTCGCGCCTCGGCTGATGTCACCAAATCCGCGAATGGGGCGGGGAACTCGCGGCCGAAGGTGAGGCCGAAGTAGCCGTATTCGACGATCGCCAGGTGCTTGATCAACCCCAGGAGATTCGTTCCCGTCGGCGTCATCGGCTGTCGCTTCTGATACTCGGTGAGGCCATCGAGCTTCCACAACATGTTTTCGCGTGCGATACGCAGGTACTGGTGCAGCTCGTCTTTCATGTCTCTCAGCTCACCGACGCGTGCCAGACCAGAGCGGCAGCGAGCGCGCCGAGTCCGTTCAACGACCAGTGCAGGGCGATGGGCGCGATCAAACTCCCGCTGCGGCTGCGCAGCCACGTGAACACCACACCCGCCGCCGCAGTGGCCACCACGGCCAGTGCGATACCGACGATCTGCCCGAACAGTCCGCCGCCGAGAAAACCGCTCAGCCCCACGTTGCCCGCCGTCAGCCCGAGCGAGGACGCGATGTGCCACAGACCGAACAGCAGGGACCCTGCCGCGAACACACCCCGAGCTCCGTAGATGCGACCCAGCGTGCCGTGCAGCACCCCGCGGAACGCGAGTTCTTCCGGGATCACGGTCTGCAGCGGAATGACGATCATCGACGCGACGATGGCGGCGGAGACGGTTGCGTATCGGTCGGCCATGAAGAACGGCCGAGTCAGTGGCAGCAACGCACCGATCGCGACGACGGTGAGGACGACCCCGACGGCTCCCAGTGCGTACAGAGATCCGGTCTTCCACTGCTTCGGAGACAGTCCCAGTTCGGCCCACCCCAGGCCGCGGCGGTTCGCCATGACGACCAGCAGAACAGCGGCGATCGGAACCGTCGCGATACTGGCCCACACCGTGGTGAAGTGCGCGATGAGGTTGGTGCCCACGAGTACGAGAACGACGATGGCGACGTCGAGGTACGCGTGGAAGGCACGTCGGGGTGCGACGCTCCCGGCCGGATTCACAGCAAGCATTGGATCGAGTGTACTGGCGTCAGCTGTGAGCGCCGGAAGAATCGAGGCTTCGGTCGAGGCCTTTGCCGTCGTAGATGCGGGTGAACACCACGCCGAACACGAGCCCGATGAGCAGTCCGAGAGACGTCATGCCCACCGAGTGCAGCAGCCCGGCGTCGAGTGAGGCGTTGAAGTACAGGATCGAGCGGGTGCCGAGGAAGATCTGATGCATCGGCTCGAACTGCGCGAGCCAGGTGAAGAGTCGCGGGCTGGCTTCGAGGGGAATGGTGCCGCCCGACGACGGCAACGCCAGGATGATGAACACGATCAGATTGATCAGCAATCCCGCCGAGCCGAACGCGGACATCACCGCCAATGCCGTGATGCCGACCGCGGCGATCGCGTACGCGCCGTACATCCACAGAGTCCAGGCATGTGTGATCGGCATACCGAGCAGATGGCTGATCAGCAGATAGAGGGCCGACACCAGCATGGCCAGGACGATCATCACGAACCATTTCACGAGCAGCGTCTGGAAGCGGTTGATCACGGTCGGTCCGCGATGGATGTACTTGGGGCCGATCTCCGTGGGCGTGAATCCGAGTAGGCCGTCGACGAGTGTGCTGACGATGGTCGCACCGGTGAAGCCCGCCAGGACGAGCAGGAGCGCGTAGTAGAAGGCGGACAGGCCGCCGCCGGTGCCGTCGGGCAGAGGATCGTATTGGGCAACGATCACATCGATCGGCTGCGCGAGAGTGAGAGCACTCGCACCGGCGAGCTGCGTCTCGCCGAGCTGCTCGCGCACCTGCTCGGTGATCTGTTGTCCCACAGTCTGATTGACCGACTCGAATGCCGGTGTCGCCACCCCGGTCACGAGGGACATCCCGAAACTGCCGGCACGTGGGTTGGTGTAGACCGTGATGATCGGCTTCTCGACGTCCCCCGGAATCACACTCGCCTGAGCGAGGATTCCCATTCTCTTGGTGAAATCGCTGGGGATGACGATGGAACCGTAGGCCTCGGCCGTCGACAGCAGTGATTGTGCCTGCGCCGGACCGACTTCCCGGAAATCGACCTTCTCCGAATCGACGTTCTGCAGCAGACCCGCGACGATGTCGTTGCCGATGTTGCGCTGCTCGCCGGCGAGGGTGTCGCCCTCGTCCTGGTTGACGATCGCGATGGGTAGGTCGTGCAGATTGCCTCGGGGGTCGATTACACCGCCCAGATACAGCGCAGCGAGAAACGACATCAGGGCCGACACCACCAGAATGGGCGCAAGCCAGAAACGCGGCGAACGAAGGACGTCGGCCATCGACCGAGGGGTTCTGTCGGAGGTCACCGAATCAGTGTCGCAAAATTGTTGTGCAACTTCTGCTCCACTCGACGCCGCAACTGGCGGGATCCCGCCAGCGGAAGCGAGGAGTGGAGCAGAAATCAGAAAGTCAGGCGTTCGCTCGCCGCGGCAGCTTCCACTCCGGACGCACCCAGTGGCACGTGTAGCCCTCGGGGTACTTCTGCAGGTAGTCCTGGTGCTCGGGCTCTGCCTCCCAGAAGTCTCCGGCCGGGGTCACCTCGGTGACGACCTTGCCCGGCCACAGTCCCGACGCGTCGACGTCGGCGATCGTGTCCTCGGCGACGCGCTTCTGCTCGTCGCTGAGGTAGAAGATCGCCGAGCGGTAGCTGGCACCGATGTCGTTGCCCTGACGGTTCTTGGTGGTGGGGTCGTGGATCTGGAAGAAGAACTCGAGCAGATCGCGGTACTTCGTCTGGGTGGGGTCGTAGACGACCTCGAGGCCCTCGGCGTGATTGCCGTGGTTGCGGTACGTCGCGTTGGGGACCTCTCCGCCGGTGTAGCCGACGCGGGTGGAGATCACTCCCGGGAGCTTGCGGACGAGCTCTTCGGCTCCCCAGAAGCATCCTCCGGCGAGAATGGCGGTTTCGGTGGCTGCAGACATCGTTGCTCTCCTAGCTCATTATCGGTCGATACGTGGGGTTCAACGAACGAGACGTCGTCATAATTCCGAGTCGTGGGTGCGTTCGCCGACCTCGAGCACCAGCTTGCCGGTGTTAGCTCCGTCGAACAGCAGGTTCAGCGTCGATCCGAAGGCGGTGACGCCGCCGATCTCGATCTGCTCGCGTGCCGTCATCCTGCCGCTGGTGAGCAGTTCGGCCAGTGCGTCGATGCCCTCCTGGTAGCGGTCGAGGTAGTCGAAGATGATGAACCCCGTCATCGAGGCCCGATTGATCAACAAGGACAGGTAGTGCGCCGGGCCGGGCTGCGGATCGGTCGCGTTGTAGCCGGAGATGGCTCCGCACAACACCACTCGCGCTCCCTTGCGCAGCCGTGAGAGGGCCGCGTCGAGGATTTCACCGCCGACGTTGTCGAAATACACATCGATGCCCTTCGGCGCAGCCGCCTTCAGGCCTTGGTACACCGACTCTTTTTTGTAGTCGATCGCCGCGTCGAAGCCCAGTTCTTCGGTGAGCCACGCGCACTTCTCGGGTCCACCGGCAATGCCGATCACGGTGGCTCCCTTGGCTTTCGCGATCTGACCCGCGATGCTGCCCACGGCTCCGGCGGCTCCGGAGATCACCACGGTGTCGCCCTCGGTGAGCTTGCCGACGTCCATCAGACCGAAGTAGGCCGTCAATCCGGGGAAACCGAGCGCTCCGAGCCACGTGGGTGCCGGTGCGATGGATTCGTCGACCTTCTGCACCCCCGTGCCGTCCGACAGTGCATGCTCGGTGACGCCGAACGAGCCCGAAACGATCTCTCCAACAGCGTAATCCGGATTCCTCGACTCCAGCACCCGTCCCACGGCGTGCGCCCGCATCACCTCGCCGATCCCGACGGGCGGCACGTACGAGCGCGCATCGTTGAGCCAGCCGCGCATCGCCGGGTCGAGAGAGACGTAATCGACGGTGACGACGAACTCGCCGTCGCCCGGAGTGGGAATCGGTTCCTCGGTGAGGTTCCACGTCGACTCGTCGGGACGTCCCACCGGGCGCTGAGCCAATCGGATCTGACGGTTCACGGATGTCATCTACCGTTCCTTTCACATCGAAGACGTGCATGTCGAAAACAGGGTGGTTCGACACTAGGGCAGAATGACGTCACGATGACCAACGCGCCGAACACCACCCGCCTCGCCCCCCGACTCGTTGCCAGCGACGTCGACGGCACCTTGCTCGACCAGCACGAACGTGTCACCGAACGTACTCGGCGCGCCGTTTCGGCTGTCGTGGCCGACGGAATCCCGTTCGTGCTGTCCACCGGCCGGCCGCCGCGATGGATCCATCCCGTCGTCGACCAGCTGGGCTATGCGCCGATGTCGGTGTGTGCCAACGGCGCGGTCATCTATGACGCCGCCACCGATCGTGTGCTCAGCGCCGAGACGCTCTCGGTCGAAACGCTGCAGTGGTTGGCCGACGTCGCCTATCGCGCGCTCCCGGGCTGCGGACTCGCCGCCGAGCGAGTGGGCCGGACGGCACACGACTCGGCCACCCCTCAGTTCGTCAGCTCTCCGGGGTACGAGCACGCCTGGCTGAACCCGGACAACGTCGAGATGACCGAGGACGACGTGGTCGACGTGCCGGCCGTCAAGCTGCTGATCCGGTTGTCCGGTGCCACCAGCGGACACATGGCCGACATTCTGTCCCCGCTGATCTCCGGTCGAGCCGACCTGACGTTCTCCACCGACAACGGCCTCATCGAGCTCTCGGCACCGGGCATCACCAAGGCGTCGGGCCTGGCCAAGGTCGCCGAGACTCTGTCGGTGGACGTGCAGGACATCGTGGCCTTCGGCGACATGCCCAACGACGTGCCGATGCTGTCGATGGTGGGACTGGGCGTCGCGATGGGTAACGCGCATCCCGCTGCCGTCGCGGCGGCGAACGAACAGACCGTCACCAATGCAGAAGACGGAGTGGCGCACGTCCTCGAACGTTGGTGGTGACGCTTCGGTTGTGGGGCGTACCGAACACGACAAGGGCCGAGTCACCGTGGTGACTCGGCCCTTTCGCTGGTGAATCTCAGCCCGCGGGTGCGGGCTCCGGTGCGGGAGCAGGCTCGGGCACAGGAGCCGGTTCCACCGGTGCTGCGACGGGGTTCTGCATCTGCGCGTTGTAGGTGTCGTTGTACGTCTTGATCACCGTGGTGACGATTCCGGTGAGCTCGTTGAAGATCAGCGAACCGTTCTCGAAGTCGGTCCGGAAGCCTTCCGGCACCCGGAACTCGTCGGTGAGTGGCAGACCCAGGATGCCGTCGACGCCACCCTGCTGAGCGTACTGCTGGAAGATCTTGCCGATGACGGCCACGGCCTGACCGGCCATGTTGGTGATGATCTCGCCGTTGGCGAACTGCGCCTTCTCACGGCCGCCGCTCACCTGCACCAGACCGCTCACCGGGACGCCCAGCGCGCCGGTTTCACCGCCCGAGGACAACCACTTCTGCGCAACAGGGCTGGTCGCGGCCAACCGCTGCAACTCGGCGACCAGGGCCGGGATGTTCTCGCCCAGAGTGGAACTGGCGTCGGTGCCCGGACGTGACGGTGCCGCGTCGGTCACTGCGGTATCGGGAGCAGTGTCGGTCACGTCGGGCGATACCGGAGCGGAATCTCCGCCGCCGCCGAGGTTCGCCGCAGCGATGTCGCGGATCTCCCCGAGCCGTGCGTATCCGGCGTCACCGGGGCATTCGGTGTTGCCGACGTCGCGGTGACCGAAGATCACCGGCAGGTCGACGCTCTTGCCCCTGCCGACGAACGTGAAATCCGTTCCCTCCGAGGTCATCGTGGTGGTGCCCTCGGGGTCGAGGCCGGCCTTGCCGAGTCGCCATCCGAGGAACTTGCCGACCGAATCGATGGTCTCCTGCGAGGGATCGACGCTGGAGTAGTCGCCCATCATGGCGATGCCCATCGTGTTCTCGTTGAATCCGCCCGAGTGCGCGCCCTGAACCGGCTTGTCCAAGCCGCCCGCGCGACCCTCGAAGATCTGGCCGTACTTGTCGACGAGGACGTTGTAGCCGATGTCGCACCAGCCGAGCGTCTGCGCGTGGTACGCGTAGATGGCGCGGACGATCTCGGCCGATTCCGACTTGGAGTAGTCGTTGCTGCCTGCGGTGTGGTGCACCGTGGCACCACCGAGGAAGTCGTCGATCGTCGGTGTGGCGCAACGGATCGACTCGTCGGCACCCCACTGCGCGCGGGTGATGACCTTGGGGCCTGCGTCACCGGCGACGGGAGTGGCGATGTCGCTCAAGGCCGAGTCGACCGGCGACGTGCCGGGGGTGATGAGCACGGCACTGATGTCGTTGACGGCCGCCGCCAGTTGTTCGGTGGAACTCGCCTGGTCGGGATCCGCTGCCGGATCTGCCGGTGCAGGCTCGGCCGCAGCCGGATCCATTGCAGCCGGATCGAGCGGGGCCGGATCCTGTTGGCGCAGTGGCGAGCTCGACGACGCCGGGGTGTAGCCCAGCGGCTGTTCCTGGGCCGCGGGAGCGGGGGCCTCCGCGGCGGGCGTTGCTGCAGCAGGCAGTTCGACAACCGGAACCTCGGGAACCGGCGGTGTCGCGAAGCTTTCGGGCGCTGCACTGCTCGTCAGCGGCGTCAGTAACACCTGCACGGCGTTTGTCAGTCCCACGAAGATCGGCTCGGTGCCCTGCTTTTCCGCAGCGGGAACGGCATCGCTCGCAGTGGTATCCACCGGACCGGTCTCGAGCCACGGGCCCCAGGATCCGTCCTCGAGCTGGCGGCGAACCTGAGCGGTCGCACCGTCGAGCTGTTCGGAGGCCAGGGCCACCATGCTGAACGGGGTGTCCTGCTTGATCTCCTTGACGGCGGCACCGAGCGGCGGACCGGTCGGATCGGCAGCTTCCGGATTCACCGGTGCAGCTGCATCCACCCGAGGAATCGGGGCCTGTGCGGTCGCGCCACCCGGCGCGGGTGTGGTGAGACCCGGGATGTCGGGAATCTCGATCGGCGGGATCACGATGGAATCCGGCAGCGGCAGGTACTTCAGATCGGAGAGCCGGAGATCGGGCAACGGCAGTCCGGTGAGTTCCTGCAGCGGAATCACGATGTCCGGTGCAGCGCTCAGCGCGGTCTCGACGATCTTCGTCGGCACAGTGACGGGGGTCGTCTCGTTGGCCGGTCGAACTCCGGTTGTCGTGCTGTCGGTGAGGCCTGCGACCGCAAATGGGGTCGCGACGGCCAGCAGTGCGACAGCACCGAGAACGATCGACGGCTTCGTTCGACGGTTCGGCAAGGCGGTACTCCCTGGTTGTTGGTAGGTACGCGTCGTAGGATCTCCAGTTGCTGAACAACACGAATCACATCAGCAACATGAGTCCCATCAGACACAAGGCTAAACCTTAGCTTGACAGTTAGCCATTGCCGGGAAGTTCCAGTGGCGCGGCGCGTCGGGCGCGTGACTTACGCTTTCGAGCTGTGACTGTGCACTTCATCGGAGCCGGACCGGGCGCTGCCGACCTGCTCACGCTGCGGGCCGTCGAGTTCCTGCGATCGAGCCCGGTCTGCGTCTATGCCGGTACCTACATCGACGACGCGATCCTCGAACATTGCTCCGCAGGCACCCGGCTGGTCGACACCGCGAAGCTCGACCTCGACGCCATCACCGCAGAGCTGGTCGCCGCCCACCAGCGCGGCGAGGACGTCGCACGCCTGTGTTCGGGGGACCCGTCCCTCTACTCCGCGCTGGCGGAGATGTCCGCTCGACTCGACGCCGCAGGCGTACCCTGGGACGTCACCCCGGGAGTTCCGGCCTATGCGGCCGCAGCCGCCGCACTGGGCGTCGAGCTGACGGTTCCCGAGGTGACGCAGTCGGTGGTGCTCACGCGCGCGCAGGCCCGCTCGACGGCGATGCCCGATACCGAGGCGCTGAAGAACTTCGCCGCCACCCGGGCGACGTTGGCGCTGCACCTGGCGATCACTCGCACGCGCATCCTGACCGACGAATTGACGGAGTTCTACGGTTCCGACTGCCCCGCCACGGTCGTCTTTCATGCCAGCAAACCGGACGAGCTGATTCTGCGGGGCACACTGGCCGACATCGCAGATCAGGTCGAGGCCGCCGACCTGAGGCAGGCTGCAGTGATTCTGGTGGGGCCGGCCTTGGCTCGACGCGTCGTCACCGAATCCCACCTGTACGACGCCTGCCGAGACCGCTCGTGAGGATCCATCTGATCGGCATCGGTGGTGGCCACCCGGATCAGGTGACCGTCCAGGCCGTCGAGATACTGCGGGCCGTGGACGTGTTCATCGTGGCCGACAAGGGTGCGTCGGTCGGCGATCTCGCTGCAGCCAGGCAGGAGATCCTCGAGCGCCACCACGGTGGCACCTACCGGGTGATCGAGGTGCCCGACCCGCCACGCGATCGATCGCCCCGGCAGTACGAGACCGCGGTCCTCGATTGGCACGACGCCCGCGCCCGCGCCTATGCCGAGGTGCTCGACGGCCTCGCCGAAGGCTCCGTCGTCGGATTCCTCGTCTGGGGCGATCCCGCGCTCTACGACAGCACTATCCGCGTCGTCGAGCGGCTTGCCGCGTTGCGCGGTGACATCGAGTTCGATGTCACACCCGGTATCTCCAGCGTGTCGATGCTGGCGGCGAGTCATCGCCTGGTTCTCAACCGCATCGGCGGGCCGATCGTCATCACCACCGGCAGGAACTTGGCGGGCGACGTCGCCGCAGGCCTCGACAACCTCGTGGTCATGCTCGACGGCAACCTGGCCTGCAGCGCGCTGACCGGCTCGGGATGGGGCATTCACTGGGGTGCCAACCTGGGGACGACGGACGAGAAGCTGGTGTCGGGCCCACTCGACGATGTGCTGGACGAGATCCGCCGCGCCCGCGAGGAGGTCAAGTCCCGGCACGGCTGGGTGATGGACACCTACCTGCTCCGACGCTGCATCGACGACGCCGAGCCTGCGGCCGGACGCTGCACCGAATGACTGCGGGCCCGCCGATGGGTGCCTGGTGGGGCAGAGCGGTCACGATCGTCGGATACCCTGGTTGCCCGTGACTGCTGTAAGCCCCGAGACCACCTCTTCCGACGCCTCCGTGACCGGCCGATACGACCTCATCGTCGTCGGATCCGGGTTCTTCGGACTGACCGTGGCGGAGCGGGCGGCGTCCCAGCTGGGCAAGCGTGTCCTCGTGCTGGATCGGCGGCACCACCTGGGCGGCAATGCGTACTCCGAGGCCGAGCCCGAGACGGGTATCGAGATCCACAAGTACGGCGCGCATCTGTTCCACACCTCGAACAAGCGGGTCTGGGACTACGTCAACAAGTTCACCGACTTCACCGGCTACCAGCACCGCGTCTTCGCTCTGCACAAGGGCCAGTCGTATCAGTTCCCGATGGGCCTGGGCCTGATCTCGCAGTTCTTCGGCAAGTACTTCTCGCCGGCCGAGGCGCGGGCTCTCATCGACGAGCAGTCCAGTGAATTCGACTCGAAGGACGCGCAGAACTTCGAGGAGAAGGCGATCTCGTTGATCGGACGCCCCCTCTACGAGGCGTTCATCAAGGACTACACCGCCAAGCAGTGGCAGACCGATCCGAAGAATCTGCCCGCGGGCAACATCACCCGTTTGCCGGTGCGCTACACCTTCGACAACCGCTACTTCAACGACACCTACGAGGGACTGCCGGTCGACGGCTACACTGCGTGGCTCGAGAAGATGGCCGCCGACGACAAGATCGAGGTCCGGTTGAACACGGACTGGTTCGACGTCAAGGCCGAGCTCGTGGCCGAGAGCCCCGACGCACCCATCGTCTACACCGGCCCACTGGACCGCTACTTCGACTACTCCGAGGGCGAACTGGGCTGGCGGACAATCGATTTCGAGACCGAGGTACTCCCGACGGGTGACTTCCAGGGCACCCCGGTGATGAACTACAACGACGGCGACGTGCCGTTCATTCGGATCCACGAGTTCCGGCACTTCCACCCCGAGCGCGAGTACCCGACCGACAAGACGGTCATCATGCGCGAGTTCTCCCGGTTCGCGAAGAGCGGCGACGAGCCGTACTACCCGATCAACACTCCGGACGACCGGCAGAAGCTCGAGGCCTACCGCGACCGCGCCAAGGCCGAAGCGGCGTCCAACGGAGTGCTGTTCGGTGGCCGCCTCGGCACTTACCAGTACCTGGACATGCACATGGCCATCGCGAGCGCGCTGAACATGTACGAGAACACCCTGGCTCCGCACTTCGAGACCGGCGCGCCCCTGGCAGGCGACAAGTGACCGCCAAGCACCTGCTCGCGGACGGTATCGCCGACGTCGCGCCGGTTCTCGGTAAGTCGCTGCTCCAGCGAGTGCTGTTGCCTCGTTCCGGCGAACCGCTCGACGTCCGCACGCTGTATCTCGAAGAAGCCCTCACCAACGCCAAACGGGCACACTCGCTCTCGCGAACCTCGGTCACGATCGGCGCGGAGTCGGAGGTGTCGTTCTGCACCTACTTCAACGCGTTCCCGGCGAGTTACTGGCGGCGCTACAGCGTCCTGAAGTCCGTGGTGCTGCGTGTCGAGGTCTCCGGACACTGCCGGATCGACGTCTACCGGTCCAAGGCCGATGCGTCGCGCATCCACGTCGAGGGCCGCGAGGCCGTGGACGGCGATGCGGCACAAGAGTTTCTGATCGACCTCGGCCCGTTCGAGGACGGCGGCTGGATCTGGTTCGACATCACCTCCGACTCCGAGGTGGTCCTCGAGAGCGCGGGTTGGTACGCGCCGATCGACGCGCCCGGCGAGGCCACCGTCGCGGTCGGTATCCCCACCTTCAATCGCCCGACCGACGCCGTCAAAGCCCTTGTCGCCCTTGGCTCGGACCCCCTGGTGCTGGATGTGATCCAGGCGGTCATCATGCCCGATCAGGGCACCCGCAAGGCCAAGGACGAGCCCGGATTCGACGAGGCCGCGGCTGCTCTCGGCGGCCGACTCGCCATCCACGATCAGGCCAACCTCGGTGGGTCCGGTGGATACAGCCGCATCATGTACGAGGCACTGAACAACACCTCGTGCCAGCACATCCTGTTCATGGACGACGACATCGAGATCGAGCCCGATTCGATCCTGCGGGCGCTGGCCATGTCTCGATTCGCCAAGGTGCCCACGCTCGTCGGTGGCCAGATGCTCAACCTGCAGGCGCGCAGCCACCTGCACGTCATGGGCGAAGTGATCGATCGCGGCAACTTCATGTGGACCGGCGCGCAGAACGTCGAGTACGACCACGATTTCTCCGAGGATCCACTGCGCACCAGCAAGCTGCTGCACCGTCGCATCGACGTCGACTACAACGGCTGGTGGATGTGCATGATTCCGCGCGTCGTCGCCGAGGAACTGGGGCAACCACTGCCGCTGTTCATCAAGTGGGACGATGCCGAATACGGCTTGCGGGCGCGCGAAGCCGGCTACCCGACGGTGACCCTGCCGGGCGCAGCCATCTGGCACATGGCGTGGAGCGACAAGGACGACGCCATCGACTGGCAGGCGTACTTCCATCTGCGTAACCGTCTGGTGGTCGCATCGCTGCACATGCCGGGCGACGGCAAGGGCCTGGTGCTCGACACCGTCAAAGCCACGATCAAGCATCTACTGTGCCTCGAATACTCGACGGTCGCGATTCAGAACCTCGCGATCCGCGACTTTCTGGCCGGCCCCGAGCACATCCTCGAGATCCTGCCCACCGCGCTGCCGACCGTGCACGCACTGCGCAAGGAATTTCCCGACGCGGTCGTCGTCGGCAGTTCCACCGAGCTGCCGCTCGCGTCCGGTGAGGAAGTGGGAGCCGTCGGCTTGCCGACCAACCCGCTCGCCAAGATCAGCCGGTTGGCAAAAGGGTTGCTGCACAACGCAAAGCCTGCGCATACCCAGCATCACGACCGCCCGCAGCTCAACGTCCCGACTCTCGACGCGCGCTGGTTCGTGCTGTCACAGGTAGACGGCGTCACCGTCACCACCGCCGACGGCCGGGGCGTCGTGTACCGCAAGCGGGATCGTCAGCAGGCGGCGGCGCTGCTCAAGGAAGCTCTGTCGCTGCGCAAGCAGTTGGCAGCCGAATTCCCCGCCCTCAAGGCTCGGTACCGCGATGCCGTGCCGCACCTGACCAGTAAGGAAACGTGGGAACGTGTCTTTCGTTACCAGGCGTAAGGGACAGACCGAGGCCCCGACGGAAGTCCGGATTCTCGAGAAGGTGCAGAGCACCGTCGGCAGTGCCCCCGGCGCGATCACCGTCGCCCGTGGCATGTCGCACTTCGGCGAACACGCACTCGGCTGGGTCGCGATCGCCGGAATCGGCGGCGCACTGGACAAGCCGCGTCGGCGCCAATGGGCATCGGTGGCCGTCGGGGCGGTCGGCTCCCACGCCGCGTCGATCGTCATCAAGCGCATCGTGCGCAGGCCGCGTCCCCACGACCCGGCCGTGCGAATCAACGTCTCGACGCCCAGCAAGCTGAGCTTTCCGTCCTCGCATGCGACATCCACCACAGCCGCCGCGGTTCTCCTCGGCCGGGTGACCGGGCTACCGTTACCGGCGGTCCTCGTCCCACCCATGCTGCTCTCGCGCTTGGTGCTCGGAGTCCATTACCCCACCGATGTGCTGGCAGGCTCGGCACTCGGCGCGTTGACGGCTGCGGCCGTCGTGAAGTTCGAAGGAGACAAATGAGCGAGGATGCCGCACCCGTAGGCGCGCCGCCGAAGAACCTGGCGGACGGCATCGTCAAGGCGCTTCGTCCGCGTCAGTGGGTCAAGAACGTACTGGTGCTGGCTGCACCGCTGGCGGCGGGCTCGGTCACCGACCCCGACGTTCTGCTGTCCGTTGCGCTCGCGTTCGTCGTGTTCTGCTTCGCCGCGTCCGGGGTCTACCTGGTCAACGACGCCCTCGATGTCGAAGCCGACCGCGCGCACCCCACCAAGCGGTTCCGGCCGATCGCCGCGGGCGTGCTGCCGGTCAACATCGCCTACGCGATGGCGGTTGTCTCGCTCGGTCTCGCCATCGGCCTCTCGTTCATCGCGAACTGGAAGCTGGCGCTGGTCATCGGCGTCTACATCGCGATTCAGCTGGCGTACTGCTTCGGCCTCAAGCATCAGGCCGTGCTCGACATCTGCATCGTGTCCTCGGGCTTCCTGCTTCGTGCGATCGCCGGTGGGGTTGCTGCCTCGATCCCGCTGTCGCAGTGGTTCCTGCTGATCATGGCGTTCGGTTCGCTGTTCATGGCGGCAGGCAAGCGCTACGCGGAGCTGCAGCTGGCCGAACGCACCGGAGCGAAGATCCGTAAATCGCTCGAGAACTACACCACCACGTACCTGCGATTCGTCTGGACACTGTCTGCGACCGCCGTCGTCATCTGTTACGGCCTGTGGGCGTTCCAGGAAGATGCGGGCACGGGTGCCAACTGGTTCGCCATCTCGATGATTCCGTTTACTATCGCAATCCTGCGATACGCAGTGGATGTCGATGGCGGCGAGGCAGGCGAACCCGAAGAGATCGCGTTGGGAGACAGGGTTCTGCAGCTACTCGCCATAGCGTGGATCGGAGTGGTTGGTGTCGCTGTCTACCTCGCCTGACCAGCGAGACACGCGAGAAGAGAACTCCGCTCGGGCATCGATCACCAGGCCCGTCTTCTGGATCGGGACCGTGGTCACCGGGGCGTTGTTCCTCTGGGGTGCCTGGGAGCGCCGCTGGATCGCCGACGACGGCCTGATCGTTCTGCGTACCGTCCGCAACCTGCTGGCCGGCAACGGCCCGGTGTTCAATGCGGGCGAGCGGGTGGAAACCAACACCAGCACCATCTGGACCTATCTCGTCTACGCGGGCAGTTGGCTCAGCGAGGGCCGGCTCGAGTACGTCGTCCTGACGATCGCACTGGTTCTGTCCACGGCGGCCGTCGTTCTCGCGATGATGGGCACATTCGCGCTACGTGGTCGCACCGCGTCGAAGACTCTGTTCCTGCCCGCCGGTGTACTGGTCTACATCGCGGTTCCGCCCGCCCGCGACTTCGCGACGTCCGGTCTCGAGACCTGCCTGGTCATCTTCTGGTTGGCGATGCTGTGGCTGCTGATGGTTCGGTGGGGCCAACGCCGCTCCGGTGGCGTCGAGCTGCTGCTGCTGGCCTTCTTCGCCGGGCTCGGTCCGCTGGTGCGTCCGGAACTGTCCATCGTGGCGGTGCTGGCGCTGGCGATGATCTTCCTGGCACCGCAGAGCTGGCTGTCCAGGCTGCGAGTGTTCGCCTTCGCCGGAGCCGTGCCGGTGCTTTATCAGATCTGGCGCATGGGGTACTACGGTCTGCCGTACCCCAACACCGCGGTGTCCAAGGATGCCGGCGGAGCCAAGTGGTCGCAGGGGTTCGAGTACCTGTCCAACCTCGTGAGCCCGTACCTGCTGTGGCTACCGCTCGTACTGCTCGTCGTCGGTGCCGTGCTGTCGGCCTCCCGAGTGCGGCTGTCCCGGCCCCGTACCGTAAGCGGCTGGCTCGCAGCGCTACGAACTCCGACCGCGGTGGTCGTGTTCGTGGTGATCAGCGGCCTTCTGCTGGCTTTGTACGCGATTCGCGTCGGCGGTGATTTCATGCACGGGCGAACATTGTTGCCGGCATTGTTCACGCTTTTGTTGCCGATTTCGGTGCTACCCGTTGCCCTCCCGAAACGCTGGTCTGCAGACCGCGCCACAGCGGTTTTCGTCGCCGATCTCGTCGTCTGGGGTGGCATCGTGGTCTGGGCCGTCGTGGCTGCCAATACGACGGGAATGCCGCAGGGCTCGATCGTCGGCCGGAGCGGCATCGTCGACGAGCGAGCGTTCTACTCTCTCAACACCGGGCACGCTCACCCGATCCTGGCCTCGGACTACCTGGACTACCCGCGGATGCGTGGGATGGTCGAGGCGATCGAGGACACGCCCGACGGCGGCTTGCTGCTGCCCTCGGCGCAGTTCACGTACTGGGATGTCGTGCCACCACCGCTCCCCATCCCCGAGGGTGGGTTCGGTCACACCGTGTTCTTCCTGAACCTCGGAATGACCAGCATGAACGTCGGCCTCGACGTGCGGGTCATCGACCAGATGGGGCTGGCGTACCCGTTGGCGTCACACACCGAGCGGCTCGAGAACGGCCGGATCGGACACGACAAGAATCTGTATCCGGACTGGGTGGTGGCCGATCTCGGACTCGTCGCCGTCCATCCGTACCTGCCCTGGTACATGGACGAGGACTGGGTCACCGAGGCTCAGGTGGCACTGACCTGCCCCGACACCCAGGAACTGCTCACCTCGTATCGGGCTCCCTTGACGAATGAATTGTTCGTCCGGAATTTCAAGCGCTCGCTCTTCTACGCCGGATATCGGTTCGATCGGGTGCCGAAGTACGAAATACAACGATGTGATCTTCCGGCCCCGATATTGAAGGCCGACAATTAGGTGTCCGAACACGAAAAAGTCACCGGGTTGCGCCGAATTGGTCTCGACGCCAAGATGAGCTATCTCGATCATGTAACGGGGGTCGTCCTTCGCGCGATAAGTGCGGAGGATGTGTATGCGTCCGACCTGTGTGGTCGGGCGGCAGACATGGTGAACTTGCGAGATCAAGCGTTGATTGCGTAACCGATGTGACGACGAAGCAGCTGAGAGGTCGAGTGCATGCTGGGTAGAAGGAAGAGCCGGTCCGAGGACAAGCGGGGTGGGTCCTGGGGACGTCGCGCCGCCACGTCCATGCTGATGGCGGTGGTCCTCCCACTGGGATTGGCTGTAGCCGGCGGTGGCGCAACTGCCAACGCGGCCTTCGACGGCAATGCCATCGACGTCTGGACGGACTCGAGCATGGGTCCGATCAAGAGTCGCGTCTGGCGAGCTGCAGACGGCAACACCGACCGTGTCGTCTACCTCCTCGACGGGCTGCGGGCCACCACAGACATCTCCGGCTGGGAGCACGAGACCGACGCCGGTGCCGTACTGGCCGGGTACAACATCAACGTCGTCCAGCCGGTCGGCGGACAGTCGAGCTTCTACTCCGACTGGTATGCACCCTCGAACTTCAACGGGCAGCAGACCACGTACAAGTGGGAGACCTTCCTGACGCAGAACCTGCGTGAGAACCTGCGCGCCAACTGGGGCTTCAACCCCAACCGCAACGGTGTCATCGGTATCTCGATGGGCGGCTCCGCTGCTCTGACGCTCGCCGCCTACCACCCGGACCAGTTCAGCTACGCGGGCTCGCTGTCCGGTTACCTGAACATCTCCGCTCCGGGCATGCGTGAAGCGATGCGTCTGGCGTTGCTCGACTCCGGTCGCTACAACATCGATGCGATGTGGGGACCGCCGTGGGATCCGGCGTGGCTGCGCAACGACCCGTTCGTCTTCGCGCCTCGTCTGCGCGACAACGGAACCCGCGTGTGGGTGTTCGCAGGTAGCGGTCTGCCCGGCGGACTCGATCGCCCGCGGAGCTTCATCGACTACTACAACACCGCCAACGGCATGGGCCTCGAGGCCATCGCACTGGCGAACAGTCGGGCGTTCCAGATCCGGATGGCCAGCATCGGTGCCAACAACGTCACGTACGCGTTCCCGGCCGTCGGTACCCACCAGTGGGGTTACTGGGGCGAGCAGATCCGCATCATGGCACCGGACCTGAGCGCCAACATCGGCAACTGACCCGGTCACGGATCATTTCGGTTGTTTCACCCGCTTGGCGGCCCTTCGTGATACTTCACGACTCTTCAGGGCTGTTCAGCGGGGACCGAGCAGGACAGTCTCCTGTTTCAGGGAAACGTCGAGGTGAAACTGGGACGCTGATCACAGTTTTGCCTTGGAACCGCTCGATGGAATAACCTCCATCGAGCGGTTCGCCTGTTTTCACAGCAGAACTTCACATTTCCAAGATCCAGCTTCACTCGGCCTCGAGGGGCCACCAGGAAAGCCCTGTTCGATTGCCGGGGGCCGCATGTCGCGGAGACCGCGTAGATGAGAGAGAGCACGATTCATGCGATTTGCCGGCCTCAGCAGAACACCGAAGGCGTCTTCACGCTGGCGTCAGCGCCTGCTCGGCGTCGGTGCCGCAGCGCTCGTCCTTCCGATCGCAGCCGGTGTCGTCGGTGGAGCAGTCGCTGTGGCAGCGCCCGCTCCCGTCGTGCATCAGACCCCTGCCGGTGGCCGTGAAGACCTGATCGTGCCGTCCGAGATGGGCCCCATCAAGGTTCAGGTCCAGTGGGCGGCCCGCGGCGGAAATGCCGCTCTCTACCTGCTCGACGGACTGCGCGCACGCGATGATCGCAACGCGTGGACGTTCGAGACCAACGCGCAGGATCAGTTCGCCAACGACAACGTGACCCTGGTCATGCCCGTCGGCGGTCAGTCGAGCTTCTACAGCGACTGGTACACCTCGTCGAACTTCAACGGCCAGGAAGTCACCTACAAGTGGGAGACGTTCCTGACTCAGGAGTTGCCCGCGTTCCTCGAGAACTACGGTGTCTCGCGCAGCAACAACGGTGTGCTCGGACTGTCGATGGGTGGTTCGGCAGCTCTGACGCTCGCCGCGTACCACCGCGATCAGTTCAAGTTCGCCGGTTCGCTCTCGGGCTACCTCAACATCTCGGCACCCGGCATGCGTGAGGCCATCCGCATCGCGATGCTCGACGCAGGTCGCTTCAACGTCGACTCCATGTGGGGACCGCCCTGGAACCCGGCGTGGCTGCGTAACGACCCGTTCGTCTTCGCACCGCGACTCGACGGCCTGTCCCTGTACATCTCGGCAGCCAGCGGTCTGCCAGGCGAGTTCGATCGTCCGGCCGCACCGATCGATTTCTACAACACGGCCAACGGCATGGCTCTCGAGGCACTCTCGCTCGCCAACACCCGTGCATTCCAGATCCGGATGAACACTCTGGGCATCCCGGCCACGTACAGCTTCCCGTCCAACGGCATCCATGCATGGCCGTACTGGGGAGCCGAGCTGTGGAAGGCTCGCACCCAGATTCTGGATGCGCTCGACGCCTGACACCGATCGAGAAGTTGTTCTTCGAGAAATGCCGCCCAGCGTCTGCGCGCCGGGCGGCATTTTTCGGTCTCGGCCGTGATCGCACCATCGATCCAGTTCACAATTGCACCACCAGTCACAGCGCGTCTGCTGCTCGTCGGCACCGTGCACGTGTAGAAAGACATACGAAGCATGTCTCGATAGGAGACCTTCGAAAGTCACGTCGAAAGAGAGTCACCATCATGCGCACTGAGCTTGTTCGGTTCGGTCGGACTACATCGGCCGGCACACGGGCTCGGCGAGCGGCAGCAGCACTGACCGTCGCTTCCGCGCTGATGATCCCCTTCGCGACGACAACCGTTGCCTCCGCTGCCCCGGTCGCGCGGACTGCCCCCGTTGCACTTGCCGGCCCCGCGTACACGCAGACGTCCGGTGCCACCGTCACGTCGGTGGACTGGCTCTCCGATCGTCGCGTCGCGCTGTGGATCCAGTCGCCCTCGATGGGTACGCCCATCCAGGTTCAGCTGCTGCTCGCGCGTGACTGGAACATCAACCCGCAGGCCACGTTCCCGCAGGTGTACATGCTCGACGGCCTGCGCGCGACCGATCAGGAGAACGGCTGGACGGCCGAGACCGACGCCGAGTCGTACTTCGCCGACAAGAACGTCAACGTGGTCCTCCCCATCGGCGGCCAGTCGAGCTTCTACTCCGACTGGGTCGATCAGGACAACGGCAAGAACTACCAGTGGGAGACGTTCCTGACCAAGGAGCTCCCACCCATTCTCGAGCGAGACTGGCGTAGCACCGACACCCGTGGAGTCGTCGGGTTGTCGATGGGCGGCACGTCCGCGATGTTCCTCGCCGCGCGCAATCCCGGCTTCTTCCAGTTCGCCGGATCGCTCTCGGGCATCCTGACCACCACCTCGCTCGGCATGCCGCAGGCAATCCAGTACGCGATGACCGACGCGGGCGGCTACAGCTCCGCCGCCATGTGGGGCTCACCGTCCAATTCCCTGTGGGCGCAGCATGATCCGTACCTGCTGGCCGACAAGTTGAAGGGCGTCAGCCTCTACATCTCCAGCGGCAACGGCTCGACCGGGCCGTACGACCAGCCGTCGACCATTCCCGGCGTGAGCACCAACTACGCCGGCATGGGACTCGAGATTCTCTCGCGCCTGACCTCGCAGTCCTTCGCCACCAAGCTCAACCAGCTCGGGATCCCCGCCCAGGTCAACTACCGGCCGTCGGGCACGCACTCGTGGCCGTACTGGCAGTTCGAGCTGCATCAGCTGTGGCCGCAGCTCGCCACCGCACTCGGCGTCGAGGTGGACAAGCCCGCGTGCAGCGTGGCCGGCCTGATCGGCAACGCGAGCGGTGCCAATTCGTGGCTCGGCCCGTGCTTGACCGCCGAATACAACGTGGCCGGTGGTCGCGCTCAGGACTTCACCTTCGGCCGCGTCTTCTTCACCCCCGATACCGGTGCGCAGGTCGTCGCCGGTGCCATCGGTGGCATCTATCAGGGCAACGGAGGCCCCGAGGGTGCTCTCGGCTTCCCGACGACCGGCGAAATCGGAACTCCCGACGGTCGCGGACGGTTCAATGCCTTCCAGAACGGCATGGTCTACTTCACGCCGCAGACCGGCGCGCACGAGGTCAAGGGTGCTGTGCTCGACGAGTGGGCCGCCCAGGGTTACGAGGGCGGGCCGCTGGGCTACCCGGTGCTCGACGAGGTCGAAACGCCGAACAAGCCCGGATCGGTACAGGGCTTCGAGATCGGTGCCATCTACACCTCGCCCGATGCCGGTGTGCACTCGGTGCAGGGCATGATTCTGGGCAAGTACGGCGAATTGGGTTGGGAAGGTGGAGCTCTCGGGTTCCCCAAGTCCAACGAGCTCGGCCCGATCAGGGACGGCGGACGCTTCAACCAGTTCGAGACGGGCAACATCTACTGGAGCCCTCTCAGCGGAGCCTGGTCCACCCCGTACGGTCCGATCTTCGACGCGTGGGGATCGGTCGGCTACGAGGGCGGTCGGTTGGGTTACCCCACCAGTGATCAGTTCGACATCGACGGTGGCGGCAAGCAGCAGAACTTCCAGTTCGGCATCATCACGCTGAAGGACGGCGTTGCCACGATCGCGCCGTAGTTGCGCGCATGACTCTTCAGAGTCCTCTCAGAGCGTGGCGGTACTGTCGCCTGCGAACCCGACGACCGAAGGATTTCGATCGATGACGCGTAATTCCCTCACCAGGACTCTGTCGCTCGGTGTGTTCGCCGTGGCGGCGAGTTCGATGCTGGTGGCCTGCGGGAGTGACGACTCGACGGCTACCGGCGCGCCGACGAGCACCACCTCGGCTGCCGAGACGACGACCGAGGCGAGTTCGACGACGTCGGCTGCCGAGACCACCACCACTGCTGCGCCGACCACGAGTCCGGGGGAGGCGGCCACCGCGCCGCCCGAGCAGCCGCAGCCCGTCCCGGACGATTTCCCGGGGCCGACGGAAAGCCAGATCGACGACCGCGGTGCGAGTTTCCTGGACGAGTTGAGGAATCAGGGCATCACCCCGGCGGGCAACGGCGACATCGCGGTGTCGACGGCCAACTACATCTGCGCCGCGCAGGCGCAGGGCGTCACGGCGGAGGAGATCTCGACGTTCGTCACCGCCAATGTCGGTGTCGAGGCCAGTGCCGCCGGAACTCAGATGAGCGAGACGCAGGCTCAGCAGGCAGCCCAGACCTACATCGCCGCCGCTCAGGCGACGTACTGCAGGCCGTAGAGATCCACGGTGATGGCCAAGCGTAAGCGCAGAATTCTTCCGGTGATCGCCGTTGCGGCGATCGTCGGTCTGATCATCGTTGCCCTGTGGTACCTGCTCGCCGGACGGCTGCCGAAGGAACCGGGCATTCCGGTGCCGCCGGGGCCCGAGGAGCCGACATCGCAGCCGGCGGACTGCCCCGACGTCCAGGTCATCGCCATCCCCGGTACCTGGGAGTCGTCTGCCACCGACGATCCGTACAACCCGACGGCCAATCCGCTCTCGTTGATGCTCAACGTCACTCGCCCGTTGCAGGAGCAGTTCCCGGGCTCGCGAGCCGACGTCTACACCGTGCCGTACGTGGCTCAGTTCTCGAATCCCATCGCTCTTCCGCCGGACGGCCAGCAGTCCTACAACAACAGTCGTACCGAAGGCCGAGCCGTCGCCGTGCAGAAGATGACCGACGTCAGTGCACGGTGCCCGTTGACCAACTTCGTCCTCGCCGGCTTCTCGCAGGGTGCGGTCATCTCCGGCGACATCGCGGCGGACATCGGAGCGGGCAACGGTCCCATCTCCGCCGATCGTGTTCTCGGCGTCACCCTCATCGCCGACGGTCGACGCGACGGCGTCTCCGGTACCGATGTTCCGGCCCCGCTCGACGGCGTCGGGGCCGAGGTCGCTCTCGGCGGACTCGACCTGCCCGGCATCACGATGACGGGGCGTCGGGAAGGTGGCTTCGGTGCCCTCGACGACCGGACCAATCAGATCTGTGCTCCCGGCGACCTGATCTGCTCGTCACCGTCGGATGGATTGTCGCTCCGCAACATTCCGCAGAGCATCCAGATTCTGATCGGTGCTGCGGGCAACCCCGTCCATGCGTCGTACAACAGTTTCGTCGTCGACGGATCCGGTACGACGGCTACTCAGTGGACCGCTTCGTGGGCCGCCGGGCTGATCGAGAATGCTCCGACGCCCGCGCATTCGTGAGCGATGACGCTGTGTAACGGAAACGTCACAACGTGATGCGCGGCGATCTATTGCCTGGCACAAACCTGAGCCGTGAAACCCCCCAGCCGGTGTGATCGACTCCGGTCAGCGGCTAGAGTGGCGCCTTGGACCTGCGCAGATCGGCTCCGGCCGGGCTGCTCTCGCCACCCGTCACAAGACCGCTGCACACTTGCGAGGAGAGCAATAGATGAGTTCCGCCGAGGCCGCGACCGCAGGGCCGCGCAAATTCCGATTCGCTGCAGGCGGAGAGGGAAACGCCGAGGAGGGCGGGGCTCGGAAGTTCATCAAGCTGGCGCAACAGGCCGAGGAGTTGGGCTACGACAGTTTCATGATTCCCGACCACCTGGGCAACCAGGTCGGTCCCATCGCAGCACTCGGCGCGCTCGCCGTCGCCACCGACAAGATCCGGCTCGGCACAGCGGTCTTGGCCAACGGTTTCCGGCATCCCGCAGTGCTGGCCAAGGATGCGGCCACCATTGATGTGCTCTCGGGTGGGCGGCTCGAGCTCGGTCTCGGGGCCGGTTGGATGCGTGAGGAGTACGACAAGGCGGGTATCACCTACGACCGTCCGGGCGTGCGCATCGAGAAGCTGGAAGAGACTCTCGAAATTCTCGACGTCCTGTTGCGCGGTCAGGAATGCAATTTCGAGGGCAAGCACTACACGATCACCGGACTCAAGGGCAGTCCTCGGCCACGCCAGGGGCCGCGTCCTCCCATTTGCATCGGCGGTGGCGGCCCGAAGATGCTCGCTCTGGCGGCCAAGTACGCCGACATCATCTCCGTGGTGCCGAGTACCTCGAAGGAGGGCAAGCTGTTGCTCTCGGGTATGACCATCGATAAGACCCTCGAGCGAGTCGAGCTCATTCGCAGCGCTGCGGGCGATCGCTTCGACGACATCGAACTGAACTGGGCCATCACCACGATCGTCGTCACCGACGACCGTGAACAGATGGCCGAGATGGCGCTGGCGGCGCTCGACAACGGCTACCCGCCGAACGTGGACGTCGACGTCAAGCTCACTGTCGAGGACATCCTGTCGTCTCCGTACCTCGCGTTCGGGACCTACGAGGAAATTGCCGATCAGATCCGTAACGTTCGCGCGCGGACGACGATGTCCTATGTCGGGGTTTTCCCTACTCAAATGGAAGCATTCGCGCCGGTTGTCGACTTGCTGAAAGGCGAGTGACGCAGGCGCGTGTCGGTACCATGTAGCTGGCCTTTCAAACCAGGTGCCAAACCGACACCATATGAGCTACTAGTCAGTAACATAAAACGCTGTTCGGTGTCTGCATGCACGTAGCCGGTCGTGCGGGCCCAGGTCACGCAGGCTGTGTGGCAGCGGATTCGTGTCGGAGGAGATTGAAGTAATGAGCCACACGTTCGATGATTTCATCGATGAGAACGGCCACATCACCATCGGCGAAGGGCAGACGCTCGTCCGCCACGTCGAGGTGAACGTGGAAGAGAATTCCGACACGCTCGCGTACCGGTTCGTCGACTACTCCCGGGAACGTGACGGCGAAGCCCACGAGCTTACCTGGGCCGAGTTCGGTATTCGCCTCAAAGCAGTCGCCGCTCGCCTGCAGCAGGTCACCCAGCCCGGTGATCGAGTGGCCATTCTGGCACCGCAGGGCCTCGAGTACGTCGTCGCCTTCTTCGGCGCGATCTACGCTGGCACCATCGCGGTCCCGCTGTTCGATCCCGACGAGCCCGGTCACACCGACCGCCTCCATGCCGTCCTCGGTGACTGTAAGCCGAGCGCCATCCTCACCGCGAGCAACTCGGCCGCAGGCGTGCGCGCGTTCTTCCGCGCGCTGCCCGCCGCGGAGCGTCCGAGGATCATCGCCGTCGACGCCGTCCCGGACAGCGTCGGCGAGACGTGGGTCGAGCCCAAGGCCGGGCTCGACGACATCGCTTACCTGCAGTACACGTCCGGTTCGACGCGGACCCCGGCCGGCGTCGAGATCACGCACCGCGCGGTGGGCGTCAACGCGCTGCAGATGGTCGACAGCATGGAGATCAACCACGATTCCCGCGGCGTCACCTGGCTGCCGATGTTCCACGACATGGGCCTGCTCACCGTCATCCTCCCGGCCCTGGGCGGCAAGTACATCACCATCATGAGCCCGCGCGCCTTCGTGCAGCGGCCCTGGCGCTGGATCAAGGAACTCGCGGCAGTCTCCGACGGCGCAGGCACCTTCGCGGCAGCGCCGAACTTCGCGTTCGAGCACGCCGCCCAGCGTGGTCTGCCGAAGAACGGCGAGAGCCTGGACCTGTCCAACGTCATCGGTCTGATCAACGGCAGTGAGCCCGTCACCACGTCGTCGATGAAGAAGTTCAACGATGCGTTCGGTCCCTACGGTCTGCCGAAGTCCGCGATCAAGCCGTCCTACGGCATGGCCGAGGCAACCCTGTTCGTCTCGACCAGCAAGCACGCCGACGAGGCCAAGGTGGTCTACGTCGACCGCGTCGAGCTCAACGCGGGCAATTTCGTCGTCGTCGCCCCCGACGCCCCCGGTGCCATCCCTCAGGTGTCCACCGGCACCGTCGCCCGCAGCCAGTGGGCCGCCATCGTCGATTCCGAGACCGCCACCGAGGTCGCCGACGAGCACGTCGGCGAGATCTGGTTGCACGGCGAAAACATCGGCAAGGGCTACTGGGGCCGCGAAACCGAGACCTCGGAGACCTTCCACAACAAGCTCGTCCACCGCAATCCCGAGGGCTCGCACGCAGAGGGCGCTCCCGAGGGCGGCAACTGGATGCGTACCGGCGACTTCGGCGTCTACCACGACGGCGAGCTCTACATCACCGGCCGCGTCAAGGACCTCGTCATCGTCGACGGCCGCAATCACTACCCGCAGGACCTCGAGTTCTCGGCCCAGGAAGCCAGCAAGGCATTGCGTCCCGGCTTCGTAGCGGCCTTCGCCGTCCCGCTCAACCAGCTCCCGGACATCGTGTTCGAGTTCAGTGGCGTAGCCCTGACCAAGGACTCCGACGACAGCTCCGAGCAGCTCGTCATCGTCGCCGAGCGCGCACCCGGCTCCGGCAAGGCGGACCCGGCTCCGATCGCCGACGAGGTGCGTACCGCAGTATCGGCACGGCACGGCGTCACCGTTCGCGACGTCCTCCTCGTCCCGGCCGGTTCCATTCCGCGTACGTCGAGCGGCAAGATCGCTCGACGCGCATGCAAGGCCGCATACATCGAGGGCACGCTGCGCGGCGGTTACCAGCAGACGGCCTTCCCGGACGCCGAACTGCCCGACTGACGGACGCATCCTCCGTTTTTCCTCCGACACGACTTGGTGAGTAATGGCTGAACTAGAGACAGACAAAATCGAGCGCGTGGAGGGCGGAGACCTCACGGTTGCGCAGCTGCGGGACTGGCTGCGCAACTGGGTTGCCGACGCGACCGGGCAGCCGGCGTCGGCCATCTCCGACGACCGCCCGATGGAGGAATTCGGTCTGTCCTCTCGCGATGCCGTCGCTCTGAGCGGCGAGATCGAGGAGCTGGTGGGGGTCACGCTGACCGCCACCGTCGTCTATCAGCACCCCACCATCGCCTCGCTGGCCAAGATCATCATCGAGGGCGAGCCGGACGAGCCGGTCGGCACCGTCGACGATGCGTTCTACACCAGCGGCGGGCAGTCGGGCGACGCGCACGACGTCGCGATCGTGGGTCTGTCGTCCCGCTTCCCTGGCACCGGACAGACCCCCGAGGAAATGTGGTCGCTGCTGATCGAGGGCCGCGACGGCATCACCGATCTGCCCGACGGCCGCTGGCAGGAATTCACCTCCGATCCCGTCATCGCTGCCGCGGTGGCCGCAACGGTGACCAAGGGCGGTTACCTCGACGACGTCAAGACCTTCGACGCCGAGTTCTTCGCGATGTCGCCCAACGAGGTCGTCAACGTCGACCCGCAGCAGCGGCTTGCGTTGGAGCTGACCTGGGAAGCGTTGGAGCACGCGCACATTCCGGCCAGCTCGATCAAGGGCAGCCAGGTCGGCGTCTTCATCGGCAGTTCCTCCAACGACTACCAGCTCATCGCTGTCAGCGACCCGGCCGTGCACCCGTATGCCCTCACCGGCACATCCACTGCCATCGTCGCCAACCGAGTGTCGTACTTCTACGACTTCCGCGGGCCGTCGATCGCCGTCGACACCGCGTGCTCGTCGTCGCTGGTCGCCGTGCACCAGGCGGTACGCAGTCTGCGTACCGGCGAATCCGATCTCGCCGTTGCCGGTGGCGTCAACATGCTGCTCGCGCCGCCCATCACCGTCGGTTTCGGCCAGACGGGTGTGCTAGCGCCCGACGGCCGAATCAAGGCCTTCTCCTCCGACGCGAACGGCATGATCCGCTCCGAAGGCGGTGGACTCGTCGTGCTCAAGCGGCTCGAGGACGCCGAACGTGACGGCGATCAGGTGCTCGCCGTCATCGCCGGATCTGCGATCAACCAGGACGGCCGCTCGAACGGTCTGCTCGCGCCGAACCCGGACGCGCAGGCCGATGCCCTGCGGTTCGCCTACCGCGACGCCGGTATCAACCCGTCGGGTGTGGACTACATCGAAGCGCACGGCACCGGAACCATTCTGGGTGACCCGATCGAGGCCGACGCTCTCGGTCGTGTGGTCGGTCGTGGCCGTGACGCGGACAAGCCGGCCCTGCTGGGATCGGCGAAGACCAACTTCGGACACCTCGAATCTGCCGCAGGCGCAGCAGGTTTGATCAAGGTCGTCCTGGCGATGCAGCAGAACAAGCTCCCCGCCTCGCTGAACTACGTGGGCCCCAACCCGTACATCGACTTCGACAAGGCGCACCTGAAAGTCATCCCGGAGGCCACCGATTGGCCGCGGTACACCGGCAAGGCCGTCGCCGGTATCTCCGGCTTCGGCTTCGGTGGCACCAACGCACACGTCGTCGTGCGCGAGTACGTCCCGGGTGAGACCGAGGGCGCATTCGACGCCTCGGCAGTGGATCCCGAGGCCGCCGTGGTGGAGGGCATCTACGAGGAGCAACTCGATTCCGAGACGACCAGCCCGGTCGCCGAGGCCGAGACCATCCTGGCCGAGTCCGAAAGTGGGCCGGAGACAGTAATTCTCGCAGTGTCCGCAGCCCTGCCCTCGCGTCGTAAGCGGGCCGCCGGAGAGTTGGCCGACTGGCTCGAAACCGAAGAGGGCAGCACGACGCCTCTCGTCGACGTCGGCCGCACGTTGGCCCGTCGCAACCACGGGCGTTCGCGCGCAGTGGTTCTCGCATCCACAACCGCCGAGGCCATCGCAGGACTGCGCGCCATCGCCGCAGGCAAGCCGGGACCCGGTGTGTTCTCCGCGGATTCGCCCGCGTCCAACGGCGCAGTGTGGGTGTTCTCGGGCTTCGGTTCGCAGCACCGCAAGATGGCATCGCGGCTCTACCGCACCAACGCGGTGTTCGCCGCAGAGGTCGACAAGGTCGACGAGTTGCTCGTCGACGAGGCCGGCTACTCCATCCGCGAGATCATCCTCGACGACTCCCAGACCTACGAGTTCGAGAACTCCCAGGTGGGCATCTTCGTCATCCAGATCGCCTTGGCGGCAACGTTGCGCGCGCACGGTGCCGAGCCGTCGGCCGTCATCGGACACTCGATGGGCGAGGTCGCGGCGGCATACGTCGCCGGCGGCCTGAATCTCGAAGACGCAGTGCGCATCATCTACGCCCGTTCGCGACTGCTGGCCGAGGGCCAGGACGGTCTCGGCGCTGCTTCTCAGGGTGCCATGGCTCTTGTCGAGTACACCCCGGACGAGGTCAAGACACTCACCGACCAATTCCCCAACGTCGAACCCTGCGTCTACGCAGCACCGACACACACCACCGTCGGCGGACCACGCGCCGAGGTCGAGGCTCTCGTCGAGATGGCCGAGGCCGCAGGCAAGATGGCCCGCCTCCTCGACGTCAAGGGAGCCGGTCACACCGCAGCCGTCGACGCGCTGCTCGGTGAGCTGGCCGCCGAACTCGCCGGAATCGAACCCGCCGCACTCACTGCCGGGGTCTACTCGTCGGTCGATCGCGAGGCCCACTATCGCGTCGGGCATGCGGCGATCCACGGCGTCGATTACTGGACCAAGGGGATGCGTCATCCGGTCTGGTTCACTCAGGCCGTCAATGTCGCTGTGGGAGATGGTCACACGACGTTCGTCGAGCTCGCCCCCAACCCTGTCGCACTGATGTCAGTTGCCGCAACGGCATGGGCTGCAGGCGTCGCCGATTCGACGCTGATCCCGACGCTCAAGCGCAAGGAGGACGAGTCCGAGACCTTCCTCGCGGCTCTGGCGCAGCTCTACGTCCACGGACATGCACTGGAACTGGCAACGCTGTTCGAGTCCGGCCCGTACGCGCCGATCCCACGAACCGCGTACGTGCGCAAGGAGTTCTGGCTCAACTCGCAGGTCAGTTCCAGCGGCAACGCTCGTGTTCCCGGGGCACGCGTCGCCTTGCCGGACGGCCGCCACGTGTGGGAGGTCCAGGCCTCGGCGGTAGCCGGTTTCGATGCACTGGTCACGGCCGCTGCTTCGCAGGTGTTCTCCGATGTGGCGCTGGGCGTTTCGGTGTCCCATGCCGATGTGCCGAAGGCGGGCACGGTCGTCACCACGTTGACCTCGCATCTCGGTGGAGCCTCGATTCAGGTGCACGCGCACGAGGGCTCGGCGTTCACGCTGCTGCACGAGGCCGTCGTCACCTCCGGCGATGTGCGTCCGGAACCCGTTGTCGCTCTAGGAGAGCGCGACCAGCTCGGGATGTCGGAGGAGCTGCCCGAGGTCGTCGAGACGTTCGGAGATCGCTGGGATCCCCATGGCAACCAGAAGCTCGAGGACCGACTGGCCATCATCGTCGCGGAGTCCATGGGCTACGCGCCCGAGGATCTGCCGCCCGAGGTTCCGCTGATCGAGCTGGGTCTCGATTCGCTCAGCGCGGTGCGCATCAAGAACCGAGTCGAGTACGAATTCGACATTCCCACCGTGCAATTGCAGGCCGTGCGCGACGCGAACCTGCTCGAGGTCGAGAAGTACCTGCGCTACGCGATCGAGAACCGCGACGAGGTGCAGGCCCTGGCCGACAAGCAGGCGGCGGAGAAGGCGGCCGAGCAGGCTGCAGAGAACGGCGCAGGTGCTCGTGAAGAAGCTCTGGACACTGCCATCGCAACGCCGGAAGCAACGGTTCCGAGCGCCGAGTACCAGCCCACGCCGGCCGCTGCCGGTGCAGCCGATGCTGCTGCGGCCCAGACCGATCTGGGTGGCAAGGAGGCCTTCGCCGAGGCCGCGGGTTCCGACGTGCCTCCGCGCGACAATGCCGAGCGGATGACGTTCGCGACATGGGCTGTGGTGACGAAGGAATCGGCCAAGGGCATCTTCAACACCCTGCCGATCCTCGACGACGAGACGGCCGAGAAATTGGCCGCTCGTCTGACCGAGCGGGCCGGCGGCGAGATCACCTTCGACGATGTTCTGGACTCGGAGACCATCGAGCAGTTGGCCGACAAGGTCCGCCCGCATCTCGAAGACGGCGAGATCGACGGCGTCGTACGCAACCTGCGTGCCCGTCCCGAAGGTTCAACGGCCACACCGGTGTTCGCGTTCCACTCGGCTGGTAGCTCCACCGTCGCCTACGAGCCGCTGCTGCGGAAGCTGCCTGCCGGCACGCCGATGTACGGTCTCGAGCGCGTCGAAGGACCCATCGCCGTACGAGCTGCGGAGTATCTGCCGCTGATCAAGGCGATCCAGCCCGAGGGACCGTACGTGTTCGTCGGATGGTCGCTCGGCGGAATCCTCGCCTACGAGGTGGCGCGTCAGATGGAGGAAGAGGGCATCGAGGTCGCCTACGTCGGGCTGCTCGACACCGTCATGCCGGGAACGAAGATCCCGGACACCAAGGACGAGGTGCGCAAGCGCTGGGAGCGGTACGCGGCGTTCGCGAAGAAGACGTACAACGTCGATTACCCGATTCCCTACGACAAGCTGGTCGACTCGGACGACGAGGGGCAGATCCGCATCATCACCGATCTGGTGAAGCTCAGCGGTGCCAAGATTCCCGGCGGCATCATCGAGCATCAGCGCACGTCGTGGCTCGACAACCGGGCGATCCAGACAGCCGAGCTCAAGAAGTACGGCGGGCACGTGACGCTGTACCTGGCCGACAAGTACCACGACGACGCCATCGCCCTCGAGCCCGCGTACGCCACCCGCGAGGAGCACGGTGGCTGGGGCCCGGTGGTCGAGGACCTCGAAATCGTGTACGTCGGAGGCGATCACCTCGCCGTCGTCGACGAGCCGTACATTGGAAAAATTGCGGCCCATTTGTCGAAGACGCTCGAGAACATCGAGTCTGCAAGAACCGGAGCGTAAGTTTTGAGTGGCACTACTGCGGAAAAGCTGGCCGAGCTACGGGCGAGGCTGGAACTTGCCAAGGAACCGGCCGGTGAGATCGGCATCGCCAAGCGCGCCAAGAAGGGTATTCCCAGCGCTCGCGACCGCGTGAATTCGTTGCTCGACCCCGGTAGCTTCGTCGAGATCGGCGCACTGGTGAAGGCACCGAACGATCCGCGTGCTCTCTACAGCGACGGCGTCGTCACCGGGCACGGAACCGTCGACGGCCGTCCGATCGCGGTGTTCTCGCACGATCAGACCGTGTTCGGCGGAACCGTCGGCGAGATGTTCGGTCGCAAGGTCGCCGGAATCATGGACTTCGCGATCAAGATGGGTTGCCCGGTCGTCGGCATCAACGACTCCGGTGGAGCTCGCGTGCAGGACGCAGTCACGTCGCTGGCCTGGTACGCCGAGCTGGGTCGACGTCACGAGGCGTTGTCCGGTCTGTGCCCGCAGATCTCGCTGATCCTCGGTAAATGCGCCGGTGGCGCGGTGTACGCGCCCATCAACACCGACATCGTGGTCGCCACCGAAGAGGCGTACATGTTCGTCACCGGCCCGGACGTCATCAAGTCCGTCACCGGTGAGGACGTCAGCCTCGACGAACTGGGCAGTGCCCGCGTCCAGGCCGTCAACGGCAACGTGCACCACGTGGCAGCGGACGAGAAGGCTGCGTTCGAGTGGATTCGTAGCTACCTGAGCTACCTGCCGTCGAGCTGCCAGGAGGAGTCGCCGGTCATCAACCCGGGGCTCGAGCCGGAGATCACCGAATCCGATCGCACGCTCGACTCGTTCATGCCCGACGCCGACAACGCCGGTTACGACATGCACGACATCATCCTGCGCATCTTCGACGACGGCGAATTCCACGAGATCGCCGCTCAGACTGCGCAGAACGTCATCACCGGTTTCGCTCGCGTCGACGGCAGTCCGGTGGCGATCGTGGCCAACCAGCCGATGCATCTGTCCGGCGCACTCGACGCCAAGGCAGCCGACAAATGCGCCCGGTTCATCCGCCTCAGCGATGCGTACAACATTCCGATCGTCTTCCTCGTCGACACACCGGGTTTCCTTCCCGGAGTCGAGCAGGAGAAGGTCGGTGTGATCCACCGCGGTGGTCGATTCATCTACTCCTTCGTCGAGGCAACAGTGCCGAAGGTGACCGTGGTGATCCGCAAGTCGTACGGCGGTGGATACGCGGTGATGGGCTCGAAGCAGCTCGGATCCGACATCAACTTCGCCTGGCCGACCGCCCGCATCGCCGTCATGGGTGCCGAAGGTGCCATCAACATCATGAGTCGCAAACAACTCGCCGAGGCCGGAGAGAACGCGCCGGCGCTCCGCAAGCAGCTGATCGACTTCTACAACGAACACGTCGCGACGCCCTGGATCGCCGCCGAACGTGGCTACATCGACGCGGTCATCGAGCCCTCGCAGACGCGCCTCGAAATCCGCAAGGCCCTGCACATCCTGAAAGACAAGGAAGTGCACAAGAGTCCACGTAAGCACTCGTTGGTTCCGATCTAGCACCCTGAAGTGGGGCGTCCTTCGTCCGTCGGGGTCGCTGCGCTCCCGTTCGCGTCAATGGACCACTGCAGTGGTCAGACGTATGCAATGGTTCATTCACTTGGGGCCGGCGTCGGCGTCGATGGACCATCGCACCGCCGAGACGCATGCAATGGTTCATTCACGCGCCGGCACCGGAGGACTCGCGCGGAACCATCACCACATCCGGTCGAGGCCTGGCGAGAGCATGGTGGTAATTCATCCGTAAGTCGTCGAGCACCTGTGTCGGCCGATCGCGGATGTCTTGCGGTGAATGGGCTACGACGATCAGTCCGTGGGCCTGCATTCGGTTACGTCGAGCTTGTGTCCGTTGGTAGTCGGCCGGTGATAGATGATGGGTCACGGAATCGATTTCACGTGCCAGCGCCACGGCGTCGATCCACCCGTCGGTATTGGCGATGAACTCTCCGCTTCGGGCGTAGATGTCGCAGTTGTGTGTCATCGCAGGCAGCCCGCTGGTTCGGTACAGGCGCTGGTCCTCGAGTTCTGCCACCGAATGCGCGTTGTCCCGCAACTCGAGAAGTACACGGCGGGTGAGCGCGCTGTAGCGGCGCGGACCTTCGGCCAATTCGGTGGCGATCTCGTCGATGGACACGCCGCCCCGTTGGAGCACCTCGGTCAGCAGGGCGACGCACCGTGCCTCGGACTTCGCGGCCCGCGTGGCGTCGACCAGTGAACGCACCAGAGGAGCAACTCGAATGCTGCCCTTGGTGATCGGCTCGGGAAGACGCCACGTCCGCTCTGCTCGGACGAAAGACACCGATGCCCGACGCATTTCCGCGGGCAACAGCAGATGAACCTCCCCGGCGGATCCGTTTGTCCCGTATCCGAACGAATCGAGTCCGACGCAGCCGGTGATCATGCTCGTCGGTCCTCCGTACGCGAGCGCCGCGGCTGAGCGCTCGAGCGTCGAGGGATGACCGTTGCGCAGCAGTACGACACCCGGCAGCAACCGCTGCCACGGACCGCCGGTCGCGCATCTGCTGTCGATCGCTGCGTCACTCACGCCCGCCTCGCGAAGCTGCCGGCGCGTCACGACGCCGGTCGAGCTCAGATCGAACAATGAACCTGCGTTCCACAATCGTCTCTTCATGCCCGAAGAGTGGAATTCGGCACCGACACGTTCGTCGCGTTTCGGCGCTGTCGCGGGTTCTCTGTGGATAGTCGACCACCCTGTGGATGAATTGGACTTCGCCAGTCGCAAGGGGAACACGCTGTCGGGCTTGGATGCTAGGGCCGGCCGATGGAGTCCGATGGAGTGTGATGGCGTCCGCGGGCGCGGCCCCCGGAAATGTGAATGAACCATCTACGCGTTCAGACGTATGCAAGGGTCCATTGACCCACTACAGGCCGAAACGTGAATGGACCCTTGCACGGTCGAGACGCATGCAAGGGTCCATTGACGCGGAGAGGGGTGCGGCGCGGGGGCGGGCGCAGGGCGGGCGGGTGAGGGTCAGTCCTCGAATACTCGCAGTTGTCCGTCTTTGTACCAACCGGATCGGGTGATGTCGGCGGTCTCGAGTTCAGCGGGCACGGCGCTGGGGTAGTACTGCTCGTAGCGCTCGAGTGAACCCCAGTCCCTGGCCCAGTCGTTGTCGAGGTAGGTGGGGACGGTGACGGGCTTGGCGAGTAGTTCGGACCAGCCCAGGGGGCCGCCGTTCTCGCCGGATTGCCAGGTGTCGGTGGAGCTGACGGCGAGTGGGCGGTCGGGGAGGATGCGGTATTCGGGTACCTCGGCGACGCCGTTTCGGTGGTCGAAGGGGCGTTGGCACGGGAATTGCAGTCCGACGGCCCAGTCGAGCAGCACGGGCTGGTCGCTGCCGATGAGGGTGTTCAGATTTTCCATCACGGGCACTCGCGGCGGGGTGAACGCGAGCCATTGGTCGCCGGTGAGGTTGGGGTCGTTGGCGACGATACGGACGGCGTCGGCGTCGGGTGCGATGTCCGCCAACGGGATTCGGAGGTTGCGCCACGAGGGTGCGGGTCCGATGTCGCGCGGCAGGTAGGTGCCCTGTGCCTGGACGCTGCCGTCGGCCTGGCGCTTACCGTATTCGAGCAGCAGTGACTGTCCGTAGGTGAGTGCTCCGGTGTCGTCGTAGGACCAGATGCGTCCGGCTGCGGAGAAGACGACCAGGGGAGCGTCGTCGCTGCGGGCGGGTAGTTGGTACCAGCTCGACGTCGCCTCCGCGGGCTCCTGGACGCCTTCCTGGTAGGAGCCGAGGACGGGGGTGGTGGCCGGGTCGAGTCCGAAGGGCAGCGCGGCGGAGGAGCCGTTGACGCCCACTTCGCCGGTGCCTCCTGCGGTTCCGGAGCTCTGGCCTTCCTCGAAGGCGGGTCCGACGGCCTGTTGGTCGGTATTGCCTTGTCCTGGTTTGACTTCCACGGCGTCGGCACTGAGGTCGCTGGGTACGCCGTTCGCGGTGAAGTTGCGCAGTGTGCTGCTCGATCCGCCGAGGGGTCCTGCGACGGGGTCGAACTCCTCGGGCAGCGGGCTCAGCACGCCTGCGTTGGGGTTCGATTCGACGAGTACGTCGTTGGCGAGTCCGCACGAATTGCCCAGCACCGATTGCACATTCGAGCGTGCCAGCGAGTAGGCGGGGTACTGCGAGACGGCTCCCTTGACGAGCGAGAGCACCTCGAAGAGCACCATGATTCCGGCGATGACGGTCAGCGGCGCGGCAGCGAACTTGCGGATGCGTTTGCCGCGCGCAGATGTCGGTTTCGGTTGTGGGGGAGCGTATCCCTCGCGTAGGTACTGGAACGCGGCGACGGCGAGGACGAGCCCGAAGAGGATGAGGAACAGGGTCCCCGATTCGTTTCCGCCCAGCGACACCGTCTTGTCGAACCACGGCACGCCGTAGCTCGAGACGTACCAGTAACCGTTGATGCCCGAGAACGACAGTGCGAGAACGAACATCAGCCCGGCTGCGAACAGTGATCGGTTGCGACGCGAGCGGAGGGCACTGGCCGAGACGGCGACGGCCGTCAGGGCGGCCAGCCCACCGGCGATTCCGGCGTAGGAACCGAAGTGGTGAGTCCACTTGGTGGGGTTGAACATCATGAAGAAGATGGTGCCGAGCACGACGCCGAGCAGTCGCCAGGCCGGCCCGTTCGCAATGCCGGGGATGCGTCGGCGACGCAGCAGTACGAACAGTGTGGTGAACAGGCACAGGATCATCGTCAGGAATGCGAATCGGCGTGCGACCGAGCCGTCGACGGTCTGGACGAAGAGGTAGTAGTAGCGCAGGAAGTCCTGGTACCACGCCTCGTTGGGGCCGATGATGGTGCGGACTCGGGTGGACTCGATGACCGTCGCGTACGTCTGGTCGGCGAAGACGACGACGAGGACCAGTACGCCTGCCGCGGCCAACGGTGCCAGCATCGCGAGGGTGCCGACCTGGTTGTGGCGTCGGACGACGATGCGCGCGATGGGCCGGGCCCCGGCGAGAAGCGCTGCCACACACATCAATCCGGTCGGAGCTGCGGCGAGGGTGAAGGCTCCGATGAGGCATGCTGCGGCTGCGGGGAGCAGTCGGCCGGTGGCGATGGACCTTTCCACCGAGCACCAGGTGAGCAGTGCGCCGAGGGCGACGATGGGCTCGGGGCGCAGACCGTTGTTGTACGGCAGCCAGAAGGCGAGGAACACCAGTCCGCCGGTCCACAGGGCGACGTTGGATTTGCGTACGGCGCGGCCGAGGCGGGGCACCACCTCACGGCTGATCACCATCCAGCACAGGACGCCTGCGATGAGGGCGGGCAGGCGCATCCACGGGCTGGCGGTCGAGATCTTGGCGAAGACGGCGAGTACGTCGTAGTACCAGCCGAACGGGGCCTCGGGGACGCCGAACCAGCGGAAGTAGTTGGCCATGTAGCCGGAGTGATCGGCGGCGCGGGCCATCGTGAGCAGGTAGCCGTCGTCGGAGGTGTTCGCGCCGACGAAGTGCCAACCGACCAGAACACCGACGACGGTGACGTCGACGCCGGAGAACTTCCACCAGTGGGAGGGGAAGAAGCGGCGGTGCGCGCGACCGTCGGTGCCGTCGAGCCGACCTAGTGCGCCGATGGCCAACAAGGTGCAGGCGATCGCGAGGATCATGATCAGGGACTTGAGCAGCGTCGGTGTCGAAGAGAATCGCGAGTCGACGTCGACGGTGACGGACATGTCGGCCGGGGCCGCGCCGCTGAGATCGCTGAAGATACCGACGACCTGGGGGCGTAGGTCGCCGTCGAGCCGCCCTTGCACAGGCTGGCCGTCGTCGTCGGTCAGTCCGGTGAATGCCGCGGAGGTGTACTGGTCGTTCGAGGTGATCTCGATGGCCGCGCAGCGGGTGCTCTCGACGTCGGCGCGCGGTGCCGTCGCGACGACCACGTTGCGGTCGAGAACGTCGACGTTCTCCTCGCCGACGCGAACGAACAGGCTGTTCAGTGCCGCGCCTTCACCCTGCGGGGGTGCCGTCGCCAGTAGCAGCCCGCCCGACGCGGGGAGTGCTGCAACGGCAGAGCACGGGAGGGTCGCGGTGAGGCTCAGGGGTGCCTGGGACACCAGCGGGGCGTCCACGTCCTGCAGGAGACCGTTCTGCGGCCACGAGATGGACGCGGTGGTCTGAGTGACGGGTGCGAACGGAGTGATCAGCGCGAACAGCACGCCGAGCACGCCGGCCACCATGGCGATCAGCCGCGGAACTCGCACCTGAGCACGAAGTTCGTCCGAGGCTCGCAGCGGAGCGGGGACGGGCGGACCAGCTGATGAATCTGTCACGACGTCGGGCACGAGAGTCGATGCTATGCGAGCGTGACGAAGAGGTCACACAGGCACCGTTCCCGGGAATAATCGCATAACCAGGGGATCAGTCTGTTTTCATCGGTCCGTCGCTGGCCAATCCGGACCGAGACTGCTGCTCGACGGCGATGTCGGCGGTCGCCGCGTCGGGATCGAGTGGCATGTATCTCTCGATCGATCCCCAGTCCCGGGCGTAGTCGTCGGCGAGATACGACGGCAGTGTCTCCGCTCCGAGTAGCAGTTCGGTCCAGCCGAGCGGGCCGCCGCCGATCGAGTCCTGCCAGGCATTGGTGGATTCGGCACCGGTGCGGTCGGGCAGGATGCGGTACTTCGGCACCTCGGCGACGCCGTCGCGGTGATCGAACGGGCGTTGGCACGGAAATGCGAGTCCGACGGCCCAGTCCAGCAACACCGGGTCGGTCGAGCCGACCAGCGAGTTCAGCGTCTGCGTCTTCGGGACGCGCGGCGGGGTGACGGCGAGCCATTGATCGCCGGCAAGGTCGTTGTCCTCGGCGACGATGCGCACGACGTCCGCGTCGGCAGGCAGGTCGTTCATCGGCACGCGCAGGTTGCGCCACGACGGGGACGGACCGATGTCGAGCGGGGTGATCCGTCCCAGCGCGAGCACGTCGTCGCCGTCTCGGCGTCCGTATTCCAGTTCGACGCGTTGGCCTTCGGTGACGATGCCGTCCTTGTCCACCGAGCGGATACGGCCTGCGGCGGCGATGGCGATCAGGTCGCCTTCCCCCGGCAATGCGTACCAACCGGAGGTCAGCGACGCAGGCTCGGTGGCTCCGAAGCTGCCCAGCACCGGTGTGGTGGCAGGATTCAAGCCGAACGGCAGAGCCACTGTGCTGCCGTTGATTCCGACGTTGTCGTTGGTTCCGCCGGAGGTGCCCGCGGAGTTCGACGAGGTGGCCGCCGCGCTCTGTTCCGAGTCCTCGGGGCGGATGGAGTTGGCGCTGCCCTGGGCGGTGTCCTCGGAGTCGGCGGTCAGGTCGCGGGCGACGCCGTCGGGGGTGAATCCGGTACTCCCACCGGCACCCAGTGCGTCGGCCGCGAGTTCGAGCGGTTGCAGGACCGAGCCGTTGACGTCGGTTTCCACCTGCACGTCGCCGGCGAGTCCGCACGAGTTTCCGGCGAGGGCGGAGAAGTTCGATCGAGCGATGGAGTACGCCGGATACTGCGCCACAGCGCCTTTGACGAACGAGAGCACCTCGAATGCGACGACCCCGCCGGCGACGATGGTCAGCGCGGACGGCGCGAAGCGTCGACGCGTGGTGGGTTCTTTTCTGCGATAAGGCAATCGGACGTGTTGATAGGCGGCGTAGAGCAGCGTCAGCACCGTCAGGCCGAGCAGGATCGTCGAAAAGCCCTTGCCGGCAATGGACGGCGGCTTGTCGAACCACGGGATCCCGTAGCTCGAGACGTACCACCACCCGTTGGAGCTGGTGAATGCCACCGCCGTCAGGAACAGGACGGCGGCGGTGAACAGTGTTCTGTTGCGCGGAGATCGGACGGTCGCTGCGGTGACGGCAACGGCAGCCAGCGCGGCCAACGATGCCGCGAGACCGGCGTACACACCGAAGTGATGGGTCCACTTGGTGGGCGTGAACATCATCAGAGCCAGTGCGCCCAGGATGATTCCGAGAATCCGACGCGACGGCCCGGTGGCGGTCCCGGGGATGCGTCCGTTCTTGCGGAGCATCACCGCGATGCACACGACGATGCACAGCAGCATCGCGAACATGCCGAATCGTCGGGCGAGCGAGCCGTCGGGCGAGATGGTCATCAACGCGTCCCAGCGGACGCGTTCTTCGAACCACGGCACGTTCGGTCCGATGGCCGAGCGCACCCGGGTCGCCTCGAGGACGGTGCTCAGGGTCTGGTCGGCGAAGATCGCGATCAACACCGCCAGTCCCGACGCGATCAGCGGCGCGAGAACGGCGAGCAGTCCCACCTGGCGAGCGCGCTTGACCACGATCATCACCAGCGGGCGCAGGCCGGCGAGCAGGGCGGCGACGGCGATCAACCCGGTGGGTCCGGCGGCGAGGGAGAACGCGGCGATCAGGGTGCCGATGGCGGCGGGCAGCAGTCGACCGGTGGCGATGGCGCGTTCGATCGAGCACCACGTGAGCAGTGCGCCGAGGGCGATGATCGGTTCGGGGCGCAGTCCGTTGTCGTAGGGCAGCCAGAAGGCGAGGAACACAAATCCTGCGGTCCACAGTGCGACTCGGTTCGTCAGTACCGCGCGACCGAGGCGGGGGATGACCTCGCGGCTGATCACCAGCCAGCACAGCAGGGCCGCGATGGTGGCGGGCAGGCGCATCCAGATGCTGGCGGTGCTGACCTTGGCGAGGGCGGCGAGCATGTCGTAGTACGGCATGCCGAACGGCGCTTCCGGGACGCCGAACCAGCGGAAGTAGTTGGCCATGTAGCCGGCGTTCTCGGAGACGCGGGCCATGTTGAGCAGGTAGCCGTCGTCGGAGGTGTTCGCGCCGATGAAGTGCCACAGCACCAGCACGCCGACCACGACGGCGTCGACGCCGGTGATGGACTTCCAGCGTGAGGGGAGGAATCGGCGGTGGCGTCGACCGTCCATGCTGTCGAGTCGGTGCAGCGCGAACAGGGATGCGATCACAGCGAGTGCGCCGACGATCATGGCCAGCAACTTGAACGTGGTGGGGCTCGAGGAGTAACGCGAGTCGATGTCCGCGCGCACGTTCAGCCCGTCGACCGGTGCGGTGAGGTCGGTGTAGATGCCGACGACCTGCGGCCGAATGTCTCCGTCCACCGTAATCGCCTCGCCGTCCAGATCGACGATCGTGCTGGAGGCGTTCGAGGACACCGTCAGTACGCAGTTCTCGGACAGCTCGGACACGGGAGCCTCGGCGAGGACGCGCTCACGCAGCAGAACCTGCAGTCGGCCGTCGTCGACCCGCACGATCAGTGCCTTCTGCTCGGTCTTCGCAGCGGCGATGGGTGCGGTGGAAATCAGCGTGCCGCCGTCGGTGAGAGCAGTGGCCGCGCTGCACGGCACGGTTGCCTCGAGGTCGACGGGTGAGTAGCTCACCAGCGGGGCGTTGACGCTGCCGAACGAGCTCTGCGGCCACGAGAGGGTGGCAACGTCCTGTTGAACCGGCAGCAGGGGAGTCGCGATGGCCAGAATCGCACCGATGATGCCGGTGACGATCGCGATCAGCCGGGAGGTCTTGAGGTTCGGAGCGGTCTCGGGCACGCCGACGATGCTATGGGACGAGCGTCCGCACATCCCACACCCACACGCCACCGGTGTATCGAGGCTCGACGCCCACGAGATCGGTGACGGTGGTGCGCAGGGCGATGGTGTTCTTGCTCGGCGGCAGCACCACGACGTCGGCCTCCCAGAACGCCATGTCCTGCGCTGCTTGACTGCGCTGATCGTCGGTGATCTCGGGGACGGCACCCGAGTCGTAAACCGAGCCGAGCAGCAGCGCCGTCGGACGGTCGACGGCCCCGTACTTGGCGACCTTGTCCTCCTTGTCGCTCGGTCCGACGAAGTATCCGGCGGCGAGCTTGAAGCCCATGTCGGCGTCCATCTGCCAACGCAGTGGGCGCGCGTCCTCGGGCCGTGGGAGGGGAACGTTGACGACGGAACCGTCGTCGACGTAGTTCTCCCACTCACCGTCGGCGAAGAACTGCGGGGTCGGAGACTTGTCGACGGTGACCAGCGGCGTCGGGATCAGGGGTACGAGCGCGAGGGCGAGCCCGGCGATCCAGAACGCAGGCAGGGGGCGAAGTCCGTTGCGAACCGTGCGATCGGTGGCCAGGACGAGCAGCAGGGCCAGGGCAGGCACCGCGCCCAACGCGAAGCGGGTCTCGAGCACGGATTCGACGAGTGGGTACTCGGCAAGCTTGGTCCACGGCAGCGTGATGCCGGTGTCGTCCATGCCGATCACCAGCGTCGCGCCCAACGACAGCACACTCATGACGATCGCGGTGGCCGCGGCGGCGCGGGCGCACGCGACTCGCCACATCCACACCGCTGCAACCAGGCACAGCACCAGCAGCGGCCAGCCGAAGTACGCGTTCTCCTCGGTGGCGTTGATGCGGACGTTCTGCCCCGGAGCCGCCTCGCCGCCGAGGGATTGCGTCGGGAATTGGAACAGTGCTTTGGCGTCGTTGCCCATCGGCCCGTGTTCGAGGAACGAGTACGACTGCGGGCCGAAGAACTGCCACCACAGCGGAAACGCCACGAGCGTCAACGCGATGCCGGCCGCCACTGCGAGTCGGGGCACGGCGTTGCGGACGGCGGGCCACAGCGAACGCGGGCGCGACAGGTAGTAGACGACGGCGAAAATGGCGAACGACATCGCGAAGATCAGCAGCGGCTCTTCGCCGAGCAGGATCTGCAGCGCGACGATCAAACCGAGTCCGACGGTGTTCTTGGTGGTTCCGCCGCCGTGGGCGATGCGGGTGACCAGCATCGCGATGACGGGGAGCAGGAACAGCACCACGAAATTGGGGTGGCCGTTGGCGTGAGAGATCGCGCCGGGAGCGAAGCCGCACAGCGCACCGCCCATGGCCGCGGCACCCTTGGATGAGTTGAGCTGGCGGGAGAACAGCCAGAACCACGCAAACGACGTTCCTGCCAGTCCGGCTGTGAGGGCAATTGCCCAGGTCACCGTCGGTCCGAAGAGCAACGTGATCGGGGCCAGCGGGATGGAGATGCCGAACATCGCCGTGTTCGCCATCAGATTCACCCCGAGCGGGTAATTCTGCAGGTCACTCGCCAACGGGTTGCTCAGCGAAGCAACCGAATGCGCGGCGACGGAGAAGAACCACTCCCACATCGTCTGGTCCTGGCCGCTGTTGTAGAGGTAGCCGCCACCCAGATTGCGCCATTGACCCTGCAGGACGTAGACCGCCGCGACCAGGAAGCCGACCGCCGCAACGACGTCACCACGCCCGACGCCGGAGTGCCGAGCCGGTGCCGTGGTCGGCTGCCGCTCGAGAACTCTCTGGTCGTGGGTGGTCATCGCGTCGAGGTTACAGAAAGATCACGATGGGCGAAAACTCGAACGACCTGGGTCACACGGTCAGGATCCCGGCAAGGTGGTGGCGGTCGTGGACGTTCCTATCGGACCGATTCGGCGAGTTCGCCCGTGGAATGCTCGGCGATCTTCTTCTTGCTGTTCATGAAATCGCGCGGACGGTTGATGCAGTCTGCGGCGATGAGTTGGCCGCTGCGGAGGTAGTAGCAGGTGAAGTCGCGATCGCGCTCCGGGTCGCCGTCGATGACGACCTCGTCGTATCCGGTGTTGAGACCGGCGATCTGAAGCTTGAGGTCGTACTGGTCGGACCAGAACCATGGAAGCGCGGTGATGGTGGCAGCCCCTCCGGTCATGGTCGATGCCGCCACCTTCGCGTGTTCGATTGCAGCGGAGACGCATTCGAGGCGAACGCGTCGGGAGTAGCGTGGAACGTCGAATGCGGCGCAGTCACCGGCGGCGACGATGTCGGGATCGTTGGTGCGTGCCCGATCGTCGATGACGATTCCGTTCTCGACGGTGATTCCTGCCGATTCGGCGAGCTCGGTGTTGGGCACGATGCCCACTCCGATGACGACCAGATCTGCCGGTAGCGTGTCTCCGCCGGCCAGCACGACCTCGCGCACGTGGCTGTCTCCGCGGAACTCCTCCACGAGGGCCTGCGTTCGAATCTCTACGCCCGCCTCGCGGTGAATTCGGGTGAAGAACTTCGAGACCGCCGGTGCGGTGACGCGTTCCAGCACACGCTCCGCGGCCTCGACGACGGTGACGTCGAGACCCGATGCCCGGAGGGACGCTGCCGTTTCCAAACCGATGTATCCGCCACCGACGACGACCACCCGTGTGCCCGGCGTCGCGGCCGAGCGTAGCGATGCGGAGTCGGCGGCGGTGCGCAGGTAGTGGATGCCCGCCAAATCTGCTCCGGGAGTTGTCAATCGGCGAGTTCGCGCCCCGGTGCACAGGGCGAGCTTGCTGTACGGCTGCGTGACTCCGGTATCGAACGTGACCGTGCGAGCCTCACGATCGATGCTGCTCACCGAACCGTCGACCAGCTCGATGTTCTGCTTGTCGTAGAAGTCCGCACCGCGGATGGCCAGAGCCTCCAACGTGGAGGTGCCGGCCAGATAGGCCTTCGACAACGGGGGACGTTGGTAGGGCAATGTCCCCTCGTCACCGATGAGAACCACATCCCCGGACCACTTCTCGCGCCGCAGATGTGCGGCGAGCTGAGCGCCGGCGTGGCTGGCGCCGATGATCACCGCACGATCGGTCGTCACTGCGCCTGCACTTTCGGGGTGAGCGTGACCATCATCTTTGCGATACCCCGCACGAAGTTCGATTGGACGTATTCGGGTTCACCGATCACCTCGATGTTCTCGAAGCGAACCAGTAGTTCTTCCCAGAGGATGCGCAGCTGCATCTCGGCGAGCCTGTTTCCCATGCACCGGTGTACCCCGAACCCGAACGCGATGTGATTGCGTGCGTTCTTGCGGTCGATGATGAAGTCGTCGGGCCGATCGAACACGCGCTCGTCACGGTTGCCGGAGGCGTACCACATGACCACCTTGTCGCCCTTGCGGATGAACTGGCCGTTGAGGATGGTGTCTTCCTTCGCGATCCTGCGCATGTAGGCCAGTGGGGTCTGCCAGCGGATGATCTCCGACACCATGCCGGGGACGAGATCGGGATTCGCCTTCAGCTTCTCGAACTGATCGGGAAACTCGTTGAGCGCCAATACTCCACCGCTCATCGAGTTACGTGTGGTGTCGTTACCGCCGACGATGAGCAGGGTGAGATTTCCCAGGAACTCCAGCGGCCGGTCGATGAGGTCCTTCGTGTCGTCATTGGCTTGCAGCAACGAGATCAGATCGAATCCGGGCTCTTCTCCTGCTGCTTTCCGAGCCGCCTTGTCGTGCCAGAGAGCGCCCAGCCCCTTGGCTGCGTCGACCATGGCGCCGAACACCTCGTCGTTGTCCGAGGGGCCACCGTTCGTCTGTTCCATTGCCGTCGCCAGGTCCGACCACTCGACGAGCTTGTGTCGCTGCTCGTACGGGAAATCGAGCAACGTCGCCAGCATCCGTGCCGTGAGTTCGACGGACACCGTGCGAACCCAGTCGAACGGCTGGTTCACGGGAAGGTCGTCGAGAACTTCCTGAACCCGCGACCGGATCAGATCTTCCATCTCGCGGAGATTTTTCGGGGCCACCACGCCTTGGACCGCGGCGCGCTGAGAGTCGTGACGCGGGGGGTCCATCGCGATGAACATGGCGATATCCATGAAGCGCGGGGGCTTGCCGATGATGATGAACGGCTCCGCCGAGAAGACCTTGTGGTTCTTGTCGACAGCGATGATGTCCGCGTGCCGGGTGACCGACCAGAACGGCCCGAACGGGCTGTTCGGCTGGAAGTGCACCGGCGCTTCGTTGCGGACGCGCTCGAAGTACGACTTCCAGAGCCCCTGGCGGTACAGAAACGGGTTACTCAGGTCGATATCGGCGAGATCGACCTCGTCGACCGGCGGTATGGGGGTCTCGGTGAACATGACCTGGCCGTCGGTGCGGGTCACGATCCGGCGCGTCTTGTCGTAGAGGTGCGCGCCGCGGATCTGCAGTTCCATCGGGATGACGGATCTGGCGGTGGTCGCGACGGTGTCGGCGATACTCATGGCTCTCTCCTTCGGTCCGCAGGTCAGATCTGGAATTCGGGAACGCGAACGGTCAAGCCGTCCCAGGATTCACGCGCGGTCATCTGGCACGAGAGCCGCGATGTCGGTTCACGCTCGGGGTTCATGGCGAGCATGTCTTCCTCGACCTCGTCGCTGGTACCGACGACGTCGCTCCATGCGTCGTCGACAACGACGTGACAGGTTCCGCAGGCTGCTTCGCCACCGCAGTCCCCGTCGATACCCGGGATGGCGTTGTCGACGGCGACCTGCATCAGGGACGTGCCCTCGGTCAGCGGTGCCTCGTGCTTCTCGCCGTCGTGCGTGACAAAGGTGACGTTGGCCATGGTGTTCTCCTCGCTGAGTAACTGTGTTCCAAGTCTCTCTGCGACGGGTTTCCCGAACCAGGCTCGAACGCCCCGATTTGTTGTTAATTTGGCTCACGTGGGATTCGTCGAGTCCGGAGTGCCCCCGCTTGCCTTTGCGCAGCTGCTCGGCAGCGGCGCGCTGGGAGAGCGGGCCGAGGCGGCGTTCCGACGCATCTTGGTGCGTGACGGCGTCAGCATGACGGAGCTGGTCACCCGTGACGGGCAGGTGCCGCTGCGGTGGTTTCGGGAGGTGTACCCGAACCTCGACCGCCAACAGGGTTTCCGGCTCGGCGCGACGTTCGCACGATACGTGCAGCCCACGTCGTTCGGTCCTCTCAGTCTTCCGCTGATCAGTGCCGGATCGGTGGCAGAGATGGTCGAGTTGCTCGAGTTCCTACCTCTGATCTCCACGGCTCTCGCCGTGCACATCCACCACACCGATCGAGGGTTGACCGTCGGACTCGCCGGGCGCACGGGGGACGACGGGCTCGACAGCATTGCTGTCGCGTACGGCGGTTCGTGCCTTCTTCGTTTGATCGGCATGCTCGCCGGCTCCGCGCACGCGGTCGAACTTCACCTCGATATCCCGACCCCGGAGCGGGATACGCTCGACGACGACGAGATCCAGCGCATCGTGTTCGATGCGCCGTCACCGTTCGTCTTCGTGCCTGCGGCCATCCTCGCCGAGGCCTGCCGGTTCTCCGATTCGTTGTCGTATCAACTCGGGATTGCGGAACTGAAGAAGGCTGTCGACGGCCGTCGCACGAAGTCGTACACGGACACCGTGCGCGCGCTGTTCGACACCGACCGCGACTGCACCGACAGTGCGCACTGTGCGCGGAGAATGGTCATCTCGACCAGCACCCTCAAACGGAAACTCGGCAACGAGGGAACCACGTTCCGTGCGGTGCGCCAGGCGTTCCTTCAGGAGCGCGCGACCGTGCGTCTGCTCGACAGTTCCGTGACGGTAGGGGAGATCGCCGCCGAACTCGGCTACAGCGACGTCGCCAGTTTCTCGCATGCGTTCACGCGATGGACCGGACGCTCACCTCGGGAGTTTCGAACTCACACCGCATCACCGAGGTAGTGCGTTCGCGCTCAACCCGTGCGCACCACCAGCGCGAAGGGCCCGATGTCGGTCACGCTGAAGCGCGGATCCTCGAACAGTGACTCGGGGAACGTGACGGTGTAGCGGCGCACATTCGGGTCGTTCGGGTAGACGTCCTCGGCCAGGCGCAGGGTGTAGCCGTCGGCTCCGCGGCGGAAGAGGAACGCATCCGGCGCACGCCACTGGCTGGTGTCCAGCGCGTCGACCAACTGATCGGGTGTCTCGAGCTCGGTCCACTGCTCGATGGCCTCGGCGCGCTGATCGAACTGCGCGAGTGGGTTGGCGTAGTGCGAGGTCAATCCCTGGAAACCGAAGTACGGGTAGTAGCTGAGGAAGGATGTGTCGGCGGTCAGTACGACGGTCTCGTCGCGCGGACGCTGGGTCTGCTCGGTCAGGGCGGCGTCGACCTCGCGGTAGTACGAGACCGCGCTCGGCGGACGCATGTCGGCGCGGGTGCCGTCACCGTCGGTGTCGGAGTACGCGACGGTGATCTCGGTCTGCAGTACCTGGGGAATGTTCTGCGCGTAGGTCATGGCACCGATGGCTGCTACGACGACGGCCGCGATACGGAACTTGGGGGGCTCGTTGATGGCCTGATAGATCGCGTGACTGCCTTCGAGGAAGCCGAAAACGCCTGCGCTGCCGAGCAATACGATCAGCACCGCTTCGAGGCGGAACGAGAGCAACGTGGTGCCCGCAGCCGTGGCGGCCATGGACAGCAGAGTCCACAGGTAGATGGATACGACGCCGATGCCGAGCGCCTGCGCCCGGCGTGAGGACGAGAACCGCACTGCGACCCACACCGTGCCGATGAGGCACAGCACGCCCATCAGGGACAACTCGAACATCGGGAAGGGAAGCGTCGCACCGGCTTCGGGTAGGTAGTGCAGTGCCGTGCCGGACGTGGACGGTGCGCCGCGCAGGAAGTCGATCAGGTACGGCAGCCACACGGTTGCGGCGATGAGGCCCGAGATCGCGGCGATCGCGGCGACCTTGATCGCGATGGGAACCAGTACTTTCCAGGACTTCCGCTCGCGATAGGCGAGAACGGCGGCGAAGAGTGCCATCAGTACGACGGTGAACGCAGCCAAACCGAGGTACAGGGTGTAGAACGTCGCGGCCAGACCGAGGAAGAGTCCGGTGCCGAGCACCGCTCCCCATCCGCCCGATGCGCTTCGGTGCAACGCACCCCACGCGAGGACGAGTGCCGGAGCGAAGAGCATCACGATCACGGCGCTGTATGCCTCGGGGGAGGCGTGGGCGACGACGAGTGCGGTGGTGACGGCGCTGACGGCGACGGCCCAGTCGGCTCGGATCAGCGCCTTCCACAGCACGAACGACACGACGGCGGTGACGGCGAGCAGCCCGATTGCGTAGGGCTTGAACACTTCCCAGCCGTCCATGCCCAGGATGTTGCCGACGCGCCCACCGAGCCAGAACCAGCCGGCCGGGTAGAACGGCGGGATATCGGCGTACGTCATGTCGCGCAACGACGCCGAGTCCGTCAGCCGCGTCAGATATTCGGTACGAAACTCCTGGTCGACGGAGATGCCGAACAGGTAGAGCTTGGTTGCAGCCAGCGGCATCCCGAGGGTGACGGTGACGAATCCGCTCAGACCGATCCACGCCGCGAGCCGAGCAATCCACGGCCACTTGTGGATCCGGTACAGATAGATCGACGCGGCGAACAGTGCTGCCGCAACCACCTGACCGAGCGTCGTGATGGCGCGAGTGACGTTGGACGAGTTGAACGCCGGCCACTGAACCAGTGAGAAGGCGTACAACCCGACCGTCGCCACCACGACGGCGACAAGAACACCGGCAGCGATCTCGCCGACGGCAGAGGCGGTTCTTCGAGCCGGTGCAACCCCGATTGTCATCGAAATCAGATGGGCAGCTTGCGGAAGATCGGCCGCGGTACGTGCCGCAGCACCATCATCACCAGACGCCAGGGCGCGGGAGTCCAGATGAGCGGGGTGCCCTTGCGCGACGCGTTCACCGCGAGCTTCGCGATGACCTCCTTGTCGACCGTCATCGGGGCTTCCTTGACGTGCGCGCTGAACTTGGTGCGCACCATGCCTGGGCGAACGACGGTGACCCGAGGTCCGAACTCACGCAACGCTTCTCCGAGTCCGAGGTAGAACCCGTCGAGTCCGGCCTTGGTGGAGCCGTAGACGAAGTTGGAGCGACGTACCCGTTCGCCTGCCACCGAGGACATGACGATGATGCGGCCGTAGGCCTGCGCCTTCATCTTCTCGCCCAGCAGCACGCCGACCGAGACGGAGGCGGTGTAGTTGATGTTCGCGGCGAGGACGGCCTTGCGCTGGTCCTGCCAGAGCTGCTCGGCATCGAAGTCGACGGCGAAAGCGACGATGGCGACATCGACGTCACCCTTGGCCCAGGCGGCGTCGATGACTTTCGGGTGCGACGCGGTGTCGAGTGCATCGAAGTCGATGACGTCGACGGCCTTGGCCCCCTTGGCCGTCAGCTGTGCGACGGCGCTCTCGCGCAGCGGATCGTTCGGCAGCGCAGCGAGGATGACACGTGCCGGTGACTTCGACAGGTACTCCTCGGTGATCGCGAGACCGATCTCGCTGGTGCCACCCAGAACCAGAATCGTCTGAGGGTTACCGACGGCATCTATCGTCACAGCAGTTCCAACCTTCTTGCCATATCGGAGGCGAAAACGCCTGTGGGGTCCACGGATCGGCGAACCTTGATCCATTCGTCGATCCTCGGGTACATCGAGTGGAAGGTCTCGGCGGTGGTCCGCGAGTCCTTCGCCGTGTAGAGGCGGCCGCCGAACTCGAGAACGCGCTTGTCGAGCTCGCGCACCATCTCGTTGAGACCTGCCTTGATCGGGAAGTCCATCGCGACGTTCCAGCCGGCCATCGGAAAGCTCAGTGGCGCTTTGTTTCCCGGGCCGAACAGCTTGAAGACGTTCAGTGCCGAGTACTGGCCCGAACGCTGGATGAACCGGATGATGTCCTTGAACTCTTCGAGCGCCTCGGTCGGAACGAGGAACTGATACTGCAGAAATCCCTTGGGGCCGTAGCCTCTGTTCCACTCACCGACGAGGTCGAGTGGGTGGTAGAACTGCGTGAGGTTCTGCACCTTGCCGGTGTAGTTGCCCCCCATGCGGTAGTAGGCCTCGCCGATCATGGACATCGACAGCTTGTTCAAGCCGCTGATCGGAAAGACGTCCGGCACCGTCAACAGCTGAGGTGCGTCGAACTTGAGTGGATCCTTCTGCAGCTTCGCGGGAAGTTCGTCGAACTTTGCCAGCGAGCCGCGAGTGATCGTCGCGCGGCCGAGCTTCGGCGGCGCGCTCATGACGTCGAACCATGCGCTCGAGTACGTGTAGTTGTCCTCGGTGCCGTCCTGGTGCGCAGCGACGGTCTCGTCGAGGCTCGCGGTGCGAAGGCCGTCGTTTTTGAAGTACGCCGTTTCCGTCGGCGTCATCTCGATGGTGGCGCGCAGGATGATGCCGGTGAGGCCGTTGCCGCCGACCGTCGCCCAGAAGAGCTTCGCGTTCTTGCCTGTCGGCGTGAGGTGCCGGATCTGACCGTCCGCGGTGAGCAGTTCCATCGAGCGGACGTGGTTGCCGAAGCTACCCGCGCTGTGATGGTTCTTACCGTGGATGTCGCAGCCGATGGCCCCGCCGATCGTGACCTGGCGTGTACCCGGAAGCACGGGTACCCACAGTCCGAACGGCAATGCGGCCCGCATCAGCTGGTCGAGGCTGACGCCACCGTCGAGATCGACGATGCGCGTCGACGTGTCGATGCTGTAGATGCGGTTGAGTGCCGTCATGTCGATGACGAGGCCGCCGGAGTTCTGCGCGTTGTCACCGTAGGAGCGGCCGAGGCCGCGAGGGATGACACCGCGTCGCAGGTAGGACGGCTTGGAGTCGTTCTGCTCGGCGACCTGCTTGACCGCGTTCGCGATGAGCTCGGGGTCGGAGGTGGCGAGCACCTCCCCGGTCGAGCGCGCGGTGCGGCCGAATCCGGAGATTGTGCGGGTCTGCGTGGGTAGCGGCGCAGTGTTCCCGGCCTGTGGTTCCAGGGGGAAGAGTGCGTCGTCGGCTGTCGTGGACATCGCTCAAGAGGGTACCCGCTCAGTGCTCTGCACCAGCCCACTAGGACTGGCGGCCGTCGAGATTGACCGACCAGCCCGGGAGGAATATGTCTTGATGGCAGTTGGCGTTGCCTGCCTCCACGCACTGTCGCAACGGAGTCAGATCCGGTTTGAGAGGGTAGGCATCGGGAGTGAAGTCGTGGACGATTCCCCAACTCCCGGCCAGTAGGCAAATGACCGCCCCCGCGGTAGGGATCGATTTTCGATGCGAGCCGATCACGCCCCAGAGCAGCACGATGCAGATGGCCACCGGAATTAAAATGTGACGCTGAAATGCTTGGGATGAGGCGACCATCGATGGTCCGTAGGCGTTGACCGCGGAATACAGAAGTATCGCGCACAGCAGCCACAGGGGAAGGGCGATCTTCGGCAAGCACACGACGGTCAGAGTGACGACTATGGCAAACCAGGCGTAAGCCGCGGCCGTCAGCACTGCGTGTGGTGTACCGACGAGGACGTTGGCGTCGCCGAAAAGCCAGCTTCCACCTACTCTTTCGCCCGCGGTCTTTGCCAAGAGGACCAGCGTTCCCCCGCCGGGAGTCGATCGCTCGGACGATAGATATACAGAGAGCTGGATGACGGCGCTCGCTGCGGCGACGGCGACCACGTACAGAGAGTGCCGTGTCTTGTCGTTGCGCCACCATCGCCACACGAAAAATGGCAGAAACAACACGATCAAGGGGCCGCTCAGTCCGATGAGCCCCACGCCCGCCAACTCGGCTCCCCGCCCGATCGGCCGGGCAGGGTCGGTGCTCAGGATCAACAGGAGCAGACTCAGACCTGCCACGAAGATCAAGTTCGCGATGTTGCCGTAGGGCTCCCACAGCGGTGCCATCAGGCACAGCGAGGCAAAGAGGCCGCCGCGCAGGACCGGTGAGGGAATCAGCCATACCAGTCGCGTCGACAGAGCGGGCGTCAATAAGACCAGGTGCACCAGGATGGCTGCCCATAGATAGGCGACCGGGGCAGATGTGACGGGAAGCGGCTCGAGAAGCGCAGCGATTATTCGCGGTATCACGTGCAGATAGCCTGCGTAAGGCGTAATTATTGCTTCGATACCGTTGTTGTGGGCCTCGGTGAGGAAGATCTGGCCATCCTCGGCGAACAGTGCTGGGGAGCGCATCCGCGGCAGGCCTCGAAGCACGAACAATGCTGCTGCGATAGCTGCGACGCACAGCAATAATCCGCGTCGAGATCGCGTATTGGACGAGAATTCCTGCGTCGACATCACGTAGACAAGCTACTTGGACGCATTCGCTGCAACGAAGTGGTGGTGAGGACCGGCCGCTTGCGACGGCGAGCCGCTAGTGTCAGTCCTCGTGTCCACCCCCGACCGCTCCGCAGAAGAAGGCTCGACGCACGACGACTGGTCGCCCCAGGACGACGAGTTGCAGCATCACGTCCCGCTACCCGTCGAACTGCCACTGACCGAGAACATCGCCGACGCGGCCCTCGATCTCAAGACGCAGGTGCTGCGGTTCCTGGCGACGGGTGTGCTGTCGGCGATCGTCGACCAGGGCGTCAACCTGATCCTGCATTTCGTGTTCGGCGTCGGTGTGACGCTGGCCAAGGCCATCGGCTTCGTCCTCGGCACCACCACTGCCTACCTGATCAACCGACGCTGGACGTTCAACGCGGCTCCGTCACGGGCCAGGTTCTTCGCCGTCGTCGCGCTGTACGGTGTCACCTTCGCCGTACAGGTCGGCATCTACACCTGGCTCTACCAGGCTCTTCCCGACGGCTTCTGGTACGCCAACGTGGCCTTCGTCATCGCGCAGGGCACGGCGACGGTCATCAACTTCCTCGTCCAGCGATTCGTGATCTTCAAGATCCGCTGAGCCTCCGGGGTTCGCACCCTGGGGTTCGCCCCCGTGAGGTTCGCAAACGCGCGCTCACATGCCAGACGCGCGCATTCTCGTCAACGGTCAGGGGCGATTATGCGCGCGTCTGACGAATGCGAGCGCGTTTGCCCGGATCAGGCCTCGTCGCCTCGTCCCGCCGCTCACGAGAAGTTCGGCAGGTCTCCGCGTTCGAGGGCTTCGGCGAGGGTGGGGGCGGCTTTGTCCTTGTCGGAGAGTTCGTAGGTCAGCGGTGATCCGTCGCGTCCGGTGGTGGGCCAGTCGATGCCCAGCGCGGGGTCGAGGGGGTTGATGTCGCGGTCCAGGGCCGGGGTGTACTCCAGTGAGCACAGGTACATGACCGTCGAGTTGTCCTCCAACGACAAGATCGCGTGCCCGAGTCCTTCGGAGAGGAACACCGCTTTGCGGTCGACGTCGTCGATCAGCACGCTGTCCCACTGCCCGAACGTCGGTGACCCGACCCGCAGATCGACGATCACATCGAGGAATGCACCGCGGGCGCAGGTGACGTATTTCGCTTGCCCGGGCGGGTTGGTGGTGAAGTGAATCCCGCGCAGCACCCCGGCGGCGGAGACCGAGCAGTTCGCCTGCAGCAGGTCCAACGACCGCCCGGTCGTTTCCTCGAAGAGGCTGGCTTTGAACCACTCGAAGAACACACCGCGGTCGTCACCGAACTGGCGTGGGGTGTACTCGTAGGCACCGGCAATGCTCAACTCACGAAAGGTCATCGGTTCCCTCGGTCGATCAGATCCAGCAGGTAGCGGCCGTAGCCGGACTTGACGAGTGTCTCCGCGCGCACGCGCAGTTCGTCGTCGGTGATGAATCCGCGGCGCCACGCCACCTCTTCGGGGGACCCGATCTTCAATCCTTGACGTTGTTCGATGGTGCGCACGTAGTTGGAGGCGTCGAGGAGGGAGTCGAAGGTGCCGGTGTCGAGCCAGGCGGTTCCGCGCGGGAGGACCTCGACCTGGAGGCGGCCGGCCTCGAGGTAGTGGCGGTTGACGTCGGTGATCTCGTACTCCCCACGCGCGGACGGCTGCAGGTCGCGGGCGATGGCGATGACGTCGTTGTCGTAGAAGTACAGGCCGGGGACGGCGTAGTTCGACTTCGGGGCGGCCGGTTTCTCCTCCAACGAGATGGCTTTACGGTTCGCATCGAACTCGATGACGCCGTAGGCGGTGGGGTCGGAGACCTCGTACGCGAATACTGCTCCGCCGTCGATGGTGTCGAAGCGGGACAGTTGGGTGCCCAGGCCGGGGCCGTAGAAGATGTTGTCGCCCAACACCAATGCCGCGGAGTCGGTGCCGATGTGCTCGGCACCCAACACGAACGCTTGGGCGAGGCCGTTCGGCTCGTGTTGGACCTTGTAGGTCAGGGAGATTCCGAATTGGGAGCCATCACCGAGCAGGCGGGTGAATTGGTCGGCGTCCTGGGGTGTGGTGATGATGAGGATCTCGCGGATCCCGGCCAGGATCAGCGTCGAGAGCGGGTAGTAGATCATCGGTTTGTCGTAGACCGGGACCAGCTGCTTGCTGACGCCCATCGTGATCGGATGAAGACGCGAGCCCGTGCCGCCCGCCAGAATGATTCCCCGCATGACCGCGAAGTCTTCCAGACCCTCCGATCACCCGCTCGATTGTGTCGTCACTCACTCCCAGGGGATTCGATACGGATGGGAGCCGATGTCCGATTCGGCGATCGGCGTCGGCCAGTGTTCCGGCCACTCGACTCGGGGGTCGGCTTTGAGTTCCTCGACTTCCGGGGGCAGCGGAGAGGCGTCCACCTCGATGCGTTCCCAGCTGCATTCACCCGACGCGACCCGGCCTGCATAGTGGACAAGGGCGCTCGACGCCCGCAGTGACGATGCGAGGCGGGCCAGCAACTCTGCGGTGACTCGGTGGGGTGCTGTTGTCTTCAGATCGGTATCGAGGGCCCGTACACGCGCGGCTTCGAGTTCTCGGCAGGATGTCATCAGACGGTCGTATGCAGCGCGGGCGTGCGGAAGCAGAAACTCGATCATGCGTCCCGCCATGGTTCGTCGCCGGTGCCGACGGAGAAGTCCTCGTCCGGAGTGTCGAGTACCGGTCGGATATCCGCCGTCTTGCCAGCTTCGACGGACTGCTTGCCGTAGTCGAGGAAATCGTTCAGCGGTTCCAGGGTGTCGTCGATCTTCTTACCCACCTGGCCTTCGGGATCGCCGAGTGCGTCGAGGAACGCACCGAAGTCGTCGACCACCTGCTCGATCTTCGCGATGAGCTCCTTGGTCAAATCTATTGCTGTCCAGCATATTTCGATGATGCTCTCGACCTGCCAGGCGGTGCCCACCACCGGTACCTTCTTGATCACGACCTTCAATGCGCCGCGGGCATTGTCCACGGCCACTTCGGACTCGAGCAATTCGACGATCTTGCGGACCACTGCCAGCGCGGCGTCACGGAGTTGTTCGGATATCACTGCACAGACCGCGGATATCGTGCGGCCGGCGGGCCCCTCCCACCGCATTGCGGCCAGTTGCCGGTCGGCATAGTCGGTGAATGCCTGCGCTGCAGCGCCGTTCCAGTAGCCGTCGACGCGACGCACTCCTGCTGCGAAGGACTCTGCGGCAGCTTCCATCGCGTCGCCTGCAATCTGGTACGCCTGGCCGATTCTCCTGATTTCGTTCCAGTTGCCGGTGATCGGAATGGTCGCCTCGTTCAGGGGGCTCCACCCGGAGAGCTCGAAGATTGTTGTGTCGATCTCTCCCAACCAGCCTGCGGCATCGTCGAGTAGGTCTCGGACGTCGTCGACGACGGGATTCGGGATGGGATAGTCGATCCCGTGGGGCCGTGCGTAATCGGTTGCCCCGTCGAACTCGTCCACGTGCCCGACGGCGGCACGATCCGAGCTGCCACGATCGAAGCCCGGTATCAGTGGCGCGCTTGTGTGAGCGTTGAGCAGGTCGTAGTTTCGCTGATCCTAATCGGCATACAGCCACGCCGCCTTGATGAGTTCGGCACCCATCTCCCCACAGTTGGCAGACAGGTGAACCTGCCGAGTGCGTGTCATCTCCTGAAAAGATGCGAGATGCGGCTGGAGTCGCTGCAGAATCTGCCCAATCACGTTCTCGCTCAGGCCCGCATGAGCGAGCAGATAACGATGACTGGCCAGTGTTTCGACGCTGATGCGATCGAGGAGGTTCCCGAGGCCGGCGATCTCGGATGATCTGGCTACCAGTGGTTCCGTCATTGCGTCGGACTCCTTCTCAAAGACGAGATGAGGCGTTCGACATCCTCGTCGGAGATCGCGTTGTCGACATCACGGTCGGCAATCACGACGAAGACCGCAACCTCTGCTGTGGCGAAACCTGTAGTGGTGACTACGTCGAATGTCGCGCGGGGAGGAGGGCAGTACGGCGAATCCGGTATGTCTTCGACCAGGGCTGTGTAGCGGACAGCCGGGACTCCGTCGACCTGGAGATACTTGGGGTCGCTGATCTGAACAGTGGGTGTTTCGGATCCGTCTCTGTTGGTGAAGATCATCGACGCTTTCTGCGCCTCTCGATAGGCGAGGACCGTCAAGTCTTCGGCACGGCGGCCGGTCATTCCGCTGATCGCCGAAGATTCGAATTCACCGCCCTCGCAGTCGAATCGTCCATGGAGACCCATTGCGCCGTATGTTGCGGTCGATCCGTCCTCGCCGACCCACTCCGAGAATCCGTCATTCCAATTTTCCCAGTCCGCAGGAATGTCGTACGTCCAGCCGAATTTGGTTGCGTTGGGCTGCGGTTGCCCCTCGGGTACGTCGATTTTCGGTGGCGGTCGGTTCATCGACGGAAATCCGGGCGGCAGAGGTGGCGGGGCCGTCGTCGAGCCCGTGGGTTCCGGCGACACCGGGGGCAGGGCCCGCACTCCCTCGTATGGTTCCGGCACCTCCGGTGCCAGCTGCGGGATTGCCCACATGATTCCGAACAGCAGCGTCACCGATGCCGCGAGACGAACAAGTATCTTTCCCAGACCCATCAGTTGCTACTCCCCCCGAAGTCGAACAGAAGCTAGCACGCGTGGCAGACAAGATCGGCTCGCACGAGCATCCACCGGTAAAGTGCCTGTTCATGAGAATTCTCGTCACGGGTGGGGCCGGGTTCATCGGCGCGAACTTCGTACATCAGACCCTCGCGCAGCGTCCCGACTCCCAGGTCACCGTGCTCGACAAGCTCACCTACGCCGGCAACAAGGCCTCCCTCGACCCCGTGGCCGATCGCATCGAGTTCGTCCACGGCGACATCGCCGACGCCGACCTCGTCGACCGCCTCGTGCGCGAAACGGATCTGGTCGTCCACTTCGCCGCCGAATCCCACAACGACAACTCGTTGACCGACCCGTGGCCGTTCGTACACACCAACGTCATCGGCACCACCACCTTGCTCAATGCGGTCCGCGAACACGACGTCCGCTACCACCACATTTCCACCGACGAGGTCTACGGCGATCTCGAGTTGGACGACCCGGCGAGGTTCACCGAATCGACCCCGTACAACCCGTCGAGCCCGTACTCGTCCACCAAGGCCTCGAGTGATCTGCTGGTGCGTGCCTGGACCCGCTCGTTCGGCGTTCGCTCCACCATCTCCAACTGCTCCAACAACTACGGCCCGTACCAGCACGTGGAGAAGTTCATCCCCCGCCAGATCACCAACATCCTCAGCGGCTCCCGGCCCAAGCTCTACGGGGCAGGGCAGAACGTGCGCGACTGGATCCACGTCGACGACCACAACAGCGCCGTCTGGGCCATCATCGACGGCGGCCGCATCGGCGAGACCTACCTCATCGGAGCCGACGGCGAAGCGAACAACCGCACCGTCCTCGAAGCGATCCTCGACGAAACCGGCAACGCGCCCGACGCCTTCGACTTCGTCACCGACCGCCCCGGCCACGATCTGCGCTACGCCATCGACTCGACCAAGCTACGTACCGAATTGGGTTGGACACCAACCTATGTCGACTTCCGAGCTGGCCTCGAGGCCACCATCGACTGGTACCGCGACAACGAGCAGTGGTGGCGACCGCAGAAAGATGCGACCGAAAAGGTCTACGCGACGAAAGAATCCGTACTGCCCTGAAACGGGTCTTAGCTGCTACGCGACATCCGATGGCGCAGCAGCAGATACACCGCGCGACGCATGAACGACGTCATCAGTGCCTTGGCGTTACCGATGCGAACGTCGTTGTCGGACAACAGGGTTGGATTGCTGGCCTGCAGTGAGCGATGGAAGTCCGCGGCCTGGCGTGCCTGCTGCGTCGCCAGTTCCACGCTCCACTGCCCCGAGTTGATGCGGAACGACGCCAGCGGTCGGGGAATGGCCACGATGTCTCCGCGTAGGGCTACTGCGATGAAGGTGGCCTGGTCGATCAGGTAGGGATGGCTGTTGTCCCACAGCCCGATCTCGCGGAGTTCCGACAGCTTGATCATGACGCCGCCGGGTTCGCCGAAGATGTTGGCGCCGGCCCGAACTGCGGTTCGGGCGGCGACTCGGCCCGAGACCGTTCCGTGCAGTCCGCCGAGTCCGCGGGCGGCGATGACGGTCTTGCCGTAGGCGTCGATCAGCGTCCGCTGCGAGGCAACCAGAACGGCGGACGGGTTGTCGTCGAATGCCTGTACCTGGATGGCCAACGCGGTGGGCGCGATGGTGTCGTCGCCGCACACGAGTTTGATCAATTCTCCCGTGGCCTCTTCGGTCACTCGATTCCAGTTGGCTTGCGCGCCGCCGCCGGTCGGGGTGGTCAGGAGGCGGATCCGTGGGTCGTCGTACTTCTGCGCGACGGCGAGTGTTCCGTCGGTCGACGAATGGTCGGCGATGACCAGTTCGAAGTCCGTGAACGTCTGGGCGAGAATCGAATCGATGGTCTCGGCCAGGTACTCGGCGTTGTTGTAGGCGGGGACGACTACGGAAACACGGGGAGTCATGATGTGGGGGCCTGGCTCTTTCTGCGAAACGAGAAGTCGCGGTAGCCGAAGAAGCTGACGACTGCCATCACTGCTGTGACGACCAATTGTGAAGGGATGGGCGGGAAGTGGAAGACGGACACGGCGATCGTCATCAGCGAGATGTTGGCGACGAACGCACCGAAGTTCACGACGAAGAACCGCAGCAGATCGCGCAGGAAGTGACCCCGTACACGGAACACCAGGTAGCGGTACATCGCGAACGCGCACAGCACGTTGCAGAGATAACCGAGCACGATCGCGGCGTGGTATCCGTACTGCTCACCGATCAACAACTGCCACAGGATGAACCACGCGGTACCCAGTGCGGTGTTGACGCCTCCGACGAGCAGGAACGCGATCTTCTGATTCTTGACGATGCGCATCAGCGGCCCCGGTGCGCCGTTCATTCCCGCTGGGGGAGCAGGGGTCTGTGGTTCGGTCATCGACCGACCCCCAATGCCTGACGCGTCGCGAACAGGGTGGAGGCGATGCCGGCGGGCAACGTTCGGTGCGTTCGGCGATCGATCTGCGGCCAGACCGTCGACCGCAGCCGCAGATCGCGACCTTGGAATACCGCGAGTGGGGACGCGGCCAGCACCACGTTCGGTCGACGGCGGAACACCGTCCGGCACGCTCCGAGTATCGAGCCGATGGTGACGGCCTCACCGGAGGCGAAGATCTTGATCGTCGGCGAGAGGCGTTGCGTGGCCGACATCGTGAGGGTGTCGGCAACCATCTCGGCCGCGTCGGACACGTAGAGGTAGTCGCGCAGCGTGTCCATCGGCACGTAGATGGATACGGGTGAGGCCATGAGGTATCCGCGGCACAGGTGCGAGATGAGGCCCTGTGGTTTCGCGAGGTTCTGCCCCGGCCCGTACAGGTTCGCGAACCGACCGATGGCCACGTTGATGCCGGTGCGTGCACCGAACTCGGTCGCGATGGCTTCGGATTGCAGCTTCGCGAAGCCGTAGTCGCCCAACGGAACCGGGTTCGTTCCTTCGTGATGCGGGGCTCCGGTCGCGCCGGCGTAGACGCCACCGGCGGACGAGGCCAGGAAAACGGTTCCGGTGCCCGCGCGGTCGGCGGCGACAGTCTCGATGCGCGCCAGAACGGTTCGGATCAAACCGTTCTCTTCGGCGAACTGCGCTGCGCTGGTTCCGTTCACGCCCGCGCCCGCGGCCCAGATCACGTTCCAGGTACCGCCGGAGAAGGAGTCGAAGAATTCCGAACATCGCTGCAGCAAAGCCTGTTCGGCGGACGCTGTGTCTGCCCACGGGATGGTGCTGGTGTGCACCCGATGTCCGCGACGACCGGCCTCCCGGGTCACCGCAGCGCCGAGTAGTCCGCCGCTGCCGACGATCCACGTGTGCGTCGCGGTCACGCCGGCGGTGTGTTGTCGGTCGATGCAGTAGGCGCAGTACGACCGAGCGGGCCGTTCCCGGGATCGGTGACGATCAGGTACGGCGGCTTGCCCATGGCGGTCTTGACGTTGACGCCCACGTATTCGGCCACGACACCGAGGGAGAACAGCGTTGCCCCGAAGCCGAACAACAGGATCACCATCGTCGACGCCCAGCCCTGCACCTCGGATCCTGGATCGAACGCGAAGTACGACACCAGCACGTAGGCCACCAGAATCAGGCCGAGTACCGCGAAGGCGATGCCGATGAAGCTGACCAGCCGCAGGCCCTTGGTGCCGCTCGAGAGCACCATCCGCCAGAAGTGCGAGAGCAAGGTTCGCAGTCGGTAGCCCGATCGACGGTCCACCTCTTCGCGCAGCGCCACCGGGCTGGTCGTGACGTCGCCCGCGATCCATCCGAGTGCGATGTCCAGGTACGCCTCGGAACCGGCGTAGGCGGCGACGGAGCGACCGACCTCGCCGAGCACCAGGCGGTAGCTCTGATAGTCGACGGTGTTGTCCCCGGCCAGGGCCTTGGCGATCAACCATTTCGCGCCGCGGGAGGCGGTATTGCGCCACAGTCCGTGCGGTGCGACGTTCGTCGGCTTGGCGTAGACGACGGTGGACTGCTGGTCGAGGGCGGTGTCGAGCATGCCGCCGATGGCCGCCGGGTCGTGCTGGCCGTCCTCGTCCATCGTGACGATCCATTCGCCGCCGCTCGACGCCATGCCGGCGAGGGTGGCGGGGTGTTGACCGAAATTGCGGCTGAGCCACACACCGCGAACGAATTTGTGCGCAGCGGTCAGCCGCCTGATCACCGCAGCGGAATCGTCGGGTCCGTGATCGAAGACGAGCAGCACTTCCTCGACGATCATCGGACGCCCGACGGGGGTATGAGTCACCTGCGTCAACGGAAGAATCTCGTCCATCAACGCGCTGAGGGTCCGCTCACCTTGGTAGACCGGAACCACGATCGAGATGCGGTGCGGATCAGCAGCAGCAGCGTCGGACATCACGAGGGCCTACCCTATCCGTTCCCGCGTTCACCATCGAACTCCGGCGCGGCAGGGTTTCTGCGTCGTCGCACATCGAGCACCACCAAACCGACCAGCAGAAAAACCCCGCCCGCCATCGCGGCCAGGCCCAGTCGTTGGCCTGGCGGCCTGAAGGAGATGGCAAGTTCTGCATTCTGGGTGCCCGGCGGCAGATCCACGTACAGGAATATGTCCGCAAGCCCCTTGGTCTGGAGGGGTTCGCCGTTCAGTGTTGCGGTGTAGCCGGGCCACGCAAGCCGGGAAAAAACAACGCTGCCGCCCTGCGGCGACGTAACACGAACGCGCTCGGACGTGGCATTCGTGCCCTCGGACTCAGCTGTGGCGTCTACCGTCGTCGAGATGCGGCCCCGATCTTCTGGCAACAGGCCATCCGTGCGCTCCAGAACGTAGATCTGCCCGCCGGTGTTGGCGGGAGCGTCGACCCACCTCCATCCAGCAGGCGGCGTCTTCGTGTCGGCACGGGGGTACAGGGCCTCTTGCAGAACTACTCGATCGACACTCATCAAGTCTACGAACGTTCGTCCTGTGAAGGGCTCGATCTTGAAGGCGTTGACGAACGAGTCTTTGCAAGTTGACCCTTCGAACTCGAAGCACAGAAGGTCGCCGAATTTTTCGTAGCCGACCGGCGTGTAAGCATTCACGTAGGCGAGATCGAGTACCTTGGCGAAATTGCCGTAGACCTGCGAGTGCCACGGAAGGGTCGGGTCGTGTTCGTCCGTCGCGGACAATTGGCCCGTCAGGTTCAGCTGGCCGAGTTGAAGAGTTACGCCCTGCCAGTCCGGGAATTCAGACTTGGCCTGAGTCTGTGTAGTCGGCAACCACCACTTCGCGAAGGGTGCTGAGTAAGCGCTGACTTGGTAGGTCGCGACGGGGACAATTGTGACAAGCACAAGTGCTGCGACCGCGCGTTGGCCGAATCGAACTGCCAGATGCACCGCAACTCCGCCGACTGCCACGATCAGGATGCCTGCGATGAGATGGCGGTTCGTGAACTGAGGTCCTGAGGACGCGGCTCGAAGAACCAACACCGACACGATGAGCGATGCCACAATGCACCGCGAACGAATCATTGTGACGGTGCCGAAGCGACTGACCAACACACTCACCAGAATCAGCGAGGTCAACGCAACGAAAGGCAGTAAGCGCGCTGGATATCGGAGAGGTCCGATGTCCGAGGGGCCCGCCGTGAATAGAAGCAGGACCATCAGTAGCAGGATGGGTGTGGACAGTCGTCGGAGTGCACCTGGCACGGCCCGCCACGACACGAACGCCAGGATCGGCAGCGCAAACCATCCGATGTACGTGATCGGGGCGAAAGTAGTTTCTCCTGAGTAGCCCTCGATGCTCGATATCGATGACGGAATGATCGAAGTAAGTGTCTCCGACCATGGTGCTGTCAGAAAGTTGTCGTTGGTAACGCCTTCGCTGCCACTTCTGTATGTCACCGAAGCGGTGAGTAATCCGGGTAGGAAAGTGATGGCACCGCAGGCACCGGCAGCGCTGCCGACCGCGAGGACGCGGAAAACCGAACCCCAATGTCGCTTCTCGATGTATTCGCCCACGGCAATGCACGCCACGATTACGCCTGCCATGAGCGCTGCGTGGACGTAACCGATACTGATAGCGAGATAAAGGAAGACGAATACCGGGATCGGTCCGCTGCTGCCGCGCGCATACCGAACACCACTGGCCCAGGCATGCATTACCCATGCTGCGCCCATCAGCGAGGTAATCCACGCGGGCTGCTCGAAAAATAGGGTGAATCCCACGAATGGCGCGCTCGCTCCTGCTACTGCGGCCCACGCATAGCGCGAGCCGTAAGCCACAGCTACGCGGTACACGCCGATGGCCAAGACCAGCGAAAAACCGAGTTTCACCGAAATTGCGAGAAGATTTAGGTTGTCGACGGACGGTGAGGCGTAGTTGATCAACATCTGCACCGGGTTGAAAATGCCGCCCTGGCCTTCGACAGGGTAATTCCCTGCCATCCACTGGTCGACGACCAGTGTCGGAAACCAATCGCCGGCCCGCATCATCCTGCCGAGCTGAAGCCAGTTGCCGATGGCACCGGACTCGGTGTCGTTGACGTAGAACCAACGTGAATCCACCGTGAGGATGGCCGCAAACCCGATTATCACGACGACCGCTGCCGAAGTGCCCCATGCGAGGTGTTCTCGTTTGCTGGTGGGCAGAGAGCTGCGCGCGATACGGCTATCAGTGGTGGGCAAGATCAACTCCGTGAGTTCGGGCAAAGACACTCGACTGTAGCTCTCGAGGTGACCGGGAACCGAAACGTCGACGCGTGTGATCCGCAGGTGTTGGTGGAAAACCGACTATTGCGAGTGATCACTCTCTAAGTTAGATTGGCCTGACACTATGACGGAGGTCACATTGAACTCGAACACTTCTTTCGATGTCGTCATCACCGGCGGCACCGTCTACGACGGGTCCGGCGGTCCTGGAGTGCGAGCCGATGTGGGCATCGTCGACGGTGTCGTGCGGGCCGTGTCCTCCACACCGCTCGAGGCGGGCCCGGCCACCGAGGTGGTCGACGCCACCGGCAAGTGGGTCACGCCGGGCTTCGTGGACGTGCACACCCATTACGACGCGGAGGTGCTCGTCGGCCCGGGCCTCGAGGAGTCCGTTCGGCACGGGGTCACGACGGTTCTGCTGGGGAACTGTTCGTTGTCGACGCTCTACTCCACTCCGGTCGACATCGCGGATCTGTTCAGTCGGGTCGAGGCGCTGCCGCGAGATCATGTACTCAAAGCCGTCGATACGCACAAGACGTGGACCAGCCCCGAGGAATACATCGCTGCGCTCGAGCGCCTGCCTCTCGGTCCCAATATCGCTGCTCTGGTGGGTCATTCGGATCTGCGCGCACACGTGATGGGCCTGGACCGCTCGACCGATCGCACTCAGAAGCCCACCCGCGAGGAATGGCGCGCCATGTCGGATGCACTCGAGAAGGCGCTCGATGCCGGACTGCTCGGAATGTCGACCATGACGAATCCGTGGGACAAGCTGGACGGCGATCGGTACCGGTCTCGGTCGTTGCCGTCCTCGTACGCACGGTGGAGCGAATTCCGTGCTCTGCACAAGATCCTGCGTAGACGCGGCCGTCTGCTGCAGAGCATTCCGAACCTGAACACCAAGTACGACATGCTGTTCTTCCTCGCCTCGGCCACCGGCGTGGGCCGAACTCCGCTCAAGATCTCGCTGTTGGCGGCGGCCGATGCCAAGGCTTCGCCGTGGATCCATCGCGTGTTCGGCCCGCTCGCCCGGATGGTCAACGGACCGGGCAAGGGCCAGTTCCGCTGGCAGCACCTGCCCACCACGTTCGACGTGTATTCCGACGGCATCGACCTGGTGGTGTTCGAGGAATTCGGTTCGGGCCGCGCAGCTCTGCATCTACGAGAAGAGTTGGGCCGCAACGAGTTGCTCTCGGACGAGGCGTACCGCCGCTGGTTCCGTGCCGATTTCGAGAAGAAGTTCAGCTCACGCGTCTGGCATCGAGACTTCGCCGACGCCGAGATCACCGAGTGCCCCGACGCGTCGGTCGTCGGCAAGAACGTCGCCGAGGTCGCGGCCGAACGTGGTGTGCACGTGGTGGACGCATTCCTCGATCTGGTGGTCGAGCACGGCCGAAAGTTGCGCTGGCACACGACGGTTGCCAATCACCGAAAGCGGCAGATGGACAAGCTGATCAATCAGCCCGGGGTGACCGTGGGATTCTCCGACGCCGGCGCTCATCTGCGCAACATGGCGTTCTACAACTTCGGCATCCGGTTGCTGCACCGCGTGCACGATGCGCGACACGATCGCCGTCCGTTCATGACCGTGGAGAAGGCCGTGCACAAGCTCAGCGGCGAGTTGGCCGACTTCTACGGTGTCGACGCCGGACACGTGCGGGTGGGTGATCGTGCCGACATCGTGGTGATCGATCCGGAAGGGCTGGACGAGGAGGTCCTGGCCTACCGGGAGGAGACCATGCCGGAGTTCGGCGGCCTGAGCCGCATGGTCAACCGCAACGATCGCGCGGTCGCCGCAACCCTGGTCGCGGGCCGAGTGGTGTTCTCCGATGGAGTCTTCGCTCCCTGGTTCGGTGTGTCGGAGCGTGCCGGTAGCTTCCTGCGGGCCGGTACCCCCACGGCTCCGCGTCGCCGGGAGCGTGTGTGAGTGGCGAGTCAACAACAGCGTCGGACCGAGACGATCGGAAAATTGCTCGACGCGACGATCGCGTCGTTGTGCGAGAAGGGCTATGCCGCAACCAGCGTCAGTGAGATCATCGGCCGCGCTGGGGTGTCGTCCGGTGCCATGTTCCGGCATTTCGACACCCGGCTCGACCTGATCGTCGCCGCGGCGGACGAGGTTCGCCGACGCCAGTTCGTGGAGTTCCGGCACGGCCTGTCCGGTTTCGGTAGCGCGTCCATCGAACACTGCCTCGAATTGCTCAGGGCAGCGTGCCGCGCCCCGATCAACGGTGCGTGGTACGAGCTGTTGACCGCCGCCCGCAGTGACGAGCAGCTGCGAGAGAGGCTGCAGCCCTTCACCGTTCGCTATCACGAGCAGATCGCCGAACTCGCTCGCACGCTGCCGGTCGCCGGCGTGATCGATCCACAGCATCTGGAGACGGTGATCTTCAGCGTGGTGCATCTGCTCGACGGCGAGGCGCTGGCAGCGGTGGTGCACCCGCAACCCGAGCAGGAGGCCATGCGGCTGAGGATGATTGCTCACCTGTTGCGCGGTGGCACTCTGCACGCTCTGAGCGACGCGGGATGACCCACTGGACGGTGCGCATATCGGGTGCCGTGCTTCCCGTCTTCGAATACGGGAACCCGGCGGCGCGCTCGACGGTGCTGCTGGTGCACGGCTATCCCGACAACCGTCACGTGTTCGATCCGCTGATCGCCGAACTCGGCGATCAGGTCCGGGTGATCGCGTACGACACGCGGGGCAGTGGCGCGTCCGTGCTCGAGCCCGATGCGGACGTGTCCATCGAGCAACTGGCGCGCGACGCCTTCGCGGTGGTGGAGTCGATTCCGGGGCTCACCGGGAAGGTCCACGTCTTCGCTCACGACTGGGGGTCGGTCCAGATGTGGGAGGCGATGGCCTCGCCTCGCGCAACCACCGCGTTCGCGTCGTACACGTCGGTGTCCGGACCCAGTCTGGATCACCTGCGGCAGGTGGCGCGATCGCGGTCGGTGCGACCGCAGCGTTGGCCGTCGCTGGTGGGGCAGTTGGCCAGGTCCTGGTACGTCCTCGGGTTTCACGTGCCCGTCTTGCGAACGCGGATACCGGCTCTGCTGGCCCGGCTGCAGGCCGAGGGCGAGCCGACCCCGACAAAGGCCGACCAGCAACGCGGCATCGCGCTGTACCGGGCCAACGTGCTGCGGCGTGTGCTCCGCGGGCCCGATCCGCGATGCGTCGTCCCGACCACCGTGGTGGTCCCGACACACGACCCGATGCTGTCGACGAACCTCACCGACGGTCTCGATCGATGGATCCCCGACCTGCGCGTCGTTCACGTCGATGCCGGCCACTGGTGGCCGTTCACCCATCCGGCCGAGGCCGCCGCCGTCCTGCGCAGGAGTGTGCAGGACGCCGAGGCGACGGCAGACGATTGAGAGTAGGTCTGTCGAAATCCGTCCGTGGCTGACAACTCACTTACCGAACAGGCGGGCCCAGTTCGATCGGCTGGTCATCGACTCGAAGGCCTGACGGTACCGCTCACGCACGGTGGGTGCCTGCGTACGCAGCCTCCAGTGCGCGCGCATACCGCGGATCAGCAACTCCTTCATCAGCTGCTGGTTGTGCCGGCGGACGCGCACACCCTCTTGCGAGGCGTCGGTGACGACGGCGTGGCCGAAGAGCGAGACGTGCCACCAGTGCGCGTCGCGGCTGGCGATGGCCACTGGGTGCGGGTTGACGCGGCCGCGCAGCTGCTGCATGAGTCTCTTGGCCAGGACGAGACCTTCCATGCTGGGCCACGGTGCGGCACTGGCGATCTGGTAGTCGGCGTTCTGGAGCTCCGGGGCGTGCGCGGCTGAGTGTCGCACCGTCTCGGAGTACATCGAGCGGTCGCGGCGAATACTGCCGGCAGCCTCGACACCGCCATCCTGGAAAATCTCCGGTCCCTGCAGGAAGTCCTCGATGGCCTTGATGTGAGTGAAGGCCAAGCCGTACTGCATGCCGACGAGGAAGCGCAGCAGGTCGCGAGTCAGGCTGCGGAAGAGCACCTTTCCGTTGAATTCACTGTGCAGAGCGGCGGTGAGCAGGCCATTGCGGATGTTGAAGTATCGGTGCCACTCGTCCCAGTCCTTCCAGGAGAAGTCGGCGTGCCACACCCCTGCTCCGGGGAGGGTGACGGTGGCGAATCCGCGTCCGCGCGCCCGAAGTCCGTATTCGACGTCGTCCCACTGGAAGAACAGTGGGAGTGGGTAACCCACCTCGGCGATGATCTCCGACGGAATGAGGCACGTCCACCAGCCGTTGTAACCTGCGTCGACGCGGATGTCCTGGCTCTTCTTCACGACGGACGAGTTGACGAGCGCGTTGGTGGACGGGATGCCGACCTTGGGGCCGGACAGGTCGGCGTGTTCGGCGCCGACGAGGATACGGTCGGGGTGGAACAGGCCCAGCATCTGCGCCCCGACGATGGCGGGCTCGACGGTCAGGTTTGCGAAAGCGTTGACGCGCAACACCGTTTCGGGCTCGCACAGGATGTCGTCGTCCATGAGGATGACGTTCGCGTGATCGGCTCCGACGACGTCGGTGACCTCGTACATGCCGCGGGTGAATCCGCCGGCACCGCCGAGGTTGGGTTGACGAATGTAGACGAGCTTGTCGCCGAGCATCCCGGCAGTGCTGCGGAATTTGTCCCGGGTCTCGACCGGATCGGTGCCCTGATCCACCACGTACACCGCGTCGAGGCCGTCGACGACCTGCGTGTCGTTGCCGAGGGTCGCAACGGTTTCCGCGCACTCGTCTGCTCGGTTGAAGGTGCACACCACCACGGCGGCAGGCCGGACCTTATCGGGCGATTCGACGGTCCAGGAAACGTCTGTGAGCGTCAGAGTGGTCGTGTGCGTGTTGATTCGGATCCACATGGCACCGCCGTCCACGAAACGATCCAGCAGACCGTTCACTTCGACGGTGCCGCTGCCGTCGACATCGACGGCATCGACGGTTCGATCGCGGCCGTCCGAGTCCGACGCGACCAGAGCGATGCGTCCTACCCCCTCGTAGGACATGGTGACACGTACTCCACCGACGGCCGTCCAACGCTGCCAGTAGCTGGCCGGGAAGCGTCCGAAGTAGGTGTTGGTGTCGACCTCGGCGTTGGGTTCGATCGACACCGTGCGGCGCGACCGGTAGGCGAGCCCGGACTCGATGTGGGTGTAGAGGTCGTCGTCGATCAGGGTGGACGGACCCGCGAACAGTCCGCGCTGGACGATGAACCGCGACTGCGGGTCGTGCTCGACCAGACGCGATCGCACGTCAGCGCTGCTGTGTGCGATTTCGGGGGCTGTATCGGTCATCAACGCTCCATCGATTTTCGTACGGGTGAGCCAGAGGGCCTCGTGTGACCCGACGTCGCGATACTACCTGCGGCGCACCTCGACGAAGTGCCACCGCGGGTCTGCGTGTACGCCCGCTACGCTCGTCCTCGGCCGTGGGAAACCGTCGGCGCGGTTCGGATTCGCACCACCACCTGCTCGTTGTCGACGGTATAGCCGAGATAGTCGAATTCGGTACCGGTGCGTGCGACGAATTCCGTCCACGCCCGGTACTCGTGGTTGCGCCAGCCGGGGAAGTTGAAGTACTCGTCGAACACGATGACTGTGCCGACGGCGAGTCGGTCGGCCACCAGATCCAGCACGGTTACCGTCGACGAGTACAGGTCGGCATCGAGGTGCAGGAACGCGATCTTCTCGTGGTGTCCCTTGAGGAACCCGGGCAGCGATTCCTCGAACAGTCCGGGCACTATCTGCGCTCCGGCCACCTCGGGGATGCTCTGCTGCTCGAACAGACCCTTCGGGAAGCCGGTGCGCCACGCCTCGGGAAGGCCGGAGAACACGTCGAAGCCCGCGACGAGCGTGATGTCCTCGGCCGACCCCAGTTCGGCAGCGATGATCTCCAGGGTGGTGCCGCTGGCGACACCGAACTCGAGGGCCATGCCGCGAATCGACACCTCGGCCAGGGCAAAGCGAAGGGTGGCGTGGGGGACGTGGAAGGTCGGAGCTTTGGGCATCATCTCCTCGGCGAACTCGGCGCTCTGCGCGGCCGCTTCCACCTCGGAGGCGTAAAAAAGATCGCGGCGCATGCGCAGTTCAAGTCCGCGTACGAAGGTGTGCAGGTCGGCGATCTCGCGGCGCTGACGGTCCACCACCTCGAACAGCTTCGCCTGCTGCTCCTCGCTTCGGCGGGCCAACTCGTCCGTCTGGCGGTCCAGAACCTCGCCGAACGCTCGTTGAAGCTTCTCCCGTGCCGACGACTTGATGCGATCAGCGAGCTTCCGAGGTTCCGTCATGGGCACACGGTAGCGGTATCACGCGGGTCCGCGCACCCCATGGCGGCAGCGTCAGGGCCTACGAAAGTGTTCCCGACGCCCCAGCCCGCGCAGCCGGAACCACTCGGCCAGACCCTTCGGGTTGCGGGTGGTGATCAGGAAGAACCAGGTGAAGCGAATCCACTCCTGCGGCAGCAGCTTTCGCATGCCGGGCTGCGACATCAGGTAGCCGCGATTGCGGTACGTGAAGTAGCGCTTGGTCGCGTCCTCCGGGTACTGCGTGTGCATCCGGCCACCGAGGATCGGCTTGAACTCCTCGGCCCCGTTGGGGTGGACGTAGGCGGCGGTGAGGCAGGTGCCGAACTTCAGGCCCGAGCGCTGCAGCCGACGGTGCACTTCCACCTCGTCGCCGCGGACGAACAGGCGTAGATCCGGCACGCCCACCGCGTCGATCGTCGATGCCCTGAACAGCGCTCCGTTGAACAGCGAGGCGATGCCTTCGAGGAGATCGTCGTCCGGGTTCGCCGGGTCGATCAATTCGGATCGCAGCCGACGCCATTCGACACCGCGGCGCAGCGGGAAGGCCAATCGGTCCGGATCATCGATGTCGCAGACGACGGGGGAGACCTCGTCGAGTCCATGGGTGATGGCGCAGTCGTAGAGGGTCTCGAGCACCTTCGGGCCCTCGGGGCGGCCGTCGTCGTCGGCGAGGAACACCCAATCGGCACCGAGGGAGAGCGCATACAGAATCCCGAGCGCGAACCCGCCTGCGCCGCCCAGATTGTGCTGCGACCCGAGATACGTCGTCGGCAGGTCGATCGATTCCACCAGTTCGCGTACGGCGGGCTCGTCGGCGTTGTCGACGACGACCAGGTGATCGAGCGGACGCGTCTGGGCACCGATCACGTCCAGCGACAGGGCCAACAGTTCCCGACGCTTGTGCGTGACGATGACGCCGACAATCTTGTCAGCCACCGGCCGTGTCCTCGCGCTCGATTTCCTTCAGGATCTGCGCGACGTGGTCTCCCGCGTCGTCGCCCTCGTATGCCCGCACCACGTCCTCGATGCCGCCCTGCTGCCGCACCTGACCGTGATCGATCCACATCGCCGTATCGCACAGTTGAGCCAGAAATTCGTTGGAATGGCTGGCGAATACCAGGATGCCCGAGCGTTTCACCAACTCCTGCAGTCGAAGCCGCGCCTTCTTCATGAAGTCCGCGTCGACGGCTCCGATGCCCTCGTCGAGCAGCAGGATCTCAGGGTCGATGCTGGTGACCACGCCCATCGCAACGCGCACCCGCATGCCCGTCGAGTAGGTACGCAGCGGCATGTCGAGGTAGTCGCCGAGTTCGGTGAAGTCGGCGATCTCGTCCATCTTGGCGAGCATCTGCTTGCGGGTCTGCCCCAGGAACAGGCCGCGGATGATGATGTTCTCGTAGCCGGAGATCTCCGGGTCCATACCGACGCCCAGATCGAACACCGGCGCGACGCGGCCGCGGATGGTCGCGCTGCCCCGCGTCGGCTCGTAGATGCCCGAGAGCAGACGCAGCAGCGTCGACTTGCCCGCACCGTTGTGTCCCACCAGTCCGACGCGATCGCCGTCCTTCAGGTTCATCGTGATGTTCTTGAGAGCTTCCACGACGACGACGTCGGAAGAGTTGCGGTCGATCGCGCCGCCGGCCTTGCCGAGGAACGCCTTCTTCAGCGACCGCGTCTTGGCGTCGAAGATGGGGAAGTCGACGCAGGCGTCGTGGGTGCTGATGCTGATGGACAACTCGAATACCCCTAAACCCAGTAGGGCACGCGGGCCCGGTACTTCTTGAGTGCGACGATGGCCAGCGCCCATCCGACAACGGTGAAGCCGAGCACGATGTACCAGTGGTACGCCTGCTGATCCTCGCCGATCAGTGGGGCCCGGATGATGTCGAGGTAGTGGAAGAGCGGGTTGATCTCGACGAGTTTGGCGCGGTTCGCGGCCTCGCCGCCCATCGACTCGAGTCCCGAGGTGGTCCACACGATCGGTGTCATGAAGAACATCAGCGTGACGAAGCTGCCGAGGATCGGGGCGATGTCGCGGTAGCGGGTGGCGATGATGCCGAACAGGATCGACACCCACACCGCGTTCAGCAGAATCAGCACGAGCGCCGGGATCGCGAAGATCACGGTCCAGTGCAGGCCGCCGGGCGGCCAGAAGATCGCGATGATGATCACGTAAATCAGCATGTTGTGGCCGAGCAGCAGTAGCTGACGCCACACCAGTCGATAGACGTGCACACTCAGCGCGCTGGGCAGTTGCTTGATCAGGCCCTCGTTGGCGACAAAGACATCTCCGCCTTCGAGGATCGCGGCACTGATCAGTCCCCAGACGATCAGACCGACGGTGACGTGCGGCAGGAACTCGCGCAGATCGATGTTGAGCAGAACCGAATACAGCAGACCCATCGCGATGGCCTGGACGCCGGTGGCGATGGTGATCCAGAAGGGACCGATCACCGACCGGCGATACCTCTGCTTGATGTCCTGCCAGCCGAGATGTAGCCACAGCTCGCGCTGATTGAAGCCGGTTCTCAGATCGCCGAACGCGCGCCGATAAGTCTGTGAGTCCGAAACCGGAGCAGGCATCTGATCTCCTGCCTCGCTCGCGGGATCCTTCGCTGGTGCCGACACGACGGTCGACACTACCTCTTCACAGGTGTCGACTCTTTACAAGTACTGGCCGGTACCACTACCACCGTGACCGCCGCCACTTTGGTCGCTCCTGCCGGCTCCGCTCCCGCCACCCGGCGCGCCCATCACACCGGGCGGCAACGCGCCCTGCCGCATCTGTTCGAGTTGAGCCCGCGCGGCCATCTGCTGAGCGAACAGGGCCGTCTGGATGCCGTGGAACAGACCTTCGAGCCAGCCGACGAGCTGAGCCTGCGCGATGCGCAGTTCCGCATCGGTGGGGACCACGTCGTCGCCGAAGGGCAGTACCAGGCGCTCGAGCTCGTCGCGCAGTTCCGGTGCCAGTCCCTGTTCGAGTTCGTGGATGGACGACTTGTGGATTTCCTTCAGTCGCGTCCGGCTCGCGTCGTCGAGCGGTGCGGCGCGCACCTCCTCGAGAAGCTGCTTGATCATCGTGCCGATGCGCATCACCTTCGCGGGCTGCTCGACCATCTCCGACAGGCCCGAACCGTCGTCCGATCCGTCGTTCGCAGAGGATCCGGCGGCACGGGCCGCAGCGGCCGTCGCTTCCTCACGGCTCAGGGCGAGCGGCTCTCCATTGGGGCCGATCACAACAACATGGTCGTCGGGTGCGCTGTTCGGCTCGGATTGAGTCATGTATCCATCTTTACGCGTCGCTTGCCGTTGCGCGATCGTCTGGGGCGATTATCCTGGTTCGGTCGTCGGGAACAGTGGAGGCCGGGAGGGATCGAAGCGTGCGAGGTGGGCAACCGTTCCCTGGCGAAACAGGACGTGGAACACACGCTGCACCGGTCGGCGCTTAGAGTGTCCGGCATGGGTTACGACGTCGCGCGAGTGAGAGGTTCCATCCCCTCGCTCGGTGACGGGTGGATTCATCTCGATCCTCAGCTGGGCATGCTGATTCCGGACCGCGTGTCCACCGCGGTATCCACCGCGTTCCGGCACAGTGCCTCCAATCATTCGTCCGGCAACATCGCGGCCAAGCGCAGTGCAGCTCTACTGGAATCCGCGCGCGTCGCGATCGCCGATCTGGTCGGTGCCTACCCGACCGGTGTCGTCATCGGTCCGGACCGCGCGACACTGCTGTCCTGGCTCGCGGATTCGATGAGCTCGCGGCTGGGGCTGGGAACCGGTCTGGTGCTCTCGCGTCTGGACGAGGAAGCGAACGTCGCACCGTGGCTGCGAGTGGCCAGCCGGACCGGTGCGCACGTGCGATGGGCCGAGGTCGAAATCGATACGTGCGAGTTGCCCACGTGGCAGTTCGACGACCTCATCACCTCCACCACTCGGCTCGTTGCGGTCACTGCGGCGTCGCCGATCGTCGGTAGTGCGCCCGATGTTCGCGTCGCGGCGGATCTGGTGCACGAGGTCGGCGGGCTGATCGTGGTCGACGCGGCCGGAGCTGCCCCCTATGCCCACGTAGACATCAAGGAACTCGGGGCCGACATCGTCGCGATCGACACCGCCGCGTGGGGTGGGCCGTCGGTCGGTGCGCTGATCTTCCGGGATCCGACGCTGCTGGAACAGTTGCCGTCGATGTCGCTGAACCCGTCAGCCAAGGGCCCCGAGCGGCTCGAGGTCAGCGCGCATCAGTACGCGTTGCTGGCGGGTGTGGTGTCGTCCATCGACTACTTGGCCAATCTCGACGACGCAGCGACCGGGACGCGTCGCGAGCGCCTCGAACTGTCGATCGGATCGTTGCAGCACTACCACGACGGTCTCTTCGACTACCTGATGAAGGCGCTTGCTTCCCTGGATCACGTCATGGTGCTGGGCAACGCACCGACGCGTATTCCGACCCTGAGCTTCACCGTCGAGGGCATGCCCGCGGTGAAGGTGTCCGAGCAACTCGCGCAGGCCAGAATCGGCAGTGTCAGCGGAGTCCACGGTGGCAGTCGGTTGCTCGACGCATTGGGCGTCAACGACGAGGGTGGTGCCGTCACCATCGGTCTGGCTCCGTACACCACCCGCTACGAGATCGATCAGCTCGTCACAGCGCTCGCTTCGCTCGCGCTCTGAGAGCGGCTCCGCCGCACGTGCACGAAACTTCGTAGCCCACTACGAAGTTCCGCTCACGACCCCGACCAGCGCGCTACTGGATTCGCAGGATCACTTTCCCGACGGTCTCGGCCTCGTCGAGCATTCGATGTCCTTGCGCTGCTTCGGTTATCGGGATCTCGGCGTGCACTACGGCGGTGACGCGGCCCTCGGAGATCATCGGCCACAGGTGTGCGGTCATGTCTGCGACGATGTTCGCTTTGCTCGACGGCCCGGTTTCGGGGCGACCGCGCAACCCGGCTGCGTGCACCGAGCCCCGCTTGGCGAGAAGTTTGCCGAAGTTCAGCTCGCCCTTCACGCCGCCCTGCATGCCGATGGTGACGACGGTGCCGTCCATGGCCAACGCGTCGATGTTGCGGTCGAGGTACTTCGCTCCCATGTTGTCCAGGATCAGGTCGGCACCGTGATCCTTTGTCTGTGAACGTGTCTCGGTGACGAAGTCCTGGTTCTTGTAGTCGATCAGAATGTCGGCTCCGAGGTCTGCACACATGTCCAGCTTGTATTTCGATCCGGCGGTGACGGCGACGGTGACGCCCATCTGCTTGGCCAATTGGATTGCGTGCGTGCCGATTCCGCTGCCGCCGCCGTGAACGAGCAATACCTGCCCCGAGCGCATGTGCGCGTCCATCACCAGATTGGACCACACAGTCGAGGCGACTTCCGGAAGTGCCGCTGCCACATGCAGATCGAGGCCCTGCGGGATGGGAAAGAGCTGGGTGGCGGGTACGGCGACCTGCTCGGCGTAGCCACCGCCGGCCAACAGGGCGCAGACCCTGTCGCCGACGTTCCAGCCGCTGACGCCCTCGCCGAGTTCGGAGATGATGCCCGAGCATTCGAGTCCGAGGATATCGCTGGCACCGGGCGGCGGCGGGTACATTCCCTGTCGCTGCATCAGGTCGGCTCGATTGACGGCGGTGGCCGAGACATCGACGATCACCTGTCCGCGAGCGGGACGGGGGTCGGGGACCTCGGTCCATTCCATGACGTCGGGATCGCCGAACTCTTTCAGTGTGATGGCACGCATGTCTCCATAGTGCGCCTCCGGCTCCGTGGTGCGTTTAGGTGCCCCAGGGGGCGCTTGCCCGCACCACTGCCGCAGGCACTTACAGGTCCCAGAGATTGATTCCGAAGTCCTCTGCATGCGTGTCGATCTCGGCCAGTTCTGGGTCGGTGAAGTCCAGGTTCTTCAGCGCCGCCACGTTGTTCTCGAGCTGTTCGACGCTCGATGCGCCGATCAGTACCGAGGTCACGCGCGGGTCGCGTAGGGCCCAGCTCAGGGCGAGTTGCGCGAGGGATTGGCCGCGAGTCGAGGCGATGTCGTTCAACGCACGCAGGTGCCCGATGTGGTCGTCGGTGAGCCAGTCCGGATTCAGTGATTTACCCTGCGCTGCTCTAGAATTCGAGGGGACGCCGTCGAGGTACTTGTCGGTGAGCATGCCCTGTGCCAGAGGTGAGAACGCGATGACGCCCGCGCCCACCGCGTCGAGGGTGTCGAGCAGTTCGGGTTCGATCCACCGATTGACCATCGAATAGCTGGGCTGGTGGATCAGCAGGGGAACACCCGCATCGGCGAGCAGATCCGCCATCTTCTGCGTCCCCTCGGGCTTGTACGAGCTGATGCCGGCGTACAGTGCTTTGCCTTGCTGGACAGCGCTGATCAGTGCGCCTGCAGTCTCTTCGATCGGGGTGTCGTGGTCGGGCCGGTGGCTGTAGAAGATGTCTACGTGGTCGAGTCGCATCCGCGTCAACGACTGCTCGAGCGAGGACAGCAGGTACTTGCGAGAGCCACCGAAGCCGTAGGGGCCGGGCCACATGTCCCAGCCGGCCTTACTGGAAATGATCAGCTCGTCGCGATAGCCGGCGAAGTCCTCGGAGAAGATGCGGCCGAAGTTCTTCTCCGCACTGCCGTACGGCGGGCCGTAGTTGTTGGCCAGGTCGAAGTGCGTGATTCCGAGATCGAATGCGCGACGAAGGATCGCGCGCTGGTTCATCAGCGGTACGTCGTCACCGAAGTTGTGCCACAGTCCCAACGACACCGCCGGAAGTCGGGGGCCACGCGAGCCCACTCGGCGAAAGAGCATGGACTCGTAGCGATCGGCGGCGGCAACGTACGGCGGGTCGATGTTGGGATCGGTCATACCTCGACCATAGGGCGCTGTCCCGAACAGGGCCTCGAACCGTGTCAATCTACTCGCGGGTAGATTTCCTGCCTAAGATGACACGCGTGACGGCCGAATTAGCCATTGGTCCCGGGGGGGACCCGCAGTGGCTCGACACTGCGGAAATGACAGCATGGCGCGCCTATATGGACGGCGGGCAACGATTGATGGGGGTATTGAACAGGGACCTGCAGGATCGCCACGATCTGTCGATGGCCGAATACCGAATCCTGGTGATGTTGTCGGAATCGATCGACGGCTCCATCAGAATGAGTGAGTTGGCCGACGGTGTCCTGTCCTCGAGAAGTCGCCTGACGCATCAGATCAGGCGAATGGAACTCCAGGACATGGTGACTCGCAGTACCTGCGTCAACGACGGCAGGGGCGTGCTCGCGGTGATCACCGAGGAGGGCCGTCGGCGATTGGCGGAGGCGGCACCCACTCACGTCCGCGGCGTCCGCCAGCATCTCATCGACATCCTCTCGCCTCACGAACTCGAGGTGCTGGGCGACATCTTCGAGAAGGTAGACGCAGCGATGGACGCGGCCGGCTCGACGCCGCGACGATGAGGGGCGGACGATGAGGGGCGATTGGGCCCAGGGCCGCCCGGCCGTTTAAGATCGCACACGGAAGCGTGGCAGAGCGGCCCAATGCACTCGCCTTGAAAGCGAGAGTGGGTAAAACCACCGGGGGTTCGAATCCCTCCGCTTCCGCCGCACGTCAGGGGCGGTTTCGACAAACCGCCCCTGACTTCCCGACAGTCGGCGGATCATCCGCATGACACAGGTGTGACACGCCCTCAGTAGGATCGCGCCATGGCGTTGCGAAAAGGCGTGGAAAAGGTCTCGCTCCCAAGTGGGCACATTCGGTATGAAGTGCGGGTGCGTTTCGCCAAGCCGGATGGCACGAGACATCAGGCCCGTCGGCGGTTCAGTACTGCCGCGCTGGCGGGGGAGTACCTCGACAAGCTGCAAGAGACTATGTCGACTGAGGCGGTAGCGGCTGCCGCCGACGAGGCTGGAGTCGTAACGGTGTCCGAAGCGGTCGAGCGCTGGCTTGCGTCGCAGCGGATCAATCTGACTACTCTCGCGGCTTACACGGCGGCGCTGGCACCAATCGTTGACCGGTTCGGCAATCGCGACGTGCGGACGATTGGCGACCTAGAGGTGGAACAGCTCGTGCAAGACCTGGTGGCAGGTACCGGGCCGGGTGGGCGGAAGTGGAAACGAACATCGATCAATCCGATGCTGGCGCGCACAAAAGCCGTGTGGAAGGACCTCGAGCGGCGGAAGGTGCTGAGCGAGAATCTTATTCAGTACGTGAAGCCGTTGCGCAAAAAGGATGACGTCGAAACTTACGAGGGTGCGTTGGACTTGTCGGACCGACTCGGTGAAGACGAGTATGCGCGGTTGCTGGCGGTGCACTCAAAAGTGGATCTGCCGCTGTTCGGCGGACAGCGATCGGCTGAGTACATGGCCGTGGTCCATGCGCCCTTGGTGCATCTGGCGTTGATCGGGTTGCGGCGCGGTGAGCTTGCCGGGTTGCGTTGGAGTGCAATTGATTTGGATGCTGGGCGAATCGTCGTAGCCGCACGAACCCGGGTTCGCATCAGCGGGCGAACCATCGACCAGAAGAACGGCAAGACTGACAGCGCGCGACGATCCTTGAAATTGCCGGCCTCGGTGCTGGAGGTTCTGCGGGGCACGCATGAACGGCAGCAGATCGCCAGGAGGAGAGCCGGCGACGCATGGATCGGGGTTCGAGATCTGCACGTGCTCACGCACTGGGACGGTCGCGCGGTGGCACCGCGGACGCTGGACGATTGGTGGAAGGAAGCGCTGCGGTACGCGCGAGTGCCCCATCGCAGACTCCACGCCGCTCGGCACACCGCAGCGTCGCGACTGATCGCTGCAGGTGCGACACCGCCCGAGGTCGCTGACTGGCTTGGCCACGCGGATGGCGGAACGCTCGTCCTGCGTACCTACGCCCACACCGACGCGTCGGAGGTAGACGCACTGGCGGCACTGCTCGGGTAGGTACCCTCTGCTGCAAAATATTTCAGATCCGTTCCCTGATAGTCCGTGAAATACTCCGGCAGGGGAAAATGGCTATTCAACTCAGTTATTCGGCAGTGCTACTGACCTGCGCAATTGGCCGATTCCAAGTTTGTCGCTCGTGCCCTCCAGCTTTGTCGAAATAGTTTGTCTGAAATAAACTCAGGCACGAAAAATGCTGGTGCAAGCGAAGATTCGGCCTTGCGGCCTGGAGTCCTACGGCCTACGGTTGCGCCATGGATGCCACGGGCAGCAAGTCAGGCGCAGGGAAGGGTTCGCCTAACTCACCACAGTTCTTGAGCGCCCGAGATTTCGCCGAGACGACTGGTATTCCGCTGCGTTCGCTTCAACGCTATCTGGCGCAGGGCTTGATACCGGGTGCCGTGCGCGTCGGGCCGGGTACGAAATGGCGAATTTCCCCGCCCACCAAAGATTTTGGACACATCAAGGACCGACCGAAGTGACTTCCGCAGCAACACAACTCAGCTTGTAAGTGGAAGAACCCCCGGCTAGAGGGCCGGGGGTTCTTCGAGCCTAGCGAGAAGCGAGTAACCAGCTCGGTTCTCGGTGTTATGCATCCCCCAACGAAAGGGACTGTCTTGGCGGACAGGTCTCAGGGTAGCGCGTGCCCTGACGAAATTTCAACAGCTACTGGTCCGCGTGGTGCAGAGCTGCAATCACCCGACACCATTTGGAGACGGCTATCTCCGTTGATGGCTGCGCGCCGGTCCATGCGTGTGTGGAGTGCAGTCAGCGGAAAGTTCGATACCTCGCGAAGTCTGAAGAAGCAGCTACCGTCCGTGCCGGCTGCACTGCCGATCTATGCGCGCGGTCGCACCAGCCTGCTAGCGCTGGACTTCGACGCCAAACATCACACGCCAGAGCAGGTCGACGCCGATGTCGAACGTGTCTTGGGGTGGCTCCACGAATGCGGCGCGCGCACCGTCACCGACCGCTCGACGAGCGGCGGCCGCCACGTGCTGGTGCCCATGGCCACCGACATCCCACTGCGCGTCGACGACATCAGAACTGTGATGCAGCTACTTACTGCACGCCTGGTCACCCTGGACGCCACTCCGATGCTCAACGCGGATTGGGGATGTATCACTCCGCCCGGCTCACCGTGCCGCGAGGGCGGCTACCGACTCCTCGATGGCACCCTCGACGACGCGATCGACGCTTTCACAGTCAGGTCGGACCGCGGTGTCATTGCGCGACTGGTCGCTCTGCTGGGCGGTGCAACCGCTACCCGGCACCGAACACCGACGGCCGCTGTCGCCGCCTCCCTGACTCAGGACGAACGCCTCGTTGGCGTCGGCCGAGATCGACGCTTGGACCCGCGCTTTCACCGCAACACGCCGGTCCCTGAGGCCGTCGAGTCGTACGCGGCCAACGGCAAGTTCACCAAGGCCCTCGAAGGCCTATGGAAGTCCCCGTCGGAAGCACGCCAGTCCGTTATCAGCCACGCGGTCCTGCGCGGTTCCAGCGTTGCGGACATCGAGAAGGCGATCGCGACCACCGAATGGGCCGGTCTGCGTAGCGCCTACATCGACAAGTACGGGACTCATTCGGCCGCGGCGCTGCAACGAGACGTCGACAAGGCTCTGGCCTGGGCTGCAACTATCGTCCGACCATTCCATCAGTTCGCGCACAAGAACATATACACAGGGGGGGATGGTTCCTTCCTGAAAGAACCAGTTCGTCGACAGTGGTTGGCACACGCGGAAGCGTGGATCGACGCAGAGTTTCTCGGTACCCGCCAACGCCCTGTCCTACTCGCTGTGGTTCAAGCGCTGGCCTACACATCCGCTCTGGCCGGTGAACTGGTAGAAGAAGTCCCGGTGGTTGCAGTCGGCGGACGAAGCCTCTCTCACGCAGCGGGCCTGATGTCGGAATCGACCGTGTGGACCGCGCTCAGACTGCTCAGAGAGACCCCAGGCTCTCCCCTGCTGCTGGTATCGCGCGGGGCGGGCCGAGAGGCTGACTGCTACGCCCTGACCACCCCAGCGTTGAGTCAGGAGCCCGAAAGGGCGCGTATCGAGCGGGCACGGGTCGAACCGGTACACCCGGCATGGAGCGTGCTCGGCCTACGCGGCCGAGCAGTGTACGACCTGATCAGCGCCGGCGTGGCGACCACCGTCGGCGATGTGTTTGCTGCTGCAAAGCTTCGGCCCTCCAACGGATACGCAATACTTGCCGACCTAACGACCGCAGGGCTGGTCGAGCGGAACGGCGTGGGCCTGACCGCCGGACGCCACACCTTGGACGACATCGCGGGGGCTCACGGCCTCGGAACCATCGCAGCCGACCGTATCGTCAGGCACCGAGCAGAACGGCTGCTGTGGAAGGTGTGGCTGGAGAACAGGTTCGCGCCTCCGCCGGCCATAGATAGCGAAACTACTTCGCTCTGCTCGAGTGGGCTACTTGTACCGCCACGTCTCGACGAAGGAGACTCCGAATTGCTCTGGGCCGCACAGATAGCAGCGGGCCCACCACCGGTGGACCCGCTACTCGAGAGCTACGACTTACATGCCGACTTGCTTGGGGTAAGGATCATCTCAGTGTTGCGCTGACGATGGTGATGCCGTGTTTCAGTCCGTCAGCAGTCTGGTTATAGAGGTCCCTCACGTGCGGAAAATATTCTGTCAACGTTGGCAGTCGGAGTTGCGGACCTGCAATTTATGTTGCCGCACGCGCTATTTCGAGCTGCGCTCAAGAAATATTTCCTGCACTATTCGGCACAACTGCGATCGCGACCCGGCCTCGACCTACTCTGCAAGCTGATCGATCACCTCGAGGTTGTCCCGACGCATTCGGAACGACTTCGTCGACCGAGGGCATGTGGTCTGGCGCTGTGCGCGCAAGAACAACCCGTCTGACCCCGATGTGGAGATTGCCTTCGCGATGAGCTCTGGCAGCTCATCGTGCGACGCCGCGATGGCGTCCATGACGAGATCCGGGTACGAGACTGAATTCTTCTTGGCGAACGTGGTCGTCGCCTCTGCCAAAGCAGTTGGCAACGACAAAGTCACCGGTGGGGTGTCAACGCGACCTTTGGCCTCTCTCGACCGGTCGCGCGCTACTCGTAGTACCGCCACCGCGTCTTCCGCGTCCACTTGCTCGGCGGGCTCCCGACGAACTCGCCCGTGAGCCGTTGGGTATCGACCCACAGGTCGACCAACGCCTGCTAGACCCGCGCGAGCTCCCGGTCTGGATCTGCCGGTGTCTGATGTGCGCGTTTTCCCATGCCCGTTGCCTCAGACACTGCGCGTGTAGCGGTGCTGCGCTCCCTGGCGGGACATTCCGACGGCCTCACCCACGTCGGCCCACCGTGCGCCCCAGGCCCGAGCTGCGGCCGCACTTCTACTCGCTTCGGGTTCGATTCCGAGCCGCGCAGCCAAGGCGAAACGGACCAACCAGAACCGCACACCCCACGGCTGTCGTTTCTTGAGGTCGCAAGAGGCCGGCGTTTCGATGAGCAACAGAGCGGCCTGGTCCTGCCAGCCGATGACGTCGATAGCGTTGGTCGTCAACATTGTTGCAACCTCCTCGTTCATGCGGGCGGTGTGCCAGTCGGATGTGTCGATGTCTTCTCGGGTTAATCCCCGCACTGTGGCCACGCGGTCAACGGTCCCTTGACGGATTTCTATTTATTAAGGGATGGTTGACAAGTACCGTCGAGCTGTGGCGTGGCTTCCCGCTCGGGAGACGCCGCGTCGTCCAGATTCGGGTAAGAGTACGAAAATGCTTGTTGGTAACAAATGTGTTGCTATGTGTCGCTGGCAATGAGCCCGTCGAGTTCAAGTCAGTCTCCTTAGTTCGGGCGCGACAGCGCTTGTTCACGCTTGTAGACGCCGTACGCCAGACCAACGCCCGCGAGAATCAGTATTGGAACTGCGGTGCAGGCTAGAACAGTCATGGTCGGGCCTCTTCCTTCGTCTTCATCTTGGGGGTGGGGGAGCGGGGAGAGCATGTTTGGCGGGGCACGTCAGAGCATGCTTTCTGGTTCTCGACCTGTGGCAGTCCATGCAAAGTGTGCCTTTCCAATTGGTGTCGATCCGAATCCTGATGTGCTGCCACTATCGGCGACTACCGCTGATTCGAAGTACTTCTGAGCGGCCGACTCGAAGTCGCCCGTCTCGGCGAGCTTATTAAGTACCTCTAGAAACCGAAGGACCGTGGGTACCAGGTCGTCTACCAGATCACTTCGCGCCTGGTAGTAAAACTCTCGGGCTGGTTCCGACCTGAGGCAGCTTCGTATACGCAGCTCATTCTGCTTCGAGATCAACAGAGATAGCCAACCTTCAATTGTCATGCCGCCGTAGTGCCATCACTACGGCGCGTCTTGGACTTGAGGATTGCTTGGTGACAGAAACGGAAGCTAGGACACTCGATTGGATTTACGTTCGAGTACGCGCGCGCGGGCGTCCTCGAAGCGTTCTACCTGCTTGTCGAGGTCGGCCAAGAAAGCGCCGAGAACCTCGCGGTGGCGCTCACCATTTGGCCCTAGATCGTTCCTCTCCATTAGCTTCCAGTTTCGCAACACCGGCAAGACAACCTCATCTCGGTGCTGCCTCAGGTCATAAATTCCTGCCTTCGCCATCAGTGCGGCGCTGCGGCGGAAGCCTGGGATTTCGAACCCTGGCATAACGAAGTCGGTAATTGTTGCTGTTATGGACTGCGCGGCTTGATCTGGGGCAACTTCCAAGGCCGCTGCCATCAGGTTCCGGTAGAACAGCATGTGAAGGTTCTCATCGGCCGCGACCCTCGTCAGCATGCGGTCTGCGATCGGGTCCCCGCATGCTTTCCCTGTGTTTCGGTGAGAGACGCGGGTGGCGAGTTCCTGGAACGTTACGTAGGCCAGGGAATCCAACAACGTCTCAGCCTTCCGGCCGTACTTGGCTGGGTGCCACCCATTCGTCATTTGTTGCATGCGAGCGGTTTCTAGGGCTACTGGGTCTACACCTCGTGTCACTACCAGGTAGTCCCGCATCACTATGCTGTGTCGGTTCTCCTCGGCAGTCCACCGTCCCACCCATGTCCCCCATGGGCCGTCGTAGCCGAAGGAATCGACAACCTCGTGGTGATACGACGGTAGGTTGTCCTCGGTAAGGAGATTGGTAATCATCGCGGCCTTAGCCACATCAGAGAGCTTCGACTGGCCCGACTCCCAATCTTCACCGCCAAGAGCCTCGAAGTTGAGGCCCTCCGACCACGGCACGAAATCATGGGGGTGCCACTCCTGGGCGATGGCCAGGTGCCGGTTCAGCTGAACTTCGACAGCGGGTTCGAGCTCATGTAGAAGCTCGGTTTGAGTCCATACTTTTGTCATGCCTGCCTTTCCTGTGGGTTGAACGTTGTGCTTGGGTTGGCGGAGTGCGGGTTTGGGGCCAGGCGGTCTCTCACTGCCCGGTCTCAACCCCGCACTCGAAGCCCACGCGGCTTTGACCGACCGAGTGGTGCGGATCGGGTTCCGTCGCTCGCAGGAGTTGTTCTAGCGGGCCAGGATCCAGCCTCGTGTGGTGCCGTCCGCGGTGCTGATGGTGTAGTCGCCCACACCGGGGCCGGGGGTGAACACGTACCGCTGACCGCCGACGACAGCCGTACCGCCATCGTCGGTCGGGGTGATCCGGGCGACCGGCACGCCCGCGATGGTCAAAGTGTCGCCGGCGACGGCGGCGTCGGCGGTCAGCGGCAGCCACAGCGACGGAGCCAGTGGGTAGGCGGCGGCGGTGTACGAACCAGCGGTCACGTCGGCCGAGGCGGTACCGGCCAGGGCCATTGCGGTGGCTGCCGCGCTGATGGTGACGAGGGCGATTTTCGCTGCGGCGGTCTTGGCGTTCATGTTGTGCTCCTTGGTGGTTGGGGTGTGTCGTGGTGTCGTGCATGGAACTCTGTGGGGGGTGTGAAGGTTGGTGTCGTGCTGCCGACTATTCGTCCTCTGAGGCTGTGTACTGCAGGGTCGCCTTGAGCAGGCGGTCACCGGCGACGGCCCACACGGTGGCCGGTTCGACGCCGTCGCCCTTGAGCACTGCGACGTCGACCAGGTCGGACTGCATTTCCCGCGCTGCGGCCGGGATGCCGTCACCGATTACGCGGTAGACGCCACCGGGAACGCTGGTGCACGCGGTGGCCGCGTCCACGTCCCGGCCGGTGCCCTTTTCCTCACCGGTGACGGCGAGCTCCGGGGCGGTAGTGACCGAGACCTTCCACCAGCGGTCTGCCTTCTCGACCTTCTTGTCGGCCTTCGCGTCGTAGTTGTAGATGCCGAGGCTCCGGTCCCCGAACTGCACCATCGCGGTGGTGTCGGCGGGGTCGTCGGACGTGGCGCTGCGCTTGACGAACTCGGGTGGAAGTGGCAGTGAATCAACGACATTGAGCTGTTTGCTCGGCTCGTCACTGTTGCGTGTCCAGGCGGCGTCCTTGATCTGTGTGCCGTCGCAGGCGTTCACGTCCGGGCGGGCGTCCGCGACAATGTCATCCCTTTTCGACTCGACCTTCGATCGCACATCGGCCACGCTCGTGGCGTTGTTCTCGTTGCCGATCTGCGAGAGCGCGAATGCCGCGCCGCCGCCCAGCACCAGCGCGACCGCGAGCACCCCGACGATTGCACCTTTGGACAGTCGAGGCCCAGGGTCCGGGTCCGGCGATGCCCTCGCTGGCCGAACGACGTTCAGCAGTGTGGGCTGCTCGGGTTCGGGCTGCGGCGTGGTGACCGGTTCGTCGATGATCTCGTACTCGCTGCCGTCGAGGTCGGCCGGGTCGATCGGTTTGCCGTGCTCGTCGAAGTATTCGAACTGGTCAGGCATTGTTTCCATCCTCGGTGGTGATCTTCTTACGCACGACGACGCGTGTGACGGGCGGGGAAATGACCGGCGGCGCTGCGGGTGTCGGCACCGGTACCGGCTCCGGTGCTACGGGTGCGGCGTTCCGGACGACGCCCTTGCTCTTGAGCACCCCGACGAGGTTCGGCAGGAGCTTGGGCATCACGACGATCGAGCCGAGGATTGCCGCTGCACCGCCAGCGATGACGATGTTCTGAAAGATGCTGAGCGCGCTGATCATTCCGGCGCGCAACACCAGGAAGGCGAGGGCGTAGGCGAAGCCGATGGCGACCATGCGGGGCGCGGGGGACTCGGCCTGATAGCGCATCAGCACGCGGTAGTTCGCGGCGGCGAACGTGCGGATGCTTGTGATGTCGGCGTCGGCCGTGTCGCCCGTGCTGGTGCGAGTGGGCAGGCCGATAAGCCCGTTCACCCACATCATCTTCACCACCTGGACAGTCATGACGGTCAGGCCGGTTCCGGCGAGTTCGGCGTAGCCCTGTTGCGCGACGGCCCAGGCCAGCGCGCCAGCACCGCCGAACATGAGAAGTGTTGCAGCGATACGGATTACCTCGCCTGCGCCGCTCTGTACGTTGACGTGGATCGGGGTTTGATTCGTCATAGGTCGCTCTCCTCGTGGTCGGTGGTGCGGACGATGATCGTGCGGGGTGGTGTCGGAGGTGCGACCCTGCGGCGGACGATGATCCGCGTCGGGGTGGGTTTGGGGAGTCCGGTGATCCGGGTGACGGTGTGGCCCCGGTTTGGTCGCGCTCCCGAGGTGACCGCTTCCCATCCGTAGGCACGGACAAGCCAGGCCAGCCGAGCGACCGCGACGACGAGCTGGGCCGTCGCGTACCAGGCGAGGAAGGGCACGTCGTCGTGCATCCAGATCACCGCGCCGACGATGACCAGCGGTACCGGCAGAGCGCCGAGCGCGACGGCCGCGACGGGCTTCCAGCGCATCGGTCCCCAGGAGGCCGTGTTGCGCCACCACAACCCATAGAGACCCCACGAGGCCGCGATACCGGGACCGGCGAGAAGCGCCCGCACGCTCTCGCGGAGGGCGAGCCAGAGCACCCGCAGGATGCGGTGGTCGTCGCCCCTGTAGACGGCCCGATGGACGCGGTTAGGTGTGACGACCTCCCCGACAGCGGCGTCACCGACTCCGGCCTCGTAGCGGGTCGAGCGGCGTGCCCTCGACGCCAGCCGCTCACCGCGCCGACGTGCTGCCGGATTGCGACCGGCACGGGCGAGAACCCACGCCGAGCGCTCCCGCGTTTGGTGCAGGTCAGCCACCGAGGGGCACCGCCGTGACCAGGGCGTCGTCGGATGCGCGTGCGTCGTCCGAGCTGGTGGTATCGCCGCCTGCACCGACTGCGACACCGGCGAAGAAGATCGCCAGTACGGCGACGATTCGCCATATCCAGCGTCGGCTCAGAACCGAGGCCGATGGCGTGGACTTGCGCATTCCTACCGATCCCACTTTTTGAGGTTGACGGCCAGATCCGGACGATCGACGTAGAGCGCGAGAATGTCCGACACCATCTGGCTCATGGACGTCGGTGTGCGGGAGTTGCGTCGGCGATCCTCAAGGATCGCGTGTACCTCTTTGGGAATCCGAGACAGCACTTTGGTTCTCGGACCTTTACTTCTCATTCCCACAGTGAGCGCCCTTCGTTTGTTGAAGCACGTTCAGCATGGCATGTGAAAAGCGTTTCTAGACACGTGATTACACGTATTGGTTGCGGTGACGTCACAAGAAGCAAGGTTGGACCTGCGACTGTGCCAGGGGGTGACGTCACCAAAAAAAATTTGCGAATGATGCTGTCGCGCAACGTCTACAAGCTGTGACAGGCTTGATGGGCGCGCACACCGTTCGGTCGATGAGAGAGAGATGCTGAATGAGCCTGTATCGCAAGCAGTCCGGGCCGTACACGCCGAAGCCGACGCCCTACGGGGGATGGGTCGACGGCGAGCGTGCGGTCAGTGGGCCGCACCTGCTCGTGTCCGGTCCTTCGGGCGTCGGCAAGTCGAGGCGGGTTCTCGCGCCAGGGATCCTCATGTGGCAGGGGCCGGTCGTGGCTATCTCATCGAAACCCGACCTGATCGATCTGGCGTTGGAACAGCGCCTCTCGTGGGGCGGTCGTGGGCGTACCTACGTGCTCGATCTGTCCGGCGAGGTGCCTGACGAGGTTTTGCCCGATGGGGTGGAGAAGGTCGTCGTCGATCCGGTGGCCCTGATCCATACCGACGACGAGGCCCTGGACCTGACCAGCGTTCTGATGAAGGCAGGGTCGGCGGGGTCGTCGAGCTCCGCGAGCGGACAGTCGGGTGACCCGTTCTGGGAGACGCTGGCGACGGCTCCGCTCGCCGCAATTCTGCGTGCGGCCGATGGGGACGGGATCGCGTGGGCCCGTGCAGCGGTGGGGCGGGTACAGCCCGACGATCCCGAGGACCGAGACCAGCCGTGCTGGCACAACGCGATCGGTCGCCTCGAGGAGATGGGCGCGGTCATGCTCGCAGAGGAGCTGCTGAGCGCGTCAGGGCTCGAAGACAAGATGATGGACAGCGTCAAAATCACGATGAAGAGCGCCCTCGCGCCGTGGTGGCGCAGCACCGTTGCCGGTGGCAAGGGGGAGCAGGCGTTCCAGCCGGAGATGTTGGAGCACACGCGCAGCACACTGTTCATCGTCGCCCCGGCCACGGGTGTGGCGGCGGGCGCGGCCGTGGCGTGCGTGGACGCGATCAGCGCACACTGGCGGGCAGGTCAGACGCGGCCGGTGCCGTTGGCTCACCTGCTGGTGGCGTGCGACGAGTTCTGCAACACCCTGCCGTGGGCGAAAGCCCCCGTCGTGGTGACCGAGGCGCGGGCGATGGGCATCTCTCTGCTGGTCGCGGTGCAGGCCACGTCCCAGTTCGCCCGGCGCTACGGGCGCGACGGGATGGACGAGCTGCGCGATGTGTTTCCCTCGATCCTGCTCCTGACCGGTGCCCCGGAGAAGGAGATTCTGGAGAAGGCGGCGTGGGCGCACGGGCGCAGCGAACGGCACAAGCTCGGCACCGACCACAAGGGCCAAGCGTCGCAGTCCTCCGAGCTGGCCGAGACCTTCCACGGCTCCGACCTGCTCCCCACCAGCATCAATGAGGGCCGATTGCTGCGCGGTTCCCGGCCGGCCGACGCGGACAATCCTCGGGTACGCGAGGCCGGCATCAGGGTCGATCTGTTCGACATCAGCGTGCTCGAGTTTGGCTGAGGTCAGCGACCGAGTGAGTTGTCCTCGCGGTCGCGGTCCTTCTGCCGCTGGCGTTCGATCGCCTGATCGCGGAGCGGCGTCCGGGAGCGTTGCCCGGTGGGCGCGCTCTGCTCGCTGCGGGAGTTGTTGCTGTCCTTCTGCCGCTGGCGGGCGACCGCCTGATCGCGGAGCGGGGTCCGGGAGAGCTGCTGGTCGGCGGTGACCGTCTTCTGCTCGTTCTCGATCGTGGCGGTGCTGATCGCCTCCCTGGCCATCGTGCTCTCATGCTTGCGGATCGCGGCACTCTGCGACTTCGCCTTCACGGCCTCGGGGGATGCGAGCGCGGACTCTCCGAACTTCTTGGCGACCGCCTTGTCACCGCCCTCTGCCAACAGGCTCCGGATTTCGCCCACCCGGTCACCGTCGAGGTCGCGGCGCGTGCTCATGTCGGCCTTCTCGGCGTCGTCCAGGGTCTGCTTGACTCGATCGAAGTCATCGTCGCGCTCTCGGTCCTTCGATCGGTGCAGCGCGTCGTCGGCATCAGCGACCAGCTCGGCGGCGGTCGACGCTGCGTTCAGTGCTTGTCCTCGGCTCAGGTCCATTGGTGATACTCCTTCGTGGTCGTAGAGATAGCAATCATGAAAGTTGGAAAGTGGTCGTGATCTGGTGTTACTTGTTCATCCACTTCGTTTCGATGAGGAATCCGACTCGCTTGATGCTGTCGAGGAGGTTGTTTGCGTGGTCGAGGCAGGTGTGTTCCTCGGACCAGATCTCGCGGCCGCTGTAGTTCTGGCTGTAGGTGATCTTGGCGACGCTGACTGCTCCGCACCGTTTGCACTTGGGTTTGGCGGCGTTGACCTGGGCGCGGAAGTCGTCGAGGAATGCCACGGTCAGCGCCAGCCCTGGTAGACGGCGGCGAGGTGGCGACCGCCCCGGTAGATGCCGTATCCGATGACGGTGAGCACGGCGAACGTCACGGCGACGATGAGCAGGCGTCCCCCGGCGGTGTCGGCGGTCTCGAAGCTCGACCAGGCCCACCGGCTCAGCGGCCCGATGCCCAGTACCTCGGTGATCGGGACGACGAGCGTCCAGAGCAGGAACGCGACGACCGTGTACGGGAGCGTAGCGAGGGCGAGACGTCCCCATGCTGCGCTGGTCAGGGACTTCGAGAGTGTGTCGGCGGTGACCATCGCAAGCCGCAGGTCTTCGCTGATCTCACGTTCTCGGGCGGGTACGGCGTTCTGCTGTGCCCGCTTCATCGCCGCGTCAACGGCTGTACCCACGGTCTTTGTCAGGTCGAGGTGGGTTGCCGATGAGTCGATCGCGGGCTGGCTTGTGCGGCTTGCCAGTGCCTCGAGGTGGCCGGAGAGCGCCTTCACCTGGCTGGTCAGTGTCTCGATCGCTGTGCTGTGGTCCGGCGGCGGGGGTGTCTCGAGCAGCAGGTTCACGGCGGCGGCGATGCTCTTCTGCCCGCTGTTGATCACTTCGACGGAGATTCTCAGCTCGGCGAGCTGCGAGAGTAGCTTCGCTGATTCGTCCTGTGTGTTCGGTGGTTCGCTGTTCTGGAGCGCCGCCAGTCTCGCGTCCCTGTCCTGCGTCGTGGTCATTGCTCTCCCTCGTCCTGGTGATGTTGATCTGTTCGTCCAAGCCGCGTCCGGTCCAGGCCGTTCCGAGTCGCTCGGTATCGAAGGTCACGTCGCCCGGTGCATTTGTCGCCGGGATGGAGACTGTCACTGCCGGGGCACCGACGCGTCCTTCGACGGTGATGCCGTGGTCCGGTGCTGCGGCGATCAGGCGGTCGCGGTCGGTGACCCAGGGGTCCGCGATGGTCGCGCGGAGGCCGTTGAGTGCCTGCCCTTCGTAGGTTCCTCCTGTCTGTCGTACGTGCTCGACGTAGTCGTCGAACTGGGCGTCCCATGGGGGTCGGCCGTCCGGGGTCAGGTAGATCGGCACCGGCCGGTCGGTGGTCATGGTCGGCGGCGCGAAGGTCGGAGTCGGGGCTTTAAGCTCGATTCCCTTTTCTTTTTCTGCTTTGTTTCTCGCGCATTGTTTCTCGACTTCTGCTTTTGTCGCGCTGTTGCCGAGTCCATTTTTCCCGCGTGCGCGTGCTTTTATTTTTATGCCGTCTATTCCGGTCCAGGAATACGAGACGCCGGATGTTCCGGTGACTCGCGTGTTCACGCCTTGGGCGCGTAGTCGGCCGGTGTAGTCGTCCCAGTCGGTCGCGAGGGCGCGGGCCTCGCGGAGCTGGACGCGCACGGCGTCGTGGCTGGAGTAGCCGGGGCCGTCCGGGTCGGCGCGCATCGCGTAGTCGCGGCGGGTGATCTTGTCCCCGGATCGGCCGGCCTGGTGGCGTGCGCAGGCTTCGACGTAGGCAGCGTTGTTGTAGTGCAGCTCGCGCCGGACCACGCGGTCGGCGGTGCGGCGTAGGTGGTTCTGGTCCTTCATGTCGCTGTCGATCGCTCTACCCGCGGCGTAGTCGTGGTGGGTCTCGACCCCGGCAGCGGAGATCCGTACGAGGGTGGCGTCCAGCTCGGAGACGGATGCCACCTGCACGTGGGTGTGCCACTTCCCGGGCACCCACACAGCGACGGCTCCGGTTCCTTCGTAGTGCCCGTTGTCGCGCTGGGTGGTGAGTTTGGCTTGGTGGCCGGGGAACGCTTCGGCGATCAGCTTCTCGGTCATCTCGTGCAGTCGGAGGCCCGCCGCGTAGTCGTAGGGGTCGGCTTCCTCGTGGGTCTGGCTGACGATCACGTGGTAGGTCTCGATTTTGAGCGACTGCTTCCCGTGGGCGGCGCGGGTGCGGCGCATGTCCTCGATGAACGTCTCTGTTGTGCAGTCGCCCACAGTCGACTCGACGGAGACCCGTTCGTGGAAGCCCTCTGGGGCGTCGAGGTCGTGGGCGGGCGCGGTGCTGAGGTAGTCGTTGAGGGCGACGGCGCTCCCGGCGCGCGTGATCATCACGACGGTCACGGGCGGGGCTTCCCGTCTAGGGCGTCGAGGGCTTCGCGGATTGCGGTCAGCTCGGCCAGGACGGCGTCGAGTCCGGTGCGGATTGTGTCGAGGTCTTCGCGGTAGGCGAGCGGCAGCCGCTTGTACCCGTTGACGAACCGGGCGATCTGGTTGAGGTTGCGGCCGACGCCGGTCGCCTGTGCCCTGATCCCGGAGAGGTGGCGACCGATCGGGGCCAGCTCGGCCGCGAGGGCGGCGCGTAGCTCGGGGTCGACCTCGGTGACCTTGCGACCGAGATAGGCGTCTACCGCGGCTTCGAGGACGTGCGAGAGAGCCCGGCCCCCGGCGCGCTTCTCCAGTCGTGCGCGGGTGCCCGGTCGAGGCCGGAACCCGATGGTGGGTTCCTTCGTCGAGGACTTCACTGCACGGGGCTGTCGCCCCGCTGGGTCAGGCGGTGGTGGGGACTCGCTGCCGGGGTTGTCAGCTCCGCCGGAATCGAGGGCCTGCGGCCCCGATCCGGCGTTGCTGCCCGCCCCCGTCACCGAGTCCCCTGCCCCGACGAGCGTCGCCCGCTCCGCCGGAATCGAGGGCCTGCGGCCCCGATCCGGCGTAGGCGGTCGCCGCCGTCCTCGCAGCTCATGGCACGACGGTACGTGGTCAGGACTACAGAGGCAAGCCTCCATATTGATAACAGAAACGCTTCGCGCCCCTGTTCTCAATATGGCTTGGTGGGGTTCCCCCACACCCCAATGGCACCGCCTGGCGGCGGTCGCGGCCCCGGCCTGTGGCCGGTGCGCTCGGGCTGTGTGGCCTGCCAGCTACTCCGGCCGGCCGCACGGGCACCGGCGTGCCGGCGGGGGTCGGTGAGGCCGGCGGGAGGGTGCCGCCCGGAGGACGGTAAGGGCGGTTCTGCCGTGGCGCGTGCGCCGTTCCCGACCTATCTCCGGGCCAGGTCCCGGGGTGCGGTTTGCGCTTTGGCCGGCTGGTTGTGGTCCGGTCGGGGGTGGGGATTTTCTCTGTACGGCTCGGTGTGTCTTACCCCAGTAATTTCGGAATCACCGGTGCCGCGAAAGGTTGCCAGGGGGTTGACTGAAGCCATGACGAACGACGATCACGCGGAGGGCCGGGACGACGGCGCGGGCGCTGTGGGACGGCCCGGCAACCCGGGGATCGAGTCGATGTCATTGCGGAAAGAGCAAGTGGCGGCGGAATCTTCTCGGGTGGCCGAGGTGTCAGCGGAGCTGAACCGCAGGCTCGGGTGAGCCCGCGTCGGGCCCGAGAAAGGCCCTGCAAGTGCGCCCCGACGAGCCCCTATAGCTCCCACTCGGGTGCGTGTGTCCGCGTTGTATCCGCACTATTTCCGTACAAGGGCCATATAACGGACCCTGTGAGGCCCTATAGCTGTCACTCGGGTGCGTGTGTCCGCGTTGTATCCGCACTATTTCCGTACAAAGGCCTTATAGCGGACCCTGTGAGGCCCTGCCGCTGCCACTCGGAGCAGAAGGCCGCGCTGTATCCGCTCTATGTCCGTACAAAGGCCCGGACACCTGCCACTAGCTCGCCCATACGAGAACGGCAGCGCGGGCGAGGTCCAGAGCCGCATCGACGGGTCGACCGTCATCGAGCCAGTCGAGCGCGGTCCGGTCGCCCAGTTCGGGCTGGGGGCTCCGCAGCCAGAGGGCACACATCCAGCGGTCGCCGCCCGCGCGCAGAACGGCCCAAAGGGCGAGCACTTCAGGGCGGGCCTCACCGGCGTCGGTGAACTGCCAGACGGGGAAGACCCACCCGCCGCCGTCGAGCTGGCAGGCGACGAGACGGTCACCGAGCGCGGCCGTGGTGATCGTCTCCGGGGCCACGCTTTGCCACTGGGCGAGGCCGTCGGTGTCGTGGAACGGGCCGACGAGCCGGTCGTACGGGTGGTCGTCCGGGAGCGCGGGGGTCATCGGTTCAGTCCTGCTCGGACAGTGCGCCGGGTTCGGTCGGTTCGTCGGGGTGCGGCTCGTCGCCGTCCAGCTCAACGTTCTTCTTCTCTTCGCGCAGCAACCCGCTGACCGCACCCATCGTGCTTCCCATCTTTTCGGAAAGTTCGCGTTACTTGAGTCCTTGCTGACGAAGCTCGACGGCGCGATCACGCCGGGCTTTCGATCGAGCAAAGAACTCCTCTCACGCCTCAGCCACCAGTTGTCTCGCTGTGCGTTCCGACGATCCCAACCGAGCCGCGAGCTCTCGGGCGGTGATCGAGCGCCGCTTCTTTGCTTGTGCGTATTTCATAGTGCCATTTCCAATGCCTCCGCGAGATCGAATTTTGTCCGACGCTTTCGGTTCGCTTCGATTTTTGCGTGTGTAGTTCTTTTCGCCTTAACGTCCAATATGGACTTTTCGAGCGGACGGTTCTGTGACGACGGCAGGGTGCCTGATCGCGTCGATGTCGCTCCGAGGTCGGCTCCGCCGACGTTTGTCGATCGGGTGCGGCCGCACCGAGGAAATTGCAGAACAGAAGAACCCGCGCCTGCCGGGAAGGCAGCGTGCGGGTTCTGTGGTTTGTGATGCAGCGTCGGGTTCGAAGCCGGGCCGGCCCCCCGGGTGTGTGCCGGGGCCTTCTCAGGGCTGTTCGGCTGGCGGGGTGGTGGGCCGTCCAGCTGCCGCGTCGCGGATCCACTGAGGCACCTCACGGCCGCTGCGTTCGCGGATGGCGATGGACGCACGAGCAGCCGCAGCGGCCACTTGGGGTCGTCCGGCAGTGCTCTTACGGTTTTCGGTCGTGGTCATCGCAGGTCCTCCGGATGGTCGTTCTCACTGCCAGTGTCCTCGGTTGTCAGTGGTTGTCCCAGTGCCCGCCCGTGTCGCTGCTCGCGTGCTGAGCAGCGACGCTAGCCTTCTCCGACGCCTAGGCGCGCGGTGCGCCTCGACCCCGGTCGGCCATGGACGAGTGGATCTTGATTCGACCTGACCTGGGGGACGGCTCGCCTGAGGTCATGAGCGACCACCAGCATTTCGTTTCGTTACATGTAACGAAACGAAACGAAACGAAACGAAACGAAATACCTTGCCGTCAAGTGTCGGGGAGCTCATTCGAGGTATCGGAGAGCAACCGTATTCGACAGGACTCAGACTCGGCGCAATTCTCGGTGTGCTCGAAATGCATCCGCTCGCGCCGCGTCGAACGCGGGGCAGGTTGATCCGATGAGCTGAGCCGATGCCGCGATGAGGTCTGCGCTGCTGGTCGGCCGTGCCTCGACGATAGTTCCGTTGTCGTCGACGGCGATGTATCCGTGCTCGAACAATGCGTCACACCCGAACAGGCAGGTCAGCATGGCAATCGCACCGTAGTTCCATCGTTCCTGGTTGGTGCAGTGCGCTCTGGGTTTGATGTGTCCGGCTACGAGCAGCTCTGCGGGCAGCATCCGGCCGCACAAGCCGCATTGCGCTTCGGTCCGGCCCACGAGTAGGTAACTGCGCAGCCCCCGTTGTTCGATTCGTGACCACACGCGAGCGGCAGCGTCGGTGTCGCGATCCTGCTCTTGTACATGGGCCGGGCTGGTAGGCATGTCTGCGGTGACGGACGGATCTGCCAGGTCGACCTCTGCCAGCAGCTGATCGCCATCAAGCGAGGTGAGCCTGGAGAGGTACTTTTGCTGCGGACTGCCGTTTTTGTCGAGGGGCCCAGGCGAGCCATGAGGTAAAAGCTCCGCGAGGCGTTTTCTGTGGATCTCCAAACCTTCGATGACGGGGTTCACGGTCACGTGCCAGCCGTCGTCGGGGTCTGCTTCGGTGCGTTTGGGGTAACCGTCCGGACGAGGGTGAGGCACGGACGAGTGCACGGCCACGCTGACCGCGCGTAGAAACGGACCTTGGTAGTGGAATACGACATCACCTGCTTGAATCTGTTTGATCAACGCACGGTCCGTAGGTAGCGACCCGTCTGCCCACGTACAGGTCCACAACGAGCCCTGTTGGATCGCGATCGGGTGGTTTTTACCCTGACTGGCCCACCAGAAGGTCATTTGGATTTCTTCCTGAACATCTCGACCCAATCTTCGACCACCGACCGCAAAACGGATTGTCTCGCCGGGTCGCCATCACAATTCTAGGGACAGAAGTCTCTCCGCCCGCGTGTGTTTGAGTCAACACCGCTTGCCGGACGCGTTTAGAAGCAGCGGGTTCGGTGTCGTCACCGGTGAGGTGTCCCAGGTGCAACCACACCGAACGAATCTATTCGACCTGAGCGCTACTAGCAGCCAACGCCGTCGAATCTGGTGCTGAATTCCGGTGGTTCGGTCCGGATGTGGCGGCGTCGGCGCGCTACAACCTCAGCGCATTCTTCGGCGATGACATCCGAGGGAGGAATTGGTCATTCGGTGGACCCGTGAGCCGACCCAACGTGGCGGTCAAGTCCAGCCGTGATCGCCTGGACTGCATTGGCTAGCAACGGGTTTAGGGAGACTGCTTCCCCACCCACCGCGTTGCATTTGGATGCTCTTTGTCGACCAATACCCTGCCCGGCCACGACCCCTCGGGAACGCCGTTGACGCGGCCCCTGTCATACCTGCCGGGGTCGTTGCGCTGTTTCGTCAACTCGCCGCTCGACGGAGCCATCAACCCCACGGTCTCCCATGCACCCCCGCGAGTCTCCGCCACTAGGTATGGGAATCGCCCGACCCTGGGCACTGTGTGCCGAGCAGCAGCGAGCTCCTGGACATCATCCGCCGCAATATCTGGAACCGAATCGCGTTCACAGTAGTGCTGACAGGTACGCCACAACGCGATCATGACGTCATCGTAAGGCCTCTGACTTTGGCCCGCGAGAGTTCCGGCGGGACCTTGACATGGCAATCGCAAGCGCTATCGCCAACTATGACCACATGCACATCGTCGGGACTACTCGCAGCCGACACCGTCGCTGTCACCGTCGAACTTAGAGCTGAAGCCGGGTTCTCCGACCCGGATGGGGGCGGCCCCGGCAGCACGAACGGCAGCGCAGTTCTGGTAAATCACGCTCGACGGTGACGGATCCGGTGCTGCTTCCACCGGAGCCGGCGCGGGAGCCGGCGGCGCAGTGGCTGGGGCGGGTTCCGCGCCGGTCATTGCTGCACCGCCGCCGCAGTCCTCGAGAACCCGGACGATGGCGTCGTGCTCCGGCGGGGTGACCCACAGCCCGTACGCGGCCTTGACTTCGACCTGCCGAGAGACGTAGGTGCACCGGTACGACTTGTTGCTTGGAAGCCAGGTCGCGGCGTCGCCGTCACCCTTCTGCTGGTTGACAGGGCCGTCGACGGCCTGCAGATTACGAGGATCGTTCGCGAAGTTCTGTCGTGTGGCAGAGTCGAGTTGCTGCGCACCCGTTTGCCACGAATTGCTAAGCGCGACAACATGATCAATCTGCACGTCCATCGAAGTATCGGCACCGCGAACGAAGTCGATGGTTGTGGCGGTGTACGCGTCTGCCAGGGTGCCGGTCTGCACGGCGCACCCGTTGGAACCCGGTTTGAGGGTGATGGCGGTGAGGTCTCGCCGCAGTATGTCGTTCCTTGTGTCGCAGCCGTTGTGACCGAATTCGACGTCGACATCGTCGGTCCAGGATTGGCCGAACAAGTCTCGGTCGTACCCGGTTTTTGGGGCTCGGCCCTTGATCGGCAGGGTGGCCAGCGCGGACAGGGCTGCCTGTGCGCTATCTGCATCTGAAATGACAGGTTCGACCGGTGCGGGAGGAGCCATCGTTTCGGGTGTCGCCGCCGGGGCGATCGGAAGTGCGGGCGCTGCATTGGCAGCGGGTGGGGTGCTCAGTGTCGTGGCGGATGCTGCCGACACAGCCGCCTCCTGCGCTGCGGGGTCCGTGGACTCCGCCTGACTGGCCAGTCCGATGAGCAGCAGGCCGGTCAGGGCGGCTCCGGCCGCCCACGGCCATTTCCGCCGGCTGGTCGAGGTAGGTGATGCAGGCGGCGGGTAGCCGGAATAAGACACGGTGGTTCTCCAAGATCGTTGACAAACGAGTCGGTCGACATCGTAGTGGGACCGCTGGCCAGCGTCTAAGACAGCGCAAAGGGTTTGCGGTGGTGGGTGTTTCGTTGCCATGACCGCGACTACGGAGAACCCGCACCTGTCGAGGGCAATGTACGGGGTCGGCGGCGTGTTCGGCCTATCTCCATCTTGTTCGCCATGACTGCGGTGGTGCGAACCGTCGGTACGTACGTGAATGGCCCTCGGCTTTGCTCCTTAAATAGGCGCTCTTCCCGAGTTCTCCGGGGTCACCATTCCTCGTCGCCGCCACTTGGCCGGGGCTCACCGGGAAGTAATGCCGGATACCTTCGACGAAGGTTTCTTCGGCAACCATCACCAGGCGTAGCAGATCGTCGAGGTTGTCCAGCCAGTCATCGACGCCGAATTCGATGTCGGAAGGGCCCGGTGGCCGCGAGGTGTCAGCGCGGGTGTGTTCGTCACCTCCTTCCTCGAAGTAGGCACGCAGTTCCTTCAACAAATCTGCAACAGCCTCGACATCGGTGAGCACGGGTCCTTCGTCGAGAACAAGCCGTGCGTAGAACGCTGCCGCTTCGACGGCGATCAGGGACTGCTCCAGGTCTTTGGACAACAGGTCGAGCTCGGCAGACGGGACTCCCTTGTCGAGTCCTCCTTGATGGCGGGCAACGGAGTCGAATGCCGACAGCGGTCTGCGGACAGCAACGACTGCCGCCCAGAGATCGGCTACAGCGCGGGCCGCTTGCCGATTCACCGTGAATATTCGGTCGGTCCTGTTCGTGAACAGTGCCACCGACACTGCCGCTGCGGTGAGGATGGCACCCACCCACGCCGCGGCTGATCCGACCGCGCCGACCGACGAGCCCCAGAGCACAGCCATGATCGACAGCACGACACCGGATACACCTACGGCAATTGCCAGAGGAGCCATCCGGCGTCTGATGACGGCGGACGGCATCTGGGTAATCCGCCGGCACATCGACCCGATCCAGGTGTTGGTCGCCATCACCGAAGTATTGCCCGTTCGTCCGACGAAAATGGGACCGGGTTCAGTATCGATGGGGGATGCCCCAAGCGATATTTGCCCACGTTAAATTTTTCCCCCTTGTCTGCTGTTAGCGTCGCGGCATGGTCGTCACAATTCCGGAGAAGACGCTCGAACACTGGATCAGCCAGTACATCGCCAACCGTTATGCGGGAAGCGCGGCGCTCTGGTGGCCGACACGCGGTGAGGACATCGATGTCCGCTCACTTCCGACTCGGCCGGGCAAAGCAATCCAGCTCGAGGTCAAGACGTCCACCGTCATTGCCGCCGGTCAGCACGACGTATTGATCAACCTCGAGCAGCTTCGGAGATACCGAAGTCGGCCGCTCGCTCTGCAGCCCTTCTACGTGTTCCCGCTGCCCTATTGGCGCGAGACTCTCCAGGAGGATGCCCAACGTGTGGGTTACCAGGTGACCGAGGGAGCGTTCAAACGCAGCGGGTCGCCGCAGTGGTTCGGTCATTGGATGGTCGTTCTGACTACGGAACAGGTCCATGTGGCAGTGAATCCTCGGCCCGGCGACCCCAAAACGAAGGCCCTGGCCAGAGTCCGAGTAACGAGACCCGGGCTGAATATTGTGGAGTGGCCGAACGCAGGCGGGTCCACTCCATCGCTCGTTGGTTGGTCCGACTTCTGGGAGACCCTTGGCCGTTGTGGCCTGTGGGACTGGCCTCAACTGGTACGAATCCCGAGGCTGATCGTAGGGCACGATCAGACCTATACCCACGATGAAATGCTAGAACTGCTGCAACTCGCTGCGGCAGAGTTCGACGGTGGCTTGCCGCAGTCACTCTTGACATTTTGGAGTAGCGCAAAGGAAGGTTTCATCGCGGCTCCTGATGGCGAGAACGTGCCAGGTGGTCTCGGCCTCAACGGGGGCGGCGACGATGAAAGCCGTCAGATTGTGTTCCTCGACGCTGATAACTTCCGTTGACGGTCACTGCGGGCTCGTCTGCGACGGGCGATGCTATTCCATGCTTCGCACCCATACGCCGCCCAGCTCATATTGGCGGCTACACGTGGCCGTCCTTGGCGTCGAGCAGATCGAACCGAAGTGCGGCGAGAATCTCTGTCAGATCGATACCGACACCAGTCGCATAGCCCTCCAACGTCCGCAGCTGATCGTCGAACTTTGCACCGATGACGAACATAGGAAATGTGTGTTCGTACCACTCAGGATCGAAATTCACGTAAGCAATTCCACTGTGCTCCAGCTCCAGCGCCAACTCACCGATCCGCGTTTCCGACTCTTGTGTTCGTCGACTTAATTCCGGAACGGTCAACCCCCAGTCCCTATTCCGGTGGGCGTGCTTGATTGCGATAGCGAGCAGCAACCGGGCATATCTGGTCACACCAGTTAGGACCTCGCCGAACTCGCGCCAGTACTCCACGTCGGCCTGTGTCTGTTCGGGACTCAGCCCCAACGAGTAAAAATCGCACAGCGCGGCAGCAGTCTTCGCCGGCACGAGAACATCGGCCGCGGAGTGGTCGCGGATCTCTTGCAGGAGCATGTTGTTGAAGCCCTTACGAAACGGTCGCTCGTGATCAGCTTTGAGCTGGCGCATCCGCTCGACCGGATACTCTTCGACATCGTCCGTAATGCGATGGTGGGGTCCACACATCAGCATCAGATTCGACTCGTGGCGACGTTCTTCGTTCGTCGAGTTCGAGTTGAAGCGTTCGCCTTTCTCTAACGCCGCCTCTATATGGCAGAGTTCCCCGACGTACTTGCCATCCTGGAACATTGCGGTACCGCAGTCCGGAAACGCGCATTGGTTTCCTGAGTAGAGGTACACAATCGCCAGTGTGTCTTTTGTTGGATCCAATCGTTTGATCACTTCGTCCGGCACTGCCGCTCTCCGATCGCTCATCTTTTCTCGAGGTCGCAATCGACGTGGACCGCGACGGGGCGAATCGCGTCGCGATACTGGTCAGGGCCCCAACGTCGATCGGCGATCGACCAGATGAAGCTACCAAGGGTACTCGCAACACTTCCTGCAAGGCCGACCCGACAAATAGCTGCTGCACGCATCTTCGGTGTGCGTTCCTGCAGGTGACGAGTGGTTGCGGCAGATGGTGCGTCTCCGAGCATCGTCGTCGCGCATCACGACTCCGCATCGGCCCCGAAATCGGTCTCCTAACTGCAGGTCGTTGTCACTCCGGTTTTGAACGCGGTCACCCAGGAGAATTCTGTTTCCCGCAGCGTCTTCGCCATAAGGCCACCTCAGCATGCTTTTCCCATGGCAAGCGCGGCTAGACCAAGCGTGTCGGCCGTGTACTCCGGGACGAGCGCGACACGGCAGCCGCTGTGGTTTCGGCGATCGAGTTTCCGTGTTGCTGCGGGGCGTCCTATGCGAACGACGTACCTCTCTGCTCGGATCAGCGGGGTATCGCGTTGGGCCTGTCAGCCGAGATTGCGTCACGGCGCACTCCACATGCGCCTGTCCGCATTCGGTTTGGCAGTCTGTGTGTCGTGGATCTTCTTGTACCAGTCGAACGCGGGCTCTCCGAGGGAACGGCGATGCGGTACTCGGCACCGAGTTCGCCTGACTGCGCTGTTCTGGATTTGTCCGGAGCCGGTTTTGTCGACCCCTTTGGCCTGGTTGTCATCGCTAGCCTCGCTGAGGCGGCGGTCCGGGAAGGCAAAGAAGTTGATCTACGCCTTCCCCTCAACAAGAGCGTGCGTAGCTACCTGGCCCGCGTACATCTGAAAGACGCAATGGACAGTCTGTCGATCGATTGCGCGCTTGAGGAGGTAAACGAGCACTCGGTTGGTGATCGCATGCTGGAACTTACGCGATTCAAACAGGACGAGGGCGTCGAAGAACTCGGCGGCGCAGTCCACCGCATATTTCACGAACAGAACCCGCAAGAAGCTAAGGACCTTTACAACGGCATCACGGAGGCGGCGTTGAACGCTTGTGACCATAGCGGCCGTGATGGGGGATGGGCTGCGTTGCAGCAATACGACCGGCAGGACGGACGACGAGAGGTGAGTTTCGCCGTCGCTGACAGCGGCGTGGGCCTGCGGGGCAGTTTGGCCCCCAAGCACTTCGTTTCCACGGACCGCGAGGCGATCGCGCTTGCGGTAAAACGGGGGATCACCTCCACCGATGATAGCGGCCGCGGACTCGGGCTGGACACGATCGTCACCCGCGCACGAGTCCGCAAAGGTCACGTCCGCATCTGGAGCGGCAGGTCTTCAGCACACACGGGTGTCCCTGCGGGTTCGCTGTACCCACAAGATCACGGATGTTCATTCCCCGGAACCGTCGTTTACGCTACTCTTGACTACAACTCGGAGGTGAATTGACATGACGACTACGTTGCCGCTCCCCCCGCTCGTGGGGACACGCAAGAGGGCTCGAACCCTGGTTGAGTCGTTGCCGCCCGATCTGGAGTCGAAAATCGTGGTCGTTGACTGTCGAGATCTGATGGCAGCGACTGAATCGTTCGCCGATGAGCTGATCACGCGGGTGCTCGTCGACCGCCGCGCAGCGCAGATGCACTTTGTGAACGTGAGCGATCTGGAGTTCGCGAACTGGGCCGATGAGCGCGCAAGATTTCACCACGTCTCAGACCGCGTCAAAATCGACCGCCGACCTTCGTAGGTTAACGGCAAGTTTCGCGTTCTTCCCGGACCCGCCTAAACAGATTCGTTTGCGCGGTCTGTACCTGTAGGCGAGTGGGGGCGTTTGCACTTTCCGCGTCCTCACCGGCCGACACTGCGTACCTGGATTGCATTCGCGCCCAGTCTCCTGCCAACACACGAATGTCGGACTTGGCGACCAGTTCAACCTTTCGACGGAACTTCCGTTCGGCCACAACTAGTGCGGTCTCGGATCCAGGGGCGGGTGCGTCTGCATCTCCTACCGCTACGTACGCGGCGTCGAGGTCTTCCACCGCACTTACGAGCGCTTCCAACTGCTCAAGCGTGCGGTCTCCCGAACGCTCGCTGCGAGAGCGGCGCTCCCCGCTCCAGTGGTTCAGATATGCGCCTCCAAGTGCACTCAGACCGGCGATCAGGCCGGTGAGCCAGACTGGGGATCCAGATCCCCCACCCTCCACGTGGACATACAAAGGACTCGCCGGCGATCCTGGGACTGGCTCGCCGGGCGCTGCGTCGGCAATGTCGGCGCTAAGAAGCTGAAGCGGCACCAGTAACGCAATCGCATACAACGCGCGACACTGCTGACGGATGGGCACCGCGAAATGCTATCGGGTTCACGTCCAACTCCGTGGACCGGTCAGCCTAGCGAACTGCAGTGGCAACCGGCTCAAGTAGGAATAGGCACTGCTTCTCGATATAGCGGTCGACCTCCGCCGTGACACTCAGGTTCGTCCCGACGCCGATCGTGTCCGGTACTGAGCCGACCAACTGCAAATCGGAAACGGTGTTCTCGTCACGAAACTGGAAATCCGGCCCGGGCACCGCAAATGTTCCGTCGAAGTCGCCCGCGTTGATGAGGATGTCGTACCTCGTTTTCGCGCCGTCATGGGGTCCCATCGCGACGATGCTGCCCGGGAACGAGATCGTTTGGCCACTGTGAGCCGCAGCGAACGCTGCGATGTCCGATGAACACGTGTCTGTCAATGCGAGAAGAGCCGCGAACTCCGGACTGTTCTCGGGCGTGAGGACGACGTCGTCAGGCTCCGGCGGTGATGTTGGTGCGGTGTCTGTCGCTTCGAGGGATGGTTGCTCGCTCGGTGCAGCTGCCTCACCAGACGCAGGACTGGCAGTTTCTGCTGGAACTGTGTTCTTTTCGTTGATTACGCCGATGGTGACAATGGTGGCGAGCGCAATAGTCACAACGCCACCACCGACGATCCACAGCAGCCGGCGAGACCTGGGCGCGGGGCGTCGCAGCGATATCTCCGTCTTGATTTTCCCGGGTGTTTGGGAGACAACCTCCCAGCCTTCGCCTTCCCACTTCCTGATGGTTCGTGACTCCATGCCGCGGACCGCGCGGACGGTCTTGGTTTCGTACGTGATCTCGGTGTCCGCTGTCTTATCCACAAAGCTCCCAGGTTCATGCCGGAATGTAACCGGACTCGCAGGGAGCTTACTGACCTGCAATGCCCGTGCGGCATGGGATGCGCGCCTCGGCCCGTACGGACAGGGCCGGGCGGACCAATGATTCCCCCACCAGTGTGTTTAGCGCATCGCCCTGTCGACCAGGCGGGTTCCAAGGAAGCGGTTCGGCGGAATTTTCCCGCAGTGACCATCCCGAGCTTCCTCGCGTGCTCGACCTAAGTCCGTGGGTTGAAGTCAGGTCGGTCCCACTGACACCGACGCCCGCCGAGAGTTCTCGTCGAAATGTCATTAGATCGATGCCCGCGACAGCAAAACTTGCGGCGATGGGAAGGCCGACCGATCCCTTGCCGTCGTTCAGCACCGCACCCGGGTGAAACAGATGGCCATCGTCGTACTCGAGGATCCGACGACCCCACTCTCTATGGGCTGGTCAGCACGAAGCTCTCCGACAACCTTCTCGCGATCCTGGTTGCGCACGGCGTCCAGCCCGGCTGACTCGGACGCAGCTACCCGCCTGACGCCCAGTATCGACGTCTTGGACGATCGAGCTATCAGGCCGCGCAATCGCACCTACCGTCGTACTTACGTTAATACGACGGTCCTTGTGATCGGACGGTGTGTGTCACGAGTTCGAATGCTGACTGCTTGTAGTGAGTCGTCGTTCAACGATTCCGACCGAGCGGGTCCTGTCGGTTACTTTGGAAGTACATGTCGTCTTCCTCAGGAGTCTGCGCCGGTTCAGCCTGTGTGCGGGCGGCGTAGGTATCGACGAACGAGGTTATTGCCTGGGCATCGGGGTCGCTGAGAACATTACGCATCGCCTCGGCCACTTGCGGCTGCTTGTCGAGTAGCGCTGCTTGATAGGCAGCCACGATGATGTCGGCATCCGGATGATGTAGTGCGACGAGTCGGTTCTCGGCGTCGATCTCGACGGCGATACCACCGACCCTGCCGATACCACGAATCTCGCGCACGACCAGTTGTGCGCGTTGCACTTTCGCGCCCAACTCGTCGAATTCACTGTTCGACACTGTCACTAGGACTCCCTCGACGCGCAGACGATCATGGGTTCGGCGTGGCAGCAGGCTGCGGAGCCTGTGCCCCCGACATCTTCGCTTGGGGCAAACGACATCCCGTGCTCGCCGAAATCACGGCACCTCGGCTGCCGATGAAAATGGCGGTGCCTTCCGGGCTGTAGAAACGGACCTCATGATTGTCCGGGTCGTCGTGGAAGGTCTGAACCTTGGTCGCGCCTGCAGCTGTGGCGACACGTGTGGCGAACTCGAACACCTGCGGCCACACTGCATCCGGGATCGGTCCCGCCGACACATAGTTCTTCAGTTTGACGTCGTCACCGTCGGTTCCATCGTACGGCCGGCTGCAGCCGCCGACACTTCGCTCGCGTATCCAGGTCCACTCCATGCCGGGTACGAGGGTGTCTACGAAGGCACCGAGTTGCTCGACAGCGCTTTCGACCTGCACTTCGGTGTCCTCGAGCGTCGGCAACGTCTCCAGGATCGCGGCTGAGTCCGCTGCCACGGCCGGGCTGGATTTTTCGTACGGATCATCGAGCACGTCTGATCCACATCCTGTCAACGTGAGGACTGCGGCGACGGTCAGTGCCGTCATCCACCGTCGTGATCGGGTACCGGGAGTTTTGCTCTCGCGCATCATCGGGTTAGTTCCACCAGGCCGTCGAGAATGTCGATACCTCCGGTTTTCAGTGCCGAGTCACCGGTGACGAGCTGGCCGGGCACATCTGCCAGGCCAGCGATGACGACGGCCGTGTTGTACCCCGACGTACGCAATTCGCCGTTGTCGCCCGACCTCGGGTACTCGCTGTGCCCGGTCGCACCTTGGCGCGCCACACCGTCGACGGTTGTCGAGGCATCGGTGTCGAGGTGGGTGAATTCCGGCATGTAACCAGGACTCCAGCCGAAGCGGTTCATGTGCGCGACGGGGTCGTCGTGCGCGGTCATCTCGTACGCATGCCCGGGTGCGATATTGAGCTTGTCGAGACTGCTGTCGACGAAGTCGTGGCCGGTGCCCAGCCCGGGTGACCCGTAGACCATCACGTCGTCGACGATTCCCTCGGGAGTCTGTTGCAGCGCAAGCCCTGTGGTGAACGACCCGTAAGAATGTCCGACCGCCGTCAGATGTGGGTCGCCGTCGTGGTTCGACGCGTCGATGCCCTCGTAGAACTGCGACAAGTTGGGCGCGGCGGCCTGCGCGTTCCACGGCTGTGCAACCTGGATAGCACCTGTAATGCTCTCCTCTGAGAAGTAGTCCTCTTTGTCGAGTTGCGGTGCGTCGTAACCGATCCAGGCGATCGTCGACACCGTCTCTCTTGCATGGTCGGTCGTGTTGTCGAGTTGCTGTTCGGCGGCCAGCTTCATCTGTTCGCCCTCCTCGGTCATGGCCCCGATCGCGCCACCGACTGTGGTGTTCAATCCCGGCGTGGTGACGGACACGTGATCCGCGGTGTCCGGGTTGCCGACGGCAACCGCCGCGTGGGTCTGCGCACCCGACTGAGTGTCGAGGAGCATCAACATTCGGTTCGGGTCTTTGTCGATGGTGTCTCGGACGGCCTGTAGGTCCACGAGCCGATCCGACACGGTCGGGTCGCAGGCCTCGGCGCGGGACAACTCGTCGTCGAGTTTGATTCGGTTGTAGTGATCACGATCGACCACGGGTAGGCCGTCGCGGTTGCCGATGTAGTTGTCGTGGGCAAACAGTGCATCCTTGTCGGCCGGGGACAGCGTCGACCACAACTCGTGCAACTGCGCCGGGTCCGTCGGCAACGAAGTCTTGCCGCTGATGATGTCCGATACCACCGAGCCGATCGATGCGGCCTCCGGCGATCCGGCAGCGTCTAGCTGCTGCTGCGCCGTCCGAATTGCCTGCGCCGCTTGTATTTCGCCGTCTCCGAACTGAACGAGAAGTGCCTTGATGCGCACCTCGATACCGTCGGCCTGCGCGTCCAGTTGGCTTTGCAGGAGCATCGAGACAACTACGTCGCTACCGAGTGGAACAGTCGGGGCCGACACCGTGCCGTCGTCGGCAACCGTCATACCGGCACCGGGCACCTCGAGGTCGACGATGGCCAACAGCGACGTGCGTATGCCGTCGAGTATTCCTCCGTGGGAGGCATGTGCTTCGGCGATGGCGATGACGGCGGTGTCGATGTGGGAGGCGGCGAGCCTTTCCGACAGACTGCGCGCCGACGCCGCTGCGGCCGCCTCTCCCTGCCACTTGTCCATCGCCGCGTCCACCGCACGATCCATCCGGTGCACCTGATCGGTGAACGTACTGTTCGACGCCAGCAGAGACGTGGCGTAATCGAGCATCGAGCTCGGCTGGCAACTCCGCACGTGGGAGATCGTGGTCACCCCGTGACCCCGCCGTTGTATCGCGTCAACTGAGTGCTGAAGGCCTGGTCGACGTCCTCGTAGCTCGTTGCGTTCCACTCGCACGTTGCCGACATCTCGTTGACGTTGCCGGCAATGCGTGTGTAGGCGTCGGACGTGGTCTTGGTGCTCTGCTCCGAGGCCGGGACGATCGGCGAGCCCGGCATCGTGACAGTCGCCGTGACGCTGATTGCGTTCATCGCGCTCGCCGTATCGGTGAGTGTTCTACCGAGCACTCGAAGCCGTTCGAGATCGACTGCCAGCAGTTCGCCCACTTCTCGCCCCCCAGCGAATCCATCGGCGCGATGCAATAGCGCCTGATCGCCAGCAGGTTAACACGCCCACGCAGGGTAGAACTTTCTACGATTGAGCCGATAGGGGGTTGTCGGTCATGGAGACTTTCGATCGGCGCTCAGCCCGAAAGACTTCGCGAGGGCGTCAAGATCGGTCACCGTATGCTCGGTGTCTGCAAAATGCAGCCTTTGGTCGAGCTCGAGGTAGAAAGAGTCTTCCGAATCGAGTGCTTGTTGGTCGTATTCACGCAGCCGAAGAAGATCCTCCACCGTAATCAGTGCCGCCACCGGCCGCCCGTTCTTTTCGATCACCATGGGTTCGGACAGACCATCGGCGAAGCGGGAGATCATCGGCAAAACGAAGTGGGGGGCCTCATCCAGTGGGATGATGTTCGCATCTCTGTCTGCGTTGTCGCAGCGGTGCTGGTTAATGTCGGGCATCTTGGTTGCTTCCGGTGATGTGTCACTGCTGCGCGCTAGGTTGCGGGTTGGCTGGGCATCTTTCTGCCGGGTCTCATTGATGAGAAGCCTAGGCCAGGCGGTGTCCGGCTATTTTCAGGTCGTTAGGGCAAGCCGGACCGATAGGCTGAGGTGCGAATGGAGCGGAGGGTACCGTGAGCGCGCCATATGTGTCGATCAAGCGCCTGGTCGATAACTCGCTTGCCGCAATGCTCGCGGCAGTTGAGGTCTACAACAAGCCGCAAATGACCTACCGTGACGAGGTCACTGTCATGCTGGTGGTAAATGCATGGGAGCTCGTCCTCAAAGCTGTGCTGCGACAGCAAAGGCAGTCGATCTTTTACCCGAAGAAGCCTGGCCAGCGGTATCTATCGGTGTCGATCGACGATGCGCTTGGGCGTGTGAACGCGGGGAACCTTTGGCCGGACGAGGTCGACGGTGTTGGAACGACCGTAAACATCAAAGCCCTCACGGAATACCGAAATCGTGCGATACACCTGTACAACGCCCAAGGGCTCGGAGCGGTGATTTACCCGTTCCTGCAGCAGAACGTGCTGAACTACCGCGACTTCGTGCTGGCCAAGTTCAAGAAAGATCTCGCCGATTCTATGACCTGGCAACTGCTGCCGCTCGGCGCGACCGCTCCCGCCGACTCGGTGCAGTTCATGAGGGCCGAGAAAAGTTCGACAATGGTCGCCGAGGTCGAGGACTTTATCAACGAGCTGCGCAACTTAATGGACGACGCCGAGGCCGAAGGGGCCGATATGGGTCGGCTGGCGGTCGTCTACGACATTCACCTGCAATCTCAAAAAAAGATGACGAGCGCAGATCTCGTAGTCGCGGTCTCGTCAACGGCAGACGGGCAGATTGCCATCCAGAAGACCGATCCAAACCTGACGCACCCGTACAGCGCGACGAAGCTACTAGAGCGCGTGAACAAGAAACGTTCCGGCCGGGAGTTGAATAGCTACGATCTTCAGACAATCTGCTGGAAAGAGTCGCTGCGCGATAACCAGAAGTATGCATGGAAACACAGCAACGCGACCACCCATGTCTGGTCTGGAACGGCAGTCTCCTATCTCTGCTCAATCACTGACCAGGGCTTTGACAACTTACGAGATGAGTACCGCGCTTACCAGAGAAAGATGCGGGCGCGAGCTGGATAATTACGGTCGAGTAGCGCATAAGGCGTCAGCGGCGCGATTGAGCTCGTCCCGACACAGACCCACCCCTGTCGCGGCACCGACCAGCACCATGAGAGCGTTACGCGGGCATGCCGATGCGCAGCGGGATGACGGCCCTACTGCGTCGCCTCGATCTTGATCGTCAGCCCAATCGCTGCTGTCACCTTCGCGAGGGTCCCGACCGATGCGTCATCGCCGCGTTCGATGCGCGCAATTGTCGGCCGAGATACACCAGCCTCCTCTCCTAGCTTGGTCTGCGACCAGCCTCGCTCGCGTCGGGCGTTCCGCACGGCGTCACCTACGGACGCGAGGCTCACGGGCTCGGTCATCGCTGTTCCGTGGGCTCCACGGGACGGAACTTCCAGCCTCTGGCTTGTGCCTGCGCGGCCATAGTCTTGGCGGCCAGCAGACAGAGGCCTCTGTCGTCGGCTGGAACCTCGTTGAAGTCAATGTGCCCGTGGTAGTCGGAGCGATTGCCGTTCATCGAGTCGTCCCACACCGTGAGCGGCGTTCGGCTTCCATCAGACGATTTGACCTCAGCAGACTCAACCTCGTCCACGGTCACCGCCAAGACACCGGCCGGAGGCTTGTGACTCTTCCCCCTCGTTTTGAACCGAGCCTGTATGGCGGCTGCTCGATCCGCGTAGGCCTGCTCGGGGGTTGTTGCGTCACCGCGCGCGATGGACAGACGATTGAGGTCCGCCCTGTCGGCCGAGCTGAGGTCGAACGCCGCCGGGTCGACGACACCGGCGGCATTGACCCAGGAGCTGTTGACGGTCCGCAGGAGTTCGATATCACCGACGTCCATCCGCACACGTTTCGGCGCTGCCGCGTCGTCACTCATAGTTGCTCTCGACCAACCACGTCGACAGTCGCTCTCTCAGGTCCGCGTCCTTAGGCACCGTCTCGTCTTGGAATGTTCCCGCCGCGACGTCGGCGGTATGGATGTACAGCGCGCCCAGAGGCTCGACCTCGATCGTCAGTTGATTCCCGGCGTGCGGCCAGTAGAAGCGCACACCGCCCTGCTCGGTGGGGAAAACCGATCCCGGGACGTTGCCGAGGTCTGCCATCACGTCTATGACTTGGCTACCTCGACTGATCACATCTCTGGAAATAATCTCCCCGGCATCACCGTCGACCCAGCCCTCGTCAAGGGCGGCCAACGCGCCAAGTGCCAAATGGGCCGCTCGCGCATCCTCGGGTTGGTCAGGGTCATTCGGAACACTTGACGGTCTGCGGTATTGCGTGTGGATGGCGTTTGCGGCGATGTCAGTGATTGCCTGGAGAAACGCCGGATCAGTCATGTACGACTGGATTTCTTGCGCCTCGCTGACCGTCTTCAGCACCGCCAGACCGACAGCACCGCTGAATCCCTCGGAAGCTTTGAGCTGCGAGATCGTGTTGTTCTTCGCCATCGCCACGGCTTCTTCGTTCGCGTCGAGGAACCCCCAGAAGGTCGTGATGAACCCGGACACACTTTCCGGGCTCACATCGACACCTTTGGCCTGGAACATTTCGTTCACTTTGTCGATGGCCTCGTGGAGCGGTCCCCGCTGCGGTGTCGGCCCGCCTTCGTTGTGCTCTCCATCGAAGGTGGGCAGCTTGATTCCTTCACTGCTGCCCGCGCTCAGCGAGTGGTCCTCACCAATAGCTGCGGGCACGAGCTTCACGCCCGAGAGCTGGACGCCCTCCAAATAGCTGTCGTCGTAGTCCTCGCCGCCGGAGTGAAGATTGCGTGCGAGCAATGTCGCGAGGATCGCTCGCCTCGCGAGGTCCAAGTCCTGGTAGTCGACGATCTGGCTGAGGAACTGCCAGGCGTTGCGGTAGCTGACCACATCAGCGCGGAACTGCTCAAGTTCCGCTCGCTTTGCCTTGTCCCTGCTAAGTACGGCCTGCCGCATCTGACCGTTCCAGCGGTTCTTGATTGGGGAGAGGACCTTGGCGATCTTCTCTCCACCCGAGTCAGCGAGGAAGGCGTCGGCAACGGCACCCATCTCGTCATGGGTGTACATGTCGGCGGTGTCCAGGCGCTCACCGAGCGTGTACAGCGCGTTGGGGTCTACATCTTCTTCGACGTAGGCATCGGAGTAGTAGAGCTTGAAGTCTTTCTGGATGCTGGCTGGCGAGTTCCGGAAGTCAACAACCATCGGGGCGGTCTTGCCCGGATAGGTGCGGTTGAGTCGTGAGAGCGTCTGGACAGTGGCGACACCGGTGAGCTTTTTGTCGACATACATCGCCATGAGCCGCGGCTCGTCGAACCCCGTCTGAAATTTGTTAGCAACAATGAGCACCCGATTATTGTCTTCCTCGCGGAACGCACGGGCGACGTCACTGCGGTTGTTGAGCGAGACCTCAGTGACGGTCTCGCGGGTATCTTCGTCGGCGATCGAACCGGAGAAGGCGACCAACGTCTTCATGTCGGTAAAGCCCTGCTCTTCGAGGTAAGAGTTCATTTTTTTCGACCAGCTGAGCGCCTCCATGCGCGAGCTGGTTACAACCATTGCCCTTGCTTCACCGCCGAGCACGTCCATTACATTCCGGCGGAAGTGTTCGATTACGACACGCACCTTCTGCGCGATCGCCGTCGGGTGCAGCCGCGCGAACCGGACAATATTGGTGACTGCCTCCCCGGTAACGACCCGAATCTCGTTCTCCCCTTCCAGCGTGTTCTTCACCCGCAGGAACATGTCATAAGTCGAGTAGTTGGTGAGCACGTCGAGGATGAAGCCCTCCTCGATCGCCTGCGCCATCGTGTATGTGTCGAAGGCCTCCCAGCGGCCGTCACGTTCGGTGCCGAATAGCCGCAATGTCTTCGCCTTCGGGGTGGCGGTGAGAGCCACGAACGTGATGTTGCTGGATGTGGCTATCGCCGAGTCCTTGGCCAGCAGCAGGTCATCAGCGCTGATGTCTTCGTGGTCTGGGTCGAGCTCGACGTCGACCAGCAATTCCTTGAGTTTCTTCGCTGCGGAACCTGACTGAGAGGAATGCGCCTCGTCGGCGACCACTGCCCAGCGTCGGCCGCGCAGCTCGTTCGTATCCTCGATCAGTTTCATGACTTCGGGGAAGGTCTGCAACGTGCAGGTGATGATGTGGTCGCCCTCAACGAGTGCCCGCTTGAGTTGGGGCGACTTCGCCCCAGACTGCTCTCCGACGCTAACGACCAAGCCCTTACTGGACTGAACCAGGTTCATGTCGTGGCGGATGTTCTCATCGAGCACGTTGCGGTCAGTGACTACGATGACCGAGTCGAATGTCGACTTTGAGTCCTCGGTCATGTGCCGTATCAGCCGGTGACAAAGCCACGCGATCGTCTTCGTCTTGCCGGAGCCAGCCGAGTGCCAGATCAGGTAGCGCCCGCCCGTACCGTTCGCCGCGATGTCACCAACGACACGCTCGACCGCGCGGAGCTGGTGGAAGCGTGGGAACACCAGCCGCCCGTCCTTCTTGCCGGATTTGCTCGGCTCAAACAGCGCGAAGTCTTTGAGGACGCGCATGAAGGTCGGGCGGGCGAGGATATCGCGCCATAGGTAGTTGGTCGACGAGCCAGTACCCGACGGCGGGTTGCCCTCGTGGCCTTCGTTGCCCTGATTGAACGGCAAGAACACGGTGTCCTCGCCCTCCAGCTTCGTGGTCATGTAGACGAGGTCGTTGGATACCGCGAAGTGCACTAAGACGCGACCAGGCGCGAGTAGTGTCCGGCTCTTCTTAGGCCGGCGGTCCTCTTTGTACTGGCGGATCGCATGGTTGACCGTCTGCGTGTTGTCGGTCTTAAGCTCCATCGTCACGACGGGCAGACCGTTGGCGGTGAGTACCACGTCGATCGTCTCGTTGGACGCAGTGTCGAAACGCACCTGCCGTAAGACACGCAGCCGCACCGAGTCGGCAGCCTCCACCACCTCAGTGAGGTTGGGGTTCGCAGGTGGGAACACCATCATCGGTCCGAATTTCGCTGCGGGGCGACCGACCTGGGCGTATGTGAAGCCCTTGCGCAGTACGCCGAGCAGGCCGCCCACGGGGTGACCAGTGGTGGCGTCCATTTTCGTCTGTTTAGCCAGCTCTTTAGTTATGTGCTGCAGCAACTTCCGCTCGGCTGCGGACTTCTGTTCGTCAACAAGGTCAAGGGGCACGGCCTTCTCGTGCTCGTCGGGATAGTGGGCAGCGAGCCAGTGCAGTACGTCTGCGGGGATCATTGCCAGGCCGATGTCCCAACTTGTGGCCTTGCCCTCGTTCTCGTACAGCCATCCGCGCTCCGAGAGCTCCGAACAGAGGTTGCGCTCGAACTCTGACTCCATCAGCTGCGCATCGCCCATCACGCCACCTCTTTTTGGCCAGTGACGACATCGGTGATCAGCGCCGCGCGGCGCTCCAGGAGCAGAGCCTTGAGGCCGGCGACGTTGGCGATCATTGCGTCGATCTTTCCCGTGATCGCGTCGAGTCTGACGATGGAGCCCCTCTGCCTCTCGAGGCTCACGAATGGAACATGTTGCTGCCCAAGCCGCGAACGGGGGATTCGCTGCCGGGTGGAGCCGCCTTGCAGACTCTCGATCAGGCTACGGAAGCGTTGACTGTTGAGAACATAGGCAAGATACTCGGGGAGTATCTTGCTCGCATCCGGTCGAAGGACTGCAACATCGACCACTGTGATCGATCGTCCTAGACCTTCTGGAAGTACGCACGCCCTGCTGATTGGTTCGGGCATTCGTGCAATTAGGACGTCGCCGACAGATAATTCTCTACATTGGAGGCGGTCGAATGCCTCCTGATTGACGTGGCGATCAGACTTATCGAGAAACCTTCCCACCCCAATATCGGCGAGCTGAAGAAGCCTAATTTCCCCGCCGGGATCCTGATCCTTGCTCTCCACCCAATCGCCGTCAAAGAATTGTGTCGGATCCGATGCGAACGCGAGTGGAATGGACCCTGCTTCGTAATGCGGTGCAATCTCATCCGAAATGGCGATTCCGCGACGCGCTTGCAATTTATCCACGAGCTCGTTTAGCTTTTCGACCATTTTGTCAATTGCGTCTGTTTCTCGATCTAGGTAGTCCGCGATGCGCACCTGTTCGTCGAGAGGCGGCAACGGAACAGGAGTCGAATCCAGTACAGTCTTCGTAACTCGCTGCGCGTTTGGCCGCACCCCGGTGGCGATAGCCGCGAAATATCCTACATACCGGGAACTGCGGAAGAGGTGGTGTACGTAGCGCGGTTCGAAACTATCGGATATTTGGAACACTTTGTAGTCAGGGCTGATATACCCTGTCAGCGATGAAACGCCGAGCCCTCCATGGTTTAGCCACATCATATTCGCGGCAAGCTGCCTGGGGTGAACCACGCGGTACTTCGAAACGTCAAGCGAGGCTTTCTGTCCGTCCGTCCTGGTGTTTATTTCAACGCCTCGGTACTCGGAGATCGAAAGCAATTTCCCGACAGGGTTCGAGCCGTTTCTCTCGGCACTTTCTGTGAAATGGTAGCCAAACTTCGCTACCCGCCAACGAGATGGAAGTCCGTATACCGGCGAGTGAGGAGAACCACCAATAGATTTACTCATTCTTCACTCACTGTCGTGAACATCTCGGCAAGTTCACTCATAAGCTTCTGCACGTCTGCATCGATTGCCCCAAGCGGGCGGGCTTCTTCCGGTACGTAAAAGATCCGCGTAAATGGAATGTCCGTGCCGTGCTTTGCTTTGTTCTCATCCCACAGTGCATCCGGTGCATACGGCAGCACCTCTTGCTTCATGTGCTGTTCGAGATCCTCGCTGAGCGGCACACGCTCAGTGAGTTTCCAATCGGCGGAGACCACCGGTTCGCCCTTTCGATCAACAGCCAACGGTGCGGACGCGTCTTCAACTGCCATTGCCTTAGCCACCGCGTCAATCAAGCCAGCTGAAGCTTTCAACCCTGCAGCCTTCGCGGCGTCTGGGAATGTTCTCGGAAGTTCGTTCCATAGGGTGCCGTCGAGAGAGCGCAAGACCGCGACGTGATTTTCGGTAAAGTCTCGACGACCCCGCAGCGATTCAACGACTTCGTCACTGAAGCACGTTCCGAGACGTGCCTGCTTGTAGACAGGCACGTCCCGAAACATAAAGTCTTGCGGTGTCATAACGCGAGAGATTGCGGGGTCAGCACGCTCGAATGCTTTGTATGCCTCAAGTAGCGTGGCCCGACGGTTCTTCCCCACCTCGCGGCGCTTGTCGCCCATGGGCTTTCGAAGGGGGTCCCATTGGTCTGAGCCGTCGATGAGCTGGATCTTGCCCTCGCGGTCAGGGTCCTTGTTCGTGTCGAGGATCCAGACGTAGGTTGCGATTCCCGTTCCGTAAAACATGCCCGACGGTAGCCCGATGATCGAATCGATCAGGTCTTCCTCTAGAAGCCACTGGCGAATTGAGTTTGGCCCGTTGTCGCTGTTGAACAGCGGCGATTGGTTCGAGACAACGGCGGCGCGGCCACCCTGACCGTTCTTGGCCGCGGGACTTAGTTTCGACGCGCAGTGGGCGAGGAACAACATCTGACCGTCACTGGCACCAGGCAGACCGTGGCTGAAGCGCGATCCGTCAACTTTGGCCTGCTCCCTGACCTCCTTCTCGACTGCCTCCCAGTCCATGCCGAACGGAGGATTGGAGAGCACGTAGTCGAAGGTCTGATTCCCGTACAAGTCCTCGACAAGGGTGTCGCCCCGCTTGATCGCATCCGGTCGGCCACCCTGAATAAGCAGGTCTGCCTTGCCGAGGGCGAACGCAGACGCCATTAGCTCCTGCCCATACAACGTGACGTCGATCTTCTCGTTCATCCGCTTGAGCGCGTCCTGCGCGACGAGCAGCATCCCGCCGGAGCCAGCGGTCGGGTCGTATATGGAGCGCAGCGCGCTCTCACCCGCAAGGCCGTCGTCATCGTTCGTGATCAGAATGTCAACCATGAGCTTGATCGCATCGCGCGGAGTGTAAAAGTTACCTGCGGCCTTCCCCTTCTTATTGAAGGCTCGGTACATAACGTCCTCGAAGACATCGCCCATGGCCGTATTGGCGAGTTTGCCTGGTGTCAGGTCGAGCTTCGAGAAGTGCTTCACTACGGCCAGAAGGCGGTTGGCGTCAGCGAGCACCCTTACGCGACGGTTGAAGTCGAAAGAAGTCCAGATGTCGGCGATGTTGTTCGAGAATCCGTCGATGTAGCTCTGCAGCGACTTGTCGACGTTGTCGTCAACGGACGCGATTGTGACGAGGTCGAGCGGCGAGACGTTGTAAAAGCTCAGCCGGAACCTGTCCTTCACCGCGATGTCAATCAGATGCGGCGGCATGCCTGAGAGCGAGGCGACAAACGCAGTCACCTCTTCCTTCGAGTCGGCGAGCATGCATTCTAGTCGACGAAGCACAGTGAACGGGAGGATGTAGTCGCCGTAGTCCTCCTCGTCGACGATGTTCCGCAGGTACTTGTCAGCCGTGTCCCACACGATGCGTGCGGTGGTCCCGCTGTTCGCTGCCTCAGTCAATGCGTTGCCCTCGATCGGTCCCGGTCACCGTAAGAATGTATCGCAGACGTTACATCAGCACGTTGTATTGCTTATGGGAAGGTTGCGCAGATGGTTCGCGACGACCAGCACGAGCGGGTCGTCATTGTGTCGGCGGGCGCGGAGGAACTCGTTGAACCGCCGGGCGATTTCGGTAAAAGATGCGCTCAAAGCCTCGCAATGGGGGTACATCGAGCGGGTACCGCGCCCGGGGGTTGCTGCCCTTGAGGTTCCTGTTCGGCGCGTGTCGCGATAGCAGTTTCAACCAAGGACGTGTCTTGTAGTCGAGTTTCGTAGTTGGGATCAGGAAGCATCGATGTGACACACAGATGACACACGGCGGGGGAGTCGTGAGTAGGAGCGGTTCGGCCGATCCAAGGTAAACTGGCTGACCAGGACAAATTCAGACTGGATTTTGTGTTTGTGCCCGCTCTCTTCTTGAAAGCGAGAGACGTGTAAAAGCGTCCGGGGGTTCAAATCCCTCCGCTTCCGCCACATGTTCGTTTCGGATTCCGGCCCACCCGCACGGGTGGACCGGTTTCGTTTGTCCCGGTCGAAGCTGAGCTCCGTCGCGACCTGGTTGGTATCGAAACCGGCTCAGTGGGTACTACCTGCGAATGAGCGAACAAGCGCGGCGCAACGACGGCGACAACGACGGACCGCTGGAAGAGGAACTCGAGGAGAGTTTCGACGCTGTCGTCTCCGAAGGTGCCGAGCGATTACACCGCACAGTCCGCACCGTTCTGATCACCGGATTCTTCGGCGGGCTCGAAGTCGCTCTGGGTGTCATGGCGTACCTCGCGGTGCTGGACGAGACCGACAGTCATCTTCTGGCCGGCCTGGCGTTCGGCATCGGCCTGGTGGCCATCTATCTCGCACACGGTGAGCTGTTCACCGAGGACTTTCTGATGCCGATCGCAGCGGTGGTGGCCCGCGACGGCACGCCCGCGCAGCTGGCGAAACTGTGGGTCGGGACGCTACTGGCGAACTTGCTGGGCGGCTGGTTCGTGATGTGGTTGATCGCGCAGGCGTTTCCGCAGTGGCTCGAAGTGTTGTCCGAATCGGCGCATCATTTCGTCGACGCACCACTGAATCTTCAGTCGATCTGCCTGGCTGTTCTCGGCGGCAGCACGATGACATTGCTGACCCGCATGCAGCAGGGAACAACCTCCGACGTCGCGCGGATCATCGCCGCCATGGCGGCAGGGTTCCTGCTGGCCGGATTGCAGTTGTTCCACTCGGTTCTCGATTCCTTGCTGATCTTCGGGGCCATCCACGCGGGCGCGGATGTGAGCTACCGCGACTGGATCGAATGGTTCGGCTACACGGTGCTTTTCAACATCATCGGGGGCGTCGTGTTGGTCACCGCGCTGCGCTTGGTGCGCACCAAGGAGCTTGTAAAGTCCGAACGTCACCGCAATCCCGAGTAGTCGAGCGGTTAAGCCCTGCCATCCGATACCCAACGCTGCAAGCTCAATCCCGTCTCGTAGCGTCGCATCGATTTCGAGATTGGATCCGTGAATTCGATTGCACTGGCGAGCAATTGGAGTGGGTCGGTGAAATCGTCGACGGCTCGGCCGGTTGCCGTCGGGTATAGGTCGTCGCCGAGGATGGGAACGCCCAACGAGTTCATGTGCAATCGCAGTTGATGGGTGCGACCGGTCAACGGTGTCAGTCGATAGCGACCGAGTCCGTCCCGATGCTCCAGGAGTTCGACGGTGGTGTGCGCGTTGGGTTCTCCGGCTACCTCGCGGGCAGTGAAGTTGCCCTTCTCCGTGACGATTCGACTGCGAACGACGGTCGGCAGCGTCAGCGACGGGTCGTAGCGCGCAATTGCCTCGTACTCCTTGCGGACCTGTCGATCTTGGAAGAGCGTTTGATATGCGCCGCGCAGTGTCGGGTCGACGACGAACAGCACCAGGCCCGCGGTGACGCGATCGAGTCGGTGCGCGGGCACCAGCTGTGGAAGGTCGAGTTCGAGACGCAATCGCACGAGTGCGGTCTGCAGAATATGACCGCCGCGGGGGATGGTCGGCAGAAAGTGTGGCTTGTCGATCACCAGCAATGCGTCGTCGCGGTACACGATCGAGATATCGAATGGCACAACGGTTTCCGACGGTAGATCGCGGTGGAACCAAACTGCCTCACCGGGAACGTACGGTGCGTCCGGTGCAATGGGGCCGGCCATGTCGACGATGTCACCGGCCGCGAACATGGCGTCGATCCGGTGTGGAGAAATCCGTGACTCGGTGGCGGTGAGAAAGTCGCGGACCGTGGGCCAGGGTCCGTCCTCGGGCATCCGGATTCGAGCGGGATCGAGACCGTGCCGCTTCGCCAGGGGCGGTTGCTGGCGTCGTCTCACCGGGTGAGCGTATCCGTCCGCCGAGATCGCCCTTGTGCAGACGGTTCGGGTGTATCCGCCTGCACAAGTGCGAATTCGCTACTCGCAGCCGATGCCGTCGTCGTCGCGGTCGAGATGTGGCCCGTAGCCGTACTCGTCCCGATAGACAGGAGCGGCACCGGCGTCACGCGCAGCATCGCAGTTCTTGTACTGGAATGCGCCGCCCTGACGGGGTGCGGGGGCAGGAGCGCCCTGAGGCTGCGGCGCAGGAGCGGGCGCCGCGAGTGGGGCAGGAGGTGGAGGAAGGAGCACCGGGCAGAACTGGGCCGAACCACTGCTGCAGAGGAAATCGGTGATCGGATCGGCCGAGGCGACGGCCGGGGCGGTGACCAGGGCGGCTGCAGCGATAGCGCCGCTGATACCGATCTTGACCAGTAGGTTCTTCGTCTTCATGAAACTCCAATCGAGGGGGTGTGATCTGGAGCATCCTCGACCATTTATTGAACTGTCAATCAAGTCATTCGGGTGATCTACGTCGCGACCAGCAAGACCCGAACGTGTTTGGAACCTTCCGATTCGGCGTATCTACGAACGTATGAGCGAAAATGAGCAGGTCAACCAGAACCCCGAGAAGGATCCCGACGATTGGGTCACCGGCGACGAGCCGATGACCGGCCCACAGAAGAGCTACCTGAGCACTCTTGCTCAGGAAGCGGGCGAGGAAGTTCCCGAGGGTCTCAACAAGGCGCAGGCGTCAGAGATGATCGACAAGTTGCAGGGCGAGACCGGCCGCGGCTGATTCGACGCCCAGAGGTCCACTCGATGTGACATTGACCCCCGAAAAGTCCACCGAATGTCACATTGAGTGCCCTCGCAGCAGCTGCGCCGACGAATGCATCCGACCAGGTAGACCGTTATTTCTTCGGTACATGTAACAAAGGATCACGCGGACTTTTGTACCTGCACCTTCGCGGCTATTGTGAGCGAACCCACAGCTTTAGCGTGCGCGCATTTCGGTGGGTACGTTGAGTTACGGATGTTGTTTGTGTTGCGCCCCGCAAGGGTGCGCCGGGGGAGGATGAGCAATCAGATGCACCGTCGAGTGTTGGCAGTAGCGGGAACTGCTCTGGCAGTGTCGCTGCTGGGGTCGGGTCTCGCCGGGGCGCAGCCGCTTCCCGGTACCGGCAGTTCCGATGGTGGCGGTGTTGCTCCTGGCATCGCAGTGCAGTCTCTGCCCGCAGCGGCGGCGCGCATCGATCGTGTGGACATGCTGACCGACCGCCGCGCAGCAGTGTGGGTGGAGTCGCCGGCCATGGGCCGCGCCATCCAGGTCCAGGTTCTTCTTCCGGCCGCGCAGGCGGTGTCTCGTCCGACGCTGTACATGCTCGACGGTGTGAGCGCGGGCAAGGAATCGGACTACAAGGAAAGCACCTGGACGCAGAAGACCGACATCGTCGATTTCTTCGCGGACAAGCAGGTAAACGTCGTGCTCCCGGTCGGTGGATCGAGCAGCTACTACACGGACTGGAACGTGCCGGATCCGGTGCTGGGCGTCAACAAGTGGGAGACCTTCCTGACGTCGGAGCTGCCGCCACTGATCGATGCGCGCTTCTCCGGTAACGGCACCAACGCGATCTCGGGTGTCTCGATGGGTGCCCAGGCCGCGATGGACCTGATCACACGTCACCCCGGCCTCTACACCGGCGTCGCGGGTCTGAGCGGTTGCTACGACAATTCGCAGGCCAACTTCAAGGATGCTGTGCGCGCCACCGTCGCAACCAACGGCGGCAATGCAACCAACATGTGGGGCGAGAACACCGATCCCAAGTGGGTCGAGCACGATCCGTCACGTAATGCCGAAGCGCTCCGCGGCAAGGACGTCTACCTGTCCGTTGGCACGGGCCTACCCGGTCCGTACGAGCTCGGCCCCGGGGGTAGCGGAGTCGAGAGCGCACTGATGGGCGGACCGCTCGAGGCGGCCGCGCTGTACTGCACAACCGTGTTCGATACCCGACTCCGGTCGCTGGACATCCCCGCGACAGTCGTCTACCGCCCCTATGGCATCCATCAGTGGCCGTACTGGCAGGACGACCTGCGCGAATCCTGGCCGACGCTCGAGCGCGCGCTAGGCCTGTAGAGCAAACTTCAGAAATGCGTCGTTCTCGTGCGGGTCGCCGATGGTGACCCGCACTCCGTCGTTTCCGTAGGCGCGCAGCAGTACGCCCTGTTCGGCCGCAGCAGCGGCGAACTCACCCGAGCGTTCGGCCAGCGGCAGCCAGACGAAGTTGGACTGCGATACGCCGACGTCGTAGCCGCCCGCAACGAGAGCGTCGCGCACGCGATCGCGTTCCTCGATGAGGGCATCGGTGCGGGCCAGCAGCTCCGCCGACGCCTCCAGCGACGCCACCGCCGCCTGCTGCGCAACGGTGCTGACAGCGAACGCGATCCGCACCTTCGACAGCGCCGTGATCACCTCGGGATCGGCGACCGCATAGCCCACCCGCAGGCCGGCGAGTCCGTAGGCCTTCGAGAAGGTCCGCAGCACGATCACGTTGCGTCGTCCGCGTGCCAGCTCGACTCCGTCGGTGTGGTTGCCTGCGGCGGGGCGGGTGTACTCGAAGTAGGCCTCGTCGAGGACCACCAGAATGTTCGACGGCACAGCGTCGAGAAAGGCGTCGAGCTTGTCGCGCTGGACGACGGTTCCGGTCGGGTTGTTCGGGTTGCAGACGAAGATCAGCCGGGTGCGGTCGGTGATCGCGGCGAGCATCGCGTCGAGATCGTGTACGTGGTCGGCGGTCAACGGAACCAGTACCGGTGTCGCGCCGGCGACGCTGGTGACGATGGGGTACGCCTCGAACGAGCGCCAGGCGAACAACACTTCGTCGCCGGGGCCGCAGGTGATCTGAACGACCTCCTGGCACAGCGAGACCGAACCACTTCCGACGGCCACGTTCTCGGTGGCAACGCCGAGCTTCTTCGCCAGCGACTCGACGAGGGCGGTCGCTCGATTGTCGGGGTAGCGATTGACGCCGCCTGCGGCCTCCGCGATCGCGTCGCGCACGCTCGGCAGCGGTCCCTGCGTCGTTTCGTTGCTCGCCAGTTTTATCGCACCCGGAAACGTGCGGCCGGGAACGTAGGCGGGGATGGTGTCGAGGTCGGGGCGGATGCGCGCGGTCACGGCTGCCATTATGCGCCCAGGTTCGGGGTTGACTTCTGCGCGTCCGTGATATTCCTGTGCACGACCGGACCGATCGTCCTATCTTCGATAAGTATGTCGGGAATATTGAGCGACGTCGCAGTTCTTCGGTCCGCCTCCGCGCCCACGGTCGGCGCGGACGATGTGGTGGATACGACCGCGCACGAATCACCCCCGCAGGAGAAGGTGCCGTTGACGGCCGCCGAACCCGATGGTCCACCTCGCGGCGGAATCGTCGTGCTGCACGAGGCGCGTGAGGTGCCCGAGTCTCTGCTCGACCTGCTGCGCGCACTCGCTCTGGAAGGTTGGCTGGCCGTAGCGCCGAACCTGTTCCATCGAGGCCACGGGGACGACAAGGAAGTGTTCGGCGACGACCTCTTCGCGGACTTCGACGCCACCTCCGACTGGCTCGTCCAGCGCGGTGTCTATCCCGATTGTGTCGGGGTGATCGGGTTCGACGACGCAGGCACGGCGGCGCTGATCGTCGCCACCAGTCGTCCGGTCGGTGCGGCGGTCAGTGTCGCCGCAGCCGGAATCGTAGAACCGCTCAACTCCGACGCGGTCGCGTTGGTCGAGGCCGCACCCAAGCTGCAGGCCCCCTGGCTCGGTCTCTACGGCGAGGACGACCCCCACACCCCACCCGATCACATCGAAGCCCTTCGCGACGCCGCCACGCGCTCCTCAGTGGCCACGAACGTCGTCAGCTATTCGGGACTGAAGCATCGAGCCGACCATCCCCGCGAACAACCCGGCAGCTCCGATCACAGCGATCCCGCAGCGGCCGCGCTCGTCGACGCACAGACCCGAATCTTCGATTGGTTCGACAGCTTCATGCGTTGAGAGCAACAAGCATCTTTTACGCAAACGCCGCGCGAACCACAGGCGTCGACCAGCCGTTTTGCCTTCTGGCCTTTGCCGTGTGTAATCTCTTTCCTCGGCGGTCCGAGAGGGCCGGCAGCCTAGGAGGCGTGCCAGAGCGGCCGAATGGGAGTCACTGCTAATGACTTGTCCTTTCACCGGGACCGGAGGTTCAAATCCTCTCGCCTCCGCCACGAACGGTAGATCGTTACCGTTCTGCTAGACCAGTTGGATAACTGAACATGCGCCCGTAGCTCAACGGATAGAGCACTTGACTACGGATCAAGAGGTTAGGGGTTCGAATCCCTTCGGGCGCACAGAAGAAAAAGCCCCGAACTGCAGCGATGCGGTTCGGGGCATTTTCGATTTCGAGGTGATGTGCGGTCAGCTCAACACTTACTCAACACAGTGGCCGGACATCGGTGCGAAACGAGACCGCCTCGTCCGTCTACCGCCGGAGCCCGATCAGGTTTGCGAGCTCGCCAGCCCGATGTCGACGGCGCGGTCGTAGTCGTCGTCGACCAGTACCACGGTGCGATGTTCTCGGTCGAGCAGTGAGGCCGCGATCGAGGCTCGATAGCCCGAGGCGCAGTGCACCCACACTTCGCCCGCGGGAACCTCCGCAAGACGGTGTGGCAATTCGTGGAGGGGAATGTTGACCGCACCGAGCACATGCCCGTCCGCGTATTCGGACTCTTGGCGCGTGTCCAGCACCGCTACGCGACGTTCGCCGATGGCTGCGGAGAGCCCGGCGAAGTCCGATACCTCGTAGGACCGCACTTGTCCGTCACCGACGAGCGAGTGAATCTCACCGACAGCGGAACCGGCGGGACTGTCGATGCCGATGCGCGCCAACTCTCTAGTGGCATCGTCGATTTGATCGGATGTGTCGCCGATCAGTGTCAGCGGTGCACCCCACTGGTAGAGCCATCCGAGGTAGGTGACGAACGTGGTGGACAACTCGAAACCGAGGGAACCATCGAGATGTCCGGCGGCGAAAGCCGTGCGTGCACGGAGGTCGACGACCCACTGCCCGGCGTCGATGCGCCGGCGTAGTTCGTCTGGGTCGACGGGCTCTGGCGTGGACAGGTCGATCGGGGCCGGGCCTTCGGTGTTGATGACGCCCATGTGGGCGTAATACGCGGGATAGGCGGACAGGCCCGCGATCAACTCGTCGACGTAGGTTTGTTCGTCCTGCGTCAGCGCGGGGTTGGACTGCTGTTGTTCGCCGATCGTGGATGAGTCGCCGCTGGTGGGTGTCGCGGAGCAGAAACTACCGAAGCCGTGTGTGGGATAGACCTCGACGTCGGCGGGGAGTTCGGCGGCGATACGACGAACCGAATGGAACTGAGCATGGGTGAGCTCGTCGGTGTGTTCGGAGCCGAGCAGGTCGGTTCGGCCGGTGGACCCGTAGAGCATCGAGCCGCCGGTGAAGATCGCGATCGGCTCGTCCTCGATGCGCAGTACGTAGCTGACGTGATGATGTGTATGGCCGGGAGTGTGCATGACCTGAAACTTCGCCGATCCCGCGTCGACGACATCGCCGTCCCCGACTGCTCGGCGCTCGAACTCGACCGGATCACCCTCGGGCACAACATATTCGGCTCCAGTAGCGCGCGCGAGTTCGAGCCCGCCGGTGACGTAGTCGTTGTGGATGTGAGTCTCGAGTACGTGGGTGATCGCGGTGTTCTTCTCCGCGGCCAATGTCAGGACACGATCGATGTCTCGCTGTGGATCGATCACCACTGCGACGCCGTCGTGGCTGATCAGGTAGCTGCGGTCGCCGAGGCTCGAGGTTTCGATGATGGCAATGTCTGGATCGGTCGTGCTCATGGGGATGCTCCTACGATGTTGTCGGTCTGCCTCGTTTCCGACGTGACGAGAGTGTTCAGGCCAGTGCGAGAAAGAGCTTTTCCAGTTCCGCTTCGGTCAGGGCTTCTTTGTTGTCGGTGGTGTCGCCGGTCAGGCACTCACGGAGTCCGGTGGCGACGATCTTGAAGCCGGCCTTGTCGAGGGCGCGGGAGACGGCGGCGAGCTGAGTGACGACGTCCTTGCAGTCGCGTCCGCTTTCGATCATGCCGATCACTCCGTCGAGTTGGCCCTGCGCGCGGCGCAGACGGTTGAGTATCAAAGCGATGCTGTCGTCGTCGCCGATCATTGCGGTCTCCTGATGGTGCCTAGTGGTGATAGTGATTCAAGATTACCCCCGGGGGCATCGAGCTGGGCTGTGCAATCGGCCATGACGCCTCGAGGAGGCGGAGCAGGATCCCGACGACGACGCCCAGTGCAATCGCCAGGGCCAGCGTCATCAGCTGCGTGCTGTGCCCTTGCCGTCGAGTGCATCGATGGCGGCCTCGAGTTTGGTGGTGGCCTCGGCCGCGACATCGGACAGGGCGGGTTCTCCGGTCGCTTGGACCATGATCTCCGGGTTCATGGCTTCGACGATGATCGACCCGGATGTCGTGGTGTCCGCGCGGACGACGACATTGCACGGCAACAGCAAGCCGATCTGGCGCATGACTCCGACGGCGCGGTGTGCCAGGGACGGATTGCAGGCACCGAGGATCAGATACTGCTCCATGTCCTCGCCGAGTTTGGCCTTCAATGTTGCCTGCATGTCGATTTCGGTGAGAACGCCGAATCCCTGATCCGAGAGGGCCGCTTTGACGGCGTCGACTGCAGTGTCGAAGTCGGTGTCGGTCAGGGTGGTCGAGAGTGCGATGTTCATGAGGCAAGTTCCTTTCGGTGGTCGAACTGCGGTGATGTGTACCTACCCGTTTCGGGGCCGACGAATACTCGGCACGCCCGCTTTGGTGAGGAGTGCACTGGCCGGGCACCAGCCGACCGCTGCGTAGAGGGCGAGGTTCGCGGCAGCGAACGCGCTCAGCAGTCGCCACTGCGGTGTGTGGAGTTCGCCGAGAATCAGGCCGGTGCCGGTGACGCCGGCAGCGAGGGCGGGGACGATTCGTTCGATCGGCCAGCCCGCGAACGCGGCCGAGCCTGTGGTGTTCGGGTCCATCGTAGTTTCTCCGTTCGGTGTGGCGAGTGTGGTCAGTGCGAGAAGCTGATCGAGGGCAACACCTTGCGCAGCCACGCCGGCGACCACCATGCCGCGTGTCCGCTCAAACGCAGCAGGACCGGCAGCAGGATCAGCCTGATCAAGAAGGCGTCCAGCAGTACCGCGACACCGAGGATGATGCCCATCTCCTTCGGCGGGAGCGGATCGGAGAGTGCGAAGGTGAAGAACACGGCAACCATCACTGCGGCAGCGGCGAAGATGACCCGGCCCGAGTGGGCGAGCCCGTCGACCTGTGCCGCCTTCGGGTCCCCGGTCTTCTCGTAGTGTTCTTTCGCAGTGGCGAGCAGGAACACGGTGTAATCCATGGCAATGGCGAAGATCATTGCGAAGAAGAACACCGGGCCCCAGCCGTCGAGGAAGCCTTGTGGGGTGAAACCGAGCAGGGATGCACCGTGCCCGTCCTGGAAGATCAGCTTCGCGACCCCGAACGCCGCGGCGGTCGAGAGCAGGCTGACGGCGGTGCCGAGGATTGCGATCAGGGGTGCTTGCAGAGCAACGAGCAGCAGGATGAAACCGAGGGCCAGGATGATGCCGATCACCAGTGGTAGGTAGTCGTTCAGGGCTTGCTGAAGATCGAGATTCTCTGCTGGTGCACCGCCGACAAGCGCAGATTCCGGAAGTTCTGCGCGCAGGTCACCGAGAACCGTTTCCATTCTTTCGTCCGAGGGATCCACGGTGGGAAGTGCTTGCAGCAGTGAGTAGTTCGAGCCGTCTGCAGCAGGTTGCGGTGGAGTGACCATCGAGATCCCGTCGACGGTGCTTGCGGCGGAGGCGGTCGCGTCGGCATCGGAGGATGGGACGACGATCTGTAGTGCGCCGGGTGCGCCGTCACCGAACTGGGCTTGTACGAGCTCGTAGCCTTGGCGCACGGGTGCGTCCTCGGGAACGACCGAGATCGAGGGCATCGCTACTTTCAGTCCGAGGACCGGGAGAGCGAGGGCAATGAGGATGCCGACCGAGACCAGCGCGAAAGGCCAGGGATGCTTGTGCAACAGTTCGCCCCAGGCCGCGAATTTCGGGGAGCGGTGCTGTTGGCGTTTGGCGTAGGGCAGGGATGCGGCGTTGACCTTGGAGCCGAGCGCACCCAGCGTGGCGGGGAGCAGGGTCATGGTGGCGATCAGCACGAATGTGACAGCGAGCATGATGCCCACGGCCATGGTGCGGACCGCTGGTGCGGGGACGAGCAGGACGGCCGAGAGGCTTACCAGGACCGTCAGTCCGGACAGCACGACGGCTTTGCCTGCGGTGTCCATTGTTTCGGCTACCGCGGCACGTGGATCGGCGTTGCGCAGTGCGTCGCGGAATCGAGCGACGATGAACAGGGCGTAGTCGATGCCGAGGGCGAGGGCGAACATCATCGCGAAGTTCATGGCCCACACCGAGATCGGCGTGACACCGTTGAGCAGAACGAGACCACCAGCGGATGCGACGAGTCCGGCGACGGTGAGCAGCAGCGGCAATCCCGCGGCGACGAGCGATCCGAACGCAAGCACCATGATCGCCAATGTCACTGGCCACGAGAACAATCGGCCTGGATCATCGCGTCGTGGTTGGCTTTGTTGAAATCCGACCACAGTGCGGAGGATCCGGTGGGATAGACCTCGATACCGTTGCCGGAGAGAGCGGTCAGCTCACCTTTGACCTCGTCGACGGCCTTGACCATGTCGTCGGTGCTCGCATTGGCACCGGCGATGAGGATGCCGGTGCGACCGTCGGGGCTGATGGTCATGCCCGGCTGGGGGGCGATGATCTCGCCGAAGCGGGTGTCGCCGTCGAACACCGCCGCGACGTCGGTGAGTGTCTGCTGCATCGCTGCGTCGTCGATCGAGGCGGTGTCCGAGTGCACCACCACCTGCACTGCTGCAGAGGAGTTACCGCCGAAATGCTGCTGGGCGAGTTCGCGAACCTGGACGGATTCGGATCCGTTGGCTTGCCACCCTGCACCGGCCAGCGACGAAAACACCGATGGTGCAGCTGATCCCAAAGCGATGAGGGTGATCAGCCAGATGCCGAAGACCCAACGGTGGCGCGCGACCATCATGCTTCCCAGGCGACCGAGTGCACCAGGTGCGGGTGGCCTGTGGTGATCGTGACGGCCGGTAGCCGCCGCGGTAGCGGGCACAGTCAAGGTTCATTCTCCTAATACGGGTGGGGGTATCGAACAACGCCAAGGAGGCCCACGGTATCCAGCAAAGTGTGGTTCGGGTGGTCAGTGACGAAACAGGGAACGGACGAAGCCGCTGCGCGTATCTGGATCGGGTGTCTCGGTGGAGCAGGTGCACTGCTGCCGCTGCGGAACATCCTCCATGGCGCTGTCGATATGGCGACCGCAGCCGCCCCAGGTGGTCTTACCGCATGTGGGGCATGCGACCGGGTAGCACATGGCAGTCCTCTCTGGCGCTTGTTCTCTCTACTGTGACACATACCCAGGGGGGTATGCAAGTACCCCAGGGGGTATGCCGAGGTCTATGTGAACGTGGGTTGCGGCCCCGAGTGTCGGGAAATCGACGCATTCCTGCGGCGCTGACGTGGTGCTCCACGGCCGTGCTGATGCGCAGCGGACTGCTGTTCTTCGTGGGCAACCTGACGATCCGTGGACTTCTTCCGCTGTTGACGATGTCGGCGGCGGTGTTGATCTGGGGCCTTGCTCTGCGGTCGCGCATAGTGGTCTGGGTGGGAATGTTGGCCGTCGCAGCGAGTCTGGTGTCCAACCTCTACAACGTGAAGAACCCTGTGCCACAACAGTTCGCGTTCGACATCCGCTTCGGCCTCTGGCCGAACATCATGCTGACGTCGTTCGTCTTCGTCGCCGGCGCGCTGGTTGCCGCGGTCACCGTCCGCCGCAGTGATAGGCGTCAGTCCTGAGAGCGGACACGTACGAACACAGCCCGGAACAGTGTGTAAAGCCCCCATGCGGCGACACTGGCCAGGATCACCCACCAGAACCCGATGTCGTACACGACAAGCGCGACGAACTGACAGATCAACAGGCATACGGAAAACGCTCGCCACCACCACTGCTCACGCCGAGCGGCCGGAGAGGGTTTCCGTTCCACATAATCGACCGGGCGCATGGGTTCCACCGCGTCAGGTTCTCACATTCCGGTCGATGAGTCAGCCGGACGGGCTCAACCCAGAACGACGTCGACGACGAGTGCTCCGGCGAAGACGAGCAGCAAAAGCCCCACTCCGAGTTCGAGGTTGGCCAGTCCCCGCGGTCCGAGATTGCCAAATGCGCTGACGCCGAACAGGACCAGTATCGGCAGATACACGATTCCGACGAGGACGTCGACAGCACCGAGAATTCCGAGTTGCACGGCAACGGGCCACGAGGACGATCGGTCGACGAACTGCGGCAACACGGCGACGAAGAACAGGATCACTTTCGGGTTCGTCAGGTTGGTGACGAAGGTGCTTCGGAAGGCGTGTCGACGGGCATCGTTACCGGATACCGGCCCGGTGCCGACGGTGAACGGGCTTCCGACTCGACGCCTCGTGCGGCCGCTGACCGTCAGCGCGCGAATGCCGAGGTAGGCGAGATACGCGGCACCGAGAATTGCAAGAACGGTGAGGCTTCCCGGAAGCGCGACGATCAATGCCGACAGCCCTACTGCACTGACGAGCATGTGCACGGTCAAACTGCACAGTGCGCCGGCAGCTGCTGCCATCGCAACGAGCCGACCACCGACGCTCGAACGCAGGATCATCACGGTGTCGGGCCCGGGCGAGATGTAGCTGGCCAACACCAACGACAAGAAGACGGCCCACTGCACACTCACGGTTGCTCGGTCTCCTGTCGTTCGTCGTCGGGTGAGGGAACACCCTGGAGTGAGTCGGGCCGCGCGGCCCCCCGGCAGCCTGGTGCATCACAGCATCGTTTGCAACGGCGCGCTACGGGTACTGCTGCGATGGTCGAAAAACACGGCCGGTCCCGCGCACGCTCGCTTCTTCGAGCGTGATTCGCGATCTCGAGAAATACTCTCGCCCGAGCACATCGGACCCGTTCTCGACGACAGCAGTGAAGGGCAGGCCTCAGTGATCGGCGACGACGTGTCGAAGACCAAGGCAGTACCTCGTATCCGAGAACTCGCCAGCCACCGAGTTCGATACGTCGATCATGGCCAGGGGTCGGTGGTGGTGCTGATCCACGGTTTGATGGGAAGCCTCCACGATTGGGATCCACAGATCGCAGGTCTGTCGGACGGGTTCCGCGTCATCGCCGTCGACCTGCCGGGGCATGGCGAGTCCGACAAGCTTCCGGGTGACTACTCGCTGAGCGCACATGCGGCCACAGTGCGCGATCTGCTGACGGCTCTCGACATCGAGTCGGTCACCGTCGTCGGACATTCGTACGGGGGTGGGGTGGCCATGCAGATGTTGTATCTCTTCCCTCAGATGGTGGACGGCATCTGTTTGATCGCCAGCGGAGGGCTGGGTCAGGACGTCAATCCCGTTCTGCGGGCGGCGTCGTTGCCGGGCAGCGGTATGGCGATTCCCTTCGCCGCTTCCACCGCTAGCAGAGCTGTCGTGGGCGGTGTTCTGGGAGTCCTGACGCGGTTGCGGCTGTTCAGATTGGGGGCCGGTGAACGCCGAGCATGGCGAAACTTCGCGTCGATGTCGGACCCCGCGAGCCGCCGAGCCTTCCTGTCCACCGCACGGTCGGTCATCGACTATCGCGGGCAGACCGTCAATGCCACAAGGCTTCTCGCCTCGTTCACCGACGCGCGTGCACTGCTGGTGTGGGGTGAACGCGACGCCATCATTCCTCTCGCGCACGCACATGCGGTCCGCGACCATATGCCCGAAGGAACGGCCGTCGAGGTGGTGCCAGGAGCCGGGCACTTCCCGCATCTGGACGAGCCGGAACATTTCGACTCGGTCTTCCGCACGTTCATGGCCAGGCCCGCTGACCGCTGATACGCGTCGTACCCCGCGATGATGCGAACCGCGGGGTACTCGGGCCGAATGCGCTGCTGCGCAGTCTCTTCGGTCAGCTCTGTGCGCGTGCGGCCAGCTTGCCTGCGATGCCCGAGAGGATCTCGGTCGGCCGTTGCTGCTCGCCCTGCTGTGCGCCCAGAACCACCAGGGTCCCGGTGAGGATCGGCAGAGCCCACTGCAGGTACCGGAGTTGCTTCTGTGCTGCGGCGGCCTCCGGTGGTGTTCCTGCCATCGGCTCGGTTGCCGAGGCGATCGAATGACCCTGTGCCTCGGTTGTTTTCGCGCCGAGCACGCCGCTGTATGCAGTTGCTGCCAGCGCAGCGCCTGTGACGGCGATCTTGATGGCGGTGTTGGCGGTGACGCCTTGCTGATGCCGAGCGCGACCACGATTGGCCAGCAGAATTCCCGTGCCGCCGATGAGGTGCGCGCCGATGGCTCCGGCATTGACCGGAGCCCATTTCGCCCAGCCCGCGGCGGCAACTCGTGCCCGGTCTCGCGGATCGTTCACTGCAGAGGAGGCCCCGTTGACGCCGACTGCACCCATGAGCGAGCCGCCGAACCATGCTGCCGCGCCGAGGTCGTGCAGCGAACGGATGAGGGTATTTCTGTTGGACATCGATGTCCCCTTCGGTTGGTTACGCACAGTCGTCAGCGACTCGCGCGAAATGCGAAAGGAATTGGCGTCTCTTTCACCGGCTTCCCTGTATGCCGGGTACCCGTGCCGGACGTTCCCACACCTGGGCCCGTTCTACTGTCCGACGAGCGGGCGGGGCGCGCTGCTGCGTAGCTGAACGTGGAGTTGGAGGTGCGCCCGAGTCGCTTCGTCGAGCATCGTGTGAGGAGTGCACTCGAGTGCGGCGTGCAGTCGTCGACGGTAGCCGGCGCCGTTGAGGCCGAAAGCAACCCAGATCTCTTCGTCGCCTGCACCTCCGTACGGGATCCAGCGAACGGCGAAGTCGATCAGTTCGTGGGCGTGGAACTCGTTCATGGGTTGGCCTTGCCCCTGCGAGCAGCGAATGGCCTGCACCGTCGATACAGATGGCGATACAGATGATGCCGTCGAGGAAATGCGTGGTGTGCGAAGCTTCGCAACGATGTCAATGGCCGGGCCACGAAAGCTGTTGCGACACCGTGACCCTGCGGAGGGCAAAAGCGTCGATCCCGGATCGGCTGGTGGTCTCAGCATCACCAGTCGACACCCGTCGGCCGATGTTGTCAACCGGGAGGGCCACATCCGAACGATCGGCCGTCTCACCGGCTGTCGTCGATCGGTCGCTAGACTCGAGTCAGTCGTTCATGCGATTGCGGCGTACATCAGACCGATTCGAGGTTCCCCATGGCCCAGGACTCCGCCGACGACGGACTTTCCGCTGCCGATGCCGACCAACTCGACGATCTGCGAGACAGTCTGACCGCGCTGTCGCAACTTGCCATGAACAGTCTCTCGTTGCCTCAAATGCTCACTCACATTGCCGAATTCGCGGTAGCGGCGATTCCTGGTGCGGATGGTGCCGGCTTGACTCTCGAACACGGCGATCGGCGAGACACCATCGTTGCCACCGATGACTTCGTCGTCGAAGTCGACAGGATTCAGTACACGCTCGGCGAGGGCCCGTGCATCACGGCGGCCGCGGAGGCGCGCACCGTACAGTCGGGCTCGCTCGGCGGCGACGCCCATTGGCCGCGTTTCGGTCCTCGGATCGGACGGCTCGGAGTGCACAGCGCGCTGTCCCTGCCGCTGCTGGTCGGCAACGCAACCTTGGGAGCGATCAACGTCTACGCCCACGCCAAGAATGCCTTCGACGACCGTGCGGTGCGTCTCGGTGAGTTGTTCGCAGTGCCTGCTGCGGTATCGGTGGAGAACGCGAGAACCCTGGCCAACGCCCTGCTGCTCTCCCATCAGCTCGAAACAGCGCTCACCAATCGCAAGGTGATCGACCACGCGATCGGGATCATCGTCAGCCGCAGCGGGTGCACCAGTACCGAGGCGTTCGCACGCTTGCGTACCATGAGCCAGCGGGACGGCGTCAAACTGACCGCTGTCGCGCAATCGATCTTCGACGACGCACAGCGACGCGCGCAGTCCAGGCGCACCGGCCGGTAGGTACCTGCAGCGGGTTCATACCGCAGGCGTCACAACGCGACGTGTGACGGGAGCGGGGGGATGACACGGCACATCAGCGAGCGGGCCGCGGCGACGACGATCCGTCTGTCGTGGGTGTGCAGAAACTCGAATCGGCGCGTGTCCTCGGCCCCGCCGTCGCCGAGGTCTCGTGCGATCACCGCCGCGAAATAATGCTGGCCCACAACGACGATCGTCCACTGGCGAGTGAGTGGTTCCCCTGGATTCAGGTCGGTTCCGTGCACGCCGGGAGCGGGTGCGGGTGCCATTCCGACGCCCAAGGCCGCGACGAACGTGTTGGCGGCTGCCAGATCGGCGTACCTCCGAGCAACAGTGGAATCGAAGAAATGTGCACTCTGGAAGGTCGACAGGATCATCAGCGACTCGTGTGTCTGCTCGGCATACTGCTCGATCTGACGAGTCAAAGCCGCCACCAGAGGTTTTCGTCCGATGGCGGGCAGTGCGGCATCGAACAATTCCGACGGCACCGCCGGTACTCGATCGGTGACCAGCGGAATCGAATGATTGTGCAGCTGCCGCGGAGCTGTGGGTTCGGCGTCCCTCGTGCCCGCGGCGGGCAGCGGTCCCGGGTGTCCGAACATCCATCCCTGACCCAGCACGGCTCCGTAGGCCCGGGCGCGTTCGAGGTTGTCGTCGGTTTCGATTCCCTCGGCCAGGATCACGGCTCCGGTCGACGCAGCATGTGCTGTCACGGCCGCGGTGATTCGGGCCAGTTCCGGAGTCGGATCATCCTGTACCAGAACATGATCGAGCTTGATGATGTCGGGTGCGATGAATTCGAGCAGAGCCAGGGAATCGGGGTGGCTGCCGATGTCGTCGAGCGCGATACGACAGCCGTTGCGTCGTGCCCTGTCGACCAGACGCAACACACTCGCCGGGTCGGCCAGTAGTGACCGTTCGGTGAGCTCGAGCACGATGTCGAGTCGCCCGATGGCATCGCGGATTCTGGTGTACCTACGGTCGGGCATCATGCCCACGGCGGTGGGTTCCACATTGAGGAACAGGCTTCGACGGTCGGTCAGATTCGCGTCGAGTGCACCGTCGAGTGCAGCGGAACGGCATGCCCAGTCGAATTCGACCACAACGCCTTTGGCGGCCGCGGCCTCGAACACCTCGGCCGGGTCCACGGTCGGATGCTGGGGCCAGCGAGCAAGTGCCTCGTAGCCGACGACATCACCGTCGGACAGGTCCACGATCGGTTGATACACCGGGCGCACCGAACGCGGATCGGCGAGAATCGCCTCGATACTGGGCTGTATCGTGCCTGCAGCCGGTGCCTGAATACAGGGCGCAGCGTGTAGATGCCGAACCCGCGACTCCACGGTTGCGTGATTCGCAGTTGCATCAGGATGCATCGGCTGGCTCCTCGAGTCGACGGTGGATCGCCACGCGTGAGTCGAGCGGCGAGAGTGCTGACCGAAATGTTCGTGTCCCGCGAAATCATCGACAGAATGTCGAAGGCCCGTTGAGCGTCGGCGAACGGAGGCATGAGGTGCGTCGTGGAGCGCGGAAATGCTCCGCGTCACGTCGTGTCCGGGCGAAGAAGACTTCTGTCGATGATTGACCAGCAGGCAACATCATCGATCCCGGGTCGGCTGTGTTCTCAGCCCTCACATCTGATAACAGGCCCGGTGGTTTGTCAACTCAGCACCGACTCCACTGCGCGAACGCGGGACTCCGGAGCTGAAAAAACAACGCACACAATGCGTTATCGCCCCGGTTCGTCGCTCCGGATTCCGGCGCCGTCGGCCAAGACCGTCCGAGCATCCAATGTTCGCTGCACCAGGCCATCGGTCACCTGCGACAGCGGTACGGCGTGATCGCGGGCGTAGCCCCGCAATACGCCGAACGCCTGATCCATGTCCAGTGCGCCCACGTGCGAGAGCAAGCCCTTCGCCTGCTCGAGTCTGGCGCGACTGCGCAGCGTGGACGAGAAGCGGGCACCGATCGCGGCCGGGTCCGGCGGCGCAGACCCGTGCACGAGCGCGATGCTGGCTACGTGGGCCAGAGCCTGGGCGAGCTCGAGGTCGTCGTCATCCAGTGCGCCCGAACGTGATCCGAACAAGCCGAGGGTGCCCAGCACGTTCGTCTGCAATCGCATGGGGACTGCGTGCACCGACGCGAAACCTGCCGAGGTGGCGACCTCGACGAATTGAGGCCACGTCGACCGTTGCTCCTCGAGGTCGCCGATGCTGACGGGCCGTCCGGTGCGAAAGCAGTCCAGGCACGGACCTTGCTCACGTTGGAGTTGAAAGACTTCCAACAGTCGAGTTGCTTCCGAGGAGGCTGCCACCACGTGCAGGATTCCCCGTTCGTCCGCCAGCAGCAACCCCGCCGAAGCGATGTCGAGTAGCTCGGCACACTCGGTGGTCAATCCACTGAGCAGCTCGATCACGTCGAAGTCACCCACCAGACCGTTCGCCAGTCGCACGAATGCTTCGGTGACGCCGTGCTCGCGATCTGTGCTCATCAGATACTTCCCGCGTCTGACCCAGAGGTGGGTGTGTCGTCGGAGTCGAGTACGAGCCGATGCTCGATGATGTCCCAGGCCACTTCGCTGGCCGTCTGCCCGCTCGCGTAGGCGTGCGCACGTAGTCGGGCCAGGGCTTCGGCGGAGTCGAGATCGAGCTGACCCATCAGAACCCCCGTTGCCTGGTAGACCTCGACGCGTTCGAGTGAAGCGAGTTGGTCCCAGCCGTCGCCGCCGTCGCCTGCCGCCTCCCAATCGAGATCCGAGTTCATCAGATCCAGCAGGGGTAGTGCTGCGAGCTCGGCGGCCCACATGCCCGCGCTCAAGTCGGTGTCGGACAGGGGTCCCGGTGCCGTGCAGAAGAGATCGAGAACCCCGATGTGCACTGCGGCAATTGCGGTGGGCAGAGCAAAGATTGCGTGCACCCCGGCATCGAGTACGGCGGGAGTGAATGCCGACCAACGTCGCTCGGCGGGATCGGCCAGGTCCGGCACCAGCACGGGTGCGCCGGTGGACACCGCGTCCAAGCACGGACCTTCACCGAACGTGAACTGGAATTCGTCTAGTCGCCTACTGAACTCACCACTGGAGCCGAAGGTCCCGCGGCTGACACCGTCGTGGATCACCGAGATCGCCGCACCGTCGACCGGGAGAAGCTCGACGCACGCCACGCACAGCCGATCAGCTGCCGACAGTCCGCCGCCCACACCGGCCATTGCCGACGCCAGTTCCTCGCGAAGACGCGATTGTGCCGTCACAACCTGGCCGTAGGGACTCTGCACAACGCTCTCATGTAGACCAACCCTAGTCCTCTGCCAGGTCTCGTGCCCTCGCCTCGGGAATCGTCACCGCTGCATCGAAATGGACTGTTCCAGGCCGAGGTCGTCTGTCATCATGACGCCGTGAAGATCGTATCGATCAATGCCTGGGGCGGCGCGATGTTCGACGAGCTCGTTGCCTGGCTCGAAACCGTTGACGCCGATGTCATTTGCCTTCAAGAGGTCACGCGCACCGCACATCGGTCGGGATGGTCGACGTTCGCAGACGGCGAGCGCACACTGCCGCAGCGGCTGAGTCTGTTCGACGACGTCTCGGCGGTGCTCACCGACTTCACGCCGCACTTCGTCGTGAACGACGCCGGGCCCGTCACCGACGGCGAGGGCGTCGAACTGCGTCAGGACTTCGGAATAGCGACGTGGGTGCGCGACGAGTTTCCGGTGGTCGGCCTCGATGCGAGGTTCGTCCATTCACGGTTCGTCGATCACACGGTCTGGGATGTGGGCGACCGTCCACGCGCTGCTCTGACGGTCACCGTGCGCGATCGTGTCGCCGGAAGGTTCGTCTCCGTCATCCAACTGCATGGTCTGCGTGATCCAGCAGGCAAGGGCGACAGTCCTGTTCGGCTGGAGCAGGCCCAGAAGCTGGTGGAGGTGGTCGAGCATGTTCGTTCGTCGAGCGATGTCATCGTCCTGTGCGGCGACCTGAATCTGCTGCCGTCGAGTGAGACGTTCGCGGTGCTCGGTGAGCACGGAATGACCGACCTCGTCGAGGACGCCGATACGCGAACATCGAGCTATACGAAAGAAATCAGGAGTGCCAGCTATTTGTTGGTGTCTTCCACAGCCGTGGTGCGACGCTTCGAGATCGTCGAGGCACCGGAGGTATCGGACCACCGCGCTCTGATGATCGACATCTGACTCTCCTCGCGACATCGGTACAGCCGGTGGTACGACGCGAGCGATGGGCGCGCTCACACGTCGGCCAGGTAACAAATCGGCTGCAACGGTGGACAGGCCTGCTTCGGTAAAGAAGGGTTAAAGGTCGGCGACGGCACGCCCCAACGACCGAGCATGATCCGAATCCGACGAACCGTGCCGTCGAGGATGGTGACGGCAACCGTGGACACACTTGCTCGCAAACTGGGCCTCAGAACCGACAATCACATCTTCTTCGTTTCGGCCGGGCTGACGATCGCTCTGCTGATCTTGTTCCTCGTCTTCCAGGACTGGGTCGGGAACGCGTTCGGGGTCGGGAGGGAGTGGATCGTCACCAACCTCGGGTGGTTCTTCATCATCGGCGTCACGATCTGGTTGGTGTTTCTGATCTGGGTTGCCGTCAGCAAGTACGGTCATCTGCGGCTCGGGGAGGACGACGACAGACCTCAGTACTCGAACCTGTCCTGGTTCGCCATGCTCTTCGCGGGCGGGATCGGCACCGTGCTGATGTTCTGGGGTGTGGCAGAGCCGGTTTCGCACTTCTCCGCGCCGCCCTTCGATGGCGTGGAGCCCTACAGTGTCGAAGCATCCCAGGATGCGATGAGTATCTCTCTCTATCACCTGAGCTTGCACACCTGGGCGATCTTCACGTTGCCGGGTTTGGCGTTCGGCTTCTTCATCTATCGGTACAAGTTGCCGATGCGAGTGTCGTCGGTGTTCTATCCGATTCTGAAGGAACGCATTTCGGGTCCGATCGGCAAGACGATCGACGTGTTCGCGGTACTGGGCACGATCTTCGGATTGGCAGTGTCGTTGGGGCTGGGTACTTCTCAGATCAACGCCGGCCTGAGTGAGCTCGTCGGACTTCCCGATGCCGTGTGGGCGAAGGTGCTGATCATCGGCGTACTCACTGTGGTTGCGACGATCTCGATTGCCGTCGGTCTTGACAAGGGTGTGCGTCGGCTCTCCAACCTCAACATCCTCGTTGCGGTCGGCCTGATGATCTTCGTCCTGATCGCGTCGGACACCGTCTTTCTGCTGCGCCAGGTATTCGAGAGCTTCGGCAATTACGCGCAGGACATCGTTCCGTTGTCCTTCTGGAACGACGCCATGGCCGAGTTCACCTCCGACGGCGGGTGGGGCTGGCAGGGTGGTTGGACCGTCTTCTACTGGGCGTGGACCGTCACCTGGGCCCCCTTCATGGGCGTCTTCCTCGCACGGATCTCGCGGGGCCGCACGATCCGCCAGTTCGTCGCCGGAGTTCTGGTCGCACCATCGCTGTTCACACTGGTGTGGTTCGTCGTATTCGGCTGGTCGGCAATGAGAATCGATGGAATCGGTGGCAGCGGCGGCCCGATCTCGGAAGCAGTGTCCGAGAGCGTGCCGCTGGCGATGTTCACGTTCTTCGAGAACTTCCCGGCCGCGACCCTGGTTCAAGGGATCGCAGTGGTCGTCGTGGCGCTGTTCTTCGCTACATCCTCGGACTCGGCATCGCTGGTGATCGACATGCTGTGCTCCGGTGACGGTGAAGCGGGCCCCGTGCGGCAGCGAGTGTTCTGGGGCGTCACCGAAGGCGCTGTGGCCGCAACGCTGATCGTGCTCGGCGGTGAAGCGGGACTGCAAGCCCTGCAGCAGGTCATCACCGTGATCGGGCTGCCGATCTTCATCCTGGTCTCACTGATGATCATTGCCCTGGTGATGGGACTGCGAGCCGAGAAGGTGAAAGTACAGCCGCTGACGCGAGCACAATTCCGTGAACACAACGGCGAGGCCACCGTCACCGAATCCGAGAAAGTGCGCACTTCTCCGCTGGCCAGAGACTCCGACGACGACTGACATCGACCGTGCCCAATTGGATTGCTGTGTGAGACTGATCGGTATGAAGCGTGTGATTCGCGGTGCTCTCGTCGTTGCTCTCGCCGCGCCGCTGACGGTCGCGTTGACGTTCGCTCGGCCGGGCGTCGCTCATGCTTGCTCGTGTGTCTACAACACAGACGGAACGCAAGCCGAACAGCAACTCGCGGACTTCGCCTCGGGGGACAACGCAGTGTTCACCGGAACGGCGGTCGCCGAGCGTCGAGAAGATGCGACCGTCTACTACGACTTCGATGTCCGTGAGATATTCCGTGGCGACGTCGGCGCGAAAACGACAGTGTCCACTGCGAGTTACAGCGCGGCGTGTGGAACCGGTTTCGAACTCGAGGAGGAGTACCTCGTCTTCGCCGGCACCTACGACACACAGAATGCACCGTGGTCAGTGACTATGTGCTCGGCAACCACACTGTCCACCAACGAACTCACGCGGGCCGCGACGCTGAAGCAGTTCGGAGAACACCGGGCCGTGACAGTTGACGAGCGTGCCGCCGCGGACTACCCGCAGGGCCTATCGATCGTGCAGTGGGTGGGTATCGGTCTCGCCGCTGGACTGTTCGCTGCCGGAACAGTGTGGATACTCCGAAGGGCACGTCACTGATCGACGGTGTGCGCATCGCTCGCCTGCGCGGCAGAGGTTCGTGCTTCGATGCGTTCGCCCCACTCCGCGATGGGATCCAGTAGAGCGTTCAGCTCGGCCCCGTCAGGGCTGAGTCCGTAGTCCACCCGCAGAGGGAAGCCGTCACCGGCAGTGCGCACGACGAGCCCGTCGGTCACGAGTTCCCGTAACTGTTCCGCCAGAACCTTTTCCGAGATCGGCCCGATCGAGCGTCGCAGATCGGCGAACCGTCGGTCACCTTCGCCCAGCCGCCACAGAATCGTTGGTTTCCACTTCGACCCGATGAGGCCGAAGACCACGTTGACGCCACAATTCTGTCGATCGTTCATCGTTGCCTCGCTTACCGTCGGGTTCGTACGCACTTCATTGTGCGTACTCGACGAACCCGATGCTTGCGTCGATCATTTCTGACATGACGGAAATAATCGATCGACCGACCATCACAGTTCTCGGACTCGGTGCAATGGGCACAGCGATTGCGAGCGCAGCAGCAGCGAAAGGGTTCGAGGTTCGTGCGTGGAATCGGTCCCCGAGATCGCGCGACGAGCTCGGCCTCAGGGGAATCGAGCTCGTCGAGTCGCTCACGGATTCTGTGGATCGGACCGACCTCGTAGTCATCTGCGTACGCGATCACGATGCAAGTCGGATGTTGCTGGAACAGATGGCTTTGGCACTGGCGGGCCGAGTGGTTGTCAACGTGTCGACGGGCACACCTGCCCAGGCCGCCGAATCTGCCGATCACGCTGCCGAACTCGGCGTTCGGTACGTGTCCGGTGCCGTGATGGTGCCGACCCCGATGGTGGGATCCGTCGAATGCTTTGCCATCTACGCGGGGTCCGAGGCTGATCTTGCGGAGTTGGGTCCGCTGTTCGACGCGATGAGCGGAATCAGCGATGTTGTCGGACAGAATCATTCAGTGCCGGCTGTGCTCGACCTCGCAATGCTCGACGTCTATTTCGCCGGGATGTATGCGCACCTGCACGCAACCGCATTGGCCGCCGCACATGGTATCGACCCATCGAGGTTTCTGCCCTACTCGCAGGGCATTGTGCAGACTCTCGGTGCATCGCTCGCAGGGTTGACGTCGTCTGCCGAGCGGCGGACGTACGACGGGGGAGACGCTCGTTTGGACATGTGTCTGTCATTCCTGGAACACATCGTGTCTGCGAGCCGCGAGGTCGGAATCGATCCGGCATTGGCCGAGGTCGTTCGGGCTGTCTCCGCGCAAGCGATGACGCGATGGCCCGGCGGTACCGATTGGGACGTCGTCAGCGAGGAGTTCATCGTGGCCAGGCAGGCATGAACACCGGTCGGCGAGGACGTCTCCGACCGTGGTGCCGACGCGTCGTCTGTGATCGCATGGTCGAATGCGCTCCTCCATTCGACTGATCACCGTTCTCACCGCTGCGACGCTGACCGCGGGTGTCGCATGTTCCTCGACGACCTCGACGACCTCGACGACCTCGACGACCTCGACGACCGCGACGGTCGAAGCCCCGAGCGCCGAACAGAACTATCGCGATCTCGAGGCAAGGGACACCGCTCGACTCGGCGTCAGCGCCATCGATCTCGGCTCCGGTTCGACCGAAACGTTTCGCGGTGACGACCGTTTCGCGTTCTGCTCGACGTTCAAGGTGTATGCCGTCGGCGCAGTTCTCGCAGCCGTGGATGCCGGAGAACTGCAGCTGACCGACACCAGAACGATCACCGCGGAAGACAAGGTGCCCGAGTCTGCAGTCGATTGGGCACCGGGGTCCGTCGTCACGATCGCAGACTTGGCGGCAGCCGCGTTGACCGAGAGTGACAACACATCCGGCAATCTTCTGATCCGCGAGGCAGGCGGCACCGCACGGCTGACCGAGTTCGCGCAATCACTGGGCGATAACGAATTCCGGCTCGATCGCACCGAACCGGAACTGAACACAGCGATCCCAGGCGATCCGCGCGACACCACGACACCGAACTCGATGGCCGCCGGTTACCGAACCCTGCTCGACGGCGACGTGCTGACTCCGGATTCGCGCGATCAGCTGCTGGCGTGGATGGCCGACACCGAGACTTCCGACGCCCGGTTCCGCGCCGGGATCCCCGAACAATGGACCTCGGCCGACAAGACCGGCACCGGTAGCTTCGGCGTCTCGAACGACGCAGGGCTGTTGCTCGGACCGGACGTACAGAAGGTCCTGGTGGTCGTTCTCAGTACGACGACCTCGGGTGTCGAGGATTCACCCGCTATGAATGACCTGGTTGCCGACACGACCCGGACGGTCGTCGACGAACTGCAGTGATTCTCAGATCTCGGCACGTCGGACGGCGTCGACCAGTGGGATCAGATCCGGCTCGGTGGACGCGTCGTCGAGTGCCTCGCGTAGCGCCGCGTCATTGGTCGGTCGCGCGGCCTCGAGCAGGGCCAGGCCTTCTTCACTGACGTCGGTGTAGATGCCGCGGCGATCGGTGGGGCACAGGTAGCGCGTGAGCAGGCCGCGATCTTCGAGCCGGGTGACCAGGCGCGTCGTCGCGCTCTGGCTCAGCACGACGGCGTCGGCCACCTGCTTCATCTGGAGGTGGCCGCCGACCCCGTCGTGCTGCCTGCCCAGGACGTCGAGCAGCCAGTACTCACGCGCGCTGAGATTGTGGTTGGTCTGCAGCGCCCGCTCGATGCGGGTTTCGATACGTCCGTGCAGAACCGCAAGCGCAAGCCAATTCTGCGCAAGGGCAGTCAGGGCGGGGTCGTGTGCGCTCATTGCCGTGCCTCTCGGTACCGGTACTCGTGACCACTCACCATACCGCGCCGACAATTAACGGCGCGTGCAAGCACTCGGCTAAGAGAGGGAACTGCGCGCGACGATGCGTCGAGCATGCGCCAGCACCGGGGCATCGACCATCTGACCACGAAAGGTGAACACTCCGCGATTGTGTGAGACGGCATCGAGCACGGCTGTGGCCCAGTCGATTTCCTCGGTAGTAGGCGCGTAGGCCTGACGAATGACGGGGATGTGGCTCGGGTGAATGGCCACCTTGCCGTCGAAGCCGACGGCCACCGCATCGTCGGCTTCCGCGCGGACACCGTCGAGATCGGGGATGTCGAGGAACACCGAGTCCAATACGAACACCCCGCGTGCCTTGGCTGCGAGCAATGTCTGCGACCGAACATGCTGCGCCACAGCACGATACCGGCCGTTGGACAGCCTGCTCGAATTGCCGCCCATGGCCGCCACCAGATCCTCGGCACCCCACATGGCACCGATCGCATTGTCGGCGGCGAGCGCGTCGAACACTGTCATAGCACCCAGTGGGGACTCGATCAGGGCGACGACGTTCAACGGTGACAGAGCTGTTATCTGATCGGCAGATTCACACTTGGGCAGCATGACGGTCGTGTACTCGGTGCGCTTCAACGCCTCGAGGTCCGCAGCCTGATCGTCGGTGCCGTGCGCGTTGACACGGACGATGGTGCGCGCCGGATCCAGCGGGGTAGTGGCCACGGACTCCCGAGCACCCGCTTTGTCCGCAGAGCCGACGGCATCCTCGAGATCGAGAATGACCACATCTGCTCGGGCTGCTGCTTTGTCGTAGCGCTCCGGGCGGTCTGCCGGACAGAACAGCCACGCCGGTCCCGGCGGAACCCAGGTCACGACGCCTCCTCCGGTGGTTGCATCCGGACGAGCGTCTTGCGGATTGCGATTGCGACGATGTCCCCGTGTTGGTTTCGGCCGGTGTGCGTGAACGTCACGATGCCCTCTCCGGGGCGCGATCTCGATTCCCGCTTGTCCGAGATCACGGTCTCGGCGTAGAGGGTGTCGCCGTGGAACAGTGGCTTGGGAAACGACACTTCCGAAAAGCCGAGGTTCGCCACGATGGTGCCCTGGGTCAACTGTGTCACCGACAGTCCGACGAGGGTGGACACGGTGAACATCGAATTGACCAGTCGCTGCCCGAAAGCTGTTGTCTCGCTGTAGGCCGCGTCGAGGTGCAGGGCCTGGGTGTTCATCGTCTGCGTGGTGAACAGGGTGTTGTCGGCCTCGGTGATGGTGCGGCCGGGGCGGTGCTCGTAGACGGTGCCGAGTTCCATCTCCTCGAACCACAGGCCACGTTGGCGAATTCGCTTGTCGCTCACAGTCCCAGGCTCCGGGCGATGAGCATCAACTGGACCTCGGTTGTACCCTCACCGATTTCGAGGATCTTGCTGTCGCGGTAGTGGCGAGCGACGACGTACTCGTTCATGAAGCCGTAGCCGCCGTGAATCTGCGTTGCATCGCGCGCATTGTCCATGGCGGCTTCGGAGGCGACGAGCTTGGCGATGGACGCGGCCTTCTTGAACGGCCTGCCCGCCAGCATCAATGCCGCTGCGTCGTAGTACGCGGTTCGCGCGGTGTGTGCGCGGGCCTCCATGCGGGCGATCTTGAACGAGATCGCCTGGTTGCGCGCGATCGGAGCACCGAAGGCCTCACGCTCCTTGGCGTACTTCACGCTCTCGTCCACGCAGCCCTGCGCCGCGCCGACCGACACCGCGGCGATCGCGATCCGGCCCTCGTCGAGGATATGCAGGAAGTTCGCGTACCCGCGGCCTTCCTGCCCGAGCAGATTCTCCTGCGGCACGCGCACATCGGTGAAACTGAGCGGGTGCGTATCGGAGGCGTTCCAACCGACCTTGTTGTACGCCGCTTCGGCGACGAACCCGGGGGTGTTCGTGGGAACCAGGATCGAGGAGATCTGCTTGCGCCCGGTCGCCTCGTCGACCCCGGTCACTGCGGTGACGGTGACGAGCTCGGTGATGTCGGTGCCGGAGTTGGTGATGAACTGCTTGCTGCCGTTGATGATCCAGTCACCGCCGTCGCGCTTGGCGGTGGTTTTGGTGCCGCCCGCGTCGCTGCCGGCACCGGGCTCGGTCAGGCCGAACGCGGCCAGGGCTTTACCCGCAGTGAGCTTGGGCAGCCACTGCTGTTTCTGTGCGTCGTTGCCGAAGCGGTACACCGGCATAGCGCCGAGCGAGACGCCGGCTTCGAGCGTCATGGCGACGCTCTGATCGACCTTGCCGAGTTCCTCGAGCGCGAGGCACAGTGCGAAGTAGTCGCCGCCCATGCCGCCGAACTCCTCGGGGAACGGCAGGCCGAACAGGCCCATCTCGGCCATCCCGGCGACTACCTCGTACGGGAAGGAGTGCTCGGCATCGTGTTTCGCCGAGACCGGTGCGACCACCGTGCGGGTGAAGTCGGCAACGGACTTGACCAGTTGCTGGTACTCGTCGGGCAGATTCGACGACGACAGGTGATCGGTCATGGCTGGTCCTCTTCGGTGGGTGTGGGAACGATTCGGGCGAGTATCTGATCGACGCGGACCTGATCGCCCACTGCGACAGTCAGTTCGACGGTGCCGTCGATCGGCGTGGTCAGGGTGTGTTCCATCTTCATCGCTTCGACGACGACGATCGCCGTGCCTGCGGTGACGGCGCTGCCGGTGGCGGTTCCGATCGCAATGATCGAACCCGGCATCGGTGAAAGGATCTCGGCGTCACCGGAGTGCGCGTCGTCCTCGCGGACGCTCGCCTCCGCGATTCGATCGATTCGCCAGGTGCCGCGGGAGCTGGAAATCCAGGTGGCCGAGCCGGTTCGGGCGAATGCCATCGATTCGCGTAGACCGTCGATCACCAGATTCACGGAATCCTCGGTGGTCGTTGCCCGCAGGGTTCGGGGCGATCCGTCGTCGACGACGACGGTAGCCGCAGTCGCGGTACCGGTGATGGCCACATGCGCCCTCCGACCTCCGGACGCGAGGCGACGATGGAACGACGCTTTTGCGCCGACTCGCCAACCAGACGGTGCCGCCCAGATATCTTGTCCCGCAGCCTGCCACGCGTCGAGCCACTGCACCGCGGTGGCGGCGATCAGCGCCTCGTCGGTCACCTCGCCTGCCACGAAGTGCTCGACGCGACGATCGAGCAGGCCGGTGTCGAGATTGCCGGCGCGAACATCGTTGTCGGCGAGCAGGAACCGTGCGAACTCGATGTTGGTGACGACCCCGAGCACCGCGGTGTCGGCCAGTGCACGATCGAGGCTGCGTAGCGCGGTCGCGCGATCGGGACCGTGCGCGATGACCTTCGAGAGCATGGGGTCGTAGTTGCTGCCCACCTCCGTTCCGACGGCAAGACCGGAGTCGACGCGGATCCCCGGGGCAGATGGCTCGCGCAATCCGACGACGGCACCGCCGGTGGGGAGGAATCCGCGGCCGGGATCCTCGGCGTAGACGCGGGCCTCGATCGCATGTCCGGTGAGCGTGATGTCGTCCTGCGCCAGAGTCAGGGGCTCGCCCGATGCCACCCGCACCTGCCACTCGACGAGGTCGAGGCCCGTGACCATCTCGGTGACCGGGTGCTCGACCTGCAGACGAGTGTTCATCTCCATGAAGAAGAACTCGTCGGGGCGCTCGGCCGAGACGATGAATTCGACTGTGCCGGCACCGGAGTAGTCAACACTGCGCGCAGTGTTGCAGGCGGCCTCGCCGATGCGTGCCCGGGTTGCTTCGTCGAGCAAGGGCGACGGTGCCTCTTCGATGACCTTCTGGTGCCTGCGCTGCAGGCTGCACTCGCGTTCGCCGAGGTGAATGACGTTGCCGTGTCCGTCGGCGAGGATCTGTACCTCGATGTGCCGGGGCCGCAACACGAATCGCTCGAGGAAAAGGGTGTCGTCGCCGAACGACGACGCCGCCTCCCGGCGTGCGCTCGTCAACGCGGCGGGCAGATCCTCGGCGCGCTCGACCAGACGCATACCCTTCCCGCCGCCACCGGCAGAGGGCTTGACCAGCACCGGGAATCCGACGTCCGGCGCGCCGGCGATGAGGTCGGCGTCGGTGAGGCCGGGGCGAGAGATTCCTGGGACGACGGGCACACCGAATGCGCTGACGGCGGCCTTCGCGGCGATCTTGTCGCCCATCACTTCGATGGCTTTCGCCGGTGGCCCCAGAAATGCGATTCCGGCTTCGACACAGGCGGATGCGAACTCGGAGTTCTCGGAGAGAAATCCGTATCCCGGATGAATACCCTGCGCTCCTGTGGCTTTCGCGGCTGCGATCACCTTGGCGATGTCGAGGTAGCTCTCGCGAGCGTTGGCGGGACCGAGGCGTACCGCGGTGTCGGCCTCGTGGACGTGGCGGGCGTCGGCATCGGCGTCACTGTAGACGGCAACGGTACGAATCCCCATGCGGCGCAGCGTTCGTGCCACCCGCACAGCGATTTCGCCTCGGTTGGCGATCAGAATGGTGTCTATCGTGGTCATCTGTTGTCACATCCTGAAAACGCCGTAGGAGACCGGCTCGAGCGGCGCATTGGCGCACGCCGCGAGGGCCAGTCCGAGAACCTGCCTGGTATCGGCCGGGTCGATGATGCCGTCGTCCCACAGGCGGGCCGTCGAATAGTATGGGTTGCCCTGGCTTTCGTACTGTTCGCGAATCGGAGCCTTGAACGATTCCTGGTCCTCGTCACTCCACGGCTGGCCTGCAGCGTCGAGTTGCTCGCTACGCACCGTCGCGAGCACCGAGGCTGCCTGCTCACCGCCCATCACCGAGATTCGCGCGTTGGGCCACATGAACAGGAAACGCGGAGAGTATGCGCGGCCGCACATCGAGTAGTTGCCTGCACCGTAGGAACCGCCGATGACGACGGTGATCTTGGGGACGCGGGCACACGCCACCGCGGTGACCATCTTCGCGCCGTGTTTGGCGATGCCGCCTGCCTCGTAGTCGCGGCCGACCATGAAGCCCGAGATGTTCTGCAGGAAGACGAGCGGAATGCTGCGCTTGTCGCACAGTTCGATGAAATGTGCTCCCTTCATGGCAGATTCGGCGAACAGCACACCGTTGTTGGCGATGATTCCGACGGGATGGCCGTGCAGGTGGGCGAATCCGGTGACGAGAGTCTTGCCGTATTCGGCCTTGAACTCGTCGAATTCGCCTGCATCGACCACCCTGGTGATCACCTCACGCACGTCGTAGGGGGTGCGGGGATCGGTGGGGACGACGTCGTAGAGCTCGGTCCGGTCGGCGATGGGCTCACGCGTCGTGATGACGTCCCACGGGCGTGGAGTGCGGGGCCCCAGCGTCGACACGATTCGGCGGACTCGGTGCAGTGCGTCTCGATCGTCCTCGGCGAGATGGTCGGTGACGCCGGAGATCTTCGAATGCAGATCACCACCGCCGAGTTCTTCTGCGGTGACGACCTCGCCGGTCGCGGCCTTCACCAGAGGGGGGCCGCCGAGGAATATGGTGCCCTGGTTCTTGACGATGATGGCCTCGTCACTCATCGCCGGCACGTAGGCGCCGCCTGCAGTGCAGGAACCCATGACCGCGGCGATCTGCGCAATTCCTTTGGCGCTCATGGTCGCCTGATTGAAGAAGATGCGACCGAAGTGGTCTCGGTCGGGAAAGACTTCGTCCTGACGCGGGAGAAATGCGCCGCCCGAGTCGACGAGGTAGATGCACGGCAGGGTGTTCTGCAGGGCGATCTCCTGCGCGCGCAGATGCTTCTTGACCGTCATCGGGTAATACGTGCCGCCCTTGACGGTGGCGTCGTTGGCGACGATGACGCATTCACGACCGGAGACGCGGCCGATACCGGCGATCACTCCTGCGCCGGGGCACTCGTCGTCGTAGAGACCGTTGGCAGCAAGTGGTGCGATCTCGAGGAACGGGCTGCCGGGATCGAGTAGCTCGTCGACGCGATCGCGGGGGAGGAGTTTGCCTCGTGCGATGTGGCGTTGCCGGGATTTTTCGCTACCGCCGAGCGCCGCCGCGGCGAGCCGTTCGGCCAGCTCGCTGGTGAGGAGCTCGTGATCTGCCCGGTTGGCAGCAATATCGATTGCCATGAGGTGCACGCCTTAGGGGTTGGACGCCGGTGTCACAGGAGTTCAGTTAATGGTTGATAACTGACATCATAGTAAACTACGATTAACCGAGAGTCCAGAGTCGAGGGGGAGTCCGTGCAGGAGTTGGAGGCGAAGCCGACGACGGTGCGTGAGCAGCGCAAGGCCGAGCGTCGGCAGCAGTTGCTCGACGCCGCAGCGTCGCTGTTCGCCGAACGCGGATTCACCGCGGTGCGACTCGAGGATCTGGGCGCGGCAGTCGGTGTCAGCGGACCGGCGGTCTACCGGCACTTCCCGAACAAGGAAGCCGTGCTCGTCGAGCTAATGGTCGGGATCTCGGAGTATCTGCTCGACGGCGGCCGTGCGGTGGTCGATCGTGGCGGGGCTGCCGTGGATACGTTGTCCGCGTTGGTCGAGTTCCACCTCGACTTTGCTTTCGACACACCGGCATTCATCAGAATCCAGGATCGCGACCTGCAGAGCCTTCCCGAGGGCGCTCGACGCAAGGTGCGCCGGATGCAGCGCGAGTACGTCGAACTCTGGGTCGGGGTGCTCTGCGCCGTCGGCCCGGAACTGAACGAGGCCGACGCTCGAACGACGGCACACGCGGTCTTCGGCCTCATCAACTCCACGCCCAACAGTGCGGGGCGCTCTCCGTCACGCAATGCTCGTCCGGTGCTGCGAGCAATGGCACTGCGAGCTTTGGGAGTGTAGGCGGGGAGAAGCACTCACCTCAGCGTCCACAATTCGCTGCACCGATCGCGATCCCGCCTGCAGACACGAATTGTGGGCGCTGAGGTCACCTACTGCGCCGCCTACAGGAAGAGCAACTCGTCGTCATCGGCGACAATGATCGACATGACGACCCAACTATCGCGTGTCGAGCTCGGCAAACGGCAGAGTCGATTCACTCTCGACGAGATCCCCCGCCTGCTGGCGATGGCCGGCTTCGTGGCCGCTCTGCACGTGATCGGATGGGGGTTGTTCACGCACTACGACTCCATCCCGAGCATTCACGGACTCACCGGGGCCGACGGCACCCTCGTGTACGCCGGAGCAGGGGTGTTGGCGTACACCCTCGGGCTCAGGCACGCCTTCGACGCCGATCACATCGCCGCCATCGACGACACCACCCGCTTTCTGCTGCAGAAGGGCAAGCGGCCGTTGGCCGTCGGGCTCTTCTTCTCCCTCGGTCATTCGACGGTCGTGTTCGTCTTCGTCGCCGCCATCGCCTTCGTCGCGTCGCAGGCGACGGCGTTCCAGGACGCGTTCGCCGGAGTCGGCGGCATCATCGGCACGCTGGTGTCCGGAACGTTCCTGTATCTCATCGCGGCGTTGAACATCGCCGTGCTCGCGGGAATCGTAGGAGTCTGGCGACGCGCGAAACGAGGTGAGTACACCGAAGCCGGCCTCGACGAGTTGCTGGCCAAGCGCGGGCTGATGAATCGACTGTTCCGGGGCCGCTACGACAAGCTGATCAACCACTCGTGGCAGATGTACCCGCTGGGTCTGTTGTTCGGGCTGGGATTCGATACCGCCACTCAGGTCGGTCTGCTCGCGATCGCAGGCACGACGGCCATGGCCGGCGGACTTCCGCCGATGGCGATCATCGCGCTGCCGATTCTGTTCGCCGCGGGCATGACCACCATGGACACCATCGACGGCATCTTCATGTCCAAGGCGTACGGCTGGGCATTCGTCACGCCGGTGCGCAAGATCTACTACAACATGACGATGACGGGACTGTCCGTCTTCGTGGCATTGGTGATCGGCACGGTGCAGCTGTTGACCCTGCTCGCCGAGCAGTTCGAGCTCACCGGCGGACTGTGGGACGCCCTGGCCGTCATCGATCTCAATTTGGCCGGCCAGCTCGTCGTCGGCACGTTCTTGGTCGTGTGGATCGGAGCGATCGTGTACTACAAAGTGGCGCGCATCGACGAACGCGGTGGCTTCGCACACTCGAAGGGAATGGAGACCCAGTGACCTCTCGTCGTCGGATCGGTGCCCTCGCAGTTACCGCGGCGGTCGCGTCGAGCATGGTGACGGCAGTGCTGGCCGTACCTGCGTCCGCTGCACCGGCGATCTCGGGGGAGATCGGCGACGTCGTCTCGACTCGTGATCTGCCGCAAGAACTGTGGGTTCCCGGCGCGGCCTCGGCCGAGGTGCTCACCTACGTCACCACCGACACCTTCGGTGAAAAAGCGCTGAGCACGGGAACCGTCTTCCTACCGCCGGGCACTGCGCCGGACGGTGGCTGGCCGGTGATCTCGTGGGCCCACGGCACATCCGGGCTCGGCGACGCGTGTGCGCCGTCGCTGATCGGTCCGTCCTACGCCGAGCGAGATCTGCAGTACCTGGCGAACTGGCTCGCGCAGGGCTACGCCATCGTCGCCAGCGACTATGCCGGCCTCGGAACGCCGGGATTGCCAACCTATCTCGACGGTCGAACCACGGCTCACAACGTGGTCGACATGGTCAAGGCGGGCCGCAACCACAGCGAAGACCTCTCGCGATCCTGGGTGGCCGTCGGCCAATCGCAGGGCGCGGGAGCCGCGATCTACACCGCTCGATACGCGACCGAATTCGGCGGCCCCGATCTCGACTACCGCGGGGCGGTCGGCACCGGAACCCCCGCGTACATCGAGAAGTTGGTCTCGATCGGCGGACCGGGCGTTCCGCCGGTGGAGCTACCGTCGGGCCTGACCGCCTATGTCGCGTACATCGGCGCGTCACTGCGCTACGCGCATCCCGAGCTCGGGCTGGACAACATCCTGACTCCACTCGGGAAGAAGTACGCAGACCTCGCCGAGACGACGTGCGTATCGGACTTCGAGGCACAACTCGACGGTGTGACGATCGGCGACTTCTTCACCGCGCCACTGACCGGCCTGCCCAGTTTCACCGCCGTCCTCGACGACTACATGGCGATGCCCGAAACCGGATTCGACAAGCCCTTCTTCATGGGAAACGGCCTGCAGGACATCGACGTTCCGTTCCCGACCACCGCCGCCTACGTCGCCCGCCTGACGGCAAACGGTCAGCCGGTGACGTTCAAGGCATACAACACCGACCACAGCGGAGCCTTCGTCCAGTCGCAGGCCGATACGATTCCGTTCGTCGCGAACCTGTTCCGCTAGTTCACCGGCCGCTTGCTGGGCAGTCCGTAGGCACGGGCCGTGAACAATTCCAGCACCGTGCGCGGCAGCAATCGCTGGGCGAGAAACACCGCCGGAGCATTGCTGCCGACCGCGTAGATGGGCAGCGTCTTCTTGTCCTCGACGGCTTTGAGGACGGTGAGGGCAACGGTCTCGGCGGTGATCCCCTCGGCCTCCTTGGCGTCGAGCTGCGAGATCACCGTGGTGAAGTCGTGTAGGTACGGCGAATGCGGGCCGCAGTACTTGGTGCGACGGGCCGAGAGCCCGGTGGCGATGGCACCGGGCTCGACCGTGGTTATGTCGATTCCATAAGGCTTGAGCTCGTAGCGCGCGGCCGTGGAAAACCCCTTGATCGCAGCCTTGGTGGCGGCGTACGACGAGCGATAGGCCAACGGGAAGCTGGCGAGCATCGACCCGACGTTGACGATCTTTCCGCTGCCACGATCTCGCATGCCCGGCAGCACCGCCTGGGTCAACTCGATCGCTCCGAAGACATTGAGCTGGAAGAGCCGGGTGATCGCCTCGATGGGAAGCTCTTCGAGTGGGCCGCACTGGCTTTCACCCGCGTTGTTGATCAGCACATCCACCGGGGTGTCGGCGATGCCGTCGACGAACCCGCGGATCGATGCCGGGTTCGTCAGGTCCAGATCGCGGTAGTCGACGCCGGGTATCGGGTCGGACACCGAGGAGCTGTCGCGGCTCGTTCCGATGACGTGGTACCCGCGAGCGATCAGAACCTCGGCGACGGCCTCGCCGATTCCGGACGTCGCTCCGGTGACTATTGCAGTGTTCATCTACGCCTCTTGGTTGCTGTGCGGGTAGGTGCCGGCTTCGGTGCAACGGGTGCCGGGCATTCTGTCGTGCGAAAAGCAGTGGTCGGCACTTTGGTGTAGAGGGACGGCACCGAGGTGCTCGACGCCATGACCGTGCGATCCGGTCGCACGATGGCGGCGACAGCGTGCCCGCTGCGCAGCCAGACCCCCAGATCCGACGACGCGGCCACCTCGACGACGACGGCTCCGCGTCGTTCGATCTCTCGACGGTGCCCGATGGCCAAGGGCGTCGACGAGACGAACAGGAACTGTCCCGGTGCGAGGTCGTCGAGTCGAGATCCGTTGTCCAACGGGCTGTTGGGGCAGAGCTTTCCGGCCAGCGTGCGAATCGGTACGGGCGAACGCACCACGTACTGCGAGCGAGCGAGTGACGGTGTGGTGCTGGCGGTGACCTTCGCGCCGATGAACGGCAGATAGCCCAGAGCAGGTGCGATGTTCGAGCGCATGATGCCGGTGATCCGGCTGCCGCCGGTCATGGCCCATCCGATCGCGACTGCCAACTCGATCATCTGCTTGGCGTGCGTCTTTCGTTCTGTCTCGTAGCTGTCGAGCGAGGTCTCCTTCAGATGCCCGTCGAGCACGCCGACGATCTTCCAGACCAGATTGCGCGCGTCTCGCAGCCCTGCGCCCATCCCCTGCCCGATGAAGGGCGGCGTCAGATGCGCGGAATCACCGAGCAGGAAGACCCGGCGATCACGCCACCGGTCCACCACCTGTGCACGAAAGGTATACTCGGCGAGTCGAATCAGCTCCATCTCGGGCTCGTCTACAGCCCCGAGCCACGGCGCGATCAGAGGACGGATCGACGCCAGGTCGGTGAAGGCGTCCATGGTCTCGTCGTCGTGCAGGCGGAACTCCCAGCGGTAGCGGGTGGTGCCGATGCGCATGTACGTCGCCGATCGCTCCGAATCACACACCTGGTGCACGCCGTCCCACTGATCGAGGTCTGCATCGGTGGCGATGTCGACCACCAACCACCGCTGCGCAAAACCGAGATCCTGCATCTTCGACCCGATGGAGGCTCGAACGACGCTGTTGGCACCGTCGCAGCCGAGGACGTAATCGGCGGTCACCCAGTGCGGGGTTCCGTCCATTGCCGAGTCGTACCGGACCCGAACCGAATCCTTCAGGTTCTGCACGTCGGTGATCTCGCAGTTGCCGCGCATCTCCACGCACGCGAAGCGCGAGATGTGTTTGCGCATCAGTTGTTCGAGATCGGGCTGATCGAACATGTTCGCCTGCGGATAGCCGTGCGGTCGATCGTCGGGATCCCGCTCGAACTCGGCCAGCGTGTGAATCCGTCTGTCGCACAGACGCAGTCCGCGACCGGGACGGGAGATGGCCGCGAAGTCCTCGGCCAGGCCCAGATCACCGAGGATGCGGTACACCTCGTCGTCGAGATGGACTGCCCGCGGCTGAGGGTAGACGTCCTCCCACCTGTCCAGCACGAGGCAGGGCACGCCGTACTGGCCCAGCAGCAACGCAGCGGTCATGCCCGCCGGGCCGGCACCGACGATCACCACCGGAAAGTGCGTGCCGTCGGACTCGGTACCGGTCATCGGTAGGAGACCCGGGTGCGCTGGACCCCCAGATCGAGGGCTCCGTCGGGAGTCGAGCAGGTCAGTTCGAGGACGTCGCCGTCCTTCAGGAACGCGGGATTCTTGGCCTGCTTCTTGAAGAAGACCTTCCACTTGACCGACGGCGGAACCAGCGATCCGATCATTTCGATCGGCTTGGCGGGAGCCTTCAATGCGGTACCGCCGGGAGTGCCGGTGAGCAGCAGATCGCCTGCGTCGAGGCGCTGGAATTTGCTCAGAGCCTTGAGGGACTCGACCGGGCGGTAGATCATATCGGCGACCGTACTGTCCTGTCGCACAGTGCCGTTGACTCGCAGTGTCAGTGCGAGTTCGCCGAACCGGTCGAACTCACCGGCCTCCAGAAGTACCAGGCGCGGCCCTACCGGAGTGAAGGTGGGATACGACTTGCCCTCGTAGAACTGAGTCTTCGGCAGCTGGACGTCGCGGGCGGAGACGTCGTTGGTGATCACGAGCCCGGCGACGTACTCGGCCACGTTGGAGGCGTCGACCTTGGTTCCGACGGTGAGCGTCTTGCCGAACACCAGCCCGATCTCGATCTCGTAATCGAGCAGCTTCACGTGCGGCGGCTTGATCACGTCGTCGGTGGGACCGCTGATGGAGCCGGAGGTCTTGCGGAAGAACGTCAGCGGAACCGTGTCGGGGTTCATCCCCGAGTCCTTGACGTGGGAGACGTAGTTGGTCATGTTCGCCATGACGCGGCAGGGTGCCGTCACCGGCGAGATCAACGACAGTGTCTCCACGGCAACGACATCGGTTGCACTGCGGGCGGATTCGATGGCCGGCCGGTCGGCGAGGAGCTCGGCGGTGCTGACCGCGGAAGTGTCGATGCGTGACGCGCCTGCGGGGGTTTCGACCCACCAGGCGTCGGCGGTGCGGAGTACAGCGATGCTCATGAGGATGCCACTTTCATCAGGCCGCGAAGGCGTTCGGTATCGAATTCGTTGTCGTTGCGCAGTGAGGAGATGATCGATTTCAGTTCGTGCAATGACGCTCTGCTGGGGGCGATTCCGAGGAAGTCCTTCGACGCGGGCGGCCCCCACTGGGCCAGCCCGGACGCCGTCATCGGAGCCCAACCGGGTTCGAGGGAGTTGTCGAACATGTCGCCGTCGCTGAAGTGTTCCACCAGGAAACCGTCGGGATCACGCCAGTAGTCGAAGATCTGGCTGCCCTGGATGTGCCTGCCGATACCCCACGAATGCCGGTACCCGCGTTGAGTGAGGTACTCGCCGCCTGCGGCGATGGCGTCGAGATCCGACACCTGGTAGGCGGAGTGCACGTACCGGTTGGACGGGCCGAGAGTCATTGCGAGAGTGTGATGATCGGACGGAGTTTCGCCGCGATCGCAGCGGATGAAGCTCATCACCGGACCGCGATCACGCTGACCGTCGTAGTAGAGGAAGTCGCTGACGATCAGGCCGAGGTGATGCAGGTACCAGTCGAGGTTCTCGAGGTAGCCGGTGCGCTGGAGCACCACGTGTCCCAGACGCTGGACGCGGGCGGGCTGTCGCGGTGGCCGTTGCGTCGCGTTGAGCCGGTAGCGCGGATCGCCGAAGTTGTAGGTGTGCGCTTGCTGGCCGGGCAGTTCTGGATGGTCGGTGTACCCGGACACCACCTGGACGGGTTGCCCGCCCGGATCGGTGAGAGTGACCGCGACCCCGCCGAGTGTGTCGGGGAGCCGTTGGACCCGCTGCCCGGTGGCCTGCGCCAATCTCATGAGGTCGCCGTCGTCGGCGGCGGCGAATGCTGCGCCCACGAAGCGTGTTCGCTTGCCGCGGCGGATGATCACGCACGGTGCGCCGACCTGCGTGCCGCGCAGGTGGATCTCCTCGGGAGTGCGAAGCGAGACGGTGAAGCCGAAGGCGACAGCGAATGCCTCGGCCTTGATCAGATCCGGCTTGCGAAACTCCAGCCACGCGATGTCTCGAACCTTGATGATCGGATCTTTCGCGCGACCGGGGTGCTCGCCGGGGAGCGCGCCTTGGTCCACATGCATGTCCTTGTGGCCGTCGACGTCGTGTCCCATGAAGCCCTCCCTCGTTGGTGACAATATCGTCACCTATGAGTAGGCCGTCAGTCAAGGTTATTGACAAAATCGTCAGCGGTGAGGAAGAGTCAGGGCGTCGACCAGCGCAGACAGAAGTAGGGAACATGACAGAGACCCCGAACCGGCTCGAGCGCCGCAAAGCGCGCACGCGCGGCGCGCTGATCGCGGCTGCGCAAGGATTCATCGCCCGCGGCGAACTGAACGCGCCGATTGCCGAGATCACCCAGGCTGCCGACGTCGGGATGGGGTCCTTCTACAACCACTTCGTCAGCCGCGAGCAGCTGTTCCAGGCCGCGGTCGACGGTGCCCTCGAACTGCTCGGCAACTATCTCGATTCGCTGACCGACAGCTCGGCCGACCCGGCGGAAGCCTTCACCCGGTCCTTCCGAATCGCAGGCCGGCTGTTTCGGTTGCAGCCGGAGCTGAGTCGGGTGCTCATCCACTCCGGACCCGAACTGATCACCTCACCGCACGGTCTCGGTCCACGCGCCGCGCGAGACATCGAGGCCGGAGTCGTCGCCGGATACTTTCGCGTCCCGGACATCCAGCTCTCGCTGGCGTTGGTCGCGGGCGCGTTGCTGGGGATGGGACAGCTCCTGCTCGAACAACCCGAGCGAAGCGATGTCGAGGCCGTCGACCGGATGGCCTACGGCGTCCTGCTCGCCCTCGGCGTATCCGACACCGATGCGCGGGACCTGTGCGCGCGATCGCTACCGCCCATGAGTGACGTTCCGAGCGTGGACGGGGAGAGCGAGTAGCCACCCGCCCACGCCGACGAGGTTCAGCGGGCGTGCGTCCTCTCCAGATCCCGGATGATCTCGGCGATCGCGCGGTCCTTGACGAGTCTGCGTTCCAGAATCGGGTTGAGAACGCCGCGGAACCAGAAGTACGGCGTCCAGGTGGCCGGCGCGATGAGGCGGGCCCGACGCGTGCGGACCGAGTACACGAGCAACTCCGCGGCGCGCTGCGAGGGCAGACGCCGGTTCAGCGGCCAGGGTAGGAACCCGCCGATTCGCCGGCCCATCGGATCGCTGTCGAGGGTGTTGCGAGCCAGATCGGTATCCACCACACCGAAGTACGCGAGACCCGCACTGGCACCCACGGCGGCGAGTTCGATTCTCAGGGCGCGGCCGAGTTGTTCGACGGCCGCTTTGCTCACCATGTACGCAGATCCGCCCATGCCGGGAGTGAAGGCGGCGCACGACGACACCAGCAGAATGTGGCCGCCGCTCGCGACGATCTCGTCGGCCGCAGCACGCACGATGTTGAGCACGCCGCCGAAGTTCACGGCCACCACCGAGTCGAAGACCGCGCGGTCGATGGTCCTGATGGTGGCGGGCGGGGGCGTGATGCCTGCGTTGGCGATCACGATGTCGAGACCGCCGAACGTGCGCACCGTCGCGGCAACGCAGTCTGCCATCGCATCGGGATCGGTGACGTCGCCGGTGAGCAACAGGATTTTTCCGGAACTCGCGGCGTCCGCCGGGAAGTCTCGATCCACCACAGCCACGGAGGCTCCCTCGGATACCAATTTCGCGACCGTCGCAGCTCCGATTCCACGTGCTCCACCCGTCACCAACGCCACTTTTCCCGGTAGCTCGATGCTGTTCTTCATGTGAGGTCCCTCGTGGTCGCGAGCTCGGTATCGGGTCGGAAATCTGCACTGCGCCAGTGGTAATGGCCGAGTTCGATCCTGGACATACGTTGGGTGAAGTTGCGCACCGAACCGGGCCAGTACGTCACGTTTCGGCCCGACGGGCTCAGGTAGTAGCTGCTGCACCCGCCGGAGTTCCACACCGATCCCGCGAGTTTTCTGTCTGTGTGTTCGGCGAACGTCGTCTGCGCGCGCATGCTCACTTCCAGTGCCGCAATGGCATTGGTATCCATGGTGCGCAGCGCTGCGAGGATGTAGTTCACCTGAGCCTCGATGGTGACCACCTGCGAGGTGTACACCACCGAGTTGGGGCCGAGCAGCATGAAGAAGTTCGGGAAGCCGTGCACCGTGGTGCCAAGATACGACGACATTTCGCCGTCGGGCCATGTGTCCGCCAACGATTTTCCGTCGCGGCCGACGATGCGTCGGAAGCCGGTGTGGCCGGACACTGTGAATCCGGTCCCGAGGACGATCGCGTCCACCTCGTGCACGGTCCCGTCGGTGGTGACGATGCCCTCGGGCACGATTCGAGCGATGCCGGTGGTCTCGACGGTGACGTTCTCTCGGCACAGTGCGGGATAGAACTTGTTCGAGAAGGTAGGCCGCTTGCAGCCGAATTCGTAACCGGGCGTGAGCTTCTCGCGAAGAACAGGATCCTTCACCTGACGGCGCAGGTGAGCGCGCCCCACCGCCGTGAGCGGTGCCAACAACGAGCGATGGCTGATGAGTCCGGGGACCAACGCTTCCTGGAACAGATCGAACACGCGGCGCATGGCCCGCTGGGCCCGGGGGTACTTGCGCAGCACGGATCTACCGGATTCGGAGATCGGCTGGTCGGGGTGCGGAAGAATCCAGGTCGGCGTCCGCTGGAACAGAGTCAGGTGTGCGGCCTCGGGGGCCAGCCGCGGGACGAACTGCACCGCAGATGCGCCGGTGCCGATGACGGCGATGCGTCGCCCCTCGGCGGAATGCTCGTGGTCCCACTTCGCCGAATGGAACACGCTCCCCGTGAACGATTCCAGGCCTTCGATATTCGGCATGGCCGGCTCACTGAACGGCCCGAGGGCTCCGATGAGGATGCGCGCCGACCATGTTCCTGCACTCGTCCGCACCACCCACCGGGCCTGCTCGTCGTTCCAGGTCGCGTCCAGTACCTCGTGACCGAAGCGGATCCGATCCCGGATCCCGAACCTGTCGGTGCAGTCGTTGAGGTACGCCTCGATCTCGGGCTGCAGCGGGTACAGCCGCGTCCAGTCCGGGTTGGGTGCGAAGGAGAACGAGTACAGGGCGGACGGGATGTCGCACTGCGCACCGGGATAGGTGTTCACGTGCCACGTTCCACCGACGGCGCCGTCGCGCTCGAAGATCAGAAAGTCGCCGCGTCCTTCCTGCTCGAGTCGGATGGCGGCACCGAGACCGCCGAAACCCGCGCCGATGATCGCGACGTCGATGTACGCCATGGCCGTGCCCGCTTGTGTTGCAGTCATGAGAGTTCGAGCTCCTTCTACAGATCGAGGACGAGAACTTCGCCGTCGACGGCACCACGCGAGACGCACAGGGTGAGCGAGTTCTCGCGTTCGGAGGCATCGAGAACGCGGTCGCGGTGATCGACGCGTCCGCCGACGAGACCGACCACGCACGCTCCGCAGAAGCCCTGGCGGCAGGAATACGGCTGGTCCGGCCTCGATCGACGGAGGGCGTCGAGAGCGGTCTCCTGGGCACCGACCTCGACGGTTTCGCCGGAACGGTCGAGCTGCAACACGAACGGCCTGCCGTCGACCACCGCTGCGGGCGCAAACAATTCGGTGTGGAATTCACGGACGGCCGTACTCGAGAGGACCTCGGTGCGAAGCCGGCTCGACAGTGCCGCGGGCCCGCAGACGTACATCGCGGAGTGGCCCAGCCCGAGATCGACGATGTCCGCCGGAATCGGAAAGCCGTCGACATCGTCGGTCTTGACGATCACCTGACCACGTGAGGTCAGGGCCAACTGCTGCAGCAGGGCTACGAACGGAAGACTCGCCCGAGAGCGACCGTGGTAGTACAGCGTCCACTGTGCCCCGTTCTGGGCGGCGCGTTCGATCATCGCCCGGATGGGTGTGATGCCGATTCCGGCGGCCACGAAGAGGTAGTGCTCGGCCGCTGCCATCGGAAAGGCGTTGCGGGGACCGCGAACTCGCACGACATCGCCGCGGGAGAGGGTGTGAATCTCGGTGGACGCCGTGCCGCCGGGGATCCTGCGGACGCTGATGCGGTAGCGATCACCTGCGCCGGGGCGGCCCGCGAGCGAGTACTGCCGCACCGTGCCGGCTGGGGTGGTGACGTCGATGTGCGCACCGGGCAACCACTTCGGGAGCGGTACACTGTCTGTGCGAGACAGCAGCAGTGAGCGAACATCCTCGGCCTCGTCGACGATGTCGTCGACGACGGTCTCGAATTCGTATCCGACGCTTCGCCGGGGCCGCGCCGGAGACAGGGCCGTCACGATCGACGAATCGGTGACGAGTGTGGCGTAGACGCGGGACACGGCACCGACGGCCCGCAGTCCCCTTCCCGGTGGCGTCACCGTGATCTCGCCGAGATGGCTGTGTACTGGAGGCGCTGTAGAAGTCACTGCTGGGCCGCCAAAGCTGCGGGGGAAACCGCCAGATACTGCACGGCCTTGTCGATGTCGCCCATCGTCGAGGGGTGGAAGCCCGGACGGATGTAGAGGGCGAGCTGAACGAACAGGAACGACAGACCGGGAATGAGGTTCTTCCGGGACGCGCGTGCGAAAGCGAGGGGCCAGGGGGTGCGCATGCGGCGCCTTCCGGTGCGCGGTGTGGCAACCGAGTTCTCGTACAGGTACGCGGCGGTGGTGAACCACAGCACGGCCAATCCGGCACTGGCGACGACTGCCGTTCGGGCCCGCCGGAATCCGCCACCGTCGACGTATTGGAACGCGTCGAATGCGACGTTGCGGTGCTCGAGCTCCTCCGCACCGTGCCAGCGGAGCAGGTCCAGCATCGTGGGGTCGACGCCGATGCGGTCGAATTCGGTGTTGTCGAGCAGCCATTCACCCACCACGGCCGTGAAGTGCTCTGCCGCTGCGTAGATTCCTAGGCGCTCGTTCAGCCATGCCTTGCCTGCGCGGCCGGTGAGGCCGTGGTCGCCGAACACCACACCCACGGCGAAGCGAATGCGCTGCAGAATCGGTTCGATGTCCACTCCGTGCGCAACGAGGTAGTTGCGAAAGCTCTCGTGCGAGGACGCGTGCGTTGCTTCCTGGCCGACGAATCCGACGACTTCCTCGTGCAGCCGGCGGTCGTCGATGAACGGCAGTGCGTGGGCGAACACGTCCGCCATCGCGCGTTCGCCCTCGGGCAGGACCAGATGCATCACGTTCCAGAAGTGGGTGGCGTACCACTCGTGGGGGATGTACTGGAGCGGAACGCCGGACCAGTCGAATGTCACCGCGCGCGCCACTATCGCGTAGGACTCGTCCGCGTACTGCTCGTTCGAGTCGACCGCCTTGTTCCGAGACATTCGAGACTCCGTTTCTTCGAGATGATGAGTCGATGCTACATAGCAACAGTTACTGTTGCAATGTTGCACGGAGTGCGATGTGGGCGACCGATAGGATCGAACGATGCATCCAGATGGTGACGACGGGCCGATTCTCGATGCCGCCTTGGAACTGTTCGGTGAGGTCGGAATCCCTCGAACCACCATCGGTGATGTCGCCAAGCGCGCCAGGATCAACCGAGTGACCGTCTATCGCCGGATCGGGTCCAAGGACGACCTGGTGCGGGCCGTCATGGCCCGGGAGTCGTCGCGGTTGCTGGTGGCGGTGGCGGCAGCGGCCTCGCAGCAGACGTCACGAGCCGATCGTGCGGCGCACGGATTCGCCACGACCATCGACTCGGTGCGGACCAATCCGGTACTGCTCAAGATGTTCGATTCCGAGAGTTCGTTGGTGCTCGAGCAATTGACCACCAATGCATCGGCACTGCTCGTGTCCGCGATCGACGCTGCGGCGCACATCGCCAGGGGCGAACTGGAAACCGACACCTTTGCGGTGCCGGATGCGCCGGAAGTTGTTGTGCGCGTTGTTCATTCGATATTGCTGACTCCGTCGGCCGCCGCCCCGCTCGATACCTACGACGATCTGCTCGCATTCGCGCACCGCAACATCGTGCCGTTGCTCGTCGGTGCTGCCTAGCGAGCTCCGCCGTCAGGCCGGCGGCGCGTACGAGTCGAGTACCCGCAGCAGGGCGTCCTTCAGTGCGGCCCGATTGCCACCCGGTGTCGGCCTGGCGATCTCGTGCAGGGTGTAGCCGTCGATCAGGGCCAAGAAATGCCGAGCCGGTAGATGTGGTTCCGCGATGCCGAACGCCCCCAGCGCCGCCTCGGCCGCCTCCTCGATCATCCGCATGATTCGATGCACCGAATCCGCCAGCTCGGGCCGCCTACGCACGGCGAGGTACGCCTCGAACTGGACGAGGGAGTCGTCGTCCTCGGGGGAGGACAGCAGCGAGACCAGGTCCATGATCGCGTCGGCGAGATCGTCGCGAGTGAGCCCGCCGGTGTGCGCGACGTCGAGTAGAGCCGTGACTTTCGTCGTCACGTTCTCGGCTATTCGAGTGATCGCGGCATCGATGAGTTCGCCGACCGAGCCGAAGAAATAGCTGGTGGTCGACGGCGGGAAGCCGGCGGCGTCGGCCACGGACCGAAACGAGACGCGTTCGAGTCCGCGTGTTCCGATCACGCCGATGGCAGCGTCGACCAGGGCGTCGCGGCGTTCCTGGCCACGCGCGTATCGAGTCTTCCGGCGCTCGTCGGTCATGGCTACAACGTAGCCGGGGTGTTGTCTTCCATCCCCATCGCAGGGCTCGCCAGCAGGCGCTTTTCATCAATCCTGGCCGACCGGCCAATATTGGGCTACTGTCGCCGCTACATCGAACAGCCCGGAAAGGAGCGCCCATGACCGAGATTTCGGAAGCCTCGCGTGTGGACGTAGTGGTCGTCGGCGCAGGACTCGCGGGTCTGACCGCCGCCAGGGAACTGACGGCGGCAGGGTTGACCGTGCAGGTCCTCGAGGCCAGAGACCGGGTGGGTGGGCGGACGGTCAACCACGCACTCGGGGAGAACTCGGTGGTCGAGACCGGCGGACAGTTCGTCGGTCCGACGCAGGACCACGTCCTCCGCCTGGCCTCGTCGGTGGGCGTGGGGACGTTCCCCGCGTACGACATCGGATCGAGCATCTACGTCAAGAACGGACGCGCCCGACGCTTCGACGGCGGGGTGCCGCCGGACCTGGCAGCACTACCCGACGTCGGGATGCTCGTGGCCCGGATCGATCGGGCCGCCGGGCAGATCCCCGTGGGCCGACCGTGGTCGGCACCGCGCGCAACCGAGTGGGACACCCAGACTTTCGCCACCTGGGCTCGGAGGCACTCGGCCACCGACGGCGGCGTGGAACTGCTCGACATCCTGCTCGGGTCGGTGTTCGGTGGCACGTCCGCCGACGTGTCGGCGCTCTTCGGCCTGGCGTACATAGCCGGGGCGGGCAACGAGTACACCCCCGGCACCGTCGATCGGTTGATGAGTGTCGCTGGGGGAGCGCAGCAGTGGCGGTTTATCGGTGGCTCACAGGCGGTCTCCATCGAGATTGCGAAGCAGCTCGGTGACGCCGTCCGGCTCGATACTCCCGTGCGACGCGTGGAGCAGCATCCGGATCGCGTTGTGGTGCACAGCGATACCGAATCGTGGGTCGCCCGATCGGTCGTCGTCACGATTCCGCCCGTTCTGGCCACCCGAATCGACTGGAGCCCTGCGCTTCCCGCGCCCCAGGAAGCACTGTTCCAGCGGATGAACTTCGGCGGATTGGCCAAGTGCGAGGCCGTGTATCCCGAACCGTTCTGGCGTGCGAGCGGGCTGTCGGGCCAGGCGCTCTTTCGTGACAGCTACTTACCGGTGTCCTCGATGTTCGACAACTCACCACCCGACGACAGTCAGGGAGTACTGATGGGATTCGTCGGCACCTGGGGCGCTAGCCATCGAGGCGGCCGAAACTGGTCCGACGGCAACGAATCCGATCGCCGCGGCGAGGTGCTCCGTGCCTTCGCCTCGGTGGTGGGTCCGCGCGCACTGGAACCGACGGAGTGGATCGAACTGGACTGGACCGACGAACAGTGGACCCGCGGCGGGCCGACCGCGGTGTTGACCCCCGGGGTGTTGACCGGGCTCGGACGGTGGCGCGATGTTCCGTTCGGACGAGTGCGGTGGGCCGGTGCCGAACACTCCGACTATTGGAACGGATACATGGACGGCGCCGTGCGATCGGGTGAAAAGGCAGCAGCAGAAATACTTTCGACCGAAGGAGAACTCTCGTGGAACAACGCTTAGTAGTCTCGGCCCATCGCACACTCTCGGTGCGCCCGGAGGAAGTGTGGGCACTGACCGGCGACACCAGCCGCTACGCGGAATGGGTGTCCGACGTCCGGGCCGTCACCGCTCATCACGGCACCGCACGCACAGGTGGTGTCTATACCGAGGAAGTGGCGGCGCTCGGACGCTTCACCACACACGCCACGTGGACCGTCCGGCATCTGGAACCGAACCGACTGCGAATCGATTCGGGTCGGGGATTCGCACCGCTCACCAACGTGGCGAACGTCTTTCGCTTCGCGCCGCTCGGCGGCGGAACCTCCACCGCGATGACCTTCGAGTTCTGGTTCGATGTCGCTCCGAGCTGGTTGGGACGTATTGTGCGGCCCATCGCGACCGCCGGGATGTCTGCGCGATTCGATGTCTCGATGTGCAACCTGGAGGCGCTGATCCTCTCCGAGCGACACGCGACGATCCGATGAGGCGCTGATCGCTCAGCGTCGGTGACGCAGCCCCAGTACTCGGTCGATCAGCGGCATGACCCACCGTCGGCGTCGGAGCGTCACCAGCTCGAATCCGGGGATGTCGAAGAGCTTCGTGACGCGGCTGTGGGTGCGGCAGAACTCGGCGAACCCTTCGTCGCCGTGTACCCGGCCGAAGCCGCTGGCACCGACGCCGCCCATCGGAACCGATCCCATTCCGGCGAACGCGATCACCGAATTGACGGTGACCTGGCCGCACACCAGTTGTGCCGCAATCTCTTTGCCGCGCGTACGGGAGAACACCGATGCGCCGAGCGCGTACCGATGATCGTTGCTCAGCTCGATCGCCTCGTCGATGCTGCCTACCGCACGGACGGTGACCGTGGGGCCGAACGTCTCCTCGCGAACGGCCGAGCAGCTCTCCGGGGTGTCCACCAACACGGTGGGTCCGACGAATCGCTCACCGATCGAGGACAGTCCGCCGATCAGTGCTCGGCCACCGGCCGCCTCGGCGTCGGCGAGGTGGCGTCGAACGATGTCGATCTGGCCGGGCATCGTCATCGGTCCGTAGGTGGCCGACGCATCGCCACCGGGCACGATGGCACGGGCGTGCCGCACCAGAGCGACGGTGAATTGTGCTGCGACACTGCGCTCGACGTACACCCGCTCGACTCCGACGCACGTCTGGCCGCTGTTGCTGAATGCTCCCCAGGCCACCGCCTCGGCTGCGGCGGTGATGTCTGCGTCCGCAGCGATGATCACCGGATCCTTGCCGCCGCATTCCACGACCACCGGGGTGAGCGTCTCGGCACACGTGGCCATGATCTTCGACCCGGTTCTCGTCGAGCCCGTGAACGCGATCTTGTCCACACCCGAGCGGCACAGCGCGGCACCGGTCTCGCCGTATCCGGTGACCAGCGACAGAATGCCCGGTGGCAGAGAGGGATTGGCGTCGTGGAAGGCGCGAACGTATCGAGCCGCCACCGCGGGGGTGTACTCGCTCGGCTTGAGCACCACGCAGTTGCCTGCTGCCAGAGCCGAACCGATTGCACTGTTGGGTGCGTAGAGCGGGTAGTTCCACGGGCCGATGACGCCGACGACGCCGAGCGCGACCGTCTCCACGTGAGCGGAGTAGTTCGCGAGCAGCAACCCGGGGTTGACTCGGCGCGACCGCATGAGCCGTGGAGCCTGCTTTTCCGCCCACGCGAGGTGTTCGAGGGTCAGAACGATCTCGAGCAGTGCATCGTCGGCGGGTTTGCCGTTCTCACGGTGAATCAGATCGATGAATTCGGCTCGGTGACTCCAGATTTTGTGCCGCCATGCCCGCAGGTGCCGGGCGCGAGTACGCGATGGTAGTGCCGCCCACGTGCGCTGCGCGCTCCGCGCGAGGCCGACCGTTCGCGCGACGGACTCCGTGGAATCGACGGCGAAGGAGGCGACCGGACCGTCGTCGATGGGGGAGATCGAATCGAAGGTGGCTTGCGCCTGGACCTGGCTGGTCACAGGGAAGCTCCGAGCGCATCCCTCGCCACGTGCGCGTCCCGCAATTCGCGCTTGAGGATCTTGCCTGCGCCGCTCATGGGCAGTGCGGTGACGAACTCGATGGTGCGCGGGGTCTTGTATCCGGCGACGTAGCTGCGGGTGTGATCGCGAAGTTCGTCGACCGTCGGCGAGGTGCCCTCGGCCAGCACGACACAGGCATGGACGCGCTCGCCCCATTCGCCGTCGGGAACACCGATCACGGCGCAGGCCAACACCGAGGGGTGCAGGCTCAGAGCACTCTCGACCTCGGCGCTGTAGACGTTCTCGCCACCGGTGATGATCATGTCCTTGAGGCGATCGACGACGAACAGAAATCCATCGGCGTCGAGGTAGCCGAGGTCGCCGGTGTGCATCCAACCGTCGCGAACAGCCGCGGCGGTCTCGTCCGGCTTGTTCCAGTAGCCCAGCATCACGTGTCCACCGCGAACGCAGATCTCGCCGACGAATCCGGTGGCCAACGGCTCGTCGTCGGGGCCGAGAATCTGGATCTCCGAGTGCGGGGCCGCGCGACCGGCCGAGCCGATGCGTTCTCCCACATGGTGTTCCGGCCAGAGCAGCGACGCGACCGGTGCGAGCTCGGTCATGCCGTAGGCCTGGGTGAGGCGGGCCTGCGGGAGCCGGGCGCGGGTGCGCTCGAGGACGCCCGCGGAGATCGGGGATCCTCCGTACAGCACGCGGCTCAGCGAGGAGGTGTCGAACTCGCTCAACGTGGGGTGGTCGACGAGAAGCTGAATCATCGTCGGTACCAGCAGCACATCGGTGATGGAATGCTTCTCGATCGCGCCGAGGACGGCGGTCGGCTCGAAGAACGGAACCATGACGTGGGTGCCGCCGAGCATGACCTGACCCACCCATGCGGCCAGGTCGGCGAGGTGGAACATCGGAGCGGCATGGAGCAGGATCGACGCGTCGTCGAGCAACTGTCCGGTCGCCACCGTTCCCAGGCCCGAGGTGACGAGGTTCGCGTGCGAGAGCATGACGCCCTTGGGGAAGCCGGTGGTGCCCCCGGTGTAGAACAGTCCGGCGAGTGCGTCGCCGCTGCGGCGCGCATCGGGAATGGGATCGTGGGACGAGACCAGGTCCTCGTAGGAGACCATGCCCTCGGGGGTGGCACCGTCTCCGCAGTAGACGATGGTCTGCAGGCGGGCACATGCCGGGCGTAGTGCCGGGACCATGGCACCGAAAGTGTCGTCGACCAGCAGGACCTTGGTGTCGGAGTCGTTGAGTGCGTACGCGACCTCGACGGGCGACCATCGGATGTTCACGGGGTTGAGCACCGCGTCGGCCCAGGGCACCGCGAGCAGGTACTCCGAGTACCGGTCGCTGTTGAAAGCCAGCATCGCAACTCGATCGCCGGGCTCGACGCCGATGGAGTGCAGGCCTGCAGCCAGTCTTGCCACTCTGTCGATCTGTTCGGCGAAGGTGCGAACGCGATCGCCGAACACCGTTGCTGCCCGGTTCGGAGTGGTTGCCGCGGAGCGATGAAGGCCCTGAGTGAGATACATGGCGAGTCCCTTGTGCGAGAGGGGGCGAGGGTGCCCGGGTGGATACCGCCACGGTTCCACCTTGTTGGCACAGTGTCAATAGGCGATTTGCACGTTTCCCACTCGAAGGAACGCCGAAATAGGTTGTCTGGTTAACGATCTCGCGGGTCGTCCAAGGAGCGCGCCGTGTCGAGGACGGTGACGAGCACATCGGTCAGCAGAATCTCGACCTGTTCGCGTGTCAGTGTGCCGCGCACCAACCATTCGCGGCCTGCCGCCTTGACCATGCCGCCGAACGCACGCACCGCAGAGGTCGCAACTCGTCGGTCACCGCCTCTGCCCTCGAATGCCGTTGCGTCGAGCACGCGTTCGGCAGCGAGATCGTCGGCCTCGTCGAGAATGCGGGCCACCTGCTCGTCGACGCCCGATCCACTCGCCACCGACACCCACGCCGCGCCGTGTGTCTCGATCACCCCCACCAGCCAGTGCACACTGCCGCGGGCCCGCTCCTCGAGTGAGCCCGTGGGCAGATGTACGTCTTCGATCGGCGGCACGGTGACCAGGAAGCGAACGCTCTCGAGGTACAGATCGCGTTTGCTGCCGATGTAGTGGTGAATGAGCCCTCGCGCGACGCCGGCCGAGGCAGCGACGTCCGACATCGATACCTCCGCATACGGCTTCTCGCCGAACAGGCGAACGGCGCTCGCCAGGATCTGCGTTCGTCGCTCGTCCGGTTCCAGTCGATTCCACTTGGGTGTACTTGCAGCCGGCATGGTTGTCATGATCGCACCGAACCGACGCCGCGAGGCGTCAGAGGTACCGCTCGGTGCGTGAGCGCAGCGACCTCGGCACGACGAACCGATCGCCGTACCGTGCCCGCAGCTGGTCGGCCCGCTCCACGAATCCCGGCAGGCCGCCGTCGAACTGATTGACGAACTGCAGCACGCCACCGGTCCACGCGGGGTAGCCGATGCCGAGGATGGAGCCGATGTTCGCATCGGCGACCGTCCGCAGGACACCTTCGTCGAGGCACGCGATCGAGTCGAGGGACTGCGCGACCAGCATGCGATCCATCATGTCCTCGAACGGAATTCCGTGATCGGGGCGGTGATAGTGCTCCACCAGGCCCGGCCACAATCCGGCCTTGGTGCCGTCCTCGGCGTACTCGTAGAAGCCACGTCCGGCCTTGCGGCCGGGGCGGTCGAACTCGTCGACCAGGCGATCGACCAGAGCGTACGAGTTCGAGACGATCCACGGTCGACCGTCGGCGCGGGCGGCGTGCGCCATGCCCTCGCGGATGTGCCGAGACAGGGTCAACGAAATCTCGTCCATGAGCGCCAGCGCACCGGATGGGTAGCCCGCCTGCAGGGCCGCCTGCTCGACGGTGGCCGGGTGCACGCCCTCCGCGACCAGCGAGATCGCCTCGTCCATGAACCGGCCGATCACGCGGGTGGTGAAGAAGCCGTGACTGTCTCCGACGACAATCGGAGTCTTGCCGATCAGACGAACGAAGTCGAAGGCGCGGGCCAGAGCGGATTCGCTGGTGTGTTCTCCCACAACGATTTCCACCAACGGCATCTTGTCGACCGGGGAGAAGAAGTGCGTGCCGATGAAGTCCGAGGTGCGCGAGACTCCCGTCGACAGCTCGGTGATGGGCAGGGTCGAGGTGTTCGAGCACAGCAGCGCGTCGGCGGTCAGATACTTGTCGACGGCTTCGAAAGCGCCCTGCTTGACGCCGGGATCCTCGAACACGGCCTCGACGACCAAATCGCAACCCTCGGCATCGGCCGCGTCGGAACTGGGTGTGATGAGCGCGAGCACCGCATCGGCGTCGGCCTGGGTCTTGCGCCCCTTCGCGACGGCCTTGCCGAGAATCGAACGCGCGTAATCCTTTCCACGCTCGGCGGATTCGATCGAGACATCACGCAGCACGACTCGAACCTTGGCCGAGGCGACGACGTAGGCGATGGCGGCACCCATCATTCCGGCACCGATCACCAGCACCTTCTCGGGTACCCGGTGCGGTTCGGCGCTCGGCCGAGAGCCACCCTTTTCGATGGATCCGAGATCGAAGAACATCGATTGGATCAGATTGCCCGAGACAGCTCCGCAGGCGAGCGAGGTGCAATGCCGGGTTTCCACGAGCGATGCCGACTCGAAGTCGAGTACCGACCCTTCCACGGCCGCAGCAACCACCGCGATCGGAGCGGGCATCGGTGCGCCCTTGACCTGCTTGCGGACCGTTGCCGCGAAGGCAGGCAGCTGCGCAGCCAGCGCGGGTGAGGCCGCAGTGCCGCCGGGGATCTCGAATCCCTCTCTGTCCCAGGGTTGCAGCGCATCGGGATTGGCGGCGATCCAGGCGCGTGCCTTCGCCATCATCTGCTCCTGGGTGTCGACGACCTCGTCGACGAGTCCGAGTTCGAGTGCCTGCGACGGCCGATACCGCTGACCCTGGCCCACCACCTGAGTCAGAGCCGTGACGATGCCGAACATGCGGACCGTCCTGGTGACTCCACCGGCCCCGGGCAGCAAGCCGAGGGTGACCTCGGGAAGCCCGAAGCGAGCTTTGCTGTTGTTCAGAGCAATTCGACGATGACAGGCCAGCGCGATCTCGAAGCCGCCGCCGAGTGCGGTGCCGCCGAGCGCAGCCACCACGGGCTTGCCCAGCCTCTCGATCCGGCGAAACTTGTCCTTGGTGAAGTCGAGGGCGTCGGCGATGGCCTCGTGGTCGTGGGGACCTGCGTCACGCAGCAGCTCGAGATCGCCGCCGGAGAAGAAGGAATCCTTCGCCGAGGTGACGATCACTCCGTCGTAGGCATCGACGTTCGCCTCGAGCCAGTCGACCGTCTGCCCGAGTGATTCGCCGAACGCGGCGTTCATCGTGTTGGTGGACTGCGTCGGGTCGTCCATCGTCAGCACGAGTACGCGGTCGGTGCCGATCTCGCCGGTGATCGTGGAAGTATGCAGTGCAGCAGGGCTGTTCATCGAATCCTCGGGTCGGTGCGAGTTCTACAGGGAGCGGGAAATGAGGTCTTTCATGACTTCGTTGGCACCGGCGTAGATGCGTGCGATGCGGCCGTCGACGAACATGCGGGCGATGGGATATTCCTCCATGTAGCCGTACCCACCGAAGAGCTGCAGGCAACGGTCGACCACCTCGAACTGTCGGTCGGTGGTCCAGTACTTGACCATCGCTGCCGTGGTGACGTCGAGTGATCCCGAGATGTGTTGGGCCATGGCGTCGTCGACGAAGGTGCGGACGACGCGGCCGATGGTGGCGCATTCGGCGAGCTCGAACTTGGTGTTCTGCAGATCGAACAGTGTCTTGCCGAAAGCACTGCGCGACTTGGTGTATTCGACGGTCTGGGAGACGGCGGCGTCGATCATCGCGGCGGCGGCAATGCCACAGATCAGGCGTTCCTGGGGGAGCTGCTGCATCAACTGCGCGAAGCCGCGACCCTCTTGGCCCAGAATGTTGCGCGCGGGGATGCGGAGGCCGTCGAAGGTGAGTTCGGCTGTGTCCTGGCCCTTCTGGCCGATCTTGTGCAGTACGCGTCCGCGGTGGAAGCCTTCGGTGTCGTCGGAGATCTCGGCGACGAGCAGTGACAGTCCCCGAGCTCCCGCGGACGGATCGGTTTTGGCGGCAATGATGATCAGATCGCAGTGAGCTCCGTTGGAGATGAACGTCTTTCCGCCGGTCACGACGTAGTCGTCGCCGTCGCGCACAGCGCGGGTGGTGATGCCCTGCAGATCCGAGCCGGTGCCCGGTTCGGTCATGGCGATGGCACCGATCCACTCTCCCGAGCACAGCTTCGGCAGCCACCGCTGTTTCTTCTGCTCGGACGCGTAGGCCAGGATGTAGTGCGGAACGATGCCGCTGTGCACGCCGAGCTGCATGGCCGAGTCGCCGGAGCGGACCTGTTCCTCGAACAGCACCGCCTCGTGGCGGAAGTCGCCGCCGCCTCCGCCGTACTGCTCGGGTACCGACATGCCGAGTAGTCCGAGGCTGCCTGCGGTGCGGTAGACCTCGCGGCTGGGGCGTCCGGCAGCCGCGAACTCCTCGCGATGCGGCGCGACCTCTTTCTCGAAGAATCCTCGGGCGAGCTGTCGCACGTCGGCGAGCTCGGTAGTGAGGTCGTCGGAGGTGCGGTCTGCGAGTGCAGTCATGGTGGGTCCTTGGCTCGAAGCGCAACTGTCGTTTATTGGCGCTGTGCCAATAATGATTGCGCGACGGTGCCGCGGATGTCAACAGTGGGTGCTCCCCGCCACTCCGGCGGTGGCAGTTGCGGGGGCTCTCGTGTTCACCTCGTTTTTGGTCGCTACGACCGCAATGCGGTGGTTCGGTAACGGGCTCCATGATCGGTACGCCGGGGTCGTCGTTCTTCGAGCGGTGCTGGTGGTCGTCGCAGCATCGGCTCCTGTGAGGGCGGGTGATCGTTTCGAGCGAGTCACGCTCCGTCGGTGCCGGCCTGCGGATCTGCCGGACGGTAATACTGGCTGGTCAAGGCGAGGACCCTGTCGACGACCGGATCGTGATGGACCTTGCTCGCGATGGCAAGTGTTCGTAGCGTGTGGGAGTTGGAGTCGAGTTCGATCAAGGTGACACCGAGAGTTGTCGTCTCCCGAATCCCGCCCGGTACCAGGCAGACACACCCGCCGCCGGCGACCAGTGCGATCAGGCCCGGTAGCGAATTGGCGCGTCCCCCATCGCGCGGCTCGAAACCTGCTTGACGGCAGTAGGAGTAGACGGATTCGGCCAGTCCCGGCATGCCGGCATCCGATGGAAGCGCGAACAATTCCCCGCGAAGTGAGGACAGCGGCACCGCTGTCGCAGTTGCCAGTCTGCTGCCGGAGGGGACTGCGAGAGCGAACGTCTCCTCACCCAGTGACGTGATGTCGAGTTCGTGTGAATCCAGAAGGGGTGCCCGGGTGAGTGCGATATCGAGTCGTCGTTGCCGAACCAGGTCGGCAAGCTCACCGGATGTGTGCTGATACAGGTGAAGTCGAATTCCCGGCAGATGTGAACGCAGCAAACGAAGTAGATCCGGTAAGAGGCGGTACGAAACGCCGGTGATGAACCCGAGTCGAAGCACGCCCTCGGCTCCGGCATCGATCCGATGTGCTCGTTCGATCGCAGTCTGCTGAGCATCGAGCAGATGTCGCGCGTCCACGGCGAAGGCCACGCCGGCGGGGGTGAGGGCCACTCTTCGGGTGCTGCGGTCGAGGAGTCGAACTCCGATCGACTTCTCGAGCCTGTTGATCGCCTGAGTGAGTGGCGGTTGGCTCATGTTCAGCCGCTCTGCGGCTTTCCGGAAATGCTGTTCCTCTGCGAGAACGAGAAACTGCTCGAGAAGCCGCGGCGACACATCCATACGTTCAACGGTATCAAAACTGCCCCTATTGATATTTGAAAAGCGTTCGGCGAGACTGTTGTGTATGTGACGTGAGCCACTTGACGACTTCTTCGCAGCCCGCTTCCCCACGGTCCGCCGCCCAATGCCGCACTTTCGGCGAATGTGCGTCCGACGGTCCTCTCGCGGGCGTTCGCGTGATCGAACTGGCAACCGTGATCATGGGGCCGTACGCGGGTCAACAATTCGGTGATCTGGGGGCAGACGTCATCAAAGTCGAGTCCCCGGATGGAGATTCGACACGCGGATTCGAGCCGTCCCGACATCCAGGTATGGGGGGCCCGACGCTCAATCTGAACCGCAACAAGCGAAGCATCACGCTGGACCTCAAGTCGCGCGAAGATCATGCCACGATGCTCCGTCTTCTCGACTCTGCGGATATCTTCTTCACCAACGTCAGGCCGAGTGCGTTGGAGCGCCTCGGTCTCGATCCCGAAATTCTTACGGCAAGGTATCCGCAGTTGGTTCTCGTACAGGCACAGGGCTTTCGGACCGACTCGGCGCTCCGCGACAATGCAGCGTACGACGACATCATCCAAGCGGCCAGTGGCCTGGTGGCATTGAACGAGCAAGTGTCCGGGCAGCCGTTCTACACCCCTACCGTCCTTGCCGACAAAGTATGTGGACTGATGATCGTGCAATCGGCACTCGCGGCACTGCATCATCGCGATCGCACCGGGCTCGGGCAACATGTGGAGGTCCCGATGGCCGATACTATGATCGCCTTCAACCTCGTCGAACATCTCGCCGGCGCTTCATTGGTATCGAGCGCCGACGAGAGCTTCGACGAGGTTCGATCTCGCTTCAGTGAGCCGAACTCCGAGCGCGGCTACGGGTATGAGCGCGTGCTCAGCCCTGAGCGTCGCGCATGCCGAACCGCGGACGGATGGATGTGCATCCTCCCCTACAGCGACCGGAACTGGCGTGAGTTCTTCGAGGTGGCAGGGGATCCTGACGCTGTGCTGGATTCGAGATTCGCGACGATGGCCGCGCGCACAGTCAACGCAGACAGCCTGAACTCGCGCATGCACTCGTTGACCGGCCGATTCACGACTGCTCGATGGCAGCAGTTGTGCGACGAGCGTTCCATACCTGCGCACCCGGTTCTCGGCCTCGCCGAATGTGCCGAGAGTCCATATGCCCAGGAGACGGGACTGGTGTCTGTTCTCGACCATCCGTCCGAAGGTTCGTATCGCGCGGTGGCACATCCCATTCGTTACTCGCTCACACCGAGTCGTATCCGCCGACACTGCCCGAGTAACGGGCAGGACGGGCGCGAGATCCGTGCGGAACTCGAGGCCCCGACACACAAATCCACGGAGGTTTTGTCATGACCACGTCCACCGCTGCCGATGGTGTGCAACCCAAGATCAACCGGCGTCGTCAACTGATCACCGGAGGGGTCGGGCACCTGATCGAGTACTTCGATTGGAGTGCGTACTCGTTCCTGGCAATCTACTTCGCCCACCAGTTCTTTCCAGGTGGTGAATCCTCGCTCGTCCCGTTGCTCAGTACTTTCGCGGTCTTCGCCGTCGGATTCCTAGCGCGGCCGGTGGGTGGGATCGTGCTCGGGAAAATCGCGGATCGACGTGGACGCAAGGCTGCGTTGACCCTGTCGGTTGCGATGATGGGGATCGGCAGCCTGATCATCGGACTCTCTCCAACCTATTACCAGGTAGGTGTGCTGGCACCGATCATCCTGGTGATGGCCCGCCTTGTGCAGGGATTCTCGACCGGCGGCGAATTGGCTACGGCAAGTGCATTCTTGATGGAGTCTGCCCCCGACAACCGGCGTGGGACGTTCACCAGTTCTACCAATGTCACCTCCAGCGCGGGCAAGGTTGTGTGCCTCGGCATCATCACCGGCTTGGTTGCACTGGTAGGACCCGACAACATGAGTGAGTGGGCCTGGCGTATTCCGTTTCTGATCGGTGCAGCCGGTGCGGTGGTGGCATGGTGGATACGTCGACGGGCGCAGGAGACGCTCTCGGCAACAACCGATCTCGATGCGACAGTGCAATCGGTGCGCGTGGATCGCGGAAACTTCGCTGTGCTGTTCACCGATCACCGCGGCGCGCTGTGGAGAGCATTCGCGATCGCGACTCTGACCAGCGCAATGTTTTACGCCTGGGGCACTTTCGTTCCCACATGGGCGGTGGTGACCGAGGGCCTGGACAAGGAAAGTGCCGTACTCGTATCGACCATCGCGTTCGTTTTCTATGGGCTTGTCCAGGTCCCGCTGGGGCGACTGTCCGACCGCTTCGGACGACGGCCGATGCTCCTGGCATTCACGGTCGGCAACAGTGTGCTGACCGTTCCCCTATTCCTCATGATCTCGTCGAATGCCCTGAACACCTTGCTCGTCCAATGCGCCGGGCTCGCGCTGACCGCAAGTCTGATGTCGATCAGCGGTGCCATGCTCGGGGAGATGTTCCCCAGCCGCATCCGGGTCCTTGCGACCGGCACGGCAATTTCCTTCGCAACAGCGATTTTCGGAGGCACGGTCCCTCTGATCGGAACCTGGCTGCACAGTATTGGGGCCACCGGTCTCTTCCCGGTCTACCTCGTCGCCCTCAACGTTGCCGGATTGATCGCGTTGTGGCGTATTCCCGAAACGGCCCACGCACCTCTTCTGCCCTGACATCGATCGATATTCGTCGAAACGGAGCTGACCGCATGACCATCGCTACCGATCACCTCATCGTCGAAGTGCGTAACCACGCCGGATGGATCGATGTGCGCCGACTGATCTTCGCCGTCGCCGGTTCCCGTTGGGTTTCCGCAGAGATTGCGTCGGATACTGCGAGACAGGCACATCAACCTCACGGCGCACTCGGCATCACGCAGGGCAGTGGCCGGTACCGCCGCACTCCGATGCTGTGGGCAGATCGTGACGAGGGCGTCGGCTCTGTCCGAACTGAGCCGGCCGGTCCTGTCGCCGAATCGGAAAGCTGGGAACTGACCCGGCCGGAGGTCCTGCAGTGATACACACCGAGGGCCTGCGTTGTGAACTCGACGGTCACGTTGCCATGGTCACCATCGATCGTCCGCGGAAACGCAACGCTCTCACATCGGAGATGGCCGCGGGATTGGCAGCACTCTACGACGAGTTCGATCGCGACATTGGCGTCCGTGTTGTGTTGCTGACCAGCGCGTCGGGGCCTGTGTTCTGCGCCGGCATGGACATTGGAGAACTTGCGCGAGCAGACAGCGCAGACCGTGTTGCCGCAATGCCGATGGGTGGTACCTTTCGCAACCTCTTCGAGGTGATGGTCGAGTGTGGCAAGCCGACGGTCGTCGCCGTCGACGGTGCAGCAATGGGGGCAGGATGCGAGCTCGCGCTGGCATCGGATATCAGGATTCTGACACCGCGTTCGGTTCTCGCTCTCCCGGAGGCGAAAATCGGGATGGGCGCAAATTTCGGCGCGCAGATGCTGCCACGACTGGTACCGCGGGGGATTGCGTATGAGCATCTGTACACCGCGAAGCCGATAGATGCAGACCTGGCATACCGTATCGGACTGGCGAATCACGTTGTATCCGAAGCACGTTCGTACGCGGAAGCTCTCTGTCGAGACATTGCCGCGAATGCCCCCCTCACGGTCCGTCGATACAAACAGGTGATCACAGCCGGAGCGGATCTGCCGCTCGGGGTAGCGCTGCGACAGCGTCCGATTCCCGACCCGTATTGCAGTACCGACCGTATCGAGGGTGCAGCCGCGTACGCGGAAGGTCGCACTGCGCGATGGCGCGACCGATGAGTGTGTCGTAACCCGTCGACAATCTCGGTCGTCTCGTTACGCTGGTGGAATGCGCATCGACGAGTATCGGAAGTACGACGGTCTTGGCCTGGCGGAATTGGTTGCCAACGGTGAGGTGACGCCGCGCGATGTGCTCGATTGCGCGCTGGCACAGGTCAAGTCGATCGATCCGCGGCTCAATTCGGTGGTGCGGGTGATGTCGAAGCAAGCCGACGACCAGTTGACGCGACCGCTGCAGGGCCCGTTCGCCGGTGTGCCGTTCCTGATCAAGGATCTCTCGCAGGACTACGCCGGCGTGCCCACCTCGAGTGGATCGCGTTCGTTGACGGACCTGCCCATGCCGGAACATGCCACCGTGGTGCAGCGTTGGCTCGACGCAGGCCTGGTGATCTTCGGCAAGACCAACACTCCGGAATTCGGGGCCAAGGGAATCACCGAACCGGCGGTGCACGGCGCGACTCGAAACCCCTGGGATCGCAGCAGAACTCCCGGTGGATCATCGGGTGGATCGGCCGCCGCGGTCGCGTCCGGCATCGTCCCGGTGGCGGGAGCCAACGACGGTGGCGGTTCCATCCGGATTCCGGCCTCGTGCTGTGGGCTCGTCGGCCTCAAGCCGGGACGCGGACTGGTGCCGTCGGGCCCCACGTTCGGTGAAGCGATGCACGGCGCAGCGGTGCAGGGCGTCGTGTCGCGATCGGTACGCGATACCGCCGCGATGCTCGACGTGCTGGCGGGCGGCGAGGCGACGTCCGGCTACCTGCCCGCGCGTCCGGACGGAACGTTCCTGTCTCGAACGGAGATGGACCCGAAGCCGTTGCGTATCGGTATGTATGCCGCGACATCGGTCAATCCGTCGCCCCACCCGCAGGCCGTCGCCGCGATGGAGTCGGCGGCGAAGACACTCACCGACCTCGGCCACACCGTCGAACTTCTCGAGGCCCCGCCGTACGACGACGCGAACCTCAACCGTGAATTCCTACTGGCCTGGTTCACCTACCTGGCATGGGAGATGGACGAGGTGAAGCGCAGAACCGGTTGCGGCGACGACAAATTCGAGCGGGACACCCGGATCATGGCGGCGCTGGGCAGGTCCGCCAGCGGTGTGGACTATCTCGAAGCGGTGGAAGGTCGCCATGTGCACGTGCGCGCGTTGGCGACTTTCTTCGAGACCTACGATCTGCTGCTCACGCCCACTCTCGCGGAGCTGCCCCCGAAGATCGGTGCCTTCGATCTCGCGAAGCCGTTGGAACTGGCATCGGAGCTGTTGTTGCGCAGCAGAACTGCCGGGGTCCTGCGGTACACCGGCATCGTGGATCAGATGATCGACGACAACATCTCGTGGATTCCCTACACCCAGCTGGCCAACGTCACCGGGCGTCCGGCGCTGTCGGTGCCTGTGCACTGGACCCCGGAGGGTCTTCCGATGGGCGCACACTTCACTGCACCGCTCGGCGGCGAGGCACTGCTCGTCCAACTGGCCGGACAGTTGGAGCGAGCCGTGCCGTGGGCCCACCACTACGCCGATATCGGTTAGCGGGTCATTCCGAGCAGAGCCTTTCCGACGATGCCCGACGGCCGTTGCCGCACCTGGCCGTCGACGATGTCGACGACTCCGCCCGCCCAATCGGGATCGGTGTCGGCGGCAGCCTGGGGATCGGCGTGGGCATCGGTGCCCTCCTCGGCGGTGACGGTGATCGAGCGCGCCAGGGCCTCCCGGACGCTCATCAGCGACGTACCGGGCTCGGCGAACACCTCCGTTGCCGCGTTTCCGCGGCGCACCACCATGTCGTGGGTGAGGCTGTCGACCAACGAGATCACCGTGCCGGCAGGCATGGCGGTGATGGTGGCGACGGCGCGCCCCACCAGGCCGGTCGGCAACAACGGAACCGGGATCTGTACCCGACGCAGACCGGCGACGCTGCCGTACGCCTTCAGCAGCTCCGGGTAGCTCATCGTTTCGGTTCCGCCGATGTCGAACGTTCCCGGGCGTGCGGTGTCGCCGAGGGCTCGCGCGATGATGGCGACCACGTCGACGACGGCAATGGGCTGCACCTGCCTGCGCATCCACGTCGGGATGGGTGTGAGCGGCAGCCGCTCGGTCATCCGTCGTACCAACTCGAACGAGGTAGATCCCGAACCGAGGATGATCGCCGCCCGCAACACGGTGGCGTCGACGGAACTGTCGAGGAACGTCTCCTCGACCTGCAGGCGAGAGCGCAGGTGATCCGACAACGGGGTGCCGTCGTCGGGGATGAGGCCGGAGAGATAGACGATCCGGCGCAGGCCGTTGCGCTCCGCGGCAGCGGCCATGGACTGCGCCGCGTGGCGATCCTTCTCGACGAAGTCGCCCTCGTCCATCGAGTGCACCAGATAGACGACGGCGTCCACGTTCTCGGTCGCGGTGTCGAAGGTCTCGTGATCGTCGAGGTCGAAGTGCACCGCGGTGACGTGAGCGCCCCAGGCGAAGCGCGATTTCTTGCTCGGATCGCGCATGGCAGCGTGCACGTCGTGGCCCTGTTCGAGCAGGACCGGGATCAGCCGAGACCCGATGTATCCGGTTGCGCCGGTGACCAGCACTCGCATGACTTTCTCGTTTCTGTAGACCAAGGCCATACCCCGTCGGAGCAGTCTCACTCCCCGGCGTCGGAGGCAGATGACACACTGTGCGGGTGAGTGCGCGTATCAGGAACAACGTCAGGGTCGTGGGGGCTGCCGATGGGCCCGTGGTGATGCTCGCTCACGGTTTCGGTTGCGACCAGACGCTGTGGCGTTCGGTGACCGATATCCTGGCTCCGAACTTCTCGGTCGTGCTCTTCGATCACGTCGGGTCCGGAGCATCCGACCCCTCTGCGTGGGATGCCGACAAGTACGCGCCACTGGACGCGTACGTCGACGACATCGTCGACATCGCCCGGGAACTCGACCTGCGCGACGTCACGTTCGTCGGTCATTCGGTTGCGTCGATGATGGGTGTTCTCGCGGTCCAGGCGGCTCCGGAGCTGTTCAGCAAGCTCTTTCTCCTGACGCCGTCCCCCCGGTACATCGACGACGGTGACTACCGCGGTGGATTCAGCCGCGAGGACATCGACGAGTTGCTCGAGTCGTTGGACAGCAACTATCTGGGGTGGTCCGCATCGATGGCACCGATCGTGGTGAACGCACCGGATCGGCCCGACCTGGAGAACCTGTGGACGGCGAGCTACTGCCGAACCGATCCCGAGTGCGCACGGGTGTTCGCCCGCACCACCTTTCTGTCCGACAATCGCGCTGATCTGGCCGGGGTTGACCTGCCCACGATGATCGTCGACTGTGCGCGGGATTCGCTGGCACCGCCTCAGGTCGGCAGATACGTCCACGCACACATCGCCGGCAGCACTCTCCGGACACTCGACACCAGCGGGCACTGCCCGCACGTCACCCAGCCCGAACAGACCGCCGAGGCGATTGCGACCTTCGTGAGATCGTCGTGATTCACGAACTCGACATCGAGGACCTGTACGAGAACGCGCCCTGCGGTTACCTGTCGGTTCTCCCGGACATGCGGATCGTGAGACTGAACTCGACCCTGGCGAACTGGCTCGGCTTCGACGTCGACGCCCTGATCGGTACCGACTTCACCCAACTTCTCACCGCCGGAGGCCGGATCCACTACGAGACCCATTTCGGTCCGATTCTGCGGATGTACGGCCAGCTCGACGGTATTGCGATCGACTTCGTGACCTCCGATCGGCGACGGCTGCCCGTGTTCATGACCGCGAACGTCAAGACCGACGAGTCCGGCACGCCGGTACTGATTCGCATCACCGCGCTCGACGCCAGGGACCGTCGTACCTACGAACGCGAGTTGCTCGAGTCCCGAACGCGAGCGCAGCTGCTCGCGAAGACCCTGCAGCGGTCGCTGCTCCCGCCTGCCCTGCTGCCGCCGTCGGGAATGACCGCTGCCGCGCACTATCACGCGGCATCGAGCGATGAGGTGGGTGGAGATTTCTACGATCTGTTCCCGCTGTCGGACGACCGGTGGGGATTCTTCCTCGGCGACGTGTGCGGCAAGGGTGCGTCGGCCGCGGCCGTGACGTCGTTGACGCGGTACACCCTGCGTGCGGCCGCGGTGTACGACCACGACCCGGTCGCTGTTCTGCACAATCTGGATTCGGTTCTGCGGCAGGAGTTCCGCGAGAACGACGCGCAGTTCTGCACGGCGGTGTTCGGGGTGCTCAGCCGCTCGGCCGGAGGATTCGAGGTGTCGATGGCCAGCGGCGGTCATCCGCCTCCCCTGGTGATGCGGGCCGACGGCAGCGCGCACTACGTCCACATGACGGGTGGGCAACTCGTCGGAATTCTGCGGCACGCGCGCTTCGTGCCTGCCACTGTGACATTGAGCGCGGGCGACACCCTGATGCTCTACACCGACGGCCTCACCGAGGCCCGGGTGGGCACCGGTCGATACGACGACGAAGGCGCGCTGCTCGAGTTCGCGACCGCCCACGCCCCGGCGGCACCGGCGATCATCGTCGAGGATCTGCGGGTCCTGCTGAACAGCTTCGGCGACGGACTGGCCGACGACGCAGCAGTGATGGCGCTGGGAGTGTCGTCAGTCGAGAGCGGCCAGGGCTGACGCCAGATCGGCGTGCAGCGCGAATTCCTGATCGAGACCCATCAGCTTGATCGGTCGGCTGGTGGTCGGCCCATCGGCGACGACCGAGAAGGCAAGGGTGTCCCCGTGCTCCTTCTGCGTCGTGGCCAGCACGGTCATGGCAGCCGAGGCCAAGAACGAGACCGTGCTCAGATCGATGATCAAGGCAGTGGGCGTGGTGGAAATCTGGGCGTCGATCGCGCTCGACAATGCGGGGGCCGTGGTGACGTCGAGTTCACCGGCGACCGCGATGACGGCTGCGCGCCCGTCGTTGCTGGACTGGATGGAAAATCCGGCGGTGTTCGTATCGGCTGGCATCTGTACTCCTGAATCGTTACCCGCCGCGCTCGTCGACGGGGCATGCGGACCATTCAATCAGTAGGTCCTACTCGAACGTGACCTGCGTTCCTCTGAGCGCGGGGGCGCCGACCGTCGTGGTCCAGGACGGAACTGCGTCGGGCTCGATCCCCGTGGCCCCGCCGTAGACGACGGCCAAGGTCTGCTGCTCGGTGACCGAGTTCGCGTACGAAGCGGGCACAGGGGAGAGCTGCGGAACCGGAAGTGACGGAATGTCCTGTTCCCCGGGGTTTCTCGACGGCACCTGGTACGAGCCGTCGTTGGGGGAGCCGCCCGGGTACTGCGGGAAGTACTCGCCCGTCGAGCGCTCGAGCGAGGTGTAGCAGGTCGGCCCGCGGTCCTGCTCGAACAGTCTCGGCTCGTCCTGGTTCGGTAGATACCGACCCTTCGGGTTGACGAACGGCATCGAGACGTTGATGCCGGGATACTCGTCACCGTCGCCCAGCAGGATCTTGCCGCGCCTGGCACCCTCGGCGAACTGACCGACGGTGCACCCGAGAGCCGGCGAGAACTCGGCGAACACCTCGAGTGCTTCGCGGGAGTTCGCGGCCAGCCCGATGATGTCCGCGGAGTTCGCGTCGAGGAAGTCGGCGGTGGTGTTGGAGGCGGATGTCAAAGACGCGTAGAGCGTCTCGAGGGCCGGACGCTTCTCGACGACGGTGTTTCCGGTGGTCCGCAGGTTGTCGAGTGCGTTGATCAACTCGGGAGCAGCATCGGAGTAGGTCTGCGAGAAGTCGGCGAGCCCGCGCAGGTCCTCCTGGATTGCGGGCAACTCGGTGTTGAGCCCGGCAAAGATGTTCTCGAGTCTGTCGATCGTGAGACCGAGCTTCTCGCCGCGACCGCTCAGACCCTGTGCCAGCGCGCCGAGGGTGTTCGACAGGTCCTCCGGCGGCACGGCCTGGAGCAGCGGCAACAGGCCGTCGAGCACCTGCCCGACCTCGATCGCATTGCCGCTGCGATCCTGCTTCAACACCGTGCCCTCGGTGATCGGCGACCCGGGCCTGCCGTCCGGCAACACCAACGCGACGTACCGTTCGCCGAACAATGTCTTCGGCAGCAGTCGCGCGGTGGCGTTCGACGGAATCATCTCGGCCATATCCGGTTCGATGGCCAACTCCGAGGTGACGACGCCACCGACCGTCGTCGCCGATCGCACTTCGCCGACGATCAGCCCGCGTACCTTGACGTCTGCATTGCGGGGCAGTGCGTTGCCGACGCTGTCGGTCTCGAGGGAAACCGTCACGACGTCCTTGAACGTCTTGTTGTACGAGGTGACACTCCACCCGACGAACACGACTATGAGCACGACGAGAGCGATTCCGAGGAGTCGGTTCTGGACCGGTGAGGGGGAGCCGGTCATGCGACGATCGAAACGACAACAACAGCCATGTCGCGAACCTTAGTGGTACACAACGTCACACTTACTACCGAAAATTGGTTTGTGAGATGGACTTAGCACTTCGGTAGAAATGTGACGGGAGCCACGATTTCTCAGTCGGCGATCAGCCGAGGCGCATGGAACCAACCGCCCTGCCCGCCTTCACGCTGCCGGCCGATGACGTATGTCCCCGGCGCGATTCCGGTGGCTCCGTGTTCGGGATGAACGAGGTACGCCGTCTGCGAGTTGGTCAGGATGCCCAGGGCGAGACCTCGGACGTCGTGCATGGGACTGGCCCACGAACAGAGGCCACCGTCGGCCACCAGACTGTGCGGGTTGCCGCCTGCTGCGCTGCGCAGTAGTTCGATTCCCGTCAGCGGCACGTTCTCGCGGCGGGTCTGTTCGGTGGGGACGACTATGCCGTCGAGCAGTACGTACGGTACGACGATCAGATCGCCTTGGGCTTGCAGGCCGTCGATGACGGGCACGGAGATCTCCTTGTCGAGATAGTCGAATACGTCGAGACCGGTGAGGTCGGTCAATGCGGACAGTGTGATGTTCGAGTTCATGTCTTTCACCTTGGTGTGTTGTCGGGGGAGTGTTGTCGCGGTGTGGTGTCAGGTTCGGCGGAGGAGTCGGCCGTAATCGGCTCCGGCCAGACCGTAGGTCCAGCCCGCGGCGTCGACCGCGGACGAGAACGCGCCGGGGACGCGAAGCCCGTAGCGGCGGCGCTCGCCGTCACGTTCGCGAGAGCCGTTGACGGCAAGCAGTATTCGGCCCTCGTCTCCCCAACCTGCGGGTGTGGCGAACAGTTGCAGGGTGCAACCGGGATTGCCCGGATCGTCGTCGGTGTCGACCAGTCGTAGACCGGCTCGGTCCAGATAGGTGTCCCAGCCGATTCGTTCGATGGCGCTTCGTCGGATCTCGACGTTGCGTTCGACGGTGATGCGCTCGACCGTCGGGTCGTGGATCACCCAGTCGGGAACCACGGTCCCGTTCAGGACATGGACGCCGCTGCCGTCGCCGAACTCGAGCGCTGGGGAGGACGAATTGTGCAGTCGCACTTCACCGTGCACCGGATCGGGAATCGGTTCGGTGTGCAGCACCGTCGGCCGTTCGGACATCACTGCGATGTCGTCGAACGCCCACCACCATCCTGTCGATTCGACGAGGGCGGATTGAACGTCGAGAAGGTCGTTGTCCTCGCGCCCGAACGTCATGAGGCCGAAGGAGCGATAGATGTCGTAATAGGCGACGCGATGGGCTTCCTGTTGCCCGTACCAGCTGATGGTGCCAAAGGGGTGTGGCGCGAGAGATCGAACGGTAGAAGCGACGCCGTCGAACAGGCTGGTGCGCAACGAATCCCACACTGTTCGGCGAATGATGGGATCGGGACTGATGCCGGCGCGGGCTGCGTCCTCCGGTGAACGTGTTGCTACGGTCATCCGTGCTTCTCGATCGCTCGGCTTGTTCGGATTCCGATAGAAGTACCACCGCGGCCATTCGATTCTTCGCTTGTCGATTCGCTGGTCCATGCGCCGGCGTGAATTCGACAGCAGTGACGCGATACGGGCCGAAACGCCTGCGCTGTTCGACATCGATCGAGTTGCAATGAATGCGGCGGCGGCTGCGGGAGAGGGCACCCACACGAACTGTGGATCGGGATGCCCAGATTCTCGATATAGCTGTGCCGCAGCTGATTCCGCCGTGGTTCTATCGGAGGGTCCGGCCTTCAGGCCGTAGCCGAGCCAGCGATCGCGCTGCGCGCAGACAGCACGAATGCTCTCGGAGTATTCATCGGGATTGTCACTGAATGTGCCGCGACGGGGGAATGTCGACGGCAACGGCACGGCGCTCACGTGAGGGAGGCGGTGTCCGCCTTTCCGGTTGTCATGAAGAAAAGAGTGACACGAGAATCGGATGAGCGCAAGGCGCACGTGCACGAAACTTCGTAGTGGGCTACGAGGTTCTGCTCACGTGGGTCAGCCACGCGAGCGGAGGATCAACTGGGCCGCGCTGATGTCGTCGATGACGAGGTCGGTGATCAATCCGCCGCGCAGCGCGGCGGTGAGGGCATCGAGTTTGGACGCTCCGGCGACGATGCAGACTCGGCGCGGAACCACCTTGAGCCGATCCAGACTCGGTCCACTCGATCTGTCGTTCAACGCAATTCGGTTGTGGCTGCCGTCGGAGCGCAGGAACACGGTGGCAATGTCTCCCACGACGCCGTCGCGTTGGAGCTCGGCTCTGTCCTCACGCTCGAGGTAGCCGGCGCTGTAGACGTGACTCGGAACGGCACCGCTCATGACGCCGATGCTGAACACGGCCAGGTTCATCCGATCCTGCAGTTCGAGTACTCGCTTGATGCTGCGTTCACGCCACAGGTGTTGCCGGGTTTCGGGGTAGTCGAAAAATGCGGGGACCGGAAAGCCCTGCGCCACAGCGCCGTAGGCGTCGGCGAAGGTTCGGACGATGTCGGTGGCGTACGAGACTCCGGTGGTGCGGGTGTTCGCTGCACCGTTGAGCTGCACGACGGTCGAGTTGTGGGTTCGTTTGGGTGCGAGCTTGCGGCTGACGGCGCTGACGGTGGTTCCCCAGGCGACGCCCATCACCATGTCGGACTCGAAGAACGAAGTCAGCAATCGGCCTGCGAAGGTGGCGACGCGATCGAGGCGTTGCAGTTCGTCGACGGTTTCCGACACGGGGACGACATGTGCACGAATGTCGTACAGATCGGCGAATGCACGCTCGATTCGTGGTGCCTGACCGAGTGGGGTGGAGATCTTGATTTCCACCAGCCCTGATGCCCGCGCGAAGGTGATCAGTCGTGAGACTGTCGAACGAGATACGCCCAGCTCACGGCCGATCGCCGCCATCGTCATGTCCTGGAAGTAGTAGAGGCGCGCTGCCTGGGTGGCATGGCCGGTCCGCAGATCCGATTCGGGCGTAATGCGTTGGTCCGTCACCGTCGCAGTGTACGACCGCTTTGCACATATGTGCATCAGCTGTGCAACGCAGTGCAGGCCGTCTACCGTGGCAAACAGCACGCAATGTGGCGTGCATCACCAACTTTGCGGAGGCTACACAATGGCTCGTAAGGAACCGGAATGGGGACTGCCGGCACACATGGCTGCCGAGTTCGCCGGAACCATGATTCTCATTCTGTTCGGCGTCGGCGTCGTCGCGCAGGTGGTCTCGGGCGGTGAATCGGGAAGTCTCGGAGACCACGACTCGATCGCCTGGGCATGGGGGCTGGGCGTGATGTTCGGTATCTACGTCGCGGGTCGTATCACCGGCGCGCACCTCAACCCCGCGGTCACGATCACGTTCGCACTCTTCCGCGGATTCAACTGGAAGATGGTTGCGCCCTACATCCTCGCGCAGACCGCAGGTGCCTTCGTGGCCGCGCTGCTGGTGCGCTGGAACTACAACGACATGATCAACGCCGTCGACCCCGGGCACACCACCGCCACCCAGACGATCTTCTCGACGCTTCCCGGAAACGGCACGTTGCCCGTCAGCGTGTCCTCGGCACTGATCGACCAGATCATCGGCACCGCGATCCTGCTGTTCCTCATTGTGGCAGTGACCGATTCACTCGGCACCGCGCCGATGGCCAACATGGCCCCGCTGATCGTCGGCCTCATCGTCGTCGCCATCGGCTTCGCATGGGCCACCAACGCCGGATACGCGATCAATCCGGCCCGAGATTTCGGACCTCGCCTGGCGTCGTACATCACCGGATACGGTGGAGCCTGGAGAGATCAATACGGCGGCCTGTACTTCTGGGTCCCGATCGTCGGACCTCTCGTAGGCGGACCGATAGGAGTGTTCCTGTACGACCTGCTCATCGGAAAGAACCTACGCAAACAAGAAGGTTCGACGCCCGAGCCGCCATCACGACTCCCAGCAGACACCCAGACCACAGGAGAGAAGCCATGACCGAGTTCGCAGGAAAGTACGTCGCCGCGATCGATCAGGGAACCACGTCTTCACGCTGCATGATCTTCGATCACGCGGGCACCGTCGTCGCGGTCGATCAGAAGGAACATCAGCAGATCTTCCCGCAGGCCGGCTGGGTCGAGCACGACGCGTCGGAGATCTGGGACAACGTGCGCGCCGTCGCGGCCGGTGCCATGGCCGCAGCGGATCTGACGCGCGAGGACATCGCCGCAGTCGGTATCACCAACCAGCGTGAGACGGCGCTGGTGTGGGAGCGCGAGACGGGCAAGCCGATCTACAACGCCATCGTCTGGCAGGACACCCGTACCGATCGCATCGCCACCGCACTCGGCGGCGGCGACGCCAACAAGTACACCGCCAAGACCGGCCTGCCGTTGGCCACTTACTTCTCCGGCCCCAAGATCAAGTGGATCCTCGACAACGTCGACGGCGCACGGGCGAAAGCCGAAGCGGGAGAACTGTGTTTCGGCAACATGGACACGTGGGTGCTGTGGAACATGACCGGCGGCACCGACGGCGGGTTGCACTACACCGATCCGACCAACGCCTCGCGCACCCTGCTGATGGATCTCGACACCCTGCAGTGGGACGAGGGCATCTGCGCCGACATGGGCATTCCCATGTCGATGCTGCCCGAGATCAGGTCGAGTTCCGAGGTGTACGGCACCGGCCGTGAACGCGGACCGTTCCGCGGAGTGCCGATCTCCGGAATCCTGGGCGACCAGCAGGCGGCCACCTTCGGGCAGGCCTGCCTGTCTCCCGGTGAGGCCAAGAACACTTACGGCACAGGCAATTTCGTTCTGCTCAACACCGGCACCGAAAAGGTCATGAGCAAGAACGGCCTGCTCACCACCGTCTGCTACAAGATCGGCGACCAGCCGACGGTGTATGCACTCGAAGGCTCGATCGCGGTGACGGGCTCGCTGGTGCAGTGGTTGCGGGACAACCTCGGCATGATCTCCTCGGCTGCGGACATCGAGACCGACGCGCGTTCGGTCGACGACAACGGCGGTGCCTACTTCGTGCCCGCGTTCTCGGGTCTCTTCGCCCCGCACTGGCGTGCCGATGCCCGTGGTGCCATCGTGGGATTGACGCGATTCGTCAACAAGGGCCACCTGGCCCGCGCCGTGCTCGAAGCCACTGCGTACCAGACGCGTGAGGTCATCGAGGCCATGAACGCCGACTCCGGGGTCGATCTCGAGGTGCTCAAGGTCGACGGCGGAATGGTGGTCAACGAACTGCTGATGCAGTTCCAGTCCGACATTCTCAATGTCGACGTCGTTCGGCCCGTCGTCGCCGAAACCACCGCTCTCGGAGCGGCATACGCGGCCGGCCTGGCCGTCGGGTACTGGGAGAGCGAGGACGACATCCGTCAGAACTGGGCCGAGGACAAGACATGGACACCGTCCATGGACGAAGACCAGCGGGCGAAGCTCTACGCCGGCTGGAAGAAGGCAGTAACACGTACTCTCGATTGGGTTGATGAAGAATGAGTTCCACCACAACGGCTTTGAGCCCGAAGTCCCGCGCAGACGCATTGGCGCGGATGGAAGCCGAAGAGCTCGACATCCTGGTGATCGGCGGCGGCGTCGTCGGAGCGGGCACCGCACTCGACGCCGTCACCCGCGGCCTGAAGGTCGGTCTGCTCGAAGCGCGTGACTACGCGGCCGGCACGTCCAGCCGCTCGAGCAAACTGTTCCACGGCGGTCTGCGCTACCTCGAGCAGTTCAACTTCGCGTTGGTGTTCGAGGCGCTCAAGGAGCGTTCGCTGGTACTGAACAAGCTGTGCCCGCACCTCGCGCGCCCGGTGCCGTTCATCTACCCGCTCGAGAAGGTGATCGACCGTCCGTACGTCGGTCTCGGCATCGGCGTGTACGACGTCATGGGTGCCGGACGCGGCGTCCCGAGTCATCACAAGCACCTCGGCAAGAAGAAGACGCTCGAGTCCTTCCCGTCCGGCAAGCGCTCGGCGATCCGCGGTGCGGTGAAGTTCTACGAGGGCCAGGTCGACGACGCCCGGCACACGATGATGCTCGCCCGTACCGCGGCTGCTTACGGCGCGTTGTGCGCCAACAGCACTCGCGTCACGGGTTTCCTGCGGGAGGACGACAAGGTCGTCGGCGTCGTGGCGAGCGACCTCGAGACGGGGCGCTCCTTCGAGGTCCGGGCCAAGCAGGTCATCAACGCGGCCGGTGTCTGGACCGACGAGGTGCAGCAGATGGTCGGTGGCCGTGGACAATTCCAGGTCCGCGCCTCCAAGGGGGTGCACCTGGTGGTGCCGCGCAATCGCATCAACAGTGCCACCGGCATCATCACCCGAACCGAGAAGAGTTTGCTGTTCGTCATCCCGTGGGGCAGTCACTGGATCATCGGCACCACCGATACCGACTGGAAGCTCGACCTGGCTCATCCGGCCGCGAGCCAGAGCGATATCGACTACATCCTGGGCCACGTGAACAAGCTGCTCGCCGATCCGTTGGACCGCACCGACGTCGTCGGTGTGTACGCGGGACTGCGACCGCTGCTGTTCGGTGAATCCGATTCCACCAGCACGCTCTCGCGCGAGCATGCGGTGTCCAGCCCGGTACGAGGGCTGACGGTGATCGCCGGCGGCAAGTACACCACCTATCGCGTGATGGCCAAGGACGCAGTCGATTCCGCGGTGCACGGACTCGAACGCACGGTACCGAAATGCGTCACCGAGGACATTCCGCTCGTCGGTGCCGACGGCTACCTCGGGGCGTTCAACTCCCGCGCTCTGACGGCCGAACGCACCGGGATGCGCGTCTCACGCGTCGAGCATCTGCTCGGTCGGTACGGCACTCTGATGGGTGAACTGCTGGATCTGATCGACGTCGATCCGGAGCTCGGCAATCCTCTGGCGAGTGCACCGGAGTATCTGAAGGCGGAGGTGGTCTATGCGGCCAGTCACGAAGGCGCGCAACATCTCGACGACATCCTGACCCGTCGTACGCGCATCTCCATCGAGGTCCCCGACCGCGGAGAAGCGGCTGCAGAGGAAGTGGCGCATCTCGTCGCACCGATCCTCGGGTGGGACGCTCAGCACGTGGCCGAGGAAATCGAGCACTACCGGCTTCGTGTTCTGGCAGAACGAGATTCGCAGGAACAGCCGGACGACGACACCGCCGATGCGGCACGACTCGGAGCACCGGACGTGCGCCTCGGCGTGAGCTGACAACGCTGACAGCAGCGGTCCTGGAACGCCAGGACCGCTGCTGGATCAGCCCTGCAGCAACGTGAACGAATGCTCTCGGATCAGGATGGACGGGCCACCGGCCTCGTACGCCTGGTCCGGGTCACTCGACGTAGACAGAGTCCACTTTCCCTTCGGCAGTGTGAAATCGACGGCCCCGGGTGAGGCATTGACCATCCACGCGAACGACGCATCGCCCTCGCCGGCGCGCATCAGCACCAGGATGCTGTGGGCGTTGCCGTCCGACCAGTCCTCGTCGGACAGCTTTTCGCCGTCGGCGCGGTAGAAATCGACGGTGTCCGGTCCGGCTCCCTCTTCCTCGGAATCGCTGTCGTGCCGGAACCACGTGGGACGCAGCGCCGGGTGCTCGTTGCGAAGCGCGATGAGGTGGGTGGTGAAGTCGATGAGGTCCTGATCGGCTGTGCTCCAGTCGAACCAGGAGACCTCGTTGTCCTGGCAGTAGGCGTTGTTGTTGCCGTTCTGCGTTCGGCCGAGCTCGTCGCCTCCGAGGATCATCGGAACGCCGGCCGAGAGCAGCAGCGTCGCAAGGTGATTGCGTTGCTGGCGGGCCCGCAATGCATTGACGCCCTCGTCGTCGGTCGGGCCCTCGGCTCCGCAACCCCAGGAGCGGTTGTCGGACTCGCCGTCCTGGCTGTCCTCGCCGTTCTCCTCGTTGTGCTTGTCGTCGTAGGAGTTCAAGTCGGCCAACGTGAAACCGTCGTGTGCGGTGATGAAGTTGACGCTGGCAAGCGTGGGTCTACGGGTGCTCTCGTAGACGTCGGGGCTGCCGGTGACGCGCTGAGCCAGGGCCGGCAGTGCGCCGCTCTCGCCGCGCCAGAAGTCGCGGACGTCGTCGCGGAACTTACCGTTCCACTCCGACCAGCGGGCCGGGAAGCCGCCCACCTGGTAGCCCTGGGTGTCCCACGGTTCGGCGATGAGCTTGACCGGGGCCAGCGTCGGATCCTGATGCACGATGCTCAGAAACGCACTGTGCACGTCGAGATCCGAGTCCTGACGAGTCAGGGTGCTGGCGAGGTCGAAGCGGAATCCGTCGACGTGCATCTCGGTCACCCAGTACCGCAGTGAGTCCAGAATGAGTGCCAGGGCCGCGGGGTGGCCGACGTTGAGGCTGTTGCCGGTGCCGGTGGTGTCGTAGTACGCGCTCCGGTCGTCGTCGACGAGTCGGTAGTGCGAGCCGTTGTCGATTCCCTTGAGCGAGAGCGTCGGTCCGAGGTGATTGCCCTCGGCGGTGTGGTTGTAGACGACGTCGAGAATGACCTCGATGCCGTTGTCGTGCATGGCTTTGACCAATGCCTTGAACTCGTCCACCTGGCCGCCGGTGTCGCCGCTGCTGCTGTACTCGTTGTGCGGGGCGAAGAAGCCGATGGAGTTGTAACCCCAGTAGTTCCGTCGGCCCTCTTCGAGCAGGTGCGAATCCTGAACGAACTGGTGGATCGGCAGCAACTCCACTGCCGTGACACCGATGCGCTTGAGATGTGCAATGGCTGCGGGGTGGGCCAAGCCGGCATAGGTACCGCGAATATTCTCGGGCACATCGGGATTGGTGGCGGTGAAGCCCTTGACGTGCACCTCGTAGACGACCGTCTTGTCCAATGGCGTACGCGGTGACTCGTCTCCGGACCAGTTGAAATTCGACTGCACGGCAACGGAATACGGCATGTGCGGAGCCGAGTCCTCGTCGTTGCGCGTCTCCGGCTCGGCATGCAGGTGCGAGAAGACCGACTCGTTCCAATCGACCTGGCCGGTGATGGCGGTGGCGTACGGGTCGAGCAGTAACTTCGCCGAGTTGTGTCGCAGTCCCGACGCGGGATCCCACGGGCCGTCGACGCGCAGTCCGTAGCGGGCACCCGGCGTGACATCGGGAACCAGATCGTGGAAGACGTGGCCGGTGAGCTGCGTCAAAAGCGTTGTACTGCGCTCTGTTCCGTCGTCGTTCAACACGACAACGGACACCGAGTCCGCTGTTTCGGAGTAGACGGCAAGGTTGGCACCGTCGTTCGACAGACGCGAGACGCCCAGGGGATACGGGAGACTGGATGAGAGAGGCATGCTCGCGGCAGTACCCCCGTGGGAGATGAGCGAAACGCCTGCGTACCGGTCGTTCGGCTAGTATCGACTGCTAGGTTGCGCCCGCCGGACACCGGCGGCTGCAAGTGACGAAGGACGATGCGATGACTTCCCTGCGACCCGACGACGCTGCCGCCCGGTTGGACGAGCTGTTTCCGGGTGACAACGCCACCGATGCCCGATTCCGTGCGATCGACTGGGCGGAGACCGAGCTGGGTCCGGTGGAGCATTGGCCGCAGGAGTTGATCGCAGCACTGCGCACGGTCATGCCCTCGACCATTCCGATGTTGATCTGGTGGGGCCCTGCGCTGGTCCAGCTGTTCAACCACTCGTACACCGACTTTCTGGGCGACAAGTTTCCTGCCGCTGCCGGCCAGCCTGCGAGTAGATGCTGGGCCGAGATCTGGGATGTTGCCGGGCCCATCGCGCGGCAGGCAGCGGAGAAGGGCGAGGCCGTCGATCGGGCCCAGTACATGTTCATGATGGACCGGTACGGCTTTCTCGAGGAGACCTACTGGACATTCTCGTGCAGCCCGATCCGCGGACCGGGGAAGACCGTTCTCGGAGTCTTCGTCGCCACCTCCGAGGTGACTGCTCAGGTGCTCGGAGAACGTCGTATGCGCGCGTTGCTCGGTCTGGGTTCGCTCGGGGGCAACGGCAGCGACGGGCCGGCCGGAGTGTGTCGCGCCGCCGTGGAGGTGCTCGGCACCGAAGCTCGTGAATTCCCTCTCGTTGCGGCCTATCTTCGCGACGACCTGGCCGAGAACGGCCGGTCGAGGCTCATCTCGACCAGCGGCGACGTCGGCTTCGAAGCCTCGACGTGGGAGTGCACAGACGTCCTGCGGGTGGTCGACGGATCGGTGCCCAGCGAGGTTGTGAAGGTCGTCGGAAACGTCCCAGAGGCGGTCGTGATGCCGTTGACGATGGCGGGACGGATCGAACCGGTCGGGGCGCTGTTGATCGGGGTCAGCGGTCATCGAGTGGTGGACGAGTCGATCGTCTCGTTCTGCGGGGTGGTCGCCGAGCGCGTATCCACTGCGCTGACCGCCTCGCATGCCTTCGAGATGGAGCGGCGACGCGTCGAGGCTCTGGCCGAGGCCGACGAGGCGAAGACGCGGCTCCTCGAAACTGTGGGGCACGAATTCCGAACGCCGCTGACGCTGCTCGCCGGTCCGTTGGCCGCGGTGCGTGGGAGTGCGTCGTCGACGCTGACCGAGTTCGATCGAGAGTCGCTCGATGTCGTTCACCGTGCGTCGATGCGACTGCGCAGACTCGTCGACGACTTGTTGGACGTGGTCAGCGCCGATGCCGGGCAACTCCTCGCGCGTCCCGAACCGACCGACCTGGCCGCGGTGACGCGCGACTGCGTGTCCATGTTCGCGTCGGTGGCGTCGGATAAGGGGCTCGAGCTCGTCGCCGACACAGCCGAGGACGTGACCGTGCTCATCGACTCCGAGATGTGGTCGAAGATCGTGTTCAACCTTGTTGCGAACGCCGTGAAGTACACCCCGTCCGGTCGGGTCTCGGTACGCCTGACGGGCGACACCGACACCGTTCAGCTCGTGGTGGCCGATACCGGGCTCGGTATCCCCGTCGACGATCTGCCGCGCATCTTCGAGCGGTTTCACCGCGTGGAACGTTCCGGCGCTCACAGTATCGAAGGGTCGGGGATCGGGCTCGCCCTCGTATCGGACCTCCTCACCGCCCTCGGCGGACACATCGACGTCGACAGCGAGGTGGGCCGGGGCAGTACTTTCACCGTTGTGGTGCCGCGTCTGCCGGTGGAGGCCGCCACGGCCGTGGACCGGCCCGCCGCCGTTGCCGATTCGGTGTCGGCGATCTTCGCCTCGAACGATTCGGCGACGGTGACCGCAGACAGCGCGGACATCCTGCTCGTGGAAGACAACGTCGATCTGCGGAACTACCTCGTGGGCTTGCTGACCGCCGAGGGGTGGTCCGTCACCACAGCAGGAGACATCGACACCGCTCTCGATCGGGCCCGAGCGACCAAGCCGGGGCTCGTGCTGTCCGACGTGCTGCTACCCGGACGCAGCGGCCTGGAGCTGGTCGACGACATACGGTGCGACGACATGCTGAAGCGAGTACCGGTCATCCTGTTGACCGCCCGGGCAGGAACCGACTTCGTGCTCGACGGCCTGGGACGCGGGGCCGAGGACTACATCGTCAAACCGTTCCACGATCGGGAACTCGTGGCCCGAGTGCGCGTTCATCTGGAACTGTCTCGCATGCGTGAGCAACTGATCGAAGAAAGCGACAACCAGGCGTCGACGCTTCGCTCGGCCCTCGACACCCGCGGAACGATCGGCCGGGCAGTAGGAATCCTGATGTCGGTGTACCGCATCGACGAGGATGCCGCGTTCACCCAGCTGACCGACTTGTCGCAGAATTCCAACCGCAAGACCCGCGACCTGGCAACGATGATCGTCGACGACTTCACGGCCGGGCTCAGCCGAGAGCGTCAGTGATTGCGGCGATAGTTCTCTCGCTCGCGTTCCATCTCGGCCATCTTCTTCGGGCTCTTCAGATCCGCCGGGAGCCCATGGATTTCGAGGCGTCGGGCACGGTTCTGGTCCATGTACGCCGCGGTGTAGAACAGCGCGAGCAGCAGGCTGAGCAACACCATGGAGGCGCGTAGCCAGATCGCTCCGGGGAACAGGACGAAGAATCCGATGAAGATCGGCAGGAACGGAATCATCGACCGCAGGATGTGACGCGGCGTCGCTCCCGGCCCGACGAGATCGCGTCGAACCCACTCCTGCATCTCGTCGGGGAGTTTGCGGCCGAGGACGGCGTAGCCCAGCCACTGGCCGAGGGACGGACGGGTGCGGTTGGGGCGAGTGTTCACGACAGTGCTCCTGCTGCGATGGCCGCGTTGTTGACGCGGGTGAGGACGTGTCGCAGCTCGTCGAGCTCGGCGAGTGACGCGCCGAGCTTCGCCACGACGGCGGGTGGAATTTTCTCGGCCTTCTTGCGGAGCGCGGCCCCGGCCGGGGTGAGCGCGACGAGCAGAACACGCTCGTCCTCGGCGCTCCGATTGCGGGTGAGCAACCCCATCGATTCCAGACGCTTGAGCAGCGGCGAGAGGGTGGGGGAGTCGAGTTGCAGGGCAGATCCGATGGCTTTGACCGACATCGGCGACTCGCCCCACAGCGCCAGCATCACCAGATACTGCGGATGCGTCAGTCCCATCGGCTCGAGCAGTGGCCGATACACCGCGAGCACGGCGCGGTTGGCGACGGCGAGCGCGAAGCAGACCTGCCGATCGAGCGCGAGTGGATCCTCGGTGGTCGTCACGGGGCCCAGGCTACCAGGATTCGTTAGTGCACTAATTGTTAGTGGACGATGCGATCCGCCCGAATCAGAACTCGATGCCTGAAAAATGTCGAAAAAAGGGGCAAATGCTCGTGCTGTGGCGTTTTTGTCGGAATTCCGGTCGGTCCGAATTCACCTTCTGCGCATTCGGCATTCCATCCGGTCGGTTGCTGTGCAATGCTCCATGTCGATTCCCCGTTTCTCAGTACGAACCCCGAGAGGATCGCCATGCGTCGTCGACGCATCTTCACCCCGTTCGCCGTGGCAGCAGCGCTGGCCTTGTCCCCCGTCGGCGTAGCGACGGCCGATCCCATCGGGCCGGTCGCTCGGATCGTCGACACGTCGATCGCGTCCGACACCCTACGAACTCTGACCGTCGAATCGCCCGCGATGGGGGCCGTCGTCGATGTGCAGGTGCTCACCCCGGCAGCGAAGACCGGATCGCGGCCGACGCTGTACATGCTCAGCGGCATCGGCGAAGAAGACCCCGACAACAGCATGTGGCTCCGCAAGGGCGGAGCGGCCGAATTCTTCGCCGACAAGAACGTCAACGTCGTCCTACCGCTCGCCGGACCGGGCAGCTTCTACACCGACTGGCAACGGGACGATCCGAAACTCGGCCGATACCAGTGGGAGACGTTCCTGACCGAGGAGCTTCCCCCGCTGATCGACGCGGCGGTGGACGGCAACGGACGCAACGCGATCGCGGGACTGTCGATGGGGGCACAGTCGGCCATGATGCTGGCCGCGCGCAACCCCGACCTGTACTCCGGGGTGGCGTCGTACAGCGGTTGTTTCGCGTCCTCGGAGCCCCTGGGCCAGGCGAGTATTCGCGCAATCGTCGGAGCATTCGGCGGCAATGCAGACAACATGTGGGGTGGCCCGCTCGATCCTGCATGGGTGGAACACGATTCGGTGGTCAACGCCGAAAGCCTGCGCGGCACCGACGTGTATGTGTCGGTGGGAACAGGAGCGCCGGGGCAGTACGAAAGTTTCGACACCGTAGAGGCTTTGGACGTGGTGGTGATCGGCGGAATCATCGAGGTCGGGGCGAACTACTGCACCCGTCGACTGGCAGATCGACTGGGCCAGCTGAACATTCCCGCCACCTTCGACTTCACCGAGACCGGAACCCACTCGTGGCCGTACTGGGTGGATCAGCTGCCCAAGAGTTGGCCGACACTGGCAGGGTCGCTCGGGATCTGAGCCGGCCCGCGGAGATCGAGCGGTCGTACCTCTTGGCTAAGGACCGATCTCGATAGGCGTCGGGCCGTTCACCCGGAGTCGGAGCAGGTCGACCATCCGCACCACGGCCGGATTGTCGGCGATCACGTCGCGCACGCGCACCGAGATGTGTCGACTTGGGGTGGGGTTCGTAATTGGGACGGCGATGACCGAGTCGGGAAGCACGTCGAGCCCGAGCCCGGGCAACACTGTGATCCCGACTCCCTCGGCCACGAATCGGATCGCGGTGGGGTAGTCGTGTGTCTCCACGCCGAAGCACGGGGTGAAACCCGCTGCGGCGCAGGCATCCAGGACCACTTTCCTGCAAGGTCCGCGTGCGACGTCGTTGTCGACCCACTCCTCGTCGCGGAGCTCGAGCAGTTCCACCGACGTTCTGTCGGCGAGATGATTCGTCAGCGGTACCACCGCGAAGTAGGGCTCGGACAGCAATCGGAACGACTGGTAGCCGGTCAGGTTCGTCGATTCTGCGCCTTCGACATAGATCTCCACATCAGGTGGGCTCGACGACTCATCACGCAGTTCGATCAGTCGTAGGTCGAGGCGCAGGCGGGGGAACTCGCGCGTCAGCGACGCGACGATGGGTGGGACCCATGCGGCACCCGCCGACGCGAAATAACTGATTGCCAGCGTCCCCACCCTGCCGTTGCGGAGATCCCCGACCAGTGCATCGAGGTCGGCAATACGGTCGAAGACCAGCGAACTCCGATCGGCGAGGATGCGTCCGGCGGTGGTGGGGACAAGGCCTCGGCCCTTCTTTTCCAAAAGTACGAGGCCAGTTTCGCGCTGGAGCGCCGTGAGGTGCTGACTGATGGCAGACGGGGTGTATCCGAGTCCGGACGCAGCACCGGCGATTGATCCGTCGGCGACGACAGCGCGGAACACACGAAGGCGATGAACGTCGATCACCGTTGCGACAGTACAGTGCGGCTGAAGTGTTGTGAAGGACAAACTGCTTGTGCTTATCGGTGTGGCCGCGAGACCCTGAACCCCATGAGCTACCGACGCGGATGGGGCAGAAACATGACAGGTCGGATCGCACTTCCAGCGCCCGCCGTGCTTGCAGCGATCGTCACGGTCTTGCTGTGGTCGTCGGCGTTCGTGGTCATCCGGTCGGTCGGCGAACACTTCTCCCCTGGTGCGATGGCGTTCGGTCGGCTGTCGGTGGGTCTCCTCGGACTGTCGGTGTTTGCGATTCGGTATCGCCGGGCGATCCCGAGGGGTATGGCGCTGGGACTGGTGATCGGCTACGGGCTGCTGTGGTTCGGTGGGTATACGGTGCTCCTCAACTGGGCTGAACGTCACCTCGACGCGGGAACCGCTGCACTCCTGGTGAACTTTGCGCCGATCCTGGTCGCTGTCTTCGCCGGGCTGTTCATGGCGGAGGGCTTCCCGAGGCCACTGGTCGTCGGCATGGTGATCGCCTTCGCGGGGATCCTGCTGATCGCCGCGGGTGGCAGCGGCGGCGGCACCAACGACCTGCTCGGGGTGGCTCTCGGACTGGTCACCGCGGTGCTGTACGCGGCGGGTGTATTGATGCAGAAGGTCGCGTTGAGAACCGTTGACGCGATCACCGCGACCTGGGTGGGATGTATGGCCGGTCTCGTCGCGACCGTTCCGTTCGCTCCACAGGCAGTCAGGGAAATCGTCGATGCACCGGTGGGCTCGATCGCCGGTGTCGTGTTTCTTGGTCTCGGCCCGACAGCGATCGCATTCACCACTTGGGCGTATGCCCTGACCCGCACCGACGCCGGCAAGATGGCGGCCACCAGCCTCACAGTGCCTGCCGTCACCATCTTCTTGTCGTGGATCTTTCTCGGGGAGGTGCCGACCGTGCTCGGTCTCATCGGCGGGGCCTTGTGTCTCGGTGGCGTCGCGCTGAGCCGCCGGAGTCCGAAGTTCTCCATCGATGACGCGGCGACCACCGGAGCCCGCGCGCCAGCGGATCGCTCATCCATTTCGGAGTGACCGTGCTCGAATCATGAGCCTGTGCCTGCACTCTAGGCGGAGTTCCACATGGAATTTTCGCTGTAGTCACGGCGCTTCAATATTGTTCCGTAACTTGAGCATTGGCTCAATTGCGTCGGAAGGTGGTCTGTTGTCAAAGGGGCGGGACGAGGCCCAGGCCGACGAGCTCATCGAGGGATTTGCGGATGCAGCCGGTGCCGAAGGATGCGAATGCCCGCTGTCCCTCGATCCCGGCGACAAGTCCGGCGAGGACGTCCGCATCTCGAATCGCCAATATCTTCTCGAGCTCACCGACACGAGCGCCGCTGTGTGCGGCCTGTGCCGCGAGGATGACGTTGAGGAACCCGTGTTGCTCGAACCCGTTGTCGGGAGCGGTGTTACGGGCAGCGTGTTGCAGACCCGCAGTGGCTTTGAAGTGGACCTCGCGCTGCGCCGCTTCGTAGATGGACGCGGCGAGTTCCTGCTCGTCCGGATACTGGTCGGCCGTGACGCCGCCAATCCTGAATTCGGCGCGATACCCGAACTCGTCGACGGCGTCGAAGATGGCGTCCCGTCGGGCGTCTCGCGGGATTTCGACGTAGATGTCGATGTCCTGTGTGATGGTGCGCAGTACATCGATGTTCGTGCCGACGGGTACTGCCACTTCGATGGCAACGACGGTCACCCCTGCCGTGCGGTCGGCAGCGCGCAGACCTGCCGCCACACTGCTGGGGCCGGCGGGTGCAGTCAATGTCACCTCCGTTCGAGCACCCAGGTCGAGTTCTGCCACTCGATCCATGGGAACGACCAGCGGCCCGATCAGATCAGCGAACGGGCTGGCTCGGTACTCGAGATGTTGCTGCACAGCGACATCGAGCGCCGCGTTGCCAGGCGGGAAGACGGCGGCGTCGTCGCACAGTCGACGAAAGAACTGCGGGATCATCGGTTCGGTCCCCGGTCGATACCGTGGCGCGCCTCGTGGTCACCGTCGACGTGAAACATGACCTCGTCGGAGTCGAGATCGGAATGGTAGTACGGCACGTTCTCCCGTTCGCTGCTGGTCGACTCGTCGGGCACGGGCGAGCATCGGGGCCAACTCTAGTCAAGAACCATGCGCTCGAATACCTGCGTCCAAGTCCACCGCGCGGCACGCTCTCCGCTTCGGGTGGGCCATGATGGACCCATGAGCTCGAAGAACCTGTTCGGTGGCCCGCGGACCCTGCTGATCGTGGCAGCAGTGGTCATCGTGATCGCACTCGTCGCTGCCGCCGCGACGCTGATCGTCCGCGCCGTGCTGGGGCCGCCCGAAGGCGAGAACAAGTTCGAGATTCAGGGCTACGCCGTCGTGCAGGTCGATCCCCAGGTCAGCGACCTCGCGCTCGCCACACGCTAGCCGACTCCGCAGCGACCTGCGGGTCGTGTGTCTGCTGAAAGTTTCGCCCGCCGCGTGCGAATGTGCGCAGCGTCGCGGCGGGTACTTCGTGCTCGGGGACGGGCTCGCTCGTCCACTCGCAGTCACGGACGAAGATCATGCTCGACGCCATCGCGTCGGCGCTGTGGTCCTCACGCAGTGGGCCGGAAATTCGGCCGAGAAAGAACTCGCCGCTTTCGGTACGTGTCCAGACCCACGACCCGTCCGGAACTTGCTCGAATCGTTCGACGCGTCGTAGCGAGCGTTCGTCGTTCGCCGCCATGCCGCAGAGACCGAGGGTGAGGGCACGCTCGACGCCGTCCGGCATGGGAGCGCGATAGACGGCGTCCGGCATACAGCCGAGCGTAGCGATGCTGGCCGGAATGCCCAATCAGTGCTAACTTGAAGGTTCAACCTAAGCACTTCGAAGGACCCGCCATGACATCCGTGATCAACCCGCCGGTCGCGGGCGCAGCGTTCGACGCCTTCCTCGCCGAAACCGCACCCACCAGTCGGTCGCAGCAGATGTGGACTCCGAACGACGGTCCGATGCCCGCGCTGTACATCAGTCATGGCGCACCCCCGGTCTTCGACGACGCACTCTGGATGAACGAACTCTTCACCTGGTCGCAGTCGATGCCCAAGCCGAAGGCGATCCTCATCGTCAGCGCGCACTGGGAAGAGGCTCCGTTGAGCCTGTCCGCGACGGCGGCCGCAACCCCGCTGGTCTACGACTTCGGCGGATTCGCCCAGCGCTACTTCTCGATGGAATACCGGACGCCCGACGCCGAGATATTGGCCGCGAGGGTGGCCGCAGCCATTCCTGCGTCGGAAAATCTGCACCGACACACCTCTCGCGGACTCGATCACGGTGCCTGGGTGCCGCTGAAGGTCATGTACCCCTATGCCGATGTTCCCGTTCTGCAGTTGAGCCTGCCCACTCATGCCCCCGACCGGCTGATGGCGATCGGCTCGGCTTTGAAGGACCTTCGAGCCGAGGGGGTGTTGGTCATCGGCTCGGGATTCATGACGCACGGACTGCCGTTCCTCTCGCGGGAGAACTTCGCCACGAACACGGTGCCCACGTGGTCGGAGGACTTCGATCTCTGGGCTGCCGACGCATTGTCGCGTGGTGACGTCGCGACTCTGGCGGACTACCGCAGCGCCGCACCGGGAATGCCGTATGCCCACCCCACCGTCGAACATTTCACGCCGCTGTTCGTCACCCTCGGTGCCGCCGAGAACCCGGAGGCGCCGGTGACCACTGCCATCACCGGCTTTCAATTCGGCTTGGCGAAGAGGTCTTTCGCGGTCGCGTAGGCGCAGGGTCATACAGTGGACCGATGACAGCTGCCACCGGTCCACTCGCAGGACTCGTCGTCGCGGATTTCTCTCGCGTACTCGCAGGCCCGTACGCGACGATGATGCTCGGCGACATGGGGGCCGAGGTCATCAAGATCGAAAGGCCAGGAACCGGCGACGACACCCGATCGTGGGGACCACCACACGACTCAGCTGGAACGGCAACGTATTTCAACTCGGTCAATCGCAACAAGACGTCTCGGTTCATCGACCTGCAGTCCGAGCGCGGGGCAGCCGAGGCGCGCGAGATCGTCTCGGGTGCAGACATTCTGATCGAGAACTTTCGGGACGGTGCGATGGACCGCCTCGGCCTGGGGTATTCGACGCTCTCACAGCGCAACCCAGGTCTGATCTACTGCTCGATCACCGGATTCGGCACCGGCGGCGGAGCCGCGCTGCCGGGATACGATCTGGTAGTTCAAGCGGTCGGAGGGTTGATGAGCGTCACCGGCCCCGACGCCCAGACGCCCACCAAAGTGGGAGTGGCGATGGTCGACATCGTTACCGGACTGCACGCGCTCAGTGGAATCCTTGCGGCACTGCATCATCGATCGAACACCGGTGCGGGCCAACAGGTGCACACCTCACTGATGGCGTCGGTGCTCTCGGCGTTGAGCAATCAGTCGGCGGCCTATCTCGGGGCCGGCATCGTGCCCGTCCCGATGGGCAACAAACATCCATCGTTGGTGCCGTACGAGGTGTTCGAGACCGCCGACCGGCCGCTGGCATTGGCCGTGGGCAACGACCGGCAGTTTCAGGCGTTGGTCGAGGTGCTGAACGAGCCGACCCTGGCCGAGGACGATCGCTTCTCCACCAACACAGCTCGCGTCGAACATCGAGATCACCTGGTCGACGTGTTGACCTCGGCATTGCGCACTCGGACTGCCGACGAGTGGTACCGAGATCTGATGGCCCGCAACGTCCCCGCGGGACCGGTCAACTCCATCGAGGAGGCCTTCGCGTTCGCGGAGTCACTCGGGCTGGAGCCGCGGGTTCCGGTGCCGGGAGCAGCGGCCGATGGCGTCCGTAATCCTCTGGACTTCTCGGCCACTCCGGTGAACTACCGCATGCCACCGCCGGCGGGCCCGATCTAGTTCAACGCCCACTTCACCGACACGGAGACGCTGACAGTCTGCTGTCCGGGTTCGATGGGCACCGCCGTATCGAACGAACTGGCGGACTCGCCGAAGTTCCTCGGCTGTTCCTGACCGGTGATCGATTCGGTGATCGACAGAACGTCACCGAGTTCGCCGCCCGCGAGCGTCGCGTACTGCTCGGCACGGTCGCGGGCATCGGCGAACGCTCTGGACCGAGCATCGGTGATCAGCTCGGAATCGTCGTCGATCTTGAACGAGACCCCGGAGATTCGGGTCGCGTTGCCACCGGCCGAAGTGGCGTCGCCCAGAACTGCGGATGCCGTCGAGAGGTCGCGAACCGTGACCTGCAAGGTGTTGGTGGCCTGATATCCGGAGATGGTCGAGGTACCGCCCGGCAATGCACCCGAGTACTGCGGATCGATCGACACCTGTTGCGTCTGGATGTCCTCGCGAGCGACGCCGGCTGCGATCACCGCGTCCGTGACGTCACTGACGGCCGCGTTCGCCTCTTCGATGGCGGCGGTGACGTCCTCGGCCGTGGCCTGAACGCCGATCTGCGTCGTCAACGTGTCCGGTGCGCCCTGGACTTCTCCGACGCCGTTGACGTTCACTCCGGGAGGACCCTCAGAGGAGGTGGTCGCTGGACTGCTGCAGCCCGCAGTCAGGGCCACGGCCAGCATCAGGGCCGATGCGCAGGATCCGACCATCCATCTGTTTCGACTCACCGCCGTAGTGTCCACCATTGCAGGTGAATTGGAAAGGCTCAGGGCTTGCGATACTCGGCGTCGAACGTCACGGTGACCTCGTCCACCACCTTCATGGCTCCGAACATCTGCGAATACGGCGTGATCTTGTAATCCGACTGACGCACAGTGGTTTCGGACCCGATGTGCCATCGATCGCCGAGGTCGGCGACAGTGACATCCACGGTGATCTCCCTCGAAACCCCGTGTATCTCCGCCGTGCCCACCAGCCGAAATCCGGAGTCGACGGAAGTGATGTCCGTCGAACGGAATCGAATCGATGGGTATCGGTCGGCGTCGAAGCTCTTGAGCGCATTGGCTTTCGCGACGATCTTCTCCGGTCCGATCAAGGGTGTCAGTCCACCCTCGCCGTGGACCACATCGAGCGAACTCACCTCGGCGTTCACGGTGACCGCAGTGGGTGCGTCCCCGGTCCACTCGACGGTTGCAGTCCAGGAGGTCACCGCAATCGTGAGGCGATGGCCCATCCTGGATGCCCTTCCGGTGACATCCGTCCGAACAGCGAGCTGCCCGCCGTCCGATGCGTCGAGCGTCCAGGTCTCGGTACTCATGCCTCGACTGTATCCGTCCCGCAGAACCTACGAAGGGACAAGGCGCAGGTGGTTAGGGTGGAGCCATGTTCTCCAATTCCCCTCGAACATTCGTCGCCGACGCCCTCCGCGGCTTCGTCGCCGCCACCGACGACATCGCCTGGCATGCCGACCCCGGATACCTGACGCGTCGCTACCGCATCTCCGACGGCCAGGTCGCCTTGTTGTCCGGTGGGGGATCCGGTCACGAGCCGCTGCATGCCGGATTCATCGGCCGCGGGATGCTCACCGGCGCGTGCCCGGGCCTGGTGTTCACCTCGCCCAACGCCCTCCAGGTGCACGAGGCATCCAAGGCCGTGCACGCTGGCGGTGGAGTGGTACACATCGTGAAGAACTACACCGGCGACGTGATGAACTTCAAGATCGCCCGAGAGTTGTTGCAGGAGGACGGCATTGTCGCCGACGTCGTTCTCGTCGACGACGACGTGGCCAGCGAGAGCGAGGACGGCCCGGGACGCCGCGGGACTGCAGCGACCATCGTCGTCGAAAAGGTGTGCGGTGCAGCGGCAGAACGCGGCGACAGCCTGCAGGCGGTGGTCGCGCTGGGGCGTCGAACCGCGGAGAACGCACGCAGCATGGCCGTCGCGCTGAACCCGCCGACACTTCCGGGCGCGGATACTCCCTCGTTCGACCTCTCTTCGGAAGAAATCGAACTCGGTATCGGCATCCACGGAGAACGCGGTACCGACCGAGTGCCGGGGCTTCCCGCGCAGGAGATCGTCGCGAAACTGACCGATCCCATCGTGGACTCGCTCGGGCTGAACTCGGGCGAGTCGGTGATCGCGGTGGTCAACGGGCTCGGGGCAACGCACCCGCTCGAGCTGCACCTGCTGTTCGGTGAACTCTCGGAGTACCTGCACGGCAAAGGGATCGAGATCTCCCGCTCGCTCGTCGGCAGCTTCGTCACCGCGCTCAACATGGGCGGAGCCTCGATCACCCTCGTGCGCGCAGACGACGAACTGCTCGAACTCTGGGACGCACCCACCGACGCTCCCGGCTGGCCCAACGCCCACAGTCGTGGCGTGAAGCCGGTGGGCGAACGCGGCGGCTTCGGGCCGTCGTTCGAGCCCTCCGACACCGGGGCGGTGTCGGCGTTCGTCTCGACGTGGATCGGGACATGGGCGCAGCGGCTACTCGACGAAGAACCGGCCCTGACCGAGCTGGACCGCCAAGCAGGCGACGGCGACTTCGGAACCAACATGGTGGCCGCGCTCGAACAGCTCGATCTGGATGCCGTCAAGCAAACCTACTCGGCAGCAACGGTATTCGAGGCCGTCAGTGAGGCGTACCTCGGCCATGCGGGTGGTACGTCCGGCGCGCTGTTCGGCATCTGGTTTCGTCAGTTCTATCGGACGATGCTGGAATCCGAGCCGTCTTCTTCGGCTGTCGCGGCCGCCGCCCGGGCCGGGCTGGACAGCATCACCGAACTCGGTGGCGCACGGGTGGGCGACAAGACGATGGTCGATGCCATCGCCCCTGCCGTCGATGCGCTCGAGGAAGACGGCGGCACCCTGCAGCAGGCCGCCGACGCCGCAAAAGCCGGAGCCGAATCGACGAAGGACATCACCGCCAACCGCGGCCGCGCCAGCTACGTCGGTGAGGCCGCGCGCGGCGTGGTCGACCCGGGTGCGCTGGTCATGGCCTGGTTCTTCGAGGCCGCAGCAGGTGCCTCTAGCCGAGAGAGTTGACGAACACCGCGGCGATCGCTTCGAGGCCGGCCTGATCGTCGGCGTCGAAGCGGTCCGGTACCGGGCTGTCCAGGTCGAACACACCGATCAGGTTCTCGCCCTGGTACAGCGGCACAACGACCTCGGAGCGAGTGTCGGCATCGCACGCGATGTGGCCGGGGAAGGCATGGACGTCGGCTACGCGTTGCGTCTCACGGGTGGTCGCCGCCGCGCCGCAGACCCCCTTGCTCAGGGCGATGCGGACGCACGCGGGCTGACCCTGAAACGGCCCGACCACCAGTTCGGTGCCGTCGAACAGGTAGAAGCCGACCCAATTGACCTCGGGCAGAGCGTGATACGCCAGCGCAGACAGGTTGGCGGCGTTGGCGACGAGGTTCGATTCCTCGAACACCAGGCCACGGGCCTGCTCGGTGAGCTGCTGATACTGCTCTACCTTGGAACCGTTGAGTTCCGTCGCGGTGAAGGACATACGCCGAGTCTAAGCGCACACCCCAGCACCACCAGATACGCCGACATGCCGCCCACTTGAATCCGTTGCGCGATGCCGAGACCGTACGCACCGGGCAGATTGTCGGCGATCAACAGCCACGCCGTTGCCAGGGTCGTGACAGCCAGCACCGCGACACCGAAAGTCCGAAGCAGGGGACAGGTCTCGTAGCGGAACGCAGCGAGCGTGAACGCGATCATGACGGTGAAGATCGCGAACACCGCGACGGTGCTGGTCAGGGCGTGTAGATGATGGAGTTGCGGAAACAATCCGCTCGGCTCGACCGGGCAACTCGGATCGTCGGCCACCACACACTCGAGGGGGAGTTTCGCGTCGGCGATGGTCGCGATACCGAAGATGCCCGACGCCACCCAGCCGGTGACGACGAGTCGTCGACGCGGGGTTGCCAGGAAGCCGAGAATCGCGGCGAGAACCATCAGCGAACCCGTGACGACGTCTGCGGTGGAGAAGAATTCGCGGTACGGCTGGTCGCGGGCGTCGAGTTCGCTGAGGAACGAGGTGGTCGGGTCGAGACCGGTGTCGAGAAAGAATTCGGCCACCCACGCGGAGTACAGCAGTCCGGCGAGGATCAAGCAGACCGCCACTACGACGCGGCGGATATCCACGCCTTCAGTTCGCGAACGCACCGACCAAGGCTAGCCAGTCAGTACATCGGCAGCCGCCACCGCCAATGCGACCGCGGACTCGCAGTCGTCGGTCAGGACGGACAGGGCGGGAACCGTGCGGGCATAGCGCGCGGCAGTGTCGTCCGTCTCGGGCATGCCGAGCACGGGGTTGCCCAACACGATGTCAGCGAAGCACGACGAGTCCGAGCCGCGTGTCTCGACGGTGTAGTTGCCCTGCCGGACGGTCTCGCGCTCTGTCGAACGTAGCTCGCTGTCGACGTAGGTGAGCTCGACGTCGAGCATCGCGAGGGTGTCCTCGAACGTTGCCGAGGACACCATGAAGTGACAGTGGTACGGATCCGAGGCGGGGTTCCACCGGTCGACCGTCCATGTTGCGGGCAGGTGTTCGAGGACTCCGCACGGATCCTCCGTGGCCAGCGGAAGGTTGTACTTGGAATCGATGCGCAGGGGTGGGTCGGCCAACAGACCGAGGGCTGTCTCGGCGATGGGTTTTGCCGCAGTGCACGCGTCGTCGTCAGCTCGAGAGACGTCGATCATGGCGAAGCTGCGGCCCGACTCGGTGAGCACGCCGTCCATGGGCCCTGAGGTCGGCCCGTCGAACTCGTCACGCAACGGAAAACTGATGCGGCACGACCCTTGCGAGGAGTCGTCGATGAACACCTGTTCGCCACCGATCGTGATCTGCTCGGTGTCAGGGTCGTCCAGCGTTGGTTGATATCCGTCCAGATCGATGGAGACGGAGTCGGTGGCGCTCGATCGTCCAGGATTCAGACTGGCCGAGCACGTGCTCAATTCGCCGTCGGGCCGCAGCTGCACCACTGTGCCCAGGGCCGCGAGATCGTCCTCGGTGAGAAAGCCGCAGGGGTCGAGGCTGCGTACGAACGTCGCCGAGTCCGCGAGGTACCGGTCTGCCTCGGACATCTCGAATCCGTACCTGTTCTGCGGCGCACTGCTTGCGGGGGATGCGCTGCCGAGCAAGACCACCGCGCATCCGCTCGTCGATACCGACATCGCCAGCGCCACCGCCGCGAGCAACCAATTTCTACGCACCGTTTTCCCCCGAACTCGAAATCAACCGATCATGGGGTTGGACGCGCGGGGAGCGTCTGAGGTTTCACTCTGACGTCAGTTCGTTCTCGACGCGGTCGGCCGCCACGGCGGGATCCTCGTGTTCCCAGATGCGCACCACGCGCCAGCCCTCCGCGAGGAGCTTTTGGTCGGTGTCGCGATCGCGGGCGACGTTCGCGGCCAATTTGTCGGCCCACCATTGCGCGTTGTTGCGGGGCTTGGTGGCGTGCACCGGGCAGCTGTGCCAGAAGCAGCCGTCGACGTAGACCGCGACCTTGCGTTTGGGAAAGACCAGATCTGCTCGACGCCTCATGCCCTTCAACGGAGCACGATCGACGAAATAGCGCAGACCTCGACGGTGCAGCGCCTGACGCAGCGCCACCTCGGGTTTGGTGTCGCGGCGCTTCTGCTTGCTCAGCCGCGCGCTGGTCTTGGCGTCGGTGGCGGGCCGGTCTGCGCTCACGCCGAAACTCGATCGACGTACCCGCCCATGCGCTCGAGATGGGCGTCGAGGTCGTCGAGAAAGCCTGGTGCGAAGCGCAGGTTGCCGGTTCGTGCCCGCTTGAGGAACCCGGCGGTGGCTCTCGCGGAGAGCAGCTTCGCGTCGTCCAGGAAATCGATCAGGTCTTCGTAGGGCTCGTGCACCGGCATGGTCGACACCGTCACCTTGAATGTCGTCCGGTCACGCCCCCAGGCGGCTGTCGGCCAGGCCTGACCAGGGAGCAGAGCCAGATCACTGGAGACGTCGTACGGCTTCGGGTCGTCGAGGGCGCTCGCCGCCCATGACGCCATCCGCACACTGACGGCATTGCCGACGAGCTTCCACCGATGTCCGCTGCGGACGCCGGGCTGCTGGACGGCGGGCAGCGTCCACTCTGGATCGAAGCCCTGCAGACGCTCGGCACCGATGATGCCGGGAGTGACGATCTCCCCGGACGGCAACCGAACCGCCGGGGGACTGGCGATACCCAGCGACGATCCGCCCTTGAGCGTCGGGACCGCGTTGACCGCCCAGCCCAGGCCGCGAATGCCCTCGGTCCAGTAGAAGCCGCACGGCTGCGTGGCGGGATCGCCGTCGGGCAGCGGGCCTGCGTCCTGCGAGAACAGGACCTCCCGCGGATCGTCGGTGCGCGAGGCCAGCATCACCACGCGCTGGCGACGCTGCGGCAATCCGAACGCCCGGGCGTCGACGACGCGGTAGGCCCACATGTAGCCGAGGTCCTCTAGCGCGTCGGTGATGTGACGCATGGCAGCCCCGCGGCCGAGCTGCAGCATGAACGGCACGTTCTCCATCAGCAACCACCGCGGACCGCGTCGACGCGAGACCAGCCGAAACACCTCGTCCACCAAACCGGAACGGGCACCGGTGATGCCCGCGGTGCGTCCGGCCTGGGAGAGGTCCTGACACGGGAAGCCGGCTGCGACCAATTCGGTGTCGGCGGGCAGGCTTCGGAGAGTGGTGACGTCGGTGTGCAGCGGTGTCTCGGGCATCCGCGCTCGAAGGACGGCCCCGGCCCCTGGATCGATCTCGCACAGCAACTGCGTCGTCCACCCAGCGTCGGCCAACCCCAGCTCGAGACCGCCGATCCCCGCGAACAACCCGACCATCGACCGTGCGCTCACGTGTGCCCTTCCCTCGCCCGACGGTCCTACGTTACTCGAGAGTGGTCGGCCTTGACCTCGACCTTGCTCGAGGTTCCACACTGGAATGCGAGGGCCGATAAATCGGTTGGAAACTGAGCCTGTGCAATGAAATCATTCGAGCACAGCAATAAGGAGAAGAACTGTGTCTACGGGTGTGCTCGATCCCGAAACCCGAACCCTCGATCAGCCATATCCGGACACGGCGAAGGCACCCAGCTCACTGCGTCGTTTCGCGCCGTTTCTGCTGCCGTACAAGTGGTTCTACATCGCCTCGATCGTGGTCTCGCTGATCGCCACCATGACCGGTCTGGTGATCCCGCTGGTGATGCAACGCGTCATCGACGGCCCCATCACCGATCGTAATTTCTCTGCTGTCTGGTGGCCCGCGGCATTCGTCCTGTTGCTCGGCACCATCGATGCACTCGGCATCTGGGTTCGCCGCTACCTGGTCTCCCGCCCGTCGAGCCAGTTCGAGATTTCAGCGCGCGCAACGGTATTCGACAAGTTGCAGCGACTGTCGGTCTCGGCTCACGAGAGCTGGGAATCGGGACAGCTGCTCTCGCGTGCCATCGCAGATCTCGGTTCGCTGCGGCGATTCATGGCCTTCATCGGCCCGTTCATCATCATCAACGCCGTGACACTCGTCGTGGGCATCGGCGTATTGCTGGTGCAGTCCTGGCAATTGGGGCTGATCATGCTGGTGACGTCGGTACCGCTGGTCATCGCCTGCACCAAGTTCGAGACGCTCTATCGCGTCGTGGCCCGGGACGCTCAGGATCAGGCAGGCGACGTCACGACGACGGTCGAGGAATCGATCCAGGGCATCCGTGTCCTCAAGGCGTTCGGCCGAAGTGCGCACTTGGGCAAGCAGTTTCTGCGTCAGGCCCGAACGCTGCGGGGCACCGAGCTGAAGAAGGTGCGCTACCTCGCGATCATCTGGGCGGTGATCGTCGGACTGCAGCCGATCACCATCGGCGCGATCCTGGCCGTGGGTACGTACTCGATCGCGGCGGGCACCATGACGGTCGGCACGCTCGTTGCGGCCATCGCCATCGTCGCTTTCCTGCTGTGGCCGATCGAATCCTTCGGGTATCTCCTGGCCGAGCTCAACAACGCGCGCACGGCGGCGGATCGGTACTGGGAGATCATGGATACTCCCGAAACCGTGACCGATCCGGACAATCCCGTCGAATTGCCCGAAAGAATCCGTGGCCGAGTGCAATTCGATCGCGTCGGATTCACCTTTCCCGATGCGTCGTCGCCGCTGCTCACCGACGTCAGCTTCGTCATCGAGCCGGGGGAGACCGTCGCGCTGGTCGGCAACACCGGAAGCGGAAAGACTGCGCTGACGAACCTCGTCCCTCGCCTGTTCGACGCCACCGAGGGCTCCATCACCATCGACGGCATCGACGTGACCTCGATGCGGTTGGCCGATCTGCGCTCGATCGTCACGGTGGCGTTCGAGGATCCGGTGCTGTTCTCTGCCAGTGCGCGCGAGAACATCGCGCTCGGTTCGCCCGACGCGACCGATGCCGAGATCGCCGAGGCGTTGGACATCGCACACGCAACGGATTTCGTCGAGCAGCTGCCCTGGGGCCTGGCCACCCGCATCGGTGAGCAGGGCATGAGTCTGTCCGGCGGGCAGCGGCAGCGGCTCGCGCTGGCGCGGGCAGTGCTGGGCAAACCGCGGGTGCTGGTGCTCGACGACCCACTGTCTGCGCTCGACGTGGACACCGAAGCCAAAGTGCAGAAGGAACTGCGGCGCGTGTTGGCGCACTCGACGACAGTGCTGGTAGCGCACCGGCCGTCGACCGCTGCGTTGGCCGACCGCGTGCTGTATCTCGAGAACGGAAGAATCGTGGAGCAGGGAACACACGAGGGACTGCTGGCTTCGTCGCCGCGGTACCGCGAGGTGATGGGGTCGATTCATGGCTGAGCAAACGGCAGCTACGGATTGGCGCGGCGTCGGCGGCGAGGAATCGGAGGTCGACGCGACCGGAAACCTGGTGTTGGCCGGGCGTTCTCGACGGTTGCTCGCCTCGTTGGTGCGGCCGTACAAGAAGCAGGCCCTGCTGTCCTTCCTGATCATTCTGGTCGACAACATCACCTACGTTGCCGGTCCGCTGTTCATCGCCTACGCACTGGACAACGGCGTCGGTGCTGCAGGACAGGGTGATTGGGGTCCGATGCTGTGGGCGGTCGGCGGTTACACCGGCTTCGGTCTGCTCGGGATGCTCACCACCTACGCGTTTCTCACCGTCTCGGGCCGGCTGAGCCAGAACATCCTGTACGACCTGCGCGGACGAGTATTCGACCATGCCCAGAAGCTGAGCCTGTCGTTCCACGAGAACTACACCTCGGGACGGCTGATCTCGCGATTGACCAGTGATGTCGAATCGCTGCAGACACTGCTCGAGAGCGCGCTCAACGACGCCCTGACGGCGATCCTGTCGATGGTGTCGATCGCGATCATCCTGGTGTACCTCGACGTTCCGATGGCGATGATCGTGCTGGCCGGATTCGTGCCACTGGTGCTCGTCACTCGGTGGTCGCAGCGGCGACAGCGCCAGGGATACCGTCGAACTCGGGTGGCGATCGCGCGCGTCGTGGTCCACTTCGTCGAATCCATGGGCGGCATCCGCGCCGTGCAGGTGTTCCGGCGCGAGGGCCGCAACGACGCCATTCTCAGCACCGAGGATTCGGAGTATCGCGACGCCACCACCGCAGCGCTGCGCGGTATGGCGAGCTACACCGGCATCGTGCGCTGGATCGGCAACGTGACGCTCGCGATCATCCTGGTGTTCGGTAGCTGGCGAGTGATCAACGGCCACATGGACATCGGTGTCCTCGCGGCCTACGTGCTGTATCTGCGCCGGTTCTACGGGCCACTCGATGAGCTGGCGATGGTGTTCAATGCCTACCAGTCCGCCGCCGCTGCGCTGGAGAAGATCTCCGGTGTGCTCGAAGAAGAACCGTCGGTGACGGCATCGCAGAACCCGGTCGAGATCGGAACCGCCAAGGGCGACATCACGTTCGACGACGTGCACTTCTCCTACGGCCCCGAACGCGTCGTGCTGCCGGAGTTCTCGCTGCACGTCCCCGCCGGACAGGTGGTCGCGATGGTCGGAGCCACCGGAGCGGGCAAGTCGACACTGGCAAAGCTGTTGGCGCGCTTCTACGATCCGACGGCCGGAGCCGTCCGACTCGACGGCATCGACATGCGGCAGATCGGTGACGAGGACTTCCGGCGCAACGTCGTGATGGTGACACAGGAGTCGTTCCTGTTCTCCGGTTCGGTGGCAGACAACATCCGACTCGGCCGCCCGACCGCGACCGATGCGGAGGTGCGGGCAGCGGCCGACGCCGTCGGACTGACGGAGTTCATCGCGTCGCTACCGGAGGGAATCGACACCGACGTGCGCAAGCGCGGAGGCCGATTGTCCTCGGGCCAAAGGCAATTGGTGGCCTTCGCTCGGGTGTTCCTCGCCGCGCCGTCGGTGATCGTGCTGGACGAGGCAACATCGAGCCTGGACATCCCGAGCGAGCGGCTGGTGCAGCGCGCGCTCGAGACCATCCTGCAGGGACGAACGGCGCTGATCATCGCGCACCGACTCTCGACGGTGGCCATCGCAGATCGAGTACTCGTCATGGCCGACGGAAACATCGTCGAAGACGGAACCCCCGAGGACCTCATCGCGGGGGAGGGACGCTTCGCGCACCTGCACGAGGCGTGGGAGGACTCGCTGGTTTAGGTCCAGGGAGTGATCGGCGGCTTGACCCACATGATCTTCTCGTCCGCGTGCTGGGGCGTCGCACCGTCGTGGCCCGGGTGCTCGGCCGCCCACGCGGATTTACGGTCGAGCAACTCGGCCACGATCGTCCACGTCTCCATCGTGCTCGGCGGGTGCAGATCGGCGGCGCGGGCGAGTTTGCGGCGGACGGCGTCGGTGAGGTCGAGGAGCTCGGCACCGGTGATGCCGCGATCCCACACGTAGCGCGCCAGAGCTTTCGCCTTGTCCTGACGACTCTTCGCGGCCTGCTCGGAGTGCGCGAAATCGAACTGCCCGCCGCCTGCGTTCTCGTTCGTCACGGGCACAACCTTAATGAACTGCGAGAAAAGGCACGTCCGCTTGATCTTCTGGGGGCCTCGTCGCCTACCGTAGGTGGGTGATCACTCAAGCATCGGGTGCAGAGCATGTATCCGGCTCCATAGACGCGAAGACCTGGCCCGCGATTCTGACCTGGCGGGCGCACGACGTTCCCCGCATGGAGTCCGTGCGGGTCCAGCTCTCGGGCAACCGCATCAAGGCTGCCGGACGCATCATCGGTGCCGCGTGCAGCGATCACCCCGCCTTCAGCGCGTCCTACGACCTGGTGACCGACGAATACGGCGTCACCAAGCGGCTCTCGGTGCGCACCTCGCTCGCGTCCGGTGACCGGCAGGCCTCCGTCAGCCGCGACGACGAGGGCTACTGGATGGTGGAGAACAGCAGCAGCCACCAGCGCTCGACCTATAGCGGCGCGCTCGACGTCGACATGGTGCTCAGCCCGTTCTTCAACACTCTGCCGATCCGTCGATTCGGTCTACACACCCAGGTCCAGGACCTCGAGGTGCCCACGGTGTACGTGAACCTGCTCGACCTCAGCATCCAGGAAGCCACACTGACCTACAGCAGTGGTTCCGAGGGCATCCACGTCATCTCGCCGGTCTCCACGTCGTCGGTCAGGGTCGACGCCGACGGTTTCGTTCTCGATTACCCGGGGTTGGCCGAGCGGATCTGACGCACGACGCCACCGCGTCTACCCGCGTCCTGCAGTTTCTCCCGCCAGCCCGGTTCGCCCGGGGTGACGTCGGTGATCTCGAAGCGCTGATGCTGCTCGTACTGCAGGCGCGCTGCGTTTCCGGCGTCGACCAGCGTTCTTGTCGAGTTATTGTCCAGTTCTTCCCGCGCTGCGGTGAGCGCATGCAGCGCTTCGTCGAGCGCGGTTCGCAGCGCGGCGGCGTTGCCCTCGGTCATCGCGCGGACGAGATTCGGCGACGACGACGCCACCCGCGTCCCGTCCCGAAACGAGCCCGCGGCCAGGCCCAGCGCAAGGGGTCCGCCGGCCGCTCCCACCATCGCGAGCGCCTCGGCCAGCAGATGCGGTAGATGAGAAATTCTGGCGACGGCGCGATCGTGTTCGACGCTCTCGGCCGGCACCACCACCGAACCGCAGTCCAGGGCGAGCTGGGCTACCCGAACCCACACGTCGGCGTCGACTCGCGGGTCGGTTGCCACCACCCACACCGCGTCGGCGAACAGCGTCGGATCGGTGGCCGACCACCCCGACCGATTGGTGCCCGCCATCGGATGTCCACCGACATAGCGGGCCTGTAGTCCGCGAGCGGCCACGGCGGCGGCAACCTCGGCCTTGACGCTGACGACATCGGTGATCGGAGCAGCGGGCGCATGCTCGGCGACGGCCGCCAGAACGGAGTCGACGGCAGGCATCGGGACGGCGACGACGATCAAGGCGTCCTGTGCTGCAGCCCTGCTCAGAGCGGCTGCCAGGTCGGTACCGACGTCGTAGCCATCAGCGGTGGCACCGGTGATCGCGTCGGCCGATCGGTTCCATCCCCACACCTGACGACCCGCATCGTGAGCCGCGCGCAGGATCGACCCACCGATCAGTCCGAGACCCAGAACGCACACCGAAGAAGAAGTCACCCGATCAGATTGGCACAGGTGGGTGACGTCGACGGGAGGTGGACTTCGAATACAGGCCACTACCGGACTACCGTTGCGCGCATGGCCGCACAGCGCGCGAACAACAACCGCGCATCCGCACCGGAATACGACGACCTCGAGGGATTCGGCGTTGCAGTTGTCCGAGAGGAAGGCAAGTGGACCGTCACGCCGCTGTCCGACGACGCACTGACCAGTCTGTCGGCGGCAGAGACCGAACTGCGTGAACTGCGCAGCTCGGGAGCCGTGTTCGGGATGCTCGACGTGGACGAGGAATTCTTCGTCATCCTGCGTCCAGCACCGAACGGCACCCGACTCCTGCTGTCCGACGCGGTCGCCGCAGTGGACTACGAAATTGCCGCGGACGTTCTCGACGCGTTGAACATCGAGATCCCCGACGTCGACCCCGACGAACTCGACGACATCGAACCCTACGAAGAAGGCGACCTCGCGCTGCTCGCCGACCTCGGACTACCCGAAGCCGTCCTCGGCATCATCGTCGCCGAGACCGACGACTACCCCGACGAGCAGCTGCAGTCCATCGCCGAACGCCTGGGCTTCGAGAACGAGTTCGCCGCAGCAGTGGACAAGCTGCGGCGATAACCGATGCCGGTGTCCGACGCGGACATGATCCGCGCAGCGCTGTCGGCTGCGGCCGAGGCATCGGATGCCGACGTCCCCGTCGGAGCCGTCGTGTTCGACGCCTCGGGACGTGAGATCGCTCGGGCCTGCAATGCGCGGGAGGCGTCGGGCGACCCCACCGGACATGCGGAAGTGATCGCACTGCGTCGAGCAGCGGCTGTCCACGGGGACGGCTGGCGACTCGAAGGCTGCACCCTGGCTGTGACGTTGGAACCCTGCACGATGTGTGCCGGGGCGTTGGTGCTGGCCCGCGTCGGAGCGGTGGTGTTCGGGGCGTGGGAACCCAAGACGGGAGCCGTCGGCTCGCTGTGGGACGTCGTGCGAGACCGTCGACTCACCCACAGACCACAGGTTCGCGGCGGTGTGTTGGAAGCCGAATGCGCCGAAGTGCTCACCCGGTTCTTCGCTCGCCGGAGATAACGATCTCGTCACACGGTGGCCCCGATGTCCTTTTTTGTGGAGGGTGGAGGGCAGAGCGCAAAGAAGTGCTCCAACCTCTTCGAAGGAGAGAACTATGGGAATCGGCGACAAGATCTCGAACAAGTCCGAAGACCTCGGCGGCAAAGCGAAAGAAGCCGCAGGTTCGGCCACCGGAGACAGGGACCTCGAAGCAGAAGGCAAGGGCGACCAGACCTCGGCAGCATTCAAGGACGGTGCCGAGAAGGTCAAGGACGCAGCCTCGAACATCAAGGACAAGCTCACCGGCAAGTAGATCTGCGCGCTGAGCAGGCGATTTAGCCTCAGGCCGTCATTCCGGTACAGTCTTCTGCGGTGGCGTGTCCGAGCGGCCTAAGGAGCACGCCTCGAAAGCGTGTGAGGGTTCACCCCCTCCGAGGGTTCAAATCCCTCCGCCACCGCCAAGAACTCCCCACCCGATCCGTCGGGTGGGGAGTTTTTTTGTGTCCGCGGTCTGGGGGTGGGGTTCAGCCGCAAGCGCGCGCGCATTCGTCAGACGCGTTCGGTGTCGCTACCGATTCGGGGTCTATTCCGCGCGCTCCTGGCAAACGCGCGCGCGTTTGCGGGATCACCGGGGCGGGGCGAGGGGTGAGAGGGTCCGAGGGGTGATGGGGGTGAGCGCGGGGCAAAGGCGTTCTTTGTCAGGCTGATCGTGAGACAGTCGGCGTGAACGCGGGGAACGGACAA
>CAUQEL010000002.1:0-334957 GCA_963517305.1 uncultured Rhodococcus sp.
TCGGCACTGACATTCATCGACACACTGTTGAGTTCTCAAAGAACACGCACACACCATTCACCGCCGAGCTGAAGCTCGTGGGTGTCCGGGGCAACCGTTCCAGCTTAGATCGGATGGTCGAGCACAGTCAAACTGGCTTCCCATCCATGAAGGAGTCGAACCTTGCGGCTCATCTACCTTCATTGTGCCGGGAGCGAACTCCGCGTTGCTCAGGCCTTGCGGTCTGGGCTGGCGTCCGTGTCGCTCTGACCTGGATTAAGTTACGCCCCGGATAACAACGCGTCAAATCCCCAGGTCGTTCACACGTGATTCGCGTGAACAGCCTGGTCGCAATCGGTCACTTACCCACCGGACAGGCGCCGTAACCAAATTACATGGATGTGACTCCGGCCACTGACAACGACCGAGAACTAGCCGGCGATTCGGGCACCCGCGAAATTCCGCTTTCCGCGTCGGACCACCAACCACCGGCCGTGCAGGAGATCGTCCGCACAGGGCGTCCACTCTTCGTCCGAAATCTTGACGTTGTTGACCGAAGCGCCGCCCTCCTTGACCGCGCGTCGGGCAGCGCCCTTGCTCTCGCTCAACCCCGTGGCGACGAGCAGATCGACGATCGTGCTCGGTGCACCGGCTTCGATGTCCGCGACAGACGCTTCCTGTAGCGCTGCGGCGAGCGTCTTCTCGTCGAGTTCCGTCAGTTCGGCCCGCCCGAACAGTGCCTGGCTGGCGAGTTCGACCGATCGCGTCGCCGCTTCACCGTGGACGAGCGTCGTCATCTCGGCAGCCAGGCGCTTCTGCGCTTCACGCGCATGCGGACGCTCGGCGGTCGCCGACTCGAGTTCTGCCAACTCGTCCTTGGACAGGAAGGTGAACCAGCGCAGGTACTTCACCACGTCCGCATCACCGGTATTCACGAAGTACTGGTACCAGGCGTACGGGCTCGTCATCTCCGGGTCCAACCACAGGCTGCCGCCCCCGGTGGATTTCCCGAACTTCTTGCCATCGGCGGAGGTGACCAAAGGAACCGTCATGGCGTGGACCGACTCTGCGTCCTGGCGCCGGTTCAGTTCCACCCCGGCGATGATGTTTCCCCACTGATCGGAGCCACCGATCTGGAGGCTGCAGCCGTACTGGCGGCGAAGCTGCACGTAGTCGTTCGCCTGCAGCAGCATGTAGCTGAACTCGGTGTACGACATTCCGTCGCTTTCGAGCCGGTTCTTCACCGTCTCGCGAGCGAGCATCACGTTGATCGAGAAGTGCTTACCGATGTCCCGAAGAAAATCGATCGCGGACAGCTCCCCTGACCAGGACAGATTGTTCACCACCACTGCGCCCGTCGGGCTCTCGTCCATATCGACAAATCGCTCGAGCTGGCCACGGATGCGCGACGCCCACTCGGTGACGACCTCGCGGGAATTCATGGTCCGCTCCCCCACATCGCGAGGGTCACCGATCAGACCTGTCGCACCGCCGGCGAGAATGATCGGGCGGTGGCCTGCCCGCTGGAAACGCTTCAGCGCCAGCAACGGCACGAGGTGCCCTGCGTGCAGCGAGGGACCTGTCGGATCGAAACCGGAGTACAGCGTGATCGGGCCATCGGACGTGGCCTTCTTCAGCGCGTCCACATCGGTGGACTGCGCGATCAGTCCACGCCAGGTCATTTCGTCGATGATGTTCTCACTCACGACGTCGATTCTCCTGCATGGACGCATCCAGGCGTCGGTCAGGCCTCCGAGCCACCGGGAGCGGCGGCGCGGGGACTGCGTTTGTAGCTCGACAGCGCCGGCGACCCGAGCACCCAGAAGCGCCACGGACGATCGGCAGCCGAACTCACCCCTACCCGTGGGCCCGATGCAACTGCTTTCTCGTGCAGCGGGCGCTCGAGAAGTTCGAGGGTGACAGCCGACGACGCGTCGAACACGTTCGTTCCGTTGTCGGCCAGCGAGACGCCCACGGCTCGACCGAGATTGCCCGGCCCGCGGGCCCAACCTGCCTCGACCCGCGCAGATCGACCGCGGCCGGCGCGCCTGCTCTCGACGACGTCGTGGCCCGACACCACTTCACCCGCTCGAAGCAACACTGCAGCGGCCGTGCCGTCCGGGCCGCAGCTCACGTTCACACAGAGATGCATTCCGTAGCTGAGGTAGACGTAGAGACGCCCTGCAGGACCGAACATAACCTCGTTGCGAGCAGTGGGTCCCCGGAACGAATGCGCGGCCGGATCGGGCCACGGACCGTCGAGCGGACCGCCGTAGGCCTCGACTTCCACGATGCGCACGGACACGTCGCCCACGGTGAAGGTTCCACCGAGGATGCGTCGGGCTGCGTCGTCGGGCTCCCCGATCTCCAAGTCAGCGACATTCATCCCTCCCATGATGCTTCGCCCTTGACCAACGAGCGCCGACGGGGCTACGACTTCGATATCCGATGAGGCTGGAGGCCGATATGGCGTTCACCGGTGAAAATGCCGTCGAAATCACGGGGCTGACGGCTCGGCGCCGTTGCGCCGCACAGTCGGTTACGTGACCCAGGCAACGAGCGTCTACCGAGATCTCACCGTTCGTGAGAACGTGCACCCTGACCGGAGCCACCGCGACGTTGCGTCGACGAACCCAGTAGTCGACGAAGCCGGTGACCGGCTGAAAGTTCTAGGACGTGGCGCGCGACAGGATCGACTCGTGCTCGGCGTCGTCGACATCGCGGGCGTCGTCCGCGAGCAGCACCGGAATTCCGTTCTCGATGGGATACGCACGCCGCAGACGTGGGTTGTAGAGCAATTCTCCCTCGATCAACAGCAGCGGGCCCTTGTCCACTGGGCACGCGAGAATGGAAAGCAGTGTCGAATCGATTGCCACAGGTGTCCTTCGTTCTGCTCCGGTCGAACCGAAGTGGTGTACTCGCTTACGCTACCGAACCTGCTGTTTCCCGTGCAGGCTCCGCTTCTACGACGATCTTTCGGCTGCGGCCTCACGTCCGACGAAACGTTCTGCCACAACCGCTTTCGTCATTCGACGATAACTGTTCGACTCCGAGTCGTAGTACCACGAACGCGCACTCGGCGTCGGAATGCCGACCTGCTTCAACGCCGTCGCGGTCGGTCGGTACGCGCGTCCCACCGGAATTTCGGGCACTACGTGCACGATCGCCGGACGCTCGGCAGGAAGCAGCACTCCGAGCGCGTCGGTCAATGCACGAGCGGTGATCACCGCCTCCGGTTGCAGCGAGATGGCGCACACGGCCACCTCGGTGGCCGACGCCTCGACGCGCACCGATCGCGGCCGATCGGACGTCACCCGCACTCCGTAGACCACAGCCGAATCGACCTGATCCAGGTCACCTACCGCGTCGACGATCGGCTGGGTGTACACCGGACCGCACGCCGAACGCACCACGGTGTCCTTGCGGTCGACGAGCCAGTAGTCGCCGTCGGAATCGCGACGGAACAGGTTCTCGGTGGGGATCCAGGCGTCCGTGGGCTCGAAGACTCCGCGCATGACGTGACTGGTCGCTTCGCCGTCTCCGCTCGGTCGGCCGAGGAGTAGCCCGATCTCGTCGTCGCGGCACTGTCGGACGAACCCGTCGTCGTCTTCTTCGAGGCGGCCGGTGATCGGGTCGTATGCCGCCAGCGCAACCCGTGCACTGCCGGGCAACGGACGGCCCTTGGAGCCGATCTTCGAGCCGGCCACGTTGGCCAGAATCACGTCGTTCTCGGTGGATGCGTAGAACTCGAGCACCCGTGCCGGGCTGAACCGCGCCAGCGTGCGACGCCACAGCCCCACCGGCATACCGGAGCCGATGAACAACCGCACCGGGTGACCGGAGTCGACCGGGAACCGACCGTCGTCGAGGATCTGCCGCATCATCGTCCACGTGTAGCTGACGACCGTGACGCCGTAGCGGTACACCTCTTCGCTGAACCGCTCGGGTTCGAGACCACGCGAAAGTGCGATGCGTGACCCGCCCGCGAGCGCGCCACCGATCGTGACGAGAATACCGGCCGAATGATGCAGCGGAGCAAGGCAATAGACAGTATCGCCGGGTCCGAGCGCGGCTGTGGTCGCAGTACCGAAGGCCGACAGAGCCCAACGATGATTGGTGATGTACCGCGGTTCGAGACCACGATCGGTCGTCGTGAACAGGATCATCGCCAGTTCGCGGGCACGACCCGGATCGGGCTCGTACCACTGAGGCAAACGCACCGCGTCGGGATCGATGGCTTCGAGATCGATCACCTCGTAACCGGACGGGATGTCGAGTCGCCGAGTTTCACCGCCGCCGAGCACGAGGACGTTCGGTGCCACCGGGACCGCCGCCGCAGCATTTTCCGGATCGGCGATCACCGTGTCCACGTCGACGGTCCGTAGAGCCGCGGTCAGGTCGCTGCCCGGCTGCAGCAGAACAGGCACTGCCCCGATCCGCGAGAGCGCCGCCATCGCAGCCAACGCGCTGGGACGAGTCTCCATCAACACACCGATGCGCGACGCAGGTCGCACTCCGACACTGATCAGACCGCGCACCACATTGTCGATGCGCACGTTGACCGCGTCGTAGGTGTGCACTCGGTCGTCGAACAGGAAGCACTCGCCGTTCGGAGACTTCCGTCCCTGCTCGGCGATCAAGCGCCCCAACGAGACTCGACTGTGCGGCTGCATCTGCCCGAGGCGGGCGAGCCTCGGCAACGTACGCACGGCCTCGGAGGAGATTTCGCGGGTACCGCGCACCGCGCCGGACGCCGCCGATGCCAGCCCGCGGCCGACACCGACGCCAACCTCGGCAATGGAGGCTGCAGTGTGGATCAGACGGTTGGTGATCGACACACCACTGTCGGAATCGCTGTGGTCCTCGCGCTCCATCACGCGAACCGCCTCTGGCTTCGGTCCGAGATCCTCACGCCACCGAATCCAGTTGCCCGTTGTCGGCCAGGTCTGTGCAGCCGCGGTACTGCCGACAACCAAACCGAAATGGCCTGCGCGCAAGGTCGTTTCGAAGACCTGCGCACGCGGGGCAGCGCGCTGGATACCGCGCACGGCCAACGGTTGACCTATGTCGTCCACCTCGCCGACGAATGCCAACACCGGCACCGTGAGTTCGGCCAGCGTCAACAATCTGTCCTTGATGACGAACCCACCGGTCATCATGCGGTTGTGCACGACGAACTGCTTGAGCAACTCTGCAACGGCCGGGCCGGACCAGGCCACCCATCCGTCCATGGCCAGAAAGCGTCGCTGCGGTTCGCGTGGCAACAGTGCCTCGCGGTCGTGCAACTGCCTCAGGAAATCCAAGCGCGAGCGCACGGTCTTCGCCGGGTCGAGCAACTGGAATCCCGTCCGCGCCATCCACCCCGACACCGCGAGCCGGGTGAACACGTGGTCGGCCAGGAACTCGGCCCCCCGCGTGGCCACTCCGGCCGGGATCCCGAGCGGCAAACCGGCCAGAGTGTCGACCGGAGCCCCGAACGTGATGAGGCTGGCCAGATTTCGTCCGCCTCGGTAGGCGGCCGCCTGGTAGCAGAACATCCCGCCCTGGGAGTAGCCACCTAGATGTACGTCGCGACCGGTGTGCTCGTGGACCTTGTCGACGACCTCGCTGATCGCCACCACGTGATCGGCGAGCGTACGGCCCCACCCGCCTTCTTCGGTATCGGGCGAACCGAAGTCGACAACCCACGGATCCAGACCCATGCCGTGCAGGATCCCGGCGGCGCCTTGCTCGGTCGTCACGTCGTAGACGTCTGCGGAGACCATCATCGGGGGAATGAGGACCACCGGAGGACTGTCCGCGGGCACATCGTCCGGGAAGTACCGCCGAAGCCGATACATCGGCTCGCGGTCCATCACGCGAAACGGCGACGGATCCACCTCGGTTTCGAGCCCACCCAGACGAATGACCTCGAGACCGTTCTGGGCCGTGGCGATGGCACGCCGCAGTGGTCCACGTACGGCATCTGCATTCAGTCCCACCAATACACTCCTGCGTTCGGCCCGACGGAACGACCGGCATCGGTCTTCGTGTGACGAAAGCTTCTCACATCACACTCGAGGAAACCGGCGTGGATATCGATTGCTCACTCAGTGCCGCAACACCGGTTCCTCGGCCCATGCACGCAGGGTCGCGGCAGTCGCCCGCACGCCCCCGAGTTGATGCGCAACCTGCACGGCCGCCGTGCCGCCGCGCGCGTCCCGCGACGAGATCGACCCCTCCACGGTGAGCACCTCACGAACGTCGGGAGTGAGCGCCGGATCGATCGCGGCGAGTTCGTCGTCGGTCAGATCCGCCAGCCCGACGCCTCGCGCCTCGGCCGCCCGGACACAGGCACCTGCAGCCTCGTGAGCAACGCGGAACGCAATCCCCTGCCGCACCATCCATTCGGCGATATCGGTGGCGAGCGTGAACCCGGCCGGTGCCAGCTCGGCCATGCGCTCGGTGTGGAATTCGAGCGTCGCCGTCAATCCGGTGAGTGCAGGCAGCAACAACTCGAGCTGCGCCACCGAATCGAACACCGGCTCCTTGTCTTCCTGGAGGTCGCGGTTGTAGGCCAACGGTTGCGCCTTGAGCGTGGCCAGCAGGCCGGTCAGATTACCGATCAAACGGCCGGTCTTGCCGCGAGTCAGCTCGGCGACGTCCGGGTTCTTCTTCTGCGGCATGATCGAGCTGCCCGTCGACCATGCATCGGCGAGGGTCACGTAGCCGTACTCGGGAGTGCTCCACGAGATGACCTCCTCGGCGAACCGCGACAGATCGACCGCCGTCATCGCCAACACGAACGCCGCCTCGGCCGCGAAGTCGCGCGAGGACGTGGCATCGATCGAGTTCTCGGCGGACGAGTCGAACCCGAGCTCCGCTGCGATCTTCTCCGGACTCAGACCCAGTGACGAACCGGCGAGAGCACCGGAACCGTACGGCGACACCGCTGCTCGCGTGTCGAAATCCGCGAAGCGCTGCACATCACGCAGCAGCGGATGGGTGTGCGCGAGCAGATGATGCGCCAGCAACACCGGCTGCGCCGCCTGCGAATGCGTCTTGCCCGGCATGACGGCCGTCGGATGCGCCGCTGCCTGGGTGGCCAACGCGTCGACCACATCGAGAACGCCGACCGACACCCGACGGACGGCGTCGCGCAGCCACATGCGGAACAGCGTGGCCACCTGATCGTTGCGTGACCGGCCCGCACGCAGCCGACCACCGACCTCGGGTCCGACGCGATCGATCAAACCGCGTTCGAGAGCGCCGTGCACGTCCTCGTCGGATTCGGCTGCGACGAACTCGCCCGAGGCGACATCGTCGGCGAGGCGCTGCAGACCGTCGAGCATGGCCTCGAGGTCCTGCGGGGTGAGCAGGCCGGCACCGTTCAGCACACGGGCGTGCGCCATGGATGCGCGGATGTCGTACGGGGCGAGGACCCAGTCGAAGTGCGTCGACTTGCTCAGCGCTGCCATAGCGGCGGCCGGCCCGGATGCGAATCTGCCGCCCCAGAGCGAACCTTCGTTGGTTCCGTGCGAGGTCTCCGAATTCGTCACAGGCCCAGGTCCCGCTTCGCGGCGATCTTCGACGAGAGTCCGTGCAGCTGAACGAATCCCTTGGCCGCGGACTGGTCGAACGTGTCGCCCTCGTCGTAGGTGGCGAGATTGAAGTCGTAGAGCGACTCGCCACTGCGGCGTCCGTTGACGATGATCCCGCCCGCGTGCAGAACCAGGCGAATGTCGCCGGAGACGTGCTCCTGCGTGTGCTCCACGAACGTGTCGAGAGCGCCCTTGAGCGGGGAGTACCACATGCCGTCGTACACCAGCTCGGCCCACTTCTGGTCGGTGTGGCGCTTGTAGCGACCGAGTTCGCGCTCGAGGGTGACGTGCTCGAGCTCCTCGTGGGCGCGGATGAGCACCATGGCGCCGGGTGCCTCGTAGATCTCACGACTCTTGATGCCGACGAGCCGATCCTCGACCACGTCCAAGCGGCCGACACCCTGTGCTCCCGCGCGAGTGTTGAGCTCTTGAATCGCTTCGAGGACCGAGACCGGCCGGCCGTCGATCGCGACGGGACGACCCTTGTCGAACGAGACGACGATCTCGTCCGGAGCCTGGAAGTTGACCGTCGGATCCTCGGTGTAGTCGTAGACATCCTTGGTCGGCGCATTCCACAGGTCCTCGAGGAAACCGGTCTCGACCGCGCGCCCCCAGACGTTCTGGTCGATCGAGAACGGCGACTTGGTGGTCACGTTGATCGGGATGTCGTTCTCCTCGGCGAACTTGATCGCCTTCTCGCGCGTCCACGCGTAGTCGCGAACCGGCGCCAACACCTCGAGTTCGGGGGCGAGGGTGTTGAAACCGACCTCGAACCGAACCTGGTCGTTGCCCTTGCCCGTGCACCCGTGTGCGACAACGGTTCCGCCGTGCGCCCGCGCGTTCTCCACGAGGTGCTTGACGATCAACGGACGGCTGATGGCCGACACGAGCGGGTACCGATCCATGTACAGCGCGTTGGACTGCACCGTCGGCAAGCAGTACTCGTCGGCGAACTCGTCCCTGGCATCGACGACGACGGATTCGACTGCGCCGCAATCGAGTGCGCGCTGACGCACGACGTCCATGTCCTCGCCGCCCTGCCCCAGATCGATGGCGACGGCGACGACCTCCTTGCCGGTCTCCCTCCCGATCCAGCTGATGGCGACGGAGGTGTCGAGTCCCCCGGAGTAGGCGAGGATGACGCGTTCGGCCATGGTGTTCAAGCTCCTTCGTTGTTCTTGTTGCGCATGATGGGTAACCGGATCTCAGTTACCGCGTCGAGCAAGCTTTTCGATCTTGTCCGCGACCTCGCCACCGGTGTGTGGCTCGCGGGCGATCAACAGAATCGTGTCGTCACCGGCGATGGTCCCGACGATCTCGGGCATCGCAGCACGATCCAGAGCACTGGCCAGGTAGTGCGCCGCGCCGGGTGGTGTTCGGAGGACGGCCTGGTTACCGCTGTGATCGGTGGATACCAGCAACTCTCCCAGCAACTTCAGGAGACGGTCGGTGCCGCCGGACACGCCGCGGACCGGGCTGCCGTCCTCGGGCACGACGTACACCCCCACTCCACCGTCGGGTGCGCGCAGTTTCACCGCACCCAATTCCTCGAGATCCCGCGAGAGCGTCGCCTGGGTGGTGTCGATCCCCTCGGCCGCGAGCAACGACGCCAGCTGCGGTTGACTGCGCACCTGATGCGTGGCCAGCAACGCGATGATCCGTGCCTGCCTGCCCGCGCGGGTCGACGCGGTCAACGGCACCGCAGTGACGTCCTCGCTCATGGTCGTCGGGCCTGTTCGAGGAGCCACACCAGCAATGCCTTCTGCGCGTGCAGGCGGTTCTCGGCCTCGTCCCAGACCACGCTCTGGGGACCGTCGAGCACCTCGTCGGTGATCTCCTCGCCCCGATGTGCGGGGAGGCAGTGCAGCACGACAGCGTCCGACTGTGCTTTCGAGAGCAGATCGGAATCGATGCGGTACGGCCGGAACGGAGCGACGCGATCGAGACCGTCGTTCTCCTGGCCCATCGACGTCCAGGTGTCGGTGACGAGCGCATCGGCACCGCTCGCGGCCTCGACCGGGTCCTCGGTGATGGTGATGGTGGCCCCGGTCTCCTCGGCGCGCGCATGTGCCGCGTCGAGAACGTAGCCGAGCGGCGCGAAATCCTTGGGCGCGGCGATCCGCACGTTCAGCCCGGCCGTCACTCCGCCGATGAGCAGCGAGTGCGCCATGTTGTTGGCACCGTCACCGAAATAGGCCAAGGTGCGGCCCTGCAGATGTCCCTTGTGCTCGATCAGGGTCTGCAGATCCGCCAGAACCTGGCAGGGGTGGAACTCGTTGGAGAGGGCGTTGACGATCGGAATCGTTGCGCCGGTGGCCATCTGCTCGAGCCGCTTCTGCCCGAACGTGCGCCACACGACCGCCTCGACATAGCGCGAAAGAACCCGCCCCGTGTCCTGCAGTGTCTCCTCGCGACCCAGCTGGGTGTCGCGGCCCGTCACCACCACCGCATGACCACCCAACTGCGCGATGCCCATCTCGAACGAGAAGCGGGTGCGTGTCGAATTCTTCTCGAAGATGACCCCGATCCCCTTGGGGCCCTCGAGCGGGCGCTTCGAGAACGGTGCGCGCTTGAGCTCGGCTGCCAGAGCGAGGATTTCACCCTGCTGCTGCGGCGTGATGTCGTCGTCCCGGAGAAAGTGCTGAACGGTCATGGCTGATGAGCCTCCTGTGCTGCGTCGAGAATTGCCGGTAACGCCGTCACGAACGACGCGGCTTGCTCTTCGGTGATGATCAACGGTGGTGCGAGCCGGAGCACGTCGGGCTGTGCCGCATTGAGGAGGAAGCCTGCCTCGCGTGCCGCCGCTTCGGCCGCCGGTGCGACGGCTGCGGTGAGGACCACGCCGAGAAGGAGACCCGAACCCCGAACATGGCTCACCAGAGGGTGATCGAGACTCTCGATGGAGTGCGCGATGGTCTTGCCGATGCTGTCCGCGTGCGAGATCAGATCCTCGTCGGCAATGGTGCGCAGGACGGCCAGAGCGGCCGCAGCGCATACGGGGTTACCACCGAACGTGGTGCCGTGCTTGCCCGGATGCAGCAACTCCCCTGCCGCACCGATGCCGATGCAGGCCCCGATGGGCAGGCCACCGCCCAGACCCTTGGCGAGCGTGATCACGTCGGGCACGATGCCGACCGACTGGTGAGCGTAGAACCATCCCGTTCGGCCGATACCGGTCTGCACCTCGTCCAGGACCAACAGTGCACCGTGCTTCGCGGTGATCTCCCGCGCAGCGAGCAGGTATCCCTCGGGCGGAACCACCACACCGCCCTCGCCCATGATCGGTTCGAGAAACACTGCGGCGGTGTCGGAATCGACGACGGCTTCCAGCGCGGCGACATCGCCGTACGGAACATGGTGCACGCCTGCAGGCATCGGCTCGAACGGAATCCGCTTGTCCGGCTGACCCGTCAGCGCGAGAGCACCCATCGTCCGTCCGTGAAAGGACTTCTCGGCGGCCACGATATTGGGGCGGCCGGTCAGGCGAGCGATCTTGAAGGCCGCCTCGTTGGCCTCGGTTCCCGAATTGCACAGGAACACCCGGCCGGTGGATCCGGCACCGAGGTGCGCGAGCAATTGCTCGGCCAGCGCGATACCGGGTTCTGTCGCATAGAGATTCGAGGTGTGTCCGAGGGTGGACAGCTGAGTGGTGACCGCCTCGATCACCGCCGGATGGGCATGTCCGAGGATGTTCACCGCGATACCCGCGAGCAGGTCCAAATACTGCTTTCCGTCGGCGTCGGTCACCACCGCACCCTCGCCGCGCACGAGCGCCACGCGCGGAACACCGTAGTTGTCCATCAACGAATTCGACCACCGCTGTTGCAGATCGAGGGTGGACTCGGTGCCGGTCATGGCGTGACTCCTGACGTAGAAGAATGATCGGGGGTGACCATGGTGCCGATCCCCTCACCGGTGAACAGCTCCACCAGAACGGAATGTTCGACGCGACCGTCGATGACATGCGCCGACGGAACACCCGCTCGAACCGCACGCAGGCACGCTTCCATCTTCGGCACCATCCCGGCGTCGAGCGAGGGCAGCAACGCCTCGAGCGAGGACGCGTCGATCTCGGAGGTCAACGAGCTTCGATCGGGCCAATCGGTGTACAGGCCTTCGACATCGGTGAGCACCACCATCTTCTCGGCACCGATGGCACTGGCGAGCGCCGCGGCCGCAGTGTCGGCGTTGATGTTGTGTACGACGCCGTCGCTGTCGGGAGCGATGGTGGACACCACCGGAATACGTCCTGCTGCAATGAGATCGAAGACCGCAGCGGGGTTCACCGAGGTGACGTCGCCGACGAGGCCGATGTCGGTCTCGATGCCGTCGACCAGCACGGTACGACGCGTCGCGGTGAACAGGTGCGCATCTTCGCCGGAGATTCCGACGGCATACGGACCGTGGCCGTTGATCAGACCGACGAGCTCGCGCCCGACCTGCCCGAACAGCACCATCCGCGCGACGTCCATGACCTCGGGCGTGGTGACGCGGAATCCGCCGCGGAATTCACCGGCCAGGCCGAGCCTGGTCAGCATGGCCGAGATCTGCGGCCCGCCGCCGTGTACGACGACCGGATGGATTCCGACGGTGCGCAGAAACACCATGTCGGCCGCGAACGCCCGCTTGAGGTCGTCGTCGATCATGGCGTTTCCGCCGTATTTCACGACGACGATCTTGCCCGAGAACCGCTGCAGCCAGGGCAGAGCCTCGGCGAGGGTGAAGGCTTTCTGCGCAGCCGTCAACTGCTGTGCGGCCGAGGTCATGACGAGTACGCCGAATTCTCTTCGACGTACGCAAGCGAGAGATCGGTGGTTCGAATGGTGGCCGAGCCGGAGCCGAGACCGAGATCGATGGTCACCGCGATGTCGACACCGGACAGATCGACCTCGCGAGCGCCCGGTGCGCCCACGCCGTCGATGCACACCGGATTGCCGTTGAAGAACACGGCAATTCGATCGGGATCGAGCTCGATCGGGGCGATGCCGATGGCTGCGAGCACCCGACCCCAGTTGGGATCGGAACCGAACAGGGCCGTCTTGGTCAGGGAGTCCCTAGCGACCGCGCGCGCGCCGATCAGGGCGTCGTCCTCGTTCATCGCACCGGACACGGCGATCCGCACCCGCTTGGTCACGCCCTCGGCGTCGGCCATCATCTGATCGGCCAGGTCGTCGCACACCGCCAGAACCGCGGCGTCGAGTTGTTCCTGCGAAGGTGCCACTCCGCTGGCCCCGGAGGAGAGCAACAGCACCGTGTCGTTCGTCGAGGACGCGCCGTCGACGTCGAGCCTGTCGTAGGACAACCGGGTCGCCGCGCGCAGCGCCTTGTCCAGCTGGTCTGCGGTGGCAACGGCGTCGGTGGTGATGACGCTGAGCATCGTGGCCAACGACGGTGCCAGCATGCCTGCTCCCTTGGCCATGCCGCCGACGTTCCATTTGTCGGCATGGTGAACAGCCGCCTGCTTGGGCACGGTGTCGGTGGTCATGATCGCGTACGCCGCATCGGTACCACCGGAAATGCCGCCTGCGAGTTCGTGCACCACCTCGGTTACGCCGGGCAGCAGCTTGTCCATCGGGAGCCGGTCACCGATGAGACCCGTCGAGCACACGGCAACCTCGATCGCCCCGGTCTCCGAACCCCAATTACTCAGTGCCGATGCCACTTCCTCGGCCGTGCGGTGCGAATCCTGAAAGCCCGGCGCACCAGTGCAGGCATTGGCACCACCGGAATTGAGGATCACCGCACGCAGCCGTCCGGTGGAGAGCACCTGCTGCGACCACAACACCGGCGCAGCCTTGACCTTGTTGCGGGTGAACACACCCGCCGCAGCGAAATCGGGGCCCTCGTTGAACACCAAGGCCAGATCGGACTTGCCACTTGCCTTGATACCGGCCGGAATACCGGCGGCGCGGAAACCCGCGGGAGAGGTGACACCCTGCGTACGCACGAGCTTGCCCGCAACCGTGCCGACGGCCTCCGCCTGGCTCCCGACACTGCTCATGGTGCTACTCCTACGGTAGAGAGACCCTCGGTCTCGGTGATTCCCAGTGCAAGGTTCATGGATTGGACTGCGGCTCCCGCCGTGCCCTTGGCCAGGTTGTCGATGGCCGCGATCACGACGAGCAAGCCGGCGTCTGCATCGACCGACACGCTCATCTGCACGGCGTTCGATCCGATGACCGCACCGGTCTGCGGAAGGCGACCGGCCGGAAGTACGTGCACGAACGGCTCTGCCGCGTAGGCCTTCTCGTACACCTCGACGGCCTGCGCCTGCGTGGCAGTGGTGATCGCGGTGCAGGTGGCCAGGATTCCGCGAGGCATCGGCGCGAGAACCGGTGTGAAGGACACCGCCACTGCGCTACCGGCCACGGCCGAGAGGTTCTGCACGATCTCGGGAGTGTGGCGGTGCGCGCCGGCAACGGCGTACGCCCGAACCGAACCCATCACCTCCGAACCGAGGAGATCGGCCTTGGGAGCGCGGCCGGCACCCGAACTACCGCTGACGGCAACGATATTGACGCGAGGCTCGATGATGCCTGCGGCGACGGCAGGTGCGAGCGCGAGAGAGGACACAGTCGGGTAACACCCGGGAACCGCGATGCGAGTGGCGCCGACCAACCGCTCGCGGCAGCCCGGCAACTCCGGCAATCCGTACGGCCAACTACCCGCGTGCGGGCTCTTGTAGTACTTCTCCCAGGCCGCACCGTCGGTGAGGCGGAAGTCGGCACCGCAATCGATGATCACCACGGACTCGGGCAGCTGCAGCGCGAGTTCGGCGGACTTGCCGTGCGGCAGCCCCAGGAACACGACGTCGTGCCCGGCGAGTTCGTCGACGGTGGTCGGGGCCAGAATTCGATCTGCGAGTGGCAACAGATGTGGATGGAATTCACCCAGCGTCGCACCGACGTTGCCGCCTGCGGTCAGCGAGCCGATGACCAACGAACCGTCGCGCACCCCCGGGTGCCCGAGCAGCAGTCGAAGAATCTCACCGCCGGCGTATCCGCTTGCGCCCGCCACCGCGATGCGCCTCGGCGTCGCCTCCGAAATAGTCATGCGGTTTATTATGCAGCATCATGCAAGCTCATTCATGAACGGGTCCGGTGTGTCAGCGTCCACCCATGGACTTGCGAATCTCGTCGAGCTTCCTGCGGCCGGCTTCCTGCCGTTCGTTCCACTGCTCGTCGAGGTCACGGCCCGCCCTAGACTCCCGGTCCAACTCCTCCGCACCGACGGCTGTGCCCGATCGCTGTTCCACCTTGTCGCGCACACCGTCCCAGGTGGGCACTCCCGAATCGCTGAAGTCACCGATCGGTGCGCTCACCGACTCGGCACCGTATCCGGTATCGCCGGGCAGGTCATCGACCAGCTCCGCGTCGATGATCCCTGGCACCGTGCCGCCCAGCGGAGCCCCCGGCGGTGGATCACCGAGAGGCTGGTCGATCCGCGGCTTGGTCACCTGCGGAACGTCGACATCGGGAACCGTCCCGGGTGGCGCTCCGCGATCGGGGGTGACCGGCTCCGGTTCTGCAGTACCCAGCTCGGCCGCCAGAGCCGACGCGGCAGCTGCAACCGGGGCGAGGCGCGGTCGACCTGCGACGGCGGCAAGGATCTCCTCGATCACCTGCAGATCCGTCGTCGCACCGTCTGTTCCGAATTCACTCATGTGCTGCTCCCGTCACCCGTGGTCACTCGTGACTCCACGCTACGGACACCCGAGCCCGGACGTGCACGGATCAACTGCGCAACTGCGCTGATTCAACTGCGCAGGTGCGCTGAGTCAACTGCGCAACTGCGCGCCGACGGCCTTCGATGCCGCTTCGACCGCCGCATCGCGGGCAGCCGTCGCCTGATCCTCGGTCAAGGTGCCGTCGGCACCGCGGAAGCGCAACGCGAACGCCAGCGACTTGCGCCCCTCGCCGACCTGTTCACCCTCGTAGACGTCGAACAGTCGAATCGACTCGAGCAGGTCGCCGCCGCCGATCGTGAGCGCGGCTTGCACCGACGCCGCCGGGACGGAGGCGTCGACCACCACGGCCACGTCCTGCAACACCGCCGGGTAGGGCGACACCTCGGGGGCAGGGAGCGATTCGACGACGGGTAGAGCGCTCAGACTCAACTCCACGGCACACGTGCGCGGCGGCAAGCCCGCCCGCTCGAGCACCGCCGGATGCAGCTCGCCCGCGTATCCGACGACGTCGCCGTCGAGCAGGACCTCCGCGCACCGACCCGGATGCCACGGAAGATGCTGTGCGGCACGTAGATCGACGTGCACTCCGGACGCCTCGGCAACGGTGCGCACCGCAGCGAACGCATCGGTGGCCTCGGCCGCGCGGCCGGGACCCCACGGACCCGCCAACTCACGCTGACCGGTGAGCACCATGCCCACGTGCACCGGCTGCGCAGGCAACGAACCGCGAAGCATGGCGATCTGGTCGTCGGTGGGACGACGATCGACCGGCAACGCGTCCACGGCAGCGGTGGCGTCGTGCCGGAGCACCACCTGGGCAATGCCGAACAACGAGACGTCTCGCTGGCCGCGGGCGATGTTCCTGCTCAGCATCTCGAGCAATCCCGGAAGCACAGTGGTCGCGAGCTCGGGACGGTCGGCCTCGAGCGGATTGAGCACCGAGGTGGTCGCGCGCCGCGGGTCGTCCGGGCCGAGACCCCACGTGTCGAACACGCCCTTGGGCAAGAACACCGGAGGCAACACCTCGACGTACCCGGAGAACGCGAGTGCCTTACCGACCGCGCGCCTGCGCTTCTGTTCGGCGGTGAGGCCACGACCTCCCGGGGCCGACGGCAGGACCGACGGAATCTGTTCGAGCCCTTCGAGCCGCAGCACCTCCTCCACCAGGTCGGCGCGCTGCACCAGGTCCGGTCGCCAGGACGGCGGGGTGACGATGAGCTGGCCGTGCCCGCCGTCGTCGACCGACACCTCGACTCCGCAGCCGATCTGCGTCAACCGTCGGGCAGCGGTTCCGTTGGGGTACTGCACTCCGGCGATTCGGTCCGGCAGGTCGAAGTCCATCGTGACCGTCGGGTATTCGGCGGCTTCGCCGATATCGGTCAACACGGGCTCGATCCGGCCGCCGGCGATCTCGACCAGCAACTGTGCTGCCCGATCGAGCGCCGCCACCGGAAGAGCCGAATCCACGGTCCGCTCGAAACGCTTGCTCGCCTCGCTGGAGAGCTTGTGTCGACGACCGGTGCGGAACACCGCGAGCGGATCGAAGGATGCCGCTTCGAGCACGACCTCGGTGGTCGAATCGTCGACTTCGGTGGACGCGCCGCCCATGACACCGGCCAACGAGATCGCTCCCGATCCGTCGGCGATGACGACGTCCTCGGGATCGAGGGAACGCTCGACGCCGTCCAGCGTGGTCAGCTTCTCCCCCGCATTCGCGCGGCGGACGACCAGATCGCCGTCGAGCTTGGCCGCATCGAACGCGTGCAGCGGCTGGCCGAGCTCGTGGAGCACGTAGTTGGTGACATCGACGGCCGCCGAGATCGGGCGCACGCCTGCGAGCAGCAGTCGACGCTGCATCCACCAGGGTGTCGTCGCCGTCGGGTCGATGCCGACGATCTTGCGCAACGCGAATCGCGATGCGTTCGAGGCCGGTTCGACGGTGACCGACCATGCGTCACCGGTGACCTCGGTGGGGACCGTGCGCGCCGGATCCACGAACGGGAGATCGAAACTGCAGGCCAGTTCACGGGCGAGGCCGCGGACGGAGAAGGCGTACCCGCGATCGGGGGTCACGTTGAGCTCGATGACCGAATCCTGTAGACCCAGAATGGTTTTGGCGTCGTCGCCCGGAGCGGCCGTACCCTCGGGCAGCACCAGAATTCCGGAGTGATCCTTACCCAACCCGAGTTCGAGCGTCGAGCAGATCATGCCGTTGGAGTTGCGGCCGTACGTCTTGCGCGACGCGATGGCGAATCCCCCGGGCAGGACGCTGCCCGGCAGGGCTGCCACGATCAGGTCACCCTGGGCGAAGTTCCTGGCTCCGCACACGATTTCCTGCGGCTCGGCGGCTCCGACGTCCACCAGGCAGAAGCGAATCGGCTTCTTGAACTCGGTCAGCTCCTCGATCGAGCTCACCCGACCCACCACCAGTGGGCCGGTGACGTTGTCCAGCGAGTCGAGTTCCTCGACCTCGAACCCGACCCGCACGAAACCGGCGTCGAGCTCCTCGGGCGACACGGCCCAGTCGGGAGTCCCCGCGTGCAGGACCTCGGTCAGCCAGGATTGTGGGACTCGCACGTGTGCTCAGCTCTTTCTTGTATCCGAGAAGAAGTGGGTCGGGTGAGAAACTTCTGTCAGGCCTGAACACCGAAGGGCAACGTGAACCGGATGTCGCCCTCAACGATGTCGCGCATGTCCGGGATGTCGTTGCGGAACTGCAGCGTCCGCTCGAGACCCATCCCGAAAGCGAAACCGGTGTAGACCTCCGGATCGATGCCGCTGGCCTGCAACACCTTCGGGTTGACCATTCCGCAGCCACCCCACTCGACCCAACCGGCCCCGCCCTTCTTCTTCGGGAACCACACGTCGACCTCGGCCGACGGCTCGGTGAACGGGAAGTAGTTGGGCCGCATGCGAGTACGGGTGTCGTTGCCGAACAACGCCTTGGCGAACGCATCCAGTGTGCCGCGCAGATGCGCCATGGTCAGGCCCTTGTCGATGGCAAGACCCTCGACCTGGTGGAAGACCGGAGTGTGCGTGGTGTCGAGTTCGTCCGTCCGAAACGTCCGACCCGGGCAGACGACGTAGATCGGCACCTCACGCGAGAGCATCGACCGGACCTGTACCGGGGAGGTATGGGTACGCAACACCTGCCGCGAACCCTCCGGTGCGATGTGGAACGTGTCCTGCATCGTGCGTGCCGGGTGGTCGGGCAGGAAGTTGAGCGCATCGAAGTTGAAGTGCTCGGTCTCGACCTCGGGGCCTTCTTCGACCTCCCAGCCCATTCCGACGAACACGTCGGCAACCTGTCCGGCGATGATCGTGATGGGATGCCGGGCACCGACGGGGGCTCGGTCGGTCGGCAGAGTGACGTCGATGGTTTCTGCGACCAGGATGGCGGCGTCACGCTCTGCCGACAGCACGGCGCGTCGCTCGTCGAAAGCTCTCTGCACTCGATCTCGAGCTGCTTTGACGCGTTTGCCCGCGTCCGCCTTCTGGTCCCCCGGGATCGCACCGAGGGCGCGCTGCGCCAGCGCCAACGGAGCCTTGCCGCCCACATGATCGATCTTGACCTTGGTCAGAGCATCGAGGTCCGACGCGTCGGCGAACGCCTGCTCGGCCGAGTCCACTGCGGATCCGAGCGCGGACTCCTCGAGAACGCTCGGATCTACCGGCTCGGTTCCGACATCTTTCTTCGCCACGACAGCTGCACTCCTCGAGTAATAGTCGGTGTCTGCCACGAAGGGTCGTTGCGCAGGCTTCACTCCCGCGCAACAAGGGTCGTTGCGCAGGCTTCACTCCTGCGCGGAGCAGACAGGTATCGATCCTAGGCGAGACCTGCTCACGGAGTTTCGGAGCGTCGCTGCGCCCTGGCACTGGCGTACAGGCAGATCGCCGCGGCGGTTGCCAGGTTGAGGCTCTCGGCGCGGCCGTGGATCGGGATTCGAATACGGTGATCGGCGTCGCGTGTCACGGACTCCGGGAGCCCATGGGCCTCGTTGCCGAACAACCACGCGGTCGGTTGCGTGAGCAGTTCGTCGGCATCGTCCAGGTCCACTTCGCCGTCGGCGGCCGTGGCGACGATGGTCAGACCCGCCCTGCGCAACGCGTCGATTCCGGACTCGATCGATCGCTCCCGAGCGATGGGCAGATGGAACACGCTGCCTGCTGAGGCTCGGACGCATTTGCCGTTGTGGGGGTCCACCGAGTCGCCCAACAGAACGACCGAATCCGCGCCGGCCGCGTCGGCGACGCGAATGACCGTCCCGGCATTGCCCGGCTCGGCCATCTCCACCGGTACGGCCACCAGCCGCGGTGTTCCCGCCAACGCACGGTCGATCGGGACGTCGACCAGCTCGGTGACTGCGATCAGGCCCTGCGGGGTCACAGTGTCGGACAGTGCCTTCGCAGCACGGTCGGTGATCGGATGAACTCGTGCGCCGCCGGCCTCGACGGACGCGATGAGGTCATGGTGGCGCTCGAGGGCGTCTTCGGTGAAGAACAGTTCACGAACCAACCGGGACTGCGCCGCCTCGGACACCGCATTGAAGCCTTCGGCGAGAAAGAGCCCGGTCTTCTTGCGTTCCGCGGCTCGCGCGAGCTTGACGGCCGAAACGACCCGTGGAGTTCGCTCGGTCAGCGAATCCACGGGCCGTTTCGGTGTTGAGTCGTCGTACGTCGACTCGCTCAGGCTGCTTCTCCGGCCGGAGCGTTGACATCGGCAGGCAATGCAGCCTTGGCGATGGCGACCAGGCTGGCGAACGCCGCAGCATCCGACACAGCGAGCTCGGCGAGGATCTTGCGGTCGACCTCGACACCCGCGGCCTTGAGGCCCTGGACGAAGCGGTTGTACGTGATGTCGTTGGCGCGAGCTGCAGCGTTGATACGCGTGATCCACAGCTTGCGGAAGTCACCCTTACGCGCGCGGCGGTCCCGGTAGGCGTAGGTCAGCGAGTGGAGCTGCTGCTCCTTGGCCTTGGTGTACAGACGTGAGCGCTGTCCGCGGTATCCCTTGGACGCTTCGAGAATCGAACGGCGCTTCTTCTGGGCGTTGACGGCCCTTTTTACGCGTGCCACTGGTAAATCCTGTCGATCTGGGGGCTTGTGAAACCCCGAATGGTAATGGGATGAAGCCGACCGGTGTCGGTCGGCGGCCGGTCCAGATCAGATGCCGAGCAGGCGCTTGATCCGCGGGACGTCAGGCTTCTTGACGACGGCAACACCATCGAGGCGACGAGTCACCTTGGTGGGCTTGTGCTCGAGCAGGTGGCGACGGCCGGCCTTCTGGCGCAGGATCTTGCCGCTGCCGGACACCTTGAATCGCTTCTTGGCACCACTGTGGGTCTTCTGCTTGGGCATGAAATCCTCTTCTTCTTCTGATAGCTCTTCGGTGGTGCATGGCACAGCCGTACATCGCTACGGAAAACCTGTGCACCGAAGCAGGTGTAGGGCTGTCTTACTGGTAGAGCACGAGGCTCAGTTGGTCTGCGCCGGAGTAGCCGGAGCTGCTGCGGCCGGTGCCTCGGCAGCCGGGGCTGCGTCGGCGGGCTGTTCCGGCGCGGGGGCCGGTGCGCGCTGCGCGGGCGGAGCCGCTGCGCTCTCCTGTGCCTTGACGCGAGTCTTGGCACCCTTGTGCGGTGCCAACACCATCGTCATGTTGCGGCCGTCCTGCTTGGCCGAGGTCTCCACGAAGCCGAGCTCCGCAACGTCCGCGCCCAGGCGCTGCAGCAGACGGAAGCCGAGTTCGGGACGCGACTGCTCGCGGCCGCGGAACATGATGGTCACCTTGACCTTCGAGCCGGCTTCGAGGAAGCGAACGACGTTGCGCTTCTTCGTCTCGTAGTCGTGCGCGTCGATCTTGGGACGGAGCTTCTGCTCCTTGATGACGGTGAGCGTCTGGTTCTTGCGCGATTCGCGCGCCTTCTGCGCAGCCTCGTACTTGAACTTCCCGTAGTCCATGATCTTGCAGACCGGCGGACGTGCGTCGGGAGCTACTTCTACAAGATCGAGGTCGGCTTCGAGAGCCAAGCGGAGTGCATCTTCAACACGCACGATCCCCACCTGTTCACCGCCCGGTCCGACAAGCCGGACCTCGGGAACTCGGATGCGATCGTTGATGCGGGTCTCAGTGCTGATGGGGCCTCCTAGGTAGTGCGGTGTGGTGTGTAACCCGACCGCCTGCCACTGGCACAGCCCGTCGCCGTCGATCCTCGACATTTCCCGCAGCGATGCGAACCGCTGCAACGAAAAAACCCTGCTCTCGGTGTGATCCGATAGCAGGGCCCGATGTCGACCGGTCGATCCGCACGACAACTGTCGTCGTACAGTCTCCTCACTGGGAGGAAGCACATCGGAAATCCGTGAGGATCTCCATAGTGCGACCGGACCGGAAGTAGCTTGTCGATGCCTACGTGCCGGTGGGAGTCGGGCTCCACTTGCTGCCTCCGTGCGGTGAACTCCATCGAGGAGCGCACGCCGAAGACGGTCGTCGAGTCACACTACCAGCCGATTCGAGAAACCGACAATCGAGCCCGATCACCCCCGAGCCCGTCGGCACCCGATTCTCTCGGCCGAAGGCGGCGTGGGATTCTCGTAGACATGACCAGCTCCCCCAATCACGACGATGCCGCAGGTGCCGACCCCCTGGGTGCCGAGCCCGAAGTCCGTGAACTCGCCGAGGTCCCCGCGGTCGAGGTCATCAGCCGCGCTGCGGTGATGTTGATGAGTTCCGCAGCCGAGAAGTTGGGACTCTCCGAGCCGGATCCCGCGGAGAGCCCCTACCTGGACCTCGACGAGGCACGACGGGTCATCACCGCGTTGGCAGGCCTGGTCACCGCGTCGGTGGAATACCTCGGCCCTCATGCAGGACCCATTCGCGACGGGCTGCAGGCACTGCAGCGCGCATTTCGGGAAGCATCGGCCCACCCGGACGAGCCAGGAAAGGGCCCGGGCGAGAAGTACACCGGTCCGGTGCACTGAGCAGAACACGAGCGAAGTCGACACACACGAAGCCGCATCCGGTGAGCACCGGATGCGGCTTCGTCGTGCGCGGGCTGTTGCCCCTGTCGACTGCTGCGCTTATCGGACGGCGACGACCTTACGAGGCCTGCGCTTCTTCGGAGCGGCCTTCACCGGCGGAGCGACGACGGACTCACGGGTGAGCGCCTCCTGCAGGAACTTGCCGGTGTAGCTCTCCGAGACCGCCGCGACGGCCTCCGGATCCCCTTGCGCCACAACCGTTCCGCCGCCGGAGCCACCTTCGGGGCCCATGTCGATGACCCAGTCCGAGACCTTGATGACGTCGAGATTGTGCTCGATCACGATGACCGTGTTGCCCTTGTCCACGAGGCCGTTCACGACGCCGAGCAGCTTGCGAATGTCCTCGAAGTGCAAGCCGGTGGTCGGTTCGTCGAGGATGTAGACCGTACGGCCGGTGGACCGCTTCTGCAGTTCCGCTGCCAATTTGACGCGTTGCGCCTCGCCGCCGGACAACGTCGTTGCCGGTTGACCGAGGCGGACGTACCCGAGACCGACCTCGACGAGCGTCTTGAGGTAACGGTGGATCGAGGTGATGGCCTCGAAGAAGTCGGCGGCCTCCTCGATCGGCATGTCCAGGACCTCGGCGATGGTCTTGCCCTTGTAATGGACCTCGAGTGTCTCGCGGTTGTACCGCGCGCCCTCACAGACCTCGCACGGAACGTAGACGTCCGGCAGGAAGTTCATCTCGATCTTGAGTGTGCCGTCTCCCGAGCAGGCCTCGCACCGGCCGCCCTTGACGTTGAACGAGAATCGACCGGGCTGGTAGCCGCGCACCTTGGCCTCGGTTGTCGCCGCGAACAGCGTGCGGATCTTGTCGAACACCCCGGTGTACGTTGCCGCGTTCGAGCGCGGCGTGCGTCCGATCGGCGACTGATCCACCCGCACGAGCTTGTCGAGCTGATCGAGTCCGTTGATGCGCGTGTGCCGACCGGGAACCTGACGGGCACCGTTGAGCTTGTTCGCCATCACCGTCGCGAGGATGTCGTTGACGAGCGTGGACTTGCCCGAACCCGACACCCCGGTGACCGAGGTCAGCACGCCGAGCGGGAAGCTGACGTCGATGCCGCGGAGATTGTGCTCGCGGGCACCGACCACGGTGACCTGACGCTTCTTGTCCACGACACGACGGGTGTCGGGCAGCGGAATCTCCATCCGCCCGGACAGGTACGCACCGGTCAGCGATTCCTCGTTGGTCAGCAGGTCCTCGTACGAGCCGCTGTGCACGACGCGTCCGCCGTGCTCACCCGCCAACGGACCGATGTCGACGATCCAATCGGAGGTGCGGATGGTGTCCTCGTCGTGCTCGACGACGATCAATGTGTTCCCGAGGTCGCGCAGCCGCGTCAACGTGTCGATGAGCCGACGGTTGTCGCGCTGATGCAGTCCGATCGAGGGCTCGTCGAGGACGTAGAGAACGCCGACGAGTCCCGATCCGATCTGGGTGGCGAGTCGGATGCGCTGGGCCTCGCCACCGGACAGCGAGCCGGCGGTCCTGGCCAGTGACAGATATTCCAGACCGACGTCCAACAGGAAGCCGAGCCGAGCCTGCACCTCTTTGAGGACCTGACCTGCGATTGCTTCCTCGCGGCGACCGAGAGTGAGGCTGTTCAGGAAATCTGCGGTGTCGGCGATCGACAGCTCGCACACCTCGGCGATCGATTTCGGCCCGAAGTCGCCCGCCGCGATCGTCACCGACAGGATCTCGGGCCGCAGCCTGGCACCGTTGCAGGTGGGACACGGCACGTCGCGCATGTAGCCGTCGTAGCGTTCCTTCATCTGCTCGGACTCGGTCTGCTCCAACCGGCGGTGCAGGAACGGCATCACACCCTCGAACTCGGCGTAATACGACCGCGTGCGGCCGTAGCGGTTCTTGTACTTCACGTGCACCTGGTGATCGCTGCCCTCGAGGACAGCGCGCTTGACCTTGGCGGGCAGCTTGTTCCACGGCGCGTTCAGGTCGAACCCCATGGCGTCGGCGAGCCCGGACAGCAAGCGTCCGAAGTACTCCGATGTCTGGCCCATCGACCACGGTGCGATGGCACCGTCCGCGAGGCTGAGATCGCCGTCGGGAACGACCAGCTCCGGGTCGACCTCCTTGCGGACGCCGAGCCCGACGCAATCCGGGCACGCACCGTACGGCGAGTTGAAGGAGAACGACCGAGGTTCGAGATCGTCGATGGACAACGGGTGACCGTTGGGGCAGGCGAGCTTCTCGGAGAACCGGCGCTCACGGTCCGATGCATTCTCGTCACGGTCGACGAAATCGAGCACCACGATGCCGTCGGCCAACCGAAGGGCGGTCTCCACCGAGTCGGTCAGCCGCTGCTTCGAACTCGACTTGACGGTCAGGCGGTCGACGACGACCTCGATGTCGTGCTTTTCCTGCTTCTTGAGCACCGGCGGGCTCGTGAGCTGATGTACGACGCCGTCGACGCGAACACGCGAGTAGCCCTGGGTGTTCAGCGAGTCGAACAGGTCGACGAACTCGCCCTTGCGGGTGCGCACCACCGGGGCGAGAACCTGGAACTTCAGGCCCTCCTCCATCTCCAGCACCTGATCGACGATCTGCTGCGGAGTCTGCTTCGCGATCTGTTCGTTGCACACGGGGCAATGAGCCGTTCCCGCACGCGCGTACAACAGACGGAGGTAGTCGTACACCTCGGTGATCGTGCCCACGGTCGATCGCGGATTGCGGTTGGTCGACTTCTGATCGATGGAGACCGCAGGCGAGAGGCCCTCGATGAAATCGACGTCCGGCTTGTCCATCTGGCCGAGGAACTGCCGCGCGTATGCGGACAGCGACTCGACGTAGCGACGCTGCCCTTCGGCGAAGATCGTGTCGAAGGCGAGGGACGACTTGCCCGAGCCGGACAGACCCGTGAACACGATCAGCGCATCCCGAGGCAGGTCGATGTCGACTCCCCGCAGATTGTGCTCCCGTGCACCTCGCACTATCAGGCGATCCGCCACTGTGTTCCCTTCTTTCCGAACGAGCACGTCCAGCCGAGTTGCTGCGGACGCAGCACTGCACGACCTTCGAGTCGCGTGATGACGTGTGATGCCGACGCACCGGTCACGCGTCGTGTAACCGTGGACCCCACGTCGAAAACCTGTTGTGGTGAGGGACGAACCTCACGCAGTAGCAATGGTAGATCCAGGCACCGACACACTTTTCCACGTGCGCGACCCCGACGCCCCTCATGCCGTCGACGACGGTAGCGTCCTCGAAATGGACGAGCACCTCATGGTCATCGATGACAACTACACCGGCGTCGTCTCCCAGGGTTCGCAGCCGCAACGGCGAACGATTCCCGGAGCGACGATCACGAAGATGTCGGTCGGCCCCATGGACAACAACACCTACCTTGTCGTCTGTTCCGCAACAGGTCACTCGGTGCTGATCGACGCCGCCAACGAGGCCGACCGCATCTCGCTGCTCATCGACGAGAACGCCCCGACGCTCTCACTCATCGTGACGACTCACCAGCACGCCGACCACTGGCAGGCGCTGGCGGACATCGCCGGCGGTACCGACTCGCCGACCGCAGCCCACGAACTCGATGCCGGACCTCTGCCGGTGGCTCCCAACCGTCTGCTTGCCGATCGGGACACCGTGTCGGTGGGCGAGCTCACGTTCGATGTGGTGCACCTGACCGGACACACCCCCGGTTCCATCGCACTCGCACTGACCGATGCCGACGGCGCGCGCACCCACCTCTTCACCGGAGATTCACTCTTTCCCGGTGGCGTGGGCAAGACGGGCAGCCCCGAGGATTTCGCCCACCTGCTCGACGACGTGACGACGAAATTGTTCGACCGCTTCGACGACGAGACCGTCGTCTACCCGGGCCACGGAAAGGACACGACGCTCGGTGCCGAGCGCCCTCACCTGGACGAATGGCGCGCACGCGGTTGGTGACGATCGGCGTGCTTGAGACCGTGAACCACGGGGTATGAATAGTGTGACAAAAGGACGCACAGCGGCAGGTTTTCGAACCGCCGTGCCGTCCCTGGTTCCACCGCCGATGACACGAGAAACTACGCAGGAGGCTGTCAATGCTGGTCCGCCGTATCGCCCGTCCGCTGATGTCTACGATTTTCATCGCAGGGGGCGTCGACGCACTCCGTAATCCCACCGGCAAGGCGCAGGTCGCCACTCCGCTGATCGAGCAGGGCAAGGACGCCCTTCCCAACGACGTCACCGCGAACGTGCCGAACGACCCGGAGACGCTGGTCCGTATCAACGGCGGAATCCAGGTCGCCGGCGGCATCCTGCTGGCCACCGGCAAGGCACCGCGCATCGCCTCGCTCGCTCTCGCCGGAAGTCTCGTACCGACGACGATCGCCGGACACGCCTTCTGGAACGAAACAGACCCGGAGGCCAAGGCTGCGCAGCGCATCCACTTCTTCAAGAACCTGAGCCTGCTCGGCGGACTGCTCATCGCAGCCGTCGACACCGAGGGCAAGCCGTCCGTCGCATGGCGTAGCAAGCGGGCCGCACGCCGCGCGCAGGAGAGCGTCGTCTCGGCTCTGCCGGGTCACTCCACCCACGAGACCGGCGAGCGTGTCAAGGAAATCGCATCCATCGCCGCGAGCCGCAGCGCCGATCTCGCCGACGCAGCACAGCCGAAGCTGGCCAAGTTCGCCGACGTCGCCCAGCCCAAGTTGGCAAAGCTCGCCGACATCGCCACCGACAAGGGCTCGGAGCTGGCCGAGGCTGCTCAGCCGGCACTGAACCGCTGGGCTCACGTGGCCGCCGACAAGGGTTCCGTGCTCGCCGAGGAAGCACAGAAGCGTGGATCCAAGCTGGCCGAACTCGCCGCCGACCGCGGCAGCGACCTGGCCGACGAGGCGCAGAAGCGCGGCTCCAAGCTCGCCGACAAGGCAGCGCATCGCGGAACCGACCTCGCAGAGCTCGCACAGAAGCGCGGCTCCAAGCTCGTCGACGTTGCCGCTGATCGCCGCGGTGAATTGGCCGATGTCGCACAGAAGCGCGCATCCAAGATCGCCGATCTGGCTGCCGAGAAGGGTTCCGTCCTCGCCGACGAAGCGCAGAAGCGCGGAGTCACCTGGGCCGATCTGGCATCCGATCGCGTCGAGACGCTGAGCAAGCGCGCTCGCAAGCGCGCCGAGAAGCAGAGCCAGGAACTCGAGAAGGTGACCGAGCAGGCTCGCGCCAAGCTCGAGAAGCGAGTTGCCAAGGCTCAGAAGAACTTGGACAAGAAGCTGCAGCAGTACGCGAAGTAGTTTCTCGCAGACAGCCACACAGCGACGTTCGCGTAGACGGCCCTGCCCCGGAACCAGCGGTTCTGCGGCAGGGCCGTTCTGCGGCGTAGACTGCTCTGGCTGATTTCGAGGCGATATCTTCGCCTCGGCCGAACTTCCGAGGAGACCCTTTGCCGGACGACGGCCACACATCGAGCGACTCCGTCGTGCCGCTCGAAGAAGACTTCGAGCAGGCACATCTCACGCGGCTGTACACCCAGCTCGACTCGATACGCGAGTACGCCGCGAACCGATTGCGCGCGGTGCTGTTGGAGACCGGCGGCACCCCGCAGGCCCGTAGCGAACGCGAATCGTTCAACCAGATGTACACCGAGGACATTGCCAAGTACGACGCCGCCGAGAACGGACTGTGCTTCGGACGCATCGACCTCGATCCCGAGTCCCTCGACCCCAAGGTCGACGACCGGCCCGAGCGCTACATCGGCCGGGTGGGAATTCTCGACGACAAGAACGACTACGAGACGCTGCTGTTGGACTGGCGAGCGCCGATGGCCCGGCCGTTCTACCTGGCGACTCCCGCCGCACCCGAAAATGTGTTGCGGCGCAGGCACATTCGTACCCGCGGTCGTCGAGTGACGTCGATCGCCGACGAATTCCTCGACCTGAACTCTGCCCGATCGTCGAGCGATGCCGCCGTGGCGGGCGGTGTCGCGAGCGAAGGTGCGCTGCTATCGGCACTCGACGCCGCACGTACCGGCCAGATGAACGACATCGTCGAGACGATTCAGAGCGAGCAGGACGCGATCATCCGATCGCAGCATCGCAGTGTGTTGGTGGTTCAGGGCGGACCGGGCACCGGCAAGACGGCCGTCGCGCTGCACCGCGCCGCCTACCTGCTCTACACCTACCGCCAGCAGCTCGGTAAGAGCGGTGTGCTCATCATCGGACCCAACGCCACGTTCCTCGACTACATCGGGCAGGTGCTGCCGTCACTCGGCGAGACGGGTGTACTGCTGTCCACCATCGGCGATCTCTACCCGGGAGTCCGTGCACAGCGCGAGGACTCGGCCGTGGCGACCGAGGTCAAGGGCAGACTGTCGATGGTCGAGGTGCTGACCCAGGCGGTGCGCGACCGTCAGGAAGTCCCCGCGCAGCCCCGTCGACTGAAGTTCGACACCTACGACATCACGCTCGATCGCAAGATCGTCACCAGGGCTCGCGGTCGCGCCCGCTCGTCCCGGCGACCACACAACCTGGCTCGGCCGCTGTTCGTGTCCTCGGTCATCGACCAGCTGGCCAACCAGTTGGCGGCGAAACTCGGACAGAACCTCGTCGACGGGTCCAGCCTGCTCAGCGCCGACGACGTCGCGGACATGCGCGACGAGATGCGCGAGGATCAGGACGTCATGGCCGCTGTCGACGAACTGTGGCCGGATCTGTCTCCCCAGCAGGTTCTCCGCGACCTCTTCGCATCGCCCGAGAAGATCGCCTCGGCGGCGCCGGCACTCGATGAGGTGGAGCGTGAGGCCCTCGTTCGTCGGGGCCACAGCTTCTCGTCGGCCGACGCTCCCCTGCTCGACGAACTCGCCGAGCTGCTCGGCGTCGACGACGCCGCCGAACGTGAACAGGCACAACGTCAGTGGCGCGGTCAGATCGCCGATGCCCAGGGCGCGCTGGACATCCTGACCGGTTCGGCACCTCAGGATCTCGAGGACGAACTCGATCCGGAGATCCTCATGGCCTACGACCTCATCGATGCCGATCAGCTTGCGCGACGGCAGAATTCGGGTCAGCGACTGACCACGGCCGAACGCGCAGCCGGTGACCGAACGTGGACCTACGGGCACGTGATCGTCGACGAGGCGCAGGAACTCTCTGCGATGGCGTGGCGAATGGTGATGCGGCGCATACCGAATCGGTGGATGACACTGGTGGGCGATACCGCGCAGACCGGTGATCCCGCCGGAACCTCGTCGTGGGGTTCGGTTCTCGAACCGTATGTGGCCAAGCGCTGGAAGCGAACCGAACTGACGGTGAACTACCGAACCCCGTCCGAGATCATGGCCGTGGCACACGATGTGTTGGCTGCCATCGATCCCGAGCAGTCCGAGCCGCGATCCATCCGCAGCACCGGAGCCAGGCCGTGGGCCCAACGAGTGGCAGCGGCCGATCTGGTCACTGCGGTGGAGAAGCGTGTGGCCGATCACCCGCGCCCTGGCCTGAGCGCCGTGCTGGTTCCCGCAGGCCACGTCGACCGATTCCGCCATCTGGCATCGGAACTGGTCACCGTATCGACGGTCAAAGATGCCAAGGGACTCGAGTTCGACTCGGTGCTGATCGTCGAACCCGGTGCCATCGTGGCCGAGTCGATCAAGGGCATGAACGATCTGTACGTGGCGCTCACCCGAGCCACGCAGCGACTCGGCGTGGTGCACGTGGACGCACTGCCGGGTGAACTCTCGGCGCTGCAGCCGTTCGAGCCGGAAGCGTAACGAAAGGCACACAGCAACGGCCCACTCCGTCGATTCGAGGAGCGGGCCGTTGGTGTGTGCGGGGTGACGTCAGCGGACGGTGTGCACGATCAGAACATCGCAGGTGGACTTGCGAGCGGCGTCCGACGGGACCGAGCCCAACAGGCGGCCCGTCAACGAGTTCAGCCCGCGGTTGCCGACGACGAGCAGGTCGCCCTTCACCTCGTCCACGAGTGCCAGCAGCGACTCGACGGGAGCACCGACGATCGCCTTCTCCTCGATGTTCTTCGCACCGGCCTTGGTGGCGTGCTCGCGCGCCGTGCGCAGAATCTCACGCGTCGGTGCCGATCCGGTGATCTGGTAGGCGTCCTCGCGCAATGCGTCGGCGGCAGCGGATGTGTCCTTCGGATCGGCCGGGTAGTAGGCGCAGGCGATCACCAGGGTGGCATCGGCGTCTCCCGCCAGAGCCGCGGCCTTCTCCACTGCCCGCAGTGACGATTCGGAGCCATCGGTCCCGACGACGACGGTGCGGTAGGCGCTCATTCATTCCTCCATTTGTCGGTCACACACAGATGTGACACTTCTGGTCGAACTCGATTGGTGCAAGTCACAGGACCGAAAAACGTGGCCCGGGGACTGATTCGCTGACATTAGCCGGAACCGGCCGATCGGCACGTGAACTTGGGGAACAACACGAATCCGCGCCACTCACATACATTGGTCTCCATGCCGATTCCCCGCCCGCCACTGTCGAGACGGGCCATGACTGTCGGTGCCGCCGTGATTGCGGTTCTGGCGGTAGCCGCCCTCGCATTCGTCTTCCTCCCCCAGGATTCGAGCGCCGACACATCCACGCGTGATGCGCGCATCACGCTACCGGACAGCCCAGGGTCGACGGGCACCGTCGACATCGACGCTCGTCTGTACGTACCTGCCGTCACCCCAGCGCCGACGGTGCTGCTCGCCCACGGCTTCGGCGGCAGCAAGGACTCGGTCGACGGTGAGGCACGTGACCTTACGGCGCGTGGATACACCGTGCTTGCCTACAGCGCACGCGGGTTCGGCGACAGCACCGGTTCGATCTCGCTCAACGACCCCGATCGCGAGGTCGCCGACGCACGCGGACTCATCGACTGGCTCGCCGAACAACCGGAGGTGGAACTCGACGCTCCCGGCGATCCGCACGTCGGTGTCGCCGGCGGATCGTACGGCGGCGCACTGGCACTGAGCGCAGGCGGCACCGACCCCAGGGTCGATTCGATAGCCGCAGCGATCACCTGGAACGACCTGGGTCAGGCACTGTTCCCCAACTACGGCGTCACCTCCGCCGAAGGCCGAGAAACCCTCGGCGACACCGTCAGTCCCGCAGCTGCCGAGTACGGCGGACCCGGCGTCCTCAAGCGCGGCTGGGCCGGAGTGTTCTTCGGAGTGGGCGCGTCGAGTACCGCGCCCGGCGGAAACGGCAACGCCGATTCCAGCACCGACGAGGGCACCTCGGCCTGCGGCAGGTTTGCACCCGAATTCTGCGACGCCTACGCCCAGTCCGCAGTGACCGGAATCCCCAGCCAACAACTCCTCGATCTACTGACTGCCCACTCGCCGGTCGCGGTGGCGTCGAACATCACCGCGCCGACCCTGCTGGTTCAGGGCACCCAGGACACGCTGTTCGGTCTGGATCAGGCCGACGCGACGGCTCGTCAGATCGCTGCGGCCGGTGGGAATGTCACCGTGCGATGGTTCGACGGCGGCCACGACGCAGGCGGAACTGATGACACGAGCGATCGAGCTATCGCCGACTTCTTCGACACGACGTTGCGTGGCACCGACGCCGCCACCGACGCCGAGCCGTTCGTCTACTCCACTCAGCGTGCAGCCGACGATCGCGGCGGCGACCGTGACCGCCGAATGACAGCTCCTGCCTACCCAGGACTGACCCCGGTATCCGATCCCACGGAGACCAGGTCGGTGACGTTCACCCCGACCGCGGAGAACCAGTCGATCGTTCGTCCGCCCGGAGCGTCCCCGTCGGCGATCTCGTCGATACCCGGTTTGGGTTCGGTGCTCTCGACTCTCGGATCGACCGGGGCCGGGGCAGCCCTGACCGCGGACCTGCCGGGCCAGTCGGCCACGTTCACCAGCGAACCCGTCGATTCGTCGGTGACGGTCACCGGTGTGCCGCGGGTGAACCTGCGCGTGGCATCGCTGGCCTCACCCGGTGGAGCGGTTCTGTTCGCGAAGCTCTACGACGTTGCACCGAACGGCACGAGAACGCTTCCGGGCGGGGCGGTCTCGGCAATTCGCCTACCCGATGCCGAGGGCATCGATCCCGTCGACGTCACCGTTGCGCTTCCCGGCATCAGCTACCTCGTGCAGCAGGGTCATCGCCTCGAACTGAGCATCTCCACCACCGATCAGGCCTATGCCGTTCCGCTCGAACCGGCACAGTTCAGCGTGGCCATGACCGACAACACCATCGCGTTGCCCACCGTCCCCGCTGAGGCGAGCGCCAACAGCACCGTTCCGGTGGCACCGCTGATCGGCATCGGTGTCGTCCTGCTCGTGGTCGCCGGCGCGATCGTCGCCGGAGTCGTGCGGACCAAACGTCGCGCAGTCGCCGAAGTGGACGAGGACCTGATCGACACTCCCCTGGTGATCACCGATCTGGCCAAGACGTACTCCAACGGCTTCCGCGCGGTCGACGGCGTCAGCTTCGAGGTGAAGCAGGGCCAGGTTCTCGGTCTCCTCGGTCCCAACGGTGCAGGCAAGACCACAACCCTGCGCATGTTGATGGGCCTGATCACTCCCACCGGCGGCGATATCAGGGTCTTCGGCCACAAGGTGACGCCCGGAGCCCCGGTGCTGTCCAGGTTGGGCTCGTTCGTCGAGGGATCCGGCTTCCTGCCGCACCTGACCGGAACGCAGAATCTGAAGCTGTACTGGGAAGCGACGGGTCGCCCGATCGAGGACGCTCATCTCGAGGAGGCCCTCGAGATCGCAGACCTCGGCACCGCGATCGAACGCAAGGTCAAGTCGTACAGCCAAGGCATGCGGCAGCGGCTCGCGATCGCCCAGGCCATGCTGGGGCTGCCGGATCTGATGGTCCTCGACGAACCGACCAACGGACTCGACCCACCCCAGATCAGGACGATGCGCGATGTGCTGATCAACTACGCGAAGACCGGTCGAACCGTGCTGGTGTCGAGCCACCTGCTCGCCGAAGTGGAGCAGACCTGCACCCACGTGGTCGTCATGAATCGCGGATCGGTGATCAGTTCCGGCACGGTCCGCGAACTGACCGCGGCCGGCGGACAGACGGAGATCAGGGTCGACGACGCCACCCGCGCGCAGTCGGTGCTGGGTGCCTCCGGCCACGACGGTGCAGTGATCGTCGACGACGGCACAGTGACCGTCGACCTGACCGACGCGGATGCCGCCGTAGTGATCAGAGAACTCGTCACCGCAGGGGTCTCGGTGCGCGGATTCTCGCAGTCGACACGCCTCGAAGACGTGTTCCTCGACCTCGTCCACCGAGACAACCCAGGGCCTGACACCAGCAAGGATCGCTCATGAGCACCACACACGCAGACGGGCGCGCTGCCGGATACACCGGCGGCAGCACCTTGCCGTTCCGCACCGAGCTGCGCAGGCAACTGGGACGTCGCCGCACTCAGTTGGCCATCGGCTTCCTGGCCCTGCTTCCGGTGATCCTGGCCATCGCCTTCACCGTCGGCAGCTCGACTGCGGACTCCGATGCCGATGGGCTCATCGAGCTCGGCACTCGCGGAGGCATGAACTTCACGGTCTTCGCTCTGTTCATGTCGGTCGGCTTTCTGCTGATCGTGGTGGTGGCCCTGTTCTTCGGCGACTCGGTGGCAAGCGAAGCGTCGTGGTCGAGTCTGCGATACCTGCTGGCCATTCCCGTACCCCGGAGTCGACTGCTGACGCAGAAAGCACTGGTGTCGGCGACGCTGTCCGGTGCTGCGATCGTGGTGCTCGTCGGGGTGTCCTTGTTGATCGGCACCGTGATGTACGGCGCGGAGTCGCTCATCACCCCGCTGGGTGAGGGACTGCCCTACGGCACCTCGCTGGTGCGGCTACTGATCGCGGTCGCGTACATCGGCATCAACCTGCTCTGGGTCGCCGGCCTGGCGATGCTGCTGTCGGTGCTCACCGACGCCCCTCTCGGGGCCGTCGGCGGAGCAGTGATGACGTCGATTCTGATGCAGATTCTCGATCAGATCACGGCGCTGGGATCACTTCGCAACTACCTGCCCGGGCACTACGCCAATTCGTGGATCGACGCTTTCGGCACGAGCATCGACTGGAACGACATGGTGGTCGGCTCGTTCTCCGCCATCACGTACGCGGCACTCTTCGGGCTGATCGCGTGGCGACGTTTCGGCACCAAGGACATCACCAGCTGAGGCGGCCTACTTCTTGATCGCAGGCCCGAAGACACCCTCGGGAATGACGCCCTGACCGACGATCGACTCGCGCCACGGCGTCGCGAGCGAGACCAGCCGAGCGGCTCCGTCCTCGCCGAGGGCGGCCCACGGCGAGACGGCGAGGTCGTTGGTGATGTCCTCGACCAACGTGCGGAGATCCTTCCCGTCCTGAGTCAGCGCACCGTCGGACGAGAGCAGCTCCCGGTCGGCGAGAGATGCGACCGCCCCGTCCCACTGCTCGGTCGACCATCCGCGACGCTTGCGGGCGAACTCCTTCTGGAAGCCGTATCCGGTGGCGGTATGGGTGATCAGTGCTTCGAGACCGCTCAGGCCCGCCGTCTGCAGTGCCGCGATGTGACCGTCGCCGCGGTATTCGCGGATCAGAGTCAGGGCGTGCCACAGCACGAGATGTGGAGCTGTCGGCCAGTCGAGCTCGGCGTACGCGGCGTACAGGGGACGACCGTCGTCACCGGGAATTCCACGCGCCGCCATCGATGCCAGATCGGCAGCCTCGGACATGTCTGCGGATTTGAGAACCTCGGGGCCGAGCAGCCGACCGAACGCGGCATCGAGCGTGGCGTAGCGAATGGCCATGATCTCGTCGGGCGACGCGATATCCCAGGCGGCCGGGATGAGCGGTGCCACCAATTCTCGGTTGAAGTTGTAGAACGTGGCGGTCACGACACCTGCGCCGACCCGTCCCAGAGGTGCTGCTCGGCCCGCGAAGTAGCAGGCCCGCGGCGGCAACCCGGCGGAGACGAGCGCGTCCTGCGTCTCCGGAAGGAAATAGGTCATCGAGTGAATCAGCTCGAGCGCGCGAGAGGTGCGGCCAGCGGTGGTTGCGTCCATCTCTGAACCGTATCGCGATGGTTCCGACCTATTTGAGGCCGGCAGCATCCATCCCGCGCAGTTCCTTCTTCAGATCCTGGATCTCGTCGCGCAGTCGGCCGGCAAGCTCGAACTTGAGCTCGCGTGCGGCGTTCATCATCTGATCGGTCATGTTCTTGATCAGATCGGCCAGCTCGGCCCGCGGCATCGACGACACGTCCTGGCCCTCGTAGACACCGGTGCTGACCGACCTGCCCGCCTCGCCCTGCGCACGCCGTCCACGGCTGGCGTTGCGACCGGACCCCCCGACTTCGACGACGGAATCGGTGTCCTCGGCCTCCTGGTACACCTGGTCGAGAATGTCGGCGATCTTCTTGCGCAGCGGCTGCGGATCGACGCCTCGCTCCTTGTTGTACGCGATCTGCTTCTCGCGCCGACGCTCGGTTTCCTCGATCGCGTAGGTCATCGAATCGGTCATCTTGTCGGCGTACATGTGGACCTCGCCCGAGACGTTTCGCGCGGCACGGCCGATGGTCTGGATGAGGCTGGTACCGCTGCGGAGGAAGCCTTCCTTGTCGGCGTCGAGGATCGCCACCAACGAGACTTCCGGCAGGTCGAGACCCTCGCGGAGCAGGTTGATGCCCACGAGAACGTCGTACTCGCCCAGCCGAAGTTGCCGGAGCAGTTCGACACGGCGCAGCGTATCGATGTCGGAGTGCAGGTAGCGGACACGAATGCCGAGTTCGAGCAGGTAGTCGGTCAGATCCTCCGACATCTTCTTGGTCAGCGTGGTCACCAGCACGCGCTCGTCCTTCTCCGCCCGTTCTCGGATCTGATGGACCAGGTCGTCGATCTGACCTTTGGTCGGTTTGATGACGACCTTGGGATCGACGAGCCCGGTAGGACGGATCACCTGCTCGACGAATTCTCCCCCGGTCTGGCCCAGCTCGTACTTGCCCGGAGTTGCCGAGAGGTAGACCGTCTGACCGATTCGCTGGGTGAACTCTTCCCACGTCAACGGTCGGTTGTCGGTCGCGGACGGCAAGCGGAACCCGAAATCGACGAGGTTGCGCTTGCGCGACATATCGCCCTCGTACATGGCTCCGATCTGCGGCACCGTCACGTGAGACTCGTCGATGACGAGCAGAAAGTCCTCGGGAAAGTAGTCGATCAACGTGGCGGGCGCGGTGCCTGCGCCACGGCCGTCGATGTGCCGCGAGTAGTTCTCGATACCCGAGCAGAACCCGACCTGCTTGATCATCTCCAGGTCGTATTGTGTCCGCATCCGTAGCCGCTGAGCCTCGAGCAGCTTCCCTTTGCCCTCCAGCTCGGCGAGCCGGCCTTCGAGTTCGGCTTCGATGTCCTTGACGGCTCGTTCCATCCGCTCCGGACCGGCGACGTAGTGGGTGGCCGGGAAGATGCGCACCGAATCCACCTGCCGAACGATGTCGCCGGTGAGCGGATGGAGGTAGTAGAGAGCTTCGATCTCGTCGCCGAAGAACTCGATGCGAATCGCCAGTTCCTCGTATGACGGAATGATCTCGACGGTGTCACCGCGAACCCGGAACGATCCGCGGGTGAAGGCCATGTCGTTGCGGGTGTACTGCACGTCCACCAGCAGCCGCAGCAGCGCGTCACGCTGCACTTCGACGTTGACCTCCAGCTCGATCGACCGATCTACGTACGACTGTGGGGTACCGAGACCGTAGATGCACGACACCGACGCCACCACGACCACGTCGCGGCGCGAGAGCAGGGATGCCGTCGCGGAGTGGCGCAGACGCTCGACATCGTCGTTGATCGACGAGTCCTTCTCGATGTAGGTATCGGTCTGCGCGATGTACGCCTCGGGCTGGTAGTAGTCGTAGTACGAGACGAAGTACTCGACTGCGTTGTTGGGCAACATGTCTCGCAGCTCGTTCGCCAACTGCGCCGCCAACGTCTTGTTCGGTGCCATCACCAGGGTTGGGCGCTGCAGCTTCTCGATGAGCCAGGCGGTGGTGGCCGATTTGCCGGTACCGGTGGCACCGAGCAACACGATGTCCTTCTCGTCCGCCTTGACCCGCCGTTCGAGCTCGGCGATGGCTGTCGGCTGATCGCCTGCCGGTGTGTGTTCGCTGACGACCTCGAACGCCGGTCCGGTGCGCTCGATTGCGCCCACCGGACGGTGTTCGGAGTGCGCGACAACGGGATGTTCGGATGCAAACGCCATTTCACAAGCGTAGACGCGACCTCCGACAAGTTCCGTCGGACAGACCCAGTCCGCCGGTTCCCGGTAGCTTCTACAGGCATGGTCGCTCACACGTCAGCCGGTGCGCACACCGTCGTTCATGCCCCCAAGCACGAGACGTTCGACCTCGTGGCAAAGACGAACGTGGATCCCAAGGGGTTCGTCCGTGTCGTCGACGAATACCGCGTCGAGCCGTGGGGGCTGTACATGGCCCGCCCGTCGGACCACGCCCATTTCGACTACTTGGAGTCCTGGTTACTGCCCGCTCTCGGGCTCCGGGCCTCGGTGTTCCACTACCTGCCCGCGCACGCCCGCGACCAGGACTACTACGTCGACATCGGCGAGTACACCGCCGGCACCACCCGATGGACTTCCGTCGACCACTATCTCGACCTCAGTGTCCGTACCGGCCGCGATTACGACCTGCTGGACGTCGACGAGTTGTTCGATGCTCGGGTGGCGCAACACCTCGACACCCCCACGGCCGAGCTTGCGCTGGCCAGATCGATCACGGCCATCGAAGGACTGACGCGACACGACTACGACCTGAACGCGTGGCTCGCGTCCGTCGGCATGCCGACCGAGTGGAACGGCAAACCATCCTGATCGGGCCCGACCCGATTCACCCCGACCCGATTCACGCGGTCCAATTCGTTTCCTCCGCCCACTGCCATGCCCGACGGTATGCCACGTCGAACCACGGGGCTTTCGCGTTCTCGTAGGCCTCGATCGCCGATTCGAAGTCGGCGATTCCGGCAGCGGCCTCGGAGGCGCGTCGCTTGATTCCGGAATACTCGGTGGTGATGCTGTCGTCCGCCCGCAGCCAGTCACGGAACAACAGGGCGAACGTCTGATTGGGCCAGCCGTCCACCCTGATGTGTACGTTCGCCGGCCGACCGGGGTCCGCGCTGCCGTGAAAACGCTTGGACCACAAGGCCGGATCGGCTTCTCCGCCGATCCCGTATGCAGGCTTCGGATGGTCGAAGTTGCTGGCCTCTCGACGGGGGAACCCTGCCACGCGTAGTTGTTCGGCGACGGAATCGGCGTCGTCGAGCCCTCGCACGGTGATCTGGATGTCGATGACATCCTTGGCGTCGAGGCCGGGCACTGCGGTGGAGCCGATGTGGTCGATTCGAACCGCTTTGTCGGCGCAGGCAAGGGCCAGGCGCGAGATGATGCGTCGGGCCTGCGATTCCCACGTGGGGTCGGCCGTCACCTGTTCCGGATGAACACGCGCGATGACACCCTCCCTGATGTTGCGCTCGAAGGGAATCAGACGGTCGTTCCACAAGGCTCGGACGTCGTCGTCGACGCTGCCCGGCGCACCGGTGTTGTCTATCCACACGTCTGCTGCGGCTCGGCGCGCATCATCGGTTGCCTGCGCTGCGATCCGCGCGCGAGCGTCGGCCTCGGGCATGCCTCGCTGTCCCGTGAGACGACGCACCCGCTCCTCGGCGTCGACCCACACGACGACAACGAGGTGAAAGAACGGGCCCATGGATCCCTCGACGAGAAGCGGAATGTCCTGCACCACTACGGCATCCGGCCCTGCTCCGTCGATGATCTCGGCGGTGCGCGCACCGACCAACGGATGAACGATGGCATTGAGTTTCTTGCGGGATTCCTCGTCGCCGAATGCCTTGGCCGCCAATGCCGGACGGTCGAGCGAGCCATCGGGTGCGAGAATGTCGGCACCGAAGGTATCCGTCAGTTGTTGCAGCCCAGGTGTTCCCGGCTCCACGACTTCACGGGCGAGCACATCGGAGTCGACGAGCACTCCCCCGAGTTCGGTCAGCACCTTCGCAACGGTCGATTTTCCGGCACCTATTCCGCCGGTCAGTCCCAGTCTCAGCATGCCCCCAGTCTGACACTCGAACACGCCGAAGCACACCGGCCTCAAATACACCGGTTTCGGAGGTCGGTCGGTTATCTTCGACGAGCGCGACCTCGATGTGCCGACCCACAGCTATTGAAAAGGACACCCATGCGAAGCAATCAGATCCAACCGGGTCGGCACCGCCTCGGCATGGATGCAGGCGTTCATTGCATTCTCATCCCGGAAGTAGCCTCGGCGTTGGCCGACCATCGGCGTAACTGGTTCACCAACCTCCTGACCCCCGCCCGCCACAGCTTCGCCACCATGCGCAAGCGGACGTCGAGCGTCGGCCAGTGGAGTCCAGCCACCGCCGCGTAGTTCGCACTCCCCCTCCACAATGAACCCGGTTCATCCGAACCGGGTTCATTGTCGTTTCCGCAGAGTTTCTGCTCACCTGATTCGAACGAGAAAGCCCCGGTTCTCGCATGGAGAACCGGGGCTCGGTGTCACACCCTGACGGGTGGACCACTTCTATCAGGCGTTGCCCGACAGCTTCTCGCGAAGTGCAGCGAGCTGCGCATCGCTGGCCAGCGATCCACCGGTCGAGGCCGGAGCCGACGCTGCGGGAGCGTCGCCTTCTGCATCGGCGGGGGCCTGACCCGACTCGGAGGAGTAGTTGGTGTTGGCGGCTTCGGCAGCTTCGTCCTTGGCCGTCTTCTCCATCTGAGCGGTGTGCATCTTGTGGCGACGCTCTGCCTCGGCGTAGCGACCTTCCCACTCTTCACGCTGCTTCTCGTAACCTTCGAGCCATTCGTTGGTCTCGGAGTCGAAGCCCTCGGGGAAGATGTAGTTGCCACCCTCGTCGTAGGAGTCGGCCATGCCGTACTTGGACGGGTCGAACTCTTCTGCGTAGTCCTCGTTGGCCTGCTTGAGGCTCAACGAAATCCGGCGACGCTCGAGATCGATGTCGATGACCTTGACGAGTGCGTCGTCGCCGACACCCACGACCTGGTCCGGAACCTCCACGTGGCGCTCGGCCAGCTCGGAGATGTGCACGAGGCCCTCGATGCCCTCTTCGACGCGCACGAATGCACCGAAGGGAACCAGCTTGGTGACCTTGCCGGGCACGATCTGGCCGATCGCGTGGGTGCGAGCGAACTGGCGCCACGGATCTTCCTGAGTTGCCTTGAGCGACAGGGAAACGCGCTCGCGGTCCAGGTCGACGTCGAGAACCTCGACGGTGACCTCGGTGCCGACCTCGACAACCTCGGACGGGTGATCGATGTGCTTCCAGGACAGCTCGGAGACGTGCACGAGTCCGTCGACGCCACCCAGGTCCACGAAGGCACCGAAGTTGACGATGGAGGACACGACGCCCTTGCGGACCTGGCCCTTCTGGAGCTGGTGCAGGAACTCGCTGCGGACCTCGGACTGGGTCTGCTCGAGCCATGCGCGGCGCGACAGGACCACGTTGTTGCGGTTCTTGTCGAGCTCGATGATCTTGGCCTCGATCTCCTTGCCGACGTACGGCTGGAGGTCGCGGACGCGACGCATCTCGACGAGCGAGGCGGGGAGGAAGCCACGAAGACCGATGTCGAGGATGAGTCCACCCTTGACGACCTCGATGACGGTGCCCTTGACGGCCTCGTCCTTCTCCTTGAGCTCCTCGATCGTGCCCCAAGCGCGCTCGTACTGAGCTCGCTTCTTGGACAGGATCAGACGGCCTTCCTTGTCCTCCTTGGTGAGGACGAGTGCTTCGATCTCATCTCCCACGGAGACGACCTCGTTGGGGTCGACGTCGTGCTTGATGGAGAGCTCGCGGGAAGGAATGACGCCTTCGGTCTTGTAACCGATGTCGAGTAGAACCTCGTCACGATCGACCTTGACGATGGTGCCCTCGACGATGTCACCATCGTTGAAGTACTTGATCGTGGCGTCGATGGCGGCGAGAAAATCCTCTGCGGAGCCGATATCGTTGACGGCTACCTGCGGTGAGGTTGTGGTTGAGGGCATGTGTTGAGTTGCTCCGGACGGGTTGGGTATCGGTTGATGGATGTTCGGTCGGACTTGGTGAAACGTTTGCAGCACGAGCATCTTCGGCGTATCCGTCACCGGATCCGTGTGCGCCGACATCGAGAGAACCCGACCTGGGCGCAGCATGAACACACTCGCGTTGAACAGGGTACGCGATGCCGCAGTACCAGCACAAACCCGGTTAGAGTCGGCGTGTGACCGATCTTTCCACACCGTCGTCCACTCCCGGCCGCGGCCGAATCGATTCGGTCGCGAGCGACCGTGCGAGTCGTCTCTGGTGGGATTCCGACGCCGAGAGTTACCACCGTACGCACGGCGCGTTTCTGGGGGTGTCGACCGAATCCGGGGAATTCGTCTGGTGCCCGGAGGGGTTGCACGAGGGCGACGTGCACCTGCTGGGCGATGTCACGGACAAGGACATCCTCGAGGTGGGCTGCGGCAGCGCACCGTGCGCCCGCTGGCTCGGCACTCAGGGTGCGCGCGCGATCGGTCTCGACATCTCGATGGGCATGTTGCAGCGCGGCGTCGATGCCATGACCGCGGGCGGGTCGACGGTTCCGCTGGTGCAGGCCAGTGCCGAGTCCTTGCCGTTCGGCGACGAGCGGTTCGACATCGTCTGCTCGGCTTTCGGTGCGGTGCCGTTCGTCGCGGACTCCGCCAATGTGATGAAGGAAGTGGCGCGGGTCCTGCGGCCGGGCGGAATCTGGGTGTTCGCGGTCAACCATCCGATGCGCTGGGTGTTCCCCGACGACCCCGGGGTTGGCGGTCTGACCGCGACAATTCCCTACTTCGACCGAACCCCGTACGTCGAGTACGACGCCGACGGGACCCCCAACTACGTGGAGCATCACCGCACGATCGGTGATCGCGTGCGCGAGCTGGTCGACGCAGGTCTCGAAGTGCGCGACATCGTCGAGCCGGACTGGCCGGAGTGGCTCGACCGCGAGTGGGGTCAGTGGAGCCCACTGCGCGGCCAGCTCTTTCCCGGCACCGCGATCTTCAGCAGCCGTAAGCCCCTTTGACCGAAAGCGCCGCGATCAGCGCCGGTGCACCCGGGCTTCGACGGCCTCGGTGAATGCACTGGTCGACGCCTGCCCGCCCAGGTCGGCTGTCGCGACCCCGGATTCGACCGTGGCGTCGACGGCGTGTCGGATCCTGCCTGCGGCCGCGGCCAACCGTTCGTCCCGATGCCGCGGGGCGAGCCACTCGAGCAGCATCGCAGCCGACAGGAAGAGCGCCGTCGGGTTGGCACGGTTCTTGCCTGCGATATCCGGGGCCGATCCGTGCGAGGCCTGCGCCATCGCCTGCGTTTCCGAGGAATTGATCGACGGTGCGGTGCCCAGCGACCCGGACAGCTCGCCCGTCAGATCCGACAGAATGTCGCCGAACATGTTCTCGGCCACGATGACGTCGTAATCCTCGCCCCGTCGAACCAGATGCGCCGCAAGCGCGTCGACGTGCTCCTCGGTTACCTCGACGTGCGGAAACTGCTCTCCCACTGCGCGGCACGCATCGCGGAACAGTCCCGTCGTCATCGAGAGCACGTTGGTCTTGTGCACGATCGTCAGCTTTCGGCTGCGTCGCTCGGCCAACGAGAACGCCTCACGGGCGATGCGTTCGCAGGCCGCGCGCGTGAACACTCCGACCGCCAGTGCCACATCAGGAGTGGGCATGAACTCCCCGCTCCCGACGAACATGTTGCGATCGGCGTAGAACCCCTCGGTGTTCTCCCGCACGACCACCAGATCCATCCGCGGGGACACCGCCCGTACGCCGGGCAGTGCTTTTGCCGGACGGATGTTGGCGAACAGGTCGAAGTTCTTGCGAATCCGGCCGCCCGGGGTCAGCTGCGAGCGGAACGGCTCCGGATACGACGCGCTGTCGTGCGGCCCGAGAATCCAGCTCTCGAGCGCGCCCAGTTCACCCAACGTGCGCTCGGGCATCGGCGTTCCGTGCTCGTCGATGGCACCGAGCCCCAGCGGCAGATGCACCCAGTCGACAGCCGGTCCCCCGGCGGCCGCGAGGGCCGCGTCGACCACCCGAATCGTTGCGGGCACGATCTCGTGACCTATCCCGTCGCCGGTCATGGCCCCGATCCGTAGCGCCGTTGCATTCCGGCCGTCCGTCTGCGACATCATGACCTCCATGGTGCAGTCCGCAGAACTTCTCCTCGACTCCGGCCTCGACGCAGCGGTTCGCCGCGAGTGGGCGGCACTGTCCGAAGCCGGCCTCCCGAGCCAGGACCGCCACCGCGGTGAGTCGAACCGCCCGCACGTCACCGTCGCGGTGGCGTCGTCGATGCCGGACGCAGTGGACGACGGTGATGCGGTCCGCTTCGATCCGTTCGATGTGCGTCTCGGTGGGCTCGTCGTGTTCGGTGGTCGAACGATCACGCTGGCGCGACTGGTCGTTCCGTCGAGCGAGTTGCTCGATCTGCACGCCCGGCTGTACGAGGCCGTGGGCGAACGTTCGCTCGATCACCTCAAACCCGGGCGATGGACACCCCACGTGACGGTGGCCCGACGGTTGACCCCCGAGGAGGCAGGAGCAGCGGTGCGCCTGCTCTCGGCCGACGTCGTCGATCTGGTCGGATCTGCGGTTGCGCTGCGCCGATGGGACGGCGAGGCCAAACGCGAATGGCGGATCGGCTGACCGGCGAACGTCAGAACCGATAGTCGCCGAACTGAGTCACCTCCGCGTGAGTATCGGGAGCGAAGCCTGCGAGCACGAGTGCGTCGAGGGCCAGGAAAAACAGCACAACTACCAATACAATTGTCATGCCGCTAGCTTCCAACCTGCGGAGACAGTGCACGAGTGGCAGTAACGCCACATATCGACGACTTTCTGCCATACTTCTACACATGCTGAAACGAGTGGTCGTCGCGCTGATGCCGTTGACCGAACCGTTCGAGCTGGGCGTCGCCTGCGAGGTGTTCGGATTCGATCGCTCGGACGAGGGCCTACCCACCTACGACTTCTCCCTCATCGCGGGTGTCCCCCAACCGATACGTACCCGCGTCGGCTACACCATCGACGTGCCACACGATCTCGACAGCCTCGACAGCGCCGACCTGATCATCATCCCGGCCGGGGGCACCGAGGCGGCGGTCGACGGCAGCTACGTCTGCGGCACCGAATACGACGCATCCATCGAACCTCTGCTGGCCAAACTGCGCGCGGCGGTGGAACGAGGCGCGATGGTCGCGAGCCTGTGCAACGGTGCCTTCGTACTCGGCAAAGCGGGACTCCTCGACGGCCGACCCTGCACGACGCATTGGCGGCACTCTGCCTCGCTGGCGGCGAAATATCCCCTGGCACAAGTGGATCCGAACGTCCTCTACGTCGATGCAGGCAACGTACTCACCAGCGCAGGCACGGCAGCAGGCATCGACCTGTGCCTGCACATAGTGCGCAAGTATCAGGGCAGCGTCGTGGCGAACGGGATCGCCCGCAGAATGGTCGTTCCTCCGCATCGTGACGGCGGCCAGGCTCAATTCGTCACCAGTCCCCTGCCCGCCACTCGCACCGAGACGCTGGCTCCACTGCTGGACTGGATGACCGAGAATCTCGACTCCGAGCTGACCATCGGTCGATTGGCGGCGCGGGTGAACATGTCGGCGCGCACCTTCGCCCGCAAGTTCGCGGCCGAGACCGGAACGACTCCCGCACGCTGGCTCAACGACCAACGAGTACTGGCAGCGCAGCAGCTGCTGGAGAACTCCGACCTCCCGATGGATTCGATCGCCGAGGTGGTCGGCTTCGGAAACGCCGCGGCCCTGCGGCAGCATTTCGTGCGACTGCGATGCACCACGCCCAATTCGTATCGCCGAACGTTCCGTGCGGCACCCCAGCCCGCCTGAGCAGCGGGCCGCCCACAGCCGGGATGATTCCGGCGAGTAGCCGTGTTGAGACACACCAGAAGCGCAATCAATCGAAAGGGACCGCGTGGCCACTCAGACTTTGACCCAGCAGAATTTCGACGAGATCGTGACGAGCAACGACGTGGTGTTGGTCGATTTCTGGGCGTCCTGGTGCGGACCGTGCCGCCAGTTCGCGCCCACCTTCGAGAAGTCGTCCGACGCGCACCCCGACGTCGTGCACGCCAAGGTCGACACCGAGGCCGAGCAGGGCCTTGCAGCAGCAGCACAGATCCAGTCGATCCCGACGATCATGGCGTTCCGCGAAGGAATTCTCGTCTACGCACAGCCCGGCGCCCTGCCTGCACCGGCGCTCGAGGACCTCGTCGGTCAGATCAAGGCACTCGACATGGATGTCGTGCGCCAGCAGATCGCCGAGCAGGCTCCCGAGGCGGAGTAACTTCTCGTCGCTGCACTCGAAGCGAAGGGCCGCTCACCGAATTCGGTGAGCGGCCCTTCGTCTGGCCATAGGTCGAGTCAGTGTGCTCTCGAATCAGTGTGCTGCGGCGTCCCAGCTGGGCCCGGTGCCGACCGACACTTCCAGGGGAACCGACAGCTCGATGGCCGAGGACATCTTGTTCCGTACCAGCGCCTCGACTTCCTCACGCTCGGATTCGACGACCTCGAGTACCAGTTCGTCGTGCACCTGCAACAGCATTCGTGACTTCAGCGTCGACTCCGCCAGCGATCGGTGCACGTCGATCATCGCAACCTTGATGATGTCTGCTGCGGTGCCCTGAATCGGGGCGTTGAGTGCGGCCCGCTCGGCGACCTCGCGGCGCTGACGATTGTCGCTGTTGAGATCGGGCAAGTAGCGGCGCCTGCCGTACAGCGTGGAGGTGTACCCGACCTTGCGCGCTTCCTCCACGGCGTTGCGCAGGTAATCGCGGACGCCTCCGAACCGCGCGAAATACGCCTCCATCTGCTGCTTCGCCTCGTCGGTGGAGATCTTGAGCTGCGCGGCCAGCCCGAATGCGCTCAGTCCGTAGGCCAGTCCGTACGACATCGCCTTGACCCGGCGGCGCAGTTCGGGGGTGACCTCCTCGATCGGCACGCCGAATGCCCGGGCACCGACGAAGCTGTGCAGATCCTCGCCGGTGTTGAACGCCTCGATCAGCCCTTCGTCGCCGGAGACGTGCGCCATGATGCGCATCTCGATCTGGCTGTAGTCGGCGGTGAGCAGGGTGTCGTACCCCGCCCCGACGACGAAGCCGTCGCGGATGTGGCGACCCGCCTCGTTGCGCACCGGAATGTTCTGCAGGTTCGGCTCGGTGGACGACAGCCGTCCCGTGGCCGCGACCGTCTGATTGAACGTGGTGTGAATGCGTCCGTCGTCGGCAACGGATTTCAGCAGGCCGTCGACGGTCACCTTCATCCGCGTTGCGTCCCGGTGATCGAGCAGGAATTTCAGAAACGGATGCTCTGTCTTCTCGAACAACCCTTGCAGCGCATCGGCATCGGTGGTGTACCCGGTCTTGGTCTTCTTCGTCTTGGGCATGTCGAGTTCCTCGAACAGCACCACCTGCAACTGCTTCGGCGACCCGAGGTTGATCTGCTTGTCGATCACTCCGTAGGCGGAGTTCGCGGCCTCGTCCACCTGAGCCGCGAATCCAGACTGCAGTGCGCGGAGGTGATCACCGTTGACGGCGATACCCGTTGCCTCGACATCGGCCAACACCGTCAGCAGCGGTAGCTCCATCTCGGAGAGCAGAGTGGTCGACTCGATGGCGGCAAGCTCTGCGTCCAGCGCATCGGCCAGATCGATGACGGCCCGAGCCTTGAGAATCTCGCCCTCTGCGAACGCCGCGTCGGCGGTGTCCTCGGCATCGAGCAACGACATCTGACCTTCACCCGCATCCTCGACCCGGAGTTCGCGTTTGAGGTAGCGCAACGACAGGTCGTCGAGATTGAACGATCGCTGACCGGGCCGAACCAGGTACGCCGCCAGGGCGGTGTCGGTGGTCAACCCGCCGAGGGTCCAGCCCCGCCCACGAACCGCATGCAGAGCCCACTTGGCCTCGTGCAGCGCCTTGGGTTGCGCCGGATCTGCGAGCCAGGCGGCGAGTGCCTGCTCGTCGGATTGGTCCAGAGCGGTCGTCGTGACGAACGCCCCTTCACCGTCGGCCGCAGCGATCGCCACCGACGTCGCGTCGCTGTCGAACGGCCGACGCGGGCCGAGGATCGACAAGCCGCTGCGCCTGCCGTCGGCTGCGTGCTCTTCGAGCCACGCGGCCAGTTCGCCCGGCGCGACGATGCCGCCGCGAACGTCGAAACCCTCCTCGGCTTCGGGTTCGACCGACGCGAGAGTCTCGAACAACCGGTCCCGCAGAATGCGGAACTCCAGATCGTCGAACAAGGCGTGGATCTTCTCGCGATCCCACGGAGCCAGTTCCAGCTGGTCGGGGGTGTAGGGCAACGGCACATCGCGCACCATCTCGGTGAGCTCGCGGTTGAGCACCACACTCGACAGGTTGGCGCGCAGTGCATCTCCCACTTTGCCCTTGACCTTGTCCACGTTGTCGACCAGAGCGGTGAGCGAACCGTATTCGATGATCCACTTGGTCGCCGTCTTCTCGCCGACCCCGGGAATGCCGGGAAGGTTGTCGCTCGGGTCGCCGCGCAGGGCCGCGAAATCCGGGTACTGCGACGGCGTCAACCCGTACTTCGTCGCGACCTCGTCCGGAGTGAACCGAGTCAGATCCGAGACACCTTTGCGCGGATACAACACCGTGACGTTGTCGGTGACCAACTGAAGCGCATCGCGGTCGCCGGTGACCACCAGAACGCGGTAGCCGAGCGCCTCCGCCTGGGTCACCAGAGTGGCGATGATGTCGTCCGCCTCGAAGCCCGCCTCTGCCATCACCGGGATACCCATCGCCCCGAGTACGTCCTTGGTGATGTCGACCTGGCCGGCGAACTCGTCCGGCGTCTTGCTGCGGTTGGCCTTGTACTCGGGGAACCGCTCTGCGCGGAAGGTCTGGCGTGAGACGTCGAACGCCGCCGCGATGTGCGTCGGCTTCTCGTCCCGCAGCAGATTGATCAACATCGAAGTGAACCCGTACACCGCATTGGTGGACTGACCGCTGGTGGTCTTGAAGTTGTCCGCAGGCAACGCGAAGAAGGCCCGGAACGCCATCGAGTGGCCGTCGATGAGCAGCAACGTGGGCCGCTCCCCGCCTGCTTTCGCATCGGTCTCGGCTGCGGGCGCTGCACTTTTCTCGGTTACTGGGCTCACGGTTGACCAGTCTAGGGAGCGGGTCCGACAACTCGTAGCCGGATGTACGCGCGACGGCGCGATCGAACTCACGACGGCCGTCGCGCACCGCGAAACACAACCGATACTTTCCGGAAATCTCAGTCGCCGATTTTGCGTCGTTTCAGCGGATAGAGTCCGACAATTGCAGGAAACCCCCATTCCCGTGGCACAACGACAACCGTCCGGAGGACGTGCGTGGCTCCAAATGTTCGATGGACCAGAAAGGTGCAACCGCCGAGGTTGCGCGCAAGATCTGCCGTTCGGCTCTTCCAGCGGACACTCCTACTCGCCGTTCTGAGTTCCATTGCCGCGCTGCTGTTCAGTGCGCCGGCATTGGCCCAGGAACCTACCCCCACTCCCCCGGCAGCGCCGGGGACCAGTGCCGAACAGGCACCGCCCGCGGACGCGGTCAGCGTCGCCGGATCTCTCAACAACGGTGGCGAACGACTCATCGGCGTCGACGTCGCTGCGCTCGACGCGTCCGGCTCCGAAGTCGCCCGCACCACCAGTGAAACCGGCGGCCGGTGGACACTCGAATTGTCCCCCGGCACATACACATTCCAGGTCGTTCAGGAAACGCTCCCCGACGGCGTCAGCGTCCAGGGCGAGGTCCAGCGCGATGTGGAGGCCGGGCGCTCCAACACCGTCATCTTCTCGTTCGGTGAGGCCAGAACCGCCACCAGCGTCCCGGTCTGGGAGCAGTTCCTGCGAACCACGGTGGACGGCTTTCGGTTCGGACTCGTCATCGCACTCGCGGCCGTCGGCCTGAGCCTGATCTTCGGAACCACCGGACTGACCAACTTCGCGCACGGTGAACTGGTCACGCTCGGCGCGGTTGCGGCCTGGGTCTTCAACGTCACGATGGGTATTCAACTCATCCCGGCCACGATCCTCGCGATCATCGTCGGCGTCGCGATCGGCTGGCTCAACAACGCGGCCATCTGGAAACCGTTGCGAAAACGTCGAACCGGCCTCATTGCTCAGCTCGTGGTGTCCATCGGCCTCGCGATCGCGCTCCGCTACCTGATCCTCATCTTCTTCTCGGACCGAGCCGAGCCGTTCGCGGATTACCAGGCTCAGACTCAGAACGAGTGGGGCCCGTTCGCCATCACCAACGTCAACCTCGCGTGCATCATCATCAGTGTGGTGGTCCTCGTCGGCGTGGCACTCATGTTGCAGCGCACGCGCATCGGCAAGGCCATGCGTGCCGTCGCCGACAATCGCGACCTCGCCGCGTCCTCGGGCATCAATGTCGAGCGTGTCGTGACGTTCGTCTGGTGCCTCGGCGGCGGTCTCGCCGCCCTCGGCGGTGTTCTGTTCGGTCTCTCCGAACTCGCCGGTCGCGTGCAGTGGGAGATGGGCTTCAAACTCCTACTGCTGATGTTCGCCGGAATCACATTGGGGGGACTGGGAACCGCGTACGGGGCCTTCCTCGGCTGCGTCATCGTCGGTCTGCTCGTGCAGTGGTCGACGCTGATCATCAATCCCGATCTCAAGTACATCGGAGGACTGCTCGTCTTGATACTCATCCTCATCGTCAGGCCGCAGGGCATACTCGGCTCGCGGCAAAGGATCGGGTGACCTCATGGATATTCTCGGTGCACTCCAGGTTTCCCTCGCTCAACTCGTCGGGCCGTCGGCGATCTTCTACGCGCTGCTCGCCATCGGCCTCAACCTGCACTTCGGCTACGCCGGCCTGCTCAACTTCGGCCAGATCGGCTTCGCGCTGCTCGGCGGCTACGGCGTGGGCATCATGACCATCACCTACGAGCAGCCGCTGTGGTTGGGCATTCTCGTCGGTCTCGGTGCCGCCGGTCTGTTGGCTCTGGTGCTGGGCATCCCCACGCTACGACTGCGCGCCGACTACCTGGCCATCGTCACGATCGCCGCGTCGGAAATCCTTCGTCTCGTGTTCAGATCCACGGCCAGCGACTCGGTGACCGCATCGACCAACGGCCTGTTCGGATTTGCCGATCCGTTCACCTCGCTCAGCCCGTTCGATTCGGGCAAGCAGTACGACTTCGTCGGGGTGAAGTTCTACGGTGACGATCTGTGGGCCATGGTCGTCGGTTGGTCACTGGTCCTCATCCTCTGCGGCGTCGTTTATCTCCTCACACACAGCCCGTGGGGGCGCGTCCTGAAAGCGGTGCGCGAAGACGAGGATGCGGCACGCTCGCTCGGTAAGAACGTCTTCGTGTACAAGATGCAGGCGCTCGTGCTCGGTGGTGTGATCGGCGGCATGGGCGGTGTCTTCAACGCCCTGCAGACCAAGTCGATCAACCCCGACTTCTACTCCACGGCGCAGACGTTCTTCGCCTTCGGAGCCCTGATTCTCGGCGGCGCGGCCACTGTGTTCGGACCTGTCGTCGGAGCCATGCTGTTCTGGTTCCTGCTCTCGATCCCGGACGCCATTCTGCGTCAAGCCATCTCGGGGCCGGATCCGCTGCTCGACCTCACCGAGCAGCAGGTCGGTGCCACCCGTTTCGTCCTCCTGGGAATCCTGATCGCACTACTGATGGTGTTCAGACCTCAGGGCATTCTCGGCAACAAGCGAGAGGTTCAGCTCAATGCCTGACGCGAAGAACTCGCCGAACAAGAATCCCAGCACCCTCGAATCACGGGCGGCCATGGCCCTCGACGCCGATCAGCGTGCGGCGCTGTTCGCCGGAGTGGCAGGCGAACCGGGCTCGGCGAAACCCGATCCGACTCTCGTGGTGGATGGCATCTCGCGCACGTTCGGCGGTCTCAAGGCCGTCGACGTAGCGCATCTCGAGATACAGCGCGGCTGCATCACCGGTCTGATCGGGCCCAACGGTGCAGGCAAGACAACCCTCTTCAATCTGCTCACCGGGTTCGATCGACCCGACACCGGCACCTGGTCGATGGACGGCCAGGAACTGGGCAAGATGCACCCACACCAGGTGGCCCGCAAGGGTGTGGTCAGAACGTTCCAGCTCACCAAAGCACTGTCGAAACTCACAGTGCTGGACAATGTTCGACTCGGTGCCACCGGGCAGCGCGGCGAAAGAATATTGAACACATTTCTGCCGTGGACCTGGAAGGCTCAGGAGCGCGAGGTCACCGAGCGCGCCAACGAGTTGCTCGCCCGCTTCAAACTCGACGCCAAGGCCGACGACCTCGCGGGCTCTCTGTCCGGCGGCCAGCGCAAACTGCTCGAGATGGCCCGCGCGCTGATGACCGACCCGTCCGTGGTGATGCTCGACGAGCCGATGGCCGGGGTCAATCCCGCACTGACGCAATCACTTCTGGGGCACATCAAGTCACTGCGCGACGACGGCATGACGGTGGTGTTCGTCGAACACGACATGGACGTCATCCGAGACATCAGCGACTGGGTGGTGGTGATGGCGCAGGGCAGTGTGATCGCCGAATCGACACCGGAGGAGCTCTCGAACAACGGTGCCGTCGTCGATGCGTACCTCGGCAGTCACCACGATCAGGCTCTCGAATTCGATGCCGACGGCAATCCCGTCGGTGCCACTGCCGAACTGGCAGAGGCACTGAAGAAAGCCGAGGTCGAGGAGCTTGCGGCCGGTGGCGATCTGTCGGAACCGGAGTTCGTGAAGCCCGACACCACCGACGGTGGATCCCACCGGGCCAAGGAGGTCAACTGATGAGCGAACCGACCACCGAGAAGCGGCAACTGACACCCGCGGAGTTCGCGGCCACGCCAGGGGAACACGCCCGCCTCGCCGAAGGTGCTCTACTGCGCGCCGACGGCTTGGTCGCCGGGTACATCCCCGGTGTGAACATCCTCAGTGAGTGCAACTTCTTCCTCAACGACGGGGAGATCGTCGGGATCATCGGACCCAACGGGGCCGGCAAGTCGACTCTGTTGAAGACGCTGTTCGGGCTCGTTGCCGTTCGGGAGGGCAGCGTCAAACTGCGCGGAGACACCATCACGTCCGCCGAGGCGCACGTGTTGGTGACGAAAGGCGTCGGCTACGTCCCGCAGACGCAGAATGTGTTCCCGTCGCTCACCATCGAAGAGAACCTCGAAATGGGAATCTATCTGCGTCCCAAGAAGTTCAACGAACGCTTCGATTTCGTCAGCGAGCTCTTTCCACTTCTGAGCGATCGCCGCAAGGTCAAAGCCGGGGCGCTCTCCGGCGGTGAGCGCCAGATGGTGGCGATGGGGCGCGCACTGATGATGGAACCATCGGTACTGCTGCTCGACGAGCCGTCGGCCGGCTTGTCTCCGATGTTTCAGGACGAGGTGTTCATCCGCTGCAAGAAGATCAATGCGGCCGGTGTCTCGATCATCATGGTCGAGCAGAACGCCCGTCGGTGCCTGCAGATCTGCGACCGCGGATACGTTCTCGATCAGGGCCGCAACGCCTACACCGACACCGGTCCGGCGTTGATGAACGACCCGAAGGTGATCGAGCTGTATCTCGGCACACTGGCAGGAAGCAAAGAGAAGAAGTAGCTGCTCGGCAACGACGAAGGCCCCGGTTCGATCGACATCGAACCGGGGCCTTCTCGCTGCCGTCGAACGTGCGGCGCGTACACAAGCCACTGGGCCCGAGTCCTGATCGAGGACTCGGGCCCAGTGGCTGTGTGACAGTTACAGATCACTCACCGACGACGATGTATCCATCCGTGGTGAGGGTGTTGTCCGGCCCGAAGACCAGGTTGCCGTACGAACCGGTTGCCGGCTCGCCTGCGTCACTGAAGTTGAGCGCACCAGTGACACCGTCGTAGTCGATGTCGGTGCCGGCCTGCAGCAGCGGAAGGCATTCCTGGAACGTCGTGCACTTCTCGCCGTCCTTGGTGACGCTGTTGATGTTGGCCGCAATATCCACGCCCGCAGTCGATCCGGCCTGAACAGCTGCCAGTGCAGGAATCACAACGGCGTCGTAGGACTCACCCGCGTAGTTGAAATCGACCAGCGCGGGATCGACGGTCTTGAGTCGGTCCTGGAACTCGGTACCGACGTCGGTCAGCGGCGTGGTCCCCCGCATCGTGTCGAGCAGACCCGGAGCCATCGACTCGCCGAGCGCATTGCCCATATTGCCGTCGACGCCGTAGACCAACGTGCCGTCGGACGGTCCGATTCCGAGCTCGTGCATACGGGTGATGATGCGAGCGGACTCGTCGAATCCGATCACGGCGACAGCATCGGGTGCGAAGTTGTTCACGTCGTCGATCTCGGCGTTGTACGACTGAGCATTGGGATCGTAGATGATCGTCTGCAGCTGATCGGACGCGATTCCCGCGGCTTCGAGGTTCTCGACCGTGTTGTTGGCCAGGCCCGTTCCGTACGGGTCGTTCAGGGCGAGAATCGACACCCGCTGGGCACCGTCCTGGGCGATGAGATCCGCGAGGGCCTGAGCCTGCAGCACATCGGTGGGAGCGGTACGGAAGTAGAGGCCGCTGTCCGGGTAGCAGACGAACTGGTCGGACGTGTTGGCCGGCGAGATCTGCACGACGCCCGCGCTGGTGATCTTGTCGATGACCTGCAGGGAGACCGCCGAGGACGCTGCACCGACGATGACGTCGGCACCGCCTGCGAGCAGGCGGTCGACGGTGGTGTTTGCGGTGTCGGTGGTGGTGTCACCGGAGTCGCCGGGGATGAGCGTGACCGGCTGATCCAAAACACCACCGGCCGCGTTGATGTCGTTGACGGCGAGCTGTACACCCGCGACCTCGGGCGGTCCGAGGAAGGCCAGGCTGCCGGTGTTGGGCAGCAAGGTTCCGACGACCAGAGGATCGGTGACCGGCGTAGCCCCTGCTGTGGCCTGCTCGGGCTCGCAATCGGTGGAGACGGTCGTTTCCGCGGCTGCAGTGCCGCCGCTGGCAGCGGTGGAGTCGGTCGAGCCCGAGTCGTCGCTCGACGAACAGCCGAACAGTGCGAGCGAGGTAACGCTCACCACCGCAGCCGTGCGGACATAGGTCCGAATTGCCATCTAGGTTCTCCTTGAAATTGCTCGTCGTTGAAGCGCACCTGAGTTGCATGTGGCTCACGTGTGGATCAGACGCTAACGCTCGGAGCCGATTCGCAAGGCCTAGAACGAGGCTCGTGACCTGACTGTGACCTAGGGAGTCGAAGTTTTACGTGGCCGTAGCTTTCGCGGGCCGATCACCCCTCTGCCGCAGGCTTGTTCGCAGGGGTACCGAGTGTCTCGATCACTACTTCGGCGACGGCCTTCATCGTCGTCCTGCGATCCATCGCGGCGCGCTGAATCCACTTGAACGCCTGCGGTTCTGTGAGCGATTGCGATTCCATCAGGATGCCCTTGGCCTTCTCGATGAGCTTGCGCGTCTCGAGCCGATCCTGCAGATCCACGATCTCGGATTCGAGCGCGGAGATCTCACCGAAACGGCTGGCGGCCAACTCCACCGCAGGCATCAGATCGGCTTTGGTGAACGGCTTGACCAAATACGCCATCGCGCCGGCATCGCGAGCCTTCTCCACGAGCTCACGTTGACTGAACGCGGTGAGAATGACGACTGGCGCTATGCGTTTCTCGGCGATCTCCGATGCGGCATCGATTCCGTCCCGACGCGGCATCTTCACATCCATAATCACCAGATCGGGACGCAGTTCGACGGCCAACTCCACCGCCTGCTGACCGTCGGCCGCTTCACCGACCACGTCGTAGCCCTCCTCGCGGAGCATCTCCACGAGGTCCAATCGGATCAGGGATTCGTCCTCTGCCACCACCACGCGTAGCGGGGGCTTGCCAGTACCGTGCGCACCAGGAGCATTCATCTGTATCGGTCTCCTTTGACTGTCATCGCCCATCAGGGCCGTCGAGCATCTGAAGGGTACCGGTGCGCGCCGCCGAAAGCGCATCTTCTAAACTCGTCAATCGTTGCTTGAAAGACGCCAGCCCTCGTATCCCAATTGGCAGAGGAAACGGATTCAAAACCCGTCCAGTGTGAGTTCGAGTCTCACCGAGGGCACCACAGCAGCGACGCCGTAGGTAAAGGTCGGCGATAATCGCGCCTACAGTGGGGTGATGTACATACCCAGCAGTCTTCGTTGCCATGACACCAGTGCGGGCAGTTTGTGCGCAGCGAAGGTCGACCATCGGTTCGGGGATTCGGCAGACCAGTCTGCGCAGTGGGTCTACTACACCTGCAGCGCCGATTCCACACACGAGACCGGTTACGTCGACCGCCTGGTCACTGCCTGAATCATGTTCGTAGAACGCGCCTACGTCCACGCCGACAATATCGGAACGGACTGGCCCTTCACCGTGCCTGCTGTCGCCGACCTCGCTCGCGACGGACTCGAGTTCCTGGCACCGGTGACAATTCTGGTCGGCGACAACGGTTCCGGTAAATCGACCCTCGTCGAGGCGATCGCCGAGGGTTTCGGAATCGATGCCCGCGGCGGTCGGGCGGCGCAGCAGTCGCGTCGACTCGACGAGGTGACCAGCGCCCTCGGTGAGGTACTCGAACTCGAGACCACGCCGCGGGGCTCTCGAATGCTCCGTGGCCCACGACTGCAGAAGCGCGGTTTCTTCCTGCGCGCCGAGACCGCGTTCGACATGGCCGAGAACCTCGGCGGCACACCGGGTTTCTGGGACGAGAACACCGCCGAGATGAGCCACGGTGAGGGGTTCCTGACCATGTTCGGTGCGATGCTGACCGAACCCGGCTTCTACGTTCTGGACGAGCCGGAGTCGGCCCTGTCGTTCACCGCGAGCCTGCAGCTCGTTGCACTGATGTCCGAGCTGGGCGAGGAGGGCGCGCAGATCGTCTGTGCCACCCACTCACCGATTCTGGCGTCGACCCCTGGTGCCGACATCGTCGAAGTCGGCGAACACGGTCTACGCCGAAGTACCTGGGACGAACTCGAATTGGTACAGCACTGGCGTCGCTACCTCGACGACCCCAACAGCTATCTCCGTCACCTGCTCGACTGACCGGCGGCCATCGACACCGCTTCTCGACGACGCACACGTCCCGGGGAGACGCCCGTCGCGCGCTTGAACGCCTTACCGAACGCGGCCTCCGACAGATACCCACTGCGCCGGGCCAATTCGGCCAACACCACGTCCTCGGATCGCAACGTCTCGTATGCGACCTGCATCCGCCACGTCACCAGATAGCTCATCGCGGAGTCGCCGACCAGCTCGGTGAAACGTGCCGAGAACGCCGAGCGGGACATGTTCACCCTCGACGCCAGAGCCGCAACGGTCCACCGCTCATGAGGGTGTCGATGGATCAGCGCCAACGCCGTTCCGATCCGATCGTCCTGCAATGCTCCGAGCCAACCCGACTGCGCGCCCGGCGTGTTCGCGATCCACGACCGCAACGCGTGGATCACCAGAATGTCGGACAGTCGGGTGATCACCGCTTCTCCCCCGGGCTCGAGCACGCGCGCTTCGTCCGCGACCATGGCCAGCACGTTCTGCATCCTCGATTGCCTCGGGCCGGGATCGGCGTCGACCACCACCAGCGCGGGCAGCAGGCGAACGAGCTTCTGCGCTGCCGGATGATCCAGTCGCACCGCCCCGCAGACGAGGGTCGTAGCACGGCCGGCACCGCCCGAGTCGTGAGTGATCACCGCGTAGCGATCGCTGATGTACTCGTGCGGGAGGTCGTGAACGCTCGTCGCACGAACCGACGCGTCGACGCCTGCGGCGAGCACGTGCCCTCGCCCGTGCGGTACCAAAGCGAAATCGCCGGGCACCAACTCACGCGTCGGCTCGCCGGGAACCGACAACACACAGCGACCGTCGACGACCGTGTGAAACCACAGCGCATCCTCCATGGCGGGCAGTGCCAGACCCCAGGATCCGCTCATCTCGGAGCGCACGTAGAACGATCCGGTCATGCGGAGAAAGTGCAGCGCTTCACCCAGGGGGTCTGACGATCTCCAGGGATCCGCGCCGCGCATACCCCGATCGTCTCACAAGTTGGACGATCGGACATCGAATGCAGCCTTTCGGGCATTGTCCATCCAACCTCTCGGGACCACAGTGGACAACAGGACGCTACCGGCCGAAGGGAACCACTGTGATGGACCGAACGCTCGCGGTCGCCACCGCCGTTGCCGCCGTCGGATGCGGGCTCGTGGCAGGAGTGCTGCTCGCCTTCTCCATCAGCGTGCTCCCCGGCCTGGCAACACTGCCCGTGCCCGACGCGATCGCCGCGATGCAGCGATTCAACAAGGCGATTATCGATCCGGTGTTTCTCGGCTTGTTTTTCGGAACGGCCGGGTCCTGCACTCTGGCAGCGATTCTCGCCGTATCGACCGGTCGGGGTTCACCCGTGCTCGTGGTGAGCGGAGCCGTTCTCTACGTTCTCGGATGCGTCGCGATCACGATGACTCTGAACGTCCCCCTCAACGACGCCTTGGCCGGCGTCGATCCCGGCAGCGCAGCGGGTGCCGACGAATGGCAGAACTTCCGCGAGAAATGGACGCGGTGGAACAACGTCAGAACGGTCGCCGCGACTGCCGCCTGCGCCGTTCTGATCTTGGGTCAGGGCAGATCGGCACTGGGCTGATCGGACACCGAATCCTGGTGCCGCTTGCGGATTTCCTCCTCGAACCGCGCAATGAGGTGGTCGGTGTCGGCGGTCGAGACATCCCGCGCGCCTTCGTCCATCGCGGCGTCACGCCCCCGACGCAGTGCGGCGAGTTCGGCTTCGAGTTCGTGGTTGTCGAGTACGCGTGGATCCAACATGACCTCCATTGTGGTCCCCCGTCCGGTGCCCCCGCGGTGATTTGCTGTAATCGCGCAATGAACGTCGTGCACAGTTTCGCGCCGATTCTCGGACCGGGCGCAACCACATTGATCCTGGGCTCCATGCCCGGCGTCGCGTCACTGGCCGCGCAGCAGTACTACGCGCATCCTCGAAATGCGTTCTGGCCGATCATGGGAACGCTGTTCGATGCGGGCCCCGACCTTCTCTACGACGATCGCACCGAGCGTTTGCGCAGTCACGGCGTCGCAGTATGGGATGTACTGCAGCTGTGCACGCGCGCGGGAAGCCTGGACTCGGCGATCGTCGAATCCTCCATCGTCGCAAACGATTTCGGGAAACTTTTCGCCGAGAACACCGACATCGACAGGGTGTTCTTCAACGGAGCCAAGGCCGCCGAGAGCTACCGTCGTCACGTGAAGGCGGTGACGCCCCACGTGACATTCACTCGCCTGCCGTCGACCAGCCCTGCGCTGGCCTCGCTCGATCTCGCAGCGAAGACACAGGAGTGGTCGACTGCTCTCAGGCCCGCACCCGCTTCGGGAAGTGCCGGATGAGACCTTCCTGCACGACGGTGGCCAGCAACTGGCCGTCCATCGAGAAGAACCGTCCGGTGGCCAGGCCACGAGACCCGGCCGCGACCGGTGATTCGGTGGCGTAGAGAGCCCACTCGTCGAATCGGAACGGGCGGTGGAACCAGATGGAATGGTTGACCGTCGCCGCGACGATGCGATCGAGTCCCCAGGACAGACCGTGGGTGGTGATGATCGAGTCGAGCACCGTGGTGTCCGACGCGTAGCCCATGGTCGCGGCGTGAAAGATCGAGGCGTCGGGCAGATCGCCGTCGGCTTTCATCCAGACCCGATTGTGGTTGAGCTTCTCGCCGGTGCCGTGCATGATCCACGCCGGATCGTTGGCGTAGCGCATGTCGATCGGCTTGAGGGCGTCGACGAACATCTGCAGCCGGTCCTCGTACCCGACGAAGTGATCACCGAGCGGTGGCAGTGCGTCGGGGTACGGAACCTCGGGCACCTCCACGCTGTGCTCGAGCCCCTTACCGAAATCCTGGAAGGCGGCGAGCATGACGAAGAGCTCGTTGCCGTCCTGCAGTGCGGTGACCTGGCGGTTGGCGAAAGCGCGACCGTCACGCTGCCGCGATACCCGGTACTCGATGGGCTTCTTTACGTCGCCACCGCGGATGAAGTGCGCATTGATCGCATGCACGTCCCGCGAGGTACCGGAGACGGTGCGGCCGGCGGCGATCAAGCCTTGAGCAACGAGTTGCCCCCCGAACGTACGGCTGCCCACCTGCTCGGGGTGAACGCCGACGAACACGTCCTCCTCGATCTCCTCCAGTGCGAGGAGATCGAGGAGCGTCTCGAGATCGGTCTTGCGTACTGCAGTACTGCTCGACGCGCTTTCGCTGACGCCGGTTCCCCCCGCTTCGACCACTTACCGGTCCTCTTCTCCGATTCGGTGCACATGGATCAAGTTGGTCGAGCCTACTGTGCCGGGAGGGGCACCGGCCACGATCACGACCTGATCGCCCTTGCTGTATCGACCCAGCTCGAGCAGCGCCCGGTCCACCTCCTTGACCATCGCGTCCGTGGAACCCACATCCGGGACCAGGAACGTTTCGGTCCCCCAGCTCAGCGACAATTGGCTGCGGACCTCGGAGATGGAGGTGAAGGCGAGCAACGGAAGCTTGGTGTGCAGACGAGCCAACCGTCGAACGGTGTCACCCGACTGGGTGAACGCCACGAGTGCCTTCGCGTCCAGGCGTTCGCCGATGTCACGAGCGGCGTAGGAGATGACGCCACGCTTGGTGCGCGGGACGTGCGTCAGCGGAGGAACACTGTCGCCCTCGGTCTCGACCGTCTCGACGATGCGGGCCATGGTCCGCACGGTTTCCATCACGTACTTACCGACCGAGGTCTCACCGGAGAGCATGACCGCGTCGGTACCGTCGAGCACAGCGTTGGCGACGTCGGAGGCCTCGGCGCGCGTCGGGCGGGAGTTCTCGATCATCGATTCGAGCATCTGGGTCGCGACGATGACGGGCTTGGCGTTGGCGCGGGCAATCTGGATGGCCCGCTTCTGCACCAGCGGTACCTGCTCGAGGGGCAACTCGACGCCGAGGTCACCGCGGGCGACCATGATCGCGTCGAACGCGAGCACGATGGCTTCGAGGTTGTCGACGGCCTCGGGCTTCTCGAGCTTGGCGATGACCGGAACTCGGCGGCCCACGCGATCCATCACGGCGTGGACGAGTTCGACGTCCGCGGGAGAACGCACGAACGAGAGCGCAATGAAGTCGACACCGAGGGCGAGGGCGAACTCGAGATCGGCGATGTCCTTCTCGCTCATGGCGGGAACGGACACGTCCATGCCCGGCAGGGAGACGCCCTTGTTGTTGCTGACCGGCCCACCTTCGGTGACACGGCACAACACGTCGTTGCCTTCGACACCGGTGACCACGAGGCCGACCTTGCCGTCGTCGACGAGCAGGCGGTCGCCTTCCTTGGCGTCCTGGGCCAGCTCCTTGTAGGTGGTCGACACCCGGTCGTGGGTGCCTTCGCACTCTTCGACGGTGATGCGGATCAGCTCGCCGGCCGCCCAGGTGGTCGAACCCTCGGCGAAACGACCGAGACGAATCTTCGGTCCCTGCAGATCGGCCAGGATGCCCACGGCTTTGCCGGTGGCGTCCGATGCTGCTCGAACCCTCTCGTAGTTGGCCTGATGATCGGGATGATCACCATGGCTGAAGTTCAATCGTGCGACATCCATTCCACTCTCGACGAGTTCGCGGATGCGCTCTGTGGTTGCGGTTGCGGGTCCAAGGGTGCAGACAATCTTCGTACGTCGGCTCACGAAGGCGAGCCTAGCCGCTGGACGCCGCGTTCTCTATCGCAGACGGAACCGCTCGGATACTACCGATCGGTAGTCGCGCTACCCTGCTGCTGGGATGGTCTGTACCGGTTCAGAGACGGGGGTCACACAACCGCCAGGGGCAGTGCCGTGGGGTGTACCGGAGACGGCAATTCCGAGTGTCCGGTGAGGAAGGCATCGACGCCGTTGGCCGCCGAACGACCCTCCGCGATCGCCCACACGACCAACGACGCACCGCGATGCGCATCCCCGCAGACGAACACGCCCGGCGCGGTGGTCTGCCAATCGGGGCCACACGAGAGCGCGCCCCGCTTGGTCAGCGTGAGGCCGTACTCGTCGAGGAGCGGGCTGTGCTCGACGCCCTCGAAACCGATGGCGAACAACGCCAGATCACAGGGCAATTCGATCTCCTCCCCGATGGGCGTGACGATGCGTCGACCGTCCGCGTCGCGCTGCACCTCCACCTCGGCGAGCACCATGGCACGAACGTGCCCGCGCTCGTCACCGAGGAATCGTTGGACCGCAACCTGATGACGCACGACGCCACCCTCGGCGTGCGCGGGTGAGGTACGCAGCACCAGCGGCCACGACGGCCACGGCGAGAGGCTCTCGTCGCGAGCCCCGGGCAGCGCGGGGTTGTAGTCGAGCTGCGTCACCGACGCAGCACCCTGTCGGTGGGCCGTTCCCAGGCAGTCGGCTCCGGTATCGCCACCGCCGATGATCACCACATGCTTGTCCGCAGCCGAGATGGAGGTGGGACCGTCACCCTCGCATTCCTTGTTCGACGGCACCAGATGCTCCATGGCCAGGTGGATGCCGTCGAGTTCGCGACCGATGACCTCGGCATTGTCACGGGCCCGTAGGGCTCCGACCGCGAGAACGACTGCGTCGAACGATTCGCGTAGTTGCTCGACGGTGAAGTCGATGCCGACCTCGCAGTCGGTGACGAAATGTGTTCCCTCGGCCCGCATCTGCATGAGGCGCTGATCGAGCACGGACTTCTCGAGCTTGAACTCGGGGATGCCGTAGCGGAGCAATCCGCCGAGACGATCGTCACGCTCGTACACGGTGACGTCGTGCCCGGCGCGGGTGAGCTGTTGCGCCGCAGCCAATCCCGCAGGACCGGATCCGACGACGGCGACCCGCTTGCCGGTGGTGATCGTCGGCGGCTGCGGAACGATGCTGCCGTCCTCCCAGGCCAGGTCCGCGATCGTCTGCTCGACTCGCTTGATCGTCACGCTTCCACCGGTGGCCGCCTCGGAGATCGACAGCACGCAGGCCGACTCACACGGGGCCGGGCACACCCGACCGGTGAATTCCGGAAAATTGTTGGTCGCATGCAGTCGATCGCTGGCGGCATCCCAGCGGCCGCGGCGCACCAGGTCGTTCCACTCGGGAATCAGATTTCCCAGCGGGCAGCCCGCAGTTCCCGAGTGGCAGAACGGGATACCGCAGTCCATGCAGCGACGCGCCTGATCGGAGACCTCGGCGGCACGCTCGCTCGTCGGCTGGTTCGAGTACACCTCGTTCCAGTCCTTGACGCGCTCGCCGATCGGACGCTTGACGGCCTCGCGCTTGACGACTTTCAGAAATCCCTGTGGATCAGCCACGTGCAGCCTCCATGATCGCAGCATCGACGTCGCGCCCTTCGGCGCGCGCCATTCTTGTCGCTTCCAGCACTCGCTGGTAGTCGACGGGCATGACTTTGGTGAACAACGCGGACCGGCGGGGCCAGTCGGCCAGCAACGAGGTCGCGACGGTGGAACCGGTCCAGCGTCGGTGATTCTCGACGGTCTCACGCAGCCACACCAGATCGTCCGGGTTAGGCACCTGCAGTTCGACCATCGCCATGTTCACATCCGCGGGATCGAGACCGAGGACGAACGCGATTCCGCCGGACATGCCCGCCGCCATGTTGCGACCGGTGGGCCCGAGCACCACGACACGACCGCCGGTCATGTACTCGAACGCGTGGTCGCCCACGCCCTCGTTCACCGCGATCGCGCCCGAGTTGCGGACCGCGAACCGCTCCCCTGCCTTACCGCGCAGGTACACCTCGCCCGAGGTGGCACCGTAGAGAATCGTGTTTCCTGCGATCACGTTGTCCTCTGCGACGAACGGTGCATCCTCGGCGGGGCGCACGACTATTCGCCCACCCGACAATCCCTTGCCGACATAGTCGTTCGCGTCACCGACCAGGTCGATGGTGATGCCCGGCGGCAGGAAGGCCCCGAGAGACTGACCGGCCGATCCGGTGAACGCGATGCGAATGGTGTCGTCCGGCAACCCGACCGCGCCGTAGCGCCGGGTGACCTCGGACCCCAGCAGAGTTCCGACCGTGCGATTGACGTTGCGTACCGGCAACTCGAGCTTCACCGGATGGGCGTCCTCGAGCGCTCCCTCGGCCAACTGGATCAGCGTCCGATCCAGCGCGAGATCGAGACCGTGGTCCTGCGCGCGGAGGCGTCGACGCTGCGTCATCGGGGCACCGTGGCGGTCGACGGGCATCGCGAAGATCGGCGCGAGATCGAGTCCCTTGCTCTTCCAGTGCGCCACTCCGGCTGCCGTCTCGAGCACATCGGCGTGACCGACCGCCTCATCGATACTCCGGAAACCGAGCTGCGCGAGGTACTTTCGTACATCCTCGGCGATGAACTTGAAGAAGTCCTCGAGGAACTCGGGCTTGCCGGTGAACCGCTTGCGCAGCTCCGGGTTCTGCGTCGCGACACCGACCGGGCAGGTGTCGAGGTGGCAGACGCGCATCATGATGCACCCCGCCACGATCAGCGGGGCCGTCGAGAAGCCGAACTCCTCCGCGCCGAGCAGCGCCGCAACGATGACGTCGCGTCCGGTGCGCATGCCGCCGTCGCACTGCACGGTGATGCGATCACGCAGGCCGTTGAGCACCAGCGTCTGCTGGGCGTCGGCGAGGCCGATCTCCCACGGAGCGCCTGCATGCTTGAGCGAGGTCAACGGCGCAGCTCCGGTTCCGCCGTCGTATCCGGAGATCAAGACGACATCGGCGTGTGCCTTGCTCACGCCCGTCGCCACCGTGCCGACGCCGACGGAACTGACGAGCTTGACGTGCACGCGCGCCTTCTCGTTGGCGTTCTTGAGATCGTGGATCAGCTGCGCGAGATCCTCGATCGAGTAGATGTCGTGGTGCGGGGGCGGCGAGATGAGGCCGACACCCGGCGTCGAATGTCGGGTCTTGGCCACCCACGGGTACACCTTGTAGCCGGGCAGCTGACCGCCCTCGCCCGGCTTGGCACCCTGCGCCATCTTGATCTGAATGTCCGTGGCGTTGACCAGGTAGTCGCTGGTGACACCGAACCGACCACTGGCGACCTGCTTGACGGCACTGCGTCGCGTCGGGTCGTAGAGCCGGTCGACGTCCTCGCCGCCCTCCCCCGAGTTGGACCGTCCGCCGAGATTGTTCATCGCGACGGCCATCGTCTCGTGCGCCTCGGCGGAGATGGATCCGTAGCTCATCGCGCCGGTGTTGAACCGCGTGACGATCGACTCGACCGATTCCACCTCGTCGAGCGGAACCGGCGGGCGCACACCGTCCTTGAACTCGAACAGACCGCGCAGTGCACCGCCTTCGCGAGCGAGCCGGTCCACCTCGTCGGTGTACTTCTGAAAGACGTCGTATCGGCCCGTACGCGTTGCATGCTGCAGCAGGAACACCGTCTCGGGGGTGAAGAGGTGCAGCTCGCCTTCGCGCCGGAACTGGTATTCGCCGCCGATCTCCAACCGACGATGGACGCGGTCGGTCGGATTCTCGGGGTACGCCCGACGATGGCGCAGCTTGACCTCCTCCGCCAGCACGTCGAGACCGACGCCGCCGAGCTTGCTGACCGTGCCCTTGAAGTACTCGCGCACCACCTCGCGGTCGAGACCGACGGCCTCGAAAACCTGTGCGCCGGTGTAGGACCCGACGGTAGAGATGCCCATCTTCGACATCACCTTCAGTACGCCCTTACCGAGGCCGTACAGATAGTTGCGTACCGCGATCGTCGTCTCGACTCCGGTCAATTCGCCCTCGCCGACCAGATCCTCGATCGACTCCATCGCCAGATACGGGTTGACCGCTGCGGCACCGAAGCCGATGAGCAACGCCAGATGGTGCACCTCGCGCGCGTCACCGGATTCGACGACGAGCGCAATCTTGGTGCGCTCCTTGGTGCGAACCAGGTGATGGTGTACCGCCGAGGTGGCCAGCAGGGACGGGATCGGGGCCCGAGTGTGATCCGAATCGCGATCGGAGATGATCAGCGTGGTGTATCCCGCAGCGATCGCCTCCGACGCCCGGGCGCGCAACTCCTCGATGGCCTCGGCCAGACCTTCGCCGCCGCGCTCGACCTCGTACAGCCCACGCAACACCGTGGCCGACAGTCCCGGATGGTCGCCGTCGTCGTTGATGTGAATGATCTTGTTGAGCTCGTCGTTGTCGAGCACCGGCCACGGCAACACGATCTGCCTGCACGACGCCGCAGTGGGCTCGAGCAGGTTCTGCTCCGGACCCATCACCCGCGCGAGCGAGGTCACGATCTCCTCGCGGATCGAGTCCAGCGGTGGGTTGGTGACCTGCGCGAACAGTTCGATGAAGTAGTCGTAGAGCTGACGCGACCGCTGCGACATCACCGCGGCCGGGGTATCGGTGCCCATCGAACCGAGCGGCTCGCCGCCGGATGCGGCCATCGGCGTCAGTACGACGCGTAGGTCTTCCTCGGTGTAGCCGAAGGCGACCTGTCGGCGCACCACCGAGTCGTGGTTGTACTGGATGTGCGCACGCTCGGGCAGGCTCTTGATTTCGAGCAGGCCGGCGTGCAGCCACTCCTGGTACGGATGTTCGGTTGCCAGTTGGAGTTTGATCTCCTCGTCCGGCACCAGACGTCCGGCGACAGTGTCGATCAGGAACATCTTTCCGGGCTCGAGTCGACCCTTGGCGACGACCTCGGACTGCGGCACGTCGAGCACGCCTGCCTCGCTGGCGAGGATGACGCGGCCGTCCGCCGTCTGCCACCAGCGGCCGGGGCGAAGACCGTTGCGGTCCAGCACGGCTCCGACATAGCTGCCGTCGGTGAACGTCACGCAGGCCGGACCGTCCCAGGCCTCCATCATCGACGAATGGAACTGGTAGAACGCCCGCACCCGTGGATCCATCGTGCGGTGGTTCTCCCACGGCTCGGGCACCATCATCATCACCACGTGCGGCACGCTGCGCCCGCCCAGGTGCAGAAGTTCGAGCACCTCGTCCAAGGACACCGAGTCCGAGGCATCGGGGTTGCAGATCGGGAACAAACGCTCGAGGTCCCCGGGGATCAGATCGCTCGACAGCAGTGCTTCGCGAGCCCGCATCCGGTTTCGGTTGCCTTTGACGGTGTTGATCTCACCGTTGTGTGCAACGTAGCGATGCGGGTGGGCCAGCGGCCACGACGGGAACGTGTTGGTCGAGAAGCGACTGTGCACGATGGCAATAGCACTCTTGCACAAGGGGTTACGCAGTTCAGGAAAGTACAGCGGCAGCTGCATCGTGGTGAGCATGCCCTTGTAGACGATGGTGCGCGAGGACAACGACGGAAAGAACAGCCCCGACCCCTCGGCCTCGATCTCGGGGGTGACCCGCTCGGAACGCTTGCGTAATCCGTACACGAGACGGTCGAGAGCGAGACCGGCCGGACGCGTGCCGTCGACCTCGGGGGCAGTGACGTAGAGGTAGCTCATGTACGGCATGCAGCCGAGGGCGGTGAGGCCCACATCGGCTCGATCGGGATCGACCTCGACCGGAACCCAGCCCAGGATGTCCAGACCTTCCTCGGCCGCAACCGATTCGACCCGCTCGACGGCGATCGCCCGTTCACGGATGCCCTGCGGCAGGAAGCAGACTCCGGCCGCGAACGTGTTGTCGCCGTCGGCCCCGGCCGCCGGCAGCTCGAACGGTGCGAGGGAGGCGAGGAGTTCGACCGGCAGCTGAATCAGAATGCCCGCGCCGTCACCACTGTTGGGTTCGGCACCGGCAGCTCCGCGATGCTCCAGATTCTCGAGTGCCAGAACCCCGTCGGCGACGATCGCGTGGGAGCGGCGACCGGCGATGTCGGCGATCATCGCCACGCCACAGGAATCCTTCTCCGCGCTCGGGTCGTACAGACCTTGCTCCGCAGGCATCCGAGAAAACAGCACCACGATCACCTCCACGTAGGCCGGTGGGGTGCGTGAAGGGCGGTGCAGTGTCTTGGACCGCGCACCGTGGGTCTCGGCAACCCCGCCGGCTGGTCGGCTCGAGTCGACCGAAACGGTCGGATGAGCCGAATTGAACTGCCTGTCGGGAACTCACCGGGACAGCTCTGGCCCGCGAAAGAAACCGGGATCTCTCCCGGTTGTCGAAATCGTAGCAGTTGGCGTTGGCATCGATGCAATCGCGAATGCCGGCTGCGACGAATGCGATCGTCAGTCGCGCAGCGGCCGACCGTGTTGATCGCGGACGCTGCCGGTGAGCATCATGATGCCGTCGATCAACGGCCAGATTCCGCCGATACCGCAGGTGAGCCACGTGACGGCGATCTGCGCCACCGCCATGCCCGGCTGGTCGAGATAGAAACGCCCGGCTCCGAACGCGCCCAACAGAATGCCGAGCAGACCCGCCGTGAGCTTCTGCTTGTCGGAGAACGGCTCACCGGTGACCGGGTGCCGACCGTACAGAGCCATCGGGTCCAGGTAGCCGGGCCCGCCTGCGTACTGGGGCCCGCCGTACTGGGGCCCGCCGTACTGGGGACCGCCGTACTGGCCGCCCGCATACGGCGGGGGCGGCGGACCGTACTGGCCGGAACCGTCGGATGGTGGTGGGTAACCGGTGCCGGGCGGTGGTCCGAACTGCCCCTGATCGTCGGGGCCGGGAGCGCCGTAGTTCGGGGTGCTGTAGCTCGGGGTGCTGTAGTTCGGGGTGCTGTAGTTCGGATCGGGGACCCCGTACACGGGACCCGAACCTGCGGGAGAGCCCTTGTCGAACGAGATGGTCGGCTCCGACGGAGTGGGTCCGTCGTTCGAGGATCCGTCCGTGGACGATGTTCCTGAGTCACTCACGTCGAGCTCCCTTCCGTCCGCTGCAGCATCGGCACGGGCATCAGTCTCTCAGTTTTCGCCCCTGAGCGTCCGTCACATTGCCCACCAGTATCAGCACGCCGTCGGCCACATGCCATACGAAGAGTCCGAGCAGCAGGATCACTCCGAAGCCGAACGCCACGGTGAGGAGAAATCCGATGAAGAACAGAAGCAACTGCGCGACGCCGATCCCGGTACTGCCGAGATAGAAGCGGCCGACTCCCAACCAGCCGAGGAACAACTGCAGCAGGCCGCCGACGATCTTGGACTTGTCCGACAACGGCACGCCGGACACAGGATCGCGCCCGTACGGCGCATCCGGGCCCACGCCGAACGCCGGCCCACCCGGATAGCCAGGGGGTACGCCGTAACCCTGCTGGCCGTAACCCTGTTGGCTGTACCCCTGTTGCTGACCGAAGCCCTGCTGGCTGTACCCCTGCTGTTGACCGAAGCCCTGCTGGCCGTACCCCTGCTGCGGGTAGCCCTGCTGCCCGTAAGCCTGCTGCGGGTAGCCCTGCTGCCCGTAAGCCTGCTGCGGGTAGCCCTGCTGCCCGTAAGCCTGCTGCGGGTAGCCCTGCTGACCGTAATTCGGCTGCTGGCCGTACCCCTGCTGTGGGTAGCCGGGGGGTGCCGGAAATCCGCCGAGCGGATTGTCGGTACTGCCGTCCGGGCTCGGTGCCGGATAGCTCGGCGTGCTGGACCAACCCGGCCCGTTTCCAATACCGGAGTACGTGTCCCACCCCGGGCCGGTCGGACCGGTCGGACCGTGCGAGGGCGCGGACTCCGAGGTTCCGGGCGGCTCCGAGAGCGACGCTTCTGCGGTGGCGTCGTAGTCGAACGGCGTACCGAACGACACGGTCGGATTCGTCACGTTGTCGCTCGAATCGGCAGTGGAATCCGGTTCGGGGTCGGGTTGAGGGGTCTTGTCGAAATCAACCACGCGTACTGCCTTCTTCCTCGGCTTTCTTGTCGGACGCCTGGGAGGGCTGCGCGTCGACGCTGCCTGCGTCCGTGGTGTCGTCGACCGGCGTCGGGCGCGAGCCTCCCGCACCCGAGGAGGTGTCAACGGAAGCAGTTTCGCGATCCTCGTCGTCGTTCGACCTCAGCGTCGCCGGTTCTTCACGGCCCTTGGTGGCGATCACGAAGTACACGAGCGCCAGAACGAAGATGATGGCGGAGGTGAAGGTGTTGACACGTATGCCGGCGATCGTCGTGGCGAAGTCGTCACGCATGAGTTCCACCCAGAACCGTCCGGCGCAGTATCCGGCCACGTACAGCGCGAACAGTCGACCGTGGCCGATCGTGTACTTGCGGTCGACGAGAACCAGAAGCACGACGACCGCGACGCTCCACAACAGCTCGTACAGAAATGTCGGATGCACCACTTTTTCCACGAAACCGGTCGAGACTCCGTTGAGTGGATCGAGCCGTCCGTTGGCGTCGACCCGTTCGTAGATCTCCAGACCCCACGGCTGTGTGGTGGCGCGTCCGTACAGTTCCTGGTTGAAGTAGTTGCCGATGCGGCCGATCGCCTGGGCCAGCAGAATCGGGGGACCGACGGCGTCACCGAACGCGGGCAACGGGATTCCGCGTCGACGGCAGGCAATCCAGGCACCGACGCCGCCGAGGAACACCGCTCCCCAGATACCGAGCCCGCCGTTCCAGACGTACAGCGCTTCGATCGGGTTTCCGCCGGGACCGAAATACGTCTTCCAGTCGGTTGCCACGTGGTACAGACGTCCGCCCAGCAGACCGAACGGGACGGCCCAGACTGCGACGTCGAGGACTGTGCCCTTGGTTCCACCTCGGGCCACCCAGCGTCGATCACCCCACACAACGGCGACGACGATGCCGATGATGATGAACAGGGCGTAGGCCCGCAGAGCCAACGGTCCGACGTGCCACACCCCCTGCGGCGGACTGGGAATGTAGGCCAGGATCGCGGTCGAAGTCACGACGCTACGTTAGCCGAACGGACACCCTCGGCGAGTTCCGTCGTCAGGTCGCGCACGGCGTCGAGTCCCTTGTCGACGGCAGTGACCAATGCCGAACCGACGATCACGGCGTCGGCGTAGCGGGCGATCTCGGCGGCCTGCGCACCCGAGCGGACGCCCAGCCCCACGCCGATGGGAATGTCGGAGTGTTGACGGATGCGCGCCGAGAGTGCGGGGGCCATCGAGGACACTGCGTCGCGGGCACCTGTGACGCCCATCGTCGAGGCCGCGTAGACGAAGCCGCTGCTGGCTTCGACGGTGCTGACGAGCCGCTCCTCGGTGGACGACGGGGCGACGAGGAAGATTCGATCGAGTTCGTACCGGTTCGAGACCTCGATCCATTCCTGCGCCTCGTCGGGAATGAGATCCGGAGTGATGATTCCGAGCCCACCTGCATTTGCGAGGTCACGCGCGAAGTTCTCGATGCCGTACTTGAGCACCAGGTTCCAGTAGGTCATGACGACCGCTTTACCGCCCGATGCAGCGACCTGCTCGGTGACGGCGAAGACGTCCTTCACCCGTGCGCCGGCTCGCAGCGCCACATCTGCCGCGGCCTGGATCGTCGGGCCGTCCATCACCGGATCGGAATACGGAATGCCCACCTCGACGATGTCGCATCCGGCGTCGACCATGGTCTTGAACACCTCGACCGATCGCGGCACCGTCGGAAAACCTGCCGGGAGGTATCCGACGAGTGCTGCGCGTCCTTCGGCACGGCACTGCGCGAAGGTCCCGGAGAGGCGAGAGTCGTTGTTGCTCATGGCTTGATACCCACTTCGTCGTCCACGTTCGCTTCGCCGGCTCCGTCGATCAAACCGAACCACTCGGCGGCGGTGTCGACGTCCTTGTCGCCGCGCCCCGACAGGTTGACCAGGATGATCGCACCTTCGCCCAGCTCCTTGCCGAGTGTCAATGCACCGGCGATGGCATGGGAGGACTCGATGGCCGGAATGATGCCTTCGGTCCGGCACAGCAGCTTGAAGGCGTTCATGGCCTCGGTATCGGTGATGCCGCGGTACTCGGCTCGCCCGATGTCGTGCAGGTACGAATGCTCCGGACCGACGCCCGGGTAGTCCAATCCCGCTGAGATGGAGTGAGAGTCGACGGTCTGACCGTCCTCGTCCTGCAGCAGGTAGGAGTACGCACCGTGCAGCGCACCCGGAGTTCCGCCGCTGATCGTCGCGGCGTGGCGGCCGGTCTCGACGCCGTCACCTGCCGCCTCGAAGCCGATCAGCCGAACGTCGGCGTCGTCGATGAAGGCGTGGAAGATGCCGATTGCGTTGGAGCCACCACCGACGCAGGCAGCGATGGCGTCGGGCAGCCGGCCCGTGGACGCGAGCACCTGTTGCCGCGCTTCGAGGCCGATGATGCGCTGGAAATCGCGCACCATGACCGGGAACGGGTGCGGCCCGGCGACAGTGCCGAAGCAGTAGTACGTGTTGTCCGCGTGGGTGACCCAGTCGCGCAGCGCCTCGTTGATCGCGTCCTTGAGAGTGCGTGAACCGGACTTCACTGCGACGACTTCCGACCCGAGCAAACGCATTCGGGCGACGTTGAGGGCCTGGCGCTCGGTGTCGACCTCACCCATGTAGACGACGCAATCGAGACCCATCAGCGCACAGGCCGTGGCGGTCGCGACGCCGTGTTGACCGGCACCTGTCTCCGCGATGACACGAGTCTTGCCCATCCGCTTGGCGAGCAAAACCTGGCCGAGAACGTTGTTGATCTTGTGAGAACCGGTGTGGTTGAGGTCTTCTCGCTTGAGGAGAATCCGAGCGCCGCCTGCGTGCTCGGACAACCGCGTCGCCTCGAAGACCGGCGAGGGGCGACCGGTGTAATCGCGCTGCAGTCGGTCGAGTTCACCGAGGAACTCGTTGTCGCTGCGCACCTTCTCGTACTCGGCCGTGACTTCCTCGATCACACCCATCAGCGCCTCGGGCACGAATCTGCCGCCGTAGACACCGAAATGGCCGCCCACATCCGGCTCGTGCGCGCTGCGATCGGTGAGGCCGATGCTGCTCTGCGGCAGATCAGCGCCCTTGAAACGGACTGCCTGCGGGGCGTCCGTGATGGAAGAAGAATTGCTGGTGCTCACCGGTCCAGTGTGCCCCAACGGCGGACCGCCGCCGCGCTCGGGTCAGCGTGCGGGCTTGGGGCAGGACGGATGCGTTCCCGCCGTCACCAGGTCCGAGACGGCCGTGCGCGGATCGCCTGCGGTGACCAAGCCCTCGCCGACGAGTACCGCGTCGGCACCGGCACCGGCGTATGCGAGCAGATCTGCAGTGCCACGCACCCCGGACTCCGCGATACGAATGATCTCGCTGGGCAATCCGGGCGCGATGCGGCCGAAGCTGTCACGATCGATCTCGAGTGTCTTCAGGTTGCGGGCGTTGATACCGATAACGCTGGCACCGGCCTCGAGGGCACGGTCCGCCTCGGCCTCGGTGTGCACCTCGACCAGCGCCGTCATGCCCAGCGACTCGGTGCGGTCGAGCAACGACGTCAACGCGTCCTGCTCGAGCGCCGCGACGATCAGCAGGATCACGTCTGCACCGTGCGCCCGAGCCTCGTGAATCTGGTACGGACCGACGATGAAGTCCTTGCGCAGCACGGGAATCGAGACCGCGGCACGGACCGCGTCGAGGTCTGCGAGAGACCCGTGGAACCGACGCTCCTCGGTGAGAACACTGATGATGCGAGCGCCGCCCTGCTCGTAGGCACGGGCCAGAACGGCCGGATCGCCGATGTCGGCCAACGCGCCCTTGGACGGGCTCGCACGCTTCACTTCGGCGATGACGCCGATGCCGTCCTCGCGCAGTGCAGCCGCCGCGTCGAGGGGGGCCGGGGCTACCTTCGCTGCTGCTTTCACGGCGGCGAAATCGACCACCGATTCACGCGCGGCCACGTCGGCTCGTACACCGTCGAGAATCGAGTCGAGAACAGTCATGGTGCCCCCAGTCCTTTCTGAGCGTCGACGTCCGATGTGAGGAATCTCATCGGGGTCGGACCTAGCGTAGAGGTCCGTTTCAATCCGACGAACGCCGGGTACCGGACTCGTCGGTAGGGTCTTCACCGGCGTCCAGCGCGTCCCACATCATGCGTTCGGTGAGGTCTTCTCCCTCGGCCTGCACGCCGTCACCGGATGCCGTGGAGCGCGCGCGCCGAGCGACCTCGTCGCGACGTACCGCCGGGGCGTCGTACTTGGACGAGAGTACCTGCGGGGCAAATGTTTTCCGAATCGACACCACAGCAGCGGCGAAGGCGCAGACAGCGCCGACGAGGGTGACGATCGCCGGCAGAATCGAGACGTCCGTCATCGAGACCTGGGCGCGTGCCGGAAGCTCTGCAAGCGCCGCGGACTCCGAATCGGATGCCCCGGCAGTGAGCAATCGAACTGCCGGAATCGCGGCCGCCACGGCCACCACGGCGATCAACAGGGCCAGCACCCGAGAGGCCCACCCCCGCACGGCGAACGACGCGGCGATCGCCGCCACCAGCACCAGCGCGAGCGGCGTCGTGGCAGCAGCCCAGGTGCTGCCGAGAAGCTCGTCGTTACGGCTCTCGCCGAGACCGTCGAACGACGTCACCCGAACCCATGTCATTCTCGACGCGCCCCACAGGCACGCCGCAGCAACGACCAGAAGGGCGACGGGTAGAGCGGCCGACCCGCGTCGACCGGATCGCTCGGTCATCGGCCGCCGACCTCACGGAGCGATTCCGCAGCGGCGACGGCTCCCAGCACCGCCATCGCTTTGTTTCGCGCCTCGTCGTCCTCGTATTCCGCAACCGAGTCGGCTACCACCCCTGCCCCGGCCTGAACGTATGCGGTGCCGTCCTTGATCAGAGCGGTGCGAATCGAGATGGCAGTGTCGGCGTCCCCCGCGAAATCGAGGTAGCCGACGATGCCGCCGTAGATGCCGCGTCGCGTCGGTTCCAGCTCGTCGATCAGTTCCATCGCGCGCACCTTCGGTGCCCCGGACAGGGTGCCGGCCGGGAAGCAGGCCTTGACTGCGTCGAGGGCGCGCTTGCCCTCGGCCAACCGTCCGGTCACCGTCGACACCAAATGCATGACGTGGCTGTAGCGCTCGATGTGTCGGTAGTCGCTCACTCGCACGGTGCCCGGCGCGCAGACTCGTCCGAGATCGTTGCGGCCCAGATCGACGAGCATCAGGTGCTCGGCGTTCTCCTTCTCGTCGGCCAGCAGATCCTTCTCGAGCAGCACGTCCTCTTCCTCGGACGTTCCGCGCCAACGCGTGCCCGCGATCGGATGCGTGGTGGCCAGACCGTCGACCACCGTCACCAATGCCTCGGGGCTCGATCCGACGATGGAGAAGGCCGTCTCGTCGTTCTCGCCCGGCACGTGCATCAGGTACATGTACGGGCTGGGATTGGAAGCGCGCAGCATTCGGTAGACGTCGAGGGGTGACGCCTCGGTATCCATCTCGAAACGCTGCGAGAGCACCACCTGGAACGCCTCACCTGCTTCGATCTCCTCCACCAGGCGAGCGACGTCGGCACCGAAGCCCTCGGACGTGCGCTGCCTGCGGAACTGCGGCGCAGGCCTGGACACCGTCGAGACGGTGGAGGCAGCGGGCTTCGACAGGTCCGCACACATGCGGTCGAGACGACGCACGGCGTCGTCGTACGCCTCGTCCACGCGATCGTCGGTGCCGTTCCAGTTCACCGCGTTCGCGATCAGGGTGATCGCGCCCTCGTGATGGTCGACGGCCGCCAGATCGGTCGCGAGCAGCATGACCAGCTCCGGAACACCGAGGTCGTCCTGCGCGTGCTCGGGCAACTTCTCGATGCGCCGCACCGAGTCGTATCCCAGATAGCCGACCATGCCGCCGGTCAGCGGAGGCAGACCGGGCAGCCGCTCCGAGTGCAACAGCTCCAATGTCTGCGCCAGCACCTCGAGAGGATCGCCGCCGCTCGGCACCCCCGCGGGAATGTTGCCGCGCCACGCGGCCTCACCGTCGACGACCGTGAGCGACGCCGGTGCGCCTGCACCGATGAACGACCACCTGGACCACGAACTGCCGTTCTGCGCGGACTCGAGCAAGAAGGTTCCGGGTCGGTCGGCACCGAGCTTGCGGTAGGCCGACAGAGGAGTTTCGGAGTCGGCGAGCACCTTTCGCGTCACGGGCACCACGCGGTGCTCTGCGGCGAGATGCCGGAACACCTCACGCGAGGTGGTCGAGTCCGAGTTCTCGGTGTCGGGAGTGGGGCTGGAATCGGTGGTCGTCTCGCCGTGCATCGCTCCATCCTCCCAGGTTCGGCAGCAGGGTCCTCGCTCGCGGTAACCTGCCGAGCATGAAACCAGGTGAGCTCGTTCCCGATTTTTCCCTGCCGGACCAGACCGGACAGACCCGAACACTGACCGAATTGCTGGCGAAAGGTCCGATAGTGCTGTTCTTCTACCCCGCGGCCTTCACCCCCGGTTGCACCGCCGAGGCGTGCCACTTCCGGGACCTGGCATCGGAGTTCGCCGAGGTCGGAGCCACTCGGGTCGGCATCAGCGCCGATGCCGTCGCGAAGCAGGCAGAGTTCGCCGCCGCCAAGGCCTTCGACTACCCGCTGCTCTCGGACGAGGACGGCACCGTTGCCACTGCTTTCGGAGTCAAGCGCGGTCTGCTGGCCAAGCTCTCCCCGGTCAAGCGCGCGACGTTCGTCATCGGCACCGACCGGAAGGTCCTCGAGACCTTCTCGAGCGAAGTACGGTTCGAAGCCCATGCGGACAAGGCTCTGGAGTACCTGCGGGCACATCGCACGTAGAGCACTGTCCGACGCGATGCCTCGGGTGGGGGGACCCTCGAGGCATCATGTGCAGACCACGACTGTCCGGATAGGAGTGGAGCCTGCAGGATCGACCGAAAGCAGTAGTGGAGCCTGCAGGATCGACCGAAAACAGCAGTGGAGCCTGCAGTAACGACCCAGAGATCGAGAGGTTCCCCGCGATGGACACGTCGGCGACACCGCAGGATGCGACACCCGAGGATGCGGTGGATCCCCGTTGGCTCACCGAGAGTCAACAGGAGGCCTGGCGGTCGCTCGTCGCCTTGGTCACGCGACTTCCGGCAGCGCTGGATGCTCAGCTGCAACGCGATTCGCAGCTCACCCACTTCGACTACTTCGTCCTCGCGACGGTCAGCGAGAATCCGCAGCGTCGGATCCAACTCCGCGACCTGGCCGCGTACGCGAACGCGTCGCTCTCGCGCCTGTCACACGTGGTGACGAAGCTCGAGAAGGCCGGTTGGGTGCGCCGCGAGTCGATCCCGGGTAGCCGCGGTTCCTATGCGGTGCTGACCGACGCAGGCATGGCCAAGGTCGTGGAATCGGCACCGGGGCACGTCGGCACGGTGCAGTCACTGGTGTTCGAGGGGCTGTCGGGCGCGGAGGTCGAGCAGCTCGCAACCCTGAGCTCGACTCTGCTGACTCAGTTGGACAAGGGAATTGCGGCCGGAACCGGTCAGGCCTGAGCGTCCGGACTCAACAGCACGTCGGCATCGAAACAGGTGTGAGTGCCGGTGTGGCAGGCCGCACCGATCTGGTCGACGACCAGCAGAACGGTGTCACCGTCGCAATCGAGCCGAACCTCGTGCACGTACTGCGTGTGACCCGACGTCTCACCCTTGACCCAGTACTGCTGCCGTGATCTGGAATAGTAAGTGCCCTTACGGGTTTCGAGAGTTCGAGAGAGCGCCTCGTCGTCCATCCAGGCGACCATGAGTACCTGCCCGGTCGACCGTTCCTGCACGACGGCGCAGAACAGTCCGGCCTCGTTGCGCTTGAGCCGTGCGGACAGCGTCGGGTCGAGTGTCATCGGAGATCCCCTTCGCTATCGGACGACGATGTGCTCGGCGCGCATCGCATCTTTGACCTGGCCGATGGTGAGATCGCCGAAGTGGAAGACGCTCGCGGCAAGAACCGCGTCCGCTCCGGCGTGCACTGCCGGCGAAAAGTGTTCCACCACGCCCGCTCCGCCGCTGGCGATCACCGGGACGTGCACAGCGGACCGGACGGCGGCGATCATCGGCAGATCGAATCCGGCCTTCGTTCCGTCGGCGTCCATCGAATTGAGCAGGATCTCCCCGACGCCCAGCTCTGCTCCACGTACCGCCCATTCGACGGCGTCGATGCCGGTGCCACGTTTGCCACCGTGAGTGGTGACCTCCCAGCCCGACGGGGTGTCCTGCTGCCCCTGAGAGACGGTGCGTGCGTCGACCGAGAGCACGATGCACTGTGAGCCGAACCGTTCGCTGAGCTCGCGCAGCAACTCCGGTCGGGCGATCGCAGCGGTGTTGACGCTGACCTTGTCCGCGCCCGCTCGCAGCAGTCGATCCACGTCGGTGACGGTGCGCACTCCCCCGCCGACGGTGAGCGGAATGAACACCTGCTCGGCGGTGCGGCTCACGACGTCGAGCATGGTGCCTCTGTCCGACGTCGACGCGGTGACGTCGAGGAAGGTCAGTTCGTCCGCCCCCTGCGCGTCGTAGGCGGCCGCGAGCTCCACGGGATCGCCTGCGTCGCGGAGGTTTTCGAAATTGACTCCCTTGACGACGCGTCCGGCGTCGACGTCGAGGCACGGAATTACTCTGACCGCGACGCTCATCGCACCGGTCCTTCCAGATAGTCGACGGGATCACCGAGTTCGGTGATCACCTCGAGCAGTTCCTCGTGCACTCCCGGTCCGGCTGCGAGGACCGACGCCGAGTCCACCGTCCAGGGTTCGCCCGCGAGGTCGGTGACGATTCCGCCTGCCGCGCGCACCAGCAGCGCACCGGCCGCATTGTCCCAAGCACGATGACCGAAGACCACCGCGCCGCCGAGAACTCCGCTGGCCGTGTAGGCCAGATCGACCCCGGTGGCACCGTGCATCCGCAGTCGCGAGGAATGCATCGACAATTCTTCGAGAATGCGGAATCGGAACCGACCCGGCAACGAACCGCGACTGGCGACATTGAACGCACCGAACCCGATCATGGACTCGCGCAACGCTTTCGGCTGCAGCGCCGGAAGGGCGACGCCGTCGAGCAACAGGGGACCGCCTGCCACAGCGGCGAAACGCTGATCCACCAACGGCAGCCAGGTGAGCCCGAGAACCGGTTCACCGTCGTCGAGCAACGCCAACAACGTTCCGGCCGAGGGCAATCCCGACGAGTAGTTGAAGGTGCCGTCGATCGGGTCCAGCACCCAGACGAGTCCCGAGTTCAGATCCGGTCCACCGAACTCCTCACCGTGAACGGCGATTCCGGTGGCCTCGTGCAGTTCCGCACCGAGCCGCCGCTCGAGCTCCAGGTCCACTGCAGTGGCGAAGTCGTCGGGGCCCTTCTGCACAGCGCTCGGTGCGCCGACGCCGGCGACGAACCGATCGCGGATGCCGTCGAGCAGACCACCGGCGATCTCGAGCAGACGAGTCGGTTCCTCGGGAAGGGTCATTCCTGCGTTACCGAGACACCGCTGCGAGGGCGTCCGGGAGCGTGAAACGTCCGGCGTAGAGCGCCTTTCCGACGATGGAACCTTCCACACCGCGGTCGACCAGTCCGGCGATCGCTTCCAGGTCTGCAATCGTGGAGACGCCGCCCGATGCGATGACCGGCTTGTCGGTCTTGGCGCAGACATCGGCGAGCAGTTCCAGGTTGGGTCCGGTCAAGGTGCCGTCCTTGGTGACGTCGGTGACGACGTAGCGCGAGCAACCGTCGCGTTCGAGACGCTCGAGAACCTCCCACAGATCGCCGCCGTCGCTCACCCAGCCGCGACCGCGCAACCGCGGTGCTCCGTCGACGATCAGCACGTCCAGACCGACGGCGACGCGATCACCGAACTCGCCGATCGCGCGGGAGCACCACTGCGGATCCTCCAGGGCTGCGGTGCCGAGATTGACTCGTGCGCAACCGGTCGCGAGCGCCGCGCGCAACGACTCGTCGTCACGAATTCCGCCCGACAGCTCCACCTTCACGTCGAGCTCGCCGACGACCGACGCCAGCAGCTCGCGGTTGGAGCCGCGTCCGAACGCAGCGTCGAGATCCACCAGATGGACCCACTCGGCACCGTCGTTCTGCCACGCGAGTGCGGCGTCGCGAGGCGACCCGTACTTCGTTTCGCTTCCTGCTTCTCCTTGAACGAGACGGACAGCTTCGCCGCCTGCGACATCGACAGCAGGCAATAAGACCAGGCTCACGTGCGGTTATGCTACGGGCCGAGCGGGCGTGAACTCAAAACGGGTCGTCTGTGGTCCTACCGGAGTTCCTTGCGCGTCATGCGGGTGGACACCACACCCATCGCCGCGATCGCGCCGACCACCCCGGCCAGCGCGATGACCAGACCCACCTCGGCACTCGGCTGCAGCCCAGCGATCAGTGCGGTCGCGAGGGCGAGCACGGCCACAGCCGCACCGAGGGCTCGGACGGCCAGTCGCCCGAGTGAGAATTCCCGGTCGCTCACACCGATCGGACCCAGTTCTCCAACAGCGCGGCCCCGGCGTCACCGGACTTCTCCGGGTGGAACTGGGTGGCCGAGAGCGCACCGTTCTCGACCGCGGCGAGGAACCGGCCGCCGTGATCGGCCCAGGTGAGCAATGGGGCGGCGATGGTGTCGCTGGGTTCGAGCTCCCACCGCTGCGCGGCGTAGGAGTGGACGAAGTAGAACCGGGTCTCGGGATCGATACCGTCGAACAACACGCTCTTCTCCGGTGCTTCGACGGTGTTCCACCCCATGTGGGGCAGCACCTCGGCCTGCAGACGCTCGACCGTTCCCGGCCACTCCCCACACCCGTCAGCTTCGACACCGAATTCGACCCCGCGGTCGAAGAGGATCTGCATTCCGACACAGATGCCCAACACGGGGCGTCCACCGGCCAGGCGCCGCCCGATGATGCGCTCGCCCTTGACCGCCAGCAGACCTTCCATGCAGGCGGCGAACGCACCGACACCGGGAACGACCAGCGCTTCTGCATTCAGCGCCTCGTCGAAGTCCGAGGTCACGGTCACATCGGCACCGACCCGGGCGAGAGCCCGCTTCGCCGAGTGCAGATTGCCCGAGCCGTAATCGAGCAACACCACTGAAGTCATGCGGGAAGTCTATCGGGGCGTGGTCTCGCGATGAGCGCCACCGCCGCGACGACGACCACCGTGGCAGCTGCGGCGGTGAATCCCGCGGTGTAACCCACACTCGTCGCCAGGACACCGAGGGCCAGCGCACCTGCCCCGGTACCCGCGTCGAAGCTGATGTTCCAGACGGCGCTCGCGCTGCTGTAGCGGGCAGGACCGGCTGCGTCGAACGCCATCACCAGACTGTCGTTCTGGCATGCGCCGTACCCGATTCCGAACAGGACGGCAGCGACGAAGAACAGCGCCGCGGGCATGCCGCCGAGCACAGCGATCGCGAACAGAGCGATACCGATCGCCGCCGACACCAGCGCCGGAAACACTGAGCGTCCGATTCCGATTCGGTCCGCCACCGACCCTGCGGCGTAACGCCCGACGAGCATCGAGGCACTGACGACGGCCAGTGCGAGTCCGATCATCGCGGCTCGATTCGATTCGGCGATCGGCAACAGACTGGTGATTCCCCCATAGGCCGCGGACACCGAGGCCACGACGAGACACGGCACCAGAAATCGGCGTTTGTCGAGGCGGACCCGCTCGATCTTGGGCGGCTGCGGCGCGGGCCGGGTGTGCGGCAACAGCGCCACGCCGATCAGGCCTGCTGCGGGCACCAGAGCACCGAGGACGAACACGGCCGTCGGACTCGCCGCGAAAATCACCAGACCCAGTGGCAGCGTGACCATCTGAGCCAAGGCAACAGCGATCCCCTGCGCGCCCGTCGCCCGGCCGAGCAGTGCGATCGGAGCGAGTTCGGCGACGATGGCTGCACCGGCGACCGTCAACATCCCGAAACCGGTTCCCCGCAGCGCGGACACCGCCAGCGCCGGCACGGCCTCCACAGAGACGATGAACAGCAGCGCGGGCAACCCGAGGAGCAGACACCCGGCGGCCAGAACCGCGCGGTGACCGACTCGCCTCAGCATGCTCGGCACGAACAGCTGAGTGATCACCGTCGTGGCCATGAAGATCGCGGTGCTGGCCGCTGCCACCGCGTCCGATGCCCCCGACTGGGACACCGCGAGGGGAACCACCGGAAGCAGCAACCCCCAGCCGCCGAACGAAGCCGCACCCATGGCCATCGCGGCCGGAAGACCACGGATGGAGCTCAGGCCACTCAACGCACGAGCGCCGGTCGAACGATCACAGACTTCCCTTGGTGGACAACACACCGGTCACGCGAGGGTCGTACTCGGTGGCCTGACGCAGTGCCCGCGCCACTGCCTTGAATTCGGCTTCGGTGATGTGATGCTGATCGCGGCCGTAGATCACCCGGACGTGCAGTGCGATCCGAGCGTTCGACGCCAGCGTCTCGAACACGTGCTTGTTGATTACCGTGGAGTACGGAACGCCGGGGTAGCCGCCGATGACGGAGTGCACCATGTAGTCGGGCTCACCGGTGTGCACGCAGTACGGACGACCGGACACGTCGACGGCCGCGTGCACGAGCGTTTCGTCCATCGGAATGAACGAGTCGCCGAACCGGGTGATGCCCGCCTTGTCACCGAGGGCCTGACCGAGCGCCTGGCCGAGCACGATCGCGGTGTCCTCGACGGTGTGGTGCGCCTCGATCTCGATGTCGCCCTTCGCGCGCACTGTCAGGTCGAAGCGAGCGTGGGTACCGAGCGCGGTGAGCATGTGGTCGTAGAACGGAACGCCGGTGGAGATGTCGACGATCCCGGTGCCGTCGAGATTCAGCTCGACCGAGATGTCGGATTCCTTGGTGGTGCGCTCGATCTTGGCGATGCGGGGAGCGGGTGTGGTCACTTCGATGCCTCTGCTGTTTCGGTCGATGCGAGTGCTGCGCTGACGGTGAGGAATCGGTCGTTCTCGTGTGCCAGTCCGATGGTGACGCGTAGATAGCCGGGAATTCCGACGTCCCGGATGAGCACGCCGTCGTCCAGGTATCGCTGCCACGTCGCGGCCGCATCGGAGAACCGGCCGAAGAGCAGGAAGTTGGCGTCGGACGGCACCACGTCGTAACCCTGGCGGCCGAGGGCCGCTGCCACTCGATCTCGTTCGGCGGAGAGTTCGGCCACGCTCCCGAGAGTGTCCGAGGCGTGCCGCAGCGCCGCCCGTGCTGCTGCCTGCGTGACGACCGAGAGGTGATAGGGCAAGCGCACCAGCAACATTGCGTCGACGACGGCCGGGGCAGCGACCAGATACCCCAGCCGGCCGCCGGCGAACGCGAACGCCTTGCTCATGGTTCGGCTGACCACGATCTTGCTGGGGTAGCTCTCGATCAATCCGATCGCGCTGGGCGCAGAGGAGAATTCCGCGTAGGCCTCGTCGACCACCACGATTCCCGGTGCGGCGTCGAGGATTCGGCGCAGATCCGCCTGGTCGATGCTGTGGCCCGTCGGATTGTTGGGGCTGGTGACGAACACGACGTCAGGCTTTCGTTCCTCGATCGCCTGCACCGCGTAGTCGACGTCCAGAGAGAAATCTGCCCGACGCTTCGCCGGAATCCATTCGGTCTGCGTCCCGGAGGAGATGATCGGATGCATCGAGTACGACGGCACGAAGCCCAGCGCGGTGCGATCCGGTCCCCCGAACGCCTGCAGCAGTTGCTGCAGAATCTCGTTGGAGCCGTTGGCCGCCCACACGTTGGCGGTGTCGACAGCAAAGCCGGTCTGCTCGGTGAGGTACCGAGCCAGATCGGCCCGCAACGCATCCGCATCGCGATCCGGGTAGCGGTGCAACTGCCCGGCCGCGAGCCGAACGGAGTCCGCCACATCGTCGATCAATGCCTGCGTCGGTGGGTGCGGATTTTCGTTGGTGTTCAGCTGAACCGGCACGGTGAGCTGCGGCGCGCCGTATGGCGACTTGCCGATCAGTGCGCCGCGCAGCGGGAGGTCGTCCAGCGAGACCGACTGTCCCAACGCATCACTCATGACGCGTCACCGGCACGCAACCCTTCGAACCGCAGCCGTACCGCTTCGCCGTGGGCCGGCAGATCCTCGGCATTGGCCAGTGCAATGACGTGCGATGCAACGTCTTTCAGCGCGGCTTCGCTGTAGTCCACCACGTGGATGCCGCGCAGGAACGTCTGCACACTCAGGCCGGACGAGTGGCGCGCGCATCCTGCCGTCGGCAGCACGTGGTTGGAACCGGCGCAGTAGTCACCGAGGCTCACCGGCGACCACGCTCCGACGAACACGGCTCCGGCGCTGCGCACCCGGGCTGCGACCTCGGACGCGTCCTTCGTCTGGATCTCGAGGTGCTCGGCGGCGTAGGCGTTCACCACGGCCAATCCCTGCGTGACGTCGTCGACCAGCACGATGCCGGACTGGCTACCGTTCAGTGCAGTGGCCACGCGCTCGGCATGCCGGGTGGACCCCATCTGCGCGTCGACGGCCTGGTCCACGGCATCGGCCAGTTCGATGCTGTCGGTGACCAACACGCTGGCCGCCATGACGTCGTGTTCGGCCTGGCTGATGAGATCCGCTGCCACGTGAACGGGGTCCGCGGTGGCGTCGGCGAGAATCGCGATCTCGGTGGGCCCGGCCTCGGAGTCGATTCCGACGAGCGAGCGGCACAGTCGCTTGGCAGCCGTGACGTAGATGTTGCCGGGACCGGTGATCAGGTCGACCGGTGCCAACTCGCCGCCGTCGGTGTCGACGCCGCCGTAGGTGAGCAGCGCGACACCCTGACCGCCGCCGACGGCCCAGACCTCGTCGACTCCGAGCAGCTGCGCCGCAGCGAGGATGGTGGGGTGGGGCAGGCCGCCGAAGTTCTTCTGCGGCGGCGACGCCACCACCAGAGATCCGACGCCCGCGATCTGCGCGGGCACCACGTTCATCACGACCGACGACGGATAGACGGCGTTGCCGCCGGGCACGTACAGACCGACGCGGTCGACGGGGATCCAGCGCTCGGTCACGGTGCCGCCGGGTACCACCTGGGTGGTGTGGTCGGTTCTGCGCTGATCCGAGTGCACCGAGCGGGTTCGTTCGATGGCGACCTCGAGGGCGGCCCGAACATCGGAATCGAGCTCTGCGAGGGCCTTGACCAGCTCTTCCTGCGGGACGCGAACGCGGTCCGGTCGGACGCCGTCGAACTTCTCACTGAACTCTAGTGCAGCCTCGGTGCCGCGTTCCCGGACGGCGTCGACGACGGGGCGAACCTGATGCAGCACCGAATCGACATCCACTCCGCCTCGGGGAAGTGCGCCGCGTAGTTCGGCGGTGGATGGAGTTCGTCCGCGTAGATCGACGCGGGCGAGCTCGATGCGGGCAGGCATAGTGGGCCCCTTCGTGAAGTCGGTTCGGTGCCGGGGTTCGGTCGTAACAGTGTGGTTCGAATACCCAGGATAGTTCCACCGAATTCGGTTCAGCCCCGCACGTCCCACAGATGATGGATGGGGTCGTGAATGTAGTAGGCAGCCAGTGATTCGACGGAGAAGTTCGATCCGTCGCTACGTCGACCGGTCCGATGCCGATCCTCCGGCGGTACAGCGGCGAAATCGTCGGCCAGGGTGCGCGCTGCGTCGCCGAGTTCCGACGCCACCTCCGCAGGATTCTGTGTGTTGTAGTCCTCGGCTAGCGCGGTGGCGTCCTGGTCCCAATTGGCGAACTCGGGATCGTCCTCGGTCAACACCAACGCCAGCCGGGTGCGGAAGATGCGGTGCGCGTCACGTACGTGCGCGGCGTACTCGAGCGCGGACCATGTCGAGTCGTCGGGGCGCAGTGCTACGTCGTCGCGTCGCAGCACCGCTTCCCAACGCTCGACGTCGGCGCGGATCAGGTCCGGGATGTCGTCGTAATCGACGGCGCTCGAGTCGAACCCGCAATCCGGGCACGCTCGCTCGAGTACCCAGGTCCAGTTCTTGGTGTCGGGATCGATCGGCATGCCGGTCAGAATAGATTCAGGTCACGCGTAGCGAGCAGCCAGGTTGCGCAGCGTGCTCGTGATGCCCTGCGCGTTCTTCTGCGGCATCTTGAACAGCTCGAGCACCTTCGGGACCTTGGCGGTGCCGTACTTGAAGCTTTCGGTGACCGTGGTCAGGCCCGGCTGCTTCTCCTCGAACTCCCACCGCCAGCTGTGGCCCAACGGGTGCTGCCACTCGACGACCTTGTGCTTGTCGGCATCGACGAACTCGGTGACGGTGCTGGTGATCTTGTAGGGCACGCCGTACTGCTTCATGCCTACGGAGAATTTCGCCCCGGTGCTGAGTCGATCGGGACCGCGGACGGTGTCCTTGACCGTGCCGGACCCATCGAGCTCGCCGTGCCGAGTGGGATCGGCCACGATGTCGAACAGTTCGGATGCCGGTGCCCGCACTTCGGTCTGACGGGAGACCTGCTGGGGGCCGGTGTCGATACTTCTGATGTCTGCCATCTCGTCCTCGTACCCTGCTTTTGCCCGTTCGACACCAACAGCCGGGCCGAATCGGAGTTGACGGCCGTAGTTCAATGAACGCATGTCCTGGTCAGTGTGGCTCGCCTTTCTCGGCGCGAGCATCGTCATCAGTCTCTCCCCCGGCGCCGGTGCCATCGCGTCGATGTCCACCGGACTCCGCTACGGCCTGCGCCGCGGATACTGGAACATCTTCGGGTTGCAGATCGGTCTGCTGATTCAGATCGGCATCGTCGCCGTCGGACTGGGTGCCGTTCTCGCGAACTCGGCGCTGGCCTTCTCCGCCATCAAGTGGTTCGGCGTTGCCTACCTGGTCTACCTGGGCGTTCGGCAGTGGCGTGCGGCCCCGGCCGAGGTCGCCGACGCTCCCGCGGTGGCCGACCGAGGCACGACGATGCTGGCACGAGGATTCCTCGTCAACGCCAGCAACCCCAAAGCCGTCGTCTTCATGGTGGCGGTGCTCCCCCAGTTCCTCGATCCGACGCGACCGCTCGTCGTGCAGTACCTGGTGATCGCCGCCACGATGGTCGCGGTCGACATGCTCGTGATGACCGGGTACACCTCGCTGGCATCGCGGGTGCTGCGCTTGATGAAATCCCAGCGCCAGCAGAAGACGATGAACCGCACGTTCGCCGGGCTGTTCTTTGCCGCCGCAACGTTCTTGGCAACCGTTCGGCGCGTGACTCCGTGAAGAAGTACCGCGTGATCATGAAAAATGCCCTTGGCGGCGATCCGATTCCACTGGGACTGTTCGACACTCTTCTCGAGGCCAACACCTGGATCCAGGACGTCGGCAAGCGGGACGAGCACGAACTCGGCACCTACTCCGTCCAAGTAGAGGTAGCCGACGAATGAGTCGTCGGTGTCCGTGCTCTAGTGGTGACACGTTCGACGCCTGTTGCGAGCCGTACCTGTTCGGGGCGGCGAATCCACCGACGGCGGAGAAGCTGATGCGATCGCGATTCACCGCGTTCGCCGTCGCAGATGTGGCCTATCTCCGCTCGTCGTGGCATCCCGACACCGCACCGGCCGAGCTGGAGTTGGACCCCGATCAGCGGTGGTATCGACTCGACATTCTCGCGACCGAGGCCGGTGGCGTGTTCGACGACGCGGGAACCGTCGAGTTTCGAGCTCGGTACAAGCACCCCGACGGGGCGGGTTCGATGAGTGAGGTGAGCCGCTTCGTCCGAGTGGACGGCCGGTGGCTCTACCTCGACGGGATCGTCTCGCGCTAGAGGTTGCGCAGCTTGGTCGGTCGGTTGCCCGAGGTACGACGCGCTTCCTGCTTCTCCTTGATGCGTTCGGCATCCTTGCGCACCTGAACCTGGGTGCGGCGCTCGCGAACGAGCCACTGGGGCGGGCTGGCGACGAGTTCCTCGATCGCCTCGTTGGTCAGCGCTTCGGTGACACCGCCGCGGGCCAACCCTGCAATGGACACGCCGAGCTTCTTGGCGATGACGTCGCGCGGGAATGGCCCGTTGGTCTGCAGGTCGGTCAACCACTGCGGCGGATCGCTGCGCAGTGCGTCCAGTTCGGACCGACTGACCATCGAGTTCTGGAATTCTTCGGGTGCTGCGGGAAGGTAGATGCCGAGCTTGTTCGCCGCGGTCAATGGCTTCATGGTCTGCTGCTTGTTCTCCGGGCTCACCGGAACAGCTTATCCGGCCGTCGGCACTCTCGACGCCACGGTCGCTCGCGGCCCGCGTCGTCCCATAGGCTCGACCCCGTGAACATCGATGTGCAGACACTGCGCTGGTACGCGGCGGTGGCGCAGCAACTGCATTTCGCGCGCGCTGCTCAGTCGCTGGGAATCTCGCGGATCCGCTTGAGCAAGACGGTCGTGGAACTCGAGGAACAGCTCGGCGTCGACCTGTTCGTACCGGGGGCATCCCCCACCGCACTCACTGCCGACGGCCGCGATCTGCTCGAGCGCGCGCTGGTGGAGATTGCCGAGGACGACCGGCTCTCCGAACTCGCGCAGGTTGCTGCGGCAGAGCCGACGACGTTCGCAATCGGGTACGCCGAAGGTGTGACGCTGACGAAGTGGACGCGAATCTGGGCGGATCGGTTCCCGGACGTCACGCTGTCGGTGGTGGCGACGACGCCGGAGACACAGGTGTCGGCCCTGCTCGACGGCACGGTGGATGTGAGCTTCGTTCGACCGCCGATCGACCGCGATGGGCTCAACGCGATCGGTCTCTATCAAGAAGTGCAGGTCGTGGTGGTCCCGAAAGACCACGCCGTCGCCGCATTCGATTCGGTCACCGCGACCGATCTCGCCGACGAGCATCTGCTCGCCGACCCTGCGACGGTGCCCGAGTGGGCAGCGGTGGCGACCGAACTCGTGGTCGGCGATCGCCCGGAACTGCCGCCGATGAATTCCGTCGCCGAGACGTTCGAGTACGTGGCCGCCGGGCTGGGGGTGGCGATCGTGCCGCACTCGGTCGCCCGGTTCAACGCCCGCAAGGACCTCGTCTACCGCCCGGTGACCGACATCGAGCAGTCGCAGATCGCACTGGCCTGGGTCGCCGAACGCGAGGACGACCGCATCGAGGAATTCATCGGCATCGTCCGCGGCCGCTCTACCCGCAGCTCACGCGGGCCGTCGGTCGAGGCACCGGTCAAGAAGAAGAAAGCACACCCCTCGAAACCTGCTCGCCCCGTTGCCAAGACGAAGACGAACGCCCGACGTAGCGGCAAGCGTCGCTGACCTCTGCAATCTCGCGCCGCACGGAATCCATGAGAACGTGTGTTCGAGAGTGTGTCGGTGGGTCGCGGTAGATTCTGTTCATGCTTTCGGGGGACGGCGGATCAGGGGTGGACGGCATCGAGACGGTGCCGCCCGCCCCTGAGGTGTCCGATCCCGAATTGTCGGTGTTGGTGGACGCGGTGGAGTCCGCGGTCGCGGAGTTGGCCGATCAGGCGTCGGTGGCGTGGTCGAATGCGGATCGGCGTGCGGTGATCCAACGCATGGAAACGCTCACCCGATCGGTGACCGCGTACTCGTACACCTGGCTCAACGAGCTGATCACTCAACACGGCCTCGATGTGTATCCGGGGTCGGTACCGTCATCGGTGGCCTGGATGCTGCGGATCACCCCACGAGCAGCGGGTGCACGGGTGCGTCTGGCGGCGGATTTGGGTGACCGGACCTCCTTCTCCGGTGAAGTCCTGCCGCCGCTGCTGCCGCACACTGCCGAAGCACTGCGGGCGGGGTTGCTCGATGCCAAGCATGTGCAGATGATCCGCGAGTTCTTCCGGCACCTTCCCGCGAGTGTGGATCCGCAGACCCGAGATCTGGCCGAGCAGCAGTTGGTGGGCTTCGCCTCGACCAGGCGGCCTGACGACTTCGCGCCGTTGGTGGCGAACCTGGATTCGATCCTCAATCCTGACGGCGACTTCGACGAGGACGAGGACGAGGACGGCAAGCTCAAGCCACGCAAGCGTCGTGATGCGTTCTTCTATCTCGGGGAGCAGGGTGCCGACGGGATGTCGGAGGGCAACTTCTGCGTCGACCCCGAGTTGCGGGCCTACCTCGAAGCGTTGTTCTCCAAAGCCGCGAAGCCGGGAGTGAACAATCCGGCCGACCCGACCTCGGTCGTGCACGACGCGACCGACAGCGACCAGGCCAGCGACAAGACCAGCAGCGGCAGCGACGAAAAGGGCGGGAGCAGGAGTCGCGGGAGCGGCAGCGCCGCAGAGCCCGAGCCCGAGCCCACCGTTAGCGATGCCGGGTCCAGTGATGCCGGACTGTGGCACAGCAACAACTGTGGCGGCGACGGCGACTGCAGTGACGGTGAGTGCGGCTGTGATGACAACTGCTCCGATGAAGGCACTTGCGGCGATGAAAGCAACTGCGGCGATGAGAGCAACTGTGGCGACTGTGGTTGCGGCACAGTGTCAGGTCGTTCCGACGACTCCGACGCAACCGACACCGACGACACCGACGATGCACCGGACAGTGCAGCACCAGACGGCACCGTGCGGGATACTGCGGTGCCGGATGCTGCTGCCGCGCGGGATACGCGCACCCAACGCGAACGCCACCACGACGCCCTGAAAATGGCGCTCCGCCACACCCTCGCGTCCGGGACCCTCGGCACCCACCGCGGACTTCCCGTCACCGCCATCGTCACCATGACCCTCAAAGATCTCGAAGCCGGCTGCGGATACGCCATGACCGCCGCCGGATCACGGGTGTCGATCCGCGACGCCATCCGCATGGCCTCCCACGCCCACCACTACCTGACCATCTTCGACGACCACGGCAGAGCCCTCTACCTCGGCCGATCCAAACGCATCGCCTCCGCCGACCAACGCATCGTGCTCATCGCCCGAGACCGCGGCTGCAGCTTCCCCTCCTGCACCCGCCCCGCAACCTGGTGCCAAGCCCACCACGTCACCGACTGGACCGACGGCGGAAACACCGACATCGACTCCCTCACCTTCGGCTGCGACATGCACCACGCACTCGTCGGCACCGGACCCGGCAAATGGGCCACCACCAAAACCACAGCAGGACATCGCTACCCGGGACGCACCCTCTGGCACCCACCAACCGGAATGGACCCACGCAGGCGTGGGCTGATCAATCACGCACACCACCCCGAAGAAGTGCTGTACCCACCCGACAACCTCGGAGATGCCGGCTGCGAACAACCACGACAACCCGCCTGACGACCTACACCAGTGTCAGGGCACAGCGCTGCCTACACCCGCGTCGGAATGATTCAGCGAACCGGGTGACGCTTTCGCTTGTGAATCAGAACAGCTGTTCCGAGTCCCCCGACATCAACAGAAGCGGTGCGGCGATGGCAAGGGAAGCGTCGATGGCCAGGAACCGAATGGGTAACTGAAAGGAGCCGGGAGCACTAGAGGCCCAGGCCCCGCAGTCGGTCGATTTCACGACGATCGCGCTTGGTCGGTCTACCCGCCCCTCGATCACGTCTCGGTACGGACGCCAGAACTTCTTTCGGGGGCGGCGGCGGACTGCGATCGATCAAGCACTCGGGAACGACCGCTGCGCCGACGCGTTTGGTGATGGCCCGCACCACGACGACGATCTTCTCCACTCCGTCGGACCGCAGCCTGATCTCGTCGTCGGGACCGATGCGATGCCCGGGTTTTGCGGGAGTTCCGTTGACGCGGACGTGTCCACCGCGGCAGGCAGCGGCCGCCGCAGACCGCGTCTTGAACAACCGGACCGCCCAGATCCAACTGTCGAGGCGGACACTCTGAACTTCCATCTTCGAAAGAATTCCTCACATTGCGAGGCTCGACTACATGTCCAGGCCGAGATCGAGCACTGTCACCGAGTGTGTCAGACCGCCCACCGCGAGGAAGTCGACCCCCGTACGCGCATAGTCCCGAGCCACGTCGACGGTCAGGCCACCCGAGGATTCCAGCTTCGTCTGCGGCGCGTGGGTGTCGCGGCGTTGCACCGCCATCTGCGTCTGCCACAACGCGAAGTTGTCCAGCAGAACCAGTTCGACGTTCTCCGCCAGCACCTGGTCGAGTTGCTCGAGGCTGTCGACCTCGACCTCGCACGCGATGTCGGGAGCCGCAGCGCGCACCGCGTTCAGGGCAGCGACGACCGAACCGGCTGCCGCCACGTGATTGTCCTTGATGAGCGCGGCATCTCCCAGACCCATTCGATGATTGACGCCGCCGCCGGCGCGAACGGCGTACTTCTGCAGTGAACGCAGTCCCGGCAACGTCTTTCGACTGTCCCGGATCTTGCACTCGGTGTCGGCGACCTCGGCGACCCAGCCGGCCGTCGCGGTGGCGATCCCCGAGAGGTGACAGACGATGTTGAGCATCGTGCGTTCGGCAGTGAGCAAACCCCGAGTCGGGGCCTCGACCGTGAGAACGGCCTGTCCCGGTTCGACCTCGGATCCGTCCTCGATGCGGTGCACGACGGAGTATCCGTCGGCTCCGATCACCTCGTCGAGAACCAGGAGACCGACGTCGATCCCGGCGATCGTGCCGAAGTGGCGGGAGACCACCGATGCCGTGGCGACGGCGTTCTCGGGAACCGTGGCCAGCGTGGTGATGTCGGGTCCGTACCGCAGGTCCTCGTCGAGCGCGGTACGGATCAGTGCGAGTACCTCGTCGCGATCGACGCCCGGGTTGACCTCGTTCGGGGTGTCGGTCATGTCAGTGCGCTCCCGTCATCACATCGTCGTTCACTATCGTCAACCGCCCGTCCTGATCTCGTTCTACGAACAGACTGCGGCGTTGCGCCGGATCGTTCTCCGGGACATCGCGTCGGGTATGGCACCCTCTGCTCTCGCGACGCTCGGAGGCGGCCAGCACGATCACCTCCGCCGCAGCGGTCAACGCTGCATCCTCGACTGCGCGCGCATCCACGGGCGGCTCCGACACCACGCCGTGCGCCAGAATGCGTTGCGCTGCAGCAAGACCCGTTGCATCTCGTACGACGCCGACCTCGGCGGTCATGGTGCGCTGCAGCACCTCGCGGTCGATACGGCGATACGTGGGCAATGCGACATCCGAAATGCTGCCTCGTCGGCCGACCCGTTCGGCAGCCACGTAGGCCGCACGCTCACCGACGACAAGGCCCTCGAGCAGACTGTTCGACGCCAACCTGTTGGCTCCGTGCAAGCCGGTGCGCGCCACTTCGCCCGCGGCGAGCAAGCCGGGAACCGAGGTGCGTCCGGATGTATCCGTCGCCACGCCCCCGCACGAATAGTGCGCTGCAGGTGCTACCGGAATCAGGTCCGTCGCCGGGTCGATGCCGGCGCCAAGGCACGAGGCGGTCACGGTCGGGAATCGCTCGTGGAAGTGCTCCACGCGGCGGGCGTCCAGCAGTACGTGGTCGTCACCGCGCTCGTGCAGCAGTTCGGCGATGGCGCGGGACACCACATCGCGTGGCGCGAGGTCACCGAGCGGGTGCACTCCCGCCATGAAGGCCCGTCCGGTGACATCGACCAGCCGAGCTCCCTCTCCTCGCACTGCCTCGCTGATCAACGGGCGGCGTCCGGTGGACCCTGCGGCGAACAGCACCGTCGGATGGAACTGCACGAATTCCAGATCCGCGATCCGGGCACCGGCATCGAGCGCGAGCGCAATGCCGTCGGCCGTCGCGCCGGGTGGGTTGGTGCTGCACGAGAAGAGTTGCCCCAGTCCGCCGGTGGCGAGCAGTACCGTCGGGCAATGAACGACGCCGACGCCGCGAGGCCCGCGCACGAGTAGACCGACAACCTCGCCGTCGGTGGTCAGCACCCGCAGCGCGGTCGTGTCGAACTGCACCGTGGGCACGGACGCGTCCAGTGTGCGTTGCACCTCGGCCCCGGTGGCGTCTCCCCCGGCGTGAACGATACGAGAAACGCTGTGGCCGCCCTCGCGGGTGCGCGCTACCGCGCCGTCTGCTGCCAGGTCGAACTGTGCGCCCGCAGCTTCGAGGGAGGTGATCGCCGCGCGTCCGCCGGCGACGATGGATCGCACCGCCTCCTCGTCGCACAAACCGGCCCCGGCAACGCAGGTGTCGGCCACATGCGATTCGGTCGAATCCTCGAGTTCGGGACCGACGACTGCGATCCCACCCTGGGCGTACTGCGTCGCCGTGTCGGTGGACTGCCCCTTGCTGACGGTCACCACCCGCAGGCCGCGGGCCGCCGCCGTGCGAGCCGCGGTGAGTCCGGCAATTCCACCGCCGACGACGACCAGATCGGCCGCGGTTTCCCACGCGACCGATGGATTCACTCGCCGCCGCCCGGGGTGCCGATCTCGATCATTCGCTGCACCGACTTGCTCGCGATGTGTGCGGTCTCGAGGTCGACGTGCACCTCGTCGCGGCCCTCGACGAGGCAGCGCAGTAGGGCCGCGGGGGTGATCATTTTCATGTAGCCGCACGACGCGCGGTCGTTGACGGCGAGGAAGTCGACGTCGGGTGCTGCCATCCGCAGCTGATGCAGCATGCCGATCTCGGTGGCGACCAGAACCTGCTTGGACCCGGTGGTGCGGGCAGCGTCGAGCATGCCGCCGGTGGAGAGGATCTTGACCTTGTCCGCCGGCACGAATCCTTCGCCTGCGAGGTACAGAGCCGATGTGGCGCAGCCGCATTCGGGGTGCACGTAGAGCTCTGCGTCGGGGTGGGTGCGAGACTTCTCGGCCAACTCGTCGCCGTTGATACCGGCGTGCACGTGGCATTCTCCGGCCCAGATGTGCAGGTTCTCTCGCCCGGTGACGCGCTTGACGTGCGCGCCGAGGAACTGATCGGGCAGGAACAGGATGTCGCGGCCCGGATCGATCGACTCGACCACCTCGACGGCGTTCGACGAGGTGCAGCAGATATCGGTGAGCGCTTTGATCTCGGCGGTGGTGTTGACGTACGAGACGACCACGGCCTCCGGGAAATCTGCCTTCCATTCGCGGAGTTGCTCTGCGGTGATGGAATCTGCGAGGGAGCAGCCGGCGCGCTGGTCCGGGATGAGGATTGTCTTCTGCGGGCTCAGGATCTTCGCGGTCTCGGCCATGAAGTGCACTCCGCAGAACACGATGGTGTCCTCGGATACCTCGGCTGCCATCCGCGAGAGCGCGAGGGAGTCGCCGACATGATCGGCGACATCCTGGATCGCAGGCAGCTGGTAGTTGTGTGCGAGCAGCGTCGCACCGCGCAGATCGGCGAGCCGTCGGACCTCGGCGGCCCATTCCGGAGTTGCCTCGACTCCCCCGTAGCCACCGGCTCCGTCGACGATGTCGCGAACTCCGGCGAATGCCGAGTCCAGGATGTTCACCCGGGTAGCGCTGCTGGTCATGACGGTTCTCCTTCACCGATCATCCGGTCGTCGGTGACCGAATTTCCTCCGAGGGAGTTTTCGACCTATGATCGAAAACATGATTCATCGTAGCACCGTCCACGAAGTGCTCATTGCGGTGTTCCAAGTTCGAGCCTTTTCCGACCCCGACGCCCCGGAACTGGCGGTGCTGCTGTGGCAGCGCGCTCTCGATCCCGAGGCCGGCACCTGGTCGCTACCCGGTGGCACCCTGCGCGACGACGAGAATCTCGCCGCGTCCGCTCGCCGTCAGCTTGCCGAGAAGGTCGACGTGCGCTCGGTGGCGCACCTCGAGCAGCTGTCCGTCTTCAGCGAACCCGAACGCGTACCCGGCGACCGCCGGATCGCGTCGACCTTCCTCGGCCTGGTGCCGATCTCGACAGAACCGACACTGCCTGCGGACACGATGTGGCACCCGGTCTCGGCTTTGCCCGATATGTCGTTCGATCACGGAACCGTCGTCGCGCACGCGAGACATCGACTGGTCGCGAAACTCTCGTACACCAACATCGGATTCGCGCTCGCACCGGTCGATTTCGCGATTTCGTCGTTGCGCGAGATCTACGGTGCCGCGCTCGGATATCAGGTCGATGCCACCAACCTGCAGCGCGTACTGAGCCGGCGTGGTGTCATCGAACCCACCGGACGGCGCGCGCCGTCGGGCAAGTCCGGTGGCCGACCGCCTGCACTGTTTCGCTTTGCCGACAACAGCATTCGAGTCACCGACGAGTTCGCCGCATTGCGGCCGCCGCAGACGTGACCGGCTGCGATCAGTCGGCCCGGTTCGAGTCGAACGACGGCGGCGGCGGCGGGCAGAACTCGACATCGACGTCGTCCGGTTCGGGATCGGGGTGTTGCAGATCGTCGTTGGGATTCATCGCCGCCAGCAGCAGGATCACCAGCGATGCCGTCAGCGCCTGAACGATCAGCACCAGCGGAGTGTCGATACTCGGCGCAACAGTGACGATCGACCCGACTGCAGGGTCGGTGGCCTTCGGAAACCGAAGAGCAGCGATTCCGTTGCCCACCAGGATCGCAGCGACCGAGCCGGCGAGAGCGCCGACGAAGACGGCACCGAAGAGCCGCGGACCTCGCTCCGATCTCCACAGCCACCACCCGATCGGCAGAACGAGACCAAGGGCCAAGGACACGAACGAGAACAGTGCGAGGCCGTCGAAGCGGTGCAGACTCTCCCCGGTCAGGGCCGCCCCGCGGTCCTGCGCCACCACGAGCAGCTGCTGCGCGGGTGCCAACAATCCCCACAGCATCCCGCCCAGGGCCGACACCGCCACCGAGATTCCGACAACCACGGACAGCACGCGAACGGTAGTGCTTCGCGGTACTCCGAGATCTTCCGACGTGACCACCTAGCGCCTACCCGTCGCAGCCGAATCGACGAGGCCGTGACGCGAGCACAGCGACGTCCACCCGTCGGGAACGATCTGCACCACCATGCGGCGGCCGCATTCGGCGCAGAACCGCGGCGGCTCCAACCCGAGCCGGACGGCGACCGACAACGAATCCGCGCCCACCTCGGCTCCGGCTTCGACAGGCCGACCGGTGTGCGGGTCGTAGTGGGTCTCGCTCGTCATTCGACCCACCCTAATACGCGCATCAGATGGTCGAGTTGAGCGCTTTGATCGGCATCTGCAGCTCACCGAGAAGATCGAGATCCTGTTCTGCCGGACGACCGAGCGTCGTCAGGTAGTTGCCGACGATGACCGCATTGATGCCGCCCAGAATTCCCTGCTTCGCACCCAGATCACCGAGGGTGATCTCGCGGCCGCCGGCGAATCTCAGAATCGTGCGCGGCAGAGCGAGACGAAACGCGGCGACGACGCGCAGAGCATCGGATGCCGGCATCACATCGAGGTCTCCGAACGGGGTTCCAGGTCTGGGGTTGAGGAAGTTCAGCGGCACCTCGTCGGGTTCGAGTGCGCTGAGATCGGCTGCGAACTCGGCCCGCTGCTCGAGTGTCTCCCCCATGCCGAGAATTCCGCCGCAGCACACCTCCATGCCCGCCTCGCGCACCATCCGCAGGGTGTTCCACCGCTCCTCCCAGGTATGGGTGGTCACCACGTTCGGAAAGTACGAGCGAGAGGTCTCGAGATTGTGGTTGTAGCGATGCACACCCATCGCCGCGAGCCGATCGACCTGATCCTGATCGAGCATGCCCAACGAGCAGGCGATATCGATCTCGACCTCGTTCCGGATGGCTTCGATACCGGCGGCTACCTGCGCGAGCAGTCGGTCGTCCGGTCCGCGTACCGCGGCGACGATGCAGAATTCCGTCGCTCCGGTCTTCGCGGTCTGCTTGGCGGCTTCCACCAGCGACGGGATATCGAGCCACGCAGCACGAACCGGGGAGGCGAAAAGCCCGGACTGCGAACAGAAGTGACAGTCCTCGGGACACCCGCCGGTCTTGAGGCTGACGATTCCTTCCACTTCGACCTCGGGCCCGCACCACTTCATTCGCACCTCGTGGGCCAACAGCATCGTCTCCTCGAGACGGTCGTCACCGAGCTCGAGAACCTCGAGAACCTGAGATCGATCGAGCGCGATGCCGTCGCCGAGCACCTGTGTACGCGCCGTGTGCAGAATGTCCATTCCGGGTCCCCTCGTCGTCGAACGGCGTCGTCATTGAACACCGTTCAAGTTGAACGGTGTTCACGTTAGGCACCGCGCTCGGCTACTGTCAAAGCGACGAGGCGTCGAACGACTGGGGGAAGTACGTGCAACTGAACAGGCAGGACGTCCTGGACGGCGCGATCGCCATTCTCGACGAGTACGGCCTGGCAGACCTGACGATGCGACGCCTGGCGACGTCCCTGCACGTCCAGCCGGGCGCGCTGTACTGGCACTTCCCCAACAAACAAACGCTGCTCGGTGCCATCGCCGACCACCTGCTCTCGGGTGCCGACGCACCGCCCACCGAGGATTCGTGGGATGCACAGATCGCGCAGATCGCGCACCGTTTGCGCGACGCCCTTCTCTCCCGACGCGACGGTGCCGAATTGGTGGCCGCGACCTATGCGTCGAGACTGACCACCAACCACATTCGCGAACGTATTGCCGCCGTGTGCATTCGAGCGGGCCTGCCGCGCCGCGACGCAGAACTCACCGCCGATACGTTGCTCTATTACATCCTCGGGCAGACCGTGGACGAGCAGGCGCGGCTCCAGATGGATTCCGTCGGAGCCCTCACGCCCGACGCGTCGCCGCTGTTCGAAAATCCCGACCCGACGAGCAGATTCGATTTCGGACTGAAGCTCTTCCTCGACGGAGTGCGCCACACCGCGGCGGACCGCATCCGCCGCTGATCGATCAGAGTTCCGCGAAGACGATGCGCTCGCTCCCGTTGTCCAGGGTCATTCTGCCGTCGTCTCGAGACCACCGTGGAGTGGAGGTCAGGAACGCCGACAGCCACCGGTCCTGCTCCATCAGCGCCTCGGGGCAGGCCATCCGCGTCGACCCGAGAGAGTCGATGGTGATCCTGCCCTGCGAGGTGTCCACGGTGCCGAACAACCTGTTGCATCCCGCCTCGGCCGAAATTCGATCGTCGACGAATTCGAGGCCGACCGTCGTTCCCGCGACCGGCGTGTAGGAGTCGGGTGCGTCGACCGACGAATACGTCTTGCCGGCCGGGAATTCGCCGTACGAGTCGGCACACCCCGACGCCACCACGCTCGCTCCGAACGCGAGTGCGACCACCGCGCGCCGCGCGTCAGCCACCGAAGATCGGCCCCAGACCGGCCGCACCGGTATTTCCGCGGGACGCGAACGGGTTGTCGTGCACCATGTACGTCCAGGTCGACGTCGGTCGACGCAAGCCGGCTTCGTCCAGATCGATTCCGTCCGAATTGATCTCGGCCGACTCGAACGTCGCGTGCGAGAGATCCATCGCCTTCGAGGACACCGTCTTGAACGCCTCGACAGCGATCCGGTGGTACTCGTCCAGCGGGTTCTCTCGGCCCAGTGCACGCAGGTGAATGCTCTCGCGCACGTCGGCGAGGTGCGCCAGGTAGTCCGACCACGACCGATCCAGGTGGTACAGGACGATCTGGCGGGCGACCTCGATCAGAGTCTCCTCGGACACGGTCTCGCGCAACTCCTTCGAGCGCGTCGGTGCGTGCTGCTCGAGCAGCGTCAATGCCTCGTCCGAGTCGAGCAACGTGGCCCGGCGGCGATCGAGGATCTCACGGTGCTGAGCCGTCAGCTGGTTGTAACGCCACGTGCGCGAATGGATTTCGAGCATCTGCCCCTCGGCGATGCGTTGCGCATGATCGACGCGGTCGGCCGCAGCAGACGAGGTGAACATTCCATTCTCGTCGATGCCCTTCGGTGCATCCTTGTCGCCGATGTTGTTCTTGACGACGTCGTCCTCCCAACTGCCGAAGAACAGCGACCGGCCTGGATCTCCCTGCCTACCTGCGCGTCCTCGGAGCTGATTGTCGAGTCTCTCCGTGGTGTGACGACCGGTGCCGAGAACGAACAGTCCGCCGAGCTCGGCAATCCGTTCACGATCGGCACCGTCGGGACCACCGAGCTTGATGTCGGTTCCGCGTCCGGCGATCTGCGTCGATACCGTCACCGCGCCGTGTACGCCCGCCGCCGCGATGACGGCCGCCTCCTCGGCGTCGTTCTTGGCATTGAGCACCACCACCTCCACGCCCGCCGCAGTGAGCGTCTCGGCAAGCGCCTCGGACTCGGCGACATCGTGGGTGCCTATGAGAATCGGCTGACCGGTCTCGTGAATGTCCTTCACCTGCAGCGCAATTGCGGCGTTCTTGTGCTCGATCGTGTCGTACACACGGTCGTCTTCGTCGACGCGCACGGTCGGCACATTGGGCGCGATGACCGAGACCCCGAGGCCGTAGAACGTGCGAAGCTGCTCCCCCGCCGCCATGGCCGTGCCGGTCATGCCGCACACCGAGGCGTATCGATTGATCAACGCCTGCACGGTGATCGTGTCGAGAATTTCCCCGGTCTCGGTGGGAGCGAGGCCTTCCTTGATCTCGACCGCCGCCTGCAACCCGTCCGGCCAGCGCTGCAGTTCGGCCACTCGGCCACGCGAGGCGTTGATCAGCTGCACCCGTCCGTCACGGACGATGTAATCGACGTCGCGCTGGACCAGCACCTGGGCGTGCAGTGCCACGTTGACCGCCACCAACGTCGTCCCGACGTGGTGCTCGGAGTACAGGTCGATTCCGCCCAGTTCCTTCTCCATCCGCAGCGCGCCCTCGTCGGTGAGGAACACGTTGCGTCCTTCGGCATCGGTGTCGAAATCAACACCCTTGTCCAACAACCGCACTGCATCCATGACCGTCGACGTCGAGACGTCTCCGGAGACCGAACCGGCCAACACAAGTGGAACGAGCGCCTCGTCGACCAGCACGGAATCGGCCTCGTCGATCAGGGCAACGTCCGGCACGGGCGCAACCAGATCGTCTCGGTCGTTCACCAGATGATCACGCAGAACATCGAAACCGATCTCGTTGACCGAGGCGTAGGTGATGTCGCAGGCATAGGCGGTGCGCCGCTCCTGCGCAGTCGAGGACTCGCCGATGGAACCGACGGTGATGCCGAGGGACTCGAACAGCGGCTGCATCCAATGCGCGTCACGTTGGGCGAGAAAGTCGTTGACGGAGATGACGTGCACCGACCGCCCGGACAACACGTATCCGACGGCAGCGACGGCACCGGCCAACGTCTTGCCCTCGCCGGTTGCCATTTCCACCACGTCGCCGGCGAGCAATCGCACGGCACCGTGCAGTTGCACATCGAAGGGCCGAAGCTCGAGGGCACGCTCGCTCGCCTCGCGCGTCAACGCCAGATACCGCGGAACGTCGAGACGGTCGGCACTGTCGACACGGAGCGCGGTCGCCTCGGTCGCCAACTCGCTCTCGCTCAGGGCCGCCGCCCACTCCGCGTGCTCCTGGGCTCGGTCGACGCGTCGACGCGAGGTGCTCTGCGCCTTCTGCGCGGAGCGGCCGAGTACACGCCAGAATCGGTCGGAGCCCAAAGCCATCTGATATCCCTACCTGAGAAAGAAAAACCGTTCCCACCCACAGTACCGAGTGCGGCTCCGCCCAGCTCCAGGCATCGAGCGGCGTCGTGACCGCGATCCGGCGGGTACCGTCGTCCAGCGTCACCACCTGATAGGCATTGCAAGTGTCGCCGCGCCCCGTCCGGTGCGGTTGACCGCCCACGAGACACCAGCACTCATCGCCGGCCTCGCCGCTCTGGGACCCAGTGAAACCGACAGTGCCGCATCGGCAATGAACGCTCTGGTCGAGGCATTGACCACCGACTGACCGCGAACCCTGGACAAACCGAGGGGTTCGCATTACCGTCTTCCACTAATCAACTAGTGAAAGGGTCTTGATGATCGCGTACCGCATCGATCGTCAGTCCGGCATCCCCACCTATGTCCAACTGATACTGCAGACGAAACAGGCCCTGCGCCTCGGATCACTCGCCGTCGGCGACAAGCTTCCGACGGCGAAGGACGTGGTCACGGCACTGGCCATCAACCCGAACACCGTGCTCAAGGCCTACCGCGAACTCGAACGAGAAGGCCTGGTCGAACCACGGACCGGCTCGGGAACCTTCGTCGTCGCCTCCCTCGCGAAACCCGGTATGGCCGAACGATCGGCACTCGAGGCCGAACTCGGCCGCTGGATTCGCCATTGCCTTGCAGCGGGACTGGACAGACCGGACCTCGAGGCCATCGTCACCGCAGCCCTCGACACACAATTCGACCGACCCGAAAGAGACGAATCATGACCGACGCGGTTCTCACCATGGACGAGGTGGTCAAGTCGTTCCGACGCAAGACCGTGCTCGACCGATGCTCGTTCGCCGTCGAAAGAGGAAGCGTCACAGCATTGGTCGGGTCCAACGGTGCAGGCAAGTCGACTCTGATGTCGTTGGCCGTCGGACTGCTCGCACCGGACGCCGGAACCGTCCGAGTGCTCGGTGAACTGGTGGGCCAGGGCGGGATCGCTTCCGGCCTGTCCTATCTGGCCCAGCACAAGCCCCTGTACCCCCACTTCACCGTCGAGGAGATGCTGCGGTTCGGTCGAAACACCAACGCACACTGGGACGATGCCTACGCCGCCGAGCTCGTCGATGCAGCGGGAATCTCGGTCTCGGCGCGAGTGAAATCACTCTCCCCGGGTCACCGCACCCGCGTCGCCCTCGCGCTGGCATTGGGACGACGACCGGAAGTACTTCTGCTCGACGAGCCTCTCGCCGACCTCGACCCCGTTGCTCGACGCGCCGTGGCCCGAACACTGATGCGCGACGCGGCCGAGAACGGAACGACCATCGTCCTGTCCTCGCACGTGCTGTCGGAGCTGGTCGACGTCGCCGATCGACTACTGCTGTTGCGCGACGGCAAAATTCGACTCGACGGCGAACTGGACGCCATCACGGCCGAGCACTACCTGCTGGTCGGTAGCACCGATGCCGAACCCACCGTCGACGACGGAACCATCGTGTCCGACGTATCCGGTTCCAGCGCAGCAGTGTTCGTCGTCCACGGCACCCGGCCGGAGACAGCGCCACCGGGCTGGACTGTCGAAGAGGCCACCGTGGACGACGTCGTGCTCGCCCACCTCGGAGCGGCGGTGGCGGCATGATCTGGGTGACGTGGAGACAGTTCCGCACAACGATTCTGTTCGGAGTGCTGAGCCCACTAATGTTGGCGGCCATCACGATTGCGATCACACTCCTCGAAGGCGGCGTTTTTCCCACGGCTTCCCTGACTGGATGCTTGTCGTTCGACGCCACGGAGTGCAGGGCGGAAACCGCACAGACTGTTGCGATTCTGCTGACCGTCGTTCTACCGGTGGTGCTGGGTGCCTTCGTCGGAGCAACGGTATTCTCCCGTGACCTCGAACGTCGAACACACGTCCTCGGATTGACCCAGTCGGTCAGTCGACGGCAGTGGTACATGACGCGTGTCGCCGTGGTGTTCTTGCCCACGGTCCTCTCCATGATCGTGCTCGGGTGCTCGTTGTACTGGGCCAAGTACCAGACCGTGCCTGATGAGTTCGCCGTCTCGTTCGGCGGATACGATTCGCGCCTCGAGTTTCCGGTCTTCGGTGCAACCGGGTTCGTCGCAGGTGGGTACACCGCCGTCGGACTGATGCTTGGCGCGGCATTCGCTCTCACACTCCGAAACACAGTGGCAGCGATGGTAGGGACCGTAATCGCCACCTCGCTGCTGATCGCGGTATTTCCCACGCAGATCAGGCAGCATTACGCGGCTGCGTCCGTCGAAGAGCTGACCCTGGAACAAAAGAGCAACGAGATGTACGGCGGCGGTACCCCCGACTTCTCTCTGCCACTCGACTCGAGTGATCTTTTCTATGCGCGTTGGGTTTTTTCGTCCGACTATGTCGATTCGAATGGACAACCCGTGGCGATCGACTGGCAGCAATGCGCCCAACTCGAGAACCGTCGAGACATGAGCGAATTCGAGACGGTCGCCGAGTACGAGGAATACTCGAACGGGCTACTCGAGCGGATCAAGGCACTACACCTTGACTGCTTCCGCGAACAGGGTGCCGAGGCTTTCGAGACGAAGTACCACGAGGATCGGCTGTTCTGGCGATTCCAGGCGACCGAGACGGCCCTGACCCTGGTGATCGCTGCCCTGCTCGGTGGGCTGTCACTGCTCCTGGTTCGGCGGCTGCGGCCGTGATGACAGGTCCACCACTATGCGATGCGGCGGGCGAAAACCAGATTCACAGTTGCGCAACCAATGCAGGCAGCCCGACCGCAGCCGTGGTGCGCCACCGGTGATCGGCCATGTCCGAGACCTCGGTCTCGACCGGGTTGATCTCCACCACCGTTGCTCCGGCGCTGCGGGCGATCGCAGGCAGCCCGGCGAACGGGTACACCACTCCCGATGTGCCGACGACGAGCACGAGGTCGGCCGTGCGAACCGCGTCCTCGGCCGCCTCCCACGCGGCCTCGGGCAGTGATTCGCCGAACCACACCGCTCCCGGCCTGATCAACCCACCGCACAGCGGACACTCCGGCGGTGGAACCCGCTGGTCTGCCTCCGCCGGAGCGTCGTCGGCATCGTCGAACTGCGCTCGCGCTCCACAGTCGCTGCAGTACGGCTCGAACAGAGACCCGTGCACGTGCGAGAGAACCGTGGCCCCGGCCCTCTCGTGGAGATCGTCGACATTCTGGGTGGCAATGTCGACGTGCGCCCGCTGCTGCCACTGCGCGAGTGCCACATGGCCGGCGTTGGGCTGGGAGCGTCGGACCAATTCGGCTCGCCATCGATACCAGCCCCACACCAGATCGCTGTCGGCCAGCCACCCCTCGGGGCTGGCGAGATCCTTGGGGTCGAAGTCCTTCCACAACCCACTCCGGGCGTCCCGAAACGTTGCGATCCCCGACTCGGCAGACATGCCTGCGCCGGTGAGCACCGTGATCCGCGATGCCCGTCGGGCGGCGTCCACGACGGGCTTCGGAACGGCAACGGGCGACTGATTCTCGGAAGTGGTCACACGGTCATTGTGCCGAGCGGTGTGCCAGGTCGCGCTACCGTGGTCGCATGAGCATCGACACCACCTCGCGAACCCGACGACGGTGGCCGCTGTGGGTGGCAGCCTGCACGGCCGTCGTCGTGGTCGCAGTGGTCGGCGTTCTGTGGCTGGCACCGAGCCGGTACCTCCCGTGGGATACCGAAGCATTTCCCGCGGTGAACGCCGGCGAGCTGACCACCGATCAGGCCCGGGTGGTCGAACTCCTGCGCACCGAACACGAGCTGCAGCGGCCGGGAACGTTCTACGCCGAAGGAATCGACGAGGCTTGGTGTGCCGACTTCGTCAGCTGGATCATGAAAGAGGCGGGCCTGCCGTTGTCGAACCCCCATTCGGGTTCGTGGCGCATTCCCGGCGTCTACACCCTGCAGGAGTACTACCAGGCGCAGGGACGATTCGAGGCCGTCGGCGACTACACGCCATCGGTGGGCGATGTGGTGCTCTACGACAACACCAGCTGGGCCGGCCAGCACACCAACGTGATCGTGGCGGTCGAGGGCGACGAGGCCATCACCGTCGGCGGCAACGAAGCCGGCAGGATCAGGGTGCACACACTGCACTACGCGTCCGATTCCGGAGTCGTCGGATTCGGTCGCCTGCAGAGCTGACGGTCACTACGTCGGGATGGCGTCTGCGTCGCCGTACGAACGCGCACCACCGTCTCGTTTGGCTCGATAGAGCAACATGTCCGCGCGGTCGAAGCAATCGTCCACGGACTCCCCCACGCGCAATGTCGTGTAGCCGGCAGAGAAGGTCTGTTCGTCGGGCACGACCGCCGACAACTCGGCCAGCACAGCCGACATGGTCGTCGAACCCGCACCGGGCATCGCGAGAGCGAACTCCTCGCCGCCCCACCTCGCGATGGAGGCGCGGCCGCCGAGCAGGTCCTCGGCAGCAGCAGAGAACTGAATCAACAGCCGATCTCCGCGTCCGTGCCCGAATTTGTCGTTGTACGACTTGAACCGGTCGAAGTCGACCATCGCCAGAGCTAACGCCACATCGGCACCACGCGGTGTCGTCAACTGATGCAACCGATCGCGCCATCCACGCCGGTTGAGCAATCCGGTGAGGGCATCGGTCTGCGCGGCCTGGCGGAGGTCGTCCTCGATGCGCCGACGATCGGTGGTGTCGTGCACGACGGCCATCGTCCACCGAAGACCCCCGGGGCCGGGAACCTCACTGGCCGAGATCCACCCCCACCGGACCGTGCCGTCGGCATGCAGGTAGCGCTTTTCGAGGTGGACCGCTTCCCCACGCGCCTTGGCGTCGGCCATGATCTGTTCCATGGCGGCGTGCTGGGCCAGATCGTCGGGATGGGTGAATTCGCGAGAGGACCGGCCGGCCAACAAATGGCGCGGACAACCGACGATGGCCGCGTACGCCTCGTTCGCGAGAACCAACAGTCCGTTCTCGTCGGCGAGCGCCAATCCGACCGTGCTGGCCTCGAACATCTCCCGATACCAACGATCGGTGTCGACTATCTTCAGCCGGGTCTCTTCCTCGAACAGTGCGAATCACGTCGAATCGCACAGACCACCGAGAATACTCGGTGTGTCGTACCGGGCCGCTCGCAAGCAGGGTGCGCACGATCTTGACCTTGACGTAGCGTCACGGTTCACACTGAGCACATGAGAATCGGATCCCTGGCCGATGCCGCCGGAACGACACCTCGAACAGTGCGTCACTATCACCGTCTCGGCTTGCTCGGTGAGCCACGCCGGCTGTCCAACGGCTATCGCGAGTACACGATCGACGACGTGGTTCGACTGATGAGAATCCGCTGGCTCGCCGATGCCGGAATGCCTCTCGGTGCGATCGCGGCCGCCCTCGACCGGTCTGCGACGGACGAGAGCGACGTGGTCGCCGACCTACGCGCCCTGCTGGCCCACATCGAATCGGAGCAGAAAGCGTTGGCACACAAGCACGCTCGTTTGTCGGCCCTGCTCGACGACGCCGTCGAGCACCGCCGAATGACGGCCCTACCGCGCGATGCGGCGGACACACTGGCCGCGTTGATCGATGCCGCTGCCGACACCGACCGAGAAGCGCTGCTCCGTGAGCGTGACCTGCTCGAGGTGATGGCGATCTCGGGTACCGTCCCCGCGTCGTTCTTCGAGACGATGACCGCGACACTGGCCGATCCATCGACCCGGCTGACGTACCTGGCGCTCCTGCGCAGATTCAGCGCACTCGAAGGCCGAGACGTCGACGATGCAGCAGGTGATATCGATTCGCTTGCAGCAGAATTGGCGTCGGTGCTCGATATCCGAGCTTTCGTCTCGGCGGAGCCAGGAGTCACGGCCCACGAGAGCGGACCGCTGAATCTCGACGACATCGTGCCCGATCCCGCTCAGCGCGCAGTGATCATCGAAGCCACCGCACGTCTGCAGACCACCGAACCGAGCCGACCGGGTGCTGCGCGATGACAGTCGACGCCCCGGTCCAGGTCGGCAGATGGCATGCGCTCCTGCTGTGGGCGCGGGGACGGCATGCCCCGATCGGCGCGGACTCGGCAACGTTCACGGCAGTGCGTGGAACCCTTGCGATGCCGGTGATGTTCGGCGTCGTCACCGTCATCGAGATGGTCGTTCTGCATCTGCTGATTCCGGTGCTGTGGATCAGCGCAGTGGTCGCAGCTCTGTCGGTGGCGTCACTGGTGGTGCTCACCTCGTCGGTCGCGCTGACCCGCGTCCATCCCCATGTTCTCTCGCCGACGACGCTCACTCTGCGACTTTCCGGGAAGGTCGTCGCGACGGTGGACCGAGCGAGCGTCGCCTCCGCCCGAATCCACCGCCGCTACGGCGTCGTGTCGCCGACTCTCGACGGCGACCGACTCGTCCTACCGAATCAGGACGGCACCACCGTCGACATCGACTTGTCCTGCGCCACAACGGTCACCGTGCCCGCACCACTGCGGCGATGGCGAGTCGACGGCCATGCCCACTCCGTCGGCCTTCAGGTGGACGATCCCGCAGCACTGGTTGCAGCGCTCACTCTGCCAGCCCCCGTGAGCGGATCCGCGTCGGCGCGTCGGAGCAGACCGGTCGCGAACAACAGAACCATCAAGGCCACCGCGGTGATACCGGACCCGGCCCAGATGGGTGAGGTGTAGCCGAGACCCGCCGAGATCGTGACACCGCCGAGCCACGCGCCCAACGCGTTTCCGAGATTGAACGCGGCGATGTTCGCGCCGGACGCCATCGTCGGGGCGTCGGATGCGAACGACATCACCCGCATCTGCAGCCCCGGGACCGTCGCGAAACCGAACGCACCCATGAGCACGAGGGATGCGATCGTTGCCGGGCGACTCTCCGCGGTGAGCGCGAAGAAGACGAGCACGAGGGTCAGTGCACCGAGCAGAATCGTCAGCGTGCCGGCTAGGTTGCGGTCTGCCGCCTTGCCGCCGAGGTAGTTGCCGACGAACAATCCGCCGCCGAACAGCACGAGTAGCCACGGCACCGAACTCGGCGCGAAGCCGCTGACGTCGGTGAGTGTGAACGCGATGTACGTGAACGCACCGAACATGCCGCCGTACCCGAGCACCGTGACCGCTATGGACAGCCATACCTGCACCGACCGGAACGCACGCAACTCTCGACGCAGATTGCTCACCTCACCGCTCCCGGTGTCGCGAGGAACGAGGGCGGCGATACCGATCAGCGCGACGACGCCGATCACCGTGATCGCCCAGAACGTCGAGCGCCAACCGTGGTTCTGCCCCAGGAACGTCCCGAACGGAACTCCCAGGACGTTGGCGGCAGTCAGACCGGCGAACATCATCGCGATGGCTCCGGCCTTCTTCGCCGGCTCTACCAGGCTCGCCGCGACGACGGCACCGATGCCGAAGAACGCTCCGTGACACAGCGCTGCGACGACGCGGCCGAGCAGCATCATCTCGTAGCTGCTCGACAGTGCGGAGACGAGATTGCCGACGATGAACAGACACATCAGCGCGAGCAGGACGTTCTTGCGAGGAAACCGTGTCACGGCGGCGGTCACGACCAGGGCCCCGACGACGACGGACAGCGCATAGCCGGTGATGAGCCAACCGGCGGTGGCCTCGGTGACCGCAAAATCGGCCGCGACTTCGGGCAGTAGGCCCATGATGACGAATTCGGTCAGACCGATTCCGAACCCCCCGATGGCGAGGGCGAGCAAGCCGAGTGGCATGTCTGAACTCCTGAAGGGAAGATGCGTACGCAGTTATCGAGCTATCGCGCGTAGTTGCACGCGCTCTACAAATGCTTGCATACGCCTGATACATGCGCAAGACGACAATGCCGAGGTTCGCTCGAAACCGTCCGCGAACTGGGACTATCGCCCCAAAGCAGACTCCAAGGGGTACTTCACCTCGTGTACACGTATTGTTTGCCCCTGAATCCCCGATCTCACCTGAATCGGGTGCCACCGTCCGCGACCCCCGACCGAGTGGTCGATACACAGCCGGGAAGTCACTTCTCCACCATGCACGCACCCCAGAGCAGCGCCGATACCGATTCGGTCGCCGATACCTCGGCCCCGGTGGTTCCGGCTCCGGGGGCCGCAGCTCCGCCGAGCGGACCGCGTCGGCCACCGCAGCGCAATGATCTCAACGGCCTCCGCGGGGTCGCTATCGCCCTTGTCGTCGTCTTCCACATCTGGATGGGCCGGGTGTCGGGGGGCGTCGATGTGTTCCTCACTCTGTCCGGTTTCTTCTTCACCGCATCTCTGCTGAGATCGGCCGAGTCCGGCGCCAGCCTGAACCCGATCACTCGCATCTCGCGGGTACTGCGCAGACTCGGGCCGCCGTTGCTGATCACTTTGTTCGCGGTGGCCGTGACATCGGTGTTCCTGCTTCCGCGGACGCGATGGGCCGAGCTGGGCGATCAACTGGTGTCCGGTGTCTTCTACTTCGTGAACTGGCAGCTGGCGACGACGGCCAACGACTACCTGGCGGCCGACCCCTCGGTGAGTCCCGTTCAACACCTGTGGTCGGTGGCCGTGCAGTTCCAGTTCTATCTACTGGCCATTGCCGTCGTCTTCGGTCTCGCATGGGTCCGACGCGCCGCCCGACCCGAGGGACCACGAAGCCTTCGACCGCGCACCTTCGCCGTGATCTTCGCACTCATCGCCGTGCTGTCCTTCGTGTACGCAGCGGACGGTGTGCGACGCCACCAGGCGTGGAACTACTACGACACCGGAGCGCGGCTGTGGGAGATCATGCTCGGAGCCGCGGTCGCCGCCGTGTTCGCCGCACGCAGCGGCAACCCGGCTGCCGAGCCGTCGGCCCGTGACACCCGAACGTGGTCGACCGCACGTGGGGCCCTTGCGGCTATCGGCATGACGGTCATCGTCGCGTGCGGCTTTCTCGTGGACGGTGTGGCTGCCTTTCCCGGCCCACTGGCCCTCGTTCCGGTACTGGCGACCCTCGCGTTGATCGTCGCAGGCTCCGAGACCGCCGTCGCGGCCACGCTCTCCAACCGGTTCTTCGCCTGGCTCGGATCCATCGCGTTCCCGCTCTACCTGTGGCACTGGCCGCTGTTGATCTTCTACCTCTCGGCCACCGGGCGGTCGCAGGTCGACGTCCTCGGCGGCCTCGGCATCGTCGCTGCCTCGGTCGCACTCTCGTTCCTCACCGTCCGACTGGTCGAACGACCTACGCAGTCGTCGACCTTCACCCCGGGACGCATCGCGGTCACCGCCTGCGCAGCGGTGGCCGCGATCGCAGTCACCGTGAGCTCGATCGGATGGAACGCCTACATCAGCCGGTCGATCACCGCCGTTCAGGCCGATGAATCGATCGACGAGCTGACCCACCCGGGGGCGCTCGAATTGACCGACGGGATTCGCGCGGACCCTGCCGACCTGAGCCCGCCCCTCTACTCCGCCCCCGAGGACCTGCCGGCCACCACCCTCGAGGGCTGCATCGCGGACTTCGAGACCCGGGACGCGATCTCGTGCTCCTACGGCGATGTCGACGCGACCCGAACGATCGTGCTGGCGGGCAGTTCGCACGCCGAGCACTGGGTCACGGCCCTCGACGCGCTGGGACGCGAACACGGCTTCGCGGTGGTCACTTTCCTGAAGATGGGATGCCCGCTGAGTGCGGACACGATGCCGATGCTCGGTCCGAACGAGTACCCGGATTGCCTGGATTGGACGCAGACCGTGCTCAGTGACATCGCCGTCATGAAGCCGGACTACGTGTTCACCACTGCCACCCGACCTCGAGAGGGGTTCCCCGGTGACTACACCCCCGCCTACTACACCTCGGTGTGGCGGCAGTTGACCGCGGACGGCGTCGGGGTTCTGGGCATCCGCGACACCCCGTGGCTCGCCTATCGGGCCATCGACTGCCTCGCCGACGGCGGCACGGCCGCCTCCTGCGGTGTCCCGAGGGACGAGGCGTTGGACCCCGTCAACCCCGCCCTGGCGTCATCGTTCCAGCTGCGCGGGTTCACTGCCCTCGACCTGTCCGATGCGGTATGTGAGGACACCGTGTGCCGCGTCGAGCAGGGGAACGTTCTGATCTACCGTGACGAACACCATCTCACCGCGACCTACGTGCGGACCCTCACCACCGAGCTGGGCCGACAGATCGGATCGGCCACCGGCTGGTGGGCCGGACCGTGATCCAGTCGGTCCAAGGCCAGGGGCATGCGGCTCGCGCTCGGTAAGCCCAGGCCCACCCGCCACAGTAGGGTTGATCCATGCTGCACGAAGCCTCCGACGACACGCCTGCCATCGCAGTATGGCCGGGATCCGCTTATCCGCTCGGCGCGACCTACGACGGAGCAGGAACCAATTTCGCACTGTTTTCCGAGATCGCGGAGGCCGTGGATCTGTGCCTGATCGCCGACGACGGAACCGAGACCCGCATCCGTTTCGAGGAATCCGACGGCTACGTCTGGCACGCATATCTGCCCACGGTCGTTCCGGGTCAGCGCTACGGCTACCGCGTTCACGGCCCATGGGATCCGGCGGCCGGGCATCGCTGTGACCCGAGCAAGCTGCTCGTGGATCCGTACGGTAAGGCGTTCGAGGGATCCTTCGACGGCGACCGATCACTGTTCTCGTACAACATGGACTCGCCGACTCCCGAACCCGAGTCCGAGTCCGAGGTACGGACCGACGAGGAAACGGCCGATTCGCTCGACGCCGAGGCCCCATTCGAAGACGCCACCGATCTCGCCGATCCCGACGACGAGATCCTCGAGGAAGCTCCCATCGCGCACGACGACGCGCCGTACAACGATTACCCCCAGCACGATTCGCTCGGACACACGATGACCACCGTCGTGATCAACCCCTTCTTCGACTGGCAGGCCGATCGCGCCCCCAAACGCCCGTATCACGAGACGGTGATCTACGAGGCCCATGTCAAGGGCATGACGATCAACCATCCCGACATCCCCGAGGCCGAGCGCGGCACCTACGCAGGCCTGGCGCATCCGGTGATCATCGACCACCTCAACCACCTCGGTGTCACAGCCATCGAGTTGATGCCGGTGCACCAGTTCATGCAGGATCAGGTACTGCTGGACAAGGGATTGCGAAACTACTGGGGCTACAACACATTCGGCTTCCTCGCCCCGCACGCGGAGTACTCCTCGCTGCAGTCCCCCGGAGCCGCGGTCACCGAGTTCAAGGCCATGGTTCGTTCGTTCCACGCCGCCGGCATCGAGGTCATCCTCGACGTGGTCTACAACCACACCGCCGAGGGCAACCACATGGGCCCGACCATCAGCTTCCGCGGCATCGACAACGCCGCGTACTACCGGCTCGTCGACGGCGACCTCGAGCACTACATGGACTACACCGGCACCGGCAACAGCCTCAATGCGCGACACCCGCACACACTGCAGCTCATCATGGACTCACTGCGCTACTGGGTCACCGAGATGCACGTGGACGGATTTCGATTCGACCTCGCGTCCACGCTGGCTCGCGAACTGCACGACGTCGATCGTCTGAGCGCGTTCTTCGATCTGGTGCAACAGGATCCGGTCGTCAGCCAGGTGAAGCTGATCGCCGAGCCCTGGGACGTGGGCGAAGGCGGCTACCAGGTCGGCAACTTCCCCGGCCTGTGGACGGAGTGGAACGGCAAGTACCGCGACACCGTGCGCGACTACTGGCGGGGCGAGCCGGCCACGCTGGGCGAGTTCGCGTCGAGACTGACCGGATCCTCGGATCTGTACGAGGCCACCGGCCGCCGCCCCGGTGCCAGCATCAACTTCGTCATCGCGCACGATGGGTTCACCCTCAACGATCTGGTGTCGTACAACGACAAGCACAACGATGCCAACGGCGAGGACAACAACGACGGTGAGAGCCACAACCGCTCGTGGAACTGCGGCGTGGAGGGTCCGACGGACGACCCGGAGATCCTGGACCTGCGTGCCCGCCAGATCCGCAACATCATGGCGACGTTGCTGCTGAGCCAGGGCACGCCGATGATCGCCCACGGTGACGAGATGGCGCGCACTCAGCAGGGCAACAACAACGTCTACTGCCAGGACTCCGAACTGGCCTGGATGGACTGGTCGTTGGCCGAGAAGAACGCCGAACTGATCGAGTTCACCCGCAACGCCATTGCGCTGCGCGCCGACCACCCGGTGTTCCGGCGTCGACGGTTCTTCGAGGGCCGTCCCATTCGAACGGGCGAACAGGCCCGAGACATCGCCTGGCTCACCCCCGCGGGCGAGGAGATGACTCCGGAGGACTGGGACAGTGGATTCGGCAAGTCGCTCACGGTGTTCCTCAACGGTGACGGAATCCCGGAACCGAACCAGCGCGGCGAGCGCGTCATCGACGACTCGTTCCTGTTGTGCTTCAACGCACACCACGAGACCATCGAGTTCGTGACCCCGGACGGAAACTACGCCAAGGAGTGGACGGTGGCGCTGAACACCGCGTCGCGAACCGGGGCAAGTGAGAAAACGATCGAAGCGGGTACACCGGTGGAAGTCACCGCTCGTTCCCTGCTCGTTCTACGAAAGACTGCCTGACACATGCCGCTGCCCACCAGCACATACCGGTTACAACTGCGGGGCGATGCCTTCACCCTGGCCGACGCCTCCGACGTGGTCGACTACCTGCACGACCTCGGGGTCACCCACCTCTACCTGTCGCCGATCCTGACGGCAACGGACGGGTCGACGCACGGTTACGACGTCACCGACACCGGGACGGTCTCTGGTGCATTGGGCGGCCGAGAAGCGTTGACGCAGTTGCATTCTCGCGCCGCCGAACTGGGCATGGGGATCATCGTCGACATCGTGCCCAACCACGTCGGAGTGGAGGATCCGCGGCAGAACGGATGGTGGTGGGACGTACTGCGTCGTGGTCGCGACTCCGAGTACGCGACGTACTTCGACATCGACTTCGGAGCCGACAACGGCGTCGACGGCAAGATCGCCATCCCCGTCCTCGGTAGCGCGAGCGATGTCGGCGAGCTGACCGTCGACCGCTCCGAGGATCAGCCTCTGCTCGCGTTCTACGAGCACCGCTTCCCCATCGCCGACGGCACCGACAGCGGCGACGCTCAGGCCGTGCACGACCGTCAGTCGTACCGCCTGGTGAGCTGGTCCGACGGGCTGATCGGGTACCGACGGTTCTTCTCGGTGAACGGTCTGGCGGGAATCCGGCAGGAAGACCTCGACGTCTTCACCGACTCCCATCGTCAGGTGGCCAGTTGGATCGAGGACGGTCTGATCGACGGACTTCGCGTCGACCATCCCGACGGCCTGGCCGACCCCGCCGGGTATCTCACCGAACTACGCGGACTTCTCGGCCCGGACCGATGGCTGGTCATCGAGAAGATCCTGGCCGACGGCGAACCGTTGGACGAATCGCTCCCAGTCGACGGTACGACCGGATACGACGCCTTGGCCGCGGTCGGCGGAGTGTTCGTCGATCCCGAGGGCGTGCACGCACTCACCGCGTTGTCCCAGGTTCGATCGGGTATCGCCTACGACAGCGAGACGCTGCACGAGACGGAACTCGACCTCAAGACCGGTGTCGCCCGCGGCGATCTGTCCCCGGAGGTGCGACGCCTCGCGCGGGCGGTCGTGCGCGAGTCCGGCACCACCGTCGATCTCGAGTCCGTCATCGATGCGATCGTCGCCGTCGTCGCGGCCGTTCCCGTGTACAGGACCGACTACGCGCCGCTCGCCCGCGTACTGCCCGGCGTGATCGCGGACATCGGCGAGGAGCAGCCCGAACTGGCAGCGGGCCTCGGCGCGTTGACGACAGCTCTGATCGGCGGTGCGGAATCGCCGGTGCGCTTCGATCAGGTGTGCGGTGCCGTCACGGCCAAGGGCGTCGAGGATTGCTTGTTCTACCGCGCGAACCGGCTGATCTCGTTGCAGGAGGTCGGCGGCGATCCGAGCCGATTCGGTTGCAGCGCAGAGTTCTTCCATCTCACCAACGCGGACCGCGCGAAGCGCTGGCCGGCAGCGATGACCACGCTGTCGACTCACGACACCAAGCGCGGCGAGGACGTGCGGGCCCGCATCGGTGTGCTGTCGCAGACTCCCGAACTGTGGGCCCGATGCATCACGGACTGGGAGGAATTGGCCCCGAGCCCCGACGGCACCACCGGAATGTTCTTGTGGCAGAACCTGTTCGGAGTCTGGCCGACAGACGGAGTGATCACCTCCTCGTTGCGTGAACGCGTTCACGCTTATGCGGAGAAGGCGATTCGCGAGGCTGCCCTTCGCACCACGTGGACCGACCCGGACGAGGAATTCGAGTCCGCGGTACACGGCTGGCTCGACGCGATCTTCGACGGTGCCGTCGCTCGTTCGATGTCGATGCTCGTCGAGAAGCTCGCTCCGCACGGCCATTCCGACGCTCTGGGTCAGAAGCTGTTGAATCTGGCCGGGCCCGGTATCCCCGATGTGTACCAGGGCACCGAGTTGTGGGAGGACTCGCTCGTCGACCCCGACAACCGCAGGCCGGTCGACTACTCGGTCCGTCGATCGATGCTCGCCGCCTCGAACTCCGCTGCGCTCTCGGTCGACACGGGTGCCGCCAAGCTCGCCGTCGTTCGCTCCGCTCTGCACGTGCGGCGCGAGCGGTCCGAGAGTTTCGTCGGCGGAACCTACACACCCATCGTCGCGGACGGTTCGGCCGCCGAGCATCTCGTCGGATTCGCACGCGGACCGGTTGCAGGGAACGCCGACGTGATCGCACTGGCCACACGACTCTCGCTCGGAGTGGCCGAGAAGGGCTGGGGCGAGACATCGGTGACCCTGCCCGGCGGCCGCTGGCGCGACCGCATCACCGACGTCGAACACACCGGCACCGTGTCGGTGGCCGAGGTGTTCGCCTCGCTCCCGGTCGCACTTCTGGTGCGCGACAACGAAGGAACGGTGACCCAGTGATTTCTCCGGCAGCAGCGACATCACCGGCCGGGACTCGTCGGTTCCAGGTCTGGGCACCGACTCCGAAGACCGTCCGCCTACAGCTCGACGACACGGTGCATCCGATGCAGCGCTCGTCGAACGGATGGTGGCATGCGGACGTCGACTGCAGCCCGACGAGTCGCTACGGCTTCCTGCTCGACGACGCAGACAAGGCACTCCCGGATCCGCGCTCGCCACGGCAGCCCGACGGGGTCCACGAGCTGTCCCAGGTCTTCGACATCGATCCGACGCTCTGGACCGACGCGGCCTGGACCGGACGGCAACTGCCCGGCTCGTCGATCTACGAGCTGCACATCGGCACCTTCACCGACGAGGGCACGTTCGACGCGGCCGTCACCAAGCTCGATCACCTCGTCGATCTGGGCGTGACGTTCATCGAGATCATGCCGGTGAACGGCTTCAACGGTGTGCACAACTGGGGCTACGACGGTGTTCTCTGGTACACCGTGCACGAGGCGTACGGCGGCCCGGAAGGGTTGCAGCGCTTGGTCGATGCCTGCCATGGCCGCGGCATCGGCGTCGTTCTGGACGTGGTCTACAACCACCTCGGCCCGTCCGGCAACTACCTGGACCGCTTCGGCCCGTACATGACCGAGGGTGCCAACAGCTGGGGCCAGGCGATCAACTACGCCGAGGCCGACTCCGGCGAGGTGCGGCGCTACGCCCTCGACAATGCGCTGCGCTGGTTCTCCGAGTTCCACATCGACGCGCTGCGACTCGACGCCGTACACGCGATCGTCGACCACACTGCGGTGCATCTGCTCGAACAGCTGTCGGTCGAAACCCGCAGCCTCTCGGCGCATCTGGGGCGGCCACTGACCCTCATCGCCGAGAGTGATCTCAACGATCCGATGCTGATCACTGCTCGCTCCGGTGGCGGTTACGGACTCGACGCCCAGTGGGACGACGACATCCACCATGCGATCCACGCCGCGGTCTCCGGTGAGCGGCAGGGCTACTACGGAGATTTCGGTTCGCTGCAAGGGCTTGCGAACACGTTGCGGCAGGGCTTCTTCCACGCCGGAACGTACTCGAGCTTCCGCGGTCGCATCCACGGTCGTCCACTGGACACCCGGCGCATCCCGGCCAGTTCCCTGGTGACCTACACGACCACGCACGACCAGGTGGGCAACCGCGCGATCGGCGACCGACCGGGCTTCTACCTCTCCCCCGGCCAGCTCGCCATCAAGGCCGCCCTGGTGCTGACCTCGCCCTACACTCCGATGCTGTTCATGGGCGAGGAATGGGGAGCGTCGACGCCGTTCCAGTTCTTCACCTCGCACCCCGAGCCCGAGCTGGGCAAGGCGACGGCAGAGGGACGCAAGGCGGAGTTCGCCTCGCACGGTTGGGACAAGAGCGATATCCCCGATCCGCAGGATCCCGACACGTTCATGCGGTCGAAGCTGGACTGGTCGGAGCTGGGCGACGGCGATCATGCACGACTGCTGGCCTTCTACCGCGATCTGTTGCGGCTGCGCCGTGACCGGACCGAACTGACCGATCCGTGGCTCGATCACGTGAAAGTGGATTACGACGAGGACGCGCAGTGGATCGTCGTTCGCCGGGGCCGCATCAGCGTGGTGTGCAACCTGTCAGAATCCGCGGTGACGGTGCCGGTCGGCGGCTCCGCACTGCTCGAGTGGGAGCCGACGACCTCGGACGACACCGGCTCTGCCACCACGGTTCCCGGTCACTGCGTCGTCGTGCTGGAGTCCTGACGCCTGCGTAGATTGACCAGGACGAACACGGCGGTGATGGCCAGCACCACTGCGGTGGCGACGGCCGCGACATGCATGCCCGAGACGAAAGCGGCATGTGCGGAATCGAGCAGAACCGTCGCCACCGAGTCCGGCAACTCACGAGCCACCGCATCTGCGCCGCCGAGTGTTTCGCCTGCCTTGGCTCCGAGTTCGGGGGTCAGCCGGCTGACGTCGATTCCCCGTCGGAAGATGGCCATGACCACCGTGCCGAGTACAGCGACGCCCAACGCGATGCCCAGCTCGTATGCGGTCTCCGACACCGCCGAGGCAGCTCCCGCCCGTTCGGGTTCGACGGAGCTGACGACCAACTCGGAGGTCAGTGTGAGCGCCACACCGACGCCGGCTCCCACGAGCACGAATCCGGCGATGAACATGGCCGGTCCGCTGTCCGTCGCGAGTCCGACCAGGATGCCTGCGCCCGCGGCGGCGACGATCATCGCGACGCCGAGAACCGTTCCCGCGCTGAAGTAGCGAACCAGGACCGCGACCAGCAGTGAGGTGACGATACTGGCGGCGGTACCGGGCAGCAGTAACAGTCCGGCTTCGAGTGGGCTGTTGCCGAGCACGAGCTGCAGGTATTGCGAGCCGAAGAACAACACCCCGGCGAGCGCGAACACCGACAGGAAGTTCGTGGCCACGCCCGTCGAGAACGCCCGGTTGGCGAACAATCGTAGGTCGATCATCGGAGCGGCAAGAGTCCGCTGCCGACGGACGAACACGAACCCGGCGATGATGCCGACCACCGCGGAGAGCAGGTAGACCACGTCGAATCCGTGTGCCGCAGTCTCTTTCACCGCGAACACCACGGGGACGATGGCGAGCATGGACAGCGCCGAGCTCGTCAGGTCGAAGCGGCCCGGGTTCGGATCCTTGGACTCGGGGATGACCAGCGGCCCGAGAGCGATCAGCACGATCATCACGGGAATGTTGATGAGGAACACCGAGCCCCACCAGTAATGCTCGAGCAGCCAGCCGCCCACGAGCGGCCCTGCGGCGGCACCGCCACCGGCCATCGCGCCCCACACTCCGATCGCGGCGACGCGCTGACGCGGGTTCAAGAAGATGGTCCTGATCAAGCCCAGGGTCGCGGGCATCAGAGTGGCACCGGAAGTGCCTTGGAGCACCCGCGCGGCGATGAGCATCTCCGCGCTGGTCGAGACAGCGGCGACGAGCGAGGCGATACCGAAACCCGCTGCTCCGATCAACAGCAGTCGCCGACGACCGATTCGATCGCCGAGCGTGCCCATGGTGATGAGCAGGCCGGCCAGGACGAAGGAGTAGACGTCGATGATCCACAGCAGCTGGTTGCTGGTCGGTGCCAGATCCGAGCTGACGAAGGGCAGGGCCAGATCGAGGACCGTGCCGTCGACAGCGATGAGCAGCACCGCAAACGCCAGCACCACCAACCCGAGCCAATCTCGGGGGCCGGCCCTGTGCTCGGACGCTCCGTCGACCTCGTGCACCGAACCGGTGCGCACGTCACTCACGACGATCTCCTACGTTCTGCGCTCGGAGACCGCGCAGGCGGCCCGAAGCGACGACAAGTACCGACCGTCCAGCCGGTACAGTGATCGAGAGTACCGCGAACCGTCCAGCCGGTAAAGTGACTTTAATGTCATCGGATACCCGCGACCGGATACTCGACGCACTCGAATCGATGCTGATCGAACACGGCATGACCAAGGTGACGCTCGACAGCGTCGCCGCCGCAGCAGGCGTCTCCAAGGGCGGACTGCTCTACCACTTCAAGACCAAGGACGCGCTGATTGCCGCCATGGTGCGACGACTCGGCGCCCAAGCCGATCAGCAGCGCGCCGACGCCGCAGCAGGCGGCACCTCGGTGGCCGAGTGGTATCTGCAACCGCCCGACTCCATCTCCGAGAAGGAGATCGCCCTGTATCGATCGACCCTGGCCGCGTTGCGCAGCGTCGACGGTAATTCGGGCGAGGTGCAGGACGCCGTCACCGAGATGATGCGGCTGTGGGACGAGGGTCTGCGCACCGAAATCGACGATCCGGTTCAGGCCGAGATCATCCGACTCGTCGGCGACGGCATCTACCTCGGAGCCCTCCTCGATCTCCCGGGCGTGGACCCCGACCTGCATCGACGCGTGGTCGATCGCCTGCTCGGTCGGTAGATCGGCACCGGCATCGGGTGCCTCAGGTCAGATAGCGGTACACCGGAGAACCCGGCTCGAGCTGCTCGACGTGCAGGTGCGAATCCCGCATACGTTCGAGGAGCGGGCTCAATCCGCTGGCGAACCCGAGTTCGATGCCGACCAGAGCAGCACCGGTCTCACGGTTGTTGCGCTTGACGTACTCGAACAGCGTGATGTCGTCCTCGGGGCCGAGCACCTCGTCGAGGAATCGACGAAGCGCTCCGGGTTCCTGCGGGAAGTCCACCAGGAAGTAGTGCTTGAGCCCGAGATGAACCAGTGAGCGCTCGAGGATTTCGCCGTAACGGGAGACGTCGTTGTTGCCACCCGAGACCAGGCACACAACGGTGCTGCCGGGGGCGATGTCGAGGTGCTCGAGCGCAGCCACAGCGAGTGCGCCGGCGGGCTCGGCGATGACGCCCTCGTTCTGGTAGAGCGCCAGCATCGCAGTGCAGATCGCGCCCTCGTCGATCTGCGTGATCAGGAACGCACCGGGGCCTGCACCGTCGAACACCGGCGCACTGAGCAGCGGCAACGACGCGTGCGAGACCACGCTCGCCCCCAGCGACCGCAGCGCGGCGTACGGCACGTCCCCGATGCGACGGACAGCAGCTCCGTCGACGAACGGATCGATGTCGGCGAGCGTGACCGGACCACCTGCGACCAGCGCGGCGGTCATCGACGCAGCCCCGGACGGCTCGACGCCCACCAGCGAGGTCTGCGGCGCTCGCTCGCGCAGGTAACTCGAGATGCCTGCGATGCATCCGCCGCCGCCGACCGGCATCACGACGACGTCCGGTGCGCTGCCGAGCTGGTCGACTATCTCGGCGGCGATGGTGCCCTGGCCGGCCACGGTACGGGGATCGTCGAACGGCGGAACCATCGTGGCACCGGTGCGCTCGACATCCTCGGCAGCCGCGGCAGCCGCCGCGTCGAACGTGTCACCGATGACGATGAGATCGACGAACTCGCCGCCGTGCACCCGGATGCGATCGCGCTTCTGCTTGGGGGTGTTGGCCGGGACGTAGATGCGTCCGCGGACCTGCATCGTGCGGCATGCGAATGCGACACCCTGTGCGTGATTGCCTGCGCTCGCCGTCACCACGCCCACGGCGCGCTCGGCGTCCGTCAGCTGATCCATCAGGTTGTATGCGCCGCGAATCTTGTACGACCGCACGATCTGCAGATCCTCGCGCTTGAGGTAGACCTTCGCGCCCGTCTCCGCAGACAGCCTCTCGCACAACTGCAGGGGTGTCGCGGCCACCACCGAAGAAATTCGCACCGCAGCGGCATCGATGTCGGCAGCGGTGACGGCTACCGACGATGAGTGCTGGGAGGCGAGTTCAGGGGATGAAGACACCAGGACATGCTGCCACCAGCGTGGAACGGTCGCCCATCCGGGACCGGGTGAGCGGCGACCGGTGCTGATGTTCGGCTTCGCCCGACCGAATATTCAGATGCCTACCTGGACAGGCGGGCATCCGAATATTCGGTGGGCAGACGAGCTCGATACCGCCTTCAGGCGCGGGAGAGAACGAGCACAGGTATCTCGCGGTCGGTCTTCTTCTGGTACTCCGCGTAATCCGGGTACGCCGCGACCGAGCGTTCCCACCACACGGCCTTCTCGTCGCCGGTCACTTCGCGTGCGATGTAGTCGTGCTTGTTCGGGCCGTCCTGCAGCTCGACGAGCGGCTCGGCCTTGACGTTGTGGTACCAGACCGGGTGCTTGGGAGCCCCGCCCAATGAGGCGACGATGGCGTACTCGCCGTCGTGTTCGACCTTCATCAACGGTGACTTGCGCAGCTTTCCACTCTTGTTGCCCTTCGTGGTCAGCAGCACTACCGGCATCCCGTTCATCATCGTGCCTTCGGTTCCGCCGGAGTTCTCGTACAGCTCGGCCTGCTTGCGGGCCCAGTCGGATGAACTCGGTTCGTATTCTCCTGTCAATGGCATGACTTTCAGTCAACACCTCCAGACGTCGGGACGCCACGCGATCGGCAACATTGCCAGGCCCGGACCCCAAGTTCGGTGGACCGAATCTTTTGCTGGGTATAGTCTGAACTTCCCGTAGCGGACACCCGAACCTGCCGGTGGCACCAGAGGAGAATGCGATGACCTACACGAGCACCCAGGTGAGCCGTCGACCCGCCCCCGCCCTGCGCACCGCGGACGTGGCGGGCATCGCGTGGCCCGTCTACAAGCTCGAAGCCCTCGCGCTCGGATTTCTCGTGTTCGCCGCCACCGTCGTCGTTGCCGGCTCCCTGCACGCTGCGGTGCTGGCCGGCGCAGCGGTCACCGTCGTCGCCTGGTGGACACTGCGCCTGACCGAGCTGGGTTCGACCGAGCAGGCGTCAGCCCGTCAGGCAGCCCGGCCCGAGTAGCGCTTTCAGGTCTCCCATCAACGCCGATGTCGGCGTGACGCGCAGACTGTCGTCCAGCTTCATCGTGGTGATCTTGTCGCCACTGACCAGCCGCAGGTGCACATCCGAGGTTCCCGGGTGGCTCGACAGCACCCGCTTGAGGGCACCGACCTTGTCCGCCGTGCACAGCCGAGTCGGCAGACTCACCGCGAGTGGCTTGTCGATGCCGATCGCGGACAAATCGGGTACCGCAAGATCGTTGGCGATCAACGAGATTCGATCGTCGCGTACCGACACACGGCCCTTCACCAATACCACCGAGTCCTCGGTGACATCGGCACCGAACACCGAGTACGCCTGCGGGAAGAACAGCACCTCGATACCACCGGCCAGGTCCTCGAGCTGAGCCGACGCCCACGTCAACCCGTTCTTGTTGATCCGACGATTCACCGAGGCCAGAATGCCGCCGACGGTGACCTGAGTGCCGTCCTTGATGTCACCCTCGAGAATGGTGGGGATGTTGCAGTCGGACTTCGCCGCCAGCATGTGCTCGACACCCAGGAGCGGGTGTCCCGAGACGTAGAGGCCGAGCATCTCGCGTTCGAGCGCGAGCCGGTGCTTGGATTCCCACTCTTCGTCCGGCACCCGGACGTTGAACACGGCGGAGATCGACTCGTCGGCATCCTCGCCGCCGAACAGGTCGAACTGACCGATCGCCTCGGCCTTCTTGGTGCCCATCACAGCGTCGATCGCGTCGGCATGGATGAGCATCAACCCCTTGCGGGGATGATCGAGAGAGTCGAAAGCACCTGCCTTGATGAGGGATTCGGTGACCTTCTTGCTGCACGCGATCGCGTCGATCTTTCCGAGATAGTCGGAGAAGTCGGTGTACTTGGACTTCTCCGATCGTGCCCTGATGATCGACGCGACCACATTGGTTCCGACGTTGCGGACGGCGCCGAGACCGAACCGGATGTCCTTGCCCACCGACGCGAAGTTGAGCTCGGATTCGTTGACGTCCGGTGGTAGCACCGTGATGCCGAGCTTGCGGCAGTCGGCGAGGTAGATCGCGGCCTTGTCCTTGTCGTCGCCGACGCTGGTGAGCAGGCCGGCCATGTACTCGGCCGGGTAGTTGGCCTTGAGGTACGCCGTCCAGTACGACACCAGGCCGTAGCCCGCGGAGTGAGACTTGTTGAACGCGTAGCCCGCGAAGGGCAGCACGGTGTCCCACAGAGCCTTGATGGCCGCCTCGGAGAAGTCGTTGTCCAACATGCCCTGTCGGAACCCGGCGTAAGCCTTCTCCAGCTCGGAGAGCTTCTTCTTGCCCATGGCACGACGCAGCAGGTCGGCCTGGCCGAGGGTGTAGCCGGCCACCTTCTGCGCGAGCTGCATGATCTGCTCCTGGTAGACCACCAGGCCGTACGTCTCGCCGAGAATCACCTTGAGCGGCTCTTCGAGCTCCGGGTGAATCGGCTTGACCTCTTGCCTACCGTTCTTGCGGTCGGCGTAATCGTTGTGCGAGTTCATGCCCATCGGACCCGGCCGGTACAGGGCCAGGACGGCGACGATGTCCTCGAAGCCGGTGGGCTGCATACGGCGGAGCAGATCGCGCATGGCGCTGCCGTCGAGCTGGAAGACGCCGAGAGTGTCTCCGCGAGAAAGCAAGTCGAACGTTGCCGGGTCGTCGAGCGGGAGTGCGTCGAGGTCGATGTCGATGCCGCGGTTGGCCTTGATGTTGTCGATCGCGTCGCCGATGACGGTGAGGTTGCGCAGACCCAGGAAGTCCATCTTGAGCAGGCCGATGGCCTCGCACGACGGGTAGTCCCAGCCGGTGATGATCGCGCCGTCCTGCGCGCGCTTCCATACCGGAATGGCGTCGGTGAGCGGCTCGGAGGACATGATGACCGCGCAGGCATGCACGCCGGCGTTGCGAATCAGGCCCTCGAGTCCCTTGGCCGTCTTGTAGATGGTCGCGACGTCGGGGTTGGAGTCGATCAGCGCCCTGACCTCGACGGCTTCCTTGTAGCGCTCGTGCGCGGGGTCGGTGATGCCCGCCACGGAGATGTCCTTGGCCATGATGGGCGGCGGAAGCGCCTTGGTGATCTGATCGGCGATTCCGAAGCCGGGCTGGCCGAACTGCACTCGTGCGGAGTCCTTGATGGCGGCCTTGGTCTTGATGGTGCCGAACGTGATCACCTGCGCAACCCGATCGCTACCCCACTTCTCGGTGGCGTAGCGGACCATCTCACCGCGGCGACGATCGTCGAAGTCGATATCGATATCGGGCATCGACACACGCTCGGGGTTGAGGAATCGTTCGAACAGCAGACCGTGCGGCAGTGGGTCGATGTTGGTGATGCCCATGGCGTACGCGACCAACGATCCGGCAGCGGACCCGCGGCCGGGCCCGACGCGGATGCCGACGGCCTTGGCGTGGTTGATCAGGTCGCCGACGACCAGGAAGTAGGCCGGGAAACCCATCTCGAGAATGACCTTGATCTCGTACTCCGCGCGCGCGAGGTAGTCCTCGGCCGGCCCGTCGGGGAATCGACGCTCGAGCCCGGTCATGACCTCGTGGCGCAGCCAGGTGCCCTGAGTGTGGCCCTCGGGCACGGGGAAGATCGGCATCCGGTCGCGGTGCGCCCACACCTCGTCGTAGGGCTGCACTCGCTCGGCGATGAGCAGGGTGCTGTCGCAGGCACCGGGCACCTGATCGTCCCAGAGCTCGCGCATCTCGGCGGCGGACTTGAGGTAGTAGCCGTCCCCGTCGAACTTGAAGCGAGTGGGATCGCTGAGCGTCTTACCGGTCTGGATGCACAGGAGGGCCTCGTGGTTCTCGGCGGCGTCCTTGGTGACGTAGTGGCAGTCGTTGGTGGCCAGCGGCGGAATCGAGAGCTTCTTGCCGATGTCGAGCAGTCCTTCGCGGACGCGTCGCTCGATGGACAGGCCGTGATCCATCAGTTCGAGAAAGAAGTTCTCCGGGCCCCAGATCTCGCGCCACTTGGCGGCGGCCTCGAGCGCCTCACGCTCCTGGCCGAGTCGCAGCCGAGTCTGCACCTCCCCCGACGGGCAGCCGGTGGTGGCGATGATGCCCTCGGCGTGGGAGGCGATGATCTCCTCGTCCATCCGGGCCCACTTGCCCAGCTGACCCTCGATGGAGGCGAGCGAGGACAGCTTGAACAGGTTGCGGACCCCGGTGGCGTTCTCGGCGACCATCGTCATGTGCGTGTATGCACCGCTACCGGAGACGTCGTCGGACTTCTGGCTGCGGTCACCCCACAGCACGCGCTTCTTGTTGAACCGAGACTCCGGGGCGATGTAGGCCTCGATGCCGATGATCGGCTTGATTCCGGCCTTCTTGGCCTCGTTGTAGAACTCGCTGGCCCCGTACATGTTGCCGTGGTCGGTCATGCCGACTGCCGTCATCTCCAACCGTGCTGCCTCGGCGAACATCGCCCCGATCTTGGCGGCACCGTCGAGCATCGAATATTCGGTGTGGTTGTGCAGATGAACGAACGAATCGGCCACGAAGGTTCTCTCCTGAAGGTCGTGCGTTGTCGAAAATGCGAGCCGCGAACGTATTCACTGTAAGCGGTCGAACCGACAGAATTTCCACGCTGCCGGTGTGTCCTGGGAGGACGTGACAGGTGTGACGGATGCGACGAGAAATCGCCTCATTCGGTCGGCACGGGTCCGTCGTCCGGAAGCGGCTCGACGACGTCGACGTACGCCGGCAGGAGCGGCTCGACCGCGAACTTGCCGGACACGGCATCCGGTGCAAGCGCCTGCACTGCTCGCACATCGGCACGGCCGGCCAGCTCGGTCAACTCGGCAGGGGTCCCGCGCACCACCACTGTCACCACACACGCACACCCGTCGAGCAGACGTTGCTGCGACACTGCGGCGATCTGCGCCTGCCGGTCCCCCGCCCCGAACGATTCGGTCGCCAGGCTCGCTGCGCGAGCGGTCGAATTCAGCACCGAGCGTTCACTACCCGGTACACCGACGGTGAGTATCGGAGTCTGCACGCGATCGAGCGGAACACGCAGGAGCACCTGAGAGATGCGAACCCCGTCGGCGACGGCGTAGGCCTGTTCGGCAGTGAGTTCGCGATCGAACGACACCGAGCCCCAACGAGGTTCGTCGGGGCCGCTACGCAGGCTGGCCTCGGCGCGAGCCAGATACTCGGCCACCTGTTCGCCGCTGTCGGGGCCGAGTCGGTCGGTGCCCACGCTCGGCTGTCGTACCGGATTCAGGTGCCCGACCACCGCGAGCGCCCCGAACACGAGCGCAGCGGCAGCGACGCCGCCGAGCACTCCGGAGACTCCTCTGCTGCGCATCACGCCTTCCGAAGCACCTCCAGTGCGTGCTCGAGGTCGGCCGGATACTTGCTCTCGATCTCGACCCAGCGGCCGTCGGACGGATGCGCGAAGCCGAGCGACCGTGCGTGCAGCCACTGTCGTTCCAGGCCCAATCGTTCGGCCAGCCGCGGATCGGCACCGTAGGTCAGATCTCCGCAGCACGGATGCCGCAGAGCCGAGAAGTGCACCCTGATCTGGTGCGTGCGACCGGTTTCCAAGTGCACGTCCAGCAGGCTCGCGGCCTGGAACGCCTCGACCGTGTCGTAGTGGGTGACGCTGGGCTTGCCGTCGGCACGGACGGCGAACTTCCAGTCGTTGCTGCCGTGTCGACCGATCGGGGCATCGATCGTTCCACTGCTCGGATCCGGATGGCCCTGCACCAGTGCGTGGTAACGCTTGTCGATCGTGCGCGCCTTGAACGCCCGCTTGAGCACGGTGTACGCCCGCTCGGACGTGGCGACCACCATGACCCCGGACGTGCCGACGTCGAGGCGATGGACGATGCCCTGCCGCTCGTGCGCACCGGAGGTCGAAATACGGAAACCGGCGGCCGCGAGACCGCCGATGACGGTGGGGCCGGTCCAGCCGACACTGGCATGCGCGGCGACCCCGACGGGCTTGTCCACGGCCACGATGTCGTCGTCGGCGTACAGGATTTCCATACCCTCGACCGGCTCGGCCTCGATCGTCAACTCGCGGGCCGGCTCGGGCAGCGTCACTTCGAGCCACGCACCGGCGGCCAACCGGTCGGACTTGCCGACCGCGCCGTGATCGACCAGAACCGAGCCCTCCTCGGCCAGGGTCGCCGCGACGGTGCGCGAGAGCCCGAGCAGCCGCGCGAGACCGGCGTCCACCCTCATTCCGTCCAGGCCGTCGGGCACCGGCATCGAGCGCGATTCCCTCACTTGTCGGCCTCGGCTGCGGCGTCGGAACTCGACTTGGTGACCCGTTCGCCGTTCGGCTCGAACCCGAACAGGCTCAGGACGACGAGCAGGATCGCACCACAGACGATGGACGAGTCGGCAACGTTGAACACCGGCCACCAGCCCACCGATACGAAGTCGACGACGTGTCCCTGGAACGGACCGGGTGCACGGAAGAAACGGTCGATCAGGTTACCGAGTGCGCCGCCGAGAACCAGACCCAATCCCAGTGCCCACCACGGCGATCGCAGCGTCCGACCGATCTTGATCACTCCGATGACGACCGCGACCGCCACGACGGTGAGCAACCAGGTCATCCCGGTGGCCATCGAGAACGCCGCACCGGGGTTGCGTACCAGCCGCAGGGTCACGACGTCTCCGACGATCGCGATCGGGTTGCCGGGCTTGACGTAGTGCACGACCACGATCTTGGTCACGAGGTCGAACAGAAGAATCACGGCCGCGATCGCAATCAGCAACCGTGTCTTCAGCGGCTTCGGAAGTCGGTTTCCGGCGCTGTCGGTATCGGTCACCTGCGAGTCCGCGGTCTCGTTCGGTGCCGGAACACTACTCGTCTCGGCTGGCGGATCGTCGGCGCGGTCTTCACTCACCTGTCCATCATGGCGTATGGACGGCGACGGGTACTCATCCGTGCCGCCGCACCACCGATCGCCGCGGGCGGTGTCAGTAGCCTGGTGCCCGTGAAGTCGACCGATCGTAACCGCACCGTCCGCGCCGGCACCGTCCGCTCCGGCTTTCTCGCTGCCTGCTGCGCAGTGGCTCTCGTCGCCGGATGTTCGAGCACCGACACCGACACCGATCCCGCTCCCGAGCAGGCCGTGTCCTCGAACGAGGTGACGATCGCCGTGACGCCGACGACCACCACGGTCGTCGACCCCGGGGCCGAGCCACGGCGCGTGCTGGCGTTCGACACCTCCGACTCCGACGAGCAGAACATCGACCTCACCACCACCTCCACCGTCTCGCAGCAGATCAACAACGATGCTCCGCAGGACTTCTCCAGTCCCGAACTGACCGTGCCCCTGTCCGCGTCGACGTCCGGTATCGTGTCGGACGACGCCTCGACCGGCGCGACCCGATCCGTCGAGCTGACCATCGGAGCTGCGACGTCGCCCGACGAGGGACTGACCGACGCACTCTCCGCCTCCGAGGGCTCGACGGCGCGGCTGGCGACCACCGACTCGGGAGCGATCACCGCACTGCACATCACCCCCGCCGACGCTGCGCTCGATACCGCCCGTGCGGCGATCGAACGCTCGTTGAACGCCGCGGTGTACCGCTCCGTCGACTTCCCCGACGCAGAGGTGGGTGTGGGCGCGGTATGGACCGTCGATCAGCAGGTACTGAGCGGCATCACGTTGAACCAGCGCACCACCGTCACACTGCGAGCACTCGACGGTGACCGAGCGACCCTGGACGTCGCGATCACCCAGACGCCCGAATCGACGACATGGGACCTGCCCGACGGTGCCGGCACGCTGAACATCGCGACGTACACCTTCACCGGCTCGGGAACACTCGAGATCGATCTGACCCGACCACTCCCCGTCGGCGGATCGATCACCGCAGGTGGCGAGCAGATGTACACCGACCCCGACAGCACGACTGTGCTGCGCCAGACCGTCGGAGACTCGATCACCTGGGCTGCCCGATGACGGCGCGGACGACGACGCGGCTGCTGGCGGCGCTGTCGGTCGTCGGCGTCGCCGCAGCCGGGTGCAGCGCGGACGAGCCGGCCACGACCCCTGCACCCGCGCCCAGCTCCGTCGCCGCGCCCGATCCCGTGCTCGGTGCCACGATCACCGACTCCGAGATCCTGGCCGCAGCGATGCTGGGTCTCGGCGACCTCCCCGACGGGTTCTCCTCGATTCCCGACCCGGTCCGGGATCTGGGACTCGACCCGGCTCCCGAGTACGACTCCCCCGACAGGTCCGGTACCGACCCGGCCGAGTGCGCCGCAGTACTGGCACCGATCTCGGAGCAGCGTGGCGGTGCGGCGGCGAACGCGGTCGCCCGCTTCTCGGGGCCGAACTTCTCGTCGATCGACGAGGATGCGGCGAGCTACTCCGACACGGGCACGGCCGAGGCCTTCACGGCGGTTCAGCAGGCGTGGGCCGAGTGCACGGAGTTCAGCGGCACGGATGCGGACGGGGTGAGCGTCGACTACGCGTTGGCTGGCCGGGAGCAGTCGCCGATCGGTGATGCATCGGCCTCGGTTCGCCTGACCACCAGCAGCGAAGGGTTCACCTTGATCTCCGACGTGGTGGTGGCCGTGGTCGACTCGACCGTCGTCCAGATCGTCGTCTCCGACCAGCGTGGCCTCGAGCCCGAGACCGTCACCACTGTCGCCGAGGCGGCCGTCGAGCGCATTCGATCGGTGACACCGAGCATGTGAACCCGGAAGTCGGCCCACGAAAAACTGCCGGTGACATGTCCCCGAGGGGACATGTCACCGGCAGTCTTCTTGTCGGTCAGAGACGATCGGCAGGACTCAGGGTGCGGGGCACGCCGGGCTGGTCAGCTGCGCGAGCGAGACGATGCCGCAGGCGTTCTCCTTGGAGAGCTTCCAGACGCCGTCCTCGGGGACGAACTGGAAGGTGCCGGGGTTGGCCTGGCCGTTGAGCGTGATCGTGATGCCGGCATTGAGAACGCCGGTGCCGAGGTCGTCGATGCTGGTGATCTCGATCTGAGCGTTGTTGGCCACGGCAGCGGCAGCGACCTGGTTGATCAGATCCGGGTCCTCGGACGCGCCCTGGATCAAGGCCGCCTTCTCCTCGACCGGGACGTTGGGATCGAGTCCACGCATCAGCTGAGTGTTCAGCTCCTCGACCGTGGGTGCCGGCGGGTATGCACCGGCGTCGGGAGCGGCAGCAGCAGAGGTGGTGACCGCCGTCGTCGTGGTATCCGTCGTGTCACCCTCGTCGGAGCTGCAGGCGGTCATGGTGAGCGCTGCGGAGATGGCGATGCCGGCAACCATTGCCCGTCGGGTGTTGCGAAGCTTCAAGTGCTTGTCCTTTTCACTCTGAGTCACGTCTCGATCGTTCTGTGACTCGTCGGTCGTCTGGAATGGGGTCGTCTCGGACCTGGTCCACTATGTCAGCTCGACACGCCCGAGTCACAACGCGATCGGCATACCTGTGAAACCTCACAGAGTTTCCTCAGCCGGGCCACAACTCACTTCAGGCTGTCGAGAACGTCGGCAACGACCAGGTTCTCGTCCGATTCGGCGAAGGTGCGCGCGATCCCCGGCCCGCTGGTTCGGGTCTCGAATCGGACGGTCACCACCGAGTGACCGGCCCCCTGCACCCAGCCGTGACCGTAGTCGGGATGCCGGACGTCCATACCCGGCTGCCACCGCGGGCCGTCCGAGACGACGACATCCGCGACGGCCTCGATCGGGACGAGCGACTCCTCGATCGCATCCGCGACCGGCTCGTACTCCAGTTCGGGAAACAGCGAACCCTGGCGCACGGCCGACAGCCCCGCCAATCCGACCCCGACCAACCGGATCGGACCGACGTCGACCGGATCGACGGCAAGTCGCTGCGCCGTGGCCACGATGGTCTGCTTGTCCACCGTCGCGTACGGCAACGTGGCCGATCGAGTGATGATGCTCATGTCGGACTTTCGCAGCTTGAGCACCACCGTCCTGGCACCCCGCCCGTCCTTCAGCAACCGGCGATGCGTCGAGTCCACGATGGACTCGATGGCCGGCCGGAGCTGCGCGAGGGTGATCAGGTCCTGTGCGAACGTCGTCTCGGCGCTGACCTGTTTGGCCTCGGCGCGCTCGGCCACGACGCGATTGTCGATTCCGCGTGCGAGCTGATGGAGGCTCGGACCCATCGTGGCCCCGAGGATCGACGCCACCTCGGATTCGGGCGTGGCCACGAACTTGCCGATGGTGTCGATGCCCAGGCGCCGCAAGCGCTCTCCGGCCACCGGTCCGATCCCCCACAGTTTCCGCACCGGCAGAGCCGCCATCAGCTCGGCCTGGAAACCCGGAGCGACGACGGTGATGCCGTCCGGTTTGGCCAGACCCGACGCGATCTTGGCGATCTGTTTTCCGGACCCGGCACCGATCGAGGCGACCAGTCCGGTCTCGGCGAGTATCAGCGCGCGCAGGCCCGCACAGAACTGCTCGACCTCGTGAACCGTCGCTCCGGCGAGTTCGAGCGGTTCGCCGAACGCCTCGTCGATCGAGAGTTGCTCGAGAACGGGCATCGGTCCTCGTAGCGCCTCGAAGGCCCGTCGGCTGAGCTCCGAGTAGAGAACGAACCGCGGCGGCAACACCACGGCCCCGGGTCCCACGAGTCGGCGAGCCTGATGCATCGGCATGGCCGAACGCGCACCGAACGCACGGGCCTGGTAGCTGCAACCGGCCACCACGCCCCGCCCGCCCACGCCGCCGACGAGAACCGGGCGGCCCCGCAACGTGGGGCGCGTCAACTGTTCGGCGGAGGCGAAGAACGCGTCCATGTCCAGGTGCAACACCCAGCGACGGCTACGCAGCGTGTGGTCGGCTGTGTCGGGCACGGTCTCAACGACGGTCGTCGGTGGCGAACCCGAGGGCCTGCGCGGCGCGTTCGGGTGTCGGATCCGACCATAATTCGCCGTACATCTCGCTCGTCGTCAGCGATCGCAGGTGCGCGGTGTCGATGTACAGGGTGCCGTGGAGATGATCGGTCTCGTGGGCCACGATCCTGGCCGGCCAGCCGCGAACCACCTCGTCGATCTCGCGGCCTGTCTCGTCGGTGCACTCGAGCCGCACCTCGGCCGATCGTGTCACGACGGCCTGATAGCCGGGAACGCTGAGGCACCCCTCGTAGAAATCGGCAGTCCGCGACCCGACCGGGGTGTACCGGGGATTGACCAGTACGCGGAACGGAAGCGGCGTGCGCTCCCTGGCCCGTGCGACGTCCGCTCCTACGTCGTAGCGATCCTCGATCACTGCGATCTGCAGCGGGATACCGATCTGCGGTGCAGCGAGACCGACACCGGGCGCGTCGTGCATGGTCGCGCGCATCACCTCGATCAGCTCCGCGAGTGTCTCGGAATCGAGCTGACCGCGATACCGCGCGGCCCCGGACCGCAAAACCGGGTGGCCCGCGGCGACGATGGGCACGACACCGCCGCGAGCTTCGGCGAGAAGCTCACGGACGGTGTCTACCGACACGTCGCCATCGATCATGACGACTTGGTGATCGCTGCCCGCACTCCCTCACCGAGATCGCTGCCGTCGTCCCCGACGCGTCCGTCGACGAGCGAGAGCGCGAGCACCTCGCCCGCGATCAGCTCACGGTGGGTGTCGAGCCACGCCTGCCGATGTTCGGGGACGTCGATGACGATGTCTATCCGGTCCGAGACGTCGAATCCGTGGTTACGACGCGCGTCCTGCAGTTCGCGAATGCGGTCCTTGGCCCAACCCTCCGCCTCGAGTTCCTCGGTGACGGCCGAATCGAGCACCACCAGTCCGGTGTTTCCTGGCAACGGTGCCGTCGACTCCGGCTCGGCGGCAACGAGTTTGCGCGTGAATTCCTCCGGCAGCAGCGCAATTCCCGCTGCGCTCACCACACCGTCGGCGTCCTCGGACCAATCGCCTGCCTTGACGGCCTTGATGACCGTCTGGACGTCCTTGCCGATACGCGGGCCCGCGGCACGGGCATTGACGACGAGCTCGAACTTTCCGTGTACGGCAACGTCTTCGGTCAGATCGACCTTCTTGACGTTGACCTCGTCGGAGATGATGTCGACGAACGGCCGCAGGCGCTCCGCATCGGCGGCTGCGACCGTCACCTCGGGCAGCGGCAACCGCACGCGCAGGTTCTGTGCCTTGCGCAGACCCAGCACTGTCGAGCACACGGTGCGGACCTCGTCCATGCTCTCGACCAGTTCGGGATCCGAGGGCAGTTCGCCTGCCTCGGGCCAGTCGGTCAGGTGCACCGAGCGGCCGCCGGTCAATCCACGCCACACCACTTCGCTGATCAGCGGCAACAGCGGGGCGGCGATGCGAGTGAGCACCTCGAGCACGGTGTGCAGGGTGTCGATTGCGTCGGCGTCCTCGCTCCAGAACCGCGAACGAGACCGTCGCACATACCAATTGGTCAGTGCATCGCAGAACGTGCGCAGCTCGTCGCAGGCACCGGCGATGTCGTTGCCCTCGAGCGCATCGGTGATGGCATCGCGGGTGGCCGACAGCTTGGCCAACACGTAGCGATCGAGCACGTGCGGCGAATCGGTTCGCCACTGCCCGGGCTTCGAGGCGTAGAGCTGCAGGAAGCTCCACGCATTCCAGATCGGCAGCAACGCCTGGCGGACGCCCTCGCGGATACCCTGCTCGGTGACGATGAGGTTGCCGCCGCGCAGGATCGGCGAAGACATCAGGAACCACCGCATGGCATCGGAGCCGTCGCGATCGAAGACTTCCTTGACGTCCGGGTAGTTGCCCTTGGACTTGCTCATCTTCAGGCCGTCTTCACCGAGCACGATGCCGTGTGCGGCAACGGTCTTGAACGCCGGGCGGTCGAACAATGCGGTGGCCAGCACGTGCAGGGTGTAGAACCACCCTCGTGTCTGCCCGTTGTACTCGACGATGAAATCGCCCGGGTTGTGTGTGGAGAACCACTCCTCGTTCTCGAACGGGAAGTGCACCTGCGCATACGGCATCGAGCCGGACTCGAACCAGCAGTCCAACACCTCGGGGACGCGGCGCATCGTCGACTTGCCGGTCGGATCGTCCGGGTTGGGCCGGGTCAACTCGTCGATGTAGGGGCGGTGCAGATCGGTCGGGCGCACGCCGAAGTCACGCTCGAGCTCGTCCAGGCTGCCGTACACGTCCAGGCGCGGGTAGGCCGGGTCGTCGGATGTCCACGCCGGAATCGGGCTGCCCCAGTACCGGTTTCGACTGATGTTCCAGTCGCGCGCGCCTTCGAGCCACTTGCCGAACTGGCCGTCCTTGATGTGCTCGGGCACCCAGGTGATCTCCTGGTTGAGCTCGACCATCCGATCACGGAACTTGGTCACCGCGACGAACCACGACGGTACCGCCATGTAGATCAGTGGCTGACCACTGCGCCAGCTGTGCGGGTACGAGTGCTCGATGGTCTCGTGCCGCAACAACCGACCCGAGGCCTTGAGGTCCTTGATGATCACCGGATTGGCGTCGAACACCATCAGGCCCTCGTACGGCGGCACCAGCGAGGTGAACTTGCCGCCTGCGTCGAGCGGTTGCACCACCTCGATTCCGTTCGCGGTGGCGACGTCCATGTCCTCCTCACCGAAAGCCGGTGCGAGGTGGACGATTCCGGTTCCCGAATCGGTGGTGACGTAGTCGGCCTCGAGCACCCGGTGCGAGTTCTCGTGACCGAGGAAGAAGTCGTAGGGAGGTGCGTAGGACAGTCCTACCAACTCGGCACCGGTGTGCTCCGAGAGCACCTCCGGTTCCTCGCCGAGTTCCTTCGCGTAGTGCGAGAGTCGCAGCGCAGCAAGGACGTAACGCTCACCGTCGGTTCCTCGCACCTGCACGTACTGCACCTCCGGGTGCACCGCGATCGCCAGGTTCGACGGCAGGGTCCACGGCGTGGTGGTCCAGATCAAGGCGTTCGCGCCGTCCAGGGGCGAGCCCGGAGCCGTCAACGGCATCGTGACGGTGACCGCGGGATCCTGACGCATCTTGTACGCGTCGTCCAGGCGGGTCTCCTGATTGGACAAGGGCGTCTGCTCATACCAGCTGTACGGCAGAACCCGGTATCCCTGATAGATCAGGCCCTTGTCGTGCAGCGTCTTGAACGCCCACATGACCGACTCCATGAAGTCGACGTCGAGGGTCTTGTAGTCGTTGTCGAAGTCGACCCACCGCGCCTGCCGAGTGACGTAGTCCCGCCACTCGTCGGTGTACTGGAGTACCGACTGCTTGCAGTAGGCGTTGAACTTCGCCAGGCCCATCTCGTCGATCTCGGACTTGTCCTTGATCCCGAGCTGCTTCTCCGCTTCCAGCTCTGCGGGCAGACCATGGCAGTCCCAACCGAAGCGACGCTCGACCTTCTTGCCCCGCATCGTCTGAAAACGCGGAACGAGGTCCTTGACGTAGCCGGTGAGCAGGTGACCGTAGTGCGGTAGGCCGTTCGCGAAGGGTGGCCCGTCGTAGAAGACGAATTCCTCGGCATCCGCGCGATTGTCGATGCTGGCCCGGAACGTACCGTCCTCGGCCCACTCGTGCAGCACGATGCGCTCGAGATCGGGAAACGGGACACTGCCCGATCGACCTTCGGCCAGATCGACCAGCGGGTACGACGCGCTCGTCGGACGTGCGCTCGAATCTGTCATATCTGTCTCCTCCGTGCCGGACGCGCGCGAGACGCGACTGCTGTTGGCACGGGGACGACATTCGGGCGATCCGTTCACCCGATACCGCGGTACCACCCCGCTTGCGCGCTCTCGACGACCTGCCGTCGGAGCCCGCCACTCCACATGAGCTGTGACGGGCTCACCCGTTCGGTTCTACTGAACGCCGTGACGAAACACCTGCGCGCTTCGTCCCGACGTCGTTCTTCCGAAAGCTCCCCGGTGATGGCCGGATCGACGCCTCAAATCTGACTGCTGCGATCGTGATGCTACCTGTCGAGCTCGGGCGGGGGCCGTCGGCCCGTGAGCGCTCCGACAAGCAGTAGAGCGGCACCCACGATACAAACGACGATGCAGGCCCACGCCCACACGACGGAACCCGTCATCAAGGCGAGGACCAGAAAGCCGAAACCGATCGCTGCTGCGCCGAGAGTCAGGACCAACACACCGATTCCTCGCTCACCACTCGACGCGACAACCTGGTCCGGCGCTGCCAACTATCGCCAGCGCCGGAGGACGGTGGTGCGTCAGTTGCCCTTGGCGTACGACTGGCTGTACCCCGACGACTGGTTCTCCTGGTTGAAGTTGTCCTGCCCGTTGTCCACCGGCAGCGCCGAAGAGCGGTTCTCGAGCTCTTCGAGCTGCGATTCGAGGTAGGACTTGAGCCGCACGCGGTATTCGCGCTCGAACGTCTTGAGCTGCTCGATACGACCTTCCAGCACGGAACGCTGCTGGTTGATCGTCGCCATGATCTCGGTGTGCTTGCGCTCGGCGTCGGCCTGCAGAGCGTCGGCCTTCTCCTTGGCCTGACGCAGCTGGGTCTCGGATCGGGTCTGAGCGTCGGACAGCAACGACTCGGACTTCTGCCGGGCCTCGGACATCATCGACTCGGAACGCGTGCGTGCATCCGACACCAGTCGCTCGGCGTTGGTGCGCGCGTTACCGAGCAGCTGCTCGGACTCCGACTTGGCATCGCCGGTGAGACGATCGGCCATCTCCTGAGCGAGGCCCAGAATCTTGGCGGCCTGCATGTTGGAGTCGCCGCTCTGCTGCGGAGCTGCTGCTACGGGCGCAACCGGCGCGGGCTGAGCCGCGACGGGCGGTGGCTTGGGGGGATCCACCGGGCGCTGAGGCTCGGCCTTCGGTGCGGGGACCTGGGCTGGTTGCGGGTTCTGCCGAGCAGAGCTCTTGGCATCCGCAACTTCCTGGTCGAGCTCACCGACCCGCTGGCGCAGGTCGGCGTTCTCTTCGATCAGTCGCGACAACTCTTGCTCGACGAGGTCGAGAAAAGCGTCGACCTCGTCTTCGTTGTAACCACGCTTACCGATGGGCGGCTTGCTGAACGCGACATTGTGCACATCAGCTGGAGTCAGCGGCATGGAAGGATCCCTTCACGCGTCTTGGGGCGGTAGAGCAAGCATTCAGTTATATGCCATTCCGCGCGAGTGCAGAACAATCAAACTGTAACTGGCGTCCATTCTGTCACACAGGACACGCAGCATGCGCTGGGTCCCGCGTTCTAACATTTGGTCTGCGGTCTCAGGCCGCGAGACCGCTGGTCACGTTCCACGCAATGAAGACGACGAACAGCAGGACCATGATGGACAGGTCCAGTCGCACTCCACCGAGGTTGAGCGGCGGAATTATCTTGCGGAGGAACTTCACCGGCGGGTCGGTGACCGTGAAGATCGCCTCGAGCACGATGACGACCACCCCGGTCGGTTGCCAATCTCTCGCGAAAGTTCTGATGAACTCGACGATGATTCGACCGATGAGAAGGAGCCAAAAAAGAAACAATACGATGTTGATCACCGTGAACACGATCACGGCTATACTCTGCCTGACTTCAGCGGGCTGAGCAAAGCGCGCTGGTCACAGCCCCGAAATGCTACCCCGGACGGCGAAACTCTCACTGCTGGCTGTAGAAACCGGTCTCGGCGATCCGCCTGCGCTCCTGCGGCGAGACGTCGACATCGGCAGGCGAGAGCAGGAAGACCTTGGTGGCCACCTTGTCGAAGGAACCGCGCAGCGCAAAGGCGAGCCCGGCAGCGAAATCGACCAAGCGCTTGGCGTCCGCGTTGCTCATCTCGACCAGGTCCATGATGACCGGAGTGCCGTCGCGGAAGCGCTCACCGATGGTGCGCGCCTCGCTGTAGTCACGCGGTCGCAGCGTGGTGATCTTCGAGAGCGGGCAGCCGTCGTCCGCGATCGGGCTACGTCGGGTCTCCGCGCGCACGTCCATCCGAGTGTCCATTGCAAGCGCTCCCCTGGTTGCCGCACCTCGTGTGGTCGGTGCCGCGCCACGTCCTCGTCCACCGATCGGTGCCAGCGTGGCCGCCGGTCGCGGTGCCTCGTAATCGTCGTAGTCGTCCTCGACCTGTGCGTGCCGAGATCCACCGAACGACGGCTTCACGAATTCACGCTCGTCGATGTCGTCGTAGCTGTCGCGACCACCACGGGAGCTGCGTCGCGTGTCCGGATCGTCGAGGTAGTCGTCCTCGTAGTCGGCGAGCGGAACCATGCCGAAGTACGCCTTGAACTTGTGCAGGGTGCTCATCGTTCTGCCTTCCGTGGCGGTGTGTCTGCTGTCCATCTCCAGGTTCGCAAGTGTCTGTTGTGACTGATGTGATCCATGGACTGTTATTGCGAGGTTATCGGCCGCGCGCCGAGTATTGCGGTACCGACACGCACGCACGTCGATCCGTGGCGCACAGCGGCTTCCAGGTCTCCGGTCATGCCCGCGGACAGCTCGAGCGCGTCGGGATGATCCAGGAGAAGTCGAGCGTGCAGACTCTCGAGGTCGGCGAATGCGGCGTCCGGATCGGCATCGAGCGGCGGCACCGCCATCAACCCCGCGAGACGCAACCCCGACGCGTTCGACACAGCGTCCGCGAGCTCGTGCAGTGCGTCGCGTTCGACGCCTCCGCGATGCACATCCCCATCGAGGCTGACCTGAACGATCACGTCGAGCTCGGTCCGACGCACACCCTCGTCCAGTGCCGCCGCCGTCGCCTTCGACAATGAGGCCACCAACCGCGCACTGTCCACGGAGTGAATGGCGTGCGCCCAGGCGGCCACCGACTTCGCTTTGTTTCGCTGCAGGTGCCCGATCATGTGCCATCGAGGCGGATCGCTGCGGAAATCCTCGGCCGTCTCGGCAACCTTGGGTGACGCGTCCTGCTCCCGGGACTCTCCGAAGTCGCGGCACCCGAGGTCGTACAGGATCCGCACGTCCGAGGCGGGGAAGAACTTGGTCACCGGCAGCAGAGCCACGTCTGCGGGCGACCGGCCCGCATCGGCACATGCGCGGTGCAATCGCTCGCGCACCGACGTCAACGCCGTCTCGATCTCTCGCGCCCGGTCCGTATCCGACGCGCTGCCGCTGAGTTCACTCATGACAACCTTCTCTACCGGTTCACCGATCGGCCGCTTCGGGCCGATCACCTGGGGATGTGCTGTCCATCCATACGACACTGGCAATTCGGCCGGTCGATCCTTCACGACGGTGACTGAACAGCGTCCGGTCCTCGATGGTGCATCGCGGATCCTGAGCCACTCCGGACACTCCCGCGGCGAGCAGTTGCGCTCGGATCCCGGCGGGTATGTCGAGCCCCGGCGTATGGCGGACGGTCGTCGTCGCGCTGCCGGGCAGATGCTTGTCGACGTCCGCGCGCATGACGGCGGGCACCTCGTACTGGCGACCGCTTGCGGCCGGACCCAGAAATGCACCGATCCGCGCCGGCACCGCACCGAGCTCGACCATCACGGCCAACACCCGAGGAACGATGCCGATGCGGGCTCCGACCCGTCCTGCGTGCACTGCGGCGATCACGCCGGCCTCCTCGTCGGAGAGCAGGACCGGCACGCAATCGGCAGTCAACACCACCAGACCGAGATCACGTTCCGTCGTCACCAACGCATCGGTCATCGGGACCGGCTCGGATACCGGACCGTCGACCACCGTCACCGTGCGACCGTGGACCTGCTCCATGAAGACGAGCCGTTCGTGCCCCATGCCCAATCGATCGCCGAGGCGTCGACGGTTGGCCTCCACCGCAACAGGATCGTCACCGACGTGGTCGCCGAGATTGAACGTGTCGAACGGCGGTGCCGACACGCCGCCCGCCCGCGTCGTCGACACGCGTCGGACGCGGAAGGGACCGGCAGATGCGGTGCCACTCACCGCCGCATGAAGGACGGCACATCGACATCGTCTTCGCCCTCGTCCTCGGCGATCGGCACGCGACGGCCGGAACCGACCGACTCGCGTCCACCCGAGTCACGGCCCTGGCCGGCTGCGGATTCACGACTGGACGATTCACGGTTGGACGAGCTCGACGAGTTCAGCGGCGGCAGGCTGCTCCCACTCGGTGCGCCGACCGGGTCGCGGAACACGGCACCGTCGGACCCCTCGCTCGACCTCGACGACACCTCGCCCGAGCGTGCCGATCCGATCGGGCCGCGCGTGGAGGTGGCCGCTTCGACCGGGCGTCGCGTCGGAGTTCCGCCGTCGAAGCCTGCGGCGATGACCGTCACGCGGACCTCGTCGCCGAGGGAGTCGTCGATGACGGTGCCGAAGATGATGTTGGCATCGATGTGCGCGGCTTCCTGCACCAGCGAGGCGGCCTCGTTGATCTCGAACAGACCGAGGTCGGATCCGCCGGCGATGGACAGCAGCACTCCTCGGGCACCTTCCATCGAGGCTTCGAGCAGCGGCGAGTTGATCGCCGATTCCGCCGCCTTGATCGCGCGACCTTCACCCCGTGAGGATCCGATGCCCATCAACGCACTGCCTGCGCCGGACATGACGCCCTTGACGTCGGCGAAGTCGACGTTGATCAGACCGGGTGTGGTGATCAGGTCGGTGATGCCCTGGACGCCGTTGAGCAGTACCTCGTCGGCACTGCGGAACGCGTCCATGAGACTGACGGCGGCGTCACCGAGCTGGAGCAGTCGATCGTTGGGGATGACGATGAGCGTGTCGCAGGACTCACGGAGCTGCTGGATGCCGGTGTCGGCCTGTCCACCGCGCCGCTTGCCCTCGAACGAGAACGGGCGGGTGACGACACCGACGGTCAGTGCACCGAGCTTGCGAGCGATGTTGGCGACGACGGGCGCGCCACCGGTGCCGGTGCCGCCGCCCTCGCCTGCGGTGACGAACACCATGTCGGCACCCTTGAGCACCTCTTCGATCTCGTCCTTGTGATCGTCTGCTGCGCGGCGGCCGACCTCGGGATCGGCACCTGCGCCGAGTCCGCGGGTCAGTTCGCGGCCGACGTCGAGCTTGACGTCTGCGTCACTCATCAGCAAGGCCTGAGCGTCGGTGTTGACCGCGATGAACTCGACTCCCTTGAGTCCCTGTTCGATCATGCGGTTGACCGCGTTCACGCCGCCGCCGCCGATGCCGACGACCTTGATTACGGCGAGGTAGTTGTGCGGGGGCGTCATGGGCTCTCGCCTTCCGTGGATTGTTGCGTGAAATGTGGAAAACCCTCAACCTAAACCACAGGCTTAGAGTTATGTCAAGTACTGAACTGGTCGAAACGCTATTCATCGCCGACGACTATCGCCATTAGGCGCGCCGACGCCGCGCGAGAAATTCCCGCCGACCGCGTCGAAACTATTTGGTGGTGGGCAGATCCGGACTCGACACGTCGAAGATCTGGCCGGGCTGGGACAGCAACGCGATCGCCACCGCGGCCTTGCGCTGCGAGTCCTCCTTGCTGCCCCACACCACGGTGCGCCCGTCGAGCAGCAGGATCGAGATGTCGGACAGTGTGGTCGCCCGCAACTCGCCTGCTTGATCGCGCAGCAGCGGTGGCAACGTATCGAGCACCGCCAGTGCGTCTTTCGTCACCGGATCACCGAACACCGGGTTGTCGGTCACCAGCCGCACCACCCCGGGCGGTGGCGGCGCGATCGCAAAATCGACCCCGGTGGAGTCGAGGAGATGGGTGCCGTCCGGAGAGTCGAAGAACGCCACCGGTGTTCGCTCCTCGACCGTCACCTGCACGGTGGACGGATACTTACGTTGCACGCGGACCGTCGCCAGCGCCGGAATCGTCGCCACCCGCTGCGCCGCGGCCGCCGTGTCCACCCGAACCAGCGGGAGGCCGACCGGTACATCGAGCCGATCGAGAATCTCCTGCTCGGACACCGACGATGCCCCCGCGACCGCGATGGTGCGAACGGACAACAGCGGCGTGAAGTACACCAGCGCAGCCGATCCCACCACGACGACCACCACGGCCAGCGCGATGACCAGGGCCTTGCGCCGCGACCGCTTCACCCGGGCGCGCTCTTCTTCGCGCGCCAGCGCACGCGCCTGCTTGTCGGTGACCGCGGACGGCGAATCACCCTCTCCTGCAGCTGTTCCCGACCTCGAAGAACGGACTCGATCGGAGCGGCGGGTCACGTCGACGGCCGATCCTTCGGTACTCCGCGGCCGGTCGCAGCACCGAAATCGGTCTTCGAGCGAAGCGCATCGAGAATCGGTCCGCCGAGCATCGTCACGTCGCCGGCACCCATGGTGATGACGACATCGCCCGGCGCACTCAGATGGGCGACCTGCTTGGCAACCAACGACAGATCCGGCTGATAGTTCACCGGCTTGGTCACCGAAGCGGCGACCAGTGCCCCCGTCACACCGGGCAACGGTTCCTCGCGCGCGCCGTAGACGTCGAGCACGACGATCTCGTCGGCCAGCGACAACGCGGCACCGAACTCCTCGGCGAACGTCGCGGTCCGCGAATACAGGTGCGGCTGGAACACCACCACCACCCGTCCCTGCTTGAGACCCGCACGGTCCTGACCCGCCACGAGAGCCTGGGCAGCCGTCAACACTGCACGCACCTCGGTCGGGTGGTGCGCGTAGTCGTCGAACACGCGCACGCCGTGCTCACGTCCGGTGAACTGGAAGCGCCGATGCACTCCGCCGAAACCGGTGAGCCCGGCCAACAATTCCTCGACTCCCGCACCGACCTGACGCGCCGCGACGAACGCTGCCAGCGCGTTGAGTGCGGTGTGCCGTCCCGGGACGCCGAGCCGTACCGTGCGCGCCGCGTCCTCGCCTGCGATCTGCAGCTGCGCGACGCCGCCGATGTCCTCGGGCTCCCACGCCAACAGTCGAACGGCCATCTCGACCGGCCCGGCGTCGACATCCGATGACCCGTAACCGAGCACCTTCACTCCGGGAAGGTTGCGCTCGACCACACGTCGAGCGAGCGCCGCCGAACCCGGGTCGTCCATGCAGGCCACGAGCACACCGCCGGGACCGAGGAGCGCAGCGAAATCGTCGAACACCTGAACGTAGGCCTCGGTGGTGCCGAAGTAGTCCAGATGATCGGCCTCGATGTTGGTCACGATGATGACGTTGGCCGTGTACTGCAGCAGCGAGCCGTCACTCTCGTCCGCCTCGGCCACGAACACGTCGCCGCTGCCGTGATGAGCGTTGGTCCCGGCCTCGTTGAGCTCTCCCCCGACGGCGAACGACGGATCGAAACCGCAGTGCTGGAGGGCGACCACCAGCATCGAGGTCGTCGACGTCTTGCCGTGCGTACCCGAGACCAGCAACGTGCGGTATCCCTGCATGAGGGAGGACAGCACGGCCGGCCGCAGCACCACCGGGATTCCGCGTTCACGAGCTTCGACCAGCTCGGGATTGGTCTTGGGAATCGCGGCGTGGGTCGTCACCACCACGGTGGGTCCGCCGTCGATCATGTCCAGCGCGCTCGCGTCGTGACCGATGCGGACCTGGGCACCGCGTGCGCGCAGTGCGAGCACGCCGCGCGATTCCTTGGCGTCCGAACCCGACACCTGTCCCCCGCGAGCCAGCAGGATCCGCGCGATGCCGGACATTCCGGCACCACCGATGCCCACCATGTGTACTCGTTCGAGCTCTGTCGGCAAATCCGACATCGCACCCTCAGTTGTCACGCGGACGTCTCCCTCGTTCTCTTCTCATGCCCGACGCCGCCCAGCTCAGCGCCGCGCCGCGTGCGCGGTATCGAGCACGATCTGCGCGACGGCAGCTGCTGCGCCCTTGTGCCCGGCACCGGCGGCGGCCCGAGACATGGTGGCAATGCGTTCGGTGTCGGCCAGCAGCGCGGCCACCGTCTCGCTCACGTACTGCTCGCTCAGTGTCGCATCGGCTACCAGGATGCCACCTCCGGCGTCGACCACAGGACGGGCGTTGAGTTCCTGCTCGCCGTTGCCGTGCGGCAGGGGCACGTAGACGGCAGGCAGACCGGTCGCGGACACCTCGGCGACCGTCATGGCACCGGACCGGCAGATCGCCAGGTCCGCAGCCGCATACGCCAGATCCATCCGGTCGATGTACGGCACCGCGACGTACGGCGCGTCCGGATTGCGCTGCTCGACGTCGAGCGAGTTCTTCGGACCGTGCGCGTGCAGAACCGAGATACCGGCACCGGCGAGGGCCGCCGAGGCTCCGGACACTGCGTCGTTCAGCGATCGGGCCCCCTGCGAGCCGCCGAACACCAACAGCACCGGACCGCTCTCGGGCAGCCCGAAGTGCGCGCGAGCCTCTGCGCGGACGGCAGCCCGGTCGAGTCCGGTGATGGTGGGACGCACGGGAATTCCGATCACATCCGCGTCGGCAGCACCGCGCGCGGCGATCCCCGAGCCCGCGACCGCGGCGAGTACCCGCTCGGCCGACCGGGCACCGACCTTGTTGGCGATGCCCGCGCGCGCGTTGGCCTCGTGGATGACCACAGGAATTCGGCCGCCACGGCCGAACCGTCGACCGCGGGCCGCGAGATAGGCCGGCAACGCGACATAGCCGCCGAATCCGACGAGTACGTCCGCCTCGACGGCCGCGAAGATCTCTCGGGTGCGGCGCACCGATCGCACGACGCGCAGCGGCAGCTTGAGCAGGTCGACGGTGGGCTTCCGGGGCAGCGGAACCGGCGGAATGAGTTCGAGTGCGTACCCGCGAGCCGGGACGAGCGTCGTCTCCAGACCACGGCTGCTGCCGAGAGCGGTGACGGTGACGGTGGGGTCGAGGACACGCAAGGCGTCGGCCACAGCGAGCGCAGGCTCGATGTGCCCGGCCGTTCCGCCCCCGGCGACCACTACGGAAATCGGTCGAGATGTCTGCTTCACCGTCGATATCCTCGCTCACCCGAGCGGACGGGTGGGCGACCGGGTTGTGGTTCCGGCCGCGGACGGTAGCCCGATCGCGATCCTGTGGCGGGCTCTCGCCGGACGGGCTCGCCGCCACGGGGGTTGCCCCGAGGTGAGTCACCTCGGTACGCGGTCGATCTGGGCGACATCGTGTCGGTCCGTGAACTGGAGACTCGCGTGCGAGTACGTCCGGGCTCGGCAGCCCTCGCTGTACGTCCGTCCTTGCCCTGACCCTTACGGGACTCGAGCCGCTTGCGGTCCTGCGCCGCCAGCGTGGGGCGAGTGGACTTCGAGCGTGCCATCGCAGCTCGCTTGGGCGAGAACACGGCGGGCAGCGGCAGTTTCAGCGCTCGCGCGATACGGCCCTCCTGCCCCGCGTGCAGGGCTGCGATCGCCTCCGGCTCGTGCCGGGCGGCGTTCGCGATGATGCCGAACATCAGCAGCGTGATCGCGGTCGAGGTACCACCGTAGGACACCAGCGGCAGCTGCAGACCGGTCACCGGCAACAGCCCGACGACGTAGCCGATGTTGATCATGGCCTGACCGAACACCCAGCACGTGGCACCGGCGGTCAGCAGACGCAGGAACGGATCGACCGAACGCATGGCGATGCGCAGGCCGGTGTAGACGAAGAGGCCGAACAATCCGATGACTGCCAGGCAGCCGATCATCCCGAGTTCCTCGCCGATGATGGCGAAGATGAAGTCGTTGTGCGCGTTGGGCAGGTAGCTCCACTTCGCGCGGCTCTGCCCGAGCCCGCGACCGAACATTCCGCCGTCGGCCAGTGAGTATTTCGCCTGGGTGGACTGGTACGACAGACCCTGGGTGTCCTCCCCCGGATTGAGCCAGGCCTTGACGCGATTGGACCGGTAACCGGCGGTGAACGCGAGCACGGTTGCCAGCGCCAGACCGGTCATCAGCACCGCACCGAACAACCGGGCATTGAGGCCGGCGAACCACAGCAGCGCCACCAGGATGATGCCGAGGGCGATGGCGGTACTGAGGTTCGGCTGCAGCACGACCAGCAGACACATCAGCAGACCCGCAGGCAGCAGCGGCACCAGCAGCGACTTGATGTTGCCGTGTTCGCTGCGACGCGAGGCCAACAGGTGCGCGCCCCACAGAACCAGTGCCACCTTGGCGAGCTCGGACGGCTGGAAGGACACGACGCCGAAGTCGAACCAGCGGCGCGCACCTTGACGTTCGGCACCGATACCGGGAATCAACACCAACATCAGCATGGTGATCGAGACCAGGAACAGCGGAAACGACAGTTTCCTGAGGTACCGAACCGGCAGCCGGAGAGCGACGTAGAACGCGACGACACCCAGCGCGACACCGATCAGCTGCTGGGTGAACAGCGCGTACCCGGACTCGTCGGCTGCGAAGGATTCGGCGGACGACGCCGACAGCACCATCACCAGACCCAACACCGTGAGCAGCACCGCGATCGTGACGATGAGGTGGAAGGACGCGAGCGGCCTGCCGAACCACAGGCCGATTCGCGTGCGTGGAGCGGTGGTACGAGGTGGACGCGGTGGTCGACCGGGGCCGGTCACGATCGCGACGATCCGATGTCGGTGGCATCGAGGCGCTGGACCGACTCGGCGAAGCTGCGGCCGCGGTGGCCGTAGTCGGCGAACATGTCCAGTGACGCGGCGGCCGGGGCCAGCAGGACCGTATCCCCCGGAGCGGCGAGTTCGGCCGCACGGGCCACGACCGCCCGCATCACCGCATCAGCATCTTCAGCACCATGAGTCACACCAGCATCGTCTCCCGAAGGGAGCCTGACGACCGGAACATCGGGCGCGTGTCGCGCCAAAGCCTCTGCGATCTGCATCCCATCGCGCCCGAGAACGACCGCAGCGACGAGCCGATCGGCGATCTCGACCACCAGATCGTCGATCACCGCACCCTTCAACAGTCCACCCGCGATCCACACGACGCGATCGTGCGCCGAGATCGAGGAGCGAGCGGCGTGCGGGTTCGTCGCCTTCGAATCGTCGATGAACGTCACCCCGCCGAGCTCGCGCACCACCGCCGCGCGGTGCGGTCCCACCCGGTAGGTCTGCAGCCCCACCCGAACAGCGCTCGCCGCCACCCCGATCGAACGAGCCAACGCGCCTGCCGCGAGTGCATCGAGGACGCCGGACGGGCCGCTCGGCTCCACGTCGTCCGCCGCGAGAAGATCGACGTTCTCGCCGAACGCGTTGTCGACGAGCACCCCTGCCCGCACTCCCAGCTCACCCGACGCCGGCTCACCCAACCGAAATCCGACGACGGTCGACGCCACCGACCCGGCCGACAAGCCCGCCGCCCTGGAGTCGTCGAGACCGACAACCGCGACATCACCGCTCAACGCACGAGCCTTGGCCTGGACGTATCCGTCCATACCGCCGTGCCAATCGAGATGGTCCTCGGCGATGTTGAGCACCACCCCCGCCGCCGGACGCACCGACGGAGCCCAGAACAACTGGAACGACGACAACTCCACGGCGAGCACACTCGGATGTGGGGTACCGCGCAACGCGTCGGCGATGGGGAGTCCGATGTTGCCGCAGGCCACCGACTCGATGCCTGCGGCGTCGAGTATCGACGCCAGCATCGAGGTGGTGGTCGTCTTCCCGTTGGTACCGGTGACCACCAGCCAGCGAGTTCGGGGTCCGTACAGCTCGGCCCGGTCCACGTGCCAGGACAACTCGACATCGCCCCACACCGGAATACCCTGTTTCGTGGCAGCCGCCAACACCGGAGAGTCGGGACGAAAGCCGGGACTGGTGACCACGAGCGAGAACGCTGCGAGCGACGCGGGATCGGCGAGCAGGTCGTCCTGCAACACCACCTCGGCACTGGAGTTCGACGCCTCGTCCAGCGCGGCGCGATTCGAATCGGTGACCGTGACGACGGCACCGAGATCGAGCAGCGGCCGCACGACGGCGAGTCCCGAGATGCGGGCACCGGTCACCAGCACCGAACTGCCACGCAACCAGTTCAGGTCGGTCCGAGAGTCGTGCACAGATTCGTCCATGCCCTATCCGCCGACAGCAGCGAGATACTCGCTGTAGAACAGAGCGAGTCCGACGGCCGACGCGATGGCGGCCAGCAACCAGAACCGGATGATCACCGTCGTCTCGGCCCAGCCGGCCAACTCGAAGTGATGATGGAACGGTGCCATGCGGAACACGCGTCGGCGACTGGATCGGAACACCGCGACCTGGATGACGACCGATGCGGCCTCGGCGACGAACAGCGCACCGATGACCACCATGATCAGCTCGGTCTTGGTCACCACCGACAGACCTGCGATCAGACCGCCGAGGGCCAGGGATCCGGTGTCGCCCATGAAGATCTTGGCCGGCGCAGCGTTCCACCACAGGAAGCCGATGCAGGCTCCCGCGGCCGAGGCACAGACCAGAGCCAGGTCGAGGGGATCTCGAACGTCGTAGCAGCCGGGGGCCGGCCCGGCGGGGCCTGCACACGCCTGGCGGTACTGCCAGAATGTGATGACGGTGTAGGCGCCGAGCACCAGTGTCATCGACCCCGCTGCGAGGCCGTCGAGTCCGTCGGTGAGGTTGACCGAGTTGGACCACGCGATCACGAGCAGGCAGACGAAGAACACGAAGACCACCGCGGACATCGACCAGGTGGCGATGTCGCGAACGTACGACAGTTGGGTACTGCCCGGCGTGAGTCCGCTGTCGCTGCGGAACTGCAAGACCAGGATGGCGAACAGCACCGCCGCCGTTATCTGACCGACGTACTTGCCGGTGGCGTTCAGACCCAGGTTGCGCTGTTTGCGGATCTTGATGAAATCGTCGAGAAACCCGACCAGACCGAGCACCGTGGTCAGGCCGAGAACGAGCAGGGCCGAGGCCGACGGACCGTCTGCGTCGTAGCCGGTGCCGATCAGGTGCGAGCCCCAGTAGCCGGCCCAGATGCCGACCAGAATTGCGACGCCGCCCATCGTCGGTGTGCCCCGCTTGGACTGGTGACTCGCTGGGCCCTCCACTCGAATCTCCTGGCCGAAGCCCTGTTTCGAGAAGGTCTTGATCAGCACCGGGGTCAGCAGGATCGCGACCGCGAGTGCGATACCTCCCGCGAACAGGATCTGCCTCACTGCTCACCCTCCGGTACTGCGCCCGACGAATCGGCCAGCAGGGCGTCTGCGACGGTCCACATCGCCCCGGACTGCGAAGCCTTCACCAGTACGATGTCGCCGGGACGGACCTCCTCCTGCAGCACTTCGATCGCCGCTTCACGGTCCGGCACCAGCATCGATTCCTCGCCCCACGAACCCTCCATGACCGCACCCTGGTGCAGCGCCCGGGTGGGACGGCCGGTGTCGACGATGATCAGGCGATCGACGTCGAGGCGGACGGCGAGGCGACCGATCGCGTCGTGCTCGACCACCGAGTCCGAACCCAGTTCACCCATCTCCCCCAGCACCGCCCAGCTGCGGCGTTTGGGCCCGTCGTCGCGACGCGACATCGACACCAGTGCCTTGAGTGCGGCGCGCATCGAATCGGGGTTGGCGTTGTACGAATCGTTGACGACGGTGACGCCGTCGGCGCGGGTGCGCACGTCCATCCGCCTGATCGACGTCGGTGCGGCGGCCGAGAGCGCCGCGGCAACCTGGGTCAGCGTCGCTCCGCACTCGAGTGCGACGGCCGCTGCCGCAAGGGCGTTGCCGACCTGATGCTCACCGTGCACCGCCAGGGTGATCGGTACCGAGCCCGCTGCGCATTCGAGCGTGAACGACGCCCGGGCGTCGGTGTCGACCTGCACGTCCAGTGCTCTGATGTCGGCATCGGCGTTGCGTCCCACCGTGACGACGGATGCCGTTGTCCGCGTGACCATTTCGGCGACGAGTCGGTCATCGATGTTGAGTATCGCCACTCCCCCGTCGGCAGCACTCGGCAGAGCTTCGACCAGTTCGCCCTTCGCCAGTGCGATGGCCGCTCGCGAGCCGAACTCGCCCAGGTGTGCGGTTCCGACGTTGAGGACCACCCCGATACGGGGCGGGGCGAGCGTGGCGAGTTCGGCGATGTGGCCGATTCCTCGGGCGGACAGCTCCAGACAGAGGAAATCGGTCTCGGCATCTGCTCGCAGCGCCGTCCAGGGATGTCCCAGTTCGTTGTTGAACGATCCGGGCGGTGCCACCACCGAGCCCAGGGGCTCGAGAACCGCAGAGATCAGATCCTTGGTGGAGGTCTTCCCCGAGGATCCCGTCACCCCGACGACGGTCAGGCCGTGCTCGGCGGTCAACTCGAGCACCGATGCCCGGGCCAGAGCGCCGAGTGCGGTCAACACTGCCGAACCGGAACCGTCCGGGTCGTTCTCCAGCGCCATCGCGTGACTGTCGTGCGGAACCGGACGGACGACCACGGCCGGCACGCCCACCGGACGCGCGGCCAGCACCAGTGCCGCACCTGCGGCAACCGCGTCGACGGCATGGTCGTGACCGTCCACCTTGGCTCCGGGAAGAGCGAGGAAGATGCTGCCGGGGGTCACCTTGCGGGAGTCGAACTCCACCGGTCCCGGCACCACGACCGTCGGATCCGGCACGTCGTGCACCGTGCCTCCGACGATCTCGGCAATGCGGTCGATCGAGAGCGGGATCATCGTACGCCCGCGCTCGTGTCGACCCGGCGCGCATCGATGGCCGAGGCGAGTATCACTCGGTCGTCGAACGGATGCTTCACGCCCGCTACCTCTTGGCCGGTTTCGTGCCCTTTACCTGCGATCAACACAACATCCCCTTCACGTGCCCACGCCACGGCCTGTTCGATCGCCGCTGCGCGGCCTGCCACGTTCCGTACTTCACCGCGGGCCTCGTCCGGCACCGACAACGCGCCGTCCTCGACGGCCTGCCGAATGGTGGCCGGATCCTCGCTGCGCGGGTTGTCGTCGGTCACCACCAGCAGCTCGGCACCGCGCGCTCCGGCGGCACCCATCAGGGGACGCTTCGCGGTGTCGCGGTCGCCACCTGCTCCGAGCACCACTGCGATCCGTCCGCGCGAGGATTCGCGCAGCGTCGCCAGCACGGCCTCGACGGCCGCGGGCTTGTGCGCGTAGTCGACCACCGCCAAGAAGTTCTGTCCACGATCGATCCGCTGTACGCGACCCGGCACGTCGACCGTCGCGACCCCGGTCACGGCGCTGCGCACATCGGCCCCGGCCGCCGCGCAGGTCGCCAAGGCCAGCACGGTGTTCGCGACGTTGTAGCGACCCGGCAACCGGACCGAGACCGGCAGCGACGCACCCTGCGGATCGGCGACAGTGAACGACTGCGTGCCGTCGTCGTGCTTGGCCCAGTCCGAGACCGTCCACTGTGAATCGGCACCGGTCGACGCGGTCACCACGGTCGAACCGGCCGATCGAGCGATGTCTGCCATCCGCACACCCCACGCGTCGTCGACACAGACGACGGCCGTGTCGGCACGAACCGCGGAGTCGGCCGCGAACAATCGACTCTTGGCCGAGAAGTAGTCCTCGAGCGAATCGTGGAAATCGAGGTGGTCCTGCGAAAGATTGGTGAACGCACCGATCGCGAAGCGGGTGCCGTCGACCCGGCCGAGGGACAACGCGTGCGAAGACACTTCCATCACCACCGTGTCGACGCCTTCCTCGACCATGACGGCGAAGAGCGCATGCAGTTGCGGAGCCTCGGGCGTGGTGAGCGCGCTCGGTACATGCCGGCCCAGCACACGTGTCTCGATCGTGCCGATCAGACCGCACCGACGACCGGCAGCGGTCAGGCCGGCTTCGAGCAGGTAGGACGTCGTCGTCTTTCCCGACGTACCGGTGATCCCGATGACGGTCATCTCGGACGACGGGTTGCCGTACACCAGAGCGGAGACCGCCCCCAATACCTGGCGCGGACGATCGTGCACGAGGACCGGGATCCGACGATCGGTGCCTGCGAGCTTTCCCCGCACGATCTCGAGTCCGGCCGGGTCGGTGAACACCGCCACCGCACCCCGCTCGACTGCGTCGGCCACGAACTCGGCACCGTGTCGAGAAGATCCGGGCAGAGCTGCAAAGAGATCGCCGGGAAGAACGGACTGTGCGCGCAGATCGATACCGGTCACGCTCACACCGGCGGGATCTCCGCTCCCGATCGTTGCACCGACCGCGAACGCCACCTCCCGGACTTCGGTGTGCGGTGGATGCGCCGGACGTGAACCCGGAGCCGGTTGTGAATCCGATGACACAGTCACTCCTGCTCCCTTCCTCTCTACTGCCGGCCGCGCGCCTGCCGCGGCTCGATCACGCCGTGGCGGCAGCCGAACGAACACGCCCGAGCCGATGTGTCAGATTACCGGCGTCCGGGATCATGATGTCGCCGCCCCGACTCGCGGACCGGCGGGTCGGGATCTCAGTCCGCCTGCAGAACCAGCTTGGGTCCGGGGTCGGCTGACATCGGCACGCTGTCCCGCTGCAGCATCCAGCTGGCGATGTTGTGGAACAGCGGTGCTGCCGACTGGCCGCCGGAACCGTCGGCGCTGCGGGTCGGGGCGTCGAGCATGATCCCGATCACGTAGCGGGGATCGTCGGCGGGCGCGATGCCGGCGAAAGTGATCCAGTAGTTCGAGTTCGAGTAGCACTTGCACTCGGGGTCGACCTGCTGAGCCGTACCTGTCTTGCCACTGATCTGGTAACCCTCGACCCCCGCAGCAACCCCGGTACCGCGCTGGTTTCCGGTGTCGTCCTGGGTGACGGACCGGAACATGTTGCGCACCGTCTTCGCGGTATCGGGACTGACCACGTACACACCGTCGGGCTGCTGGGTCTCGGTTCGCTGACCGTTGGCGTCCACCGTCGCTTCGACGATCCGCGGTGGGATGCGAACCCCGTCGTTGGCGATGGCCTGATACATCCCGGTCATCTGCAGCAGCGTCATGGACAATCCCTGGCCGATGGGGAGGTTGGCGAACGTGCCGCCCGACCACTGATCGCGGCTCGGTACATTTCCCGCGCTCTCGCCGGGCAGACCGACGTCGCTGCGTTGGCCGAGACCGAACTTGGTGAGCATGTCCGCATAGCGGTCCTCACCGACGCGCTGTGCCAGCATCAGCGTGCCGACGTTGGACGACTTACCGAACACGCCGGTCGTCGTGTACGGCGCGACGCCGTGGTCCCACGCATCCTTGACGGACACGCCGGACATGAAGATGCTGCCCGGCACCTGAAGTACCTCGTCGGGCGTGGTGAGCCCGTACTCGATGGCTGCGGCTGCGGTGATGATCTTGTTCACCGATCCGGGCTCGAACGGCGTGGTGACGGGCAGATTGCCCATTTCCTTGGTGCGCTCGTTGTTGCCGACTCCGATGCCGGGGTTGAAGGTGTTGTCGTTCGACATGGCGAGCACCTCGCCGGTGTGCGAATCCTGTACGTACGCCGAGGCGTTCTTCGCCCCCGAGAGATCCTTCGCCAACTGCACCTGCTGCTGCACGTAGTACTGCAGATCTGCATCGATGGTCAGTTCGACGCTCGAACCGTTGACCGCCGGCTGCTTGTCCCGCCAGCTTCCGGGAATGACGGCACCGTCGGATCCGCGGTCGTAGGTCTGCGAACCGTCGGTTCCGGCCAGGGTCGCGTCGAGCGCATCCTCCAGACCGAGCAGACCGTGTCCGTCCCATCCGGTGGCACCGACGATGTTCCCGGCCAGTGAACCGCCCGGGTACTCACGGATGTCCTGACGCTCGAGTCCGACCTGCTTGAAATCCTTGCTGATCTTGGACGCCACGGTGGCGTCCACCCCGCGGGCGAGGTAGGTGAATTCGTCGTTGCTCTTCAACTTCGCGAGCAGGTCCTTCTCGCTGATCACATCGCCGAGGTCGCTGTGGATGCGGGCGGCGATGTCCTCGAGGTACTGCTCCGTTTCCGGCTCGGTGGGGTCCTTCGCTCGGGCCTCGTCGAGTTCCCTGCGAACCCGAACCGGTTGGAACGTCAGCGCTTTGGCCTCCATCGTGAAGGCGATCGGATTGCCGTTGCGATCGAGGATGGATCCACGCATCGCGGGATCGACGAGGGTGGTGGTGCGTTGTGACGCCGACTCGGCGGACAACCTCGGCGCATCGAATCCCTGAATCCACAGCAACTGAGCCGCCGCGACGGCCAGCGCCAGATACATCAGTATTCGGCCGGTGCCGTGACGAAACCGAAAGGTGGACGAGTCGAGACGCTTTGGGCTCGGTGGCCGACGGCGTGGAGCAGGCGACGGCCTGGTCACTGCCCGTCACCCGATGCTTCGCCGGTGGGCTCGGGGGTTTCGACCGCAGGTGCTTCGAGCGAGGGGATGCTCATGGGAACCAATTGTTCAGCAAGCGCACTGTTTCCAGCTCCATTGCTCGAATTCGGCGTGGCGGCGCGGGTGTCGATCGTGCCCGACGTCCGATTCGGCTGCGATGCGCTTCTCGGCGTCTGCTGCTGCGATGACTGCGCACTCGGATTCGCGACGGTGCCCTCGCCTGCGGCGGCGGACGACACCGGATCGAGCGGTGCCACCGGTGCACCGTCGGCCGGAGCCGGGGTACCGACGACCTGGACGCCGCCGTCCGGCGCGACGATCAGACGCGCGGAGTTCTTCGCCGGGACCATTCCGAGCTCGGCGGCCTTGCGCGCCAACTCGGGAGCCGATTCCGCCAACTCGACATCACGCTGCAGCGACGCCCGCTGCTGAGCCAGTTCGGCATTGACGGCCTTGGCCGCGCTGAGATCATAGGAGTCTCCTGCAGACCGAGTGGTCAGGAGCAACGTCAGACCGAGACCGATGGCGAGCAGGCCGATGATCAAGGCGACGAACGGAATTCGCGCGGCGATCGCGCTTCCGTTCAGCGCCGGCCGCGCACCTGCTCCGGAACCGAACGCAGAATCCGAGGTGTGAATCGACGCGCGCTGCTGCCTGCGCTCGTATGCGCGCAGTGCGGCACCGGATCGTCTACCGCTCTCACCCGTACGTTCGGGGCGCGAGAGTGGAGCCTGCGGAGCAACCCTGCGCCGCGGCGCTGGAACCCGATTGCGTTGTGTTCCAACGGTTGTGCCTGGAACCGTCATTCCGCTCTCCTTGCAATCCGTTCGGCGGCGCGCAATCTCACCGGAGCCGAACGTGGGTTGACGTCGATTTCTGCATCCGAGGCACGCTCGGCACCTCTGGTCAGGAGCCGGAACTCCGGACCCATTCCGGGTAGCTCGACCGGCAGCCCCTCGGGACTGCGCGACTTGATCCGAGGTGCCAACTCCTGCTTGACAACTCGGTCTTCGAGCGATTGGTACGACATGAAGACCACCCGGCCGCCGACAGCCAACGCGTCGAGTCCGGCTGGTACCGCCGCCTTCAACGACTCCAGCTCACCGTTGACCTCGATGCGCAGGGCTTGGAAGGTGCGCTTGGCGGGGTGTCCGCCGGTGCGCCGCGTTGCGGCCGGAATTGCGGCATAGAGCAATTCGACCAACGGGCCGCTGGTGGTGAAGGGCGTGTGCTCTCGGCGACGCAGTACAGCGGAAGCGATCTTGCCGGCGAACCGTTCCTCGCCGTAGGTGCTCAGGACCCGTGCGATGTCGCCGTGCGAGTACGTGTTGAGGACGTCTGCGGCGGTGATTCCGACGGTCGGGTTCATTCGCATGTCCAGTGGCGCGTCGACGGAGTATGCGAATCCCCGATCGGACTCGTCCAACTGCATGGACGACACTCCGAGATCGAACAGGATGGCGTGAACGGAGTCGACGGCAGGCAGGCCGGCTTCGTCGAGCGCTTCGGCGATGCCGTCGTAGGTCGTGTGCACCAACGTGATCCGATCGGCGAAGGGAGCCAACCGGGCTCCGGCCAACTCGAGCGCGTCGGGATCCCGGTCGAGTCCGATGAGATGCAGGTGCGGGTAGGTCCGTAGGAAGTGCTCGGCGTGACCGCCGAGTCCGAGTGTCGCGTCGATCATGACTCGGGTATCGCCCGCGGAATCGAGTGCGGGTCCGAGCAATTCGTCGGCTCGTTCGAGTCGAACCGGAACGTGTACCGGGCCTGCGGATCGACGGTGGGTTCGGTCTGCGGACGACTCGCTCTCGTCCGGTCCGGTGCCCTCCGTCATGGTTCCTCCCGGTCGCGCCTTCGTACTTCTCGCCCGGGTCCGGGCCGTGCGGGTCGCCCACCGAAGCCGATGCGAATGCATCGAGGTCCCTGTCCGATAGGGAACCTGGCGTTGGGGAAGAACGTCAGGGTCCTGATCTGCGAAACCTGGCGTTGGGGAAGAACGTCAGGGTTCTGATCGGGCAGAGGCCTCGCTGCACTCGCAGGCGACCTGGTCGGGCTACAAGATCCCTCCGAGGGACTCGTCGAAAGCGTCGGAGAAATCCTGCTCGTTCTCAGCGGAGTAGCGTGCCCACGCTTCGTCGTTCCAGATCTCGATGAAGTCCATCGAACCGATAACCACGCAGTTTCGTTCGAGCCCCGCATAGCGGCGATGCTCGGCACTGATGGTGATACGACCCTGTCCGTCCGGCCGCTGTTCGTCGGTTCCCGAAAAGAACTGGCGAACGTAGGCACGGGCTTTGGGGTTGGCACGAGAAGCCGCCGTCAACTTCCGAGAGCGTTCCGCGAAGTCGGCCGCGGTGTAGACAGCGAGGCTGAAATCCTGCCCCTTGCTCACCATGACCCCTCCTGCAAGCGCGTCCCGAAACTTGGCCGGCAACGTGAGTCGACCTTTGTCGTCGAGCTTCGGCGTGTAGGTACCGAGAAACACTCGCCACCTCCAGCCTCGACTCTCCGCTGCGGACCACTTTACCCCACTCTCCCCCACTTCGAACCATCCAGAGCCGGAAAACTTTGGAGAAATCGATAAATACACTGGTCAAGGCGTACACGATCGATGCCGCCGACAGCGATACCGCGGGCGACCTCGCAGACTCGATTCGCAGCCGACGGCCCACGACTCCAGCGCGGACGTAGCCTGAGCAGCGCCTTCGCGCCGAGGATGGCGGGCGAAGTCCGATCCTTGCCCTCCAATGGGGCTCAGGTGGGGAGAAGTGGGGACCGTGGGTGAAAGTGGGGGATGTCGGGGAGGCGTCCCGGAACACCCGCGCGCAGAGACAGTCGAGCCCGCCCTCGACGCGGAGCGGAGGGCTGCAGGCGATTCGGCACCGTCTGTTCGAGGGCGGAAACGACAACAGCACCTCACCCGAAGGTGAGATGCTGTTCTACGTTGACGCGTGAAGTTGTGGAGACGAGCCGGTATGGGTCGATCCGGTGATCCGGTCCGACTCAGTCCTGCTCGAACCTCTTACGGAACCGATCTTCCATGCGAGAGGTGAAGCTGCCGCCCTTGCGACCACCCTTCGATTTCTGCCCGGTACTACGCCTGGACGTTTCGGCAGCATCATTGGCTGTGCTGCCTTCGTCCTGCGACGCTGCGGCTCCCTTGCTGGAACCGCCGAACAGGAACAGTGCCCCGGCACCGAACATGAACAAAAAGCCGACGAGACTGACGACGAGAAAAACCAGACTGTTCGTCGACAATGCAACACCGGCGACGAGCAACACGAGTCCCACTACGAAAAGCGCGGAAGCCTGAAAGCGCCTCCTGCTCGACGCCGCGCGTACGCGACCGCCCCTCACATGGGACGCGAATTTGGGATCCTCGGCGTAGAGAGCGCTCTCGATCTGATCGAGCATGCGCTGCTCGTGCTCGGAGAGTGGCACGGTACCTCCCCCTGCACAGATATTGAAGGTCATTTCGGTTGCGAAACGACGGGAAGCTGACCTTGGCGGCTACCTGCTGTCGATGATACGAGCTGAATCGGCCGCTTACCACCTACTCGGTCGATGTGTTCCTGAGAAACACCGAAGTTTTCGAGACGCACGTCCCGAAAACTTCGGGAAAACACCGGATGACGTGGCGATTGTCACCTGACGTCCGGCTCGGTGAGCTACGCCGACAAGGGTGCGGCCATCGGGTCGACGGAGGCGAATCGAGCCTGCCCGCCGAGTCGATCGTCGACCGTGTTCAGAAAACGACCGACATGGCGATGGAAATCGTCGGCATCGAGATCGGCGATCGTGCTCGACGCGCCGGCCTCGACCGCAGCCCGGGTGGCCGAGAAGGACGCGAAATAGTCGGCCCAGACAGCGAGATCCGGTGCCGCCTTTGCCATCAACACCCACGCACTGCGCGAACGAGGACGCGCTCCGATCGAATTCGGCAACGACGCCAGCACAGCTGCCGCGCCTTTCAGTGCTGCGGCGTAGCTGCCGAGAAATCGATCTCCTGCATCGCTCTCCCCGATGGACTCGGACAGCAGAGCATCGGCTCGGCCCAGCAGAACCTGAGCCTGACGCGACACCGGCGACCGCACTCCGGCATCGAATGCCTTCGTGATCGTCATACTCGAACACCTCCAGTTCGAATCTCCGGCGCGCACCTGGCGCGGCCGGAACCGTGGCGAAGCCTTACAGTCGAACTCCGGAGAATCCGACTCGACGATCCGAGCCGAAGCCACCGGCGCACTCGGCCCCGATTTGTCGAACACCCGTTCGACACCTTCAATATAGCTGTGTTCACCGACAAGTTGCCGAAGAAAGGTTGAGAACAGTCGTCACCGATGCGCAGACAACGCCGTACCTGGTCGATCTGACGCCCCCGGAATTCCGCCAGCGGCTGTTCGAGGCACTGTCCATCTACGTCGAGGCCATGGGCTACCCCCGTGGAACCGAACAGAGCAGAGCCCCGATGTGGAGCGAACACCTGCACCGCCCGGGCTGGCGAGCAGTCGGTGCCCTGCTTCCGAACACCGACCCCACACAGCCGGATTCCCTGGTTGCCGTCGCATACGGCTACCACGGCGCTGCACACCAGTGGTGGCATCAACAGGTTCGCGACGGATTGCGGCGCACGGGCCACTCCCCGCAGAGCGTGGAAGCCACGCTCGACGACTACTTCGAGCTCACCGAGTTGCACGTCCTCCCGAGCGCTCAGGGGCACGGCCTCGGCGGACGACTGTGCGGCCGCCTGCTCGACGGCGTCTCCGCGGACAACGTGATGTTGTCCACACCCGAGGTGGCGGAAGAGGACAACCGAGCCTGGCGGCTGTACCGGCGGCTCGGCTTTGCGGACGTGCTCCGCGACTTCACGTTCGCCGGCGACCGGCGCCCCTTCGCAGTCCTGGGCCGCCGGTTGCCCCTCGACGGGCCAGTAGCCTGAAGGTGTGATCGATGCTGTGGTGGTGGGCTCCGGCCACAATGCCCTGACCTCCGCCTGTTACCTGACCGATGCCGGCATGTCGGTCGAGGTTCTCGAGCGCGACTCGGTCGCCGGGGGCGCGGTCTCGACGGTGGAACGCTTTCCCGGCCACCGGGTCGACCGTGGTTCGTCGGCGCACATCATGATTCGTCACACCGGCATCATCGAGGAGCTCGGACTCGCCGAGTTCGGGCTGCGCTACATCGACTGCGATCCGTGGGCGTTCGCGCCGGGAGCCGTCGACACCGACGAACGCGGAATCGTCTTCCACCGCAGTCTGGACCGAACCTGCGACTCGATCGCGGCCGCCTGCGGCGCCGCCGACGCGCGCGCCTACCGCACCTTCGTCTCCGTATGGGGTCCCCGCAGCGAACGCACCATGCGTGCGTTCGGTGGGCCACCCACCGGCCCGAAACTGCTCCGATCCTTCTGGGGCCTCGGCGCGCCCGACGGCGGCAGCATGCTCTCGCGTGAATTCCTCGCCACCGGCGATTCCCTGCTGGACGAGATGTTCTCGAGCGAACGACTCAAGGCCGCGCTCGCCTGGTTCGGCGCACAGTCGGGTCCGCCGATGTCCGAGCCGGGTACCGCACCGATGGTCGGCTTCGCTGCCCTCATGCACACCCTTCCGCCGGGTCGCGCCGTCGGCGGCAGCGGCGCACTGACCGAGGCGATGATCGCTCGACTGCAGCGCGACGGCGCCGAACTGGCACTCGGCGACGCCGTGACCTCGCTCGTACGCCGCCCGCACGGCTGGACCACCAGGACCGCGTCGGGACGGGAGATCGACAGCCGTGTCGTCGTGGCCGGTTGCCACATCGTGACCACCCTCGACCTTCTCGAAGCCGGCGGACACGACTCGGCGCAGATCGGGCGGTGGCGCAGCACGATTCGGGTAGGGCCCGGGATCGGCACTGCCGTCAGACTGGCCACCGACGCGCTTCCGACGTACCCGAGCGCCGACCGGATCGAGGACAGCACCCACGGCCTGGCGCTGCTGGTACGCGACCGCAGCCAGTTGCGGTTGGCACACGGGCACGCGCTGGCGGGCGACCTGCCGCCCACCCCGGCTGTGCTGGGGATGTCCTTCAGTTCACTCGATCCCACCATCGCGCCACCGGGACAGCACCAGATCTCACTGTGGTCGCAGTGGCATCCCCACACCCTCGCAGACGGCAGGCAGTGGCGATCGGACGTCCCGGGCGAGCGCTCGTTGGCCGAGTTCGAGGCGGATCGGATCGTGGCCGAACTGGACCGGTACGCACCCGGTTTCGCGGCGTCGGTGTTGGATCGGTTCGTTCAATCGCCGCCGGACATCGAGCGTGAGCTCGGTCTGATCGGAGGCAACATCATGCATCTGGACATGTCGTTGGACCAGATGATGATGTGGCGGCCGCATCCCCAACTGGCCGGGCATCGGGTCCCCGGTGCCGACGGGCTCTATCTCACCGGCGCATCGACCCACCCCGGCGGAGGGGTCACTGCGGCCAGTGGTCGGTCGGCAGCGCGGATCGCGATCGCCGACGCCCGCGCAGCCCGTCGCCGCACGTTCTTCGGAAGGAAACGGCAATGAAGGTCGTTCCGATCGTCGTGGCGGCCGCTGCCGTCGGCTGCCAGATCGTCTACCCACTGGTGTCGGGATCGACCAGGGACGCAGTGACGGTGGCGGTGGTGGCCCTGCTCGCGCTCGCGTCGATCCTGCACGCGGCGCTGAACCGCGGCGTCGTGTGGGCCACCATTCTCGTCGTCGTGACCGCAGGTACCGGGTTCGCATCCGAACTCGTCGGCACGGCCACCGGCATCCCGTTCGGCGAATACTTCTACGCGCAGAATCGCTTGGGCCCGAGCCTGTTCGAGGTGCCTGTTGTGGTCCCCCTGGCGTGGACGGCCGGGTTCTACCCGATCTGGTGTGCAGTGACCTTCGTCGTCGGCCGTCTCGACACGACGCAGGCGCGCGCCACCGCACTCCGAATAGTGGCGGTGGCAGTGGGGATGGTCGGCTGGGACCTCTACCTCGATCCACAGATGGTCACGGACGGACAGTGGACCTGGACCGCCGGTTCTGTCGGGCTGCCAGGAGTGCCGTCGATTCCGCTGACCAACTACCTCGGCTGGTTGGTGGTGGCCACGCTGATGGCTGCGGTGATGGAATCGCTCGACCGCGCCGTCGGTCGCCCACAGCCATCCGACGACGCGGTGCCCATCGGGTTGTTCCTGTGGACGTGGCTCGGGTCGGCGCTGGCGCACTCGGTCTTCCTCGACGGTCCGGAGCTTCGCTACTCGGCGGTGTACGGGTTCGTCGTCATGGGCATCGTCGGCATACCGCTGTTGTGGACTGCCCGTCTGTCGTGGAATGCCCGACGCGCCTCGCTGACAACCCCTGCCGACTGACATCACCTCGATGTCCTGGCACGATGTCGCTGTGCAGTCCACATCGCGAACATCTCATCGAACCCACCGCCGCCGTGTTCTCTCGGTGGTCGCACTGGCTCTCCTGGTCGCGCCGATGCTGGCCGGTTGCCTGCGTGTGCAGGTCACGATGGGCGTGTCGGCGAACGACCGCGTCGCAGGTCAGATCGTGGCTGCCAGTGTGCCGACCTCGGACTCCGACACCGGCCCGGAACTGGTGGTTCCCTCCTCGATCGAGGACAAGGTTCGCGTCGAGCCGTACAACCAGGACGGCTACGTCGGGTCCCAGGCCATCTTCGACGACCTCTCGTTCGGCGACGTGCAGACCCTCGGCTCGATCTTCCAGAACGCGGCCGGATCGTTTCAGCTGACGCTGCAGCGCTCGGGTGACACCGTCACTCTGGCGGGCAACGCCGATCTGTCCTCCGTTCCGGTTCAGGGCTCGGACGTGCAGTTCACCATCGCGTTCCCGGCCCGCATCGGCACCACGAACGGCACCCGCGAGAGCGACAACTCGATCTCGTGGAAGTTGCCGGCAGGCGAGGTCACGTCGGTGCGCGCCGAGGTCAACTATCCAGATCCCAACACTCGAAGCTTCGCCGGCTGGGCCGGCATCGTGGGCGGAGTGACCGTCGGCGTCGCGGCCATCGTCGGCGCCATGGCCTGGGTGTCGCGTAACCCACCGCTACGGGGCCGTGGATCACGCGGAACCGAGTCCGGAAGCTCCAACGACAGAACGTCTGTGTGAAAGATCGCCTGCTCGCCCGAACGACGGCGACCGCAAGCGTCCTCGCGACGGCGTCGGCCGCGGTGTCCGTGTTCAACTCTCGGTTCATGCCGAGTCTGCGCTCCCCGGAGCAGGACGTCACCGAGCGCGTCGTCGTCTGCATTCCCGCCCGTAACGAGCTCGCGACGCTTCCAGCGCTGATCGGCGATCTCGCACGGCAACGATCGTGCACGGATCTGCGTGTCATCGTCCTCGACGATGACTCGACCGACGGAACGGCGTCCGCTGCCCGCGCGGCTGCGGACGGTGATCCGAGGATTCGCGTGGTGACCTCCGGTGTCGCTCCCCCGGCCGGCTGGACCGGCAAGGCTGCAGCGTGCGCAGAGCTCGCGAGACTGGCCGACGAGGACGACCCGATGACGTCGCTGATCGTGTTCGTCGATGCCGATGTGCGACTCGAACCGGAGGCCGTGGCGGCAACGGCACGGATGCTGCGACGACGCGGTGCCGCCCTCCTGTGCCCGTGGCCGGAGCAACTGGCCGAAAGCACCGTCGAGAGGCTCGTCCAGCCCCTGCTCGCGTGGTCGTGGATGTCCACGCTCCCCGTGCCTCTGGGCAACGCGACGCTCGCACCGTCGATGGCCGTCGCGTGCGGGCAGTTCATGGCTTTCGACGCCGCCGCCTATCGCGCCGTCGGAGGCCACGGCTGCGTCGCGGCAAGCGCAACCGAGGACCTGGATCTGGCACGCGCTCTGCGTCGGCGGGGATTCTCGACGGCGGTGGCGTCGGGTACGGGGTTCGTCCGCTGCCGGATGTACCGCTCGGCCACGGAGTTGCGGTCCGGCTACAGCAGGTGGCTGTGGAACGAGTTCGGTGGACCGGCCGGTTCGATTGCGGCGACCCTGGCACTGACCGCCGTGTACGTACTGCCCCCGGTCACCGCGCTCACGTCCTCGGGTCTCGCGCGTCGCCTCGGGTGCGCCGGGTATCTCGCCGGCACCGTGTCTCGGATGTCCACGCGGCGGCGTGAGGTGGGATCGCGGTTCGGGCTGGGCGACGCCGTCGACGCTGCACTGCACCCGGTGTCGATTCTCGCGTTCGTCGGACTCGTCGCGGAATCCCACGTGCGCAGGCGTCGCGGCTCGTTGTCGTGGAAGTCGCGCCCGATGCCCGCGCCGCACACCTGAACCGTCTCACACTCGCGCGGCCGCGAGCCCCAGGTTGCTGAGCACCTCACGCGTCGCGCGCGCGAAGTTCAGGGTGATGAAGTGCAATCCGGGCGCACCCTCGGAGATCAGGCGCTCACCGATGTTCGTGGCGAGTTCGATGCCCACCTCCCGGACGGCGGCGCGGTCTTCCTCCGGACCGGATCCCGCTGCGCGGGTGAATTTCTCGTCCAGGTGCGACGGGAGCGTCGTGCCCGAGAGCTCGAGCATCCGGCGCACCGACCGAAGCGAGGTGATGGGCATGATCTCGGGAATGATCGGCTTGGCACCCTGCTCGGCGTCGAACGCACACACGCGATCCCGTAGGCGCAGGTAGTCGTCCACGTCGAAGAACATCTGGGTGATCGAGTACTCCGCCCCCGCCCGCAACTTGCCGACCAGGCATCGGGTGTCCTGCTCGAGGTCGGCGGCGCGGTGGTGTCCTTCCGGGAACGACGCCACGCCGACGTGGAAGTCGCCGAGATCGCGCACCAGCCGGACCAGCTCCTCCGCGTACTCGACACCCTCCGGATGCTTCTCCCAGTCGCCGAGCGGATCTCCGGGGGGATCTCCGCGCAGTACGAGAATGTTGGTGATACCGCGGTCCGCGTACGACCCGACCATGGATCGCAGCTCGTCCACACTGTGCGAGACGGCAGTGAGATGCGCCACAGGAAGGAGGGTGGTTTCCTCGGCGATCTGCCCGGTGACGCGCACCGTCCGATCGCGGGTGGAACCGCCTGCGCCGTAGGTCATCGACACGAATGCGGGCTGGAGTTGTTCGAACTCACGAACCGCACGCCACAGCCTGGCCTCCGCGGCCGCGTCTCGTGGAGGCGAGAACTCCACCGAGAACGGGATCCTGGCCTCGGGTTCTGTCCGTAGTCGGTCGACGATGGACGGCGTTCTCGTCACGAATCCTCGACTCGACCGCCCCCTGACGGAATCTTCGCTCACCCGAAGATCATAGGTTGCGCCCCGACGAGGCCCGGCGGGCCTCCCTGACAGCGATGTTCACTGGACGTCGGTCCAGTGCTTCCACGGCTATTACTGTGGGAATCGTAAATCCACGCATTCCACAGCAACCTTGGAGGATCGTCCTGTCCGGAGACTTTTCTTCGCCCGTAGTCGACACCCCCGCCGCCGCGCACGACCCGAAGGCGATGCGCACGGCAGTCGACGCGACGCTCGCCGAGTTCTTCACCTCACGCCGAGATGTAGTCGACACCGTCGGCGGCGGCTATCCCGCTGCGGTGGCCGATCTCGAGGCGTTCGTGCTTCGTGGCGGCAAGCGCATGCGTCCCGCGTTCGCCTGGACCGCGTGGCTCGGTGCCGGCGGTGAATCCACCGGCGACCGCGCGGAGGCAGTGCTGCGGGCGTGTTCGGCGCTGGAACTGATCCAGGCCTGCGCTCTGATCCACGACGACATCATCGACTCGTCCAGCACGCGACGCGGTTTCCCGACCGTGCACGTCGGCTTCGCTCAACGGCACCGGGACGCGGGCTGGTCCGGCAGCGCGGACCATTTCGGTGAATCGGCAGCGATCCTCGTCGGCGACCTCGCCCTGTGCTGGGCCGACGATCTACTGCGCGAGTCGGGCATCGACGCCGATGCCGCGCGGCGCGTCCAGCCGGTGTGGTCGGCGATGCGCACGGAGGTTCTCGGCGGCCAGTTGCTCGACATCGAGGCCGAGGCAGGCACCGACGAGAGTGTCGCGGCTGCAATGCGCGTCAACCGCTACAAGACCGCTGCCTACACCGTCGAGCGACCACTGCACCTCGGCGCAGTCCTCGCCGATGCCGACGAGAACCTGATCGCGGCCTACCGCAACTTCGGTGCAGACATCGGAATCGCGTTCCAACTGCGCGACGACCTCCTCGGAGTGTTCGGCGATCCCGAGGTGACCGGCAAACCGTCGGGCGACGACATCACCGAGGGCAAACGCACCGTGCTGATCGCGCTGGCACTGCACAAAGCGGACGAGACCAAGCCGGATCGTGCAGCCACGATCAGGGCCAGCCTCGGAACCGAACTCGACGCGAACGAAGTGGCCGACATCCGTTCGATTCTCGTCGAACTCGGCGCAGTGGACGCGGTCGAGAAGCAGATCGCCGAGCTCGGGACCCGGGCAGTCGCAACCCTCGACAACAGTTCGATCGAACCGGTCGCTGCCGCGCACCTGCGCGCCATGGCAACCGCCGCCATCCAACGGCAGTACTGAAAGAGAGCGTCATGTCTTCGATCCGCACGGTCTCCGGCACCACCGACACCGTCGTCGTCGTGGGAGCCGGATTGGCCGGCCTGGCCGCCGGTCTGCATCTGCTGGGAGCAGGAAGGAAAGTCACCATCGTCGAGCGCGACGAGACCGTGGGCGGGCGCGTCGGGGTGTACCCGGTATCGGACGCCGACGGATCGCACCTGTACGACATCGACAACGGAGCAAGCGTGTTGACGATGCCGAACCTGGTGCTCGAAGCGCTCGCCGCCGTGGGTGCCGACTTCGAGTCGACCACACCACCGATTCGACTGACCGCACTGTCGCCGTCCTATCACACGCGCTACGCCGACGGCACCGCCATCGACGTCTACTCCGATCCCGAGGCCATGGCAGCCGAGGTCGAACGCACCTGCGGCCCCGCCGAGGCGCAGGGATATCGCGAACTGCGGCGCTGGCTCGCCGACATCTTCGACGCCGAGTTCGACCGCTTCATCGACTCGAACTTCGATTCACCGCTCGATCTCGTGGGATCGAAAGCTGCGATCTCCGACACCGCGACGCTGACGAAACTGGGCGGCTTCGGCCGCCTCGGGCCACGCGTCGACAAGTTCCTGAAGGACACCCGCCTCCGTCGCGTGTTCACGTTCCAGGCGCTCTACGCAGGCATGGCACCCCAGAAGGCACTCGCGGTCTACGGAGCCATCGCGCACATGGATACCTCCCTCGGGGTGTTCTTCCCCGAAGGCGGCATGGCGGCCATCGCCAGGGCGATGGCCGACGCGTTCGTCACCGCAGGCGGCACGCTCGAGCTCGGCACCGAGATCGTCGACATCACCGTCGACCGCGGTCGTGCCGACTCCGTGCTCACCGCGGCCGGCAGTCGAATCGCTTGCGACGCACTCGTTCTCACCGCAGACCTACCCGTCGTCGATCGACTCCTCGACCGGGCGTCGGTGTCGAAGAAGGGCCGACGCAACGGTTACGGCGTGGTCTCACCGTCGGCGGTCGTCGCGCACGGAACCGTTCCGGTCGAGCTGACGGCGACGTGGCCCGCCCGCGCTCACCACACCATCGACTTCGGCGACGAATGGGCCGAGACCTTCCGACGCATCACCGCACGATCGGGCAAGGGATCCTTGATGGCAGATCCGTCCCTGCTCATCACCCGACCGTCGGTGAGCGATCCCGATCTCGAGGTGGAGCGTGGCGGAGTCCGCAGCGAGCCGGTGTCGATCCTGGCACCGTGCCCCAACCTCGACAGCGCTCCACTGCCGTGGACCGAGCTGGCGCAGCCATACCTCCGCGAGATCCTGACGACTCTGGAAGCTCGCGGATACAAGGGCCTGCTCGACGGATTCACGCTCGACCACATCGACACACCCGAAACCTGGGCCCAGAAGGGCATGATCGGGGGATCTCCGTTCTCGTCCGCCCACGTGTTCCGACAGACCGGACCGTTCCGACGCAAGAACATGGTCGCCGGGCTCGACAACGTGGTTCTCGCCGGCTCGGGCACCACGCCCGGAGTGGGCGTTCCCACGGTTCTGGTGTCGGGAAAGCTCGCCGCAGAACGGGTGACGGGGCGCACGGGCCGGTAGGTTCGCTCGATTCACGGCACCGACCAACTAAGCTGAGCGCGATCGTTTGCCGGTCGCGCTCATTGCTGCGACCATGATCGTTCGGTGATCGGCGCGAACCATCGGCCGGCGTACAGATCTCGACCCACAACTCGTTGCAGAGGAGGAGCAGGCGGCAATGTCTTCGATCTCGTCGCACTCCACCTCCGAGGATCGATCGTCGGACGGCGGCTCCCCGTCCTCGGCTTCGCGACGACCGTCCAGACTGACCACAACGGGCAATTTCCTGCGCAGTCCCGAGGGCAAGGCGGCACTACTCGGCGTGGTAGGTGCCGTGTGCATCGTGTTCGGCGGATTCGGCGCGGGCAGTGTACGCAGACGCGATCCGTTGCTCGAGGAGATGCACCTGTCGTGGCTGCGATTCGGCCACGGATTCGTACTCTCGACCATCATCGTCTGGGTCGGCGTGCTGCTGATGATCACCGCCTGGGTTCGGCTCGGGCGCGCGACCCTGCACGGCCGCACCACGGTAGGCGAACTGCGCTGGATCGTCCCGGCATGGACCGCACCGCTGCTGCTGTCGGTGCCGATGTTCAGCCGCGATGCATACTCCTACCTGGCGCAGGGCGCTCTGCTCCGTGACGGATTCGACCCGTATGCCGTTGGCCCCGTTGCCAATCCGGGAGTTCTACTCGACAACGTCAGCAATGTGTGGACCACGACCACTGCGCCGTACGGCCCGTTGTTCCTACTGCTCGCTCGCGGAATCACCAGTCTCACCGGTGACAACGTCATCGCCGGAACCATGCTGCTGCGCCTGACGATGTTGCCCGGTCTGGCCCTGATGATGTGGGCGGTTCCGCGGCTGGCGAAGCACCTCGGCGGCCGAGCGAGCACCGCGGTGTGGCTCGCCGTACTCAACCCTCTGGTTCTGATCCACCTGATCGGCGGAGTGCACAACGAGTTGCTCATGGTGGGCCTGATGACCGCGGGGATCGTGCTGACGCTCGAGCATCGACACGTAGGCGGCATCGCGCTGGTCGCGATCGCAGTGGCGATCAAGGCCACCGCAGGCCTGGCTCTGCCTTTCCTGGTGTGGATCTGGATGCTCCATCTGCGGGAGAAGGCGCGAGCGGAGGATCGAACGCCGATGTCGCCCGCCCTCGCATTCATCAAGACCGCAGGCATCGGAGCCGCCGTCTTCGTCGCCGTGTTCACCGTGGCGTCGGTGATCGCCGGAGTCGGAATCGGTTGGCTGACCGCGCTTTCCGGATCGGCCAAGATCATCAACTGGCTCTCGCTGCCCACGATCCTGGCCCACCTGGTGACCGTCAGCACGTCGTGGTTCCTCGATCTTCGCCTCGGACCGGTTCTCGATGTCACCCGTCTGCTGTGCGCGATCGCGCTGGTGGTCGTTCTGGCGGCGGCCTGGTGGTTGGGCCGCAGATCCGAACGAGATGCGGTCAAGGGCATCCTGATCGCCCTGGTCGCCACCGTCGTACTCTCCCCCGCAGCCCTGCCCTGGTACTACTCGTGGCCCCTGGCGATCGCCGCAGGCTTCGCACTGTCCCGCACGACCCTGATGATCCTGACGGGTCTGTCGACGTGGCTCATGCTCGTCTTCCAACCCGACGGATCGATCGGCCTGTACACATTCGGACATGTCGCACTGGCGATCTTCGCCGCAGTCGTCGCAGCTCTGGCTCTGACGCGCGTCGATCCGCTCCGTTTACGATCGGACCGGTCCAGGGAATTCCGTGCCGTGCCGAACGCGCCCAAGTCCCCAGCAACAGAACCGACCGGAGACGAATCCACGTCATGAAGGCCCGCGTGATGAAAGAACTGGACGGTATCGATCCGGAGCTGCACGAGGCTTACCTCATCTGTCGCGAACTCAACGCCCAGCACGGCAAGACGTACTTCCTCGCCACTCGCCTGCTCCCCACCGACAAACGCGCCGGCGTCCATGCGCTGTACGGGTTCGCCCGGATGGTCGACGACATCGTCGACCTCGAGGGCACCGACATCGCCGTGGGATCGGACGAACTCAACGCCCGTCGCATCGTCGAACTCGACGTCATCGAATCCCGGGTGCGCGACGCATTGGCGGGAAAACCGTTGTCCGACAGCGTGTCCGATCGAGTATTGAGCGCGTTGTGCGACACCGTGGCACGCTACGACATTCCGCACGACTACTTCTTCGCGTTCATGCACTCGATGCGCATGGACATTCCGGGAAGTCCGATGTTCGTCTCTCGCTACCGCACGATGGAGCAGTTGCGCGAGTACATGTACGGCTCCGCTGCGGTCATCGGACTGCAGATGTTGCCGATCCTGGGAACCGTCGTCGAACGGTCCGAGGCCGAGCCCCCCGCCGCAGCTCTCGGCGAGGCGTTCCAGCTCACCAACTTCATCCGAGACATGGGTGAGGACCTCGATCGCGACCGCATCTATCTGCCCACCGACGAGCTCGCGGCGTTCGGCGTCGACGAAGAACTACTCCGGTGGTGCCGCACCACGGGCAATGTCGACGCCAGGGTCACTCGCGCCCTCGCGCACCTGATCGCCGTCACTCGCTCGATCTACCGCACGTCCGATGCGGGCATCGACATGCTGGATCCGCGAGTGCGACCGTCGATGCGCACGGCCTCGATCCTGTACGGCCGCATACTCGCAGAGGTCGAGTCGCAGGGTTACCGCGTGCTGTCCCAACGCGCGACGGTGCCGCAGTGGACCCGAGCGCGCGTCGCGCTTCCGCAGTTCGCCGTGACCGGCTGGAAGCGCGCGACGGTTCGCTAGAAGGCCATCGCCTGTGCGCGCCTGATGACTTCGCGCATCAGGTCGCCGTGCAGTGCGGCGACGGGTGCACCGGGCAGGCTCTCGTCCTCGGTGAACAGCCACCGCAGGATTTCCTCGTCCTCGTAGCCGCCGTCGTGCAGCACCGCCAGCAGACCGGGGAGCCCCTTGACGATGGTGCCCTTGCTGGTGTCGAGGAACTGCTCCGGCACACCGGGCACTCGCGAACGCTTCAGGGCGAGCAACTGGCGATCTCGGACGAGCTGTTCTACGCGGGTCTTGGGGATGTCGAGAATCTTCGCGACATCGGCGAACTGCAGCAAAGACACCGACGGATCGAGCACATCGTCGGCATAGGGAATGGCACTCACGCAGGTAACGTTAACGGGTCCGGCGTCCAGACTTCAAAAGCGCGGCAGCCGGGTCGTTCCGCAGGCTCCACTCCTGCAGCCGGGTCGTTCCGCAGGCTCCACTCCTGTGCAGCCGACCCCGGCCGGTCCCAACACAGGTGCCACGATCGTCGGTCACCACCTCCGGCACCGATACGATCGTCTTCAGCGTCCGGCGACCGAGCCGGAAGACGAGTGGACGACGAGGGGAGGTTCGGTGATACCGGGTTCGATGCTCGATCGTCGATACCGAATAGATGCACCGATCGCGCGCGGCGGTATGTCGACGGTCTACCGCGGACTCGACACCAGGCTCGATCGCCCCGTGGCGGTGAAGATCATGGACCCGAAGTTTGCCGAGGACCCACAGTTCGTCCAGCGCTTCGAGTTCGAGGCGCGGGCCGTGGCCAGGCTCAGCCACCCGGGCCTGGTCGCCGTCTACGACCACGGGCGAGACGGCGAACACGCCTTCCTCGTCATGGAGCTCGTCGAGGGCGGCACACTGCGTGAACTACTGCGCGAGCGTGGACCGATGCCGCCGCACGCTGCAGCGGCCGTCATCCGGCCGGTACTCGACGCACTCGCAGTGGCCCACCGAGCCGGTCTGGTGCACCGCGACATCAAGCCCGAGAACATCCTGATCAGCGACGACGGCGACGTGAAGATCGCCGACTTCGGCCTCGTCCGGGCCATCGCCGCCTCCACCGTGACGTCGAGCAGTGTGATTCTCGGCACCGCCGCGTACCTGTCTCCAGAGCAGGTCACCACCGGCTCCGCGTCCGCGAGCAGCGACGTCTACGGCGTCGGTGTCGTGTTATTCGAACTGCTGACCGGACGCACACCGTTCACCGGCGACACCTCACTCTCGATCGCTTATCAGCGCATCGACAACGACGTACCGCTCCCCTCCACCCTGATCGCCGGCGTCCCCCCGCAGTTCGACGAGGTCGTCCAACGCGCCACCGTCCGCGCCCCGGAACACCGGTACCGCAATGCCGACGACATGGCCCGCGCGCTGCGCGCTGCCGCGTCGGCGCTCGCGCTGCCCGAGTACCGCGTGCCCGCACCCAAGCGCTCGGCGGAGCACCAGAGCTCGGCCGCGGCGGGAGCCCCGACGACGGTCGCAGGCAACCGTCCGCCGTCCGCTCACACCCAGGTGGTGGACACTTCGCCGCCCCCGCCCTCGCAGCACGGGGTGCAGCACACCCGAGTGGTCACCTCGCCCACATCCCGAAGCACCGACATATCCGACACGCCTCCCGCCGGGCCACCCCCGACCGGCAGACGGCACTACGAGTTCCCCGACTTCGACGCCGATCGCCAACGTTCGCGCCGAGCAATCGTCATCTGGCTTCTCGTCGTCGCCCTGCTCGCCGTGTTGGTCGGCTTCGGTGGTTGGTGGATGGGCTCGGGTCGTTACACCGCCGTCCCGATGGTGGACGGGCTCGACACCACCGGTGCCACCAGCGCCGTGGAAGCTGCCGGTCTCGGGGCCGCGGTGCGCGGAACGTACTCCGACTCGGTGGACACCGATCTTCTCATCGGCACCGATCCAACCGGCGGCTCGCGAATTGCCAAGGGCAACACGGTGTTTCTCTTGGTGTCGCTGGGTCGGCCCAGCGTTCCCTCCATCGACGCGAACGCATCTGTCGAAGACATGGAACAACAATTGCGAGACCGGACGTTCACACCCGTCGACGGGGGCGAGGCATTCAGTACCTCCGCACCGATCGGCGGGGTCGCAGCGCTGGACCCGCCGCCGGGAACCGTACTGTCGACCGGAACCTCCGTCACGGTGCTGCGCAGCAAGGGGGCACCGCCGGTCGAAGTGCCCGACGTACGTGGGCAGAGCGTCGATCAGGCCAGAACGAGCCTGGAATCGGTGGGCATCACCGTCGGCGAGGTTCGGGAGACCTTCGACGAGGACACCGACGGCGACAGGGCGATCGGGACGACGCCGGAAGCGGGCCAGACGGTGCGATCCGGGACCACCGCAGTGCTCGAGGTGTCCAACGCCGTCACCGTGCCGTCGCTGCTCGGCCGGTCGGTCGGCTCGGCCCGGACGACCCTCGAGACGTTGGGCCTGACGATCGACGTCCGTCAGGTGGTGGACACCGACGGGTCTCTGGTCATCACTCAGAGCCCCGGAGCCGGTTCTCGTGTGGAACCGGGCTCCGAGGTCACGGTCGTCTCATTGCCCTGAGCCGCAGCCGCTTAGGCGCGACCTGCGCGCAGGTCAGTCGCGGAGCATCTCGGCGACGAGGAACGCCAATTCGATGCTCTGCTGCGTGTTCAGACGCGGATCGCAGGCGGTCTCGTACCGACCGGCGAGGTCCAGATCCGAGATGTCCTGGGCACCGCCGAGGCACTCGGTGACATCGTCTCCGGTCAGTTCGACGTGAATTCCGCCCGGGTGCGTTCCGAGGCCGTTGTGCACCTCGAAGAATCCCTGCACCTCGTCGACGATGCGGTCGAAGTGCCGCGTCTTGTAGCCGGTCGACGCCTCGTGGGTGTTGCCGTGCATCGGATCGCACTGCCAGATGACCTGGTGGCCGGTGGCCTGCACCTTCTCGATGATGGCGGGCAGGATGTCGCGCACCTTGCCGTTGCCCATGCGTGAGATCAGCGTCAGACGTCCCGGCTTGTTGGTCGGGTCGAGGCGCTCGACGTATTCGACGGCCATCTCGGGCGTGGTCGTGGGCCCGATCTTGAGACCGATCGGGTTGGAGATCAGCTCGGCCAGCGCGATGTGCGCCCCGTCGAGCTGGCGGGTGCGGTCGCCGATCCACAGGAAGTGTGCGGACAGGTCGTACAGCTTGGGGTGATCATCGGTGTTGTCCAGACGCAGCATCGCGCGCTCGTAGTCGAGCACGAGTGCTTCGTGGCTGGCGAAGATCTGCGCGGTGTGCAGATTGGGGTCCGAGACGCCGCAGGCATCCATGAAGCGCAGTCCGCGATCGATCTCCCCCGCGAGCGCCTCGTAGCGGGCACCGGCGGGCGACTGCGCGACGAACTCGCGGTTCCAGTCGTGCACCTTGTGCAGATCCGCCATCCCGGCACCGGTGAGTGCGCGGACCAGGTTCATCGCCGCGCTTGCATTGGCGTAGGCGCGCACCAGTCGCGACGGATCGTGGCCGCGGACGCTCTCGTCGGCGACGAGCGAGTTGATCATGTCGCCGCGGTAGGACTGCAGACCGAGCGCGTCGATGTTCGACGAGCGCGGCTTGGCGTACTGCCCGGCGATACGGGCGACCTTGACCACCGGCATGCTCGCACCGTAGGTGAGCACCACCGCCATCTGCAGCAGCGTGCGGATGTTGCCCTTGATGTGCGGCTCGGTGTTGTCGACGAACGTCTCGGCGCAATCGCCACCCTGCAGCAGGAAGGCCTCACCGCGGGCGACGGCGGCGAGCTTGTCCGACAACGCCTCCACCTCACCGGCGACGGTGATCGGCGGAACGCTCTCGAGTACCTTGCGCATGTCGGCAGCATGCTCGGGATCCCACTGCGGTTGCTGCGCAGCCGGCTTGGCCAACGCATCGTCCAATCGAGAGCGCAGCGTCGGTGACAACGGCGGCAGGTCGGGCAAGCGATCGATGGGTACGTCGACAGTCCAGTTCACCGCTACAGGATATTCGCACCGCCGAAGCCGCAGGACAACGGGTGTTCACCCGCGGTACGAGTACTCCTCGATCGCCTGGAACTTCGCCAGATTGTGCCGCGCGTCGGCGAGGGCGTCGTGAGCGTCGTCCGGCACCGACGGCAGCTCGGGACTGCCGCGATCCTCCCAGTGCTGGCGCAGCTCACGGGTGAACCGCGGCAGCGAACGCGGCAACTCGGTCATCGAACCCCACAGCTGGCAGAGCGCCACGTGGTCGTACGCCGCCACCCACGCCCACAGTTCGACCTCGGCACCGTAGTGCGGAACGAGAAATTCGAGCAGTTCGTCCCGGATTCGGGACCGGCTCATCCACAGCGGCGACGAGTACGGTGGCAGCTTGGGAAGCACGTTGCGTCGAACCCAGCGGCCGGCGCGCTCGGGGTCGAATTCGGAGGACACCGCATAGAACTCGCGACCGTCCTCCGACACCACACCGATCGAGACCAACTCGATTGTGCGACCATCCTCGATGAACTCTGTGTCGTAGAAGTAGCGCACGCGGCTCACCCTAGCGCGTCCCCGACACGTCCCCCACGTACCGGTAGCCGCGATCCGAACAGCCCTGAAAGGGAACGCCAGTGACTTCGCCCGACACCAATCGTCCGGTCGCCGAAGCATCGGAGCCTGCCGCGCCGACGCGACGCCGGTGGCCGACATGGGCGGTGGCGTCGAGCAGGGTCCTCGTCCTGATCGGTGCCGTGGTCGGTGTGCTGTTCCATCTCAACGGCTTCCCGGGTCTGCGTATGATCGGTGAGCACTACCGACTCGATCTGGACGTGTATCGACTCGGCGGTCAGGTGTTCGCCGAGGGCGGGGATCTCTACGGTCAGTTGCCCCCGATCGCGACCGGCACGACGCTGCCGTTCACCTATCCCCCGATCGCCGCGGCGATCTTCAGTCCGCTGTCGTCGGTGTCGCTCTACGCCGCCTCGATCGCGGTCACTGCACTCTCCATGCTCTTACTGCTGGTGACCGTCGTGGTGACCCTCACCTCGCTCGGTCTGCGTCCCCGCACGCTCGTTTGGTGGTCTGCCGGAGCGGTGTTCGCTGTGGCGGTGCTGCTGCTGGAGCCGGTCACCTCGACCCTGAACTACGGGCAGATCAACATCGTGTTGATGGCGTTCGTTGCACTGGACTGCCTGCCGAAGAAGACGCCGTGGCCCCGAGGCGTGCTGATCGGTCTCGTGGCCGCCGTCAAGCTCACACCCGCGGTGTTCGTTCTTTTCTTCTTGCTGCGCAAGGACTTTCGGGCTGCAGTGTTGTCGGTACTGAGTTTTGCGGTGTTCACCGCGATCGGCTTCGCGCTGACGTGGTCGGACTCGGTGAAGTACTGGACCGAGACGATCGTCGACTCCGACCGAATCGGCGGCCCGGCCTACCCGCCCAACCAATCGATCACCGGCGTGCTCGCACGGCTCGGGTTGGACGAATTGCCCCGGTCGATCCTGTGGCTCGCGTTGTCGGTGGTGGTACTCGCCATCGCGGCGGTGGCGATGCGAAAAGCGTTCGCCGCAGGCGAGACTGCACTCGCGCTGACGATCAACGCCATGTTCGGTCTGCTGGTGTCGCCGGTCTCCTGGTCACACCACTGGGTGTGGGCCATCCCGTTCACCGTGGTGCTCGCCGTCCTGGGCTACCGCCGCCGCAGTGCGCTACTGGCGACTCTGCTGGCCGTCGGGCTGGCCTTGATGCTCTACCCGCCGCACTGGAAGCTCGGCGAGGGCCGATGGAGCGGTCTCGGCTGGCCACTGGTGGATCAGTTCGCTGCCTCGGGCTACGTGTGGTGGGCGCTCGCGTCGATCGTTGCGCTGGCCGCGATCAGGTGGACCGACCGAACCGAGACGACAGCCGACACCCGCTCCGCACTCTGATCACGGACCGGGCCGGCAGCTTCAGCTGGCCTTGGAATCCGGGATACGCTGCGCGGTCGGAGCCGTCTCCGCTTCGGGTGCAGTCTTCTTCAGGGATGCGGCGTACACGTCGACGTACTCCTGACCGGAGAGCAACATCAGGTCGTACATCACCTCGTCGGTGACGGCACGCTCGACGAAACGGTTGCCGGCCATACCCTCGAAGCGAGAGAAGTCGATGGGCTTTCCGATCCGGATGGTGACCTTCGCCGGACGCCACACGCGCGAGCCGATCGGGTTCATCTTCTCGGTACCGATCATCGCGACCGGAATCACCTGGACTCCGGTCTGCAGTGCCAGACGCGCCATCCCGGTCTTGCCCTTGTACAGCCGCGCATCGGGTGACCGTGTGCCCTCGGGGTAGATACCGAGAACCTTGCCCGCTTCGATCACGCGCACACCTGCGTTGAGCGCGTCCTGTGCCGCGTCCGCTCCGGTGCGATCGATCGGCACCTGGCCGACCGCGGTGAAGAACCATCTCTGGAACGCGCCCTTGAGGCCCGGTGCGGTGAAGTACTCGCTCTTGGCGAGGAAGGTGATGCGCCTGGGCGTCTTGAGCGGGAGATAGAAAGAATCGAGAACGGCCTTGTGGTTGCTGGCCAGGATGACCGGACCCTCCGTCGGGATGTTCTCCGCACCCTCGATCGTGGGCCGACCCAGGGCGATGAGTAGGGGGCCGACGAAAATGTACTTAACCAGCCAGTACCACATTGACATGCTCCCTGATGGTGGTCGGGAAATCGTTTGGTGCCGCCTCGCCCAGGAGCGATTCGACTGCGGTCGTGCATCCTCGAACCGTGCCGCGTAGTGAACTGTACCCACGGTTTATGACACCAGCCACATCATCTCCGACACCGGGACAGAGGTCACAGGAAGCGAGCGAGGAACGTTCAGCGAACCCCGGTGACGAACTGCGCCCGAGCCAACTCCGCGGCCCCGATCATGCCTGCTGCCTCACCGAGTTGAGTACTCCGAATTCGGGCGAGGGGTCGATGCCCCGCACCGGTCACCAGCTCCGCATACTTATCGGTCGCGCGGGCCAGGAACTGACTCGACGACGTCGCCACTCCACCGGCCAACACGATCAGATCGGGGTCGTACACGTCGCTGACCATCGAGAGCCCGACTCCGAGCCACTGCGCGAAGTCCTCCATGGTGCGGCGGGCGATCGAGTCACCCTCGTGCGCCGCACTGGCGATTCGACGGCCGGTCAGAGAACCCGGGTCGAGGAACACCTCACGTGCCAGGGTCGTCGAGGACGCCGGGTCCGCCGCCAGCAACTCGACTGCGGTATCCACCAGGGCGGTGCCGCTGCAGTACCGCTCCCAACAACCGCGCTTGCCGCAGGGGCATGCCCGGCCGTCCGGCACGACCTGGATGTGACCGAGTTCCGGTGCCACGCCGTGGCTACCCCGATAGATCCTGCCGTCTATCAGCAGCGCCGCACCGATGCCGGTACCGATGGCCACCATCACCACGTTGCGACCCCCGGATGCCGCACCGAAGCGATACTCGGCCCACGCCGCAGAATTGGCGTCGTGATCGAGCAGCACCGGCAGACCGATGCGCATGCTCATCTCCGTCGCCACCGGGGTGTTCACCCACGGCAGATGCGGGGCGAACAGAACCGTCGTGCGGTCGGAGTCGATGAACCCGGCGACAGCGAGACCGACGGCCGCGATGTCGTGTCGACCGGCCAGCTCCTGTACGGCCCGGTCGAGTCCGCGTTCGAGCGCGCGAGCAGTGTGCGGAGTAGGGGCGGCCGTCGAGTCGAGCACCTGACCGTCCTCGTCGACGACGGACGCACGCAGGCTCGTCCCGCCCACGTCGATGCCTACCGTCAATCGCTGGTGGTGCCGCTTCATTCGTTCATGCCTTCCTCGGCCGTCCCCCACGCGGCCTGCACCCGAGTTGCGTCGCTCACGGACGCTCCTGCTCGTCCGGACGCGAATTCTTCACTCGAACGGTAATCGGAACGAACGACGCGGGGCGATCATCCTGGAGTTTCGTGTCGATCGACACGTCCGCGACCGCCGCCGGGTCCGAGACGGTTCCGGCACTGCCGGGCCCGGCTTCGGCCGCGGTCTCGGGTGACGGCGGGGTGGTCGGAGCCTGCGCTGCGGACTTCGCCGCCCCGGAGTTCGTGTGATCGGCGAGCAACTGACGCAACAGCGCGATCACCACGGAGCTCTCGGAGGCCACGAGCTCGACCAGATCGTGGCGCTCCCCGCGCACCAGTGCCGCCAGTGCGCAGACCGGGCACCAGCTGCATCCCTGTTGGTCACGATCCTGCTGTGTCTCGGCGACCCGGCGCAGGATGGGCTCGAGTCGCGTCAACACGGTGTCGGCCAGGGCCAGCAGGTCCGCCCCCAGCTCGGAATGGTCCGAGTTCATCGCCCCACCCCGGCCGTCAGGGTTGTACGAGTCATAGTGGCCACACGTCGGGGTTCGGACGAAAACGCACCACCAGGCATGGCCCGTCGAGTTCGGCGGAATCGGCGACGCACCGACGCAGCACCGACGCCAATCCGATGCGCCGTCGCCTCCCGTCGGCACTCACTATCAAGTCGTCCTCCACTCGCCCCAGACCCAAGGTCGTCGAATCCACCACCGGCAGCAGCATTCTCATCGCGTACACGGATTCGAGTCCGCTACCCGACTCGAGCACCACCGAAGGCTGCTCACCCCAGCCCGGCGCGCGCCGTTCGAGGGAGTCCGGTTCGAGGCGATCGGCCACATCTTGCAAGGGCCCCAACCCTACCGGTTCACCGGGAGCCTCCTCCACCTCCACGATCGGCACCGTGCCGATGCGTCGGCGCAGTTCGGCGACCACGTCGAGCTGCGCCGCTCGCCACCTCTCGAACCAGAACACCGCCGGATGAACGCCCACCAGACCGATCGACGACGCGTTGAGCTTCGGCAGAATTCTGTTGACCAGCACACGATCGATTCTGATTCCGAGTAGAGCAGCTGCCGACAGTGTCCGTTCCGCGTCGACGACCGAGAGCTGTTCGGCGGTGACGACCACCGTCGCCCCGGTACGTGCGGAGTCGGTGATCAGGGACCGGACGGAGTCGACCTGCGCGAGGATTCGCTCGATCATCGCCACCACGAGGGTCAGACGTACATCGGAACCGGTGCCGGCGACCATCCGAGCGTGCAGAGGCCAGATCCGCTCGACGTACGCGGCGACGGTATCGGGCAACTGCAGCGTTCGCAGGGCATCCGCCGATGCGGGCAGGTCGACTATCACTGTGTCCCAGCGATTCTCGTCGGCAAGACGGCCGATCTCGTGCAGACCGAGCAGCTCTTCGACTCCGGGAAGACCGAGCAACTCCTCCGGTTCGATCGCCCCGAAGCTCACCCCGTGCTCGTGCCCTGCGGACGCCACGGCCATCAGCGAGCCCAGCCCCCGGTACCGCGCTTCGAGAAGCTTCAACGTGTCGATCTCGACGATGTCGAGGCCGGGCGCGATCGAACGAACACCGGACGGGTCCTCGGCCTCGGCGTCCCCAGCGAATGCATCGGCGAGCGAGTGCGCCTGGTCGAGCGAGGCGATCAGTACCCGCTCACCGGCCTGAGCGAGTCGCAGCCCGGACGCAGCCGCCAGCGTCGTTTTGCCCGCGCCACCTTTGCCGAGGAACAGCAACACCGTGGTGCGGGCGTCGGTGCGCGCTTCGCTCAGCCTTCGACCCGCTTCTTCAATTCCTTGAGCGCGGTATCGGTGATGACCTTTTCCGCCTTGCGCTTGAACAGACCGATCATCGGGATGTTCAGATCGACGGTGAGCTCGTACGTCACGTCGGTGCCGCTGCCGGTCTCCTTCAACGAGTACGAACCGTTCTGCGACTTCTGCATCTCACCCGATACGAGATTCCACGAGACCGAATTGCCGTCGGCCGCCCAGTCGTACTCGAGCTCGTAGGTGTCCTTCACCATTCCTGCGTCCAACACGAACTTGACGCGCTTACCGCGGCCGTCCGCACCGACCTCGACGACCTCGACGGATTTCGCGGCCGACACCCACGTGGGATACGCGTCGAAATCGGCGATGACGTCCATGACCCGGCTCGGTGGGGCTTCGACGAGGATCGACCTCTGGGTTTTCTCCGCCATGACTACTGGTCCGCTTCCTCTCGGGTACATCGATCAGCTCGGTTCGCTTCGGTGCCGTCGAACTCACGCAGGCCTATCTCACACGATCGATCCGCCGACGCACAACGCGAACCGGCCGACCGTACCGCGCGGTTCATTCGCGAGTCGAAGTCGACGCTACGTGGTGGGGTGCCTCGCCTGCCGACCGACCGGCCTCGAGCTCTCGTTTGAGCTCGAACGTCATTGCGCGTCCGGCCACCCGCCGGGCGTGCTGGTGCGCCGCCACGTCGGCGTCCGCGGGGGGTTCGGCGTGCAGGAAGTAATGCACGATCACACCGTCGAGCGCGGGCTCGAGCCACAGTTCCATCGTTCCGACGACGCCGCCGCGCACTGCCCAGCGGATCCCCTTCTCACCCCGGTCCTCGGTGACGGTCAGGTTCAGACCCGGCCACCATCGACGCCACCGCTCGGGCGACGCGAACGCGTGCGCCACCCGCTCGCCGGGGGCGGCCACGAATGTCTGATCCGCAACTTGAATACTGCTCATCGACAGAGCTTCACATATCGCTTCCCCGGCCGTGCGCGTCCCCTCTGAACAGGGTCGTTCCTGCAGGCTCAACTCCGGTCTTCGAACAGTCGTTCCTGCAGGCGCCACTCCGGGTGTTTTCAGACGCCGCGAGCCCGGGTCTAGAGTATCTGTGAAGCCGAGCTATCGACTTTCGTTCTCCCCGTTCTATCCGGAGGTAATCCCGTGCGCGAGTTCACCGTCGCCGCAAAATACGACATCGCGGACACCGACTCGGCTGTCGACACCGTCTTCGTCCGCGCCCGTAACTCACCGAACGCGACAGTATTTCGCCGCCAGGTCGATGGGCAGTGGCTCGACGTCACCGCCGCCGAGTTCGAGCAACTGGTGGTGGGTGTGGCGCAGGGCCTGATCGCCGCCGGCATCGAGCAGGGCGATCGCGTCGCCCTGATGTCGTCGACGCGATTCGAGTGGTCGGTTCTCGACTACGCGATCTGGGCCGCGGGCGGAGTGACGGTACCGATCTACGAGACGTCCTCGGCCGGGCAGGTGGAATGGATTCTCGAAGACGCCGAGCCGGTCCTGCTGATCCTCGAGAACGACGCACACGTGCAGGAAACGAAGTCCGTTGTGGCAGCGGCACCGTCGGTCCGCACGACGTTCGTCATCGAGAACACATCAGGCACGGACGCGGTCCAGGCACTGATCGACGGCGGTGCCGAGGTCTCCGAAGACCAGGTGCATCAACGTGTTTCGACACTCGCCTCGTCCGACCCGGCAACCCTGATCTACACCTCGGGAACCACCGGTCGCCCCAAGGGCGTCCAGCTCACCCACGCCAACCTGCTCGCCGAATCACTCGGCATTCGTGAGACGTCGCTGAAATCACTGCTGACCCAGGGCCGCAGCACGCTGATGTTCCTTCCGCTCGCGCACGTCCTGGCCCGCGCGGTGTCCATCGCGTCGTTCGACGCCGGGGTCACCCTCGGCCACACCAGCGACATTCCCAATCTCGTCGCGACGTTCGGCACGTTCCAGCCGGACTTCATCCTGTCTGTTCCGCGTGTGTTCGAGAAGGTCTTCAACACCGCCAAGCAGAAGGCGCACGCCGACGGCAAGGGAAAGATCTTCGACCTCGCGACCGAATGCGCAGTGGCGTGGAGCGAAGCGCAGGATACCGGCGGACCGGGAATCGTGTTGCGCGCCAAGCACACCGTGTTCGACAAACTGGTCTACGGCAAACTGCGGGCAGCGCTCGGCGGCAAGTGTGAACTCGCAATCTCCGGCGGAGCGCCTCTGGGTTCCCGTCTCGGCCACTTCTACCGGGGCATCGGCGTGACGATCTACGAGGGCTACGGGCTGACCGAAACCACCGCGGCGTTCGCGGTCAACACCATCGGCTTCCAACGTGTGGGCAGCGTCGGGCGTCCACTGCCCGGCAACACCGTGCGCATCGCCGAGGACGGAGAGATCCAACTCCGCGGACCGGTCGTGTTCGACGGCTACTGGCGCAACGAGGTCGCGACCGCCGAGTCGCTGGACGACGGCTGGTTCCGCACCGGCGATCTCGGTTCCGTCGACGACGACGGCTACATCACCATCTCCGGTCGCAAGAAGGAACTGATCGTCACCGCAGGCGGCAAGAACGTCTCACCGGCCGGACTGGAAGACCATTTGCGGGCGGGCGCGCTGATCAGTCAGGCCGTCGTCGTGGGCGATCAGAAGCCCTTCATCGGCGCACTCATCACCCTCGATCCGGATGCGTTCGATCGCTGGAAGTCCTCCCACGGCAAGGCCGCCGACGCCACCGCAGCGGATCTGCAGACCGACCCCGAACTCGTCGCGGAGATCGACGCCGCCGTCGCCGACGCGAACAAGTCCGTCTCGCATGCAGAGTCGATCAAGAAGTATCGACTTCTCCCCCACGACTTCTCGGAGGAGAACGGCGAGCTGACTCCCACCATGAAGCTCAAGCGCAATGTCATCACCGCGGCCTACGCCGACGAGATCGAGGCGATCTACGTCCGGTAGGTGCACCGTCTCTCGGTGACGAACGTCAGATCAGCGATCGCAGCTTCTCGGTCAGCACGTCCCAGCGCCATTCCGCGTCCACCCATGCGCGGCCGGCGTTGCCCATCTGTGTGGCCAGCGCGCGATCGGAGAGGATTGTCACGATCGCGTCGGTGATGTCCGAGACCGACGTCCCGTCGACAACGAGGCCGGTCTTGTTGTGTTGCACCGCTTCCGGCGCACCTCCGGACATGCCTGCGACAACGGGTACACCGCAGGAAGACGCTTCGAGGTAGACGATGCCGAGGCCTTCGACATCGAGGCCGGCGCCTCGGGTTCGGCTCGGCATCGCGAACACGTCGGCGATGGTGTGGTGGGCGGCGAGCTCCGACGACGGCACGGTGCCGGTGAACACCACGTGTTCCTCCATTCCGGTGGATCGAACGAGCTCGCGCAGAGTGTTCTCGTACGGCCCGCCGCCGACGATCACCAGAACCGCTCCGTCGACGGCTCGGCGGATCCCCGGGAGCGCCCGGATCAGGAAATCCTGCCCCTTGCGCGGAACGAGCCGGGACAGGCACAGAACGGTGGGGCGATCACCGAGGCCGTAGCGCGCGCGAAGTTCCGCACGCGCTGCGTCATCGGGCACGAAGCGATCGGTATCGACACCGGGCGGAAGATGTTCGAGAGCGGCAGACCGACCGAACGCAGAGCTGAAGCGCCCCCGGGTGTACTTGCTGACGTACGTCACCACGTCGGTGTTCTCTCCGATCGTGCGCAGGGTTGCACGCCCGCCGGGCACCATCGACCAACCGACCTCGTGACCGTGTGTACTGGCCACGATGCGATCGGCCCCGGCCTTGCGCAGGTACGACGACATCACGGCCAACGGAGCCGACGCACCGAACCACACCGAATCACAGCCTCGGGACTTCAGAATTCGAGCCGCACGACGTGCGACCAGCGGAGTCGGCAACATCAGTGTCGTCGGATGCCTGATCACCTCGAAAGGCTGCCTGGCGTCGAATTTCTCGTGCGAGTCGCCGCGCCACCGGGGTGCGTACACCACCAGTTCGTCGGCCGGCAGCTGCGAGGCGAAGCTGTGCAGATAGGACTGAATACCACCCGGGCGAGGAGGAAAGTCGTTCGTCACGAGCAGAGTACGACGCATGGCGTCAACCGTAGCGCCCCGTCTCAGCGGGCATGGAGAGCCACCCAGTCGTCTCAGCGGGCCTGGCGAGCCACCCAGTCGCCCCACGAGGCCACGAACTGTGCGCGGCTCATCCCTATCACCGACGCGAAGGCAGAATCGGTCGAACTCTCGGACGCGAGCGCTTCGTACAGAATGCGCAGCGTCGACTCACCGAACCGATCGGCCACGAACGCGAACACCGACCACGCCGATTCGTAGGCCACACTCGACCTGGCACCCCCGGCACCGAAATCCTCGTTCTTCGGTAGCACCGTCGGCGGCCCACCCGCCGCCACGATCGCCGCGAGAGTGGGAGCCAGTTGCGCGAACTCGGCACCGGAGTCTCGATAACCGGAATAGTCGGCGAACCCCTCCGACACCCACAACTCGGCATTTTCGGACGTCCGCGCCCTCGCCGCCACATGGGTCAACTCGTGTCGCAGAACCGAGCGCACCGTGAACGGCGTCAACCGCGTCTCCGCGTCGGGACCGAACACCACCCGCTGACCCGTCGGGCGGGAGCCGTCGGCCGCAACCGCGTCGGACACGGTCACCGCAGCCACGTCTGTGGACGGATCGGACCCCGTCAGTTCGGCGAACTCGTCCGCAGAGGATGCGACGAACACCAGCCCGTCGCGCGCCCAGTCGTCCCCCCAGAAGTCGGTGACGGCTGCCGTTGCCGACGGAAGCTCGGCCGCAAGGCTGTCGACGAACTGCTCGCGGTCCGGATGGCCCATGACCACCGATGTCCCGGCTGCGGTGGGCACCGAGCGCACAGTGAGAGGCCCGAAATCCCATGGCCCACGCCAGGTATGGCGTCGATACTCGGGCAGGTCCGCGTCGTCGACCAGCCGCCATCGACCGTCCCGCTCGGCGACGACGAGCGAGACCGGCCGACGCGTCGGCGATGCGTCAGGACCGGTGACGGCGTAGCGCAGATAGACCGAGGGTGCCCAGACATCGGTGGCGTCCAACGCCTCGGCGATCGGCGGCGGCACCGGAGTTTCGGGCTCGTCCCCCAGGTCGTAGTCGAACTCGGCGAACGGGACGCCGGGAACCACTGCCGCCCGGCCCAGCTGAGCCTCGACGAAGCCCGGATCGGCTCTCGGATCCATCAGATCCCGCAGTGCATCGACATCGCCGGAGCGAACCGCACGGGCCCACTGGTCCAGGACAACGGTCACATCGGCGCGGCGCTGTTGATCGTAGGTCGGCGGGTCCTGAGCGACCGTCGCGTCGGCGGTCCCGGCGCTGGACGTGGCGTCGAATCGGTGAATCAGGACGACCGAGGCGGCCACGATCACCACGACCACGACGGCAAGCCAGCGCAACCGCGACGATCGGAGGAGAACATGCAACCCGGATGGCCGGTTCGAGGTGCTCATGCAGGCGTTCGTCGATCGTCGAGACACACCCTCAGTATCGACGCGCCCCGTAGTACGGGAACGATGCCATCGACTGCACCTTCACGGGAACGCCGAAAGTGGAGGCATGGAGCACGTTGCCGTTTCCGGCGTAGATGCCGACGTGTGAGATGTCCGGATAGAACAGGACGACGTCACCCGGCTGCAGATCCTTCTGATCCACCGGAGTTCCGCCTGCCGCCTGCGCCTGACTCGACCGCGGCAGCGTCTTGCCCACTTGCTTGTACGCCCATACGACCAGCCCCGAGCAGTCGAAGCCGTCCGGACCGGTTCCGCCCCAGACGTACGGCTTACCGATCTGCGTCAGGCCGGCCTGCAGCGCGCTGGCACCGGACCCCGGCGTCAGGTTCTGCAGAAGCGTCGTGGGATCGAAACCCTCGGGCATGGTCGACCCGGCCAGAGCCAGCTGCTCGGAGGACGAGAGCGCGCTGTACGCGGCCATCACCTCGGCGATCTGACCCTGCAGCTCACTCTGCTTGGCCTGAAGGTCGTCGCTGACGGCCTTGGCCTGCTCGGCGGCGACTCGTGCCTGCTCGGCGGCCGTCGTTGCGGCCTGCTCGGCCGCCACTGCATCCGAGCTCGCCTGCTTGAATCGAGCGACCTGGTCGGCGGTCCCCGCAGAGATCACGTCCAGGGCCGACATCTGGTCGAGCAACTGCTGTGGCGAGTCACTGACCATGACGGCAAACAGTCGGTTGGTTCGCGCACCCTGATAGTTGACGTTCGCGACCTTGTCCATCGCCGGTTTGAGCTGCGCCAACTGCGACTGCGCTGCGTCCAGGGCGGCCCGACTCCGGTCGACCGCGACCTGGGCGTCGAGTTGCTGCTGGTTCTTGGCATCGAAATCGATCTGAGCGTTGTGAATTGCTTCGTTGGTCTGTTCGGACTCGTCGGAGAGCTCGGCCAGCTTGGATTGCGCGTCGGACGCCGAGTCGAATCCCGGCTGAGCGATCGCCGTCGTCGTCGGCACCACGGCGATACATGCGGCCAACGCGACAGCAACCACCGAGTTACGGGCCAACCGGAACGTACGGGTAGATCTCGATATCGCCACGGAAAGCGACTCTCCGTCCTCACATATGTCGCCTCAACGAGACAACGGTTGGAAAAGTAAACCGAAAACGAACCATACCCATGCTCTTACGGGCGCGGACGTGAACACGGCTCGAAATCGATGGGGGTTCTGGGTGACAAGTCACAAAGTAAACATCGACCAGGTCTCGATCAGATTACGAACAGGACGCTCCGCTGTCCACCGGACCGGCGTGTCGCACCGTGTCCGGATACGCGAACAGGGCCGAGCCGATACACGGCTCGACCCTGTCGGTCGGTTCACAACGAACGTCTGTTGCTCGAGTCAGTACCGGCGAGCACCGTCGAACGGCATCGAGTCGACGGGCGCGACCTTGACCGGCACACCGGAGGTGGATGCGTGCACGACGTTGCCGTTGCCGATGTACATGCCCGAGTGCGAGCCGTCGTAGAACGAGATGACGTCACCGGGGGCCAGGCTGTCGCGCGAGACCGGAGTGCCCGCGGCTGCCTGGTCGTAGCTCGTACGGGGCAGGCTGACGCCAGCCTGCTTGTACGCCCACTGAATCAGCCCCGAGCAGTCGAACGAATCCGGACCCGAAGCGCCGTACACATACGGTGCTCCGATCTTGGATTCTGCGGCCTGAACGGCCTTCGCTGCCGGGGTGACCTGCGGTGCCAACGGTGCACCCGGTGCAGGCGCACTCGGAATGTTGAGGGGAGGGAGGCCCGGGATGTCAGGAATCTCGAAGGTTCCGACGCCGGGAATGGTGAGGGGGGCCGCCATTGCGGGTGCAGCGGGAAGGATGACCACGCCTGCCGTGAGCGCTCCGGCTACGAGGACTCGCCGCAATGATCGGTTGGAAAGTTGTGACGCCACGAAAGATGGTGCTCCGTTTCTTCCTATCGTCCGCCGACCGAGTTAGCTGACGGGTTCGGGCTGGGAAGAGCAGCCCTACCCACCGGCCACCTTCCGGTGGCTCAGCGGGATTCACCCCAGTAGATATCGGGTTCCCGGTACGAACACTCTCGCGAGTGAACGATTAGGCGGTGACTTGCGACGCCACTCCGGTTTGGACTGGCGAGACTCCGCAAGGTCTCAGGAAGGTTACGAAATGGCATACCCCCGTGTCGACCCCAACTCGCCGAAGCCACCGAATTCGGCTCGAATCTCGCTAGCCGGCGCGCTGATCCCCCGGAGTGTCACGAGTAGATAACAACGGAACCTCGGCGGTGTCGTCGTCGTCAACCACGAGCTTGAGAGCAGGCACGAGACCGACATCGGCCAGCACACCCATGGCTCCGAGTTCTTCCTGCTCGAGAGTGATGCGGGACGGTGGACCGACCCACCGCCCGTCCGATCTCGACGGCATCCCCGGAGCCCCCAGAAGCACCGTCACGACGCAGTCCGCGCAGGCGATGTCACGGACCAGGCAGTCACTGCAGTCGATGATCATTGTGATCCTTGTCTCTTTGCGGTTTCCGGCGGCCGAATCGGCCGACGAAGCGAAAGATAGCGTCGGGCACCGACAGGTTTCGTGACACGACGACGTTCGAGGGCACGATGCGCGTTCCTGTCGGAGGTCGGCCCTAACGTCGTCCCGGTGAGCCTGCCCATCCAGCTGACGTTCGACGAACTCGATACCCCGCTGCACGAGACGACGTTCGTCGTCGTCGACCTCGAGACCACCGGCGGTAGCGCGGACACCGAGGCCATCACCGAGATCGGGGCAGTCAAGGTACGAGGCGGCGAAATTCTCGGCGAGTTCGCCACCCTGATCGACCCGGGCAGGTCCATCCCGCCGTACATCGTGGAGCTGACCGGCATCACGTCGGCGATGCTCATCGGCGCGCCGCGCATCGAACGGGTTCTGCCCGGTTTCCTCGAATTCGCCCGAGGTTCGGTGCTGGTGGCACACAACGCCGGCTTCGACACGGGATTTCTCAAGGCCGCCGCCAGTCGTCTCGACATTGCGTGGCCACGGTTCCAAGTGCTGTGCACGGTCAAGCTGGCGCGTCGAGTTCTGACGCGTGACGAGGCCCCGTCGGTGAAACTGTCCGCGCTCTCGACTCTGTTCCGATCCAGCACCACCCCTACCCACCGCGCGCTCGACGACGCCCGGGCGACAGTCGACGTCCTGCACGGCCTCATCGAACGGGTGGGCAATCAGGGGGTTCACAGCTACGCCGAGTTGGTCGATTACCTACCTGCGGTGTCGGCCGGCCAGCGCGCCAAACGCGGGCTGGCCGCTCATCTTCCCGGCACGCCCGGCGTCTATCTGTTCCGCGGCCCGTCCGACGAGGTGCTGTACGTCGGTACGTCCAACAACCTCAAGCGGCGCGTGCGCAACTACTTCACCGGCTCGGAGACGAGAGGCCGGATGAAGGAGATGGTCGCACTGGCCACTCGCGTCGACCACGTCGAGTGTGCCCACGCGCTCGAGGCCGGGGTACGCGAGCTACGTCTGCTCTCGGCGCACATCCCGCCGTACAACCGCCGCTCGAAGTTCCCCAGGAAGGGGTGGTGGATCACCTTGACCGACGAGGCGTTCCCTCGCCTGTCGATCGTTCGCACACCGGCACCGAACAGTCTCGGACCGTTTTCGGTTCGCGGCGACGCCGCAGAGGCCGCTGCGCTCGTCGCGGAGTTCTGCCGCCTACGAACGTGCACTCGCCGTCTGGCTCGCTCGGTTCGTCACGGTGACCACTGCCCGGCAACCGACGTCGGAGGCTGCCCTGCGGCGCTCTCCGGCCCGTTGACGGCCGACGAGTACTCGACCGCCCCGACGCAGTTTCTCGCGCTCGTGTGTGGTCAGGACGACGCCGTTCTCCATTCCATGCGCCGCCGCGTCGCCGAGCTCGCGGACAAGGAGCTGTACGAGACGGCTGCTCGTCTGCGCGATCGCATCGCGATCACGGTCGATGCACTGCGCAGGATGCACCGATCGGCAGCAGTGGCCGCCATTGCCGAACTCGTTGCGGCGAAGCGGACGGCCGACGGCGGGTGGGAGTTGATCGTGGTGCGCTTCGGCCGTCTGGCCGGCGCTGCCGTCGCACCGCGCGGAGTGCATCCGATGCCCGTTGTCGATGCCATCACCGCGTCGGCCGAAACGGTGCTGCCCGATCCGACCCCGCTCCGCGGCGCGCCGCCGGAGGAAGTCGCGCTGATCGCGGCCTGGCTGCGCACGGACGGAGTCCGGATCGTGCGCACGAGCAGTGGATACTGCAGTCCGGCACGATCGGCGGGTTCGTGGGAGTCGTGGTGTCGGACGGCGAGAGAAGCAGCGCGGGCAGGAGTGGAGCCTGCGGAACGACCAGCGCGGGCAGGAGTGGAGCCTGCGGAACGATTCTCGGGGCGCGCCAGCAACTAGGGTCTGGGGGTAGCTCGCGTCGGACACCGAGCTCGAGATGCTTGAGGAGCACAGATGATCAATGCCATCGTCTTGATCGACGCCGAGGCCGACTTGATTCCGGAGGCGGCGCAGGCCGTTGCCGATGTCGACGGGGTGTCGGAGGTCTACTCGTGTGCTGGGGATGTCGATTTGATCGCGATCGTCAAGGTTCGTGATCATGCTTCGATCGCAGAGGTCATCACCAAGCACATCAATCGTGTTCGTGGTGTGCGCAGCACCACCACTCACATTGCGTTCCAGTCCTATTCGAGTGCCGATGTCGATGCCGGGTTCTCGATAGGCGAGTAGGTGCGCTCTGGCAGTCGGCGAGGTGTCAGTCGGCGAGTTCGGTGGTGCATCGACCCCAGTCGGCGAGTAGCCGTGCTGCCGCGCCTGAATCGATTGTCTTTGCGGCAGTGTCCAATCCGGCGTCGATCCGGGCGTGGAGGTCGCCGGACACGCCGTGGTGCGCTGCCAATGCTGCGGCGGCATTGAGCAGTACTGCGTCGCGGACGGGGCCGTGTTCACCGGCGAACACGCGGTGCGCCACGGCAGCGTTGAATTCCGCGTCTCCGCCTCTGAGGGCTTCGATGGGCGCTCGGGCGATGCCGTGGTCGAGCGGGTCGATCGTCTCGACGGTCACCGAACCGCCGGACACCACGTGCACGGTCGTGGTGGTGGACAGGGTGATCTCGTCCAGTCCGTCGTCGCCGCGGACGACGAGCACCGAGCTGCCTCGGGCGGCGAACACGTCGGCGACCACGGGGACCAGGTTTTCGAACGCGCAGCCGATCAGGCCTGCGCGCGGGCGGCCCGGGTTCGTCAGTGGCCCCAGCACGTTGAAGACCGTGGGGATTCCGATTTCCTTGCGTGGTGCGGCAGCGAACCGCAGTGCGGGGTGGTGGATCGGCGCGAAGCAGAAGCCGATGCCGACCTGCTCGACGCAGGCCGCGACTGCGTCGGCCCCGAGTGTCACGCGGACACCCAACGCCTCGAGCACGTCGGTCGTTCCGCTCTTCGACGATGCAGCGCGGTTGCCGTGCTTGACGACTCGAATCCCGCTGGCAGCCACGACGACGGCGGCCATCGTGGAGATGTTGACGGTGTCCGCACCGTCCCCTCCGGTCCCCACGACGTCGACGGCGTCGGTGTCGGTGTGCACCAGCACTGCGTGCGCCAGCATCGATTCGGCGAGCCCGTTCACCTCGGCCGGCGTCGGACCTTTCATCTTCAGTGCTACGCCGAAGGCTGCGATCTGCGCGGCGCTCGCGTTGTCGGCCATGATCTCGTCCATGACCCAGCCGGTGTCAGCGCCGGACAGGTCGGTGTGGTTGGTCAACGCGCCGAGGATTCGACGCCAGGTTCGTGGCTGTTCGTCGCTGATCGATGCGGTCATGGTGGTTGTGCCGTGCCCTTCTGCCGTCGATGCACTCGGTGCCGTGGAAGCTTAGCCAGACGCTGCGTCGGGTTGCGCGGGCTGCAGTGCGTCCCAGCCGAGTACGGCTCCCCCTCGACGCTGAGCGAGGCCCGCCATGCGAGAACGCTCCTGCGAGCAGTGCAAGGCGTCGAGCACCTGGACCCGTTGCAGAACCAGCGGCACGCCGTCGTCCACCTGAGGGCGATAGCCGGTGCTCTCCGGTAGTTCGGCGGCCGGCCCCACTTCGTAGCCGTCCTGGGCCGCGACCGCCGCGGCGTCCTCGACTTGGTGCGAGGGCAACACCAGATGATGCCGGAGCACGACGTCCGCCGATTCCGTCCACACCGGCTGGGTCCTCGCCGCCTCGTCGAGCACAGCCGAGCATGCCTGTGCATCGTCGAAGCAACTCGCCACTGTCACGAGGTCGTCGCGGGTGGGGTCCAGAGGTTCGGCCGTCGATCGCGAGAACAGTCTCCGAAACCATCCACCCTCGGTGCGCTTTGCCATGAGGCCAGCCTTGCACGACTGGACCCTACCGGCCCGTACAGGCCCCCCCACCAGCACGGGAACAAGGCCGCACTCGGATTCGTTCCGACACGACGCGCCAAGAGCGGACCCGGATATGCCTTCCGTACTACGACGGGTCATACTTCTCTTTGTGACGAGCGCTGTAGGGACTCAAGGATCGGCAATCACCCAACGCGTGCACTCGCTGAACCGTCCCAATATGGTCAGCGTCGGCACGATCGTGTGGCTGTCGAGTGAACTCATGTTCTTCGCCGGGCTGTTTGCGATGTACTTCGTCGCACGCGCCCAGGCGAATGGAATCTGGCCGCCGGAACCGACGGAACTGAACTTGGCATTGGCGGTACCGATCACATCGGTGCTGATCGCGTCGTCGTTCACCTGTCAGTTGGGCGTCTTCGCCGCCGAGCGAGGTGACGTCTTCGGCCTCCGCCGGTGGTACATCATCACGCTGGCCATGGGCACGTTCTTCGTGGCCGGTCAGGCGTACGAGTACTACCACATGGTGCACGAGGGCACGACGATCTCGAGCAGCGTGTACGGCTCGGTCTTCTACATCACGACCGGCTTCCACGGACTGCACGTGATCGGCGGACTCATCGCCTTCGTCTTCCTGATCGCGAGGACGATGGTCAGTAAGTTCACGCCCGCTCAGGCCACCGCTGCCATCGTCGTCTCGTATTACTGGCACTTCGTCGACATCGTCTGGATTGCCCTCTTCGCCACGATCTACTTCATTCGCTAGTGACAGTCAGCACGCCAAAGATAACGAGCGAACGGATTCAGCCCCCGACGTTCGGTCCGTCCCGACACGACAAGGGATAGAAGATGAGTTCATCTCCCCCAGCAGCATCCGAGAACAACGCCGCCTCCAAGACGAGACGGCAGCGTAAGACGCGCCGACGCATCACCGGTGCTCTCGTTCTGATGATGGGCCTTCTGAGCGCAGGATTCCTCGCCTCGGCTCTGACGCCGACCCCGCAGGTCGCGACCGCCGATACCGATTCGGCAGCGCTGATCCGCGAGGGCAAGCAGCTCTACGACACGTCCTGCGTCACATGCCACGGTGCAAACCTGCAAGGTGTACAGGATCGTGGACCGAGCCTCATCGGCGTCGGCGAAGCAGCCGTGTACTTCCAGGTTCACAGTGGACGTATGCCCGCAGTGCGCAACGAGGCGCAGGCACTGCGTAAGCCGCCGAAGTTCGACGACAAGCAGACCGACGCCATCGGTGCCTACATTCAGGCCAACGGTGGCGGACCGACGGTGCTCCGCGGCGACGACGGCGAGATCGCCCAGGAATCCCTGCGCGGCAACGACATCGGACGCGGAAGCGAGTTGTTCCGTCTCAACTGTGCCTCCTGCCACAACTTCACCGGCCTCGGCGGAGCCCTCTCCTCGGGCAAGTTCGCACCCCCGCTCGGACCCGCTAACGAGCAGGAAATCTACACCGCGATGGTCACGGGTCCCCAGAACATGCCGAAGTTCTCCGATCGCCAGCTGACGCTGGAAGAGAAGTCCGACATCATCGCCTACATCAAGTCGTCCACCGAGACGCTGCCGGCAGGCGGTTGGAGCATCGGTGGCTTCGGTCCCGGTACCGAGATGATCGCTATCTGGACGGTCGGCATCATCGCCGTCGTCGGAGCAACTTTGTGGATCGGAGCTAGATCATGACCGACGGCGATTCCGGCCGTAAGGACGCGAACAACGACGACGAATCCGGACGCAAGGATGCACCCGGTGCCGAGGGCGTGAACGCGGACAAGAAGTACACCGACGAGGAACTCGCTGCACTCAGCCGCGACGACCTGGTCAAACTCGGCACCAATCTCGACGGTGTCGACGTCGCCTTCCGCCGCAACCGTTGGGCTGTGGAAGGTACTCGTGCCGAGAAGCGTGCCGAGCGCAGCGTCGCGATCTGGTTCGCGATCGCCGGCGTGGCCGCAGTCGCTTTCATCGGCATCTACCTGTTCTGGCCGTGGCAGTACGCCGGTATCGGCGAAGAGAACTACGTGGCGTACTCGCTGTACACCCCGCTCATCGGCGGCACGATGGGCCTGGCGATCCTCGCGGTCGGTATCGGCGCGGTGCAGTTCACCAAGAAGTTCATCCCCGAAGAGGTCTCCATTCAGGACCGTCACGACGGTGGTTCGTCCGAGACGGACCGCAAGACCCTCGTCGCGGAGCTGGGCGACTCCCTCGACACGTCGACCATCGGTCGTCGCAAGGTGATCAAGCGCTCGCTCTACTTCGGCGGCGGTGCGCTCGGCGTCATGGCACTGCTCCCCCTCGGCGGACTGATCAAGAACCCCTGGGCCAAGGGCGAAGATTCGCCGTTGTGGGTATCCGGGTGGACTCCTCGCTACGATGGAGAGACCATCTACCTCCGACGAGACACCGGGCGACCGGAAGATGTCGTTCTCGTTCGGCCCGAAGATTTGGACGCTGGTGCCATGGAGACCGTATTTCCGTTCCGCGAAGCGGACCGCGAGAGCGAGCACGATCTGCTCGTCTCGCTGCGTGGAGTTCGTAACTCGGTCATGCTCATCCGCCTTCGCTCGGACGACGCCAGCACGGTCGTCAAGCGCAAGGGGCAGGAAAGCTTCAACTACGGCGACTACTTCGCCTACTCCAAGATCTGTACGCACCTGGGTTGCCCGACATCGTTGTACGAGCAGCAGACCAATCGAATTCTGTGCCCTTGCCACCAGTCGCAGTTCAACGCGCTCGAGTACGGCAAGCCGATCTTCGGACCGGCTGCGCGTGCGCTGCCCCAACTTCCCATCACTGTCAACGAAGAGGGATTCCTCGTCGCTTCGGGAGACTTCACCGAAGCACTGGGACCCGCCTTCTGGGAACGTCGTCCGGAGCGTGACTCATGAGTACATTGCAAACCCTCGCCGCCAAGCAGGCCGACGGCGTAGACAGTCGCTACCACCTGGCACCTGGATTGCGGCGCCAGATCAACAAGGTATTCCCCACTCACTGGTCGTTCCTGCTCGGTGAGATCGCGCTGTACAGCTTCGTCATCCTGCTGATCTCGGGTGTGTTCCTCACCCTGTTCTTCGATCCGTCGCTCAGCGAGGTCGTGTACGAAGGTGCATACACCCCGCTCAACGGTGTGACGATGTCCAAGGCATACGCGACCGCTCTCGACATCACGTTCGAGGTACGTGGCGGTCTGTTCATGCGACAGATTCACCACTGGGCCGCCCTGATGTTCGCGGCCTCGATCATCGTGCACATGATGCGCATCTTCTTCACCGGCGCGTTCCGTCGCCCGCGTGAGGCGAACTGGGTCATCGGTTGCCTGCTGCTCATCCTCGCGATGTTCGAGGGCTTCTTCGGCTACTCGCTCCCCGACGATCTGCTCTCCGGCACCGGCCTCCGCGCCGCTCTCGGTGGCATCACGATGAGCATCCCGATCATCGGTACTTGGATGCACTGGCTCATCTTCGACGGCGACTTCCCCGGCACGATCATCATCCCGCGCCTGTACGTCGCTCACGTTCTTCTTCTGCCGGCCATCATTCTGGCGCTGATCGCAGCCCACCTGGCCCTGGTCTGGTACCAGAAGCACACGCAGTTCCCCGGACCGGGCCGCACGGAGCAGAACGTCGTCGGCGTTCGTATTCTCCCGGTCTTCGCAGTCAAGTCCGGTGCCTTCTTCGCCGTCACCTTCGGTGTGCTGGCAGCAATGGGCGGACTGCTCCAGATCAACCCGATCTGGAATCTCGGGCCGTACAACCCGTCGCAAGTGTCGGCAGGCGTTCAGCCCGACTTCTACCTGATGTGGACCGACGGCATGGCACGACTGTGGCCTGCCTGGGAGATATACATCGCCGGGCGCTACACCATCCCGGCAGTGTTCTGGGTGGCAGTGATCATGGGTCTCGTCTTCACCGTGATGATCGCCTACCCGTGGATCGAGAAGCGTCTCACCGGAGACACTGCGCATCACAACCTGCTGCAGCGTCCCCGCGACGTTCCGGTGCGTACCGCGATCGGCGCGATGGCTCTCACGTTCTACGTGATCCTCACGCTCTCGTGCATCAACGACCTCATCGCGTACAAGTTCGACATCTCGCTCAACGCGATGACGTGGATCGGTCGTATCGGAATTCTCACCATGCCTCCGCTCGCGTACTTCATCGCATACCGGTTCTGCATCGGGCTGCAGCGCAGCGACCGGACAGTTCTCGAGCACGGCATCGAAACCGGAATCATCAAGCGACTCCCGCACGGCCAGTACGTGGAAATCCACCAGCCGCTCGGACCGGTCGACGATCACGGTCACCCGATCCCCCTCGATTACCAGGGCGCAGCCGTTCCCAAGAAGATGAACAAGCTCGGCTCGGCCGGCAAGCCCGGCTCGGGATCACTGTTCAGCCCGGATCCGGTTGCACAGAGCAAGGCTCTCGAAGATGCCCTTCACAAGGGTGAACACGAGCAGCTGACCATGCTCCGCAACTACCAGTCGGGCATTCACGGCAATGGCCACGCGAACGGCAACGGTCACTCGAACGGCAATGGCCACTCGAACGGCAACGGCCACTCGAACGGCAACGGCCATGCCAATGGCAACGGCCACGCCAACGGCAATGGCAATGGGCTTCACTCGGACGAGGACACTGCTATCGGTTCGGGTCGAAGCGACAACGACAGAGACCGCTGACATCTGACAGAGTCCGAAAAGAGGGCGACACCGGCAACGGTGTCGCCCTCTTTTCTTGTCTGCGAGCACCATCCGGGCTCGACTCGTTCACTCATCCTCCGAGTCAGGACGGTGCCACGTCGGCGAACGACCTGAGCGCCCCTCCCCCACCGGCGTACCACCCACCCGTTGCATCGGCCGTTCTCAGCTCAGGGTTCGTGACAACCGGTATTACTATCGGTCTCATGGTCCGTATTCCCCTCACCCCCGGCGAGCTCGCCCGAGGTGCCAGGCTCGGCTCTGCTCTCCGTCATGCCCGCGGTGGCCGAACCATGACCGACGTCGCCGACACGGCCGGCATCTCGGTCGAAACTCTGCGGAAGATCGAGACCGGCCGAATTCCGACTCCGGCGTTCTTCACCGTCGCCGCGTTGTGCGGTGCGCTGAACATCTCACTCGATTCGCTTGCCGATTCGACGTCCAGTTCCGTTCGGACCCACTCGGAGGCCGACGCCTCATAACGGTTCCCCGATCACCCGTTGTCTGGTGGCTGGTCCTACGGACGAGCGACTCGACGAAAAGCCGTAGGGGCACCCCGGTTCCTCACCGCGCCGTGAGCCGACCATCCCGTGCAGCCTGTACTTCGGACAGCAGAAAAGGGCCCCGATCGCTCGTGAGAACGACCGGGGCCCTTTTCCGGGTGTAGCTGGAGGAAGTCAGTGGCGCTCGGCACCGACGTGGTACTCGAAGACCAAACCTGCGGCCGAAACGATGACGCAGACGACGCCCAGGGCGATGAGCCACGGCTGGAAGAAAGCGAACCCGATGGCGGTGACGGCCGCAGCCGCCGCCAGCACGATCGGCCAGAAGCTGCCGGGGCTGAAGAAGCCCAGGTCGCCTGCACCGTCGCTGACCTCGGCGTCGTCGAAGTCCTCGGGACGCGTGTCGAGGCGTCGGGCGACGAATCTGAAGTAAGTACCCACGATCAAGGTCAGACCCACCGACAGGAAGATCGCGGTGACTCCGGCCCACTCCACTCCTGTGCGGCTCAGGCCCGTGAACAACGTGTACACGATGCCGACCAGGAGGAAGAAGACAGTGAGGATTTCGAAGATCTTGGCTTCGATTTTCATATCAGCATGCTTCCTTGGTCAGTTGCCTTCAGCGACAGCGGCTGTTCGGACGGTGCGGTCGGTCGCGAACGGCGCGGTGCTCGTTGCGAGTGGGCTCTCGCCGATGGCTTCGAGTGCCTGCGCGTTGGTCAGCGCTTCTCCGCCTTCGGACAAGGGCTTGCGAAGCTCGATGTACTGCTCGAACCGCTCCGGAGACACGGCACGAACCTCGAAGTTCATCATCGAGTGGAAGGTGCCACACATCTCGGTGCACCGTCCGACGAAGGAGCCTTCGCGTTCGATTTCGCTGATCTGGAAGACATTGTCGGAGTTGTTCTCCTCGGGGTTCGGGAGAACGTCACGCTTGAACAGGAATTCCGGAACCCAGAATCCGTGGATGACGTCAGAGGACGCGAGCACGAATTCGATGCGCTTGCCGGTAGGCAGAACCAGGACCGGGATCTCTTCGCTGGAGCCGACCGTCTCGATCTTGTTGTAATGCAGGTACGAAAGATCCTGCGTGGATGCTCCGTTGATCGGTCCCGGAACGAACTCGCCGTCCTCGCTGCCCTCGGCACCTTCACCCGGGGTGGCGGCGGCCTCGGCGGCAGCCTGCTCTTCCTCGTCGGTGCCCTCGTACTTGGCGGCACCGTCCTTGAGGTCGATGGTCCGGTATCCGAACTTCCAGTTCCACTGATACGCCGTCACATCGACCTGGACGTCGGGATCGGCTTGCTTCTCGTCGACGTAGTTCTGCACCACCACGGTGAAGTAGAACAGCACGGCGATGATCACGAACGGAACCGCCGTGTAGAACAGCTCGAGCGGTACGTTGTAGGCCGTCTGGCGTGGGAACTCCGGTGAGCTCTTCTTCTTACGGTGGAACAGCACCACCCAGAAGATGAGAACCCACACGATGATGCCCATGACCAGGGCAGCAATGACCGACCACGTCCACAGGTCGCCGATGCGTCGCCCCTGAGGGGTGACGCCCGAGGCGAAACCGAAATTGAGTACGTTGTCGCTGCTGATGGAACAGCCCGACAGCATCAACGCGGCTACACCGAGAAATGCTGTCAGCCCCGCTCGCCGAAGGATCCGACTCTGCGCCACGTTCACGCCTTCCTGATTGCCCACCACTGAAGAATGAGGGCTTCCACATGGAGATGCCCTAGTACTACGCAGCGTAGACCAAAGCCGGCGGAGAACCACCCTTGGGTCGTTACCTACGTCCGAGCGTGTCTGCGGCATACTCGGTTCCTGATCTACAGTCCCGCTGACGACACTCGCGGAGACCAGGACCCCTGCACTGTCCCCAACTGCGAGAAGAGGTAGCAGACGCTGTGTGTGGACTGCTCGGAGTACTCACGTCTCACGGAACGACCGCCGCCGGAGTCGAACTCGTCGCCTCGGCGACCCATTGCATGCGACACCGCGGCCCGGACGAGCCCGGTGGCACCTGGCACGACGACGACGTCGTCTACGGCTTCAACCGGTTGTCCTTCATCGACATCGAACACTCTCATCAGCCGATGCGCTGGGGTCCGCGCGAATCACCGAACCGGTACGCGCTCGTCTTCAACGGCGAGATCTACAACTACGTGGAACTGCGCGCAGAACTGGCACGCGAGCACGGTGCGGAATTCACCACCGAGGGTGACAGCGAGTCGATCGTCGCGGCGTTCCATTACTGGGGCCCAGCTGCAGTACAGCGACTGCGTGGCATGTTCGCGTTCGCCGTCTGGGACACCGAGACCCGCGAGATGTTCATCGCCCGCGATCCATTCGGCATCAAGCCGCTGTTCCTGGCCACCGGCCCGGGTGGCACCGCGTTCGGTAGTGAGAAGAAGAGCGTGCTCGAGCTGATGGAGACGCTCGGCGTCGACACCGATCTCGATCCGCGCGCCATCGAGCACTACACGGTGCTGCAGTACGTCCCCGAGCCCGAAAGCCTGCACGCAGGCATTCGGCGGCTCGAATCCGGCTGCTACGCCACCCTGTCCCCCGGTACGCCGCCGAAGGTCACTCGCTACTTCACGCCGAAGTTTCCGGTGCAGCCCTTCGCAGCCGGCAGCGAGAAGGCGCGGTACCAGGAAATCGCCGAGGCACTGGAGGACTCGGTTGCCAAACACATGCGCGCCGACGTCACCGTCGGCTCGTTCCTATCGGGCGGCATCGATTCGACGGCCATCGCGGCTCTGGCGATTCGTCACAATCCCGACCTGATCACGTTCACCACCGGATTCGAGCGCGAGGGCTACTCGGAGGTCGACGTGGCAGCGGAGTCGGCGGCCGCAATCGGTGCCCGGCACATCGTGAAGGTCGTCGGGCCCGAGGAGTTCGCGGCGTCCATCCCCGAGATCGTCTGGTACCTGGACGATCCTGTGGCCGACCCAGCGTTGGTGCCGCTGTACTTCGTCGCCAAGGAAGCACGCAAGCACGTGAAGGTCGTGCTCTCCGGTGAAGGTGCGGACGAGTTGTTCGGCGGCTACACCATCTACCGCGAACCGCTGTCGTTGAAGCCGTTCGAGTCGCTTCCCGCATTCCTTCGACGTGCGGCCGGCTCGTTGAGCGAGCGAATCCCGGAGGGCACTCGTGGCAAGAGCCTGCTCAACCGTGGATCGATGACTCTCGAAGAGCGGTACTACGGCAACGCTCGCAGCTTCAACGACGCGCAGTTGCGCTCGGTGCTACGGGAGTTTCGATCCGAGTGGACGCATCAGGACGTCACCGCGCCCATCTACGCGCAGTCGCAGGGATGGGACCCGGTGGCTCGCATGCAGCATCTGGATCTGTTCACCTGGTTGCGCGGCGACATTCTGGTCAAGGCCGACAAGATCACCATGGCGAACTCACTCGAGCTGCGAGTCCCGTTCCTCGATTCCGAGGTCTACAAGGTCGCCGAGAAGCTCCCGCTCGAGCAGAAGATCACCAAGAGCACCACCAAGTACGCTCTGCGTCAGGCGCTCGAGGGAATCGTTCCCGGTCATGTACTGCACCGCGCGAAGCTCGGATTCCCTGTGCCACTGCGTCATTGGCTGCGCGGCACGGAACTCTTCGACTGGGCGCACCAACAGATCGCCGATTCGCAGACCGATCACCTGCTGAACAAGGCCGCCGTCGTCGCGATGCTCGACGACCACCGCGCCGGCAAGTCCGATCACAGCCGTCGACTGTGGACCCTGCTGATCTTCATGGTGTGGCACGGCATCTTCGTCGAGAAGCGCATCGTGCCGCAGATCGCCGAACCGGAGTACCCGGTCAACATCTGATCGTGGCCACCTCGCCGCCCCTGATACCTCGGGGCGGCGAGATCGGTCTCAGACGGGGAGCAGCGCCCCGATTTCCTCGCCCGCTTCGGCACCGTAGGCCTCGGTCAGACGCTTGATCGCGTCGTCGCGGTTGAGATCCCATTCCTGAGTGCCGGTGGTCTCGAGTACCAGCACGGCCACGAGCGAACCGAGCTGCGCGGCACGTTCGATGCTGGCTCCGCCCATGTGCGCCGTGAGGAAGCCGGCTCGGAAGCCGTCGCCGACACCGGTCGGGTCCACCTTGCTCGTCTCGGGTACGACACCGATGTGAGTGTGTTCGCCGCCCTTGGCGACGATGTCGACGCCGCGCTTACCGAGGGTCGTGACACGCAGATCCACCTTCGCGGCGATGTCTGCGTCGGACATCCCCGTCTTCTGCTTGAGGAGCGCCCATTCGTACTCGTTGGTGAACAGGTACGCGGCACCGTCGATCAAGTCCGTCGCCTGCGCGGCGTCGAGCCGGGCGAGCTGCTGCGACGGGTCGGCTGCGAACGGGATCCCGGCCGCGCGGCACTGAGCCGTGTGCGCCGTCATGGCGTCGGGGTCGTTGGCACCGATCAGAACCAGGTCCATCTCGTGCTGCGCCGCGAGTGCCTCGATGGAAATATCGCGGGCCTCGCTCATCGCTCCCGGGTAGAACGACGCTATCTGCGCCATGTCCTCGTCCGTGGTGCAGACGAAGCGGGCAGTGTGCGCGGTCGAGGACACGCTCACACCACTGCAGTCGACTCCGTGATCTTCGAGCCACGTCCGGTATTCGGCGAAGTCGGGTCCCACAGCTCCGACGAGCAGAGGAGCACCGCCGAGAACTCCGAGTGCGTACGCGATGTTTCCGCCGACGCCTCCCTTGCGGATGACCAGATCGTCCACCAGAAAGCTCAACGAGATGTTCGAGAGCTGGTCGGCAACGATCTGCTCGGCGAACCGTCCGGAGAATCGCATCAGATGGTCGGTCGCTATCGAGCCGGATACCGCGAGAGTCACGAAGGATGGCCTTTCGGTTCGTAAGTGCTGGGGAGCTGACAGGCAGACACGACTGTGACCGATACACGCATGCGTGTATCGGTCACAGTCGAGTACGAGTCAGCTCAGTTGAACGAGTCGCCGCACGCGCACGATCCCGTGGCGTTCGGGTTGTCGATCGTGAAGCCCTGCTTCTCGATCGTGTCCACGAAGTCGATGGATGCACCCTCCACGTACGGGGCGCTCATCCGGTCCACTGCGAGGGTGACGCCGTTGAAGTCGACCGCGAGGTCGCCGTCGAGGCTTCGGTCGTCGAAGAAGAGCTGGTAGCGCAGTCCTGCGCAACCACCCGGCTGCACGGCGATGCGCAGCGCGAGGTCGTCGCGGCCTTCTTGGTCCAGCAACGCCTTGGCCTTGGTAGACGCGGTCTCCGTCATGGTGACCTTGTGCGCTGTGGTTTCGGTCGTTGTGGTTTCGTTCGAGACGGTCATGGGCTCTCCCTATCAATCGTACAAACCCGTGAACTACTCAACCGTACTCCCGGTTGCTCTATTCCTCACGCTCGCCGCCTCGGTTGCACAGCAGAGTCGGTCACGTCGGCCGCGACGCGCGCAGCCAGCTGTTCGAGCTGGTTGGCCGCGTCGGACATGGCCAGCTCGACCGATCCCGCGAATTCGCTGATCGAGTGCGCAGCCGAGATACCGGCCGATTCCAGTTCGTCCCCGGTCAGCGTGACCTGTCCCGCGAGCACGATCGTGTCGATACCGGTCGCGCCGCCCGCGGCGGCGATTCTGGTCACCAGCTTGCCTCGCAGCGACTGCGAGTCGAATTTGCCCTCGCCGGTCAGCACCAGGTCGACGGAGTCCAGCAGTTCCTGCTGCCCGGTTCGTTCCGCCACCACGACGGCGCCGGGAAGCTGCCTGGCGCCGAGCGCGAACAGAGCCGCGCCCACACCGCCTGCCGCTCCGGCACCGGGTCGATCCGCCACGTCGTGGCCGGCGGCAGAGAGCACTGCGGCCCAATCGGTATTCGATTCCTCGAGCCGAGCGACCGTGTCCTCGTCGGCACCCTTCTGTGGACCGAACACTCGGGCTGCACCGGAATCTCCCAGCAGCGGGTTCTCCACGTCCGACGCGGCGACGAGGTCGATGTCCGACAACCGCGCGACTGCCGATCCGAGTCCGCCCAGCGCACGAATCATCGCGCGCCCGCCGTCGCTGCAGCTACTTCCGCCGAGTCCGACGAATATCGTTCTTGCCCCGCTGTCGACGGCGGCGCCGAGCAGCTGGCCGACGCCGTAGCTGCTCGCCTTCAGTGCCGACAGAGGGGTGGGCGGGCCGTCGAGCAGATGCAGTCCGCAGGCCTGAGCCGATTCGATGTACGCCGCCGTACCGTCGAGCAGCCAGTGGGCTCGGACCGGGTTGCCGAGGGGCCCGTCCACGTCCGCGAACTGCACGGTGCCGATGCGCGAGGCCAAGACCTCGACGAAGCCGGGGCCGCCGTCGGATTGGGGCGCGAGTTCGAGTTCGTCGGTCCCGCGAACCGAGGCCCATCCCCTGGCGATGGCGTCGGCCGCGGCGGCGGCAGTCAAGGTGTCTCCGAACGAATCCGGTGCAATCATCACTCGCATCGTCGGAAGTCTAGGGCTGCAGCGCCGGAACGGCATCCGCTGTTTCGCCGCTGACCTGGCCGGTGTTCGATACCGACGAGCCATCCCATACTCTGAGTGCGTGAAGCTGCTACGCCGTGGAAACTCTGACAATTCGGACGGAAACGACTCGAACGAACCCGAGTCGACGACGGCCGAGAGCGACGCGACCCCTTCGGTGTCTCTCGGCAAGGGCCGACCGACCCCCAAGCGCCGTGACGCCGAGGCGCGGCGTCGCGGACCGGTTGCTCCTGCTCCGCTGACGAGCAAAGAGGCACGCGAGCGTCGCAAGGCGAACAAGGGCAGCAAGGAAGAGCGCAAGGCCGCCTCCAACGAGCGACGCGCCGCCGCAGCCGAACGACGCTCACGCATGCTCGCGGGCGACGACAAGTACCTGCTCCCCCGCGACAAGGGCCCGGTGCGCGCCTACGTACGCGACATCGTCGATGCACGACGCAACCTCGTGGGCCTGTTCATGCCGCTCGCGTTGATTCTGATCTTCGCGTTGTTCCTGCAGCCTCAGGTGCAGCAGTACGTCACCCTCGGCATGTTCGTGATGATGCTCTTCATGGTGGGCGAGGGTATCTACCTCGGCAAGATGATCAACAACAAGATCCGGGTGCGGTTCCCCGAGACCACCGACGGCGGTTTCAAGATCGGGTGGTACGCCTTCGTCCGCGCGTCCCAGATCCGCAAGATGCGCGCCCCCAAGCCGCGAGTCAGCGCCGGCGAGGCCGTCTGACGTCGGTGGGCGAACCGAGACGAACCCTCGTGCTCGGTGGAGCCAGATCTGGCAAATCCGGGCACGCCGAATCGCTTGCCGTTCTCGAGCCGGTTCGCTACCTCGCCACCGGTAGGCGGGACGCCTCCGACGAGGATTGGCAGCGCCGTATAGAGCGGCATCGCGCGTCGAGACCGAAACACTGGTCCACCGTCGAAACCGTCGCATCTTTGGCCGGGGTCGTCACGCAGCCGTGGGACGGCACCACCGTCGTCGACGATCTCGGAACGTGGCTGACGGGAATGCTCGACGACGCGCAGGCCTGGGAGCTGCCCCGGGGCACTATCGCACCGGCTGTCGACAACCTGGTCGGGGCGGTCTCGGCCTGCACCTCCTCCCTCGTGCTGGTCAGCCCCGAGGTCGGCCTGTCCGTGGTGCCCGAATCTCGTTCCGGTCGCCTCTTCCGAGACGAGCTGGGATTGCTCAATTCTCGGCTTGCCGCGGTGTGTGACAGGGTTCTGCTGGTCGTCGCAGGACTCGCGCTGACCCTCAAGGAACCTCCGGCGGACTTCATCACCGCGAAAGGCACAGTGTGACAATTCTTTCCGAAGAAGATTCGGTGTCGTCGACGCCGTTTCGTCCGGTGACAGCTCCGTCGTCCGCGGCTCGATCGGCGGCCGTGGACCGGCAACGGGAATTGACCAAGCCTGCCGGAAGCCTCGGTCGCCTCGAGGGACTGGGTGAGTGGATCGCCGCCTGCCAGGACGCCTGCCCGCCGCGGTCTCTCGAACGAGTGCGTGTCGTCGTCTTCGCCGGCGATCACGGCGTCGCTGCGCACGGCGTCTCTGCCTACCCTCCCGAGGTGACGGCCCAGATGGTCGAGAACATCCGTTCCGGCGGCGCGGCGGTCAACGTGCTCGCCGACATCGCCGGTGCCGCGGTTCGGGTTGTCGACATCGCGGTCGACGCCGATACGGATTCTTCTGTGTCCGCGTTCAAGATTCGACGGTCCAGCGGATCCATCGACCGCGAGGATGCACTGACCGAGGACGAGGTTCGGGCCGCGATTGCCGCGGGAGCCGCCATCGCCGACGAAGAGGTCGACGGCGGCGCAGATCTTCTCATCGCAGGCGACATGGGCATCGGAAACACCACTCCTGCAACGGTATTGATCGCCACCCTGACCGATACGGAACCGGTTGCCGCTGTCGGTCGCGGTACTGGAATCGACGACGCGGGATGGATCAGGAAGACCGCGGCGATCCGCGACGCGATGCGTCGAGCACGACCGGTCGCGAAGAACCCCACCGATCTGCTGCGGGTCGCCGGCGGTGCCGACATCGCGGCCCTCGCAGGCTTTCTCGCACAGGCCGCGCATCGGCGAACCCCGGTGATTCTGGACGGACTGGTGGTGACCGCCGCCGCTCTGGTGGCCGAGGATGCGGCCGCCGGGGCACGAAGCTGGTGGGTTGCGGGGCATCGTTCGGCCGAGCCTGCCCACTCACTTGCACTGCGGCATTTGCGTCTCGAACCGATCGTCGAGCTGGAGATGCGTCTGGGAGAAGGCTCGGGTGCGCTGGCGGCGTTGCCTCTGGTTCGTGCGGGTGTCGGCACCTTGAATTCGATGGCCACCTTCGCCGACTCCGGTGTCAGTACCGGCGACAGCGAAACCCACAGCAGCATCGAAGCCCGCAGCACTGTCGAAGAGCACTGACGGTGCGCAGGCGAGCCGATTCACTGGCGCTCGCGTTCTCCTGGTTGACGGTGCTGCCTGTACGCGGCCCGGACGAGGTGGACAGGGACTCCGCCGGGCGCGCGATTGCGCTCACTCCGCTCGTCGGCATCGTCCTCGGCAGCATCAGCGCGATCCTTCTATGGGTATCGATGACGGCGGGTCTGTCGCCCCTGCTCGGCGGACTGATCGCCGTCGCGGCCTCGGCGCTGCTCACTCGAGGCATGCATCTCGACGGCTTGGCCGACACCGCAGACGGACTCGGCTGTTACGGACCTCCCGAGCGCGCGAGAGAAGTCATGAAGTCCGGCAGTGCCGGGCCGTTCGGAGTTGCGACCATCGCACTCGTTCTCGCAGTTCAGGCCGCGGGCCTGGGCCAGCTCGCGCACCAGCAGCTGTGGTGGGCCATCGCCGTCGTGCCGGTCATCGGCCGGGTGTCGGTGGTGCTCGCCTGCCGCCGCGGCACGGACGCGTCGTCGCCGAACGGTTTCGGTGCGCTCGTGGCAGGCACGCAGTCGAACGTGGCTCCGGTGTTGTGGGTGCTTGTCGCAGCGGCGATCTCGGTGTTCGCCCGGGCTGATCGCCCGTGGCAGGGACCGCTGGTGGTCATCGCCGTCCTGGCGCTCGGGACAGTGGCCACTCGACACTGTGTCCGACGCTTCGGCGGGCTCTCCGGCGACGTACTCGGAGCTGGAATCGAGACCACCACCGCGCTGGCCGTGATCGGCCTGCTTCTGGGGAGCTAGCGCAGCGTGGTCATCCAGCCGTGGGTATCGGCGAACGTTCCGCGCTGAATGCCGGTCAGCGTGTCGCGCAGTGCAAGCGTGATCTCGCCGGGCTCGCCGCCTGCGATCTCGAACGTTCCCTCGGTGGACTTGACGCTGCCCACCGGTGTGATGACGGCTGCTGTGCCGCAGGCGAACACCTCGGTGATCTCACCGGAGTCGGCACCCTTGCGCCACTCCTCGGTGGAGATTCGCCGCTCTTCGACGGGGATGCCCGCGTCGGTCGCCAGGGCCAGCAGTGAGTCGCGGGTGATGCCGGGCAGAAGCGATCCGGACAGCGACGGCGTCACCAGCCGGGCGTCGGAGCCCGAGCCGAAGACGAAGAACAGGTTCATGCCGCCCATTTCCTCGACGTAGCGGCGCTCGGTGGCGTCGAGCCAGACCACCTGATCGCATCCCTCGTCGCTGGCCTGCGCCTGCGCGAGGAGCGATGCGGCGTAGTTGCCGGCGAACTTCGCCGCACCGGTGCCGCCCGGTGCCGCCCGGACGTATTCGGTGGACAGCCAGACGCTCACCGGCTTGACGCCTCGGGGGAAGTACGCGCCCGCGGGCGAGGCGATCAGCATGTAGCGGTACGAGTCGGCGGGGCGCACCCCCAGCCCGGCCTCGGTGGAGAACATGTACGGCCGGACGTACAGCGCGTCTTCGCCACCTGCTGCGGGGACCCAGTCGTGGTCGAATTCGAGAAGCTTCTCGATCGATCCGATGAACAGCTCGTCCGGCAACTCCGGCATCGCCAGACGGCGGGCCGAGGAGCGGAAGCGCTCGGCGTTGGAGTGCACCCGGAAGGTCGAGAGGTCGCCGTTCGGCTGACGATAGATCTTGAGTCCCTCGAAAATGGCCTGGCCGTAGTGCAGGACCATCGCGGCGGGGTCGAGCTCGATCGGTCCGTAGGGCGCGATCGTGGCATCGTGCCATCCGCCGTCACGGGTGTAGTCGATGTACACCATGTGATCGGTGAAGTGCTTTCCGAAACCGGGTGCAGCGAGCACCGCGTCGCGCTCCACGGGAGTGGCGGGAGAGGGATGCTGCACGTACGCGAACTCGGAAACACCTGTCATGCCGGAGATCCTATCGTCAAGGCCGCTGCGCTCTCGCGCGGTCACCTGGTCTTCGCTGCGACGAACGGCGGCGCGACCACTTCGCAGCGCAGCGCTCGGCCACGAACGTCGACCTCGACCTCCGTGCCGACCTCCGGTGCGGCGTCCGCGTCGAGCAGGGCCAGGGCGATGCCGACCTTGAGCGACGGAGAGAACGTGCCGGACGTCGTCGTTCCGATCTGCTGTCCCGACGCCCCGACGGCCAGGCCCGGGCGCAGGACACCGCGGTCGAGGGCCTTCAGTCCGCGCAGCACTCGCGCCGGTCCGCTCGCCTTTTCGGTGGACAGGGCTTCCTTGCCCCAGAACGCGTCTTTCTTCCACCCGATCGCCCAGCCGCAGCGAGCCTCGAGTGGCGAGATGTCCAGTGCCAGTTCGTGTCCGTGCAACGGGTATCCCATCTCGGTACGCAACGTATCGCGTGCACCGAGCCCGCACACCTGCCCTCCGCGTGATTGCACTGCAGCCATGAGTGCCCGGAAGAGCGGTTCCACATCTCCCGCGGGCGGAACCAGCTCGTAGCCGTGTTCGCCGGTGTATCCGGTCCGGCACACGCGGACCGCCACCGAATTCCAGGTGGCGTCCTCGAATGCCATGTAGTCCATGTCGGTCGGCAATCCGAGTTCCTGCAGGACCTCGGTCGATTTCGGTCCCTGCACGGCCAGCACTCCGAACTCGCGGTGCTGGTTCACCACCGACACCCCTTCGGGTGCCTGCTCGGCCATCGCCGCGACAACGGCCGCCGTGTTGGCTGCGTTCGGCACCAGGAAGACGTTCTCGTCCGAGACGTAGTACGCGATCAGGTCGTCGACGACACCGCCGGATTCGGTGCAGCACAGGGTGTACTGAGCCTTGCCGGGTTCGATTCGGTTCAAATCGTTGGTGAGCACGGAGTTCACGAACGCAGCGGCTCCGGGTCCGGTCACCGACGCCTTGCCGAGATGCCCGACATCGAACAGGCCGACGGTCTCTCGCACTGCCTGGTGCTCGACAACGACTCCGGCGTACGACACCGGCATGGTCCAGCCGCCGAAAGGTGCGAATGTCGCACCCAATTCGGTGTGCACGGCGTGAAGTGGTCCCTCGATCAGCTCGGTGTCGGTCATGGCGGTCACGCTAGCTCACATCGCGGCCGTTGCGGGCCCGGCAGACCGACTGCGTCCCACGACGCGTCGTCATTAGGATCGAGGTACGTACACGTCAACCCCTACAGGAGCAGCCACGTGCCTTCACCCTCGACGCCTTCCCGCACTCTCGGACCCGACCTGGTCCTCGCGGGCAAGCTCGGCAAGAAAGTCGACGTTCTCGTCGTCGCACTGAGTACCAGTGACGACGGGCTCGAACTCGCCATCACCGACGACATTTCCGACGATGCCATCGCCGCAGCGCTGCTCGACGCTCTCGAATCCGTCGGTGCCACCGGAAAGGCCGACGAGCTGGTGCGCATTCCGGCACCGTCGGGCCTGTCCGTGGACAGCGTGCTGGCGGTCGGCCTCGGCAGCGCAGCCGACATCGACAGCGAGCGCATCCGGCAGTCGGCCGGTACCGCAGCTCGCGCACTCAAGGGCGTCGATACTGCCGCGACCACGTTGTCGGCACTCGATCTCGGCGCGGCCGCGGAAGGCTTCTTTCTCGGCGCGTATCAGTTCACCGAGTTCAAGTCGGCCCTGTCTGCTCCGAAGGCCGACGCGCTTCCGCTGACCCGCGTCGAGCTGCTGGTTCCCGACACCCGCTCCAAGGAGGCCAAGAACGAGCTGGCACGATCGCTCGCCATTGCCGAATCCGTCGCTGTGGCACGCGATTTCGTCAACACTCCGCCGAGTCACCTCTACCCGGAGGAGTTCGCGGCGCAGGCAAAGGCTCTGGGTACGGCAGCGGGCCTGAAGGTCGAGATCCTCGACGACAAGACACTGGAGAAGGACGGCTACGGCGGCATCCACGGCGTCGGCAAGGGTTCTTCGCGTCTGCCGCGACTGGTTCGCCTGACTCACTCGGGCGGTAAGCGGGGCGCGAAGAAGGTCGCCCTGGTGGGCAAGGGAATCACGTTCGACACCGGCGGCATCTCCATCAAACCCGCGGCGGGCATGGAGAACATGACCTCCGACATGGGCGGTGCCGCTGCGGTCATCGCGACGGTGATCCTGGCCGCGAAGGTCGATCTGCCGCTCGATGTCATTGCGACCGTGCCGATGGCCGAGAACATGCCGTCGGGCACCGCGCAGCGTCCGGGCGACGTGCTGACCCAGTACGGCGGCATCACCGTCGAGGTCATCAACACCGACGCCGAAGGCCGCTTGGTACTGGCCGACGCGATCGTGCGGGCCTGCGAGGACGATCCGGACTACCTCATCGACACCGCGACGCTGACCGGAGCTCAGGTGGTCGCGCTCGGCAATCGAACGCCAGGGGTCATGGGCACCGAGGACTTCCGCGACCGGGTCGCCGAGATCTCTCAGGCCATCGGCGAAAACGCCTGGGCGATGCCGTTGCCGAAGGAGATCCGACGCGAACTCGATTCCAAGGTGGCCGATCTGGCGAACGTCACCAACGGCCGGGCCGGTGGAATGCTTGCTGCCGCTCTGTTCTTGAAGGAATTCGTCGCCGACGGAGTCGAATGGGCTCACATCGACGTCGCGGGCCCGGCGTACAACACCGGTGGACCCTTCGGTTACACCGGCAAGGGCGGTACCGGCGTCCCCGTACGGACGATGTTCGCGGTCCTCGAGGACATCGTCGAGAACGGCTGATTGCACAAGTCCGTGCGTGCGGATCGGCGTCCGCACGCATGGGCGAGGTCAGAGATCGCGCTGCTGCTGTTCGCGCTTCCTGATGACCTTCTGGCGTGCGTCGTGATCGCGCATGCGCTGGGGATAGCCGGTCTTGCGGACGTCGTAGACCGGGATCTTCAGGTCGGGTCCGATTTTTCGTGCATATTTTTCATCGAGCGGCCGACGGGTCCATTCGCCGTCGTTCGCGATCAACACGACGGTCAGCGGGGTGACCGTCGTCTTCGGCTCGACGTAGGCCTCGACACCGATTCGCGAGTCGGTCCAATCGGCCAGATACTGGGCAACCGACCCCTCCGGGGCCCGTTTCGCACCCCCGCCGCTTCGCTTGAGTCGATCGAACAATCCCACGAGAACATCCTTTTCGTACGGCCGATGGATCACCGGTTCTGGTGCCGGAACGTTGTTACCCGCCAGTTTGCCAGGCGTGTTGCACGCCCTAGGGGAACGGCGAGGCGATAACAATGGAAGGATGACATTAGAGGGTTCAGCTCTCTTGATAGTGAACCAAGGCTCGTGAAGTGAGTAAGTGAATTGCCGAGAGGGAGTGTCTACGTGGGCGCTGAGTCGAGCCGAACACGCTCGATCGGTGCCTTGTGCACCGGCGCCTCCGTCGAACCGAATCACGCAACTCTCGTCCATGAACCCTGTTCCGCCAGCACAATGGTCTGCGACCACAAGTCGTCGAACCACATCACCCGCATACAACTGTCGAGGAGTCAACAGACATGGCCTTCTCCGTCCAGATGCCAGCTCTTGGTGAGAGCGTCACCGAGGGAACTGTCACGAGGTGGCTCAAACAAGAAGGCGACACCGTCGAAGTCGACGAGCCATTGCTCGAAGTCTCCACGGACAAGGTCGATACCGAGATCCCGTCGCCTGCAGCCGGTGTTCTGACCAAGATCGTCGCTCAGGAAGACGACACCGTCGAGATCGGTGGCGAGCTCGCCCAGATCGGTGACGCAGACGAGGCACCCTCGTCCGATGCACCGGCCGAGGACGCCGCGCCCGCCGAGGAGTCGGCACCCGAGGAAGCTGCCGAGGAGCCCACTCCCGCAGCCGAGCCCGAGCCACAGGCCGAGGAGGAGGCACCCGCAGCGAGTGCATCGTCCGACTCGTCCGGATCCGGCACGCCGGTGACGATGCCCGAGTTGGGCGAGTCCGTCACCGAAGGCACCGTGACTCGATGGCTCAAGGCCGTCGGTGACGAGGTTGCTGTCGACGAGCCGCTGCTCGAGGTGTCCACCGACAAGGTCGACACCGAGATCCCATCTCCGGTCGCCGGAACTCTGCTCGAGATCTCTGCCGAGGAAGACGACACGGTCGCCGTCGGTGGCCAGCTCGCCGTCATCGGATCGGGATCGCCGGCCGAGAAGGCACCCGAGCCCGAGGCCACTCCGGAGCCCGAGGCCCCGAAGGCCGAAGAGCCGAAGAAAGAAGAGCCGAAGAAGGAGGCTCCCAAGCAGGAAGCCCCCAAGCAGGAAGCTCCGAAGGCCGAGCCCGAGCAGGAGGCTCCCAAGGCCGCTCCCGCCAAGGAGTCGGCACCGTCGGGTGATTCCAGCCCGTACGTCACTCCCCTGGTGCGCAAGCTGGCGTCGGACAACGACGTCGACCTGTCGACCGTGAAGGGCACCGGTGTCGGTGGACGCATCCGCAAGCAGGATGTGCTCGCCGCAGCCGAGGCCAAGAAGGCTCCGGCCGCTCCGGCTGCCGCTGCTGAGCCTGCGGCCGCATCCAAGCCCGCTGCCCCGGCCACCGCCGGTGTTCGCCCGGAGCTCGCGCATCTTCGCGGAACCACGCAGAAGATCAACCGGATTCGTCAGATCACCGCGAAGAAGACGCGTGAGTCGCTGCAGACTTCTGCGCAGCTGACGCAGACCTTCGAGGTCGACGTGACCAAGATCGCCGGTCTGCGTACCAAGGCGAAGGCGACGTTCGCCGAGAACGAGGGCGTCAACCTGACGTACCTGCCGTTCTTCGCGAAGGCCGTCGTCGAGGCTCTCAAGGCGCACCCCAACGTCAACGCGAGCATCAACGAGGACGCCAAGGAGATCACGTACCACGCCGATGTCCACCTCGGTATCGCCGTGGACACCGAGCAGGGTCTGCTCTCCCCCGTCATCCACAACGCAGGCGACCTGTCGCTCGCCGGACTGGCTCGGGCGATCAACGACATCGCCACCCGTGCACGCTCGGGTGGACTCAAGCCCGACGAGCTGTCCGGTGGCACGTTCACCATCACCAACATCGGCAGCCAGGGCGCGCTGTTCGACACCCCGATCCTGGTTCCGCCGCAGGCGGCCATGCTGGGCACGGGTGCGATCGTCAAGCGTCCGGTCGTCGTCAAGGACGACTCGGGCAACGAGTCGATCGGTGTTCGCTCGATGTGCTACCTGCCGCTCACCTACGACCACCGTCTGGTGGACGGGGCCGATGCGGGACGCTTCCTCACCACGATCAAGCAGCGTCTCGAAGTGGCGTCGTTCGAGGCCGATCTCGGCCTGTAGGCACCCGGCGAATCGCATCTCTCACGTATTCTGGTGAGAGCGCGAAACATTCGCATCGGAGTCTCGAAAAGAGGGGCACGAACCGTGCATCCGGGGCATCATTCGTTCGCGAATGGTGCCCCGTTTGCGTCAAGGAGGCTTTCGTTCACATGCGCGTAGTCATTGCAGGTTCATCAGGATTGATCGGCACAGCTCTCGTCGCAGCACTGCGAGGCCGGAGCCACGACGTCACCCGGCTCGTTCGGCGCACGCCTGCCGGACCGGACGAGTCCCAGTGGGATCCGTCGCGCGGGAGCATCGACGCGGCCACGCTCGACGGTGCCGACGCCGTCGTCAACCTCTGCGGCGTCGGTATCGGCGACAAGAGATGGTCCGGTGCATACAAGCAGTTGGTACGAGACAGTCGTATTGCGCCCACGGAGGTGCTGGCGTCCGCTGCGGCCGACGCTGGGGTCCCCACCCTGATCAATGCCAGTGGCGTCAATTTCTACGGCGACACCGGCGATCGGGTGGTCGACGAGAGCGCCCCCGTCGGCGAGGGATTCCTGGCCGAAGTGTGTCGCGACTGGGAGAACGCCACCTCGAAGGCGTCCGAAGCCGGAGTCCGAACGATACTTCTGCGCAGCGGGGTGGTGCTGTCGCAACGCGGCGGCATGCTGGGCAAGCTTCGACCGTTGTATCTGTTCGCGCTCGGCGGGCGGTTGGGCAGTGGCCGTCAGTACTTCCCGTGGATTTCGTTGGAGGACGAGATCGGGGCCATCGTGCACGGCATCGAGAACGACGCACTGCGGGGTCCGGTCAACATGGTGGGGCCCACTCCGGTGACCAATGCCCAGTTCAACAGCGCGATGTCGCGAGCGGTGCATCGACCGGCCCCGTGGGTGGTGCCCGGCTTCGCGTTGAAGGCCGTGATCGGCGAGTTCGCCGAGGAGGCCATTCTGACCGGGCCACGGGCGATTCCCAAAGCTCTCGAGGAGACGGGCTACACCTTCGAGCACAACACCATCGGGGAAGCACTGCGGGTGGCCGTCGGCTCGTGACGCGGCGTACCGTTCCGACTCATGAGTGAAGCGAACTCTTCGCCGGCCGCTGTGTCGGCACGCGCGAGCTCCGAGCCGGTGGTGGTGCGAGAGTTGGGCACCGTGGAGTACACCGAGGCCTGGACACTGCAGCGCGAGCTGGCCGGTGCCCGGGCGGACGGTTCCGGCTCCGACACGCTGCTGCTGCTCGAACATCCGTCCGTCTACACGGCGGGGAGGCGTACCTCCGAGGAAGACATGCCGCGGGACGGTACTCCTGTCGTCGAGGTCGATCGTGGCGGCAAGATCACCTGGCACGGACCCGGCCAGCTGGTGGGGTATCCCATCGTCAAGCTCGCGCAGCCCATCGACGTCGTCCGGTACGTGCGCCGCATCGAAGAGGCTCTGATTTCCGTCGTGTCCGCCTACGGCATCATCTGCGGGCGCGTCGACGGTAGATCCGGGGTGTGGCTCGCGGCGCAGATGCGTGACGGCGCGTGGCTGCCCGAACGCAAGATCGCGGCGATCGGAGTCCGTGTTCAGCGTGGCGTGACGCTGCACGGTTTCTCGCTGAACTGCAATGCGGCCATGACCGGTTTCGATGCGATCGTGCCGTGTGGAATCGCCGACGCCGGCGTGACGTCGCTGTCGCTCGAGCTGGGCCGCGACATCGCCATCGGCGACGTCACCGCCGCGGTCACCGAGGCTGTTCTGGCCGCCTTGGACGGGTCGATGCCCGTGCAGGATCACGAGATCGAGCATCCGCCCGTCACGGCGGCCTCGATCAACCCGCAGTTCACGACGGTTCGCTTCGGCGCGTAGCATCGTTTCTGTGACTGTGGCCCCAGAAGGACGCAAGCTGCTCCGCCTCGAGATCCGAAACGCGGAGACCCCCATCGAACGCAAACCGAACTGGATCAAGACCAAAGCGAAGATGGGCCCGGAATACACCGAGCTCAAGGGTCTTGTGAAACGCGAAGGTCTGCACACGGTGTGCGAGGAAGCCGGCTGCCCCAATATCTACGAATGCTGGGAAGATCGCGAAGCGACCTTCCTCATCGGCGGTGAGCAATGCACCCGCCGTTGCGATTTCTGCCAGATCGACACCGGCAAGCCGGAGGATCTCGATCGAGACGAGCCGCGCCGGGTGGCCGAGAGCGTGCAGGCCATGGGTCTGCGCTACTCCACGATCACCGGCGTCGCTCGTGACGATCTCGAGGACGGCGGCGCGTGGCTGTACGCCGAAACGGTTCGGTACATCAAGAAGCTCAATCCGAAGACCGGCGTCGAACTGCTCATCCCCGATTTCAATGCCAGGCCCGATCAGCTGGCCGAGGTCTTCTCCTCACGCCCCGAGGTGCTGGCTCACAACGTCGAGACGGTGCCGCGCATCTTCAAGCGCATCCGTCCCGCCTTCCGGTATCAGCGGTCGATGGACGTCATCACCGCAGCCCGCGACGACGGTCTGGTCACCAAGTCCAATCTGATCCTCGGCATGGGCGAGACTCCGGAAGAGGTACAGGAAGCCATTCGCGACCTGCACGAGGCCGGTTGCGACATCCTGACCATCACCCAGTACCTGCGCCCGTCGCCGCGCCACCATCCGGTCGAGCGTTGGGTCAAGCCGGAGGAGTTCGTCGAGCACTCCGATTACGCGACCGAGATCGGGTTCGCCGGTGTGCTGGCCGGGCCGTTGGTCCGCTCCTCCTACCGCGCCGGACGGCTCTACGCGCAGGCCATGGCGCATCACGGCCGTGAATTGCCCGAGAGCATGAGTCACCTGACCGATGGCGGCGAAGCCTCCCAGGAGGCCAGTTCGTTGATGGCGCGTCTGGCGGCTCGCTAGATCTTTTGCCAACCCGGCGCGGTGCACGTGAGCGTCGGCACAGGACGTATCCTGTGACGTATGGCGAAAGGCAGTAAGGCTGGCAAAGCAGCAAAGCCCAGCAAGGAAGCAAAAGCGGCTGCCAAGGCGGCGCGCAAGCAGGCATCGAGGGAACGGCGTAAGCAGCTCTGGCAGGCGTTTCAGATGCAGCGCAAGGACGACAAGGTTCTCCTTCCGCTGATGATCGGGTCGGTGGTCGGGCTCGGGCTCCTCGGGTTCCTCATCGGCTTGGCCTTCGATTTCCAGTGGTTCCTGCTCCCCATCGGCTTGCTCCTGGGCGTTCTGGTTGCGTTCATCATCTTCGGTCGCCGCGTGCAGAAGTCGGTGTACAAGAAGGCCGACGGGCAGGCCGGCGCGGCCGCGTGGGCCCTGGACAACCTGCAGGGGTCGTGGCGAGTGACCAATGCGATCGCCGGAACCACTCACTTGGACGCCGTGCATCGTGTCATCGGTAAGCCCGGTGTCATTCTCGTGGCCGAGGGTGCACCGCATCGCGTGAAGTCACTGCTGGCTCAGGAGAAGAAGAAGACCGCCCGCTTGGTGGGCGACACTCCGATCTACGACATCATCGTCGGAAACGAAGAGAACCAGATTCCGCTCTCGGGTCTGCAGAAGTACCTGTCGAAGTTGCCGAAGAACATCGACGGCAAGCGCATGGACACCATCGAGTCCCGGCTGTCCGCTCTGGGCACCAAGGGTGGCCCAGCGATGCCGAAGGGACCCATTCCCGGCGGAGCCAAGATGAAGGGTGTTCAGCGGACCATGAAGCGCCGCTAGCCACTCACGACCACTCGGACAGCCCTGGTGCGCAGACCCTTCAGCGGGTCCGCAGCAGGGCTGTTCCCGTTGCACGGTCGTGCATTCCTCGACCGTCCATGTCGGTGACTACGGCCGGGACGACGAACAGCAGAATCAATTGGCGAACCAGCGCGCGGACGAAGCCGACCCGCGCATGTGCGTCGATGCGTGCCACCTGAATACCGACGATGAATTGCCCCGGGGTGAACGAGAAGAGCGAGACGCTCACCAGTCCGACGCCGAACCACACGGCCAGCACGATCGTCGAGATCAGTCCGCTCGTGGTGTAACCACCGAGAATGAGCGACGCCACGCCGGTGGCCATCGTCCAGTCGAGCAGCAACGCGAGAACTCGGCGGCCGGTACCTGCCAGCGCGCCGACGCCCTGCTGCGGGAGGCCCAACTCCTCCCCGCGGAAGTTCTGGGGTTCACGTGGGTTCGCGGAGGCCGGTCCGGACAACCAGGACCCTGTCATTCGTGCCATGATTTCCAGGATAGGCGCGGTCGGGCACACGGGAAAACACCTGGACGTACTGTTGTCCCTGCCAGTCGTGAGCCAGGACGCGTAACACGGGCGAAACACGAGCTTGACGGGCGGGCAACACCAAGTCCATAACGTCAGGCTGACGGACTCAACAAAGGAGCAAAAGCGTGGCGTTTTCCACGGCCCAAGAGGTCATCAAGTTCATCGCAGATGAAGGAATCGAATACGTCGACATCCGGTTCACGGATTTGCCGGGTGCACAGCAGCACTTCTCGATCGCCGCCAAGGCGTTCACGGCAGACACGCTCGAGGACGGCCTCGCGTTCGACGGCTCGTCCGTCCGCGGCTTCCAGTCGATCCACGAGTCCGACATGATCCTGCTTCCGGACTACGCCACCGCTCAGGTCGATCCCTTCCGCAATGCCAAGACGCTGAACATCGACTTCTTCGTTCACGATCCGTTCACGCGTGAGGCCTACAGCCGCGACCCGCGCAACGTTGCACGTAAGGCCGAGGAGTACCTGGCCAGCACCGGCATCGCGGACACCGCGTACTTCGGTGCCGAGGCCGAGTTCTACATCTTCGATTCCGTGCGCTTCGATTCGCAGGCGAACGGTGCGTTCTACGAGGTCGATTCGTCCTCGGGTTGGTGGAACACCGGAGCCGAGACCGAGGCCGACGGCAGCCCGAACCTCGGTTACAAGGTGCGCTTCAAGGGTGGCTACTTCCCCGTCGCTCCGTACGACCACTACGTCGACCTGCGCGATCAGATTTCGACCAACCTGCAGAACGCCGGCTTCGAGCTCGAGCGTGCGCACCACGAGGTCGGCACCGGCGGCCAGCAGGAGATCAACTACAAGTTCAACACGCTGCTTCGTGCGGCGGACGATCTGCAGTTGTTCAAGTACATCGTCAAGAACACCGCATGGCAGAACGGCAAGTCGGCGACGTTCATGCCGAAGCCGCTCTTCGGCGACAACGGCTCGGGCATGCACGTGCACCAGTCGCTGTGGAAGGACGGCAAGCCTCTCTTCCACGACGAGGCCGGATACGCCGGACTGTCGGATCTCGCTCGCCACTACATCGGCGGCATCCTGCACCACGCACCGTCGCTGTTGGCATTCACCAACCCGACGATCAACTCGTACCACCGTCTGGTGCCGGGCTACGAGGCCCCCATCAACTTGGTCTACAGCCAGCGCAACCGCTCCGCCGCGGTTCGTATCCCGATCACCGGCAACAACCCGAAGGCCAAGCGCCTCGAGTTCCGTGCGCCGGACTCCTCGGGTAACCCGTACCTGAACTTCGCCGCACAGATGATGGCGGGCCTTGACGGAATCAAGAACAAGATCGAGCCGATGGCACCGGTCGACAAGGACCTCTACGAGTTGCCGCCCGAGGAAGCCAAGAACATTCCTCAGGCACCGACCTCGCTGAACGCGGTCATCGACCGGCTCGAGGCCGATCACGACTACCTCACCGAGGGTGGCGTGTTCACCACCGACCTGATCGAGACCTGGATCTCGCTCAAGCGCGAGCAGGAAATCGCTCCGGTGAACCTGCGTCCGCACCCGTACGAGTTCTCGCTGTACTACGACGTGTGATCGACCCGACCTCACGCTGAAAACGCCCGGCCGAATCTTTTCGGCCGGGCGTTTTTGCGTTCCCGATTGTCTCCGATCGGCAAAGTTTTCGGCATTCGACAAAGAATTGGCACCGGCCGGAGTTTGATAGTCGGTACGCGGGGTAAAGGTATTTATCCGCTACCGGCGAACAGAGGGACGACAACTGCATGGATGCACTGTGGGAATTCATCGTCGGACGGCGAAGACAGTTGGCGATCGACTCCTATCTTCACGTCTCGGCCGTCGTACAGTGCGTGGTCATCGCCACCGTCATCGGTGTCGCAATCGGGGTTCTCGTCTACCGCAGCCCCGCCGGGTCGGCGATCGCGACGGCTCTGGCGAGCACCATCCTGACGATCCCCTCGTTCGCGCTGCTGGGTGTCCTCATCCCGATCATGGGATTGGGCGTTCGGCCCACGGTGACCGCGTTGGTCCTTTATTCCTTGCTGCCGATCATCCGCAACACCGTGGTGGGCCTCGCTGCGGTCGATCCGGCCGTGGCCGACGCCGCTCGCGGTATCGGCATGAGTCGCACACTGGTGCTGCGACGCATCGAAATTCCTCTCGCCTGGCCGTCGATTCTCACCGGGATGCGGATCAGCACGCAGATGGCGATGGGCATCCTGGCCATCGCCGCGTACGCGAAAGGCCCTGGTCTGGGCAACCTGTTGTTCTCGGGGCTCGCACGCGTGGGCAGCCCCACGGCCCTACCGCAGGCCCTCACCGGCACTGTCCTGATCGTCCTGCTGGCGTTGATCCTGGACGGGATCTACGTGTTGATCGGCAAACTGACCACCTCGAGGGGTATCCGTGAGTGACTCGACCCGTACATCGAACGTCTCCGGCGCGGAAATCGTGCTCGAGAACGTCACCAAGAGCTACCCGGGGCAGAAGCTCGCGGCTGTGGACAACGTGTCCATGACGATTCCGGCCGGCGAGGTCGTCGTGCTGGTCGGGCCCTCGGGCTGCGGCAAGACGACGACGATGCGCATGATCAACCGGCTGATCGAGCCGACGTCCGGCCGCATCACCATCGGTGGCAAGGACGCGCTCTCGATCGACCCCAACGAGCTGCGCCGCACCATCGGCTACTCCATCCAGCAGGCCGGCCTGTTCCCCCACATGACGATCGCGCAGAACGTCGGCATGGTGCCCGGACTCATCGGGTGGGACAAGAAACGCATCAACGATCGCACCGACGAGATGCTCGATCTCGTCGGACTCGATCCGGCGGTCTACCGCGAGCGCTATCCGCGTCAGCTCTCGGGTGGCCAGCAGCAGCGTGTCGGCGTCGCCCGTGCTCTTGCCGCCGATCCCCCGGTGCTGTTGATGGACGAGCCCTTCGGCGCGGTCGATCCGATCACTCGAGGACTGCTGCAGGACGAGTTGATGCGGCTGCAGGCCGAGCTGGGCAAGACCATCGTGTTCGTGACCCACGACTTCGACGAGGCCGTCAAACTCGGCGACCGAATCGCTGTTCTGGGCAACCAATCGACCATTCTCCAGTACGACACTCCCGAGGCCGTTCTCGCCAACCCCGCCGACGACACCGTTGCCGGTTTCGTCGGTGCCGGAGCGGCATTGAAGCAGCTGACCCTGATGCGGGTGCGCGACATCGAACTGTCCGACGTCCCTGCTTTCGGCGAGGACGAGTCGGTGGAGACGATGAACACCGCGCTCGGCTCCGATCCCGAGGCCTGGGGCATCATCCTCGACGCCCGCAAGCGCCCGCTTCGGTGGACCGATCGACGCCACCTCGTGGGGGTCGGGAGCCTGCGCGACGTCGGTGTGCCGATGGGCGAGATGGTCTCGACGCAATCCACGCTTCAGGACGCGCTCGAAGCACTTCTGTCCGAGGGCAATGCGACGGCCACCGTGACCGGCAACCGTGGCGAATACGTCGGTACCGTGACGATCGACGTTCTGATCGACACCATCAAATCCCTGCGTTCCCAACACGCGAACGATCACGACGAGCCGCGCACCGACGTCGGGACCCCGTCGTGACGACTCTTGCCGAGACCGGCGACGACACGAAGGACACCGCGCGAGCCGCCAAGCGGGCCGAGCGGCTCCGGCTTCTGATCCAGCCCGTGGTCATCCTCGCCATCGTGGCCGTGCTCTTGGTGTACACCTTCAGCCGAGACCTCACCGCCACCCAGTCCGGCACGTTGAACGCCGGCAGCATCTTCACCGCAGTTCGAGAGCACGTCGCGATCACGGTGGTCGTCACGGCCCTCGTGCTCGTCATAGCGGTTCCGCTGGGAATCCTGTTGACGCGGCCCAAATATCGGCGGTTGGCTCCGCTGTTCATCGGTATCGCCAACATCGGTCAGGCCGCTCCCGCGGTCGGCTTGCTGGTGCTGCTGTTCTTGGCCACCGGGTGGACGGGCTTCACGGCGGGCGTTCTGCCCATCGCGTTCTACTCGCTGCTGCCGGTTCTGAGGAACACCATGCTGGGCTTCCAGACCGTCGATCCCAACTACATCGACGCGGCCCGTGGACAGGGAATGTCGAACATGGGCATCCTGCGGCGCATCGAGTTTCCGCTGGCGGTGCCCTTCATTCTCGCCGGTCTGCGCACCTCGCTGGTGCTGGCCGTGGGTACGGCGACCCTGAGCTTCCTCGTCGGCGCCGGCGGACTCGGAGTGTTGATCGACACCGGCTACAAACTCAACCAACCGATCATCCTCGTGGTCGGAGCAGTCCTCGCGGTGGCTCTGGCGCTGCTGGTCGACTGGCTCGGCGCTCTCGCCGAGGCATTTCTCGGACCGAAAGGACTCCGCTGATGCGGCGCAGCACTCGACGACTCGTGGCCCTGTGTGCGGCTGCGACCATGGCGTTGACCGGATGCGGCTTGCAATCGGGCGGAGCAATGCCGTTGTCGGTCGAACCGGGCAGCATCACCCCGCTCCCGGGCCTCGAGGGAGCGCAGTTGACCGTCGGGTCGAAGGACTTCACCGAGCAGATCATTCTGGGTTATATCCTCGAATTCGCTTTGAGCGCTGCAGGTGCCGACGTTCGCGACCTCACCAACATCGCCGGCTCGCAGAGCGTGCGACTGGCGATGCAGAGCGGCCAGGTCGACGTCGCCTACGAATACACGGGCACCGGCTGGATCAACTTTCTGGGCAACGAAACCCCCATTCCCGACGCCACCGAGCAGTTCGAGGCCGTGCGCGACGCCGACAAGGCCAACGGCATCGCCTGGGTGAATCCTGCACCGATGGACAACACGTATGCGTTGGCAATGAATCAGCAGGTGGCGCAGGAGACCGGGGTGCGCACGCTGTCCGACTATGCCGCTCTGGTGAACCGAGATCCCGCTGCGGCGGCGTTGTGCGTGGAGACCGAGTTCAACAGCCGCCAGGACGGTCTACCCGGGCTCGCCGCCACCTACGGATTCGACGCGAGCACGCTTCCCGTACAGATCCTGCAGACCGGTGTCATCTACCAGGCCACGGCCGAGGGTGGCCAGTGCAGCTTCGGTGAGGTGTTCACCACCGACGGCCGCATCAAGGGCCTGAATCTGACGGTCGTCGAAGACGACAAGTCGTTCTTTCCGCGCTACAACGCCACGGTCATCATCCGGCAAGAGGTCGCCGACCGGTATCCCGAGATCGCCGAGGTGACCGCTCCGATCTCGGACGCGTTGACCAACGAGGCCATCTCCGAGCTGAACAAGCAGGTCGACATCGACGGCCGCGATCCAGCCGATGTCGCGCGCGACTGGATGGTTGCCCAGGGCTTCGTCACCGTGGGCAGTGATTAGACACCTGACGGGACTAGAGTCCGCCGAACGTTCTCTCCACCACTGCCTTCGCCCGACGCGTCACGCGCAGGTAGTTGTCGAGGAACGCTCCGGCATCGCCGTTCTCCCAGCCCGCCACCTGTGCCACTGCAGAGAGCACGGCACCCGGTCGCGGCAGCTGATCGGTGGGCTTGCCGCGGACCAGCACCAGCGCGTTACGTGCTTTCGTCGCCAGAATCCACGCCTCGCGCAGCAACTCGACGTCGGTTTCGCTCATGAGCTCGGCCGCACCGATGGCGTCGAGTGATTGCAGGGTCGAGGTGTTGTGCAACGTCAGGACCTTGTGCGCGTATCTGAGCTGGATCAGCTGTACGGTCCACTCGATGTCGGCCAGTCCCCCACGTCCGAGCTTGGTATGGGTGGAGGGGTCGGCCCCCTTGGGCAGACGCTCGGAGTCGATGCGCGCCTTGATGCGTCGAATCTCGCGGACCGCATCGGCGGACACGCCGCCCTCGGGGTAGCGCACCTTGTCTGCCATCAGCAGGAACCGGATTCCGAGATCCTGGTCGCCGGCCACTTGGTGTGCGCGCAGCAGAGCCTGCACTTCCCAGGCCTGGGCCCACTGCGAGTAGTACGCGGCGTACGAAGACAGAGTGCGCACCACCGGTCCACTTCGGCCTTCCGGCCGCAGACCGGTGTCGACCTCCAGGGGCGGATCGGTGCTGGGCGCGCCGAGCAGTTTGCGGATGCGGTCGGCAATGGTGTTGGCCCACTTGACGGCAACGGTCTCGTCGGCACCATCGACCGGCTCACAGACGAACAGCACGTCTGCGTCGCTGCCGTAGCCGAGCTCACCGCCGCCCAGCCGACCCATGCCGATGACGGCAAGCGTTGCCGGTGCAGGTTCTCCGCGTTCCTTCTCGCTGGCGCGTACGGCTGCGGCAAGGGCGGCGTTGATGACAGCGGCCCAGACCGAGGACAGCGCACGGCACACCTGAGGTACGTCCAGCATGCCCAGAATGTCCGCCGAGGCCACCCGCGCCAGTTCGTGGCGTCGTAGTGCCCTGGCAGCGTTGATGGCTCGCACCGGATCCTCGTAGCGTGCCGAGGACGACAGGATCGCGCGGTACGTCTCCTCCGGTTCGACGTCGAGCAGTCGGGGGCCGGTGGGTCCGTCGGCGAACAACCGAATGACCTCGGGGGCCTTGATCAACAGGTCCGGCACATAGGCCGAGGAGCCGAGCACGATCATCAATCGCTGCGCCACAGCGCCTTCGTCGCGCAGCACCCGCAGGAACCACGTCTGCTCCCCCGCCGATTCCGACAGTCTGCGGTAGTTCAGCAGCCCGGCGTCGGGATCGGGGGTGTCGGCGAGCCACTCCAGCAAGGTCGGCAGCAACACGGCCTGAATCTGGCCGCGGCGAGTGCCCGAGCCGACGAGAGCACGGAGGTGACCCAGCGCGTTCTGCGGAGTCTTGTAGCCGAGAGCGGCGAGCTGACGCGTCGCCGCGTCGGGGGTCAAGCGCACTGTCTCCGAGTCGAACTTGACCACCGAGTCGAGCAACGGCCGGTAGAAGAGCTTCGCGTGCAACCGCCTGATGCGCTGCGCGTTGCGTTTGATCTCGGCGTTCAGTACGCCGAGTGCGTCGCGGTTGCCGTCGGGTCGCATGTGCGCCGAACGTGCCAGCCACCGCAAAGCTTCCTCGTCGTCCTGCGGAGGCAGGGTATGTGTGCGCCGCATGCGCTGCATCTGCAAGCGGTGCTCGATCAGCCGAAGAAACTCGTAGGAGGCCGTCAGGTTCGCAGCGTCGTCGCGGCCGACGTAACCGCCCTCTGTCAAAGCTGTCAGCGCGTCGGTCGTGCCGAGTACGCGCAGCGACTCGTCGGTCCGACCGTGCACCAATTGCAGGAGCTGGACGGCGAATTCGACGTCCCGGAGGCTGCCGCGTCCGAGTTTGATCTCGCGCTCGCGAAGCTCCGGCGGCACCATCTCCTCGACGCGACGCCGCATGGCACGCACCTCGGGCACGAAGTCCTCACGCTGACTGGCCAACCACACCATCGGGTTGACCGCGTCGACGTAGTCGTTGCCGAGCGCGATGTCGCCGGTCATGGGGCGAGCTTTGAGCAACGCCTGGAATTCCCAGGTCTTGGCCCAGCGCTTGTAGTAGGCGACATGCGAATCCAGGGTGCGGACCAGCTCGCCGCGCTTGCCCTCGGGACGCAGTGCCGCGTCCACCTCGAAGAATGCCGAGGATCCGATGCGCATCATCTCTCCGGCGATGCGGCTCGCCTGCGAGTCGGCGGGCTCGGCGACGAACACGACGTCGACGTCGGAGACGTAATTGAGTTCGCGTGCACCGCATTTGCCCATCGCGACGACGGCCAGACGCGTCGGACACGGGGTGTCCGGGCACACGGTGGCCACGGCCACGGCCAGTGCAGCGGTGAGTGCAGCGTCGGCCATGTCGGACAGTTGGGACCCGACCACCGTGTACGGCAGGACGGGTTCGTTCTCGACGGTCGCGGCGAGGTCGTATGCCGCCAGCACCATGATCTGGTCGCGGTACTTCTTGCGCAGCGCGATCACGGCGGGCGGCCCGATGAGAGACGCGCGGTACAGGTCCGGTGCTGCGTTGGGGCCGGTCTCGGGCTCGGCCCCGACGGCCTCGAGCAGTTCTGCGACCAGGGTGGCTTTGGTGGGGAGCTCGATCTTCGCCGAGACTCCGCTGCTCTGACCTTCCTTGGTCAGCAGCAGACGCCAGGTGCTGTCGTCTGCAACCAAGTGATCGGCGAGCGCACTCGAGGCGCCGACGAGACCGAGGATGCGACCGCGGAATCCCTTGTCGGTGCGAAGCGCTGTGTCGAACTCCGTCCACCCGGCACCGAGCAGCTCGTACATCCGCACCAAGGTGCGCAGGGCGAGGTCCGCGTTGGGCGCACGGGAGAGCGACCACAGCAGCTCGAGGCTTTCCTCCCCCGTCCAACCGAGAGTGCGCAGGTCGGACGGCGCAGTTTCTTCGACGAGGCCGAGACGGCCCGGTCCTGGAACGACGGATCTGGAGGTCGGAGGACGCACCATCAGAATCCACCTCGGGGTGCCACAGAATTACCTCGTCGTCAGTGCGCAGCGGCGCGAGGGTGCTCGCGTCGGCATCGGAACTACCATTGAAGGATCGACTAGAACGTAGCCCATGACGACGCCGTGCTGTTAAAGACCCAGGTAGGCCTTCAGCTCGTACGGCGTGACGTGACTGCGGTATTCCTCCCACTCGCGACGCTTGTTGCGGAGGAAGAAGTCGAAGACGTGCTCGCCCAGTGCTTCGGCGACCAGTTCGGAGCCTTCCATCGCGTTCAGTGCCTGATCGAGGTTGCCCGGTAGTTCCTTGTAGCCCATGGCGCGACGCTCGGCGGAAGTCAGAGCCCACACGTCTTCCTCGGCCTCGGGCGGCAGGGTGTAGCCCTTCTCGATTCCGCGAAGACCGGCCGCGAGCAGCACTGCGAACGCCAGGTACGGGTTGCAGGCCGAGTCTGGGCTGCGGATCTCGACGCGACGCGAGGATGCCTTGTTCGGGGTGTACATCGGCACGCGGATCAGTGCCGAGCGGTTGGCCGGTCCCCAGGATGCAGCGGTCGGTGCTTCGCCGCCGCGCACGAGTCGCTTGTAGGAGTTGACCCACTGGTTGGTCACGGCGCTGATCTCGTTGGCGTGCTCGAGGATGCCGGCGATGAACGACTTACCGGTCTCGGAGAGCTGCATCGGGTCGTCCGGGTTGTGGAAGGCGTTGGCGTCGCCCTCGAACAGGCTCATGTGCGTGTGCATCGCCGAGCCGGCCTGATCGCTGAACGGCTTGGGCATGAACGTCGCGCGCACACCCTCCTCGATGGCGACTTCCTTGACCACGTAGCGGAAGGTCATGATGTTGTCGGCCATCGACAGTGCGTCGGCGTAGCGGAGGTCGATCTCCTGCTGGCCGGGCGCGGCCTCGTGGTGGCTGAACTCGACCGAGATCCCCATCGACTCGAGCGCGTCGATGGCGTGCCTGCGGAAGTTCGGGGCCGAGTCGTGCACGGCCTGGTCGAAGTAGCCGCCGTTGTCGGCCGGGGTCGGCGGTGAGCCGTCCTGCGGGGCGTCCTTGAGCAGGAAGAATTCGATCTCGGGGTGCACGTAGCAGCTGAATCCGAGGTCCGCGGCCTTGCTCAACTGGCGACGCAGCACGTGGCGTGAGTCGGCCCAGGACGGCGAGCCGTCGGGCATGGCGATGTCGCAGAACATCCGCGCCGAGTGCTGGTGACCCTTGCTGGTGGACCAGGGCAGAATCTGGAACGTCGACGGATCGGGCTTGGCCACGGTGTCGGCCTCGGACACGCGGGCGAATCCTTCGATGGCGCTACCGTCGAAACCGATTCCCTCGTCGAATGCCCCTTCGAGCTCGGCGGGGGCGATGGCCACCGACTTGAGGTACCCGAGGACGTCGGTGAACCAGAGGCGGACGAAACGAATGTCGCGCTCTTCGAGGGTCCGGAGCACGAATTCCTTTTGACGATCCATGAACGCGAGAGTAAGCAAACGGAGTTAAATCTGTGTTACATCGTGAATTCGGTCTCACTTCGTGAAACTCTCAGCGCACTTCCCAGGTCGTGAGGTAGCACGTCAGCATCGCAATCCGTCCCCCGGCGGGACCAGATCGACGAGGTAGTTCACCAACGGCTCGTCGATGCACTCGACGCCCGAGAATGCGACCGTGTGCTGGGTACCCTCGTAGGTCACCAGATCGCCGCGCAGCTGAGCAGCCAACTCGACACCCGCTTGATAAGGCGTCGCGGGATCGTTGGTCGTCGAGACCACCACCAGCGTCGGCAGTCCCTCGACGTCGACGATGTGCGGGTCGCTCGTGTTCGGCACCGGCCAGAAGGCACACAGGTCGAGCGGGGCGTTGCCCGTTGCCCGACCGTCGTCCAGATACGGTGCGGCGGCACGGAACCTGGCGTCGGCCTCGTCGGCCGCTGCACGATCGGTGGTCGGCGGGCCGTCGACGCACCGAACGGCATTGAACGCGTCGTCGATATTGGTGTAGCTGCCGTCCTCGAGCCGTCCGGAGTAGGTATCGGCGAGCCGGAGCAGCGTGTCGCCCCTGCCGTCGCGTAGTTCGTTCAATCCGGCCCGCAGCAGACGCCACAACTGCTGCGAGTACAGCGCCTGCTGAGCACCGGTGATCGCGTCGTCGTAGCTGAGACCGCGAGGATCGGTCGTCTCGGCCGGCCGGTCGATCAGCGGTTCCACCAGCGATCGGAACTGCTCGACGGCCTGCGCCGGATCTGTTCCGAGCGGGCAGGTCTCGGTCTGTGCGCAGTCCGCCGCGAACTGATCGAACGCGGTCTGGAACGCCGCACCCTGGGCGACGGCCTCGTCGACGGCTGACTGGTCGGGATCGAGCGCGCCGTCGAGCACCATTGCGCGAACGTTGGACGGGAACTCCTCGGCGTACGCCGTCCCGATCCTGGTGCCGTAGGAGTAGCCGATGTAGGTCAGCTTCTCGTCGCCGAGAACCGCACGGATGACGTCCATGTCTCGCACCACTTCCCGGGTGCCGACGTGCTCGAGCACATCCGCCCCGGTCCGCTCGACGCACTGCGCTGCGTAGTCCCGATGGTCGGCCTCGGTCGCCGCGATCCCTTCTGGGGTGACGTCCACATCGGGTTCGCGACGCTCCTCGTCGACCTCCTCGGGCGTCAGGCACCGCACTTCCGGCTCGGATGCTCCGATCCCGCGTGGGTCGAAGCCGATCCGATCGAAGCGATCGGCGACGGCGGTACCTGCGGCCTGCCCTGCGAGGTAGAGCCCCGACGAGCCGGGCCCGCCCGGGTTCATCAGTATCGATCCGATCTTCTCGCCCGTCGCATTCGTCCGCGAGATGGCTACCTCGATCGTCGTGCCGGTGGGATCGGCGTAGTCCAACGGCACGGTGACCATCGCGCATTCGACGTCGCTTCCCAGCTCGCTGCCGTCGGTGTTGTACCGGTCGCAGGACTCCCACTCCAGCGTCTGGGTGTAGAACGTCTCGAGCCCCGAGGGGATCGGGCCGACGGCGGATACCGATGGGGAACTGTCGGGCGCAGCGGAGTTCTCGGGAGTGGCTGTCGGCTCGGAGGTGGAGCAGCCGACGGCCAACACGGCGACCGTGGACAGTGCCGCGGCCGTGCTCCTGGTGCGCGTTCTCATGGCTCGATCGTGCCAGGTCTTTCGAGCGCTTCGCTCCCGCTGCCGGGCGGAGACGTCGTCCGAGCACTAGCGTGGGCGCAGTGCAGGCACTTCGACTCGCCCTCGCCCAGATCAACTCCGTCGTCGGCGATCTCGCCGCGAACTCCGCAGCGATCGTCGAGTGGACGGTCCGCGCGGCCCACGACGGTGCCAACGTGGTGGTGTTTCCCGAGATGGCGCTGACGGGATATCCCGTCGAGGATCTGGCTCTGCGACCGTCGTTCGCCGCCGCATCGGCTCGCGCCCTCACCGAGTTGGCAACGGCCTTGGACAGTGCCGGGTGCGGCGATCGCATCGTGGTGGTCGGCTACCTCGATCGCGACGCCGAGGGCTCGCGGAACAGCGCGGCAGTGATCGTCGACGGGCGGGTGACGACGCGATACGACAAGCACTCACTGCCCACCTACCGAGTGTTCGACGAGGCCCGCTACTTCGCTCCGGGATCCGGCCTGAGCATCACGACGGTGAACGGCCTACGGCTCGGTGTCGTTGTCTGCGAGGACATCTGGCAGCCCGGCGGGTCCGTGCCCGCCTATGCCGCGGCTGGGGTGGACATGTTGCTCTGCCTCAATGCCAGCCCCTTCGAGCAGGGCAAGGACGAGGTGCGGCGCTCCATCGCCCTGCGACGGGCCACCGAGATCGGCGCTCCGATCGCCTACGTCAACGTCGTCGGTGGACAGGACGAGCTGGTGTTCGACGGGGCGAGTTTCGTCGTCGGGCCGGACGGTTCCACCTGGGGCCGCTCCCCTCAATTCGTCGAGCATCTCCTGATCGTCGACGTCGATGCCCCGACAGCGCCACGTCCGGATGCCGCCGACGTACCGGGCTGGACCATCGATCGGGTGACGCTCCCCGACGTGGCGGTCACCGGCTGGCAGCGAGCCGAGCCGTTCCTCGCCGAGATCGTGAGCACCGAGGAACAGGTGTGGGGCGCACTGGTGACCGGCCTGCGAGACTACGTGCACAAGAACGGTTTTCGTTCGGTGGCCCTCGGATTGTCCGGCGGTATCGATTCGGCGGTGGTCGCCGCCATCGCCGTCGACGCCTTGGGCAACGATGCGGTACACGGAGTGTCGATGCCCTCGACGTACTCGTCGAGTCACTCCCGCACCGACGCAGAGGATTTCGCGTCGCGCACCGGTATCCATTTCCGCGTCGAGCCGATCGCCGACATGGTCGCCTGCTACGTCGACCAGCTGCATCTGACCGGCTTGGCCGAGGAGAACATTCAGGCCCGCTGCCGAGGCATGGTGTTGATGGCACTGTCGAACAGCTTCGGCCATCTGGTGTTGGCCACAGGAAACAAATCCGAACTGGCCGTTGGCTATTCGACGATCTACGGGGACGCGGTGGGTGGCTTCGCGCCGATCAAGGACGTGCCGAAGTCGCTCGTCTGGGATCTGGCGCGGTGGCGAAACAAGGCTGCTGCCGACCGTGGGGACATCCCTCCGATCCCCGAGTCGAGCATCGACAAATCGCCGTCCGCCGAGCTCCGGCCGGGCCAGCTGGACACCGACTCCTTGCCCGACTACGACGAACTGGACGCCATCGTGTTTCGCTACGTCGACCACGATCAAGGCTTCGCGGACATCGTGGCGGCCGGGTTCGACGCGGCGGTGGTGGCGGACATTCTGCGCAAGATCGACGCGTCGGAGTACAAGCGGCGGCAGTACCCGATCGGCTCCAAGGTCACCTCTCGTGCGTTCGGGCGCGACCGCCGCATGCCGATCACCAACGGCTGGCGGGACTACACCGCACACGAAGAGGTGTGACGAATTGCACTGCCGGTAGCGCTCCGGCAGGTCGAGTGCGGTGGCAGACTGGCGCACGTCATCACACCCCATCCCGGGGACCCGCCGAGCGGGCCTCGAGGACCAGAAAGGGACAAAGATGTCCGAAACTGCTGTGTACGGCGGGGCTGCTCAGGAAGCGCCCTCCACCGCCCTGACCCGCAAGACCCGCACCCACCATCTTCTGCAGATGAAGGCCGACGGTGAACGCTGGGGAATGCTCACCGCCTACGACTACTCCAGCGCCCGCATTTTCGAGGAGGCCGGCGTACCTGTTCTCCTCGTCGGCGATTCGGCAGCTAACGTCGTCTACGGCTACGACACCACCGTGCCGATCACCGTCGACGAGCTTCTCCCGCTGGTCCGCGGAGTGGTCCGCGGCGCACCGCACGCCCTCGTCGTCGCAGATCTGCCCTTCGGCACCTACGAGGCCTCGCCGCAGCAGGCCCTCGAAACCGCTGTTCGGTTCATGAAGGAAGGGCTCGCGGGCGCAGTCAAGCTCGAAGGCGGTGAGCGCGTCGCCGCTCAGATCGCCGCGATCACTGCCGCGGGCATCCCGGTGATGGCCCACGTCGGCTTCACCCCGCAGAGCGTCAACACGTTGGGTGGCTTCCGCGTCCAGGGTCGCGGAGACGCGTCCGAGCAGCTTGTGGCCGACGCCATCGCAGTCCAAGAGGCGGGCGCGTTCGCCGTCGTCATGGAGATGGTTCCCGCCGACATCGCCGGCCAGGTCACCCGCAAGCTGACCATTCCGACGGTCGGTATCGGTGCAGGCAACGAATGCGACGCGCAGGTTCTGGTGTGGCAGGACATGGCCGGATACACCAACGGCAAGACCGCGAAGTTCGTGAAGAAGTTCGCCGACGTCGGCGATTCACTGCGGACCGCGGCAACCACGTACCTGTCCGAGGTGCGGTCGGGCGTCTTCCCCGGGCCCGAACACAGCTACTGATCGCCCTCGTCTCTGCCTCGTTCGGATGGCACACTCTGGGGCATGACACTCAGACGGGGATCGACCTCCATTGCCGCGAGAAGCGTAGTCGCAGTAGCAAGCGCGGCTGCACTTCTCGCCGTGTTGGGGGCGTGCAGTACCGACACCACCAACACCGGTTCGTCGTCCACAACGACGGTCGCTCCGACCACCACGGTCACCACGCCGCCTGCGGATGCGGTGATCACCGATGCGCAGAAGCAGCAGCTGTGCACCGATCTCGAGGCGCAGCTGTCGAATTGGCGCGTTCAGGGGCCCACCCTGGGCCGCGGCGGGCTGAACATCCTGGTGCAGACCTGGGCGGCGCAGAGCGGCGTCATCAACCTGCAGGTGGTGCAGAACCGCGCGATCGTCGACGACATCACCACGGAGACGTGCTCGGACGTGCGGGACGAGGCCATCCGCTCCCTCGATATTCCTGATCTGGCGTCCGGTCTGGTGGGCTTCTAGGATGCGGACCCTCTACCCCGAGATCGCGCCCCTCGAGACCGGACACCTCGACGTAGGTGACGGCCAACAGATCTACTGGGAGGTCTCGGGCAACCCCGACGGTGCGCCGGTGGTGTTCGTGCACGGCGGTCCGGGCGGTGCCACCAATCCGTTGCAGCGCCGGTACTTCGACCCGCAGACCTATCGAATCGTGTTGTTCGATCAGCGGGGCTGTGGGCAGTCGACCCCGCACATCGCCGACGGAGCCGATCTGTCGGTCAACACCACCCACCGCTTGATCTCGGACATGGAGAAGCTCCGGGAGCACCTGGGTATCGACACGTGGTTGGTGTTCGGCGGATCCTGGGGCTCGACGCTGTCGCTGGCGTACGCGCAGTCGCATCGCGATCGCGTGCGGGGGCTGGTACTGCGGGGGATATTCCTGGTGCGGCCGTCGGAGATCGACTGGTACTACGGCGGCGGGGCAGGCCGCATCTTCCCCGATCTGTGGGAGAAGTTTCTCGAACCCATTCCGGAGGACGAGCGCGACGGCGATCTCGTTCAGGCGTACCACCGACAGTTGATGTCCGACGACCGCGAGGCCGCGACGCGAGCTGCGGTGGCGTGGTCCACCTGGAAGGCGGCGACGAGTTACCTGCTGCCGAAACCGGATGCAGTGCAGGACAATTCGGATCCGCGGTTCGCCCTGGCATTCGCCGGTATCGAGAATCACTACTTTCGCAACAACTGCTTTCTCGAAGAGAATCAACTGCTACGTGACGCCCACCTGCTCGACGGCATTCCTGGCGTCATCGTGCAGGGCCGCTACGACGTCATCTGCCCGGCAACGAGCGCGTGGGCGCTGCACAAGGCCTGGCCCGGTGCCGATCTGGTGATCGTCGACGACGCCGGCCATTCTGCGGCCGAGCCCGGCATCGTGCATCACCTCGTCGAGGCGACGGATCGTTTCAGGCCGTGACGGCCGGGTAGTCGAACCGGACTGTGCGAGAGTCGGTGTCGGCCCGGGTCAACCGGACCTTCACCGACTCCCCCGCGGGCGGTTCGCCGTCACACTTTCCGAGAACGATCGGCTGTGACACCAACACCTCGGCGTCCCGTTTCCCCTCTGCACCGCGCAGCACGACCGCCGAGAACTGCTCGCCCACTCGGTCTTTCAATACATGCGCTTCGGTGAGGTCGATGCAGGCGCGGTCCACTTTCGACGCCACGGAATCCGATCCGCGCATGGTGGCGGGTAACTCCGGCAATGCCTGCGCCGCCCAGTCCGGTATCGGCGCTCCGGCCACGACGGCCAGGCACACCTCGGTGGCGAAGCGATCGGACAACCGACGCAGTGGGGCCGTCACGTGCGCGTACGGCGCGCCGATTCCCGAATGCTCGACCGATGCGTCACTGTCCACTGGGTTCGTCGTGCGGTCGAATGCGAGGTAGTCCGCACCGCGCAGCAAACCGGTCGCCTGGGTCATCATCGCCAGCGTCGACGGCTCGTCGGTGGGCAGTCCGGCCAGCACCGATCCGGCGGATGCGCCTGCGGGCCAGTCGATTCCGAGCGCTTGTGCCGTCTTCTTCAGTGTGTCCACGGATCCGGACGAGGCAGGCGGTAGGGTGCGCACGATGCCGATTCCGGCGTCGAGCATGATTCTGGCGGCGCACATTCCCGTCAGCAGCGATACTTCGGCGTTCCAACCGTCCACTGCGGTGCGTGGTTGCAGGACGGTGCGCCAACCTCGCCCGTCGGGCACCACTTCCTGCTCGGGCAGGGTGATGTCGACGGCTCCGCGTCGCCTGGCCGCAGCTGCGCGCTGGGCCCCGAATTCGGCCAGCGCCGCGATGGACGGATGCGGTGTCCCCGCGTCCACATCGGCTTGCACTGCGGCATAGTCGAGCCGGGCGGTCGATCGAACGAGCGCGCGGGTGACCGTCCACGCAGCCGCCTCGCCGACGTCGTCGAGTTCGATTGTCCACAGCGCGGCGCAGCGAATCTGCCCCTCCAACAGGCTGCCCGAACCCTCCGACAATTCGCGTGGATGCAACGGCACGGACCCGTCGGGGAGGTAGAACGTCTGGCCGCGTCGACGAGTTTCGGCGTCGAGCGCTCCCCCGGGCGACACCAGTGCGCCCACGTCGGCGATCGCGTAGTGCACCACCAATCCGTTGGACGTCTTCTCGATGTGTACGGCTTGGTCGAGGTCCTTCGAGCCGAGTGGGTCGATGGTGACGAACGGGATGTCGGTGCGGTCGATTCTGCTGTCGGCGTGCAGGTCTCGGGCTTCGACCGCCTCGCGCATCACGTCTGCGTCGAACGCTTCGGTCAGTGCGAACTCGGATCTGATGGCCTCGAAGTCGAAGCCCGGAGCCCTCAGCCGGGTGAGCAGCACCGTCAGTTGTTCCAGTCGTCGTCGGAATCGGCGGCCTTGTTGCGAGCCGCAGCGATCTTGAGCGCCTGCTCCGCGGTGGCCTTGTCCGGATACGGGCCCATGCGGTCGAGGGCGTTGGTCTGCTTGCCCTGTACGACCTGCTTGGTGCTGATGTCGTAGTACCAGGAGGTGTCGTCGTCGGTCATGACTTCCAGTGTGCCCCATGGAGCGACGCCGCAGGAGAACTGCGGAGAAATAGTGAGTGCGAACGAGTCGGCCTGTAAGCCGGATCCTGTCTGCCGTTCCTGCTTTCGCAGGTTCGACGTCGACGACCATCCATCTGGGCACACCGTTGCCGGGTACCTCGAGCAGTCCACCCGCAGGCTCGGGCGAGCAGCCCTCGAGCACCTGCGCAGCTGCACCACTTTCGAGGTGCAGCCTTCGACCTTGCTCCGGGCGGGGTTTACCTAGCCATCCCAGTCACCTGGGATGCTGGTGCGCTCTTACCGCACCGTTTCACCCTGACCTGCCGTTCGATTCCGAAGAACCGATCCGCAGGCGGTCTGTTTTCTGTGGCACTGTCCCGCGAGTCACCTCGGGTTGCCGTTAACAACCGCCCTGCTCTGTGGAGTCCGGACTTTCCTCGGCTCGAAGCGCGACGACACTCGTTCGCCGGTCCTCCGAGCCGCAGCCGTCCGGCCAACTCGTTCGCGGTTGCGTACTCTACTCGTCGCTCCGCCCTCGCCGGGAACCGAACTACAGTTTCACGCATGAGCGAATGGGTCGTGTTGCTGCGCGGCATCAACGTCGGCGGCATCAACATCAAGATGGCCGATCTCCGCGCGGCTCTGACATCGGCCCGCTTCACCGATGTTCGGACCGTTCTGGCGACCGGAAATGTCCTGCTGGGCTCCCCGCTGACTGCCGCCGGGGTGACGGCACAGGCGGAGAACACACTGGCCCAGGCGTTCGGCTACCAGGCCTGGGTTGTCGTGCTGGACGTGCCGACACTTCGAGCGACAGTGGAGTCCTACCCGTTCGACGCCGAACGGGAAGGCTGGCATCCTTATGTGGTGTTCGGTAGCGATGATAGACATTTGACCGAATTGTCCGCTCTTGCAGACGAACTCGACGCCGAGCTCGAAAGGATCGCCGAGGGGAACAGCGTGCTCTACTGGGAGGTGCGCAAGGGCAGCACCACCGACAGCACGTTCGGGAAAGCCACGGCGAAAGCCAAGTACAAGGCTACGACCACCACTCGAAATCTTCGGACGCTCGTGAAGATTCTCGCGTGACCGTTCTCGCCGCGGCATTGGTCGCTGCTGTCCTCGTCTTCGCGATCGTGCGCCCTCGTGGTCTGCCCGAGATCGTCGCCGCACTTCCGGCTGCGGCGATCGTTCTGCTCGTCGGTCTCGTCAGCCTCGACGCCGCACGAGAGCAAGTTCTCGAACTCGCGCCGACCGTGGTGTTTCTGGCATTCATCCTGATCCTGGCGCATCTCTCGGACGCGCTCGGCGTATTCACCTGGATCGCGGCGAAGCTACGACGAGGCGCGAAGGGCAGCCCACGCAGACTGCTGACCCTCGTGTTCGCAGCGGCGGCGTCCACGACGGCAGTCCTCAGTCTCGACGCCACCGTGGTGCTGCTGACGCCGGCCATCATCGGTGCTGCGCGGATCCTGGGGATGTCGCCGCGTCCACACAGCTACGCCACTGCGCACCTGTCCAATTCGGCATCGACGCTGCTGCCGGTATCGAACCTGACCAACCTGCTCGCATTCGCCGCGACCGGACTGACCTTCCTGCACTTCACCGCGCTGATGGCATTGCCCTGGATATTCGCGGTGGCCATCGAGCTGGCGGTGTTCTTGATCTTCTTCCGCAAGGATCTGACCCGCACCACCACGCCGCCGGAGAACTCGACCCAGCAGAGCGCCGAGGACGTCCCCGCACCGCGAGCCACGCTCGTCATCCTCGGCGCGACACTCATCGGCTTCGCAGTGGCAGGCCTGTTCGACATCGAACCGTTCTGGGTGGCGGCGGTGGGGTCGATTGCGCTCGCGATCCCGGCACTTCGAGATCAGCGCACCACGCCTCGCGCCATTCTGCGTGGTGCCGATCTGCCGTTCTGTGGCTTCGTCTTTCTGCTCGGCATCGTCGTTCTCGGCGTCACCACAGGCCCGATCGGCGACTGGCTGACGCGAATCCTGCCGTCCGACACCACCTTCACGTCACTCCTGGCCGCAGCGGCCATTGCGGCGGTGGCGTCGAACATCGTCAACAACCTGCCCGCAACGTTGCTGCTGCTGGCCGCATTCGGAGCCGACGCTCCCCCGGCACTGTTGTTGGCCATGGTGATCGGGGTGAACCTCGGCCCCAATCTCACCTACGTCGGGTCGCTGGCAATCATGCTGTGGCGACGCGTCGCATCGGCCAACGACGAGCCGGCAGATCTGCGGACCTTCACAGTGTTGGGCGTCATTACGACTCCGCTGACCATCGTCGGTGCGGTGACAGGCCTGTGGCTTGCGCTGCAGGTCTAGGCCTGAGAAACCAGCTACTGGCTCCGATGTGTGCCGGAGTCGCCGATGATCATGGCGACCCATGCTCGAGCGGGCATCAGGGGCGGTTCCTTCCAGCGGCGGAGGTTTGAGCGTGGCCTAGCTGTCGCTGCCGAAGAACCACCAGGTGAGGGTGATTGCGATGGCGGCCGCGAGTACGAACAGCAGTGCGGCGGTCCAGTGCGGGTTGAACGTGTCGATGCCGTTCAGCGCAAACGCCATGGGTGCCCCCTTGTCCGTGCGTCACGGTTTGTCCGCTGTCGGGGCACCCAGTGTGGCACTTCAACTGAAGGATCTCATGGCATTCACCTGCTGGCGCGGTCAGCTGGTGGCGGGTACGAGCGTGCCGGTTGACGAAGTTAGTGATAGACGCCGGGGCCGGGTATTTCGTTTTCGGCGATGGACGAGCCCTCCGTCTTGGGTGCCGCGAACAACGCCGATGCCGGGTGCGCCGGGTGAATCGGTCTCCAATATTCACGATGTCTCCTGTATTGCGGTGCCAACAAGCCGAAGCGCAAGGATGGTTCGGTGAGATCGAGGGCATTGACCTAACCCTGACATCTCTGCGAGACAAACGTGACGCGACAGAACGCCATACCGCATGCGCCAAAGAGCCTGGGACGTTGACGATTCGATGAACGATCAGCGCACCGCCCACAACACCCAGGCTCTCGGACGCCGCCAAGTGCACCCGAACACGTACCGCTAGCGGATCCACCTTTCCGACGAGATCATCGGAACCGATCTGTCGGATCCCGCTTCTTCAATGCTGCTTCGAACACGGCTCGCGGTAGTCAGACGCCATGCGTCAGCCCAGGGCGCTCAGCAACACGGCGTCGAGTTCCCCGGCGGGCATGATCGGCAACATGTGGTGGCTGCAGCCGTTCAGGACGACGGTGTGTGCGTTCGGGAGAACTTTCCCGACAGCACCGGAAACACGAGAACTGTTGTGCACCTTACTGTCTCCGGCGAAGACGACGGTGACGTCCGCGGACAGCGTCGCCCATCGATCTCTTTTGGGGCGGCGCGGAACCACCGGTTTCGCCGACGGAAAGTCGGTGCCTCGCTCGGTGAGATCGAGCCAGTCGGCATCGAGCGGGGCATTCTGCGTTTCCCACCGGATCAGAGAGCGCATTCGTTTGCGAGTCGGTCGCACCAGAAGTGGCACCGCGTGCAGCAGGTACGCCAGGCGCATGCCGGTGAAACACGAAGGGGGATCCAGCAGGACGAGTGTGCGGACGTGCTCCGTCCGGTGCAGTGCGTACTCGAGCGCCATCGTCGCCCCGTACCCATGTCCGATCATCGAAGTCCGCGTGACCTTCAGGGTGTCGAGAACCTGATCAAGCCAGGACATCAGGTCGTCGACCGTGCGGATCGGCCTCTGACCGACCACGCTCCGTCCGGGCTCACCCATCGGGTCGATTGCGAAGACCCGGTTGCCCCGAGCCAGAGCCGCGACGTTGGCGAACCAGACGGTCGCGGTAGCTCCGCCACCGGGCAACAGCATCACCGGAGGTCCGTCGACGGGTCCGCAGGCATTGACTCTCGTTGTGCCGTAGTCGGATTCGACATCGATGGTGTCGATGGGCACCGGCCACTTCGCCAACACGCGGTCGTAGGCCGAGAAGAATTCCTCCGCTGCGGGGCTGTCCTCGATGCGACTCACTGAACCTCCCAGGTATCTCGACCATCGAGATGTTAGATCATCGTGATAGTTTGGGGCAACACTCTCACCGAGGACTGACACTGTGGACGAAGAACTGCACGATGCTCCATCAACCGTGCACCGACTACGTGCGCTCACCGTGGAACTCGACCTGTTGGGATCGGAGTTCGGTCGTACGAACGGTCTTCACCCCACCGACGTTCGCGCACTGATCTGCTTGCTCGACGCGCGTCGGCACAGCACTGCCGCAACGCCCGGCTGGCTCGGTCAGCAGCTCGGCCTCGAATCGGCGTCGGTCACGGCGCTGATCGACCGGATGGAACGAGCCGGCCACGTCGGCAGAACGCGAGACGCACACGATCGCCGTAAGGTGCTACTGAATGTCACGCCATCTGCGATCGCCCTGGGGCAAGCGTTTTTCGGGCCGCTGATAGACCGCGCCTCGGCAGAATTGGCTCAGTTCTCCGACTCGGAACAGAAACTGATCGACCGGTTCCTCGCTCGAATGCAGGCTGCGGTGACCATCGCACGAAACCACGAACAGCCGTAAAGCCTTACCCTGTTCCACCGACTGAGGTGACGCACTGTGGTTGGCGACCGGATCATGGGGACGGGGATTTTGGCCGCGTGTCGCGCGCTGGTCCACCCAGCGTTTCCACACGACTATCTGCCGGGAGCAAGTGGACAGGCTCTACCATCAGCTACTACGCGGCAGGACGACAGGCGAAAGGACACCGTGAGCACGCAGCGACGCCTTGTCATCTTGGCCTTGGCGACACTGTCAATCGCCCTGGGCGTCGCTGCGTCACCGGTGACGCAATTCAGAGAATCCTGGGTAGACAACATCTGGAAGTGGCATCAAGGACCGCTGTTCGGGATCCTCGCAGTCGCGGCAATTATCGCAGTCTACGGACCTTTGACCCAGAAATTGGCCCGCATTTGGGTTCGCGCGGCCGGCACACTCTTCGTTCTGGCCGGATTGATAAAGTCACCAATTGCGCTGGCGCTCTTCATCTACCCCGGTGCCGTATTCACCGAAGCTGGGCTGGCGTTAATCAGCGTCATCGCAATGTGGGCTACTGCAATAGTGGTGTTCGTTGGAGTAGCCGGTCGGCCAGCAGAGAGTGTCACCGAAAGACAAGTGTCGCAGTAGCGACAACACCTGCACGCTCCCTTCCTCCCAGGATCAGGCATCTGGCCATGACCGCGAAGGTTGGGCGATCGTCGACTCAATTAACGAATCGCCGGCAACTCACCGGCAGGTTGCGACTCGATGATGCGTCCGCAAGCCTCCATCCTGTTGATCTCGAATAAGATCCTGAGGACACCAGCCCAAATCAAAGATGAGCCGAGCAGGTGCAGGACGATCAAAGTCTCGGGCGTTACACCGAGCGCTTGCAGAAGTCCGATTGCACCCTGCGCTAGCAGAAGTACTACGAAGAGGCTCGCAGACCGAGCCAGTTGTGGCGCACCGACATTGCGCACTCGGAGAAACAACACTCCCGCTAGGACGATCACCACGACAGCCGCGGAGCCGTGCACGAGTGTCATTACCATCCAATTCAGTGGAATCCGATGCACATCCGCTGAATCACCCGCATGCACACCAGTTCCCGTCACCACGGTGCCAAGCAGCACAAGCACCGCAGTGGCACCGAGCAAAGCTCGTCCATGGACCTGAAGTCGCTTACTGTTGACCGCCGAAACAGTTGCGCTGGCACGCTTCTCGACCAAATCATACGTACGCACGGCAGCCGTGAGAAGCAGCATTGCCGCGATGAAGTGGGCCGCCACCATATACGGGCTCAGCCGTGCCAACACGGTGAGGCCACCGACGATTGCGTTGAGTACCACGATCCAAAACTGCACCCATGCCATCCGCAGTACGTCACGACGTAGCGGTCGTTGACATCTCGCTACGACGATGACAATTCCAACTGCTATGCACAGCACCCATGTCAGCAGCCGATTTCCGAACTCGATGAGACCGTGAATGCCCATCTCCGGTGTCGGACCCAGGGATCCGTCGACACACGACGGCCACGTCGGGCATCCGAGCCCTGATCCTGTGACGCGCACGACGGCACCCCCGACGACGATCGCCATAGTGACGACGACAGATCCGATCGCCGCACGCCGCATTGCAGTCGGACCGAACTCGACTTTCGACGCGATCCAACCGAGTGGTGTTTGCATCAGCTGCTCCCCTGTCGCCGTGACCTACGATCAGCTGCGACCGCTTTGCCTATCGTACCGATCGGCCTTGTTCCGACTCCGACCTCTGCGACCGGTGTTACGGGTCGGTACTACTAATTGTCACGGACACGGGGTTGACGCGGCGAGGGTGAACAAGCCCAAGCAGTGGAGGTTCGACAAGAAAGCCGGTGATCTCGCCAGATTTGCAGGCAGTGGCTCGAAGCAGCTGAGTGGGCAGAGCAGCGATTTGAAGGATGCTACTTCGGACACAGTCGAGAAGGTGCCGACGAACAAGCCTGACCCCTTTCAGGATGCGATAGCCGAGTACAACGGCGCGTTCACATCAATGAACGCCAAAGGCATTTCTCTCCTGCTCCTGCTCGAATGTTCGACAGATCTGATGCGCTCGTCGAACAGCTGATCAACAGCGTCGTCAACACTCCCAAGTCGTTCGAGACCGACATCGCCAAGATCGACATTCACAAAGCCCGATGCACCTGAAGCGTCAGCAATCCGGTGCCGTCCATTCCTAGAACTGACAGCCAGACTTCGAGGAGGCAAACAAGGTGTAACTCAGTTTCACCGGCAGAGACCGTCAGCTCAGCTCAGCGCAGCGTCGAGATCGATCGTCAAGGGCATCGGAGCCTCGATGACGCACCGCCCTCGACGAACCTGCTCGACGTATCCGTGCGAACTCAAATCCAGCGTTGTGAGCGTGGCAGCATCCGGATCGACAATCCAGTAGTGGGGAATCCCCGCGTCGGCGTACTCGCTGCGTTTGGTCACCACATCAGTACGACGAGATCCAGGCGAGATCACCTCGACGACCAATACAACGTCTTCGGCGTGCAGCGCCTCAGGTGAGTCGGTTGCGCACACCACCACGTCGGGTACCCGCACCGTCGCTGGCGTTACCGAATCGACAACAACCTCGACCTCCGGTAACGCCTCCAGACCGGCCGGCAACTGGCCGTCGAGCTGTGCACACAGTCGAAACAGAATTCGGGCGTGGGCTTTCGACGGCCGCGGTGACACGATCGGCACACCCTCCTGCATTTCGGCGTGAAAATCGTCTTCACCCAGCGCGCGCCACTGCTCGACAGACAGCAGTTTGGGATGCGCTCTGGCGGCGGTCACTCGTGCAGTCTAACCGCGGTCACTGCCGGCACCACCGACAATGGCCGTGGTGCGGTCCGACGCGATCGGTACGGGTCTCATTCACGTCGTGCGCGGAGTGTCGAGATCGCGAAGCCCACACCGAACACCGCGGCACCGATCGCCGCTCCCATCACCGGCAACAGCACCCCAGCATGCACGGTGTCGAACAACGGCGGACCGCCGTAGATGTCTCGACGCGCGATGCCAGTCGGCCCGAGGTCATCGAAGAAGGGATCTGCGACCATCCTGACGCGGATTTCGGGAGGTTGGCTTCGTGCCCACCATGCTGCCCCCGCGCCGACGATGATTCCCGCCACCAGTGGGGCCACCACAAGCGTCCACCGACCGGTCTTTCGGCCGAGCCGGAACCATCCGATAGCGACCGAGACGACGATGCCGACCACAAGAGCGGCGACCGGAGCGACCCACGTTACCGGCCACCATGTCGGTCCCGACACGTACTGCACGTAGTCGTACACGCGAAAATACCCGGTGTCGCCCGAATCCACAGGCGGTGGGGCATCGGCATCGAGCCACATCCGCGTCACCCCGTACCGCCACCCGAACGCGACTGCCAGACCGGCAACGGCCGATGCGAACGCCGCCAAGACAATCCAGCGGGCCTCCCCAGGCTCGCGAATACTGTTCTCGGACATACGGACCGCGCCCTCCTTCGATGCTCCGAAAGGATCAGGCCAGTCGAGTCAAGTGCGAGGTGTCGTTGACCAATCGCACCGATGCCCCGCCGTCGGGGTAGAACTCGGCGATGCTCAGCGACGCGAGGTCGAGGTGCAGTCGATACAGCAGCGACGGGCCGACGTCGAGTGCGAGTTGCAGCAGCATCTTGATCGGGGTGACATGGGTGACCACCAGAAGGGTTTTTCCGGCGTACTCGGTGAGCAACTGATCGCGGGTTGCTTCGATGCGTACGCGCACCGCGTCGAAGCTCTCTCCGTTCGGGGGTGCTACCGACGTCTTACCGAGCCAGTCCTGATGGTGCTCTGGGTAACGCTCTTTCGCCTCGCCGAACGTCAAGCCCTCCCAGTCGCCGAAATCGGTTTCGATGAGGCCGTCGACGGTGGTGACGGGCAGGCCGAGACGGCCGGCTGTCGCCGCGGCAGTCTGTTGGGCGCGAGCCAGCGGCGAGGCCACGATGGCGTCGATGTCCGTTCGCGAGCCCAGAACCGTTGCGGCAGAATCAGCTTGACGTCGACCCAGTTCGGTCAGATCCGGGTTGCCGCGGCCCGAGTACCGACGGTCGACCGACATAGGGGTCTGGCCGTGACGCAGCAACAACAGGCGCGTCGGCTCCCCCATCGCACCGGTCCATCCGGGCGACGCAGGCTTCGTTGCGACCAGCTCGGCATCGGGCCGATCCGACAGGTCCACGCCCTCGGCCGCTGCATCCATCGCCTCGTTGGCCAGCGCGTCGGCGTGTGAATTCTGCGAGCGCGGAATCCATTCGTAGGTGACGGAGTCGAATTGTCGGGCCAGTTCGGCGGCTTTGCGCTGCAGCGGAATCATGTCCGGGTGCTTCACTTTCCAGCGCCCGGACATCTGTTCGACAACGAGTTTGGAGTCCATGCGGACGGCAACCTCACGAGCCCCGACATCGCGGGCCGCACTCAAAGCAGCGATCAGGCCGTTGTACTCGGCGACGTTGTTGGTGGCGACGCCCAGCGATGCCCGACGTTCGGCGAGAACCTGCGAGCGATCGGCGCTGAACACCACTGCGCCGTACCCGGCCGGGCCGGGGTTACCGCGCGATCCACCGTCGGCCTCGGCGACGACCCTCGATACCTGACTCAAATTCCGGATTCCTTGGTGCGCACCAGGATTGCGTTGCACTCGGAACAGCGAATCAAGGCGTCCGCGGGCTTGTTGGCGATGCTTGCGATCTCGTTGCGATCGAGTTCGATGCGGCACGCTCCGCATCGGCGAGCCTGCAGCAGTGCCGCACCGCGGCCGGTGAGCGCTCGCTGCTTCTCGTAGAGCGCAAGAAGGTCCGCGGGCAATCCCGAGACCAACGACTCGCGGCGCTCGGCGCTGCGCTTCTCGGCGACATCGAGGTCGGCGACGGCGTCGTCGCGGCGACGGCCGGCATCGACCAGTTCGTCTTCGATCTGCGTGAGCTGAGCGCCGGCGTGCTCGTAGTCCCGCTCACTGGCCTCACGCTGCTCCATGACCTCGAGCAATTCCTCCTCGAGGATGCCCTGGCGACGCTCGAGGCTGCCGAGTTCGTGCTGCAGTTCGGTCATCTGCTTCGGCGCGATGGTGCCGCTCTCGAGCATCTTCTTGTCGCGAGCCTCGCGCTTCCGAACCGCGTCGACCTCACCCTCGAGCTTGCGGATATCCCGATCGAGATCGTCCATCGAGATCTGCACCGTCACCGCGGCGTCCTTGCGGGTGGTGCGCTCGGACTCGAGTTTGTCCACCTCCTGCTGCTCGGGGAGGCTTTTGCGACGGTGGGCGATCTGCGAGAGTTCGGTATCCACACCGGCCAATTCGAGCAGCGAGGCCTGGACTTTGGGATCGACGTTCACGCTTGATGACTCCTGCGACTATGGAAGTTGATTCGTATTACCCTACCGGCTGCAGGAAAGTGAGTGAGCCGGATCCACTCGATGCCAGCCCAGCAGCCGGTCACAGCGTCCACGGGTCGGTACGGACCTCGGTGACCCGGCTGCTCCATCCGTCGGTGTCGCCGAACGCTGCGTCGACGATGCCTCGCGCCTGTTCGCACCACGGGAACTCCGAGGCCCAGTGCGCGGTGTCGATCACCGCGGGGCCACCCGCGCGCAGATGCTCGTCGACAGGGTGGTGGCGCAGGTCCGAAGTGACGTACACATCGGCGTCGGTGCGCGCCACCGCGGAAAGGAACGAGTCCCCCGCTCCCCCGCACATCGCAACCACCGAGACCGTGGCCTCGTCGTTTCCTGCGGCGCGTACTCCCCACGTCGTAGTGGGCAACGCCTCCCGGACGACCTCGGTGAACTCGGCCAACGTCATCGGACTCGGCAGCTTTCCGATGCGGCCCAGGCCGGTACACGACGGTAGGGCCGCGGATTCGAAAACGTCGAACGCGGGCTCCTCGTAGGGGTGTGCCCGACGCATCGCCGAAAGCACCTGAGCACGTAACCCTTTGGGGGCAACGACTTCGATGCGATCCTCCGCCTCGGTGTGCACCTCGCCGAGAACACCGAGCGTCGGGTGTGCGTTCGGGCCCGGACGGAATTGGCCGAGACCCGAACTCTGCCAGCTCGCTTCGCTGTAATCGCCGATCTGCCCGGCTCCGGCGTCGAACAAGGCCTGCCGTACTGCGGCCGAGTCGGAGGTCGGCACGAAGACCACCCACTTGTCATGTGCGGGAGCAGGAATGGGATCGAGTGGCCGAGTGTCGATCACCCCGAGCGCGGACGCGAGTGCGTCGGAGACGCCAGGGTCGGCGGAGTCGGCGTTGGTGTGGGCGGTGAACAGCGCGCAGTCGGCCTTGATCAGGCGGTGGATCACCGATCCCTTCGCGGTGTCGGCCGCGACGGTGTCGACACCTTTGAGCAGCAAGGGATGGTGGGCGACGATGAGATCGGCACCCCACGCGATGGCGTCGTCGACCACTGCATCGGTGACGTCGACCGTGTAGACAACCTGCCGCACAACAGCTTCGGGATCTCCGCACACCAGGCCGACCGAGTCCCAGCTCTCCGCCAGACGGGGTGGGTAAGCGTCGTCGAGTACCTCGATGACGTCTGCCAGTGTCACTGCCATGTTCGATGCTCTCCTCACAGAACGGTGTTCAACGCGTCCACCAGTATGTCGACCTGCTGCGGGTCCCGTACCGCGACGCGCAGGTAGTGACGGTCGAGCCCCGGGAACGTATCTGCGCGCCGCACCGCGATCCCCATGGTGCGCAGGCGGGCTCGAACGAGATCGGCATCCTGGACGCGCAGCAGCAGAAACGGCCCCCGGGCCGGGCCTGCGACAAAGAGGCCAAGAGCCTCGAGTCGCGGGATCATCGCTGTTCGTTCGCGGTGGATTCGCTCGGACTCGGCGCGTGCTCGATCGACGGCGAACGGTTCGGTGCAGGCGCGGATCGCTTCGAGCTGCAGACTCCCCAGGGGCCAGTGCGCGCGGCCGTGCTGCAGCTTCGCGAGGACGTCGGGGTGGCCGAGTACATACCCGCATCGCAATCCCGCCAGCGCCCACGTCTTCGTCAAGCTCCGCAGAACCAGCACGTCGTCCAGGCTCTGTGAGGCGACCGATTCCCCCGACCCGAGGACGGCGTCGGCGAAGGCCTCGTCGATCACCAGCGTGCGTCCGGATTCACGCAGACTCAGGACCGCCTCACGGGGATGCAGAACCGATGTGGGGTTGGTCGGGTTGCCGAGGATCACCATGTCGGCGGCGTCGGGCACGAGCGTCGGATCGAGTTGGAAGGGCGGCGGCAGGATCACTCGGTGTACCGGGATGCCCGCCTGCTCGAGCACCCAGTCGGGCTCGGTGAACGACGGGTGGATCGTGGCCGCCAGCTTCGGCTCGAGGCGCGGCAGCATCGAGAAACCCTCGGCGCCACCGCTGAGCAGCAACACCTCGTCCGGTGAGCGGCCGTGGTGTGCGGCAACCTGCTCGCGCGCGGCCTTCTCCGCAGGCAGAGAAGGATACGAACCCAGCGAATTCAGCGCTGCGGCCAGCCGATCGCGAAGCCAGGCCGGCGGACCGTCGCCCCGCACGTTGACGGCGAAGTCGACGAATCCGGAATCGACCTCGACGTCTCCGTGGTGACGGAGTAGTGCGTCGGGATCGGCAGCTGTGTCGGACATCGCGACGAGCGTAGCCGCGCCGTCACCGAACAGCCCGCACCGATACGCTTCGACCATGTCTGTCGATGCTCCCGCGTCCGTTGTCCTGTTCGATCTCGATGGGACGTTGACCGATTCCGCACCGGGAATTCACGCCGGTTTTCGTCATGCATTGGCCTCGGTGAACGCCCCCGAACCGACCGAGGAACAGCTGTCGATGGTCGTCGGGCCGCCCCTGATCGATACGTTGCGCGGTCTCGGCCTGGACGAGGATTCGGCGCAACGTGCGTTGGCGGCGTACTTCGAGCGCTACGACGAGCGGGGCTGGGCCGAGAACACCGCGTTCGACGGTATCGAGTCGGTGTTGACGCGATTGCAGGATCGCGGCGTCCGCCTCGGTGTGGCGACGTCGAAGTCGGAGCGATTCGCCGTACGGATTCTGGACCACTTCGGCCTGTCGCGGTTCTTCGAGTTCATCGGCGGTGCCAGCAACGACGGCACCCGACGGGCGAAGTCCGATGTGATCGCGCATTCGCTGACCAATCTCGGCATCGAACCGATCGAACACGCCGAGGGCGGTACCGCCGGAGTGATCATGATCGGTGATCGTGACCACGACGTGCACGGTGCCGCTCGATTCGGCATTCCCACCGTGTACGTGGAGTGGGGGTACGGCGTCGACGGCGAGAGCGACGACGCCGCGTTCACCGCGTCGAGCATGGACGAACTGGCCACCGTGCTGGAGCAGAACACGGCGGCCGTGCGGTGAACGAGCCCCTGCATGTGACGTTCGTATGCACCGGCAACATCTGCCGATCACCGATGGCCGAGAAGGTCTTCGCGGGACATCTGCGCGACGCCGGTCTGGACGACGCGGTGCGTGTGTCGAGCGCCGGGACCGGCGGTTGGCATGTGGGCGACGGCGCAGATCCACGAACCGTCGCCGAGCTCGATGCCCACGGATACGACAGCGAGCACGCAGCGGCGCAGGTCGGCCCGGATCATCTGGCGGCAGATCTGATCGTCGCGCTCGATACAGGCCATGCGCGCGCCCTGCTGCAGCTCGGCGCTCCGGCAGATCGTGTCGCCTTGCTGCGGTCGTTCGATCCCGATGCCGACGACTCGTCGGTGGCCGATCCGTACTACTCGTCCGATTCGGCGTTCACCGAGGTGCGCGAGCAGATCGAAAGCGCCGTTCCCGGCATGCTGGACTGGGCACGGTCTCGACTCTCCCGCTGACCCGGCTACCGTGGTGGAGTGGACAAGTTAGCGTTCTTGCTGCGACCCAAATGGTTGGTGCTGGCTGCGGTGGTGCTGGCCTTCGCGTTCCTGTGCTTCAGCGTGCTCGCTCCGTGGCAGCTGGGGAAGAACACCTCCACCTCCGAGCGCAACGATCTGATCACCCGATCCGTCGACGCGGATCCGGTGCCGATCTCCGATGTTCTCACCGCAAACGGCTTTGCGGCCGAGGACGAGTGGCGTCGGGTCATCGCCCCCGGGTCCTATGTCGCAGATTCCGACGTCCTGGTGCGGCTGCGCAGCATCCGTGATCAGCCCGCATACGAGGTCATCACCCCGTTCGTGATCGACGGCGGGCCCACCGTGCTCGTCAATCGCGGGTACGTGTTGCCGGTGGAGGGAACCAGAGCGCCCGAGTTCGAGGCAGCACCCGCCGGTGAGGTGACGCTGAACGCACGGGTACGCCAAGCGGAGGGCACCTCGCGCGAGCCCGTCGAGGACGACGGTCGGCTGCAGGTCTACAACATCAATCCGGAACAGATCGGCGCAGCGGTCGGAGTCGACGCCATCGACGGATACCTACAGCTCGACGACGCTCAGCCCGGCGGTCTCGGCTTGATCGAACTGCCGCAGACCGACGCGGGCCCTTACCTGTCCTACGGTCTGCAGTGGCTGGCATTCGGCATCATGGCACCGCTGGGTCTGGCGTATTTCGCTCGGGCGGAGATACGGGAACGCCGTAACTCCCGTGCCGAACTGGCGGACGCGATGGCCGGCGAGCCGGACACCGAACCCGAGGACGAGGCCGCTCCCGACGAGGAAGAAGAATTCACGCTGCCCACACGCCGCGAGAAGCGAGCCAGGGCGCGCGCGGCGTCACGCTCGACGACGCCGTCGGATCCTCGCTTGGCAGATCGCTACGGCAAGAATCGCTGACGCGAGGGCAGACAGTTCCTGCACTCGACTCGACAGTGCGACCGATCGACGAAGATCGCGTGCAGTCGGTGAGCGTCCGTCACCGAGCGTCGGCCTGATCTCGACGCCGTGTCGGTACTGCGTTTTGCCGCCGAGCTGCAGCCCCAGTGCCCCGGCAGCCGACGCCTCCGCGACGCCTGCGTTGGGGCTGGGGTGCTGCGCTGCGTCGCGTCGCCACATCTTCAGGGCTCGGGCGGGCGAACCCTGCACCGAGGGGGCTGCGACAATCGTCGCCACGCCGGTGACGCGGGCCGGTAGCAGGTTCAGAACGTCGTCGATCCGCGCTGCGGCCCAACCGAATCGCAGATACTTCGGAGACCGGTACCCGACCATCGCGTCGAGCGTGTTGCTCGCACGATAGGCCAGAATTCCCGGGACCCCGGCCAGTGCTCCCCACACCAGCACACCGACGGTCGCGTCGGAGGTGTTCTCCGCGATGGACTCCAGTGCGGCGCGTGCGAGACCGTCGGAGTCGAGTGGCTCCGGATCTCGACCGCACAGTGACGGCAGCAGTGCGCGTGCGCTCTCGAGGTCGTCGTTGTCGAGGTGCTCCGCCATCTGCCGGCCCACCTTCGACAGGGACGTGCCTCCGAGCGTCGCCCAGGTAGCGGCCGCAACCAGCGCAACCTCAGCAGGTGCACCCACACGACCGGCCACACGAGTCGACCCGACGCCGAGTGCGGTCACCGAGCCGATCAGCGCGACCGCGTGGACGACGCCCAGTGCCCGGCTGTCGCGATAGAGGGCGTGTTCGACGCGCAGTGCCGTCGTGCCGAATCCCGCAACCGGGTGCCAGCGCCGCGGGTCTGCGAACACTCGATCGAGGCCGTAGCCGATCAGCAGGCCGATCGCTCGGGAGTGTGTCCACATCCCTCGGATCTTGCCAACTGCGCATCCGGTGAGGAAATCCGGTGTGTCAGGCCCAGCGCTGGCGGTATGCGCTTGCCAGCTGTCGGTTACCGAAGTCGATGTCGCTTCCGTCGTTGAGCAGTGCGATTGCCATTCCTACGAAGCCGACGGCTGCCATTACGAACATTGTCATGATTCCCCCAGAATCTGGTGTGGATCCGCAGTACGGACTTGGCTGTTCGTAATTGTTACCCGTCGGTAGGCCGATTCCCACTCGTTTGAGGCCGCCGTCACGTGTGTCGGTCATCACGAGAGGGACGCCTCATCCGATCATCCAAAGGCGAACGGCCACCGGCCATCTCGCACTCTGCACTTCTCCTGTCGTTACTGCGGAACAGGAACGAGATGCTGTTCGTCGGTCACGACCGATCTCAGGAACTCGTCGACAACTTTCACCCTCGCCAAACCGGTCAGTTCTCGCGGCACCACAGTCCAGTAGGTTCGCTCCACCGATACGACTCCGGGCAACACCGATGTCAGAGCGTCGTCCGGTTCGCCGATGTAACTGGGCAGCGGCGCAATTCCCACACCGGACCTCGCGGCAATCCACTGGCCGGTGATGTTGTTGGTCTGAATCCGTGCACGCCCTTCGGGAAGAATGGCGTCCAGTATTCGCAGTGGCGCAACGTCGAGCAGCGCGTCGACATACGAAATGAGAGTGTGTTCTCGCAGATCCTCGACGGTTTCGACAGGGGGCATCGCAGCGAGATACGTTGCGGCAGCGTAGAGCTCGAGGGAGTACGTCGCAAGTCTCCGAGTCACCACGAATCTGGGAGAAGGCCGCTCCAGCGTGATCGCGATGTCGAATTCCCTTGTCGCCAAGGAGTTGTGCTCTGTGGCGGTGACCAACTCGATATCGAGATCGGGGTGCTTGTCCCTGAGCAACCCCAGTTTGGGTGTCAGAACGAATGCCCCGAACCCGTCCGGCGCAGCGATGCGCACCGTCCCTCGCAATGAGCCGGTATCGGAGGTCTGATCCTCGAACGCGGCGATGAGTGTCGATTCGACGGTTTCGGCATATCCGACGAGGCGTCGACCTGCCTCGGTCAGTCGCCAACCGGATGGTGTTCTGTCGAACAGACGCTGTCCGGCCGATTTCTCGAGCGCCGTGATGCGCCGACCGACGGTGGTGTGGTCCACACCGAGAGTGTGCGAGGCGTCGGTCAAACGCCCGGTCCGCGACACTTCGAGGAAATAGCGGAGATGGTCTGCGCTGAACACCCGACGAGACTATCGCCGATGTGCATTTCTGCACAGCGATCTGCGGTTTTGGCCTTTGACATGTGCATACATACAAGTGAGACTCGGAACACACCGATGGAAGGATCTAACGTTGACCGACGTCATTGCGCACTGGCTCGATGGAAAGACATATTCCGGCATCTCCGACCGGACCTCCCCCGTCACCAACCCCGCCACCGGGGAGGTCACCGGCACGCTTATTCTGGCTCACCAGGACGACGCCCGGGCCGTCATCGACGCGGCTGCAGCTGCGTTCCCGGCGTGGCGCGACACCTCCCTCGCCAAGCGCACTTCCATCCTGTTCTCGTTCCGAGAGCTGTTGAACGCGAGGAAGAACGAGCTCGCCGCCATCATAACCGCCGAACACGGCAAGGTTCTCTCCGACGCTCTGGGTGAGATCGGCCGCGGCCAGGAGGTCGTCGAATTCGCTTGCGGCATGGCACATCTGCTCAAGGGCGGATACACCGAGAACGCGTCGACCGGCGTCGACGTCTACTCCATCCGTCAACCACTCGGACCGGTCGGCATCATCTCCCCCTTCAACTTCCCCGCCATGGTTCCGATGTGGTTCTTCCCCATCGCCATCGCCGCCGGCAACACCGTCGTCCTCAAACCCTCCGAGAAGGACCCGAGCGCGAGCATCTGGCTCGCCCAGCTCTGGGCCGAGGCAGGCCTGCCCGACGGCGTCTTCAACGTCCTCCAGGGCGACAAGGTGGCCGTCGACGAGCTCCTCGAGAACAAGAAGATCAAGTCGATCTCCTTCGTCGGCTCCACCCCCATCGCCCAGTACGTCTACTCCACCGGCACCGCCCACGGAAAACGCGTCCAAGCCCTCGGCGGTGCCAAGAACCACGCCGTCGTCCTTCCCGATGCAGATCTCGACCTTGCCGCCGACGCCATGGTCAACGCCGGCTTCGGCTCCGCAGGCGAACGATGCATGGCCATCTCTGCCCTCGTCGCCGTCGGGAACATCGCCGACGAACTCGTCGCCAAGATCGCCGAACGCACCACGCCGTTGGTCACCGGCGACGGCACCCGCGGCGCAGACATGGGGCCGCTCGTCACGAAGGCACACCGCGACAAGGTCGCCTCGTACGTCGATGCAGGCGAAGCCGCCGGGGCCACCCTGGTCGTCGACGGCCGCACCGTCCAGCCCGACGGTGGCACCGACGGATTCTGGCTCGGCCCCACCCTCATCGACCACGTCACGCCGGACATGAGCATCTACACCGACGAGATCTTCGGACCAGTACTCTCGGTCGTCCGTGTCGACACGTACGACGACGCCCTGCGGCTGATCAACGAGAACCCGTACGGCAACGGCACCGCCATCTTCACCAACGACGGTGGGGCGGCCCGCCGTTTCCAGAACGAGGTCGAGGTCGGCATGGTCGGCATCAACGTCCCCATCCCGGTTCCCATGGCGTACTACAGCTTCGGCGGCTGGAAGAACTCGCTGTTCGGCGACAGCCACGCCCACGGCACCGAGGGTGTCCACTTCTTCACCCGCGGCAAAGCCGTCACCAGTCGGTGGCTCGACCCCAGCCACGGCGGCATCAACCTCGGCTTCCCTGAAAACAGCTGAGCCCCGAAAAAGAGCCAACGCATGTGCGCGGAACTTCGTAGCCCACTACGAGGTTCCGCGCACATGGTCACCCCGAGAAGGAGCACACCATGGTTGCCAATATTTCGTTTCCTCGGTTCCTCAAGCTGGGCGGCGGTGCCGTCGAAGAGTTGGGGACGGTACTGACCGCCCTCGACGTGTCACGGCCGTTGCTCGTCACCGATGCGTTCATGGCCGGTAGCGGCGCGGCGGATCGTTTGATGAAGATCATGACCGAGGCCGGGAAGACGCCTGCATTGTTCTCGGGCACCGTTCCGGATCCGACGACGGAGTCGTTGGTCGCCGGTCTCGAAGCGGTGCAGCAGCATTCGGCCGATTCGATCATCGGGTTCGGCGGCGGCAGTCCGATGGATACGGCCAAGGCGTTGGCTATTCTCGCGGTGCAGGGTGGCACGATGCGCGACTTCAAGGCTCCGGTGCTCTCGACCGGCCCGGCCCTACCGATCATCGCGATTCCCACCACGGCCGGAAGTGGTTCGGAGGCAACTCAGTTCACCATCATCACCGACGTGGCGTCGGACGAGAAGATGTTGTGCCCCGGCCTGTCGTTCCTGCCGATCGCCTCGATCATCGACTTCGAGTTGACGATGTCGATGCCGGCGCGGTTGACGGCCGATACCGGTGTCGATGCGCTCACCCACGCCATCGAGGCGTATGTCAGCAAGAAGGCCAACCCCATTTCCGACGGGTTGGCGCTCAGTGCGATTCGCACGATCGGAACGTCGTTGCTGCGGGCGTATCGGGACGGCGACGACCGGCAGGCGCGCGAGGCCATGATGCATGCCTCGACGCAGGCCGGAATGGCGTTCTCCAACGCGAGTGTCGCGCTGGTGCACGGTATGAGTCGACCGATCGGCGCGCATTTCCATGTTGCACATGGGCTTTCCAACGCGATGCTGTTGCCTGCCGTCACGGCATTCTCGATCGACGGGGCCAACGCGCGTTACGCAGACTGCGCACGCGCCTTGGGCGCGGCGTCGGAAAGCGATTCGGATCAGCTTGCCGGTGGCAAGTTGCAGGATGCGATCGTCACACTGTGTCGTGAGGTGGAGGTTCCGACGCCGGAGACCTTCGGTATCGACAAGGCGAAGTGGGACCAGCTGTTGCCGCTGATGGCCGAGCAGGCGCTCGCGTCGGGCAGCCCAGGCAACAATCCGATCGTGCCGACGGCCGAGCAGATCGTCGACCTGTACCGGCAGGTGTACGCGGGAGTCCAGTAGGACTCACTCCGATGCGCGGGCGGCGACCGTGTCGCGCCGCGCATTTCGGCGTTGCACCACCAGGTGACCGATATGTCCAGAACGCCTCTCGCGCAGTTCTTTCCACACACAACGAGCAGAGTTGATATCGTCTCGATTCGTGGGAGCAGGCTCGTGATATTCACCGTTTCCGTCGCTCGAGCGATCGCCGACGGTATGGTCAGCCGGGTCTATCGGCGGTGGTCGAGTCCGCGAGTGACCGCCGGGTCGGTGCAGCGCTCACCCTCGGGCATGATTCGCATCGACTCCGTTCGCGAGGTGGATCCGTCCGGATTGACCGATGCGGATGCCCGGGCCGCAGGGGAGATATCGCGCAGTCACCTCGAGAAATCGTTCTTCGGCCCCAGTTCGCATCCCACCTATCTGATCGAGGTTTCCTACCTCGGTGCCGATCCTCGTGATGCCTTGGCCGACGAAGACGAACTGGACGACACCGCATTGAACGCTCTGAGGACGACGCTTGCCCGGATGGACTCCCGGTCCGAATCAGCCCGGACAAGAGCGGTATTGACGACCATCGCCGCCGAACCCGGACGCCGCGCAGCGGACCTTGCCGAGCAGGCCGGACTGGATACGAAGACGTTCAAAGCCCGTGTACGCCGGCTGAAGACTTTAGGGCTGACGATCAACCTCGAGACCGGCTACCGAATCTCACCCCGCGGTGCCGAATTCCTTCGGCTCACCGACGCGACCGACTGATCCCGGCATACTGGACCGATGAACTCCGAAACGGGCAGCATCACCGATCCGGTCACCATCGTCGGTGCCGGCATAGCAGGTGCGGCCTGTGCGCGGGTTCTCCGCGACGCAGACGTGCCGTTCCGCATCGTCGACAGGGGACGCGCTCCGGGCGGGCGAATGTCCTCGCCCGAGTTGCACGGACGTCGCGTCGACCTGGGTGCCGGCTACTTCACCGTCCGAGATCAAGAATTTTCGACGGTGGTCGCCGGCTGGGAGACCAGCGGCCTGGCCCGTCAGTGGGCCAACACGTTCGGCATCATCAAGCCCGATACGGCACCGTGCACAACCACCGGCCCGGTTCGCTGGGCGACCCCGAACGGGCTTCGATCGTTGGTACGAAACATGCTCGACGGCTTCGACATCCAGCATTCCACCGAGTTGACCGAATTGCCCGACGGCCACGTCGTGGTGGCGATGCCGGATCCGCAGGCGGCGCGACTGACCTCCGTCCCCGATGCCGTCGATTACGTTCCCGTCATCGCGGTGGCGTGTGGGTTCGACAGGCTCGACATTCCCTTCCGGGACGCAGCATTCGTCAACGATCATCCCGACATCGACTTCGTCGTCGACGACGGTGCCCGGCGCGGCGACGGCGCTGCGGTTCTGGTGGTGCACACGACGTCGGAGCGCGCGCAGCAGCATCTCGACAACCCCGATGACGCGATCGCCCCGGCCATGGACGCCCTGCGCGAATTGTCCGTCGTCACCGCGCAACCCACCTGGACTCACGCTCATCGATGGACCTTCGCCAAGCCTGCGGCGCAGCATGATTCCAACTTCGCACTGCAGCAGCAAGACGGACGCTTCGTCGGTTTGGCGGGCGATCAGTGGTGCGAATCGGGAGTGCCCCGGGTGGAAAGCGCCTGGCGTTCGGGAACGGATGTAGGCCGGGAGTTGGTCCGACAACTGGGTCGGTAAACCAGGTTCAGTTAACGAATGTCACCGTCTCGTCCAAAGGTGCTCGGCTGGTACGGAATCCGTTGATCGGGTGAGTCTCGTCGGGATAGCCGAAGGAGATGCCGGCCACCACTTTTCGGGTGTCCGGGATGTCGAACCATTCGTGCAGAAACGGTGAGTACGCGGCCAGGGCTGCCTGCGCAATGGCGGCCAGACCGAGGCTCTGGGCGGCCAGCAGAAATGTCTGCAGATACAACCCGCAATCGACTGCGCCGTACACACCGAGATCGGCGTCGGTGGTGATGATGGCTGCATGCGGGGCGTCGAACAGCTCGAAATTGCGGATGAACTGACGAGTCGTTGCCTCGGTGTCGGATTTGATCACCCCGATGCTCTCGTACAGCGCGCTGCCGCATTCGCGTCGCCGTGCACGGTGCAGCGCGTTGTAGTTGGCCGGGAACGGAAAGTCCGGTCGCGGCACACCGGACGCCACATGCTCCACCAAAGCCTCGGAGAACTTACGGGTGGCATCGCCCTCGGTCACGATGATCTGCCACGACTGCGTATTGGACCAGGAGGGAGTCCGTCGGGCGGCTGACAGCAACTGTTCGAGTACCTCGCGCGAGACCTGCTTCGGCAGGAACTGCCGGCACGAGTACCTCTCGTCGAGCAGTTCTGTCAGTGCTTCGTACCGGGTCACATCGTCCGCCTCGTGTCGGTGCCGTCGGGTGCGGATCGAACGTAACACCACGGCTGCGCCCGACGGTCGGCTGCTGGACCGTCGGACGCCGAGTGCCGCTACTGCAGGGGAACCCGAACGACTTTCACCTGCGGGTAGGTTGCCAGAAATCCCTGCAGCAGGTGGACGAGCCTGCGTGATTCGACAACAGGACCGTGATCGAGTCGAGCAACCGAATCTGCAGCGCGCGGAAGAGTTTCTACATTGCAAGTGATGGAACACGATCGTGATGGCGGGCATCTTCCCCACCGAAAACACACCGGGCACATTGCGCCACAAGCTCTTCGGTAAAGATGACGGCTGCTGTACGAGCGTCGTGCGCGTCGCTCGTCGACCGGGGCTAGCCGAACCGAGAACATGTGATGGTGGGCGCAGAGGGGTTCGAACCCCCGACCGCTGGTGTGTAAAACCAGAGCTCTACCGCTGAGCTATACGCCCGTGTACCGGTGGCCTGGGGTCAACCCCGGGCCACCGGAACGCTTGGAGAAATTTATCGTGTCTGATCTCTAACTACAATTCCGCAGGTCAGCTCACCTGTGCGAGAGCCTCGGCCCACGACGAACTGTCGCGTGCCTCGCCGGGTCCGTTCATTTCGGCGAACCTGATGATTCCGGATTTGTCGACCACGAAGGTTCCGCGATTGGCGAATCCTGCTGTGTCGTTGAAGACCCCGTAGGCCTGAGCAACCTCACCGTGCGGCCAGAAGTCCGACAGCAGCGGAAAGGTGTAACCCTGTTCTGCAGCCCAGATCTTGTGGGTCGGAGGTGGACCCACCGAGATCGCCAACACCGCAGTGTCGTCGTTCTCGAAGGTCGGTAGCTCGTCGCGTACTTTGCACAGCTCGCCCTGGCACGTGCCGGTGAAGGCCAGTGGATAGAACACGAGCAGAACGTTTTTCACGTCCCTGTACGACGACAATGTCACCAGTTGGTTGTTCTGATCCTTCAAAGTGAAGTCGGGCGCAACCGCGCCAACCTCGATCGGCATCTAGAACCGTCTTCCTGTGTCGAGCATCGGCCTACCGCTTGGTGGCAGGGGTCTTGGGCTGAACCAATCGACTTCCGATCCAGTCACCGAGGTTTGCCGCAGAGGTCTGCGTCAATCCTGCGGTCGGGGCGGACTCGGCAATCTCACTGGGTTCGACATGACCGGACATGCCGGTCTTGGGGCTGAGGACCCACACGATGCCATCGTCCGAGAGCGGACCGATCGCATCCATGAGCGCATCGACCAGGTCACCGTCTCCGTCGCGCCACCACAGCAGTACAACGTCGATCACCTCGTCGGAATCCTCGTCGAGGGTCTCGCCACCGATCGCATCTTCTACGTCGGCGCGCAGATCATCGTCGGTGTCCTCGTCCCAGCCCAGCTCCTGTACGACCATGTCGCGAGTGATGCCAAGTTTCTGAGCGTAGTTCTGAGCGTCCGCCGCGGCGACCACGGTGGTGACCTCCTTGAATTGTGGGTGCAGTAGTCAAAGCGAACAGGGTCGAGGCCGTTCGCGCAAGCTGACCGCGCCGAAATTGAGTACATAAATTTCTACTGGTGGGTATTGGACCTCTGTACTACCAGAACCGACGAGATGTAGCAGGATTGGGGAGGAATCACGAGAACGAGGAAAGTAGATCGCCGTCACAGGGGCGAGCTACCGGGACCGGGCGCCACACCGAGCGCCCGCCACATTGAGGAGTGCACACGTTGTCCGAAGTGAACAGCGGCGAACAGCAGAACACATCGTCTGCAGGCAAGAAGGGCTCTGACGGCCGGGTCCGCGTCATCCGAGAGGGTGTCGCGTCGTACCTGCCCGATATCGACAACGACGAGACCAACGAGTGGATCGAATCGTTCGACGGCCTGTTGGAGCGGTCCGGCCCCAACCGCGCTCGCTACCTGATGCTCAGGTTGCTCGAGCGCGCAGGCGAACGTCGCGTCGCGCTGCCGTCACTGACGTCGACGGATTACGTCAACACCATTCCCACCGAGAACGAGCCGTGGTTCCCCGGCGACGAGTCCATGGAACGCCGCTACCGCGCCTGGATCCGCTGGAACGCGGCCATCATGGTGCACCGCGCGCAGCGTCCCGGCGTCGGCGTCGGTGGCCACATCTCCACGTACGCCTCGTCTGCTGCGCTGTACGAGGTCGGCTTCAACCACTTCTTCCGCGGCAAGGACCACCCGGGCGGCGGCGACCACATCTTCATCCAAGGACACGCCTCCCCCGGCATCTACGCTCGCGCCTTCCTCGAGGGCCGCATTCCGGCCGAGCGCATGGACGGCTTCCGGCAGGAAGCAAGCCATGCGACCGAGGGTGGCGGACTGCCGTCGTACCCGCACCCGCGTCTGATGCAGGACTTCTGGGAGTTCCCGACGGTATCGATGGGTCTCGGCCCGATGAACGCCATCTACCAGGCCCGCTTCAATCACTACCTCAACGACCGCGGCATCAAGGACACCACCGATCAGCACGTGTGGGCGTACCTCGGCGACGGCGAGATGGACGAGCCGGAATCGCGTGGACTCGCGCACGTGGCCGCCACCGAGGGCCTCGACAACCTCACGTTCGTCGTCAACTGCAACCTGCAGCGCCTCGACGGCCCGGTCCGCGGCAACGGCAAGATCATCCAGGAACTGGAATCGTTCTTCCGTGGTGCCGGCTGGAACGTCATCAAGGTCGTCTGGGGCCGCGAGTGGGACTCGTTGCTGCACAAGGACCGCGACGGCGCACTGGTGAACCTGATGAACACCACCCCCGACGGCGACTTCCAGACGTACAAGGCCAACGACGGCGGCTACGTCCGCGATCACTTCTTCGGCCGCGATCCGCGCACCAAGGAGCTCGTCAAGGACCTATCCGACGACGAGATCTGGAACCTCAAGCGCGGCGGCCACGACTACCGCAAGGTGCACGCTGCCTACGCGGCCGCGATGTCGCACAAGGGCCAGCCGACGGTCATTCTGGCGCACACCATCAAGGGCTACACCCTCGGCAAGCACTTCGAGGGCCGTAACGCCACGCACCAGATGAAGAAGCTCACGCTCGACGATCTCAAGACGTTCCGCGATCTCCAGCACATCCCGATCTCCGACGAGGAGCTCGAGAAGGATCCGTACATGCCGCCGTACTACCACCCCGGTGCGGACGCTCCCGAGATCCAGTACATGCTCGACCGCCGCAACAAGCTCGGCGGATTCGTCCCCGAGAGGCGAGTGGACGTCAAGCCGCTGCCACAGCCGGGCGACGACACGTACAAGACGCTCCGCAAGGGCTCCGGCAAGCAGGAAGTCGCCACCACCATGGCGCTCGTGCGCGTCATGAAGGAACTGTTGCGAGACAAGGAGATCGGCCACCGAATCGTGCCGATCATCCCCGACGAGGCCCGCACGTTCGGTATGGACTCGTGGTTCCCGTCGCTGAAGATCTACAACCGCAACGGCCAGCTGTACACCTCGGTGGACTCGGAGCTGATGCTCGCCTACAAGGAGAGCTCGGTCGGCCAGATCCTGCACGAGGGTATCAACGAGGCCGGTTCCACATCGTCGTTCACCGCGGTCGGTACCTCGTACGCCACGCACGGCGAGGTCATGATCCCGCTGTACATCTTTTACTCGATGTTCGGATTCCAGCGCACCGGCGACGGTCTCTGGGCAGCGGCAGACCAGATGGCTCGCGGATTCGTGCTCGGAGCCACCGCAGGTCGCACCACCCTCACCGGTGAAGGTCTGCAACACGCCGACGGTCATTCGCTGCTGTTGGCGTCGACCAACCCGGCGGCCGTGGCCTACGACCCGGCGTTCTCGTACGAGATCGCGCACATCGTCAAGGACGGTCTGCGACGGATGTACGGCGGCACCGAAGGCGTGGAAGGCTTCGGCGGCGAGAACATCTTCTACTACATCACCCTCTACAACGAGCCGTACGTACAGCCGGCCGAGCCGGAGAACCTGGACGTCGAGGGGCTGCTCAAGGGCATCTACCGGTTCGAGGCTCCGCAGGAGGGCGACGGACCCGAGGCGCAGCTGCTGGCGTCGGGAGTCGGCATGGTCTCGGCCCGCAAGGCGCGCGAGCTGCTGTTCGAGGAGTGGGGTGTGCGTTCGGCCGTCTGGTCGGTGACCTCGTGGGGCGAACTGCGCCGTGACGGCGTGGACGCCGAGAAGGAGTCCCTGCGCAATCCGGGTGCCGACAAGCGCGTTCCGTTCGTCACCTCGGCTCTGGCCGACGCCAACGGACCGGTCGTCGCGTCCTCGGATTGGATGCGCGCCGTGCCGGACCAGATCCGTCAGTGGGTTCCGGGCGATTACGTCACCCTCGGCACCGACGGCTTCGGGTTCTCCGATACCCGTCCGGCCGCGCGTCGGGTGTTCAACGTCGATGCCGAGTCGATCGTCGTCGCCACGTTGTCCGCTCTCGCGGCATCCGGTGAGATCGAGAAGTCCAAGGCCGTCGAGGCTGCGGAGAAGTACAAGATCGACGACGTCACCGCGGCTCCGACGTCGTTCGCCGATACCGGTTCCGCGTAGGTTCCACCCTTGACCGACCGACCCCCGTCCCACGTCGCGACGTACGTCCATCGCGATGTGGGCGGGGGTCGGGCGTAGGTTCTCCCTATGTCCGATGCGAAGCCCGGTTCACCGGACAGTGCGTCCGCACGCGATGTGTCCCGACGCGACGCCTACCGCGAAGCGTTGCGAGATTCGTTGACCTCGGACAACGAAGTGCACCTTCCGGTCGCCTCACTGGCTCCCTCACGTCAGAAACGCGATCCACTGCCCGATGCCCTGCTGCGTCGCGTCAAGCAGTTCTCCGGCCGACTCTCGACCGAGGCCGTCACCACCATGCAGGGCCAGCTGCCGTTCTTCGGTGATCTCGACGCCGCCCAACGTGCCAGCGTTCAGCTGTTGATTCAGACAGCCGTCGACAACTTTCTCGAATGGCTGAAGAACCCCAACAGCGATATTCGCTTCAGTCTCGACGCATTTCAGGTCATTCCCCAGGACCTTGCTCGACGCCTCACTCTGCGCCAGACAGTCGACATGGTGCGGGTGGCGATGGAGTTCTTCGAGCAATGGCTCCCGGCGTTGGCCCGTAACGATCAGCAGTTGGTGGCCCTGACCGAGGCCGTGTTGCGGTACGGGCGGGAGCTCGGTTTCGCGGCCGCCTCGGTCTACGCCAGTGCCGCCGAGTCCCGCGGTGCGTGGGACACCCGCCTCGAGGCCCTCGTGGTCGACGCCGTGGTGCGTGGGGACACCGGCTCGGACATGCTCTCGCGCGCCGCCACGTTGAACTGGGACGCCACTGCTCCCGCGACGGTGCTGGTCGGCACTCCCCCGAACGATCGGGGCGTCTCGGTGGTCGGAACCGTGCATGCCGTGGCGCAGAAGCACGGCCGCGCTGCACTTGCCGTGGTGCAGGGAACGCGGCTGGTGATGGTGGTGAGCGGTCAACTCGACGACACCGCCACCCATCGCGCGTTCATCGACGACATGCTGCAGAACTTCTCGGACGGACCCGTCGTCATCGGTCCCACCACGCGCACCCTCGGCGCAGCGCACTCGAGCGCGGTGGAGGCGTTCGCCGGGATGCAGGCCGTGGCGGGCTGGCGTGGCGCACCGCGTCCGGTGCATGCAGGCGAGCTGCTGCCCGAACGCGCGCTGCTCAACGACAGTGCGGCGATATCGGCGTTGAACGATCACATTGTCGTTCCGCTGGCGGCGGCAGGTTCGGGATTGGCCGACACCCTCGATGCGTATCTCGACTGCGGCGGCGCCGTGGAAACCTGCTCACGGCAGCTGTTTGTTCATCCAAATACCGTCCGGTATCGGCTCAAGCGGATTGCAGAGGTCACCGGTCGCGACCCCACTCACCCGCGAGATGCGTACGTACTCAGGGTTGCGGCAACGGTAGGTAGGTTGGCTCGAACACATCACGAACCGCAGCATCCTGCCCCATATGTCACACAAGTCACATTCGGAGAAGTAGTCACGTAACACCGCACCACCCTCCGGCGATAGCGGATCTCCACGAGGCAATTTGTAGGGTTCCCACAAATTGCTTGTCGAGAGTTCATCGAGCGCGACATCACTTACCAGGCACCGAACAGTGTTCTCTTAACCCTGTGATTGCGTTGCTTGCGCCCGGTCAGGGCTCCCAGACTCCCGGCATGCTGTTGCCTTGGCTCGAATTGCCGGGTGCAGCAGACCGACTCGCGCTGTGGTCGAAGGCCTCCGGTCTCGACCTCGTCCGCCTCGGCACCACAGCTACCGCCGAGGAGATCACCGACACCGCGGTGACCCAGCCCCTGGTCGTGGCGTCGGCCTTGCTCGCATTCGAAGAGATCGCATCGCGTGGCCTGTTCCCCGAGGATGCCATCGTCGCCGGACACTCGGTGGGCGAGCTCGCCGCTGCTGCGATCGCCGGCGTCATCTCCTCCGACGACGCCGTGTCGCTCGCTGCAGTCCGCGGCGCTGCAATGGCCAAGGCATGCGCACTGGAACCGACCGGCATGTCCGCCGTGCTCGGCGGAGACGAAGCTGCCGTCCTGGCTCGACTCGAAGAACTGGACCTCGCTCCGGCCAACGTCAACGCTGCGGGTCAGATCGTCGCAGCCGGACTGCTCACCAAACTTGCCGAGCTGGCCGAGAGCGCGCCCGAGAAGGCTCGGGTTCGCGCGCTGCCGGTCGCAGGCGCATTCCACACCAAGTTCATGGCGTCTGCGGGCGACACCGTTGCCGCAGCGGCAGCCGCCATCACCCCGTCCGAGCCGACGCGGACATTGCTGTCCAACTCGGACGGTCAGCCGGTCGCCTCGGGTGCCGACGCACTGAACAAGCTTGCTGCCCAGGTCACTCGCCCCGTGCGATGGGATCTGTGCAACGCCTACCTGCGCACCGCGCAGGTCACCGGACTTGTCGAACTGCCCCCGGCAGGTGCGCTGGTCGGCATCGCCAAACGCGAGCTGCGTGGCGTCGCCAACCTGGGCCTGAAGACACCGGCGGACATTTCCGCAATGGCCGAGCTCGGTTAGCTCGACCCACACACTTCGCCGTCACAGCACGGCGGATCGCACTTCCACTCCCCGAGTGGCAGAAATGCACAATCGCGTCTCGAAGCACATGACTTCGGCGTTCTACACCATAAGAGAAGGGACCCACAACAGTGGCCAGCCAGGAAGACCTCATCGCCGGACTTGCAGAGATCATCGAGGAGGTCACGGGCATCGAACCGTCCGAGGTGACCATCGAGAAGTCCTTCGTGGACGACCTCGACATCGACTCGCTCTCCATGGTCGAGATCGCAGTGCAGACCGAGGACAAGTACGGCGTGAAGATCCCCGACGAGGACCTCGCAGGTCTGCGCACCGTCGGCGACGCCGTGAACTACATCCAGAAGCTCGAAGCGGAGAACCCGGAAGCCGCAGAAGCTATCAAGGCCAAGCTCGACGACTCCGCGAGCGAGTGACACGGCCCATGACCAACCCATCCACCGCCAACGGACGCTTCCCCAGTGTCGTCGTCACCAGCCTCGCTGCGACCACGTCACTCGCGGGTGACGTCGATGCCACGTGGAAGGGTCTGCTGAACGGCGACAGCGGAATCGCAACGCTGGAAGACGACTTCGTCGCCGAGTACGACCTGCCCGTGCGGATCGGCGGCCACCTCGCGGTGAACCCGCAGAGCCTGCTCTCACGGGTCGAGATTCGTCGCCTGAGCTACGTGGAGCAGCTGGCCACCGTGCTCGGTCGTGAGGTCTGGAAGAACGCCGGGACTCCCGACGTCGATCCCCTTCGCCTCGGTGTGTCGATCGGTACCGGCCTCGGTGGCGGCGATTCTCTGATCGACGCCAACGACAAGATGAAGGCCGGCGGCTACCGCAAGGTATCTCCGCTCGCCGTTCAGATGGTCATGCCGAACGGCCCCGCAGCGGTCGTCGGCCTCGAGCTCAAAGCACAGGCCGGTGTCATCACCCCCGTCTCCGCCTGCTCCTCGGGATCGGAAGCCATCGCACACGCGTGGCGGATGATCGTGATGGGCGACGCGGACATGGTCGTCACCGGCGGCGTCGAGGGTTACATCGACGCCGTTCCGATCGCCAGCTTCTCCATGATGCGGGCGATGAGCACCAACAACGACAATCCGAAGGGTGCGTCGCGTCCGTTCGACAAGGATCGCGACGGCTTCGTCTTCGGTGAAGCGGGTGCGCTCATGGTCATCGAGACCGAGGAGCACGCCAAGGCACGCGGGGCAACGATCCACGCCCGCCTGCTCGGTGCCGGAATCACCTCCGACGGGTTCCACCTCGTGGCCCCCGACCCGGAGGGCAAGGGTGCCGCGCGCGCTATGCAGCGTGCGATCGAGACCGCAGGTCTGCAGAAGTCCGACATCACCCACGTGAACGCCCACGCAACGGCAACTCCCATCGGAGACACCGCCGAAGCGCTGGCGATCAACAAGGCCGTCGGAAATCACGCAGCGGTGTACGCACCGAAATCCGCTCTGGGCCACTCGATCGGTGCCGTCGGCGCTCTCGAGTCGGTACTGACGGTGCTGGCAGTGCGCGAGGGGATCATCCCTCCCACACTGAATTTGGAGAACCAGGATCCCGAGATCGATCTCGACGTCGTCAAGGGCGAGCCCCGCGTCGGACAGATCGATTACGCGATCAACAACTCGTTCGGATTCGGTGGGCACAACGTAGCGCTCGCCTTCGGAAAGGCGTGATGCACTGAGTCGATTCTTCGACTCAGCGAATCTCGCTCTCGCAGTGCATGATCCGGGCTGGGGCCGTTCCCAGGGAACGGCCCCGGTTCGGGCCTCGCCCCCCAGGGGCCCTGAAGAAGGACAAGCGATGACCATTCTGGCCCCTGTCACACGATCCGGTACCTCCACCGATCCCCGCGACCCACTCGCCCGCCTCGAGAATCTGTTCGACGCCGGAACCACTGTGCCCCTGCACGATCGGGACAAGTCCGGCATCCTCGCAGCGTCCGGTGAGATCGACGGCGTCCACACCATCGCGTACTGCTCCGATGCCACCGTCATGGGCGGTGCCATGGGTGTGGACGGCTGCAAGCACATCGTCGCTGCCATCGACACGGCCATCGAGCAGCGTGCTCCGATCGTCGGCGTCTGGCACTCCGGAGGCGCTCGCCTCGCCGAGGGCGTCGAAGCTCTCCACGCCGTCGGACTCGTCTTCGAGGCCATGGTTCGAGCATCCGGCCTCGTCCCCCAAGTTTCCGTCGTCCTCGGCTTCGCAGCCGGCGGCGCCGCCTACGGTCCTGCGTTGACCGACGTCGTCATCATGGCTCCCGAGGGACGCGTGTTCGTCACCGGTCCCGACGTCGTCCGCAGCGTCACCGGTGAGCAGGTCGACATGGCCTCGCTCGGCGGCCCCGACACCCACCACAAGAAGTCCGGCGTGTGCCACATCGTCGCCGACAGCGAGATGGACGCGTTCACCCGTGCCCGCCGTCTGGTGTCCATGTTCTGCGAGCAGGGCGAATTCGACATCGCCGCCGCCGAGCACGGTGACACAGACCTCCGGGCGCTGATGCCCGAATCCAACCGTCGCGCATACGATGTGCACCCGATCATCCACGAATTGCTGGACAACGTCGAAGGGGAATCGACCTTCGAGGAGTTCCAGGGCGGCTGGGCCCGCAGCATCGTCATCGGCCTCGGACGCATCAGCGGCCGCACCGTCGGCGTCATCGCCAACAACCCCATTCGCCTCGGCGGTTGCCTCAACTCCGAAAGTGCCGAGAAGGCCGCACGTTTCGTGCGCCTGTGCGACGCGTTCGGCATCCCGCTCATCGTGGTCGTCGACGTTCCCGGATATCTTCCCGGCGTCAGCATGGAATGGGAAGGCGTCGTCCGCCGCGGCGCAAAGCTGTTGCACGCCTTCGCCGAAGCCACCGTCCCCCGCGTCACCCTGGTGACCCGCAAGATCTACGGCGGCGCATACATCGCGATGAACGCTCGCGCACTCGGTGCCACCGCCGTCTACGCCTGGCCCGGCTCCGAGGTCGCCGTGATGGGCGCGAAGGCCGCCGTCGGCATCCTGCACAAGAAGGCTCTCGCGGCCGCTCCCGAGGAGGAGCGTGAGGCGCTGCACGATCGCCTCACGGTCGAGCACGAAAACATCGCCGGTGGCGTCGAGCGTGCCGTGGCCATCGGTGTCGTCGACGAGGTCATCGAGCCGAGCAAAACCCGCAGCACCGTCGCCAAAGCCCTCGCTGCTGCCCCCGCGGCCCGCGGCAACCACAAGAACATTCCGCTCTGATCACTCGGGAGGCTCTCCGCACTCCCCGATCAGGCCGCCCCCATTGTTCGCCCGCCCCCCGGCCGCGTGAATGGACCCTTGCACCGCCCAGACGTATGTAATGGTCCATTCACGGTGTGGCACAATGCGACTCCGAGGCCTTCTGAGTGCCTAACAGAGCCACATTCATCCGGAACCGAACGGGCTCCAGGGCGAGATGAAGCGGCTACGCGTCGGTCAATTCTCGATCCACTTGTGGTCGTGAGCCACTCGTAGCATCGCTGATCGGATGTCGAGGATCTGCGCTGCCGTCACGGTTCCGTTGGCCGTCAGGAGTGCCTCGGTCACTTCGGCAGTGAAGTCCGCCTCGGACAGCACGTCGCAGATGACGTCTTCGATCTGCTCGTGTTCGCTGATCGGAACGTCGTGGAACGGCACGTCGGGCTTGCGTCGAGTCACCAGCGCGGTCGATGCGGGACCGTCGATTATCTGTACCTGGGTGGCCTTGAGGCCGCGATCGCCATCGACGGCGACGTATTCGACGCGAACCCCCGGTGCCAGCAGCCTTTTGTCGAAGTCCAGATCGTTGACGTGGATGAACACGTCCTCGCCGCCCTCGTCCGGCGCTACGAATCCGTACCCCTTGAACTCGTCGAATCGAATCACTTTTCCGGTCGACAACATCGAACTCACCACTCCACGGTCGTTCCCACATGCCTACCCCAGGCACGCACGCGAAACTACCGCTACACCGAACCCCCAGCAACTCCCACGACTAGCCGACGTTGCGGCTCAACCACGTCACTTCGGCTCCGGCACCACCGGTGCGGAACGGCTCGAGGGCGGCGTCCCAGTCCGAACCGAGAGCGTGCTCCACGGCCGCGGTGAGGTTGCCCTGGTTGTTCTCCATGAGGGCGCGCAGTCGCATCTCGCCGAGGACCACATCGCCGTTCGCGCTCGTCGATCCGCGCCACAGCCCCAGACCGGGTACGTGCGAGAACCGTTCGCCGTCGACGCCTTCGCTGGGGTCCTCGGTCACCTCGAAGCGCAGCATCTGCCACGAGCGCAGGATGCCGGCGAGGGTTGCTCCGGTGCCGACCGGGCCGATCCAGTCGGTGGTGGCGCGCAGCTGCCCGTCGGAGGCCGGCTGCGCAGACCACTTCAAATTCGCACGGCAATCGAGGGCGTCGGACAACGCCCATTCGACATGCGGGCACAACGCAGCGGGCGACGAGTGGATGTACACGACACCCGACGTCGCTTCTGCGAATTGATTCGATCCACGCATTGCACTACCTCCAGCTTCGACGAGGGACGTCTTCCCCAACGACCTCGACATGCTTCGACTGGCTGCAGTGAATCAACACGTATGTGTACTAGTGTGCCCCGAGTTACCCCTGTTGCGCCAGTGCAATCTGTGAACGGTCGGTATTCACCCTGCAAGGACAGCGTCGGAGAGTTCGGGCCACAGCGGTTTCGCCCAGTCTCCGAAGGCCCGGTCGGTCAACACCACGCATGCCGTCCGCACGGACGGGTCCACCCACAGGAACGTTCCGGCCTGCCCGAAGTGCCCGAACGTGACCGGCGAGTTGTCACTTCCGGTCCAGTGCGGGGTCTTCTCTCCGCGCAGCTCGAACCCGAGTCCCCAGTCGCACGGCCTGTGCGATCCGTATCCGGGCACGATTCCGTTGAGACCGGGGAACTGCACGGCCGTCGCCGACGAGAGGGTCTGCGACGCCAGGAGCGTCGGTTCCAACAGCTCGGCCGCGAATTTCTTCTGGTCGGCCAGGGTGGAGCTCGCACCGTGGCCTGCCGATCCCGGTAACGCGGTATTCGTCATATGCAGTGGCCGGCACACGGCCTCGTCGAGGTAGTCGGGAAAGGCGATGCCTGCCTCGGTCTCGATCAGTTCGGCAAGCACCTCGAACCCGGCGCTCGAGTAGATCCGCTTGGTACCGGCCGGTGCCTGGACCGTGCGGTCGCCGAACGCCAGTCCCGACGCGTGCGCCAGCAGGTGACGCACCGTCGCCCCTTCCGGCCCTGCGGGTTGATCGAGCTCCACCGCACCTTCCTCGACGGCGACGAGAACTGCGTACGCGCTGAGCAATTTGGTGACCGAGGCCAACTCGTAGACGCGATCGGTGTCGCCGACCTCCTCACGAACTCCGGAGGCGGTGACGACTGCTGCACTGACATGGTCGACGGGCCAGGAGGCCGTGAGATCGAGGGTGGTCACGATTCACGAGCCTAATTGTCGGTCGATGACGGTGCCCCGGTCCCCCGCCGGGCTACGCTCGCAGCACATGAGTGGGAGGAATGCGATGTCGGTTGTGTATGGCTCGTGCAATCTGTGCGAAGCGATCTGTGGGCTCGAGTTCACGGTGGAGAACGATGCGGTGACGGCCATCCGCGGTGACGAGAAGGACCCTCTCTCGCGCGGTCACATCTGCCCGAAGGCTCTGTCGCTTATCGACCTGCATGCCGATACCGATCGACTCACCACACCGGTCAAACGCGTGGGTGAGAAGTGGGAGAAGATCGGCTGGGACGAGGCATACGACCTCGTGATCGACGGTCTGATCTCGACGCGCGAGAAGTACGGCCGCAATGCGGTCGGTATCTATCAGGGCAACCCCAACGTGCATTCGATGGGTGCGATGACCCACGGCATTCCCTTCACTTCGCTCCTGCGGACGCGCAATCGATACTCCGCGACCTCGCTGGATCAGTTACCGCACCAGCTCGTCGATCACCTGCTGTACGGGCATCAACTGCTGCTGCCGATCCCGGACATCGATCGAACCGACTTCTTCCTCGTCCTCGGCGGCAACCCGATGGCGTCGAACGGCTCCATGATGACCGTCCCCGATTTCGCCAAACGAGCACGGGCACTGCGTAAACGGGGCGGACGCCTGGTCGTGGTGGATCCGCGCAAGACCGAGACCGCGGATATTGCAGACACGCACTTCTTCGTTCGCCCCGGCACCGATGCACTGCTACTGCTCGCGATGATCCACACCATCGTCGCCGACGGCACCGTCCGCGTGGCCGACTACATCGACGGGGCCGATCGCCTCGCAGACCTCGTCGCCGAGTTCACTCCCGAATCCGTTGCTCCGGTCGTGGGGATTGCTGCGGACGAGATCTCGACCTTGGCACGTGATTTCGCCTCGGCAAAGTCAGCGGTGGCATACGGCCGAATGGGGGTCTCGACCCAGCAGTTCGGCACCGTGTGCCAGTGGGCGATTCAGGTACTGAACATCATCACGGGAAATCTCGATCGACCTGGCGGTGCCATGGTGACCGATCCTGCGATCGATCTGATCAAGCAGGGCATCGTCGGCCGCGGTCATTTCGACAAGTGGCGCAGCCGCGTTCGCGACCTACCCGAGTTCGCAGGCGAATACCCCTGCTCGACGCTCGTCGACGAAATCACCACCGAGGGCAAGGATCAGATCCGCGCGATGGCGGTCCTGTCCGGCAATCCGGTGCTGTCGATGCCCGGCGGCACCACCTTGAACGACGCGTTCGCGGGTCTAGATTTCATGGTGTCGTTCGACTTCTACATCAACGAGACCTCGCGTCACGCACACGTGATTCTGCCGCCGACAATGTCTCTCGAACGTGACCACTACGACCTGATCTTCAACTCCTTCGCGGTACACAACACTGCCAAGTACACGCCCGCGGTGGTGCCCAAGAAGGCCGGGGCAAAGCAAGATTGGGAGATCTTCCGAGACCTGTCGCTCCGCTACAAGAGCCGGATGGCCGGTTCGACGATCGGTCGACTGAAGTCACGATTGACTCCGAAGAGCGTGATCGGAGAAGCGCGCCTGCGACTGTCCCCCGCCCGCACCCTGGACATCCTGCTCCGCAGCCAACGAAAAGGACTGTCGCTCAAGAAGCTTCGAGCCAACCCACACGGTGTCGATCTCGGACCACTGCGGCCCGGCTTCCCGCAGAAGCTGAAGACGCGCGACAAGCGAGTACAGCTGATTCAGGACATCGTCGTTGCCGAACTTCCCGCATTGGTGGACCTGATGCACTCGAGCGCCGTTGCGACCGGCGACGAACTGTTGCTGATCGGTCGACGACACCTGCGCAGCAACAACTCGTGGATGCACAACACCGCCCGGCTCACCAAAGGCAAAGCGCGACATCAGCTTCTGGCCCACCCGGACGACCTGGAACACCGCGGCATCGAGGACGGGGCGATGGTGTCGGTGACCTCCGCCGCCGGAACCGTCGACATCGAGGTGGCGGCGTCGGAGAAGATGATGCCGGGTGTGGTGAGCATGCCGCACGGCTTCGGGCATCAGCGCCCCGGCGTGGAACTGTCCGTCGCCACGACGGTGACGGGTCCCAGCGTCAACGACATCACCGACCCGGGCCGCGTCGACGCCGTCTCGGCCAATGCGATCCTCAACGGGGTTCCGGTGCAGGTGAGGGCGAAATAGCGCCCCGATGCACCGCCCGGGCGGCGGGATTCTGTACGATTCTGCAGGCTCGTACCTGGTACGGGCATGGGGCGGTAGCTCAGTCGGTTAGAGCCGTGGACTCATAATCCATTGGTCGCGGGTTCGAGCCCCGCCCGCCCCACCACGGTGCCAACACAGCCGGACCCTGGTGGTCGTGCCGTTCCAAGAACACCTCAACCCCATTGCGGACATCGGATGTCCTCGATTGTGGGCACACTGTAGAAATGCATGATTTCGGTGCGCAACACCACGAAGAGTCGATGGAGCGAGACGTGACTGCTTCGGGATCTTCGCTGCCTGCGTCCGACCACCCACCGACGTGGAAGTTCGACTACCCGATCACGCACACCGAGACTCGCGCGCAGTGGCGAACCTGGCTGGCCGACAATCACACCTCGACCCGAGGTGTGTGGCTGTGCTCATGGCGCACCACCACCGACCGACCACGCTGCCCCTATCCCGAAGCCGTCGAGGAAGCCATCTGCTTCGGTTGGATCGACTCCACGAACACCGTCCTCGACGAGGAGCGCAGCCTGCAACTCTTCACGCCGCGCAGACCCAAGAGCCAGTGGACCCGTCTGAACCGGAAGCGCGCCGCCGACATGGAGGACCGCGGCCTCATGACCGACGCGGGTCGCCGCGCCATCGCTGCGGCGAAATCCAACGGGTGGTGGACGATTTCCGATCAGGTCGAAGACCTCGAAGAACCACCGGAGTTGGCGACAGCGCTGGATGCAAACCCCCAGGCTCGGAGCAACTGGGACGGATGTCCGCCCAGCGCTCGTAAGCAAATGCTGTGGTGGGTCGTCAGCGCCGTGCGAGACGACACTCGCGCAGCTCGAATCGCGCACATCGTCGCCGAGGCCGCCGCCGGTCGACGAGCCCGCGGCTGAGGGCGTCGAAAGCGGTCAGGTCAGCGCTGCACTTCGGTACAGCCGCGACCAATAGACCAGCAGCGCAGCAGCATTCGCCCCGAACCACAGCCAAGTAATGAACGCCGCGACCACGCCGGTGACGAAGAAACCCAGTACCAGTGCCACAAGCCAGCCGAGAACATAGGCCAGGATCGTGACGACCGCTGCGACTGCACAACGCCCCGGAGACCGTCTGACTGTGCACAGTGCAGCGCGGAACGGATTTCGCTCGCCGTCGACCACGGCCGGAAGGATCAGCAGCGCAACCAGAATCACGATGACCGGAAGCAGCGGGAAAAGTACTGCCAGCGCAACGGCCACCAGAGTCAGGACCACACACCACACCAGAACCCGCGGCCGTCGCCACGCCCGACTCAGTGCACCGAGCGCATTGCCGTCCACCACGTCGAGTGCCGTCGATGCGGTGATCCACAGTGCGATCACCACTGCCGCGGCGGAGGCCGCAACCAACCCCGCGAATCCCAGGGAGGACGTGGGTACCGGATCCCCCACCACAGTCAGCGCCTGTATCAGTGCAGACACGACCACCACGGCAACGAGCACCACACTCCCCTTCACGGCGCACCGACCGTCGAATTGCGATCGAGCACGTCCTGCACCGATCCCGAGTAGAGGACCTCCGTACCGACCTTGATCTCGACGGTGCTCGCGTCGTCCGACGTTGCCGATCCGGTGATCGCCTCGTTGTCGGTTGTCTCCCCTGCACATTCGATGTCTGCTCCGCTACCCGAGCAGACGGGCGCGACCAGTATCTCGATTCCCTTCTCGAACAAGACGTCGTTCACTGCGTAGCGCAGATTTCCGAGCTCGGCTCCGCCGACCGGGGCAAGTGCAGCGGTCTGCGAGCACCCCGCGCACACCACCGCCGCAGACAGGAGCAGAATTTTCCTGCGAACACTGTTCATCGGGGCTGCCTCGTCTCGTAGGCGATCAGTCTGGCGTGCTCCTCCAGGTGTTGCTTCTCGAGAGCGGCGTCGGTGATGGTGCTCAGGTCGAACGGAGCCGGAAGGAGCAGCTCGGTGTTGCGATCCAGACGCGACCCTCGCCGCATCAGCGGATTTTCGGCCCAGTCGTTGGCCGCCAACTCACGGCTACGGGACGCCAGATCCAGGTAGCTTCCGCTGTTTCCGGGCGTGACCGGAGACGCGTGATCGAGAACCGTGGTGAACAGCGACAGCGTTCCGTCCCGGTTGTCGACGATCTCGACCACCTGCTGCTGCTGCGGGAAATCGATGCACGACGCGGTGGTGATCTCCCAGAATCCGCGTCCGCCGCTCGAATGCGCCAGGATCTGGTTCTGGTGGGTATGGCCATTCAGCCAGCCGATCACCACCGGATATTTCAACAGCAGGTCGATGAATTCGTCTGCGCCGTAGAGCTTTACCGACTGCCCTGGCCTCTGCGCTCGGTTCTCCAACGTCAGGCTGTTGTGGTGGGTGTAGATGAGTACCAATTTGTTCTCGGCCTGCGCTTGCTCCAATTGCCCGGTGAGCCAGTCGAATTGGTCCTCGGGCACCGCACCGTCGGGGCCGGCGACGGCATTGCAGGTATCGAGCCCGAACGTGCGGATGTTCGGGGTGGGGTCTGCCGTCCACCACGTCTCGCCGGAGTCGAGGTTGTGCTGAGTGAAGCCGTGCCCGATCGGACCCGGCGTCGGAGTGGTCTCGAAGTGCTCCGCCATGAACTCGCGTTGCTCGAACAGGTAGCGCGCCGGGTCGGCGGACACCGCGCGAAACCCCGGTCGCGCACCGGATCCCACGCCGAGCGCGTCGACCATTCGCTGCAACGGACTCGCCGTCGACGCGTAGCCGGCGAGGGCCGAGGTGGCCGTCGCCTCGAGCGTGTAGGCCTTGCGTCCACCGACGGCGAGCGCGTGCAGCTGCGAGGACAGATCGAAGGTGCCGAGCAACAGCGTGTCGTGGTTGCCGTACACCGAGTACCACGGCACCGGCAGCCCCACCGATTCCACGGTTCCCGACATTGCCTGCTCGAGTAGGTCGGGAAGCGTCGGGAATCCGTAGTCGCCGAACGACCCTCCGGAGGGATCACCGGGCCGGTAGGCCCACTGCGCCTCCGGCCAAGCCTGGACACCCTCGAAGACGTTCGAGTCCCCGCTCGTCGGCCGAACCGGAACTCCGTCGAGGACATCTATGTACCAACGCAATTCGAGGTGTGAATGCATGTCGGCACTGTCCCCGGTGACCACTGCTGCGCCCATCGGTGCGCCGGTGACCGGGCTGATCCGCGCGTCCGCGAAGGCCTTCACCATCGCCGCGGTGACGTGCACCGTGAGCGGATCCTGCGGATGGAACGCCGAGCCCCAGGCGGCGTGGTCGGAGACGATCATCGGCTCGATCCGGCCGGGCGACTGCGCGTCGATGACGTGCATGTCCGACAGGTGTCCGAGGTAGAGCAACGACCGTCGCGACTGCACCCTCGACGGACTCGGCGCACGTCCGAGAACATCCAGGCGAGCAACGTAGGGCTCCCCCGGTCCGGCACCGAGTACGCGGTACTTCCCCGGGCCGGTCGAGGACCGCAGGATCGTCTGCGCGAGCGTTCCTGTCTCGCCCGCTTCCCCAGGCTGGGCGTGCGCAACGAGAGCCTGACCCAGCACGTGGGGCGCGATTCCCCAGGCCGCGGCCAGCGCCCCCACTCGAGCTATGAATTGTCGACGCGACAGCCCAGCCATGGAACTCCTCGGATCCTCGAGAACGGCACCACGTGCGCCTCGCATCCGACGAGGTGACTGCCTATTTTTACAGGGCCGACGGCAGACAGGCTCGATTTCGGATCGTTCAGGGCACCACGGTCACCGGCCAGCGGCCCGCTTTGACCAACCGCACCGCCACCGAACCGGCGATTCGGTGGCCCGCAGTCTCGGACGCCCCCACCACGACGGCGTCGGTGCGCAGTTGTTCTGCCACGGCGATCAGCCCGTTGTACGGGTCACCCTGCGCGGTCCGGAATTCCCACCGCACGTGCTCCCGATCCCCGAATCGGGCAGCAGAGGTTCGGACGTAGTCGAGTAGCTCGTCGGCGATCTGCTGACCGGTTTCGACGAGTGAGATGCCGGCCTGGCCCCACGACGCCGTCGCAATGGGTTGTACGTACACCAGCACCAGCAGCGACCGCTGCCTGCGAGCGAGTCCTGCTGCATAGGCAGCGGCACGCCAGGAGGAATCGGAACCGTCGACCCCCACCACGATCGACTTCGGACCGTCGTGGCCGTACTCGAAACCGGTGGATTCTTGCGCATCGCTCACGAGTCGAGGCTACTGCCGAGACCCGTCCTATCGGGCACCCCATCCGATGACGGTACGGTTGATGCACCTCGAGTTCCGGTCACTCGATGCTCACACACTGGACGGAAGTAACCAATGAACGACGATTCGCAGCTGAGCGGACCTCCAGCCGTTCCTGCAGGCTCCACCGACGGCCCGGCGACCGATCCGGCCACCGTGTTCGCCGCGCTGGCCGACATCGTGTATCGAGGCAGCAGCGCGGAAGAGATCTACACCGCAATCTGCAACGCCGCCGTACTCATTGTTCCCCACTGCGATCACGCGAGCTTGATGCTGATGCGCCACGGAAAGCCCGTCACGGTCGCGGCCTCGGACGACATTGCTCGTGTCGTCGACGATATCGAGCGCGCCACCGGCGAAGGCCCGTGTCTCGACGCGATCACCAGCGAGGCAGCGCAGCTCGAGTCCGACTTCCGAACACCGACGCAGTGGCCCGCGATGGCCCGCGGTGTGTTGAACCGCACGCCGGTGCGAGGTGCCATGGGATTTCGACTCAAGGTGGACGATCGGAAGGTGGGCGCGCTCAACCTGTTCACCGACAAGCCGGGTGTGTTCGACGCCGACAGCGCGAGCAAGGCAATCATTCTGACGGCGTTCACGGCCGTCGCCGTTGCTGCGGTCATGAACGGTCAGGAGGCGTCGACTCTGCGTGACGGACTCGAGAGCAACCGTGAGATCGGCAAGGCGATCGGCCTGATCATGGCTCTGCACGATGTGTCCGGCGACGAGGCGTTCGCCCTACTGCGCAAGTCCTCTCAGGACCTGAACGTCAAGATCGCCGACCTTGCAGCAACCGTGGTCGATCGGCACAGCAAGGGCTTGAAGTCCTGAGCTGTGCGCTCAGTGCGCGCTCTGGACCTTCTTGGGGAGCGCGAACACCAAAGCCAGTGCGACCACACTGAATGCTGCGCTGACTGCCATTGCCATCGCCGCGCCGTGCAGAAAGCCCGATCCGACGGTGTCGGGCCCGGTGATGTCCAAACTGCCGAACAGGACACTGCCGATGACGGCAATTCCGATCGCCGAGCCGACGCGCTGCATGGTGGAGATGACTCCGCTCGCGGCTCCCGCGTCGTCGCGATCGACGGTGGCGACGATGAACTGCGCGTTGGGTGCGATGAACGCACCGTTGCCCAGACCCGCGATGAACAGTGGCACCAACAGCGTCCAGTGCGAGATCGTGTCGGCAGAGCTGGTCGCAAGGATGATCCACAGCCAGATCAGCCCGATGGAGACGAGCGACGCCCCGAGTATCAGAACGGTGCGGCCGAGACGGATCGTCAGCCTGTTGCTCTGCGAGGCGGCGATGATACTGCCGATCGCGAACGGTATGGATACCAGGCCCGATGCCAGTGCCGTGTTGCCCAGTCCGGTCTGCCACAGCAGCGAGATGGTGAAGAAAATGCTTGTGAAGGCGGCAAAGTAGACCAGCGCGAGGATCACTCCTCCGGTGAACGCCGGACGGGTGAACAATCGAGGTGGCACCAACGGATTCTGTCCGCGGCCGGTCCGAATCACTTCCCACCAGCCGAACAGGGCGATGAGGCCGAGTCCTGCGGCGATCGTCAGGTAGGTCCACATGGGCCAGCCCAATTCCTGGCCCTCGATCAGCGGAACGAGCAGTGCGATGAGACCTGCTGAGATGAGCACCAGTCCGAGCCAGTCGATTCCGGGGCGGGCCGCCGGCTCGGCATCGGTCTTGCTCGGGAGCAGCACTGCGGCCGCAACGAGACCGACGATTCCGATCGGCAGGTTGACCCAGAAGACGAGACGCCAGCCGTTCTCCTCGCCGAAGGCCTGGATGATCAGGCCACCGACGATCGGTCCGAGCGCAGTCGAGACTCCGATGACCGCACCCATGATGGCGAATGCCTTGCCCCGCACCGGCCCTGGGAACAACAGCTGAATGAACGCGGTGACTGCTGGGACGAACATGCCGCCCGCCAGGCCCTGCACGACTCGCGCGACGACCAGTTGCAGATCGTCCTGGGCCAGACCGCACGCGAAACTTGCGAGGGTGAAGAGTGCGAGTCCGGTGAAGAAGACCCATTTGTGGCCGATCCGGTCGCCCACCTTGCCCGCCGGGATGAGAGCCAATCCGAAGGCGAGGGCGTACCCCGAGATGATCCACGACAGAACCGATTCCGACGCGTCCAACGTGGTGCTGATCGTCGGTAGTGCCACGTTGACGATGGTGGTGTCCAGCAGTGCCATGAACATGCCCAGCAGCAGAACCACGAGCGCTTTCCATGCCCGTGCGGGCACCTCTGTGGCTGGTGGAGTTGCAGAGGCAATGCCGTCGGTCACCGTGTTGTCCTTCGTCGTTGTCGCGGAGCAGTGTCGGCCGACCGATCCTCGGTCACTGTCCGATCATTGCCGTCGCGACGAAGACCCACGACAGCCCTGTGGCCAAGACCACGAACGCCGACGCCACTATTCGGCCGCCCCACACGGTCTCCACGAGAGCAGTCTCCGCGTGAGCAGTCGCGCCTGCCGTACCCGTCGACGTCATGATCAATTTCCCACCCTGTATCCGCGACCCTCGTCATTTCCGGCCGGTGGATACCCCGGGAACCCACGCCGAAACTACCGTGCCTCGACGACCGCCTCCAGCGCATCCAGGAAGGGGTGCTGCGAGGCGAGCAACTTCGTTCTCGCGTGCGCCAGCGGAAACCACTCGATGCGGTCGACCTCGGGAAAAGACTTCATGAGACCGGATTTCGGGGGCCATTCGATCTCGAATGTGTTGCTCACCGCATTCGAGACATCCAGATCGGCCTCGACGCCGAACGCGGTGACGATCTTCCCGCCCCGCTGGGTGACGGTGCCGAGGTCGACCGGTTCCCCAGCCGGAACGTCGACCCCGACCTCCTCGCGAAATTCCCGCTGCGCCGTCGCCCAGGGGTCTTCACCGTCGGCGATCAGCCCTTTGACGATCGACCAGGCTCCGTCGTCCTTACGAGCCCAGAACGGTCCGCCGGGGTGAGCGATCAGGACATCGGGACCGTCTGCTCCGACGCGATACAACAGAATTCCTGCACTCGTGTTGACCATTGCCTCAGCGTGCCATCAATTCGCAGCGCGAACGTCCTTGTGCCGCCGTGCCGCGAACCCGGGCAACAGTTATTGTCTACCGATGCAGGAGCGTGCAGCGTCCACCAGGCAGGCCGTACTCGAAGGGGCCGCGGCCAGTTTCGAGAAGTTCGGTTACGGCACAGCAAGTTTGAGCACCATCATTGCCCATGCCGGGGTCAGCAAAGGCGCGATGTACTTCCACTTCTCGTCCAAGGAAGATCTGGCGCAGGCAGTGATCGACGCGCAACTGGCCATGGCGGCGAGTGCGAGCGCCATCGTCATCGAGCAGACGCCGAAAGCGTTGGACGCCTTGATCCTGGTGAGTAAGGAGTTGGGACGCCAACTGCAGACCGAATCGATCGCCCGCGGGGGTATGCGGTTGACCCTGGAGTCGGCCATAGTGGGCAGCCCCAATGCGCGAGCGTTCGAGGACTGGGTCGGCACGATGGGCGATCTGGCCGCACGTGCTCAGGCCGAGGGCGACATCGTCGACGGTATGGACGCACTCACGATCGGTCGATACATCGTCGCGTCGTTCACCGGCGTGCAGACGGTGTCGGAGATGTTGACCGGACGCGCCGATCTACAGCAAAGGCTGACCGAGATGTGGCAGATGTTGCTACCCGCGGTGGTGCCGCGCCGACGCCTCCCGCGGGCGTTGACAGTTGCCGAAGGCTCCCTTATCGACTGGAGCGATCGGTAGGGGCCAACCACGGTTCGGACGTCGCCGTGACGGACATCGCCGACAGCACCTCGCCGTCGTGCTCGAACTGAATGCGGAAGACGCCGTCGGTGGAGTCCGTGTCGACGATCACCGAGCACGGGTTGGTCCACTCGGCGAAACCCATGAACCGCACCTCGCACGAGGTGAAATCCAGCGCCGGTGTTCCGGTCGCCAAGCGCAGAGCCTGACGGGCCGCTTCGAGCATCGTGACGCCCGGCAGATACTCGACCGAATGGTCGAACATCGCCAGGTTGCGCGGATCCGGCGCGACGACGATGGTCCCGTCGGATGTGTGCCGTGCCAGGACCACGTCGGACGGATCGAGCCGTCCGACCGAGGACGGCGAGACCACCTCGGTTCCGGCCGGCAGGAAACGGAAGTGGGGGTCGGCACTGGTCGACTTGCGAAACTGCGGATAGACCTCGGGTCCGATGGTCCGCACGGATGCCGTCCCCGACGCCACGAGGTGGTTGCCGTTCAGGAGTCGGGCCGAGAGCTTCATGTTGTCCAGCGACTCGTCGTCGAACCTCACGTCGGTGGTGATCGATTCTGCGACGAGAGAATCGTCGATGTCGTCGACCGACAGGGGGTCGATGATCTCGAACCGAGAGTGCGCGATGAACACCACGTGATCGAGAGGCACGCCATGGTTGACATGGCTGAAGAGGCTGATTGCCTGGCGGAGAGCCTCGGCCACCATCAAGGAGTCGTGGGTCCGACGGACCGGCGCGAACATGCGATGCGACGTGGGGAACTGCACCGCCGCCCGATGGGTACCGTCCACCGTCTCGTAATCGGTCAACAGAACATCGCCCGGTGACCGCCGATGCACGAGGTGACGTGGAACGGTAGCTGCGTAACTCAAACTCATGAAGCCCCTTAAAACCGACCGACCCGGTTTTTTTATAGCACTGTTGAGCCACCGGGATCGCTCGTTCAGTATGTCGCGAGGGACCGACAAAATCCGCATCCATCGGGGGGATTCATTCAATCGATATACAGAAATAACGGTCACGATCTGTTAACTAACTCGAACTCTCGGTAACACATGTCCGGTACGTTCACAGGCCGCGCCGGGGGCCGCACGGCGCACTCCGGACAGCAAAAATCCCCGCCCGGAGAACCGGACGGGGACTGCGCTCCCCCACCTGGACTCGAACCAGGAACCCTTCGATTAACAGTCGAATGCTCTGCCAATTGAGCTATGGGGGATTACCTCGCGGCGTCACACTCTCGTGCGAGCCGTTGGAAACAATAGCGCACACCCCCTGCTGAGTACCAAATCGCCCTGCTCGAGGTTCGTCGGGCAAGATGGAAGAACAGCCGCACGCTCTAGGGAAGGACCTACTGATGATTCGTTTGGTACTGGCGGCTGGAGCTGCGTATGTGCTCGGTGCCAAGGCAGGACGTGGCCGGTACGAGCAGATTCGCAAGACGGCGAGCGCCGTCGCGTCGAGCCCGGCCACCAAGAAGGCGATCGAGGTCGGCCGTCAGAAGCTGTCCGATTCCCTCAACACCCAGCCGCGCCTGGAACCGATGCAGCCGATCGACGACGAGACCCAGGTCTTCGTTCCGCGCGATCAGCTTCGGCGTTAACCGACCTCGGCCACGCTTCCGACGGCGAGCTCGAGCAGGCTGCGGCGGTACTGCTCGAGGGCGATGAGGTCGCCGAACAACGCGTTGTAGTCGTCGGGCTTCTCCACCGGTGACATGCGCTGCAGTTTCGACTTGAGTTCGGCCACCTGCTGGCCGACCCACACTTCCTGGAGCCGCGCGAGTACACCCGAGATGTAGCGGGTGAGAGCGTCGTCGGCCACGCGCATCGGGTCGACGGCCAACTCCGTCACCAACGACACGACAACGGCGTCCTTGGCCTGTTTGGCAACGGCGTCGACCCACTCCCCTCCGCCCAAGCCTGCCGCGGTGCCACCGGCGGCGGCCACTGCGTCACGCACGGCCGAGTACGCCGGGTGGTGGAAGCTCTCCGGCGGGAGAGAATCGAAGACCGTGCCCGCCATCGCAGGCATCTGCAGAACCGCCTTGAGGGCTTCCCGTTGGGGCCACAGAGACGGATCGGTGGGATTGGGACGCGGAGGTCCCGTGGGGGCCTCCACGGGAGCGGCCTGACGCTTCTCGAACGGGACGCGTTTGCCACTCATGTCGCCCCGGGCACCCTTCTTCGCCTCGTCGCGCACTCGGGCGAGCACCATCGCGGTGTCGTCCCAGCCCGTCCACCCGGCGAGCTGACGGGCGTACTCGTCCCGCAACGACGCGTCCTTGATACGGGCTACCACGGGGACGGTTCGCTTCAATGCTTCGACGCGACCCTCGGGCGTGTCCAGGTCATGTTCTCGCAGCAGCGATTTGACGACGAAAGCGAACATCGGGGTGCGTCTGGCGACGAGATCGCGCACGGCGTTGTCGCCGGACTTCAGACGCAGGTCGCACGGGTCCATTCCGTCCGGCGCGACGGCGACGAACGTCTGACCGGCGATCTTCTGATCACCCTCGAATGCCTTCATCGCCGCGGCCTGGCCGGCTTCGTCGCCGTCGAAGGTGTAGATCACCTCGCCGCGAAAGTAGCTGTCGTCCATCATCAGTCGACGCAGCATCGCCAGGTGGTCCTCGCCGAATGCGGTTCCGCAGGACGCCACCGCAGTCTTGACGCCGGCCAGGTGCATCGCCATCACGTCGGTGTATCCCTCGACGATGACGGCCTGATGCGACTTCGCGATCTCCTTGCGGGCGAGATCGAGACCGAAGAGCACCTGAGACTTCTTGTACAACATGGTTTCCGGGGTGTTGATGTACTTGCCCGGCATCGTGTCGTCGTCGAACAGTTTGCGTGCGCCGAAGCCGATGACATCGCCGCTCTGACTGCGAATGGGCCACACCAACCGGCGCCGGAAACGGTCGATGGGCGTTCCGCGCTTGCCGGGTGTCGCCAGCCCCGCGTCGACGATCTCCTTGGCCTCGAAGCCCTTGCCCAGCAGGTGTTTGGTGAGGGTGTCCCAGCCGTCGGGTGCGTAGCCACAGCCGTAGGCCAGGGCAGCGTGCCCGTCGAAGTTGCGTTCGGTGAGGTAGTCCCGCGCAGCCTGGGCGTCGGGACCGCTGAGCCTGCCCGCGTAGAACTCCTGCGCTGCCGCGTTCGCGGCGATCAGGCGCGCTCGGGTGCCGCGGTCACGTTGAACCGACGGCCCTCCGCCCTCGTACGAGATCGAGTAGTTCAGCCGATCGGCCAATTGCTCTACGGCCTCGACGAAGGAGATGTGCTCGATCTTCTGGAGGAAGGAGTAGGCGTCACCTCCCTCGCCGCAGCCGAAGCAGTGATAGTGACCGTGATTGGGGCGGACGTGGAACGACGGAGACTTCTCGTCGTGGAAGGGGCACAACCCCTTCATGGAGTCGCCGCCCGCGCGCTTGAGAGAGACGTAGTCGCCGACTATGTCTTCGATCCGTGTGCGTTCGCGAATGGCGGCAATGTCGCGTTCAGGAATTCGGCCGGCCACGAAGGGCAGTCTAGTCCCGATCCGGACCTACCCACATTCGGTCGCGGAGCGGTCAGCCCCAGCTGGCCTGAGCTCCGAGCGAACGCTTGTCGATCAGTTCGAGTCGACTTTCGGTGTACGACGCGATCTGGTCGACCACTACTCGGGTCCGTTCGGCGTCGCTGTCGGCCCGCTGCCAGGCGGGCACCAGGATGGGGTCCAGCTCGCCCGGAGCCGAGCGCATCAACCACTCGGCGACGCGATGGATGCGGTCGCGTTGACGCTCCTGCCGGATCTTGTGCCCGGCGTCGGACATCACGTACCGCAGGGCCATGGTCTTGAGCAGCGCAACCTCCGAGCCGACGATCGACGGCACCACCAGATCGGCGTCGTAGCGACTCAAGGGCTCGGTGCCGTACTTCTCGTGGGTGCCCTCGATGGCGGCGGTGGCGAAGCGGCCGACCAGTTCACTGGTCATGTGCTTGAGCGCTACGGATGCGGCGAGAGTGCCGTCGTAGCGTCCGACCGCGACGACAACGGGCATCCTCGACAGGCGATCTGCGGCCTCGATCAATTCGTCGACATCGAGTCCGCGAAATTCCGAGACGCCGAGTTCGGCGAGGGCGCGTCGCTCGATCGGATCGGACAGCGCCCGCAGGTCGATTCGAGCGTCGATCACGCCGTCCTCGACGTCGTGTACCGAGTACGCGACGTCGTCGGACCAGTCCATGCTCTGCGCTTCGAGGCATTTGTGCTTGGCCGGAGCGCCGTCACGCACCCAGCCCAGAATGGCGGAGTCGTCGTCGTAAGCACCGAATTTCGCGCCGGGGGCGGGCCTGATCCACGGGTACTTGGTGGCGGCATCGAGCGAGGCTCGGGTCAGGTTGAGTCCTGCGGTGCGACCGTCGGCGTCGAGGATCTTCGGCTCGAGTCCGGTGAGAATGCGCAGGTTCTGCGCGTTACCCTCGAACCCGCCGCAATCCTGAGCCACTTCGTCGAGGGCGCGTTCACCGTTGTGTCCGTACGGCGGGTGGCCGATGTCGTGCGCCAGTCCGGCCAGGTCCACCAGATCCGGATCGCTGCCGAGACCCTCGGCGATGCTGCGGCCGATCTGCGCGACTTCGAGCGAGTGCGTCAAGCGCGTGCGCGGGGTGTCTCCGTCTCGCGGGCCGGTGACCTGGGTCTTGTCGGCGAGTCTGCGCAGTGCGGCGCAGTGCAACACGCGCGCTCGATCGCGCGCGAAGGCGCTTCGATGCGAGGCGTTGTCTGCCCCGGCCCGCAGTCCTGCGGTCTTGGGAGGTTCGGTGACGAATCGTTCGACGTCGTGCGCCGAGTATGTGCCGGTCATCTACTGGCCTGCCGTGTAGGAGAAGTCCGCGGTGAAGTGGGTCAGCTGGTACCACAGCAGAGCGCCTGTCTCCCTGGCGATCCCGTGTGCCTGGGATTCTCTGGTGTAGACGGCGGGACCGGTGCGTGTCGGCGAGGTCCAGGCGTCGAGGCCTGCGTCGCGCGCCATGGTTCGGGTGCGTAGGGAGTGCCACGGATCGCTGACCAACACCACCGACGACTTGCCCTGTTCGCGCAGAGTGTTGCTCACTGCCTCGATGCTCTCGAGGGTGTCCGAGCCGGTCTCGACGGCAATGATGGCGTCGGCGGGAACTCCCTGATCGATCAGATAGTTGCGGCCCGACGCGGCCTCGGTGAACAGGTCGCCCTCCTGCTTGCCGCCGACGGTGACGATCTCGGGGGCGATTCCCTGTTCGTACAGTGACGCGGCCTGAGACAGACGCGCCTCGAACACCGTCGAGGGTGTGCCGCTGTACTGCGCGGCACCGAGCACCACGATGGCGTCCGCCTTGGAATAGTCGTCGATGCGCGCAACCTGCCATACCCGCACCGCTGTTCCCGCGACCAGCACCAACGACATCAGGACCACTCCCGCGACCAGCCGACCGGTCCAGCGTCCGAGCGTTCCGAAGAAGCCCAGGCGCTCGGGACCGGGGTCCGTGGCATACCGATCGTCGTACGGATCGCCGTACGAATCTCGGTCGAGAGTTGAATTCACCCCTCGAGTTTGCCAGGCCTGCTCGTCGGCATGGTCACGGCGCGCCCCGAACGGCCTACAGCCACCCTCGATCCTCGGCCACCCGGACCGCCTCTGCCCGGGTGCTGGTGCCGGTCTTCCCTATCGCCGACGACAGGTGATTGCGCACCGTGCCCTCAGAGAGGTGGACCTGAGCAGCGATGGATCCTGCCGTCCCGCCCCGGGCCGCCGCGCGGAGAACCTCCTGCTCTCGTGCTGTCAGCGGAGAGACGCCGTCGGTGAGAGTTTCGGTCGCCAGCGTCGGATCGACCACGCGAAGCCCCATGTGTACGCGGCGAACGGCGTCGGCAAGCTGCTTGGCGGGGGTGTCCTTGACCACGAAACCCGACGCACCCGCATCGATGGCGCGTCGCAGGTAGCCCGGTCGCCCGAACGTGGTGACGATCAGCACTCTCGACTGCGGGGCGACGAGCGCCAGTTCGGCGGTGACCTCTATGCCGTTCTTGCCGGGCATCTCCACGTCGAGCAGGACGACGTCGGGTCGATGGTCGAGAACGGCAGCGGCAACCTCGTCCCCTCGTCCCACCTCGGCGACGACCTCGAGATCGTGTTCGAGCCCCAGCAGAGCGGCCAGCGCACCCCGCACCAGAGCCTGATCGTCGGCCAGCAACAGTGTGATCGTCATTGCGCCTGCGTCCTATTCACCGTGTACCTCCACCCTGAACCCACCGGTCGGCACCCGGGCGATCGTCAGTGCACCACCCGCGGCGGCCACTCGTTCACTCAGACCACGCAGACCGTTGCCGCCGGACTGCTCCGTTGCCGGTCCCACTCCGTCGTCGACGATGGAGATGCTCGACGCCGTCAGCGTCACCCGGCATTGTCGCGCGCTCGAGTGTCGGACCACATTGGTCACCGCTTCCCGGATCACCCAGCCGAACAGTTCTCGGTATCGCAGCGGCACCACGTCGGCGTCACCGGGAAGATCGGCGTCGATTCCCGCAGCGGTCAATGCCGTTCGCGCACTGGTCAATTCGGATCCGATGTCGACCTGACGCATGCCCCCGACGGTGCTGCGCACATCGGCAAGTGCTTGCCGGGCAAGGGTTTCCAGTTCGGCGATCTCCACGGCCGCTCGGGCGGGGTCGATCTCGATGAGCCTGCCGGCCAGTTCGCTCTTGACGGTGATGACGGTCAGGGAATGGCCGAGGATGTCGTGCACGTCCCGGCTCATGCGCTCGCGTTCGGCCACGATGGCCAGATCTGCCAGTTGTTGCCTGGCCACGGCCAATTCGTGATTGCGCTGGAAGACCTGGGTGATTCCCCATGCCGCGGCCGCGCTGATCAGGAGTTGGAATGCGAAGAAGGTGTCGGGCACCCAGGACGAGATCAGGCGCGGTGCCAGTTCGACGATCACCACCATCACCGCCACCAACGTCCACGCGTGTCGGACGGGCAGGGTCATCATCGCCAGGACGGCGATGTAGACGGTGGCGCCGAAGCCGGTGGTTCCGACCAGGGCACTCATCGCGACGGTCAGGGCGACCATCACCGCGAGCGCGATCCATGCCTGCGACGTGGGTAACGGATTCCCTCGACGATGGCCGTTGCGGAACCGCCAGAAGGTGGTCGTGAACACCGCACCGAAACAGACGATCGCAACGATCCCGGCGACCCGTTCCGCCACCGAGGGCAGAGCGAGAATCTCGTTCAACGGATAGACCAGGTAGATCAGCCAGATGGCTCCGAACATCCAGCCGTATCGCCAGACCCGCCCCTCCGGCAGGTCGGCGGTGAACGTGGTCATGTCGCCCACGGTATCCCTGTGGGCGACACGATCAGTGGTTTCGGTCTCAGGCACGCGTGGTGTCTTTCCGGAACAGCAACGCCGCTCCCGAGACGAACACCGTCGCCCACACGACCAGATTGATTACCGCGACCAGCAGCGTTCCGGTTTCGGTGCCGGCGAACGCGGCCCGGGAGACGGTGGCGAGCCCGTAGAGCGGGGTGAACTGGGCCAGCATCGGGAACCAGCCGCTGTCACTGAGAGGAACGAAGAGTCCGCCCGCCAACGCCAGGAACGCGAGCACGGGTCCGAGGATCTGCATCACGTTCTCCGACGGCAGCAGGTAGCCCATGAACAGTCCGAATGCGGCGAACACCGCCGAGCCGATCCAGCCGATCAGACCGCTGACGATCCACACCCAGATCGGCATGTCCGCCCCGAGGAACTTCGCGACGACGAACACCACGACTATCGAGGCTGCACCCATCGTCATGGCCACGAGGACCTTGGTGACGATGTAGGCGACCGGCTTCAGCGGGGTCAACCTCAACTGTCGGCTCCACCCCTGAGCTCGTTCGACCGAGACCATCGCTCCCCCACTGGTGGTGGCGAGCATCGCGCCGTAGACGGCCATGCTGATGGCGATGTAGCCGGTGACGTTTCCGTGCGCGAAAGGGTAATTGGTCCTGTAGTCGGACTGCGTGCCGAAGATGACGAAGAACACCGGCGGCATCACCAAGGTGAAGATCAGAGTTCGCTTGTTCCGGAAGAGTCTGCGGATCTCGAGTCGGAGGAATGTGGGCGAGAAGCCGCCCCAGGCAACAGCTCTGGCAGGTGTGCGGGTGGTCGTGGACGGCGTGGTCGTGGTCATCGGATGCTCCCGGCGAGGTCGTTTTGTGAGTCGGTGGTCAGGGCGAGGAATGCGTCCTCGAGGTTGCGCGAGACGATCTCCAGATCGGTCGCGTGTGCGTCGTTGAGCAGGTACCGGGCCACGGCGTCGGAGTCGCGTCCGTGCACGATCACCCGATCACCGCGTGTGTCGACGCGGTCCACGCCCGGCAGAGCCAGCAACACCGACTGGTCGACGCCGGGCAGCGTGGCGGTGACGGTGCGCCCTGCCGCCAGGTTCTTCACCTCGGCGGCGCTGCCGTCGGCGACGATCTTGCCGTGCCGCACCAGCACGATGCGGTCCGCGTACGCGTCGGCTTCGTCGAGATAGTGCGTTGCGAACAGCACCGTTCGGCCGGTGCTGGCGTCCTGGCGGATGGCGTTCCAGAAGTCGCGACGCCCCTCGACGTCCATGCCGGTGGTCGGCTCGTCGAGTACGAGCAGATCCGGATCGGGCAGCAGTGCGAGCGCGAATCGCAGTCGCTGCTGCTGCCCGCCGGAGCATTTGGCCACTCGGCGATCTCCGATGTCGGCGATGCCGGCCCGGGTCAGAACCTCCTTGACCGACCGGGTTCGGGCGAACAGTACCGACGTGAGCTCGACGGTTTCGCGGACGGTCAGATCGCGAAGCAGACCGCCGGTCTGCATGACGGCCGAGATACGGCCCTGGGCGATCGCGTCGGCGGGCGTTCCCCCGAACACCGACACCGAGCCGGTGGTGGGTGTTGCCAGGCCGAGCATCATGTCGATGGTGGTCGTTTTTCCCGCTCCGTTCGGTCCGAGAAATGCGACGACCTCGCCCGGTTCGATGGACAGGCTGAGCCCGTCGACCGCCCGGACCGAGCCGTAGGTCTTGGTGACGTCCCGTAGTTCGACTGCCTTGGTTGTGGTCATGGGAATCACTCTGCTGCGATCGAGCGGCTCCGACCTCGTTCGCCCGTCACGATTGCGAGGTGACAACTGTCATGCATCCACATCGACCTGCTCGATCTTCTCGCCGCCCAGCCGGTAGATTTCAGCGCATGGCAGTCCAACACCGGCGGCACAGCAGCGCCACAGTCGTTCGAAAGTCAGCCGTCCGAAGCTCGGTCCATCGATTTCGTCGTCTCGCCGCTGTGGGTGCCTTGACCCTGTTCGCCGCGGTCCTGCTCGCGCCGGGGGTTGCATCCGCCGAGGCTCCCTCGCGGCTGGCCACGCAGATCACCGACAACGTCCAGGCACTCGACCCCGATGCACTCGCCGAGGTGCAGACCTCGATCGACGACCTCTACGGCAGCAGCCAGGTCCGGTTGTGGGTCACCTATGTCGCGGACTTCGACAACATGTCGGCCGCCGACTGGGCCGAGCAGACTGCGTCGAGGAGTGACCTCGGTCAGCGTGACGTGCTGCTCGCCGTGGCGACCGTCGACCGTTCGTACTACCTCGGTGTGAACACCGGACTGTCTCAGATCACCACCTCCGAGCAAGATTCGATCCGCGTCGACGACGTCGAACCTGCACTGCGCGAAGAAGATTGGTCCGGTGCGGCCATTGCGGCAGCCGGTGCACTCGGCGACGCCTATGCCTCGAGCGGCAGCGGCGGCTCCTCGGCACCCCTGCTGATCGGCGTCGGCGCACTGGCCGTGGCCGGCGGCGGAGCCGTCGTCTACTCGTCCCGGCGCAAGAAGGCTCGCGTCGCCGCCGAGGTCGAGGCCGTGGCGAAGATCGACCCCAGTGATCCGGCCGCACTCGCCGCCTTCCCCGTCGACGTCCTCGACACCCGGGCCAAGGAAATTCTGGTCGAGACCGACAACGCCGTGCGTGCCAGTGAAGAGGAATTGAACCTCGCCCGTGGAGAGTTCGGAGATTCGGCGGCCGCACCGTTCATCGCCGCCCACGACAACGCCAAGCGGGCCCTCGCGTCCGCCTTCGAGATCCGTCAACGCCTCGACGACGCCATTCCGGAAACTCCCGATCAGCGGCGCGCGATGCTCGTCGAGATCATCTCCTCCTGTGGCCAGGCCGATCGCGAACTCGATTCGCGGGTGGAGGAATTCGACGGTTTCCGCGATCTCGTGATGAACGCCGAGGCCCATCTCGACGAGCTCACCCAGGCGATCATCGGGTTGACGGTGAGGATTCCGCAATCGGAAACACTGCTCGATCAACTGCATTCGGAATTCTCCGAGACGGCACTGAAATCCATCGCAGACAACGTCACGATGGCACAGGAGCGGCTCGCGCTGGCCGAGGACAACATCGAGGCCGGCCGTAAGGCGGCAGCACTGCCGCCCGGAAAGCAGGGACCTGCTGTCACCGCGATTCGGACGGCCGAACGAGCCGTCGACCAGGCCAAGACCCTCCTCGACGGCGTCGACCACGCCCGGGATGACATCAGGCACGCCATCGCCACCCTGCCCGACGCCATCGCGGACGTTCGCCGCGACATCGAGCAGGCACGTGGTTTGTCCGAACACGGTGGTGCCGAACTCCAGTCGGCCATGACTGCGGCGCAGACGGCGCTGCAGAACGCGGAGACGGCTCAATCCTCGGATCCACTCGGCAGCTACACCGCCCTCGCCGAAGCCGATGCCGAACTGGAGAAGATCGTCGACGAGGCGTCGGCGGAGAAGGCTGCCGAGGACCAACTGCGGGCCCGGCTGGAACGCGATATCGCGGCCGCTCAGGCGCAGATCACCGCTGCCGCGGACTACATCTCGACCCGTCGCGGCGGAGTGGGTGCCGACGCCAGAACGCGCCTGTCCGAGGCCGAACGCCACCTCGGCGCGGCTCGCCAGCTCGGCCAGGAGAACCCCGACGAAGCCCTCAAGCATGCTCACGCTGCGAGCCAATTGGCCTCGCGCGCATCACAGATCGCCCAGGCCGATGTACAGAACTGGGAGAATCGTCACGGCCCTCGCGGCGGCAGCAGCGGAGGCAACATCGCCGGCGCCGTCCTCGGCGGCATCCTGATCAACAGTGTGCTTCGCGGCGGCGGGGGTGGCGGAGGCTTCGGTGGCGGATTCGGTGGCGGCGGGGGCTTCGGCGGAGGCGGCGGTGGCGGCGGATTCGGTGGTGGCGGCGGCCGCTTCTAGGTTTCTCGAGAGACAAGACAGGGCCCGATCTCATTGCGAGATCGGGCCCTGTCGGCTGTGCGAGGTACTTATGCGCCGATCAGTCGAGACGCGATGTAACCCTCGACCTGATCGAGAGCCACCCGCTCCTGCGCCATCGTGTCGCGCTCACGGATGGTGACGGCATGATCGTCGAGCGTGTCGAAGTCGACGGTGATGCAGAACGGGGTGCCGATCTCGTCCTGGCGACGGTAGCGGCGACCGATTGCTCCGGCGTCGTCGAACTCGACGTTCCAGTACTGACGCAATTGCTGCGCAAGATCTTTCGCCTTGGGCGTCAGGTCCGCGTTACGCGAGAGCGGAAGCACCGCAACCTTCACCGGAGCCAGACGACGATCGAGCTTGAGCACGACGCGCTTGTCCACGCCGCCCTTGGCGTTGGGGGCCTCGTCCTCGGTGTACGCGTCGACGAGGAATGCCATCAGCGAACGCGTCAGACCGGCCGCAGGCTCGATGACGTACGGGGTGTAGCGAGTGTCGGTGGCCTGCTCGTAGTAGCTCAGGTCCTGACCCGACGCCTTCGAGTGCACCGACAGGTCGTAATCGGTGCGGTTGGCGACACCTTCGAGCTCGCCCCACGCACTGCCCTGGAAGCCGAACTTGTACTCGATGTCCACGGTCCGCTTGGAGTAGTGCGACAGCTTCTCCTTGGCGTGCTCGTAGAGCCGCAGGTTCTCCGGATCGATACCGAGATCGGTGTACCACTTCATGCGGTAGTCGATCCAGTACTGATGCCACTCGTCGTCCTCGCCCGGCTTGACGAAGAACTCCATCTCCATCTGCTCGAACTCACGGGTGCGGAAGATGAAGTTTCCGGGGGTGATCTCGTTGCGGAAGCTCTTGCCGATCTGGCCGATGCCGAACGGCGGCTTCTTGCGTGAGGTGGTCAGCACGTTGGCGAAGTTGACGAAGATGCCCTGTGCGGTCTCGGGACGCAGGTAGTGCAGGCCCTCTTCGTTGTCGACCGGGCCGAGGAAGGTCTTGAGCAGGCCCGAGAATGCACGCGGTTCGGTCCACGAGCCGGGCTCGCCGGTTTCGGGGTCGCGGATGTCGGCCAGGCCGTTCTCCGGCGGGTGGCCGTGCTTCTCCTCGTACGCCTCGATGAGGTGATCGGCGCGGTACCGCTTGTGCGTGTGCAGCGACTCCACCAGCGGGTCGGAGAACGTCTCGACGTGGCCGGATGCCTCCCACACCTCACGCGGCAGGATCACCGAGGAATCCAGCCCGACGGTGTCGTCGCGGCTGGTGATCATGTTGCGCCACCACTGCTTCTTGATGTTCTCCTTGAGCTCGACGCCCAGCGGACCGTAGTCCCAGGCCGACCTGGTACCGCCGTAGATCTCGCCGCACGGGTAGACGAGGCCTCTGCGCTTGGCGAGGTTGGCGACGGTTTCGACTTTGGACTTGGGTGCCACTGGCGGAGCTCTCCATCTTCGGTTACATCGTGTAGAGGTGACGTGGGCGGTTTTCGCCCTGATCAGACTATCTGGCTCGGCGGGCGAAACCGAACAGCGGTCGAGTGCGGAAGTTGACATGCGCACCTGTGCATATCACAATGAATACGATTTGCAATAACGACTACTGCAATAACCTGGTGCCATGACGTCGCTCGTGCAAGGAGAGTCCGCCGGCAACGAACCGGCAATCGAAGGAGCCGCAACCGTGTCCACGGACTCGACAGTGGAAGCCAGTTCGACCCACCGGCAGGACCCGGAGCACCCGTTGCACTCCGGTGATCCGTTCGCCGCCGCTCCCCCGGCTCACATCCCGCCGAAGGAAACTCTGGCTGCGGCAGGCGACATCCTGCGGGCACTCGCGGCCCCGGTGCGCATCGCCATCGTGCTGCAGCTGCGCGAGTCCGAGCGGTGCGTCCACGAACTCGTCGTCGCCCTCGGTGTCACGCAACCGCTGATCAGCCAGCACCTTCGGGTACTCAAGGCAGCGGGTGTGGTGCGCGGAGAACGCAACGGACGCGAGGTCCTGTACCGGTTGGTCGACGATCATCTCTCCCACATCGTCGTCGACGCCGTGGCCCACGCCGAGGAAGGCCGGAACCTGTGACCGACAAGTCCACCGATACCGCCACACCCAGACGACCCGTCGTCGTCGGAGTGCGGGCCACCAAGCAGCGCAGTGCGATCTCGGATCTGCTCGACACCATCGAAGAGTTCAAGTCCGCCCAGGATCTGCACGACGAATTGCGCAAGCGCGGTGAGGGTATCGGCCTCACCACGGTGTACCGCACACTGCAAACCTTGGCCGACGCGGGGACGGTCGACGTACTGCGCACCGACAACGGCGAGTCGGTCTACCGGCGCTGCTCCTCCGGACATCACCATCACCTGGTGTGCCGCTCGTGCGGCTTCACCGTAGAGGTCGAAGGGCCCACCGTCGAGAAGTGGTCGCAGAGTGTCGCCGAATCCAACGGCTTCAGCGACGTGAGCCACACGATCGAGATCTTCGGCACCTGCAGCCAGTGCAGCGCTGCCGGTCGGTGAACCCACTCAGGCGACGGCCTCGGCCACGCGAGGTACCAATGCGTCGACGGCGAACGGAATCGACAGCACCGAGTTGTACGTGATCGCCCCACGCTGATCGGTGGACAACGGAACGATCGCGTCGCGCCGCGCAGCATCGAGCGTTCCGAAGATCGGGTTCTCCGTCACCACGTCGATGTCGTCACCGGTACCGAGATAGAGCACCAGGTCCGCGTCGAGCATCGAGATGTTCTCGGCCGAGACCGGAACGAAGAAGTTGGTGCCGTCGTCCTGGGCGCGGATCGATTCCGGGACCTCGAAGCCCAGCGAGGTGACGAATGTGCCGCGGGCGTCCCCGGGCAGATATGCGCCGAACTGGCCATCGTACGGAAGCACCACTGCGGCAGTCTTACCCGCGAACTCGGGGTGTTCGTTTCGAACCTGCTCGAGTGCATCGTCGGTCTGCGCGTTCAACTGCTCACCGCGGTCGCGTTCACCCATCGCGCGAGCGATGGTGTCGGTGGCCACCTCACGATCGACGGCGTAGGCAGCCGATCCTGCAGGTCGGGCGACCGTCGGCGCGATGCCGCTGAGCCTGTCGTACGTCGCCTCGTCGAAGCCCGCGTTGAGTCCGGTGATCAGATCCGGTGCCAGAGAGGCGATCAGCTCGAAGTTCGGCTCGGACTCGGAGCCCAGCAGCGTCAACGGCGCGTCGCCGACCAACTCGTCGGTCCAGGGACCCAGTCCGGTCTCGTAGAACGTGTAGCCGGTATTCCCGACGGGAACGGTGCCCAGCGCGATGACGGCATCGGCGTCGGACACCCCGAGCGTGACGATGCGGGTGGGCTTCTCGGCGATGGTCGTGCTGCCGTAGATGTGATCGATGACAACCGGGAATGCACCGTCCGCCGACTGCGTCGCCGTGTCGCCGGTGTCGGAAGTAGAACACGCCGTCACGGCCACACCGAGAGCGATCACCGCCGCCACTGCCGTGAGCATTCGGGTCCACCGCACAGTCATCGCATCCGCCTCTACTCAGAAGTAAGTACAGGCAAACCTTAGCTGACGCGTCAGGGTAGTAGGCCCTCCCGCGCCTTCTCGACTCCAGCGAGCACCAGAATGAGCATCGTCAACATCGCCTCGTCGTCCAGGCCATTCGCGGGAAAGGTGTAGCGCAGCAACACATCCGCGAGCTTGTCGTGGGTGTTGACCGAGATCGCGCCGAACTGCGAATCCGCATTGCGGTCGGCGACTTTCTTGTGCAGAGCAGGCTTCAGCGGCCGGTCCCAGGCCAAGACCGCAGTGAGCGAGAGCACCTCGAGCTCGGGCGAGAGTCGAACGGCACGCAGCGAGCACAGAGCGCCCGCGTAGTCGAAACCGAGAGAGCCCTCCTCGCCGAGTGTGACGGTCGCGAACTGCGAGAGCGCCAACTGAGCACGGGCCTGCAACGAAAGCCCCTCGTCAGGCGTCCCGTTCGCGTTGTCACTCATACTTGACTCCACCGAATCGTCGGTCCCGCGAGGCGTATTCGATACACGCCTCCCACAGATCCCGACGGTCGAAATCCGGGAACAGCTTCTTCTGGAACACGAACTCCGCGTAGGCGGACTGCCACAGCAGGAAGTTCGACGTCCGCTGCTCCCCCGACGGACGCAGGAACAGATCCACGTCGGGCATATCCGATTCGTCGAGGTACTTCGCGACGGTCGCCTCGGTGATCTTCTCGGGGTTCAGCTTGCCCGCGGCCACCTGTCGTGCGATTTCCCTTGTGGCGTCGGCAATCTCGGCCCGCCCACCATAGTTGACGCACATCGTCAACGTCATCACGGTGTTGCGTTTCGTCAACTCCTCGGCAACTTCGAGTTCCTTGATCACACTGCCCCACAACCTCGGTCGACGGCCGGCCCAGCGAACCCGGACGCCCATTTCGTTCATCTCGTCGCGCCGACGACGAATGACGTCACGGTTGAAGCCCATCAGGAACTTGACCTCGTCGGGACTGCGCTTCCAGTTCTCCGTCGAGAACGCGTATGCGGACAACCACTGCACCCCGATCTCGATGCACCCACAGACGGTGTCCATGAGCACCGCTTCACCCTGCTCGTGCCCCGCAGTGCGCGGCAGACCACGATCCTGCGCCCACCGACCGTTGCCGTCCATCACCAGAGCGACATGGCGAGGAATCAGTTCGGGCTGCAGGATCGGCGGCCGAGCGCCCGAGGGATGCGGATCGGGAGGGCGCACTGCCGACTGTTCGTCAGGCCGAGGCCCCGGCTCTCGTCGTCGAATCACGGTCCCTATCCTGCCCGACGGTGTCGGCGAACACGGAGTCAGGTTGCGCCAGCGGCACCTGATGCGGGTGCGAGCGTTCGATGAGCGGAAGTGTGCGCAACTGTCGTTCCAGATGCCATTGCAGATGCGCTGCCACCAGTCCACTGGCCTGCTTGCGGACGGCATCGGAAGTGGTGACGGTGTAGTCCCACTCCCCCCGCTCGAGCGCAACCATCAGATCGAGAACCCCGGTCGACGGCGTCGCCGAGCCCGGTGGTCGGCAATGCACACAAACGGCTCCACCGGCAGCGACGTGGAAAGCTCGATGTGGCCCTACCGCTGCGCACCGCGCGCAGTCGGTCAGTGCGGGAGCCCATCCGGCGAAACCCATCGCGCGCAGCAGATACGCGTCGAGCACCAGCTCGGGAGGCCGGACGTGCTGCGCGAGGGCGCGCAGGGCACCGACGGTCAACTGATGCAGCCGTTGCGCGGGTGCATGCTCCTCGCCTGCCAGCCGTTCGGCGGTTTCGAGAACCGCACAACCGGTGGTGTAGCGACCGTAGTCGGCCACGATGTCTCCGCCGAACGCGTCGACCGTGTGCACCTGGGTGACGATGTCGAGGTTGCGTCCCGGATAGAGCAGAACGTCGATGTGCGCAAACGGCTCGAGCCGCGCACCGAACTTGGACTTGGTGCGGCGAACCCCTTTGGCGACAGCCCGCACGATCCCGTTCTCCCTGGTCAACAACGTGACGATGCGATCGGCCTCACCCAGCTTGTGCTGGCGCAGGACGACTGCGTTGTCACGGTATGGCCTCACGTGATCCAGTGTCCCACGCGCGCGGCGGCGGTGACCGTTCCCGCGCTGACAACAAGTCGATACTGTGCAGGCGTGGATTTTCATCGCTCGTCTCTCGTGGCCCAGGCTGCCGCACTGGCGTCGGGTCGCATCACCTCGGTACAGGCGGTCACCGAATCACTTGGTCGGATCGACAAGAGCCAATCCACGCTCAACGCGTTCCGCCTCGTGCGCCGCGACGCCGCCCTCGCCGAGGCAGCCGAAGCAGATCGGCTGCGCGCCGGCGGCCATACCGCTCCCCTGCTCGGTGTTCCCGTTGCCGTCAAGGACGACGTGGACGTCACCGGGGAACCGACCGCCTTCGGTTGCGCGGGCGACTTTCCACCTGCCACCACGGATTCGGAGGTGGTGCGCAGACTGCGTGCGGCCGGAGCGGTCATCGTCGGAAAGACCAACAGCCCGGAACTCGGCCAGTGGCCGTTCACCGGCGGCACCTTCGGACACACCCGCAATCCGTGGGACCGCGAGCGCACTCCAGGCGGCTCCTCGGGTGGCAGCTCTGCCGCAGTGGCTGCCGAATTGGTTTCTGCCGCTCTGGGTTCCGACGGTGCCGGCTCGGTGCGCATCCCGGCATCGTGGACAAATCTCGTGGGGATCAAGCCGCAACGCGGACGCATATCGTCGTGGCCGGACCCCGAGGCGTTCAACGGCATCACCGTCATCGGCCCACTCGCGCGCACGGTGGCCGACGCGGCACTGCTCCTCGACGTGGTCTCGGGTAGTCATGACGGCGATCTGCATCGGCCGATACCGCTGACCGTTTCCGACGCCGTCGGACGCAACCCCGGGTCGTTGCGGATCGCGCTCAGCCTTCGTAAGCCCTTCATCCCGACGCCCGCACCACTGGATCCGGAGATCGCGGCGGCGGCGTACCAGATGGCGGCGGTGCTGCGATTGCTAGGACACCGAGTGGTCGTCGATGACCCTGCTTACGGAATGTTGTTGGGGCTCAACTTCTTACCCCGCTCACTGGCCGGTGTGGCAGCCTGGCTCGACCGTCTGCCTGATCCGTCTCTCGCCGACCCCAGGACCCGAGCCAATGCCAAGAGCGGTCGGGCTCTCGCCGGAGCGCCACTGCGCGCAGCACGCGCCGCCGAACCGCGCATCGGGCGTCGTATCGGCCGGTTCTTCGACGAGTACGACATCGTCCTCGCCCCGACGACGGCCACCCCGCCGCCCCGGATCGAGGCCATCGACGGCATCTCCAACGCCGATACCGATCGGGTCATCACCGAGCACTGCCCGTACACCTGGCCGTGGAACGTACTGGGGTGGCCGAGCGTCAACGTGCCCGCAGGATTCACCGCCGGCGGCCTACCCATCGGCCTGCAACTGATGGGCCACGAATCCTCCGAGCCGCTACTGGTGTCGGTCGCCGCTCAACTCGAGAACGTGCTGCAATGGCACCGCAAGCGCCCCGATCCCTGGTGGATCCAGGTGAGCGAAACCTCGTAGCCCACTACGAATTTCCGCTCACAAAGCCACGGCCGGAGGAGATCGTCACCGGACCAGCCGAACCGTACGATCGAGCGCCGTCCGCAACGCACCGCCCTCCTCTGCGGCCAGTCGCACGGCATGGCCTACCCCGTTCGGAAGCTCTGTGACCGCCATGTGAACCCCGTCCATGTCCGACGGCGACGGCACGGTCGCGGCCGAACCCAGGACGTACACGGTTCCGAACGCGCGGAGACAGCTCGGCCACAGGCTCGAATCGAGCAACTGGGCGTCGACCATCAGTGGTTCCTCACCCTCGACGCAACGGAGCAGGACAGTGGAGCTGATGCTGCCGACGTCGTCCGCGCTCAGTTCGGGATGCAACACGAAGGCGTCCACGACGACGGCGGAACCGTCGCCGATCTCTATCTCGGTCACTTGAACGAAGTGCGCATGCCGCATGAGAATTCTCGGCTCGGGGCGATGAACCAACCGACCATCCCCTCGCAAACGCAGCACTGTCGACTCCGTTGCCACTGCGCAGCCAGGCTTTCCCGTCACCAGCATCGCGCCTTGGCCGAGGACCTGAACCCACGCGCCCGAACCGACCTCGATGCGTTGCTCGATCACATCACCGGGGTGGATCGACGCCCCCGAGTTCTGCACGATCACCGAACCGGAACCGGAATGTGGCCCGGGAAACAGCCGACCCACCGACTGCGGCCAGCGGTAGCGCTTCCGGTCGAACACCGTCCGTCCGCCCACGCTCTCGAACGACAGATCCAGAGACCGCGAGATCACACGAACAACACGTCGTGATCGAGCTGCGCCACCACCGCGGCGATGCCGTCGCCCGTTCGGGCATTGGTGGGCACGATCGGCCTGCCGTCACGCACTAGATCCGCCTCGTGCAACAGCAACCCGAGATCCACGCCGACGTACGGGGCGAGATCGATCTTGTTGACCACCAACAGATCACACCGCACCACACCGGGGCCCCGTTTGCGGGGGATGTCGTCTCCGCCGGCCACGTCGATCACGAATATCCAGTAGTCGACAAGATCCCGAGAGAAGGTGGACGCCAAGTTGTCTCCGCCACTTTCGAGCAGGATCACTTCGGTGTTCGGAAACTGCGCCTCCAACTCGTCGGCAGCCGCCATGTTGAGCGACGGGTCCTCACGAATCACGGTGTGCGGGCATCCACCCGCCTCCACTGCCCTCACCCGTGCTGGGTCGATAAGGCCGCTGCGCTTGACTCGTTCAGCGTCCTCGGCCGTGACGAGATCGTTGGTGATCACCGAGATCGATCGATCTGCAGCCTCGAAGACGGCAATGAGTTGCTCTACGAGGGCGGTCTTTCCCGATCCGACGGGCCCTCCTATCCCGATACGTGCTGCGCGTCTGGCGTTCATCGGAGCAGGTACCTCCTCGAGAAGGGGACGGTGGTCGCGGGTTCACCGGTCAGCAGTACTCCATCTGCCCTGACTTCGAAGGTTCGCGGATCCACCTCGACCACCGGGAGCGCCGAGTTCCGAACCATGTCGGACTTACGCAGGCCGCGGACCGACGCGATAGGGACGACGCGTTTGCGCAAACCCAGCTGGTCCGCGACGCCCGCGTCAACAGCAAGGGAGGACATGAAGACCATTCCGAGTTCGGCCGATGCTGTCCCGAGCGCACCCCAGTTGGGCCGGCTCACCACCGGTTGCGAACGCGAAATACTGCCTGCCGCATCGCCGAGTGCCGCCCACGCGACGAAACCGTTCTTCATGACCACCTCGGGTTTGACGCCGAAATAAGCCGGTGACCACAGGACCAGATCGGCAACCTTCCCCACTTCGACGGATCCGATGTGCTCGGCGGCACCGATCGAGAGAGCCGGATTGACAGTCAGTTTTGCGATATAGCGCTTGACTCGCTCGTTGTCGGCCGCCTCGGTCGTCTCCTCCGGCAGTCGCCCCACCCGCTGCTTCATCACATCCGCCAGTTGCCAACAGTTGGCGATGTTCTCGGCCACTCGGCCCATTCCCTGTGTGTCGCTTCCGAAGATGGAGATCGCCCCCATGTCGTGCAGGAAATCCTCGGCCACCATCGTTTGCGGACGAATGCGTGCTTCGGCGAACGCCACGTCCTCCGGTGCCTGCCAGTTCATGTTGTGTGCGGCCATCGTCATCGGTATGCCCTCGTCGAGGGCGAACGCGGTGTACGGGTTGGTGGGGTTCGTCGAGGCCGGGATCACGTTGTCGTATCCGACGCATCGGATGAGATCGGGCGCGTGGCCGCCGCCTGCACCTTCGACGTGATACATGTGGATCGTTCGGTCGCCGATGGTGTTCATGGTCGTCTCGGCGAATCCGAACTCGTTGATCGAGTCGGTATGCAGGTGCACGGCGAAGTCGGCCGAATCTGCTGCGCGAAGAGTCTTGTCGATCACCGCGGGCGATGCACCGAAGTCCTCGTGGATCTTGACCGCGCCTGCACCTGCTGCCACCGATTCCAGCACCGCTCGCTCGTCGGACGCACCTCTGCCGAAGGCGACGAAGTTCATCGGGGTGTGCTCACCACCTTGGAGAAAAAGTCCGAGATTGCGCGCACTTCCCGTTCCCACCTCGAACGCCGGGCCGGGTGAGCCTCCGATCAGAGTGGTTGTCCCGGTAGCCAGCGCGTGTTCGCTCTGCTGCGGAGAGATCAGGTGCGCGTGGGTTTCGATGGCACCGGCCGTGACGATCAGCCCCGCTGCCGGTATCGGTGTGGTCATGTGTCCGACGACCATGCCCTCGGTGACGTCGGGCATCACGTCGGGATTGCCGGCTTTGCCGATACCGGCGATGAGGCCACCGCGAATACCGATGTCGGCCTTGATGATTCCCTGTACGGCATCGATCACCGTAGCCCCGATGAACACGTAGTCAAGTGCGCCGTCCGATGCCGTCGACGTCGGCCTGTATCCCTCCCCGTCGCGTACGTTCTTTCCCGCCCCTGCCAGCAGTTCGTATCCCGGAGTGGTCAGGTCACGTTCGACTTCCACGAACAGCGACGAATCCGCGAGACGAATCCTGTCTCCTACCGTCGGCCCGAACATCCGCACATACGAGGCCCTGTCGATCGCAATGCCGTCGGTGCTCACGAGGGAGCTCCCGCCGTCGCATCCTCGTTCGAGTCGAGCGGACCGTCGACCAGTCCCCGGAAGCCGTGCACCACTCGGTCACCGGAGATCGGAACGAGCCGCGCCACAACGGACATTCCAGGCTCGAATCTCACACCCGCACCCGAGGCGACGGCCAGCCTGCGTCCCCACGCCGCGCGCCGGTCGAATTCCAGGGACTCGTTGGCTTCGAAGAAGTGTGTCTGACTGCGTACCTGAACGTCGCGATCTCCCCTGTTGACGACCGAGACCGTGGTGATCTCGGAACCGCCGAACAGCACGACCGGCCGATCGGCCACGATGATCTCGCCGGGAACGACATCGTCCGCCGAGGGCGCGATGGGGTCGACCACGGTGATCAGCTTCGTGCCCTCGGCGAACGGCGCGTCCACCATGATCATGTCCACCATCGCCGCAACACCGTCCTGAACCTGCGCCGCGGTGAGCAGGTGACCGGCGTGATCGATCACCTCCTCGAAGCTCAGATCCTTGCGGGCAGCGCGCAGGATCTCGTCGGTCAGGTACGCGACCGCTTCGGGATGCGAGAGACGAACACCGTCGCGGAGATTTCGCCGGGCGAACTCGGCTGCCGTGAAGATGGTCAACCGCTCGCTCTCGGTAGGAGTGAGGAACACGTTCGAATTCCGTTCTCGTGTAGAGGTATCGACGTCAATTGGCGAACAGTCGCGCGCCATCGCTTCGTCGCTGAGCCGAAATATCTGCGAATGCAGTGAAGGAATGCAGGTTCGCCGCGTCACCGGGAGGTCGGTCGGTCAGCAGATGGGCGATCGTCGGCTCCAGATCGGTCAGGATGCGCTGAGCACCGAGGTGCCCCACGATGCCCAGCCTCAGGCCCGCACCGGCGATCCCCGAGACCGCCTGCCAGGCACTGACCGTTTCCGCCGACGCCAGTGACAACCCAGCCGCACGGAAGCACAGCGCCTGGGCCACCGGAAGATGACCTGGAACGGCCCCGGACAGAACGGACCGACGGTAGACGGACACGTCCTCGTGACCGAGGGCGGCGAACGTCCCCAATACAGCTGCCCCCGCCCGACGCGAGGCTTCGCGCAGCACCGACATGGTGCTGTGCGCCTCGCATCGGCGGTCGGCGACCTCGGCGGCCCCGTGAGGCCATGCCGCCCTCAGCACTCGGCGATCGACACTGTTCCAGCGCCCGATGACCTGCTCGCGAGCGAAGTCCTTCATTCCCGACTCGTCGGTCACGAATCCGTCGCGACAAGAACCTTCGAGTCCCGACGAGAAAGCGAATCCACCCGAGGGAAATGCACTGTCGCCCAGACGCAGCGTCATCAGCACCTCGGAGACAGTCACTGCGACTGCACTTCCACCGATCCGGCCGCGACGAGCTCGGCGATTCGATTCAGGTAGTCGTCCAGCTCGCCTTCCATCGACACCTCGACGATGTCGTCGATCATGGAGGATTTCCAATGCAGGTGGCCGGCGAGAAACCCGAGTCGGAGTGCCGCCGACACCGAGGTCGCCCGCAACACCAGCACTCGGTGCTCCCCTGCGCGGACCACCACTGCACGCTCGGAGTCGAGCAGCAGCACCGAGCCATCCTGCACCCGATGGTCGCGACCGAGTGCGATGCGATAGCCGCGACCGGCATCGGAACTCACGCGAAGTCGGGTCCGATCCATGTCCTCCGCTGGGATATGTACGTATTCGACGATCCCATCATGCCGTAGCCGGTGAATGTGTTCTGCAAGAGCCGGATCGGACTCGTGTCCGACGATCGACTCGACCACGGGCCCCTCGATGTCCGCGGATGTCACGTCACCGAACCGCACTGCTCACCGTGACGACGGGCGCGATGCGCCCGACTACATCGGACGACTGCTCCAGCGCGTAGCCCACCCTCAGTATCTCGGCCTCGCAGAACGGCTTTCCGATTATTTGGACGCCGATCGGCAAGCCGCCGGCCGAGAACTCCGCGGGTACCTGCAGTGCGGGAAGACCAGTAACGTTCGCCGGGGCGGACATTCGTGAGTACGCACTGGTCGAACCCTCCACGGTTCCATCATCCCAGCGGAAGAAGGGATCGCTGCGTAGCGATGCGACACCGGGAACGGTCGGGGCCAGCAACACGTCGATCGTCGAGTACATGTCCCTCCATGCCTCCTGAATTCGCGTACGCAGACGGACCGCATTGATGTAATCGGTCGCGAGAATTGCTTCGCCTGCTTCGACCAGAGTTCGTACTTCGTCGGTGAACAGCTCCGGCGACTGCCGCGTCGAATCCATGTGATAAGCACTGGCTTCCGCGGTCAGAATTGCCCACTCCACCGGCAAAACGTACTCCGCGAGCGGCACCTCGACTTCCACCAGAATCGCGCCGAGTCGTTCGAGCGCTTCTGCGGCGCGATGCGCAACTTCGGTCACTTCCGGCTGGACGTTGTGGGTGTAGAAGTTCGACGGTATGCCGATTCGAGTCCCGGCGACTCCGTCCGTGATGCCCGCGAGGAAATCGGGAACCGGCATGTCGACGGACGCCGGGTCGCGTCGGTCGTAACCCGACATCGCACCCAGCACCAGTGCCGCATCGGAGACGTTGCGGGTCAACGGTCCGACGTGATCGAGAGACCACGACAGCGAAGCGACTCCAGCGCGGGACGCGCGTCCGAACGTGGGCTTGAGACCGACCACCCCGCAGACACCGGCGGGGATTCTGATCGATCCGCCGGTGTCGCTTCCCAGCGCGACGTGCACCACGCCAGCGCCGACTGCGGCTCCGGAACCACCGCTGGAGCCGCCGGGCGTGCGAGTGACGTCCCAGGGGTTTCCGGCAGTGGGAGTCGTTGCTCCGTAGGCAAATTCGTGCGTCTGGGTCTTTCCGACCATGATCATTCCGGCGTCGTACAGCTTGGCCACCGAAGCACTGTCGGCCGTCGGCACGTTCGTGGCACGCTGCTGGGAGCTCGACGTCGTCAGGATCCCCGCGGTGTCGTACAGATCTTTCACACCGAGAGGAATTCCGTGCAACGGACCGCGGTAGTGGCCGCTGCCGATTTCTTGCTCGACCTCTGCTGCTCGAGTCAAAGCTTCCTCGCCCGTGACGGTGACGAATGCCGTGATCGCGGGCTCCACCTCGGCAAGACGGTCGAGAGAGGACTGAGTGACTTCGACGGGCGATACCTCCCGGGTGCGGATCTTCTCGGCTACCTCAGTGAGGGAGAGTTCGTACAACTGCATGTCGGTGGTCCTTTTCTACGACGAGTGAGTGCTGATGTGGCGGCGATCAGGTCCAGGAGGCCTTGAACGCCGCTGCTGGGACGGTTTCTCCGATACCGGTCACGCTTGCCTTGCGAATGAGTTCGAGCGTGCTGCGGTACACCTCGAATTTCTCCTCGAACCGCGCCGGCTCGATGTCGAGTCCCGCGTACTCGAAGACTGCTGCCAATTGTTCTCGGGTGGGGTCGAAGTCCTGAGCGCTCATTGTTCGGTTCTTCCTCTCGGAGTGATGACAGGTACCGCTGCGGCACTGTCGGTCAGGGATTGGTATGCATTGCCCACAGCCAGAGCGAGAGCCTCCTCGAACGGTGGAGTCATGATCTGAAGCCCGATCGGCAATCCTGTCGAACCGAATCCGGCGGGCACCGTCAAAGCCGGCATTCCGGTCACGTTGGCCGGCACCGTCAACGCATTCAGGCCGTTGAGTATGTCGATCTCTTTATCTGCCAGAGTTATTCGAGATGCACCGAACGGTGGCGCAGTCGTGGCGATGGTCGGCGACAGCAACGCGTCCACCGACCCGAACATCCGATGCATGCCGCCGAGAACGACCGACCGCGCTCGTTGCGCGTCGACGTAGGCGACACCGCTGTGGAGATGACCCACCCGCAGTGCATCGATCACATCGGATCCGAACAGGTCCGGACGTTCGTTCGCGCAAACCTGGTGCAGCGATGCGGCCTCCACGGACGCGATGACACCGACGATGTCGGGGCAGAGCTCGACTCCGTCGAAGCGCACCGGAACGATGGTGGCACCGGCGGTTTCGAGTATCCGCACAGCAGTTTCGAACGCCGCTGCCACGTCCGGATCGAGACGGTCGGTGAAGTACCGTTCGCTGACCCCCAGTCGCAGGCCGCGGACTCCCCTGTCCAGCTGTGCGGTGAAATCCGGCACTTCGATCGCGGTGCTGTACGGGTCGAGTGGGTCATGCCCTGCCAACACACCGAGCATCGATGCGCAATCGGCGACAGTCGTCGTCAGCGGACCGGCGTGATCGAGTGTCCAGCTCAATACCGTGACTCCGCGCTTGCTGATCCGGCCGTAGGTGGCCTTCATTCCGGTGACCCCGCACAGAGCTGCCGGTATCCGAATCGACCCGCCGGTGTCGGTCCCCATCGCAGCCGGGACGAGCCGAGCCGCGACGGATGCACCCGAGCCACCACTCGACCCCCCAGGTACCCGGTCGAGTGCCCACGGGTTACGCGTCGGCGGAGTGTTGACCCCGTAGGCATACTCGTGTGTTGTGGTCTTGCCGAGCAGGATGGCATCGGCAGAACGAAGACGCGCAACGGTCTCCGAATCTCGCTGCGCCGGAGCATCCGACGATGCGAGAGAACCCGATCGTGTGGGAATCCCCTCGATGTCGTAGAGATCCTTGACGGCGACAGGCACCCCTCGCAACGAGCCTCCGAGCTCCCCTCGGCAAATGGATTCCCGTTGGCGCTCGGCTTCTGCGCGGGCCTGTGCCCTGTTCACCACGACGAAGGACTCGAGGTCGTCGTCCACTTCGCCGATTCGGTCGAGGTAGGCGTCGACTACCTCGACCGGGTCGAGAACACCGGACTCGACGCCACGGTGGATATCTGCGATCGACGCGGTGAGTGGGTCGAACGCTCGACGAGCACAGTCAGCAGTCATCACAGCTCTTCTTCATGTTCAACTGCAGTGGAATCGGTGTGTCGACGGTCAATACGGACGCGAGACGGTGTGCCGCCCCGATCGCGGTCGTCGCTGCTTCGTCGGCCAGAGCTCCGCCGGCGATCGCTGCAGATACCGAACGTGATTCCAATGCTGCTGCAGCCCAACGATGTTCGATCATCGAGTCAGTCCGAGCGTCGGCTCGAGTACCGCATCGACGAGGGCTCGGGTGATGTCGGTGCTTGGACTGGTCAGCAGCTCGTCCACGGACCCGGATTCGACCAGCTTTCCGCGAGCCAGGACGCCCGCGCGATCGCACATGTGCTCCACCAGCGCCAGATTGTGGGTGATGAGAAGCAGCGTGAGCCCGCGTTCGGCCTGTAGGTCCTTGAGCAGGTTGAGTATCTGGGCCTGGACCGAAACGTCCAGAGCTGCGGTCGGCTCGTCGAGAACGATGAAGTCGGGGTCGGTGATCAGAGCGCGCGCGATTCCGAGACGTTGCCGCTGGCCGCCCGAGAATTCGTGAATGTAGCGGTCGTAGTGTGATGGTTCCATACCCACTCGATCGAACATGTCGAGCACCAAGGATCGGATATCTTTCTTGGACGCGAGCGCAAAGCGTTCGAGCGCATAGCCGACCTGGGATCCGACGCTACGTCGCGGGTTGAACGCGGAGCCCGAATCCTGGAAGACGATCTGCATGTTCTTGCGGTATCGACGCATGTCCAGCGAACTCAGCGCCGCGATGTCGTTGCCGTCGAACAGAACCGAACCCGACGTCGCCGCTTCGAGGGCGAGCACCATGCGACCGGTCGTCGTCTTGCCCGAGCCGGATTCCCCGATCAATCCGAATGTTTCGCCCCGCCCGATGTCGAAACTGACATCGTCGACCGCCACGAAATCCGCCATCGATCGACCATCGCCTCGAACTCGATAGACCTTGCGCAGATCACGGACCGAGACCAGGGGTAGCTTGCCGCCCGTCGACATGGCCTGTGCTTTCGATCGGTCACGCTGAGACATTGCTCTTTCCCCCTTCGGAGATCGAATCGTGTGAGAACTCGAACAACCGTCGGCTCGAGCGCGGGATCGCTCGTTCGGCTGCCGACAAGCGCAATTTGGGAACCGCGTTCATCAGCCCCTGGGTGTAAGGGTGCTGTGGCCGCTCGAGAATATCTGCGCGCGTGCCGGTTTCGACTATTCGCCCGTGCCGCATGACGGTGACCTCGGAGCACACATGGGCGACGACGCCGAAGTCGTGGGTGACGATCAGTATCGCGGTGCCGAGCTCGCGGTTGATGTCCAGAAGCAGATCCAGGATCTGCTTCTGCACCGTGGCATCGAGTGCAGTGGTCGGCTCGTCCGCCAGCAGCAGTTCGGGCCGACAGGCCAGCGCTATCGCAATGACCACTCTCTGCCGTTGTCCACCGCTGAGTTCGTGCGGATACGCCTTCATTCTTCTCACCGCATCCGGCAGTGCCACGAGCTCGAGGGCGTCCAGCGCCGTCCTACGCGCGGTCTTTGCATCGACGTTCTGATGCAAGCGAATGACCTCGACCAGTTGAGCACCGATCGTGAACGACGGGTCGAGCGCGCTCAGCGCATTCTGCGACACCAATCCGATGTGGCCACCGCGAATCTTGCGCATGCCTCGCTGGTCCTTCTCCAGCAGGTTCTCCCCACGAAAGAGAATGCGTCCGCTGCTGATTCGGGCGCGCCCTGATCCGAGAAGACCCAGGACGCTGAGCGAGGTGACGCTCTTGCCTGATCCCGACTCCCCGACCAACCCTCGGATCTCCCCCGGTTCGACCGACAGGTCGACGTTCTCGACCGCATGCACCACGCCACCGTCGGTATGGAAATCGACGCTCAGTTCTTCGATTCTCAACAATGCGGTCATCAGCTCGTCTGCTTTCTCGGATCGAGGGCGTCGCGGATTCCGTCGCCCACGAGGTTGAACGACAGGGCAACGAGAAGGATGACGATGCCCGGGATGGTGGCGATGTGATAGATGCCTTCGAGGAGCACGCTGGAGCCGTCGGAGGTCATGATTCCCCAGTCCGCTGTGGGCGGCACAACGCCGACACCGAGGAAGCTCAGTCCTGCAGCGACGACGATCATCAAGCCGCACAACGTGGTTGCATACACGGTGAGGTTGGCCACGACGTTGGGAGCAAGCTCCCGAAACATCAGATGACCGACGTTCGCGCCGTATGCCCGCGCTGCCTCGATGTATTCCTTGCCAGATTCCTGCACCGTCGCGGTATAGGCCACCCGCGCCATGTACGGCACCAAAGTGATTCCGATGGACAGCATCACGTTGCCGAGTCCGGCACCGAGGACTGCAGACAACGCAATCGCCAACAGCACGAGGGGAAAGGCGAACAAGACGTCGAGAATGCGCATCAGCAATTCGCCTGCCCTGCTTCGCCTGTAGCCGGCGAACAACCCGATCATCAACGCGATCGGAAAGACCACCAGTACCGGCACGACGGCCACGACAAGGGAGTTGCGGCCGCCGTAGAGCAGCCGGGAAAGAATGTCCCGCCCTTGCCCGTCCAGGCCGAGTGGATGACCGTCGGTGCCGATCCCGGCGAGTCTGTTCACCGGATCTCCCATGGTCGGGCTGTACGGGGTGAGCAACGGCGCGCAGATCGACGCGAGTACCACCAGCAGCAGGAACACCGCAGACGCGACCGCGACCCTGTCGCGGCCGAAGGCACGTAAGCCGAGCCTCCATGCCGAGGCCGGAGTCGCCGCGTGCGTGGTCGACGGAGCCGAGGAAGGCCGTCGAGACACTCTCCGACCGGGCCGAGCATCGATGCTGACGGATGCGTTCATGCCGAAACCTTCTTCCGTGAGCGCGGATCGAGAAGCCCGACCGCCGTGTCGGCTACAAGATTGATGACGACGAATGCGAGGGCGATGAACAGCACCCCGGCTTGCACGACCGGGATGTCTCGCTGTGTGATCGACGTGTAGAGCTGTTGTCCCAGACCTGGCCACCCGAATACGACTTCGACGAAGACCACGCCGCCGAGCAGGTAGCCGACCTGCAGACCGATGACGGTGACGATGGGCGGCAGCGCGTTGCGCAGACCGTGGCGCCACAGTACCGACTGCTCCGACAACCCCGACGCCCTGAGCGTGCGAATGTAGTCCTGCTGCAACACATCCACCATCACCGAGCGTGACATGCGGGCTACCACCGCCAACGGCACCAGAGCCGCCGCGACCGCCGGTAGCACCAGGTGGGTGAGCATGTCCCCCATACCTCCTGGGCTGCGACTGTTGTACATGCCCGAGGTGGGGAACACCCCCAGACGTATCGAGAAGAAGCCGATCAGCACGAGCCCGAACCAGTAGACGGGCACACTCGCTCCGGCGAGCGCGGCGAACATGGCGATTCGATCGAACACACTGTTCTGCTTGCGGGCCGCCGCGATACCGAGCGGAACGCCGATGACCACGCACAGCACCAGAGCGGCGAACGTCAGGATGATCGTGTTCCACAGCCGAGGCAGCATGATCTCCGAGACCGGTTTGTTCACCGTCAACGAGCGACCGAAGTCGCCCTGCAGCAGGCCGCCCATGTAGTCGAGGTATTGAATCGGTAGCGAGCGATCGAGGCCCAGCTCGGTCCGCACCGCAGCGACCGACTCTGCAGTGGCACCGGATCCGAGAATGGTCAGCGCCGGATCTCCGGGCACCAACTGCAGCATCATGAAGACGATCAGGCTTACTCCCAACAGAACCAGGATCGTTGACAGCAGGCGATGAACCACGGTACGCATCATTGTTCGAGCCTCACTTCTTTCAGGTCGTACCATTCCTCGCTGGGCGAGACGAATCCGGATACGTACGGGGCCAACACGTATGGAGCCTTGTCGTTGACCACAGGTGCCAGCGCTGCGTCTTCGGTGACAATGTCGTTCGCTTGACGCCAGTAGTCGTTCGCAACGTCTTCGTCCGTCGCTCGGATCGCCTGATCCATCACCGCGTCGAGTTGAGGATTGGAGTAGTACCCCACGTTGACTCCGTTGGGAGACTGCAACTTCGAGGACGTGACGATGTACAGCCAGTACGGCGTCGTCATACCCCACGACATCTGGGCCATACCCACACCGGGCTTCATGCCCTGCGCCCACGTACCGAGATACGAAATCCATTCCTGTGTCTGGATTTCCATGTCGATTCCGATCTCGGCGAGATTCTGCTGCAGATATTCCGCCATCTGCGTCGGAATGATCTGACCCGAGCCGTCCACAGAGGTGATGAGTGTCGTCTTGAAGCCGTCCTGCAACCCGACCGAGGCCAGCAACTCCTTCGCCTTGGCGATGTCCCGCGTGTAGGCATCGGTCCTCTCGACGTACGCGCCGTTCGCCGGCGCTTGAACACCGTAGGCGGGGTTGACACTTCCGCGAAGCAAGTCATCCGCCATCCCGTCCCGATCGATGGCCAGATTGATCGCTTGCCGCACTTCTTTGATCGCCATGTTCGGGTCCTGCATGTTGAACGAGAGGTACCACACGTGCGGCGGTGTCCCCTCCGACAGCTGATAGCCCTCACTCACCAAGTTGTCGATACTGTCCGGGCTCGGTACCGCGATCATGTCGACGTCACCACTGCGCAATGCAGCTACCCGCGCCGACGCGTCGGGAAGAGGCCGGAACACCACGCCCGAGATGGAAGGCTTCGTGCCCCAGTAATCGTCGTTGCGCACCAGGCTGATTCGCTCACCACGAATCCTCTCGTCGAAAACGAAGGGTCCGGTACCCACAGGGTGGTCGCCCACGTCGTCGCCGTAGGTCTCGATCGATGCCGGGCTCATGATTGCCGTCGAGCCGTTTCCTCCCTGCGCAAGCATGCGAAGGAAGGGGGAGAACGGTTGGGACTCGGTCACGACGAGCGTGTATTGGTCGACGGCCTGGACATCGGCGGTGTTCTGCCAGATGAAGTTCGTCTGCCCCGCAGCCTTGGCGGAATATTGCGGAGCCGTCTTGTCCCACATGCGTCGGAAGTTGTACTCGACTGCCTCGGCATCGAGCGATGTTCCGTCGTGGAACCTCACGCCCTGGCGAATGTGGAACGTGTAGGTGAGTCCGTCCTGCGATACGTCCCAGGACTCGGCCAAGCCGGGCTCGAGCGCGGGTACCGCCGCCTCCGACGAGGGCGTTCGCAGATCTTCGGTCACCAGCGGCTCGAAGATCTGTTGGTTGATTCGCCAGCTGACCCAACCGCCCGCTACTTGGGGGTCGAGAACATCGGCCTCGGATTCGATTGCCACCACGAACGTATTGCCGGTCTCGACGTCTGCGGCACTGCTGGCACTGCACGCAGAGAGCGCGCTGAGGGCAAGCACCGCGACAGCGGTGGCGGCGAAGATCGATCTCGGACGACGCCGATTCGACATGCGCGGCATCATGCGGTGGCCGTTCTGACAGCCAGTTTCATGGGAGATGTTCCTTCGATCTGAGGATTGACCGGTCCAGAAGGACGCGTTGTCAGGCTCCTGGAGCGGAGCGCGAGTCGAGGACTCCGCGTAGTGCGACTTCGAACTGTGCGGATGATCAACGGTAAACAGTGGAGTACGCAGTTCATATACGTCTAAATACGTATCCTTCATGCGCTGAGTCACAGAATTTCTCGTTGCAGCACAACATGTTTCGATGCTGTTACGCCGCGGAGTCGATCCGCTACACAAAAAACGGCGTCGGTGTCACCGACGCCGTCATGGCGATGCGAGTTGCGCAGTGTTGCGGATCAGCGCAGGACGGCACGCTGCGAGTCGACGGACCGATCGTCGGAACCCAGACCTAGTTCCGTGGCGTACACCGCAGCGAGGACACGATTGGGCACGCCCAGTTTGCGCAGGATCTTCTCGACGTGGGTGGTGACAGTGCGCGGCGACAGAAAGAGCTGCTCACCGATCTCGGAGTTGGACATACCTCGCCGGACGCAGTCGAGAATCTGCAACTCACGATGAGTGAGCCGGAAGCGCGCCGCGGAACGACGATCGAGTGCGTACCCGGTGAATGCCGGCCGCATCCGTTCGAGTAGTTCCTTACCGGTGCCGGGAAAGATCTCTTTCTCCACGTTCCCGTGGCACATTCCGATGATCTCTCCGGCGTTGTCGTGCAACAACATCAGCACACCGTTGTTGAAGCCCTGGGGTCGCAGTACTTGGCTCCCGCTGTAGGAGGTGGCAAATCCGGGAACCTCGGTCCAGTCGAAGATGAACTCGTGATTCGAGAACTGCTTCTCGAATTCGGGCCGTGTATCGATGCTGCCGGTCAGGAAATCAGCAACGGTGTCTCCGTATCCGCGCTGTCCGACAGTGACGAATCTACCTGCGATGTCATCCTTGTAGGCGAACAGGAAACCGTCGCACTTACCCTCGAATCTCAGGAAATCGATCGCACCGTCCATTCGACGCTTGGCTACCGGTGACGACAGATCCGCCGCCATGGACGCAATATCGAAAGACATGAATCACGTCCTTCCGCTGAGTTCTCCTGCGCACGGCAGGTCGAGGACGGATTCAAGTAAACAGGCCGACGCTTTCGATCGTGTTAAACCGAGGTTGCAACCGCGCTCACGAATGTCCGAGAACCGTGCACGTGCGGCGCAGCCGCTCCGCTCAGAATCCGAGCTTGCCCATCTGCTTCGGGTCGGTCTGCCAGTCCTTGGCGATTTTGACGTGCAGGTCCAGGTAGATCCTGGTGCCGAGCAGCTTCTCGATCTGCAGTCGCGATGCCGTGCCGACCTCCTTGAGTCGCGAACCGCCCTTGCCGATGATGATCGCCTTCTGGCTCGATCGCTCCACGTACATGATGGCGTGCACGTCGAGCATGTTGTCGTGGCCCTCGCGGGGGGTGACCTCGTCGATGACGACGGCAAGTGAGTGCGGCAGCTCGTCGCGGACGCCTTCGAGCGCGGCCTCACGGATGAGTTCGGCCATGAGGATTTCCTCGGGCTCGTCGGTCAGCTCCCCGTCGGGGTAGAACGCCGGGCCCTGCGGCAGCTCGGAGGCCAGCAGATCGACGAGCTTCTCGATCTGCTCGCCCGATTCGGCCGACACCGGGATGACGTGCGAATTCTCACCGAGCAGCTTCGACAGCGACATCAGCTGCTGTACGACGCGTTCCTTCTTGACCTTGTCGATCTTGGTCACGATGCCGATGAGCGTCGTCTTGGGTGCGATGTGACGCACCTGTTCGAGAATCCACCGATCGCCGGGTCCGATCTTCTCGTCCGCGGGGATGCAGAGTCCGATGACGTCGACCTCGGAGTAGGTGTCCTGCACCAGGTCGTTGAGACGTTGACCCAGCAGTGTTCTCGGTCGGTGCAGGCCCGGGGTGTCGACCAGGATCAGCTGGGCGTGCTCCCGGTGCACGATGCCGCGAATGGTGTGCCGCGTCGTCTGGGGACGCGAGGACGTGATGGCGATCTTCGATCCCACCAACGCATTGGTCAGCGTGGATTTGCCGGTGTTGGGTCGGCCTACGAAACAGACGAATCCGGATCGGAACTCACCGTTGTTCTGCTCGGACACAAGAGCACCTCCAGATTTCAGTGTTGGCGAGTGACGTCCGACGAGTCGTCGTCCTCGGTTGTTTCTTCGTCGGGTTCGAGCTTTTCGACCAGGACCGTGGCGATGCGGACGCGTCCCTTGGGGTCGGCTCCACCTTCTCCGCGCAGCAGGAGTCCGTGGGTGATCACCTGCGAACCGGGCAACGGTACTCGGCCGAGTTCGTACCCGAGGAGTCCGCCGACGGTGTCGACTTCTTCGGATTCGATGTCGATACCGAAGATCTCGCCGAGGTCCTCGAGCGGCAGCCGCGAGGACAGCCGATAGCGTCCGTCGTCGAGTTCCTCGATGGGCGCAACCTCGTCGGAGTCGTACTCGTCGGCGATCTCGCCGACGATCTCCTCGATCACGTCCTCGATGGTCACCAGTCCTGCGATGCCTCCGTACTCGTCGACGAGCAGGGCCATGTGGTTGCGATCGCGCTGCATCTCGGCGAGCAGACTGTCGAGTGCCTTGGAATCGGGAACGAAGACGGCCGGACGCATCAGCTCGGACACCTGCACTCCGCGACCACCGTCGGTGGAGTAATACGTCTGCTGCACAAGGTCTTTGAGGTAGACGACACCCACCACGTCGTCCACGTTCTCGCCGATCACCGGGATGCGGGAGTGTCCGCTGCGCACGGCCAACGAGGTGGCCTGTCCTGCTGATTTGTCGGACTCGATCCACACCATCTCGGGGCGCGGAACCATGACCTCGCGAGCGGAGGTGTCCCCCAGCTCGAACACCGACTGGATCATCCGCCGTTCGTCGTCGGCCACGACGCCGCGCTCGCGGGCCATGTCCACCAATTCGCGGAGTTCGATCTCGGAGGCGAAGGGGCCGTTGCGAAATCCCTTACCGGGGGTGATCGCGTTACCGATGAGGATGAGCAGGCGACTGATCGGTCCGAGGAGCCACCCGAGCGCACGCAACGGCAGCGCGGCCGCCAAGGCGATCGAGTACGCGTTCTGCCGACCGAGCGTTCGCGGACCGACACCGATCACGACGTAACTGACCAACACCATGGCCACCGCACTGATCACCAGTGCCGTGGTGGAGTCGATCAACTGCGTCAGGCCACCCGCGAGCAACACGGTGCCGCCGATTTCGCACAGGATGCGCAACAACACCATCAGATTGACGTACCGCGGGCGGTCGCCGACCACCACGACGAGGCCGGTGGCACCGGGGCGCTCGTCCTTGACCATGTCGTCGATTCGCGCCCGCGACACCGTGTTCAGCGCGGAATCGACGGCGGCGAACAGGCCTCCGAGAGGCACCAGAAGGACAGCGAACACGATGAGCGCAACAGCACTGCTCACGCGTTAGGACCCCACACTTCCACCTGTTCGACGACGCAGATCATCGATCGAGTCCGTCGACGAAGCCGGCCTTGCCTAGGAGCCGGGCATCGCGGGCGGCCTGTTCGGCAGCCTGCTCCGCGCGTCTGGCGTCTTCGTACCACTCGGCCAGCAGCCGGTTCTGCAGCTCGAACATTTCCTTCTCTTCGTCCGGCTCGGCGTGGTCGTAGCCGAGCAGGTGCAGCACACCGTGCACGGTCAGCAACGCCAGCTCGTGTTCGAGCGAATGCCCCGCTGCAGCAGCCTGATCCGCGGCGAACGACGGGCACAGCACGATGTCGCCGAGCATCGCCGGTCCGGGCTCGGGCGCATCGGGACGACCGCCCGGCTCGAGCTCGTCCATCGGAAACGACATCACGTCGGTGGGGCCGGGCAGGTCCATCCACCGCATGTGCAGATCTGCCATCGTGGCCGAATCCACCAGCACCATCGACAGTTCCGCGGCGGGATGCACGTCCATGCCGGCGATCGCGAACCGTGCGACCGAAACCAGCTCGGGTTCGGAGATGTCCATCCCCGACTCGTTGGACACTTCGATACTCATCTAGCCACTACCCACGCTCTCGTTGCCTGCATCTGTCGGCCGGAATGCCTGAATCATCTTCTCGCCGAACGCGGTCCACCGGTGCGGCGTTGCGCGCGGTTGGGAATGACACCTTCCGATGTCGACTCGAACCGCTCGTAGGCGTCGACGATCTCGGAAACCAGTCGGTGTCGTACCACGTCGCTGCTGGTGAGCTGCGCGAAGTGGATGTCGTCGACGTCGGTGAGGATCTCGGACGCCGCACGCAATCCGGATCGCGCGCCTCCGGGAAGGTCGACCTGGGTCACGTCGCCGGTCACGACGATCTTCGATCCGAATCCGAGTCGCGTCAAGAACATCTTCATCTGCTCGGCGGTGGTGTTCTGTGCCTCGTCGAGAATGATGAATGCGTCGTTGAGCGTCCGGCCACGCATGTAGGCAAGTGGCGCGACTTCGATGACCCCGGCCTGCATCAGCTTGGGAATGGCTTCGTCGTCCATCATGTCGTGCAACGCATCGTGCAACGGCCGCAGGTACGGGTCGATCTTCTCGTGCAGCGTTCCGGGGAGGAATCCCAGCCGCTCCCCCGCCTCCACTGCCGGACGCGTCAGGATGATGCGGCTGACCTGCTTGGTCTGCAATGCCTGCACGGCCTTCGCCATCGCCAAGTACGTCTTGCCGGTACCTGCGGGGCCGATGCCGAACACGATGGTGTTGGCGTCGATCGCATCCACGTACCGCTTCTGGTTCAGCGTCTTGGGCCGGATCGTCTTGCCGCGGCGCGAGAGGATGTCCAGGCTCAGCACCTCGGCCGGCGAATCGGCGACGCCCTCGGTGAGCATGGCGATCGATCGGCGTACTGCGTCGGGAGTCAGTGGCTGAGCACGCTTGGCCAGCGCGGCCAACTCGGAGATCACCCGTTCGGCCAGCGCCACATCGGCCACTTTTCCGGTGAGCGTCACGGCGTTTCCTCGTACGTGGATATCTGCCGTCAGCATCTGCTCGAGCGCCCGCAGGTTCTCGTCGGACTGTCCCAGCAGTGGCATCACGGCTTCGGGGGCGAGTTCCAGGGTGGACCGAACGTCACGCTCGGCGGGAAATTCGCTGTGTTCACTCACGTGGTGGCTATGGCCTGCTCTCTGGTGTCGACTTCTCGGACGTGCACTTGGTATGGATCGAGTTTAACGCCGCAGCAACGATGCGCATTCCCATTACTCGCTGGTGGCACCGAGCACCGCGTCGAGCGAGAGCGCCCAACACCGGGAATCGGGATTCAGGAAAGCGAAGTGGTCTTCCCCCGGCACGATCGTCAGCCGCGCGTCGTCTCCGGCAGCGCGCGCCAGCGCTACGTACCGCTCGCTCTGCGCCGCGGGGACCTGGATGTCCTCGGATCCGTGCAGGGCGATCGTCGGGATGCCGATGGGTACACGCGCGGCCGGCGAGGCCGAGCGGTACAGGTCGGGATCGTCCTCGTACCGGGTCTGCATCAGCGCCTCGACCGCCGGGTTGGTGCGTCCCGACGCGCCTCGAGGTTCGAGATCGAGAACACCGGCCTGCGAGACGATGCGCGACGGGCGGACCTTCGTGCCGGTCTCGCCGCCGAGCCACACAGCCAGGTGCCCGCCTGCCGAGTGTCCGATGACGCGCACGTCGTCGATACCGACCGGAGCGTGCTGCTGCAGTTCCCCGGCGACCACGTCGAGTGCCGCGGTCACATCGGACCGCATCTCCGGCCAGTGCCCGCCCGCACCGACGCGTCGGTACTCGATGTTCCACGCCACCGCTCCGGCTCCGGCGACTGCGCGGGCGAACTGGGTACCCAGATTGGATCCGTACTGCCCGCTCCAGAACCCACCGTGCACCACCACGACCACCGGCGTCCGGTGATCCATCGGCCCGGCCGGCAGGTAGAGGTGGCCGAACTGCTCCGGGTGATCGCCGTACGCGATCTTGATCCGAGCGCTCATGCGTTCTGGAAATCGGGCGGTAGTTGATTCCACCGCGAGGTCAGGACTCCCAGCGCGCCGAGAGCCACAGCTCCTGCCGTCGAGGTCCGCAGCACCGTCGGGCCCAGCACCACCGGGGTCGCACCCGCCTCGGTCAGCGCGGCCACCTCCCGGTCGTCGAGTCCACCCTCGGGGCCGACGACGATCGCGACCTCGGGCACCGAGTCGAACGGCAGGTCCCGGAACGCCGAGGTGGCTGCCTCGTGCAGCACGGCGACGATTCCGCCGCGCTCCACGACGCCGCGCACGAAGGCGTTCACCTCCCGCGAATCGTGCAGCTCGGAGACCTCGGGGATGTATGCCCGACGCGACTGCTTGGCTGCTTCCCCCGCGGTGCTGCGCCACTTCGCGACGCCCTTGGCTGCCTTCGGGCCCTCCCACCGCGCGACGCATCGCGCGGACTGCCAGGGCACGACGGCATCGACGCCCGCTTCGGTGGCCAGCTCGACCGCCAGCTCCGACCGGTCCGCCTTCGGCAACGCCTGCACCAGCGTCACCATCGGAGTGGGACGCGGCATCTCGCTGCGCGAGTGCACGGTCAGTTCCAGTCGGTTCTTCTCCGCGGCAGCGACGACCGTGTCGGCCAAACCGCCTGCTCCGTCACCGAGCAACACCCGCTCGCCGACCCTGATGCGTCGTACCGTGGCGGCGTGGTGCCCTTCCTTGCCGTCGAGCACCGCGAGCTCGCCGACGTTCGGCAGTGGCGAGAGGTAGAAGACCGTGGGGGCCATCGATCAGCGACCGCTGAAGGCTTCCCGCAACCGCGAGAACAGGCCGCCGCTGTGCGCCGAACCGGTGGTGACGACCTCCGCCGAGTCGCGGTCGCGCATCGACCTGAGCTGTTCGAGCAGGTGGGTCTGCTTGCTGTCGAGCTTGGTCGGCACGATGACCTCGAGGTGCGCGTGCAGATCGCCGCGAATGCCCGACCGCAGCTTGGGCATGCCGTGACCACGCAGCACCGTCGTCGAATTCGGTTGTGTGCCTTGTTCGATCGAGATCTCGGTAGGTCCGTCGATGATCGCGTCGATGTTGACCGAGGTGCCCAGAGCCGCGTCGACCATCGGGACGCGGACGGTGCAGTGCAGGTCGTCCCCGTCGCGCACGAACACCTCGTGCTGCTGTTCGACGATCTCCACGTACAGGTCGCCCGCGGGTCCGCCGCCTGGACCGACCTCGCCCTGAGACGCCAGTCGGATCCGCATGCCGTTGCTCACGCCGACCGGCACCTTGACCGAGATGTCGCGACGCGACCGGACGCGACCGTCGCCGCCGCACTTGCGGCAGGGGTCGGGGATGGTCTCGCCTGCGCCGCGGCAGGTGGGGCACGGGCGGCTGGTCATGACCTGGCCGAGGAACGAGCGCTGCACCGACTGCACTTCACCGGCACCGCCGCAGGTGTCGCAGCGAACCGGCTTGGAGTCGCCGTTGGTGCCCGAGCCCGTGCACAGATCGCAGAGGATCGCCGTGTCGACGGTGATGTGCTTGGTCACCCCTGTGGCGCACTCGTCGAGGGTGAGCTTGGTCCGCAGCAGCGAGTCCGCACCCGGCTGGACGCGGCCCTTGGGCCCGCGCTGGGATCCGCCCGCGCCGCCGCCGAAGAACGCCTCGAACACATCGCCCAGGCCGCCGCCGAATCCGGCTCCACCGAATCCACCACCGCCGCCGCCTCCGCCGCCCTGCTGCAGCGGGTCGCCGCCGAGGTCGACGATGCGACGCTTCTCCGGATCGGAGAGCACCTCGTATGCGGTGGAGATGTCCTTGAACCGAGCCTGCGCGGCCTCGTCCGGGTTGACGTCCGGGTGCAGTTCTCGCGCCAGCTTGCGGTAGGCGCGCTTGATCTCCTGGTCCGTCGCCTGCTGGCCGACGCCCAAAGTCCCGTAATAATCCCGTGCCACGTCGTCTCTTTCGTCCTAGAAGATGTATCTCGTTCGATGAAGCTGTGTGCCGGCCGCCCGTGCCCCCGCCGCCGGCGTTCGATCGGTTCTCGCTCGTCTCAGCGCTCGGCCAGGACCTCGCCGATGTACCTGGCAACCGCGGCGACCGACGCAATTGTTCCTGGGTAGTCCATTCGGGTCGGCCCGAGAACACCCATTCCTCCGAGGACCATGCCAGCCGACCCGTATCCGGTGGAAATCACCGATGTTCCGCGCATCTCCTCGACCTGCGTTTCCTCGCCGATCCGCACCGTGACGGTGCGGGTGTCCTGCGTCACGGCAAGTAGCTTGAGGACGACCACTTGCTCTTCCAGCGCCTCGAGTACCGCCCTGAGCGATCCGGGAAACCCCGCGTCGCCGGCGAAGTCCGCGGCGTTGCGCGTCAGGTTGGCCGTCCCGCCGAGAACCAGGCGTTCCTCGGGGTGCTCGACGAGCGATTCCACCAGCACCGTTGCCGATCGAATCATCGCGTCGCGCAGCGCGGGCGGAGCGTTCTCGGCCAGTTCGGCCACCGCAGCCGACGCCGCTGCCAGCCGCTTGCCCTCGAGCGCACCACCGAGAAGACGCCGCAGCTGAGCCAGATTCTCGTCGTCGATCACGTCACCGAGTTCGACGATGCGCTGATCGACTCGCCCGGAGTCGGTGATGAGCACCAGCAGCAGCCGGGCCGGGGTGAGCGCCACCACTTCCAGGTGGCGAACCGAGGACGCCGAGAGCGTGGGGTACTGCACCACGGCGACCTGACGGGTCAACTGAGCCAGCAACCGAACACCGCGGCGCAGCACATCGTCCAGGTCGACGCCGTTCTCGAGGAACTCCAGGATGGCGCGTCGCTCGGCCGCCGACAGCGGCTTGACGTCGGCTATCCGGTCGACGAACTGTCGGTAGCCCTTGTCGGTCGGCACCCGGCCGGAACTGGTGTGTGGCTGGGCGATGTAGCCCTCGGCCTCGAGTACGGCCATGTCGTTACGCACCGTTGCACTGGACACTCCCAGGTTGTGGCGCTCGACCAGGGCACGTGAACCGACGGGTTCCTGGGTGGACACGTAGTCCGCCACGATCGCTCGTAGAACCTCGAACCGCCTGTCGTCGGTGCTCGACATCGGTGCCCACCTCCGTTCTCGTTTCCAATCGTCGCTCGAGTCTAGTAGCCGACGAACGCATGCTCGTGCAAGGCCTTACTGTGGTCCGAGTGGAAACGTTCTTTCGATTCGGTCCAGCGGCTCGAGGCTCGCGATGATCTTCAAAGGTGTACGTGACGGAAAGCCGTACCCCGAGCACGGACTGTCCATCCGAGACTGGTCGAGAATCCCGCCACGCCAGCTCCGCCTGGACGAGATCGTCACCACCACCAAGGTGCTCGAGCTGGACAGGTTGCTGTCCGAGGACTCCACCTTCTACGGCGACCTGTTCCCCCACGCGGTGCAGTTCCGTGGTGTCATCTATCTCGAGGACGGCCTGCATCGCGCGGTGCGTGCGGCTCTGCGCAGTCGAACGGTGTTGCACGCCAGGGTGTTCGACTACGACGCTCTCGGCGCCTGAGCCAGGTTTTTCAGGCGGCCGCGATGGTGCGCACCACCGCGTCGGCGAGTAGCCGGCCTCGGTCGGTGAGCACGAGTCGTTCCCCGCGCTGCACCATCAACCCGTCCGCGACGGTCTGTTCGGCAGCGGCGCGCTCGGCCGGCCCCAGCAGAGCCGTCGGTACTCCCGAGCGGAGCCGCACGGTCAACATCAGCTCCTCGAGGTGACGGTCCTCGGCGCTGAGCAGTTCGCTGCCCAGCACCGGTAGGTGTCCTGCGGCGAGCCGATCGGCGTATGCGGCCGGGTGCTTGACGTTCCAGAACCGCGTGCCGCCGATGTGACTGTGTGCACCGGGTCCCGCGCCCCACCAGTCGCCGCCGTCCCAGTAGCCGATGTTGTGGCGGCACTGCGCTGCGGCGTCGGTGGCCCAGTTGGACACCTCGTACCAGGACAGGCCTGCGGCGTTCAACGACGTGTCGATGCGCTCGTATCGGCTCGCCAGTACGTCGTCGTCGGGTGCGGGCAGCTCGCCGCGGCGGACCTTACGGGCCATGGCGGTGCCGTCCTCGACGATCAGTGCGTAGGCCGAGACGTGGTCGACACCGGCGTCGAGCACAGCGGCGAGGGACTGATCCAGGTCACCGTCCCGTTCGCCCGGGGTGCCGTAGATGAGATCGAGATTGACGTGCTCGAATCCTGCCGCGCGTGCTTCCTTGGCCGCGGCGACCGCGCGCCCCGGCGTGTGCGTGCGATCGAGCACGGCGAGCACATGTGGTGCAGCGGACTGCATTCCGAGCGAGATGCGAGTGAATCCCGAGTCGCGAAGCCGGTCGAAGAATTCCGGCGACGTCGATTCCGGGTTGGATTCCGTGGTCACCTCGCCGCCGTCGGTCAGGCCGAAACTGGACCGCACCGCACCCAGGACATCGGCCAGACCGTCGCCCCCGAGCAAGGACGGTGTGCCACCGCCGACGAAGACGGTGTCTGCCGTCGGAACGAGACCCGTGCCGGCGTGGATCAGCCCCGCAGCGGTGTCCAACTCTCGTCGCAGGCCCTCCAACCAGGACTGCGGCGACGCCGACGTGCCCAGTTCTCCCGCCGTGTACGTATTGAAGTCGCAGTACCCGCACCGCGTGGCGCAGAACGGAACGTGCACGTAGATCCCGAACGCGCGGTCCCCCACCCCGTCGAATGCCTCGACCGGCAGCTCGAAGGTGGACGGGACGGGTACGACGGTATTCACGCCCTCCAGTGTCCCAGAGTCCAGGCCCACCGGATCCCACTCGTCCTGCCAGCCTATTTACCCCGAAATCTGGGTAAATAGCCGCCGCGGTCGTCCGTCGCCCCGATGACGTGGCACAATGGCTCCCGTGACCGACTCAGGAATTCGACTCGTGGCGCGCCGCCATGTCGATCTCGGCCGTGTCTGCAGCGCATCGTGTCGACACACGACCGGCTGCTGACCAGCCCTCCTTCGAGCACGTCCATTCGATCCACCGATTTCCCACTGTCGTCGAGAGCGCAATCGCCTGCGTGCTCGTCCCGGGAGCCGGCCAGCACACAGATGCAGGAGCAATGCATGTCGTCGACCAGCGACGCGACCACCGACGCTGCCCCCGTTGCACCACGGGAACGCACCCCGCGGCCGACCAAGCGCCGAGCCGAGGGGCAGTGGGCACTGGGGTACCGGGAGCCACTGAACGCCAACGAGCAGTCCAAAAAGGACGACAACCCGCTCAACGTGCGAGCCCGCATCGAGAACATCTACTCCAAGCAGGGTTTCGACAGCATCGACAAGGGCGATCTTCGTGGCCGTTTCCGCTGGTGGGGTCTGTACACCCAGCGCGAGCAGGGCTACGACGGCACGTTCACCGGTGACGACAACATCGACCTGCTCGAAGCCAAGTACTTCATGATGCGCATCCGCTGCGACGCGGGCGCACTGAATCTGGAGCAGCTGCGCGTCCTCGCCGGCATTTCCCAGGACTTCGGCCGCGACACCGCCGACCTCTCCGATCGGGAGAACGTGCAGTTCCACTGGATCGAGGTGGAGAACGTCCCCGAGATCTGGCGTCGGATCGAAGCAGTCGGCCTGGAGACCACCGAGGCGTGCGGCGACTGCCCCCGCGTGGTTCTCGGTTCCCCGCTCGCAGGCGAGGCCGTCGACGAAATTCTCGACCCCACGTCCGCCATCGACGAGATCGTCGAGCGCTACATCGGCAAGCCCGAATACTCCAATCTGCCGCGCAAGTTCAAGACGGCGATCTCGGGCCTGCAGGACGTGGTGCACGAGATCAACGACTGCGCCTTCGTCGGGGTGAACCATCCCGAGCACGGCCCCGGACTCGACCTGTGGGTCGGCGGCGGCCTGTCCACCAACCCCATGCTCGCGCAGCGAGTCGGCGTCTGGGTTCCGCTCGAGGACGTTCCCGACGTCTGGGAAGGCGTCGTCTCGATCTTCCGCGACTACGGCTACCGCCGACTTCGCACCAAGGCGCGCCTGAAGTTCCTCATCAAGGACTGGGGCATCGAGAAGTTCCGCCAGGTCCTCGAGGACGAGTACCTGCACCGCAAGCTCATCGACGGTCCGGCTCCCGAGAAGCCCGCTCGGCCCCGTGATCACGTCGGGATCCAGAAGCTCAAGAACGGTCTCAACGCCGTCGGCGTGGCACCCATCGCGGGCCGCGTCTCCGGCACCACCCTCGCCGCCGTCGCCGACGCCGCCGAGAAGGCCGGATCGGATCGCGTGCGATTCACGCCGTACCAGAAGCTGATCGTTCTCGATGTTCCGGACGAGACGCTCGAGCAGCTGATCTCCGACCTCGATGCGCTGGGCCTGCCTGCCCGGCCCTCGCACTGGCGCAAGAACCTGATGGCGTGCAGCGGCATCGAGTTCTGCAAACTCTCGTTCGCCGAAACCCGCAAGCGTTCACAGGTTCTGGTACCGGAACTCGAAGAACGCCTGTCCGATATCAACAGTCGACTCGACGTTCCGATCACGATCAACATCAACGGCTGCCCCAACTCGTGCGCGCGGTCGCAGATCGCAGACATCGGCTTCAAGGGCCAGTTGGTCGACGACGGAGACGGGAATCAGATCGAAGGTTTCCAGGTTCATCTCGGAGGCAGCCTCGGTCTGGACAGTGCGTTCGGCCGGAAGTTGCGCCAGCACAAGGTCAACAGCTCCGAGCTGGGAGATTACATCGACAGAGTGGTGCGCAATTTCGACAAGCACCGCGAGGACGGCGAACGGTTCGCTCAGTGGGCCGTGCGAGCAGACGAGGCGGATTTGCGATGAGTACCAGGCTGAATTTGACGGTAGAGGAATTGAAGGACATCGCCGAGCGCGGTGCCCGCGAACTCGACGGGGCGAGCCCACTGGAGCTGTTGCAGTGGACCGAGGACAACTTCGGTAACGACTTCATCGTTGCCTCCAACATGCAGGACGGGGTTCTCGTTCACCTCGCTGCACAGGTCCATCCCGGTGTGGACGTGCTGTTCCTCGACACCGGTTACCACTTCGCCGAGACCATCGGAACCCGCGACGCCGTCGAGGCCGTCTACGGCGTGCACGTCGTCAACGCCCGCGCCGAGAAGACCGTCGCAGAACAGGATGCGATCGAGGGCAAGGACCTGTTCGCCCGCGAGCCCAACCGGTGCTGCGCGATGCGCAAGGTCGCACCCCTGAAGAAGGAACTGGCGAACTACAGCGCCTGGGTCACCGGCATCCGGCGGGTCGAAGCACCCACCCGCGCCAACGCCCCGCTCATTTCGTTCGACGACGCCTTCGGCCTGGTCAAGATCAACCCGATCGCACCGTGGTCGGACGAGCAGATGCAGGCCTACATCGACGAACATTCGATTCTGGTCAACCCCCTCGTCGACGAGGGCTATCCGTCCATCGGGTGCGCACCGTGCACCGTCAAACCTGCCCCCGGAGCCGACCCGCGTAGCGGTCGTTGGGCCGGTAAGGCCAAGACCGAATGTGGGTTGCACGCCTCATGACACTCGACCTCACCTCGGCCACCGTCGGTCGGACCCATCTCGACGCCGATCGGTTCGACACCCTCGACGCACTCGAATCCGAGGCCATCCACATCTTCCGCGAGGTGGCAGGCGAGTTCGAGCGCCCCGTCATCCTGTTCTCCGGCGGCAAGGACTCGACCGTCCTGCTGCACCTGGCGATCAAGGCGTTCTGGCCCGCTCCCCTGCCGTTCGCGCTGCTCCACGTCGACACCGGCCACAACCTGCAGGAGGTGCTGGACTTCCGCGATCACGTGGTCGCCAAGTACAACCTGCGCCTGCACGTGGCCAGCGTCGAGGAGTACCTCGCCGACGGACGCCTCACCGAGCGGCCCGACGGCATCCGCAACCCGCTCCAGACCGTCCCTCTCCTCGACGCGATTTCCGAGAATCGGTTCGACGCCGTCTTCGGCGGTGCCCGACGCGACGAGGAGCGAGCGCGCGCCAAGGAGCGAATCTTCTCGCTGCGCAACGCGTTCGGTCAGTGGGAGCCCAAGAAGCAGCGCCCCGAGCTGTGGAACCTGTACAACGGCAAGCATTCCCCCGGTGAGCAGGTGCGGGTGTTCCCGCTCAGCAACTTCACCGAACTCGACATCTGGCGCTACATCACCCGTGACGACGTGGAACTCGCGTCCATCTACTACGCCCACCAGCGACCCGTCTACCAGCGCGACGGCATGTGGATGACGCCCGGAGTGTGGGGCGGCCCGGCCGAGAACGAGGAGCTGCAGACCCTGTCGGTGCGGTACCGCACCGTCGGCGACGGATCCACCACCGGTGCCGTGCTGTCCGAGGCCGCCGACAACCAGGCGATCCTCGCCGAGGTAGCGGCATCACGACTGACCGAACGCGGAGCCACCCGCGGCGACGACCGCGTCTCCGAGGCTGCAATGGAAGATCGCAAACGAGAAGGATACTTCTGATGAGCAGCACAGGAACTCAGCTCCTTCGCCTCGCCACCGCAGGTAGCGTCGACGACGGCAAGTCGACCCTCGTCGGACGGCTGTTGTACGACACCAAATCGGTTCTGGCAGACCAGATCGATGCCGTCACGCGGGCGTCGGTGGACAAGGGGCTGGCCACACCGGACCTGTCCCTGCTGGTCGACGGCCTGCGCGCCGAGCGTGAACAGGGCATCACCATCGACGTCGCCTACCGCTACTTCGCGACGCCGCACCGCTCGTTCGTGCTGGCCGACACACCCGGGCACGTGCAGTACACCCGCAACACCGTCTCCGGTGCGTCGACGGCACAGCTCGTCATTCTCCTGGTCGACGCCCGCAAGGGTGTCATCACTCAGACCCGTAGGCACGCAGCGGTTCTCGCTCTGCTCGGCGTTCCGCGGCTGGTACTCGCGGTCAACAAGATCGATCTGGTCGAGGACCCCGCAACGGTGTTCGCCGAGATCTCGGCCGAGTTCAACTCGCTGACCTCTTCCCTCGGCTGGTCCAGCGAGGACGTCATCGAGATCCCGGTGTCCGCACTGCACGGCGACAACGTCGCGGTGAAGTCCGACAAGACCCCGTACTACGACGGACCCACCCTCATCGAGCACCTCGAGTCGGTCCCGGTCGACGCCGAACCGCACCGGGTCGGTCTGCGATTCCCCGTGCAGTACGTGATCCGGCCGCGCACAGCGGAATTCCCGGACTATCGCGGATATGCCGGCCAGGTCGCAGCGGGCTCGGTCGACGTCGGTGACGAGGTCGTCATCCTGCCCTCCGGTACCCGAACGACGGTCGAGCGCATCGACACCGCCGACGGCGAATTGCGTACCGCTCATGCCGGACGCAGCGTCACCCTCGTCCTCGCCGACGACGTCGACGTCTCCCGCGGTGACACCATCGCCTCACCGCAGGACGCACCCGAGCCCATCGGCGACTTCGAGGCCACGGTGTGCTGGCTCGCCGAGAAGCCGCTTCGCCCGGGCGCTCGCCTGCTACTCAAGCACGGCACGCGCACCACCCAGGCCATCGTCGGGACACTGATCGAACGGTTCGACGAACAGGAGCTCACCGCGCAGGAAGGCCCGGAGTCGTTGGAGCTCAACGAGATCGGCCGAATCTCCGTGCGCGTCGCCGAGCCCATCGTGGCCGACGACTACGCCGTCAACCGGCACACGGGCAGCTTCCTGCTGATCGACCCGGCCGGTGGCAACACATTGGCTGCCGGGCTCGTGGGCAACGCTCTGGCTGCCGTCGAGCTGGGGTCGGCAGTTCCGGCGTGAGCGCACTGATCGCGGTTGCCCACGGCAGCCGTGACCCGCGCTCGAGCGCCACGATTCACCGCGCCGTCGACGCTCTGCGTCGGCTGCGACCGGACCTGGACGTCCGCGTCGCATTTCTCGATCTTTCCGAGCCGGGCGTCGATCAGGTGGTCGACGACCTGGCCGGCGCCGGGCACGAACGCATCGTCGCCGTTCCGATGTTGTTGGGCAGAGCTTTTCACGCAAAGGTCGATCTGCCCGAGCTGTTGCACGCAGCGAGGACGAGACACCCGCACGTGTCGATCACGCAGGCCGACGTTCTGGGAGACGACCGACTCCTCATCGAGGCAGTCCGTGACCGCATCGCCGATACCGGTGTGGCGGTCTCCGATTCGACGGTCGGCATCGCCCTGGCAGCCGTCGGCTCCTCGGTGGCACCGGCCAATCAGCGCACTCGTGTGATCGCGGAGAAGCTACTGGCCGGAACAGGCTGGGCCGGAGCTGTGACCTGCTTCGCGACGTCGGTCTCACCGTCCCCCATCGAGGCGGTCGCACAGCTGCGCGCGTTGGGAGCCGAACGCATCGTCGTCGCACCCTGGTTCCTGGCTCCGGGACTGCTCACCGACAGGATCGAAGCGTCGGTCGCAGACCTACCGAACGTGGCGCATGCCGAGGTCATCGGAGCACATCCGGCGCTGGTAGATCTGGTGTCGCGGCGCTACGACTCCGCACTCTCAATGGGTCGTTCCGCAGGCTCCACTCCTGTGGCACGAGCTGTGGCGACACCGGAGCCGAACGCGCTACCGCGCCGGTTCAGCGAACCGGCGCACCAGCAATCGCATCGGCATCGCTAGCGTCTGCAATCTTCGGCACCCGGGTCGCACGCGCGTACACCGTCTCGCCCTCGCGAAGACCGAGAGCCTCACTGTCTCCGCGGGTGATCTGCGCCGCGAACAGTTCACCGGTGGCCGCATTCTTCATTTCGACCTTCACCTCGAAGCCGAGGTGTACCACCCGCTCGACGACGGCCCGCGTCACGCCTGCCGATTCGGCCGTCCCGCTGGCCTGAGCCTGGGCCAACGACGGATCGCGCCCGACGCGAATGTCGTGCGGCCGCACCAGAAGTCCGTTCAGCTTGGCGACCTGACCCAGGAACGACATCACGAAGTTGTTGGCCGGGCGATCGTAGAGATCTTCCGGACTGCCGACCTGCTCGATCCGGCCCTTGTTGAGCACCGCGATCCGATCGGCGACATCGAGCGCCTCCTCCTGATCGTGGGTCACCAGCACGGTGGTGACGTGGACCTCGTCGTGCAGTCGGCGCAGCCACGTCCGCAGATCGGCACGCACCTTGGCGTCGAGCGCCCCGAACGGCTCGTCGAGCAACAGCACCTGCGGGTCGACGGCGAGTGCACGGGCCAACGCCATGCGCTGCCGCTGCCCACCGGACAGCTGCGCCGGGTAGCGACTCTGGAACCCGGCGAGCCCGACGATCTCGAGCAACTCGTCGACCTTCTTGGCGATCTCGGCCTTGGGCCGCTTGCGAATCTGCAGGCCGAAGGCGACGTTGTCTCGCACCGTGAGGTGCTTGAACGCGGCGTAGTGCTGAAAGACGAATCCGATCTCGCGGCGCTGCGGGCTGACCCACGTGACGTCCTGGCCTGCGAGCACCACACGGCCGGAATCGAGTTGTTCGAGCCCGGCGATGGAGCGCAGCAGCGTGGACTTTCCCGAGCCACTGGGCCCGAGCAGCGCCGTCAACGATCCCTTGGGAATGTCGATGCTGACATCGTCGAGCGCAGCGAAGTCGCCGTAGCGCTTGTTGGCACCGACGACGGAGATCTCGATTTCGGGGGATGTCTCGGTCATTACTTCGTCCTCTTCTTGTCGAGGGCCGTCATCAACAACAGCACGACGACGGCGATCGCCATGAGCAGTGTGGACGCGGCGTACGCGCCCTGTTGATTGAAGTCCTCGTACCGTGAATTGACCAGCAGCGTGAGCGTTTGGGAGATGCCGGGCAGATTGGTCGAGACCATGATGACCGCACCGAACTCGCCGAGCGAACGTGCGACGGTGAGTACGACGCCGTACGTCAGCCCCCACCGGATCGCCGGAAGGGTGATGCGCCAGAACGTCTGCCACGACGACGCACCGAGCGTCGAGGCGGCCTCCTCCTGCTCCTCTCCGATTTCGTAGAGCACGGGTTCGACCTCGCGCACGACGAACGGCAGGGTGACGAAGATCGTCGCGATGACCATGCCGGGCAGCGCGAAAATGACCCTGAAGCCGAGGCTTTCGACCCCCCCGAACCATCCGTTGGCACCCCACAGCAGGATCAGCGCAACGCCGGTGATGATGGGCGACACCGCAAATGGCAGATCCACGATGGCTTCCAGGACACCCTTGCCTCGGAACCGTCCTCGCACGAGCGCCAGGGCGGTGACCACACCGAACACGATGTTGATCGGAACCACGATCGCGACGATCAACAACGACAACTGCAGTGCCGACTGCGCGGCCGGAGTGGTGATCTGCTCCCAGAACGCGACGACGCCGTCCTCGAACGTGCGAAACAGGATGGTGCCGAGTGGAAAGAGCACCAGAACGGCGAGGTACAGCAGAGCGACGGTGCGCAGCGTGAGCTTGATCGGCAGACCGATTTTCACGAGATCTGCTCCTCACGTCGGGCCAGGCGATTGCCCACCACTCGAAGGACGAACAACACTGCGAACGCGATCGCCAGCAGTACCACGGAGATCGCCGCCGCGTCGGTGGGGCGGTCGTACTCGATGAGCTCACGGATGTACTGCGACGCAACCTGCGTGTCGTTGGGGATGTTGCCGCCGATGAGCACCACCGACCCGAATTCACCGATGGCGCGGGCGAACGCAAGGCCACCGCCGCTGAGGATCGCCGGCAGCAGTACCGGCAGGACGATGCGCCGGAAGATGGTCCAGTTGTTCGCGCCGAGCGAGGCCGCGGCCTCCTCGACATCCTTGTCGAGTTCGATCAGCACCGGTTGCACCGCTCGCACCACGAACGGCAACGTGACGAACAGCAGCGCGACGATCACCGCAGGCTTGGTTGCGTTGAACACCAACCCGACCGGACTCGCCGGACCGTACAGCGACAGCAGAACCAGGCTGGCCACGATGGTCGGCAACGCGAACGGCAGATCGATCAGGGCGTTGACGAAACGCTTGCCCGGAAACTCGTCACGTACCAGGACCCACGCGATGAGCGTGCCGAGAAACAGGTTGACCACGGCCGCGGCGATCGACACCTGCAGCGTCACCTTGAACGTGGCCACGGCGCGCTGCTCGGTGACCGCGTTCCAGAAGCCGGTGAGACCGTCGTCGAAGGACTGAACCGTCAACGCCGCCAACGGAAGCAGTACGATGACGCTGAGCCACAACACGGCGACACCCAGGCCGAGCGGACCGACCGATCCCGGGCCACGAAACTTTCGGCCTTCGCGCCCAGCACGAAATCGAGGCGTCGTTCTGGGTGGGGCACCCGACTCCGACGGCCCACGGTCGCTGTTCGATACCGACATCTCTACCGGGTGCTGTCTTGGTAGATCGTGGCGATGGCCCCGTTGTCTCCGAACAGGTCTGCGTCCACCTGGGTCCACCCGCCGAGATCATCGATCGTATAGAGCTGTTCGGGGGTGAAGAACTTCTCGGAGTACTCCGATTCGATATCCGGGTTCGTCGGCCGGAAGCCGGACTCCGCCCAGATCTTCTGCCCCTCGTCGGAGTAGAGGAAATCGTTGAGAGCGTTGGCGCGATCGAGATTGGCGCTGTCGTTGATCACTGCCACGGGATTGTCGATGCGGAAGGTGACAGGAACGTCGACGTGCTCCACCTCCTGTCCCTGTTCCTCGATCAGGAGCGCTTCGTTCTCGTAGCTGAGCAACGCATCACCCTGTCCCTGCAGGAAGGCTTCGGTTGCGGCGCGGCCGGATTCGGGCTGAACCGGGAAGTGATCGGCGACGAGGGTACGAACGAAGTCGAGACCGGCCTGCTTGTCCTGGCCGCCGTTGCTCTTCGCCGCGTAGGGCGCGAGCAGATTCCACTTGGCCGAACCCGAGCTGAGCGGGCTGGGGCTGATCACCTGAACACCCGGCTCGAGCAAATCGTCCCAGGTACGGATGTTCTTGGGGTTGCCCTCGCGCACGACTATGGTCACCACGGAGCCGAACGGCACCCCGGCGTAGGCATTCTGGTTCCAGTCCTCGTCGACCTTGCCTGCCTGCACCAGACGGGTGATGTCGGGCTCCACCGAGAAGTTGACGATATCGGCGGGGGCACCGTCGGCCACCTTGCGCGACTGGTTGCCGGACGGGCCGTAGTCCGCGTTGATCGCCGTTCCGTCGCCGTCCTCGGTTGCCGCAAAGGCCGGACCGATTGCGTCCCAACCATTCTTGGGAACGGCGTAACCCACGAGGGTCAATGCAGGGCCGCTTGCGGTGTCCGGCTCACCGCCCACGACGTCACTCGATCCACCGTTGCATGCGGTGAGCAGAAGGGTTCCCACAGCCGCGAACGTGGTCAGCAGGAAGCGAGGGCTATGCCTCATCGAGAGAAGGCCTTTCATGATGGTCTGCAGTGAATACGAGCTGGGCACAGTCGACATTCCCGAAGTCGAACCGGAGCACACCGTGGCCGCGTGTCATCGCGGGTTCACCGTGGGCGGCAGAATGCACGTCGTGAACCGCCCGAGCGCAGGATGTGCGCGGGGGCTACGGATCGACGAACCGATTCGACGAAGGAAAGACTCAACAACAGTCGATATCGGCGACTGCCAGCATGCCGACAGCAATCAACGCCAACTGATGGCGGACGCGGTATTCGGCGGCAGAAGACACGGACAGAAATCTAGCAGAGGTTCCGAACCGACTCTAATCGGCTATCGAGTGAGCAACCAAGCGATGACAACCAGCACCAAGAGCGCGATGAGCGCCAACGTGACCCGAGACCGTGGCATTACTGTCCATCCTTTGTCGTAGTGGTGGCCGCACCCGTGAGCTCCGCGTCGCGCGCAGCCCGTGCATCACGTCCGAGCAGGTGCAGAACCACCGCGAGCACGCGATCGAACACACGTGCCAGCAGGAACGCGGCAGGCACGATGACCAGCAACACGAATACCGACTGTGGCACGAACGGCAAACCCGTCACCCACAGTTCGGCACCGTCCCACCAGCGTGCGATCGATTCCACCCTCGCAGCTTAAACCAGCTCGTTCCCCTCTCACGCCACGCCGACCGACGACCAGCAGTGGACGCCTGCCCTGTATCGGTCGATGATTACGCCATGACGGCATACGAAGATGTTTCGCCAGTGCCCCCGGTGGCCGACGAACCCGCCATGGGGTCGGGGCACCCAGGACTGGGCGGGGTCGAGGTTCAGGGAGCGTTGGGCAGCACCGATGCACCGGTGTCCACCCTGACATCCTATCGAAGTGCCTTTCCGCCGATCGACGACTACGCGTTCCTCTCCGACTGCGAGACGACCTGCCTGATCGCCCGCAACGGATCGGTCGAGTGGATGTGTGTGCCTCGTCCTGACTCCCCCAGCATCTTCGGAGCGGTTCTCGATCGCAGCGCGGGCCATTTCAGGGTCGGGCCGTACGGTCAATCGGTGCCCGCGGCGCGGCGGTATCTGCCCGGTGGCCTGATCGTCGAGACGACGTGGCAGACCGAAACCGGTTGGCTCGTGGTCCGCGATGCACTCGTCATGGGACCGTGGCACAACACCGATCAACGCTCTCGTACTCACAAGCGCGCACCGAGCGACTGGGACGCCGAACATATCCTGCTGCGCACCATCAAGTGCGTCAGCGGCACTGTCGAACTCGAGATGAGTTGCGAGCCGGCCTTCGACTACCACCGCGCGCCCGCGAAGTGGGAGTACACCGGCAAGGTGTACGAGGAAACCACCGCCACCTGCGAGGCCAGTGCAGGCGGCGATCAGCCCACGTTGAAGCTGACCACCAACCTCCGCATCGGCATCGAAGGACGCGAAGCCCGCGCCCGCACCCGAATGACGGAGGGCGACAACGTGTTCGTCGCTCTGTCGTGGTCGGATCTGCCTGCGCCGCAGACGTTCGAGGAGGCCGCGGACAAGATGTGGCGCACGTCCGAATGCTGGCGGCAGTGGATCACGATCGGCCGGTTCCCCGATCACCCGTGGCGGGGTTACCTGCAGCGCAGCGCCCTGACCCTCAAGGGCCTGACCTACGCCCCCACCGGTGCACTGCTGGCCGCGTCGACCACATCGCTTCCGGAAACCCCTGGTGGAGAACGCAACTGGGACTACCGCTACACGTGGGTACGCGATTCGACGTTCGCGCTGTGGGGCCTGTACACACTCGGACTCGACCGTGAGGCAAACGACTTCTTCGCGTTCATGTCCGATGTGGCGACAACGGCGAACGGCGAGGTCAATCCGCTCCAGGTCATGTACGGCATCGGCGGCGAAAAAACGCTCGACGAGAGCGAGCTGCCACACCTGTCCGGATACGACGGCGCACGTCCGGTACGTATCGGCAACGGAGCCTACGACCAGGAGCAGCACGACATCTGGGGCACGATGCTCGATTCGGTGTACCTGCACGTCAAGTCGCGCGAGCATGTCCCCGAGTTCCTGTGGCCCCTGCTCAAGCGCCAGGTCGAGGAAGCGATTGCCAACTGGCGCAAGCCCGATCGCGGCATCTGGGAGGTGCGCGGTGAACCGCAGCACTTCACGTCCTCGAAGCTCATGTGTTGGGTCGCACTCGACCGCGGTGCCAAGCTCGCCGACATCCACGGCGAGACGGAGTATTCGGCCAAGTGGAACGAGATTGCCGACGAGATCAAGGCGGACATTCTCGAGAACGGCACCGATTCTCGGGGTGTCCTCACTCAGCGTTACGGTGACCCGTCGCTGGATGCGTCACTGCTGCTGGCGCCGCTACTTCGATTCCTGCCTGCCGAGGACGAGCGCATCCGTGCGACGGTGCTCGCCATCGCCGACGAGTTGACCGAGGACGGCCTGGTCCTGCGGTACCGAACCGACACCACCGACGACGGTCTGGCGGGAGAGGAAGGGACATTCACGATCTGCTCCTTCTGGCTCGTGTCCGCGCTGGTCGAGATCGGCGAGCTCCCTCGCGCCAAGCACCTCTGCGAGCGTCTGCTGGGGTACGCGAGCCCGCTCAAGCTCTACGCCGAGGAAATCGACCACCGCACCGGCCGTCATCTCGGCAACTTCCCGCAGGCGTTCACCCACCTCGCACTCATCAACGCGGTGGTGCACGTCATCCGCGCCGAGGAAGCTCAGGTGGCTGGGCACTTCCAACCCGCCCACGCCAACCCCTGAGCTGGAGGGCTCAGCGGCCGAGTTGCCTCGCCCATTCGGCGATCAGCTCGGCCGCGGGCTTCGCCTGCACGCGGCGATAGCCGGTGCCGGCCCACATCGACAGTCCTGACGGATCGCCTGCCGCCGCGGCCTTCGCACGCATCGGCGCGGTCAGGTAGTGCAGATCGGGGTACGCAAGCGGTGCCGCTTCGGAGTTCTCACGCATGAACTCGTTCACCAGCCCCCGCGCCGGGCGGCCCGAGAAGGCCCTGGTCACCGCGGTGTCGGGAGCGAGCGTCAGTTGCTCTCGGTGCACCGGCTTGGTGCCGGCCTCGGGTGTGTTCAGAAACGCGGTTCCGAGCTGCGCGGCATGCGCGGCACCCGAATCCAGCAGTGGCGCAACGTCGTTGCCATCCATCAGTCCGCCCGCGGCGATTCGCGGTAGATCGGATATCTCCCGCACTGCGATCAGCAGTTCGGTCAGCGGCTCGTCGGGGGCCGAGCCGTCGAAGGTGCCTCGATGTCCGCCTGCCTCGGGCCCCTGCACCACGAGCGCATCCACACCGTTGGCGGTGGCCACCGACGCGTCCGACGCGGTGGCTACGGTGGCCCACACCTCGGTCCCCACGGCGTGCAACTGGGCAACCTCGTCCGCGTCGAACGTCGCGAACGTACTCGACACCAGCGGCACCGGGTGCGCGAGCAGCCAGGCGAACTTCTCGGCGTAGAAGTCGTCACGTCGCACCAGCTCCCCAGGCTCTGCGTCGAAACGCTCGAACCAGGACGCCAGGTGCTCGGCATAGGACTCCACATCCGCACCCGATGGCTCCTCGGGCAGGAACAGATTGACGCCGAACAGCAGACCGCGCACCGAATCGATCTGCGTCGCAAAGGCTTCGGGTGTCAACAGTGCACCGGCGATCATGCCGAGCCCACCCGCCTCCGATACGGCGCGGGCGAGTTCGGGAGTACTCGGGCCGCCTGCCATCGGCGCACCGACAACGGGAACACGCAACTGCTTCAGAATCGGCGTCGTCACAGGTTCGAAATGTACTCGCCCGCAATTCGCGACCGGGTTCGGTGGGGACCGCACGCCCCTAATGCCGACTGCGCGCCCCTGCTCGGAAGCGAGCGGGGGCGCGCAGTCGGCAGAAAGGGGGGGTGAGGTTGCTGCCGGCAACCAAGAGCTGCCCTACTTCTTCGGCTTGTCCGAGGAGGATTCCGAGGACAGTGCGGCGACGAAGGCTTCCTGTGGCACCTCGACGCGACCGATCGTTTTCATCCGCTTCTTGCCCTCCTTCTGCTTCTCGAGCAGCTTGCGCTTACGGCTGATGTCGCCGCCGTAGCACT
>CAUQEL010000003.1:0-273791 GCA_963517305.1 uncultured Rhodococcus sp.
GATGAGCGGGAGTGGAGCCTGCAGGAACGACCCCGATGAGCGGGAGTGGAGCCTGTCGGTGGGCTCGGCTACCGTCGTCGGCGTGCCGATCACTGTTTCCACTGTCAACGTCAACGGAATTCGCGCAGCTGTTCGCAAGGGCATGCTGCCGTGGCTCGAGGCCACCGATGCCGACGTAATCTGCCTGCAGGAAACCCGCGCCAACGACGGGGAACTGACCAAGGCGCTGGCCCCGGCCCTCGATGCGGGCTGGCACCTGGCCTCGGCCGAGCCGTCCGCGAAAGGACGCAACGGGGTGGCCTTGCTGTCGAAGGCGGCTCCCGATGCGATTCGCACCGGCATCGGGGCCGTCGAGTTCGCCGATGCAGGTCGCTACATCGAAGGTGACTTCGGCGACGTCACCGTCGCCAGCCTGTACTTGCCGTCGGGCGAGGTGGGTACCGAGCGTCAGGACGAGAAGGAACGCTTCATGGCGGCGTTCGCGAAGTATCTGGCCAAGACGGCCAAGGCTGCGAAGTCCGACGATCGCGACGTGGTGGTGTGCGGCGATTGGAACATCGCCCACACCGAGGCCGATCTCAAGGCATGGAAGACCAACCGCAAGAACTCCGGCTTCCTGCCCGAGGAACGCGAGTGGGTGACGCGGTTGCTCGCCGACAAGGCCCCCTGGACCGACGTCGTTCGGGCGCTGCACCCGGGCGTCGAAGGTCCGTACAGCTGGTGGTCCTACCGCGGCAAGGCCTTCGACAACGACGCCGGTTGGCGGATCGACTATCAGTTGGCCACCGGTGATCTGGCCGAGCGCGCCAAGGAAGCGATCACCGAGCGGGCCGAGGCGTACGACCAGCGATGGTCCGATCACGCACCGGTGACAGTGCGCTATCGCTAGAGCGGAGCCTGCGCAGTGACCCGTGTTGCTAGAGCGGAGCCTGCGCAGTGACCATCTCGGCAGGCAGGAAGTGAGCGTCGACGGGGTCGTGAAAAGATTGCGGCATGTCTTCTTCCGACTCCATCGACACTCCGCAGGGTCCGCGTCGGCGGGTGCTCTCGGGCATCCAACCGACTGCCGATTCGTTCCATCTCGGTAACTACCTGGGTGCGGTGCGGAACTGGGTGGAGTTGCAGGACGAGTTCGACGCGTTCTACTTCATCCCGGACCTGCATGCGATCACCGTTCCGCAGGACCCGAAGGAGCTTCGTCACCGCACCCGAGTGGCCGCAGCGCAGTTGCTCGCGGTGGGCATCGATCCGAATAAGTCGACGCTGTTCGTTCAGAGTCAGGTGCCCGAGCACGCGCAGTTGGCGTGGGTTCTGAACTGCATCACCGGATTCGGCGAAGCTGCGCGGATGACGCAGTTCAAGGACAAGTCCGCCAAGCAGGGTCGCGATCACACCAGCGTCGGACTGTTCACCTATCCGATTCTGCAGGCCGCCGACATCCTGCTCTATCGGCCGAATCTGGTGCCCGTGGGCGAGGATCAGCGGCAGCACCTGGAGTTGACTCGCGATCTGGCTCAGCGTTTCAACACGCGGTTCAAGAAGACGTTCGTCGTGCCCGATGCGCACATCATCAAGGGCACCGCGAAGATCTTCGATCTGCAGGATCCCACCGCGAAGATGAGCAAGTCCTCGTCGAATCCGGCGGGCATCGTCAACATTCTCGATGATCCGAAGGTGTCGGCGAAGAAGATCCGTTCGGCAGTGACGGACAACGAGCGCGACATCGTGTTCGATCCGGAGAGCAAAGCGGGCGTCAGCAATCTGCTGGTGATTCAGTCTGCGCTGTCGGGCGCGAGTATCGACGATCTCGTGGCCGGGTACGCGGGCAAGGGATACGGCGACCTCAAGTCCGACACCGCCGACGTTCTGACCGAGTTCGTCGTTCCACTGAGGGAGCGGATGGACGGGTTCATGGCCGATGTGGCCGAACTCGATCGCATCCTTGCGGCCGGTGCGGATCGCGCCAGGGAAGTTGCGAGTCGAACGCTCGCTCAGGTCTACGACAAGGTGGGTTTCCTGCCGCCGGGTGCATAGCATCTACGGCACACTGAGTTTCGTCGTGCTGCGTTTCGGCAAAGGTTATTTCGAGGCGCAGCACCGCGGCGACACGATCCGACAGCAGCCGACGACAGCGAAAAGGTGAGTGCCATGCCCGATTTCAAGGCGATCCTCGACGACCGACGCAACCGGTGGCCCTGGCTCGACCACACTGTTGTTGCTGCACAGCGGTATCAGGGTCAGAAGGGCGACTACTACGCGGCAGGTATGACGTACTTCAGTGTGCTGGCCTTGTTCCCGCTGTTGATGGTCGCGTTCGCGATCGCCGGGTTCGTACTGGTGAATCAGCCCGAGTGGCTTGCCGAGATCCAGTCGCAGATTGCCGAGAACGTGCCCGGCAGCTTCGGTGAGACGATCAATTCGCTGATCCAGACGGCCATCGAGTCTCGGACGAGCGTCGGCATCATCGGTCTGCTCGGTGCCCTGTATGCGGGTCTCGGTTGGATCGCAAACCTGCGCGAGGCACTGACCGCCATGTGGGAGAGCCAGCACGAGCAGGGTGGTTTTCTGGCCACCAAGGCCAAGGATTTCGCCGCGCTGCTCGGGCTCGGGACTGCATTGGTGCTGTCGTTGGCGCTGTCGGCACTGGCCGGAGGTGACCTCATGCGCAGCATTCTCGAGTGGGCCAATCTCGATTCCGTCCCAGGAGTGGGCATCGCCCTGCGCGTCTTCTCGATTCTCCTCGCGTTGGCGGGAACTTGGGCGCTGTTCACCTGGGTGATCTCGCGTCTGCCGCGTGAGCCGGTCTCGTGGCGCAGCGCAGCCAAAGGCGCTCTGCTCGCCGCGGTCGGTTTCGAGATCTTCAAGCAGCTCGGTGCCATCTATCTGGGATCGGTGACGAGTGGCCCCGCAGGCGTGGTCTTCGGACCCATCATCGGTCTGCTGGTATTCGTGTTCACGACGTCACGGCTGGTGCTGTTCTCCACGTCGTTCGCCGCGACGACTCGCGAGAGCTTGGCCGAAGCTCATGTCCCGGCCCCGGAGCCGGCGGTGATCAACACGAGGGTCGAGGTCAGCGAAGGACCGGGCGTGACCGGCGGTCTGGCTCTTGTGGGTGCCGGTGCCCTCGCCGCTCTCGGCGTCGCAGGATTGCGCAACAGACGCCGCTGAATTGCTCGCGATCGCTCTGTCGGTGGACCCGGTTCAGCGGTTGCGCGAAAGCCGTCGAGCTCCCCACAACAGCCCGATCACCACGATCGAACCGATGACACCGATCGCGATGCGAACGACGGTGTCGCCTTGGGCCTGCATCTCGGACTGCCGGGAGCTCGATCCCGACGCCGATGCGGGTGGCTGAGCGAGAGTCGGCGTGGCCTCGGGCGCGCGTGTGCTCGTCACCGCGGACGTCGACCGAGGCTCCACGAGTTCGCCCACGCCGCGACTGGAATCGAGCGCGAACCCGTAGTCCAACAGGCGGGCCGCTTGCTCCCAGGGGCGGATCGGCAGCACGTCACCCTTCATGATCGTCACGACGAGACGCCTGCCGTCCCGTTCTGCTCCTGCGACGAACGTCTGGCGAGCATCGTCGGTGTACCCGGTCTTGCCTCCGAGAGCTCCCTCGTAGTTGTAGAGCAGCTGATTGTCGTTGGAGAGGGTGAAGCCGGGCCGGTCTTGGTCGTCGGGGATCGCGGGATCCTTCGGGTAACCGGGAAACTGAACGGTCTCGGTCGAAATCAGTTGCGCGAAGGTCGGATCACGCATGGCCGCGCGGTAGATCAATGCCAGGTCGTAGGCAGAGCTCGCCATGCCCGGACCGTCGAGACCGGACGGCGTGGCGGTGCGGGTGTCGAGCGCACCCAGTTCTGCGGCCTTGGCATTCATCTTGTCCACGGTGGCCGCATCCCCACCCAACTGCCTGGACAACGCGTGCGCTGCATCGTTTCCCGATGCCATCACCAGACCCTGCATCAATTGGAGATTGGTGTAGACACCGTTCTTTCCGATGCCGACGGCACTGCCCTCGGCATCGGCGTCCTCTGCGGTCGCGGTGATCTGGGAATTCAAGTTCAGCTCGTCGAGGGCGACAATCGCAAGGAGCACCTTGATCGTGCTCGCCGGCCGATGCCGCCCGTGTGGATCCTTTGCGGCCAGAACGGAGCCGGAGTCCATATCGGCCACCACGAACCCGGTGGCCGAGATGTCGGCAGGCAACGGGGGAGCCCCGTCCGGCAGCACCGCTCCACACTCGGCCAGCCGACCCCCGCCGACGGCCTCCGCGGGAACCGGGAGTGGTTGCGGGGCAGTGCTTCCGGGTGCAGGTACCTCGGACAGGTCGATCGCCGGGGGAGGCGACGCGGCGAACGGGCAGCTGTCGGTGTCGGGCGTCGTGAACGGCGGTGTCGTCGTCGCGGCGGGTGGCTCGGCGGCGGGTTGCGCCAGAGCCGGTCCACAGCCGATGCCGACGAGAACCATCGACACTGCCGACACGGCCACGCACAATCGGATCCTTTTCATCGCGAATCACCATAGGCGCTCGGGGGCCGGTCGACGTGGCGACCCACCGGCGAGTATCGCCCGCACGACCGTTCTGGCTCTTGTCCCGACATCGTCACCGGCAACGGCCGAAGGTCGACCCTCGCATCGCGGCACGTGCCCGTCGCCAGTATGAGAACTCGCTCATGTTGTGCTCCTTCGGTTCTCACGTTCGACAGCGATCGTTGAGTCATCACCGAAACGGTGGACCACAGAACTCGGATCGAAGGAGCAGACATGAGAATGCCAGGAAAATTCATGATCGTCGGCGCAGCAGCCGTTGTCGTCACCCTCGGAAGTGTCGGCGCACTCGCGATCGCCGACGACGACCCCACCCAGCAGCGGCCGTCGTCGATCTCGGTGGAACAGCCTCTGTCGGAGGCGGATTCGGCTCCGACCCTGCCGGTAGCTCCCCAGCAGCAGCCCGCACCGACCCAGATCCCGAACGACCGCTACGACGACGACCGCTACGACGACGACCGCTACGACGACGACTGGAACGATCGCAACGAGGACTGGGACGATCGAAACGATGATCTGGACGGTCGTGACGACGACTGGGACGACCGCAACGACGATCTCGACGACGATCTGGACGATGACCTGGACGACGACGACAACGATGACCTGGACGACGACGACAACGACCGGGACGACTGAGGCTCGAGCAGTGGCGTCGGCAACCGGCCGACGCCACTCATGTCTCGGACAGTCGGTATCCCATTCCGCGGACGGTCTCGATTCGTGCGGCACCGAATTTCGCCCGAAGGTAGCGGACGTAGACGTCGACGACATTGGAGCCCGGGTCGAAGTCGTAACCCCACACCTGCGACAGGAGTTGCTCTCGCGACAGGACCTGGCCGGGGTGGCGCATGAAGGTCTCGGCCAAGGCGAATTCACGGGCCGACAGGTCGACGGTTCGGTCTCCCACCACAGCTCGTCGGGTACGCAGGTCGAGGGTGAGGTCGGCGACCGCGAGCTGGTTGGTGTCGACGGTTCGTTTGGTGCCCAGGCGAACTCGGATGCGCGCCAGCAGTTCCTCGAATCGGAACGGCTTGGCCATGTAGTCGTCGGCACCGGTTTCGAGACCGGACACCACATCCTGGACGCTGTCGCGTGCGGTCAACACGATCACCGGTATCTCGCACTGCTCTCCACGCAGTCGCTGCAGTACCTCGAAGCCGTCCATGATCGGTAAACCGATGTCGAGTACCACCAGATCGAAGTCACCGCTGCGGGCGTGTTCGTACGCGGATCTGCCGTCGGATACCGTCGTCGTGCTGAAACCGCTCGCTCTGAGCCCCTTGTGAACGAACGAGGCGATGCGGGGTTCGTCTTCGGCGATCAGGATGCGGGCCATGGTCGATCCTTCTGCGGGGGATGGGAATCGGTCAGTGGAATCGTGATGGTGAACGTGGCCCCGTGCCCCGGGGCGCTGCCGACACTCACCCGCCCACGGTGGGCCTGTGCGATGGCGGTGACGATGGACAATCCGAGCCCCGCGCCCTCGGTGCGTCGGGTTCCGTTGCGACCGCGGGCGAAGCGCTCGAAGATTCGTTCCTGCTCGTCGCGTTCGATTCCCGGGCCCGAGTCGGTGACCCAGAACCGGATGTCGCCGTCGGACAGTTGCGATCCGATTCCGACGCGACTGCCGGGCATCGTGTGGTGAGTTGCGTTGTCCGCCAACGCCAACAGGGCCTGGGTCAGTCGTTGCGCGTCGAGCGGCGCGTGAACGGTTGCGCTCGCCTCGAGCACCCATTCCCGGTCGGCGAGGGTGGTCACCTTGTCGAACACGCTTCGAGTGAGCGCGTCGACATCGGTGTCCACCGGCGTGACGAAGCTCGTCTGGTCGGCCCGGGTGAGCAGCAACAGGTCGGCGACGAGTCGGTTCATCCGATCGAGTTCGTCGTCGACGAGCGCGACGGTATCTCGAACGTCGGCGGGGTCGCCGTGGTCGAGCACATCGAGATGACCTCGGACGATGGTGATGGGAGTGCGGAGCTCGTGGCCGGCGTCGTCGAGGAATCGGCGCTGACTCGCCGCGCCGGACTCGAGTCGGTCGAGCATCGAGTTCAGTGTGTCGATCAGGTCTCCGATGTCGTCGCCTCGACCGGCGGTTCTGGCGCTGGTGATTCGGCCGGACAGGTCGGTCTCGGTGATCGTTCTGGCGGTGGCGGTGATGTGTCTGATCGGCGACATGATGCGGCCCGCGACGAACCAGGCCCCTATTGCCGCCAGCACCGAGGTGACGCCGCCGACGACGAGCATCAGGGTCGCGGTCTCGTCGGCCGAGGCGCGTTCCTGATCGGCGAAGTACGCGGCAACCACGACGCCCGGCACCGGGTCGCCCGCCAGGGAGACCGGCACCGCGAGGTACACCACTTCACCTGCCGCGCTCGAATACGAACCCTCGACCGGTGCGATGACGGAGCCGACCTCGGCGGTGAAACCGGTGTCGTCGGACAGCCGCACCGGTGCCTGCTGCCTGCTCTGCACGGCGAACGCGCCGTCCACGTAGCCCAGAAACTTCTCGTTGGGGCGGGCGAGGTTGTAGGTGATCACCACGCGGAGCACGTCGTCGATGTCGTCGAACGGTGCGCCGGTTCCTGGATCGACGCCTGCCTCGGTGAGGGTGGTGAACTCGGCGATCTCGGTGCGCAGCGATTCGCGCATGCGGTTGTCGGTCGCACGGATCATGAGCAGCCAGGTGGTGACGGTGACGGCCGCCAACGACGCCAACACCAGCAGCAGGACCCACGAGACGATACGACTCCGAGCGCTCGTCGGGCGGAGGGCGAGCAGTCGCGTCCGCATCACGTGGTCGGTCTCACAGCAGGGTCAGTCGTCGTCATCGTCATCCCAGTCGTCGTCGAAGTCATCGTCCCAGTCGGCAGGCGGCAGCGGCGGCGGGGGCACGAAACCGTCCGGTGCCAACGGCTGTGGCGCGGTGGTGGGCGCGGTGGTGGGCGCGGTATCGCCCGGTCCCGGTGCAGTGGGAACGGGCCCCGGAGTACCCGGGGCGGATTGCACGGGTGCGGCGGGTGCGACGATGGGTGCGGGCAACGGGGTCTGCTCGCCCGTCGACCGAGTCGTCAGCAATGCCACGACGAGCACGGCGAGCGTGAGCAGTCCCAGGGCCGAGACGATGATGGTTCGCACACGGACGACTCTGACAACGGTGGATTGTGGCTACGTGAATCGGAGATGAGAGTCCTCTCATGTCGTCCGAGGTCCGGTGGCGCGCACTCCGGTTCGGTTGCCTGACGAATAATCGTCGAAGATGCGTGACGGGTACGAATCGTTTCCTACAGTGATCAGGTCGGCGCGGTTGTTGGAGAGGGAGTGCAATGAGGTTTCGGCAACGGCGCGGGCCGATCGCGGTCGGGGCGATCTGTGCGGTCGCGGCACTGACTGTCGCTGCTTGTTCGAGCACCGGTGGTGCTCCTCGCTCGTCCGACGACGGAAGCAACGCGGGCGTCGCCGACACGCCGTCGGCGACGATCGCGATGATCACGCACGAGGTTCCCGGCGACACCTTCTGGGATCTGGTTCGTAAGGGTGCCGAGGCCGCCGCAGCCAAGGACAACATCGAACTGCGATACTCCGCAGATCCCGAAGCGCCCAACCAGGCCAACCTCGTCCAGAGTGCGATCGACTCGAAGGTCGACGGTATCGCGGTCACCCTGGCCAAGCCCGACGCGATGGCCCCCTCCGTCGAGGGTGCGTCCGCTGCGGGCATCCCGGTCGTGGCGTTCAATTCCGGCTACGACTCCTGGAAGGACATGGGAGTCCAGCAGTACTTCGGCCAGGACGAGACCATTGCCGGACAGGCTGCCGGGACTCGCCTGACCGAGGACGGTGCACGCAAGACGCTGTGCATCATCCAGGAGCAGGGAGCCGTGGCACTCGAGGCGCGCTGTGCAGGCGTGACGCAGGGCTTCGGAGGCACCACCGAGATCCTCAACGTCAACAGCAAGGACATGCCGTCCGTCGAGTCGACCATCACCGCCAAGCTGCAACAGGACCCGACCATCGACCACGTCATCGCGCTGGCCGCTCCGATCGCTCTGACGGCGGTGCAGTCCAAGAACAATGCGGGCAGCGACGCCACGATCGTCACGTTCGACACCAACGCCGCGCTCGTCGATGCGATCGAGTCGGGTGACGTGGCGTGGGCCATCGATCAGCAGCCCTACCTGCAGGGCTACCTGGCCATCGACTCGCTGTGGCTCTACCTCAACAACGGCAACACGATCGGCGGCGGCACCCCGGTGCTGACCGGGCCCGCGTTCATCGATTCGACCAACATCGACGCGGTCGCCGAGTACGCCCGTAACGGCACACGCTGAGTGCGTCGCCTCGGCGCGGAAGGAAGATCATGCCCACACAGGCCGATTCGGCTCTGTCCGAACACACCGTGATCGCAGATGAGCGGGTGAAGAAGCGGAAGCCGTTGCAGCGGTTGCTGATTCGCCCGGAGGTTGGAGCACTGTTCGGTGCGATCGCCATCTTCGTCCTGTTCTGCATCGTGGCACCGCCGTTTCGATCGCCCGAGGCTCTCGCCACCGTGCTGTACGCATCGTCGACCATCGGCATCATGGCGATCGGTGTCTCCCTGCTGATGATCGGCGGAGAATTCGACCTCTCCACCGGGGTTGCGGTGACGTTCTCCTCGATCATGGCCTCCATGCTGGCCTACAACCTGCACCTGAACGTCTGGACCGGCTCGGTGCTGGCGCTGGTGCTGGCACTCGCGGTCGGGTTTCTCAACGGATACCTCGTGATGACGACAGGTATTCCGTCGTTCCTGATCACGTTGGCGTCGTTCCTGATGCTCACCGGCATCAATCTCGCCGTCACCAAGCTCGTCACCGGCCAGGTCGCGACGCCGTCCATCTCGGACATGGAGGGATTCGACTCGGCCAAGGCAGTGTTCTCGTCCTCGTTCTCGCTGCTGGGAATCTCGGTCCGCATCACCGTCGTGTGGTGGATCGTGTTCACCCTCGCCGCGACCTGGGTGCTGATGAAGACCCGCATCGGCAACTGGATCTTCGCTGTCGGCGGCAACCAGGAGTCGGCGCGTGCGGTCGGTGTCCCGGTCACCCGGGTCAAGATCGGTTTGTTCATGTTCGTCGGCTTCTGCGCCTGGTTCGTCGGCATGCACCTGCTGTTCGCGTTCGACACCGTCCAGTCCGGCCAAGGCGTGGGCAACGAATTCCTCTACATCATCGCCGCCGTCATCGGCGGATGCCTACTCACCGGTGGATACGGCACGGCTGTCGGTGCTTTCGTCGGAGCGTTCATCTTCGGTATGACCAACCAGGGCATCGTCTACGCAGGTTGGAACCCGGACTGGTTCAAGTTCTTCCTCGGCGCGATGCTGCTGTTCGCAGTGATCGCGAACAGCTCCTTCCGCAACTACGCGGCGAAAAGGTGACCATGACGTCCTCCGCGAACACGCCCCTCATCGAACTGAAAGGCGTGGGTAAGAGCTACGGCAACATCATCGCGCTGCACGGGATAGACCTCCGAGTCGGTGCCGGTGAGGTCACCTGCGTTCTCGGTGACAACGGCGCCGGCAAGTCCACTCTGATCAAGATCATGTCCGGTCTGCATCGGCAGTCGGAGGGGGAACTGCTCGTCGACGGCACGGCGACCACGTTCGGCTCGCCGAAGCAGGCGGTGGAACAGGGCATCTCGACGGTCTACCAGGACCTCGCGGTCGTCTCGCTGATGCCGGTGTGGCGCAACTTCTTTCTCGGCCAGGAGCTGCGCAAGGGCAAGATATTCAAGACCCTCGACACCGACGCGATGCGAGCGACGACCATCGAAGAACTCCGCAAGATGGGTATCGATCTGCCGGACGTCGATGCTCCCATCGGCTCACTGTCCGGTGGCCAACGTCAGTGCGTGGCCATCGCTCGCGCCATCTTCTTCGGTGCCCGAGTGCTCATCCTCGACGAGCCGACCGCCGCTCTCGGCGTCAAACAGTCCGGCATGGTTCTCCGGTACATCTCGGCGGCCCGGGAGAAAGGCTTCGGCGTCGTGTTCATCACCCACAATCCTCATCACGCGTACATGGTCGGAGATCATTTCGTCCTCCTCGATCGTGGACGTCAGACGTTGGACTGTGCACACGACGACATCTCGCTCGACGACCTCACCAAGGAAATGGCAGGCGGCGACGAACTGGCGATCCTCTCCGACGAACTGCGCCGATGAGGTCTCGGGGCCGCGGTGCATGCGTGAGAATCGGGCACGGCGGGTAGAGGATCGGTAGCGGTGCCCGACGGAGGCACCAGACGAAGGAGCCGAACATGAGCGAGCACGAGCCCCTCGGACCACTGTCGTCGAACTTTCTCGAATCCGATTTCTACGGGTATCAGAGCATGCTCGACGACTTCGAGACCGAGGTGGTCCTGCGTACCCGTCGATTCCTGCAGGACGAGGTCGCGCCGCGGGCGAACGAATTCTGGGAGAAGGCCACCTCCCCGGTGCACCTGATGCCGAAGATCGCCCAGCTCGAGATCGCCGGTCTCGGTTACGGTTTCGACGACCGAAAGGCCTCACGCAAGCTGCTCACCGGCTGGCTCGAAATGGAGTTCGCGCGAGTCGATCCGTCCACGGGAACGATGTTCAGCGTGCACAGCTCTTTGGCGATGAGCAGTATCTCGATTCTCGGCTCCGAGGAGCAGCGCGAGCGGTGGTTGCCCGCCATGCGCCGAATGGAAAAGATCGGCGCGTTCGGACTGTCCGAACCGCACGGCGGCTCCGATGTCGCAGGCGGACTCGAGACCACAGCGCGACTCGACGGAGATCACTGGATCCTCAATGGCAGCAAGCGCTGGATCGGCAACGCCACCTTCGCAGACCTGACCATCGTCTTCGCCAAGGACGAGGCCGACGGTGAGGTCAAGGGCTTCGTCGTCGAGCAGGGATTCGAGGGGTTCCGGGCCGAGAAGATCGAGGGCAAGTACTCGCTCCGCGCGGTCGAGAACGCGGACATCCATCTGGAGAACTGCCGAGTCCCGGTTGCCAACAAGCTCGCCGACGCCAACTCGTTCGCCGATACCGCGAAGGTGCTCCGTCTGACCCGCGGAGGAGTGGCGTTCCAGGCGGTGGGCGTGATGATGGGCGCGTACGAGCGGGCCGTGGCCTATGCGCGCGAACGCGAACAGTTCGGGTCTCCGATCGCGTCGTTCCAGCTGATCTCCGACCTGATCGCACGCATGACGGCGAACATCACCGCCTCGCTCGGGATGGCGATTCGTGTCTCTCAGTTGCAGGACAACGGCGTCCACCACGACGAGCATGCGGCGCTCGCGAAGACGTTCTGCACGACGCGGCTGCGCGAGGTGGTCGGCTGGGCCCGAGAGATCCTGGGCGGCAACGGGATTCTCATCGAGCACGACGTCATCAGATTCTTCGCCGACGCCGAGGCCCTGTACTCCTACGAGGGCACCGCGCAGATCAACAACCTGATCGTCGGCCGCGGAGTGACGGGCTTCGGCGCGTTCGTCTGACCGAGAACGAAAAGCGCCCCTTCGCGTGTGCGAAGGGGCGCTCGACGTCGGGCGGGAGAAGCTGTCAGCGTGCGAACAGCAACGCGCGCTTGACTTCCTGAATCGCCTTGGTCACCTGGATGCCGCGAGGGCATGCGTCGGTGCAGTTGAAGGTGGTGCGGCAACGCCACACACCCTCGACATCGTTGAGGATGTCCAGACGCTCGGTTGCACCCTCGTCACGGCTGTCGAAGATGAACCGGTGCGCATTGACGATGGCGGCCGGACCGAAGTAGCTGCCGTCGCTCCAGAACACGGGGCACGAGGTGGTGCAGCACGCGCACAGGATGCACTTGGTGGTGTCGTCGAACCGGGCGCGGTCCGCTGCGGACTGGATCCGCTCGCGAGTCGGCTCGTTGCCCGTCGTCATGAGGAACGGCTTCACGGCGCGGAACGCGTCGAAGAAGGGTTCCATGTCGACGATGAGGTCCTTCTCCACCGGCAGACCCTTGATGGGCTCGATGGTGATGTTCAGCGTCTTCGACGAGTCCTTGGGGAGCATGTCGCGCATGAGCACCTTGCAGGCGAGACGGTTGACACCGTTGATCCGCATCGCGTCGCTGCCGCAGACACCGTGTGCGCACGAGCGACGGAACGTCAGGGTGCCGTCCAGGTAGCCCTTCACGTACAGCAGCAGGTTGAGCAGACGGTCGGTGGCCAGGGTGGGGACCTGGAAGGTGTCCCAGCGCTGACCGTCACCGTTCTCGGGATTGAAGCGCGCGATCTTGAGGTTGACCATCACCGCGCCCTCGGGGACGGGCGGCAGGTCGGACTCGTTGGACTTCTTGTCCAGTGTGGGTGCGCTCATATCAGTACTTCCGCTCCATCGGCTCGTAGCGGGTTTGGATTACCGGCTTGTAATCCAAGCGGATCTCGGTGAGCAGACCTTCGCCTTCTTTGTAGGCCATGGTGTGCTTCATGTACTCGGCGTCGTTGCGCTCGGGGTAGTCCTCGCGAGCGTGTCCGCCGCGCGATTCCTTCCGGTTGAGTGCACCGACGACCGTGACCTCCGCCATTTCGAGCAGGAAGCCGAGTTCGATGGCCTCGAGCAGGTCGCTGTTGTAGCGCTTGCCCTTGTCCTCGACGGTGATCTTGTTGTACCGCTCCTTGAGGGCGCGGACATCCTTGAGCGCCGTCTCGAGACGTTCCTCGGTACGGAACACCGATGCGTTGTTGTCCATCGACTGCTGCATCTCGGTACGGATGTCGGCTGCGCGCTCGTGGCCGTGATCGGAGAGGATCAATTCCAGCCAGTCCTGCACCATCTTCGCCGGCTCCTCGGGGAGCGGGGTGAAGTCGACCGAGTTCGCGTACTCGGCCGCGGCGATGCCGGCACGACGTCCGAAGACGTTGATGTCGAGCAACGAGTTGGTGCCGAGACGGTTGGCTCCGTGCACGGAGACGCAGGCGCATTCGCCGGCCGCGTAGAGGCCGGGGACGATGTCCTCGTTGTTGCGGAGAACCTCGCCGCGGATCTTGGTGGGGATGCCGCCCATGACGTAGTGGCACGTCGGGTAGACGGGCACCGGCTCCTTGACGGGATCGACACCGAGGTACGTGCGCGAGAACTCCATGATGTCCGGGAGCTTCTCGTCCAGAACTTCCTCGGGAATGTGCGTGACGTCGATGTAGACGTAGTCCTTGTTCGGGCCGCCACCGCGTCCTTCGAGCACCTCGAGCACCATCGACCGCGCGACGATGTCGCGGGGCGCGAGGTCCTTGATGGTCGGTGCGTAGCGCTCCATGAAGCGTTCGCCCGACTCGTTCCGCAGGATGCCGCCCTCGCCTCGCACTGCCTCGGAGATGAGAATGCCCAGGCCTGCGAGACCTGTCGGGTGGAACTGGTGGAACTCCATGTCCTCCAAGGGAAGACCCTTGCGGAACACGATGCTCATGCCGTCACCGGTGAGGGTGTGGGCGTTGGAGGTGGTCTTGTAGATCCGGCCCGAGCCTCCGGTGGCGAAGATGATCGACTTCGCGTGGAAGATGTGCAGCTCACCGGTGGAGAGCTCGTAGGCGATGATGCCGGTCGCGACGGGACCGTCGTCGGTCTCGGTCAGACACAGATCCAGTGCGTAGAACTCGTTGTAGAACTCGACGTCGTGCTTGACGCAGTTCTGATAGAGCGTCTGCAGGATCATGTGGCCGGTGCGGTCGGCTGCGTAGCATGCACGACGCACCGGAGCCTTGCCGTGATCGCGGGTGTGGCCACCGAAGCGCCGCTGATCGATCTTGCCCTCGGGTGTCCGGTTGAACGGAAGACCCATCTTCTCGAGATCGAGAACGGCGTCGATGGCTTCCTTGGCCATGATCTCCACCGCGTCCTGGTCGGCGAGGTAGTCGCCGCCCTTGACGGTGTCGAACGTGTGCCACTCCCAGTTGTCTTCCTCGACGTTGGCCAGGGCGGCGCACATGCCGCCCTGAGCTGCGCCGGTGTGCGAGCGCGTGGGGTACAGCTTGGTCAGTACGGCTGTGCGAGCACGGGGTCCGGCCTCGATCGCAGCACGCATACCGGCACCGCCTGCGCCGACGATCAGTACGTCGTAACGATGTTCCTGCATGTAAGCGTCAGTGTCCTTAGCTCGCCGTGATGTTGGGATCGAACGTGAAGATGACGTAGGTGCCGACGCCCATGATGAGGATCATCGACAGCACCAGCAGCGTGGTCAGCCAGAAACGCGTCGAATCCTTGCGGGAGTAGTCCGCGATGATCGTGCGCAGGCCGTTGCCGCCGTGCAGCTGCGCCAGCCACAGCATCGTCAGGTCCCAGAACTGCCAGAACGGGCTGGCCCAACGACCGGCGACGAATGCGAAGTTGATGCGATGCACACCGTCGTCGAGCATCAACATGATGAACATGTGGCCCAGGACGAGCACGACGAGTGCCAGGCCGGAGAAGCGCATGAACAGCCATGCGTAGAGCTCGAAGTTGCCCTTGCTCTGGCGCCGCGGCGAACGCGGGTTGGCCAGGCTGGCCGGACGGTCGTAGTTCGTGCCGAGGACCTTCGCCTCGGGACCCTGCGTCGACATCAGTGACCACCCGCCGTGAACATGTTGTAGAAGATTCGTCCCGCGCCGGGGATCATGACGACGAGCCAGACGACTGCGATGACCCACAGCATCGGCTTCTGGTACTGCGGTCCCTTGGACCAGAAGTCGATCAGCATCACGCGGATGCCGTTCAACGCGTGGTATAGCACTGCCGCGACGAGGCCGATTTCCATCAGACCGACGAGCGGGGTCTTGTAGGTCTCGATGATGGCGTCGTACGTCTCGGGGTTGACCCGAACCATCGCCGTGTCGAGAACGTGGACGAACAGGAAGAAGAAAACCAAGACGCCTGTGATTCGGTGAAGGACCCAGGACCACATGCCCGGATCCCCGCGGTACAGCGACCGCTTGCGCTCCTTGACCGGAGCGGCTTCTGTCGTGCTACTCATCGAGTGCAATGCCTCCAACGTCGTTGGTGGACGCATCGAGCCCGGTGGCCGGTCTTGTCGTGGCTCGATTTGTCGCGATTCGGCCCTAGTGCTGGTTGTACTAGCCGCTTACAAGAAACTGTAAACCCATTCGAAACACGGAACTAATTCGACTCGAGGTTCGTATGGTGCCGAAATCCGGTGTTAGGTTTGCCTTCCCAATTGCTGCACGCGCTTTCGGCCGGATCTCTGCATCAATTCAGACACCGTGATTGGATGGTTCACCATGAACGAAATCGACTGGAAGACGTTGCGCGACAATGCTCATGAGGCAATGGGCCGTGCCTACGCCCCGTACTCCAACTTTCCGGTCGGCGCCGCAGCTCTGGTGGACGACAATCGGATAGTCACCGGGTGCAATGTGGAAAATGTCTCATACGGTTTGGGGCTCTGCGCGGAGTGCGGGTTGGTGTCGAACTTGCACTCGACCGGCGGCGGCAGACTCGTGGCCTTTTCCTGCTGCGATTCCAGGCGTGAAATCCTGATGCCGTGCGGGCGATGCCGACAGCTGCTGTACGAGTTCGGTGGCCCGGATCTGCTCGTCGACACCGTCTCGGGACCGGCTCGACTGGCAGAGTTGCTCCCGAATGCTTTCGGCCCCGACAACCTCGACGAAGGACGCGTGAACAACCATGCCTGACGCCGTATCCATCATCAGCGCCAAGCGCGACGGGCGCGTTCTCGACGACGAGCAGATCGAATGGGTGATCGCGGAGTTCACCCGCGGATCCGTCGCGCCGGAACAGATGTCGGCTCTCGCGATGGCCGTTCTGTGGCGTGGATTGTCGCGTCGCGAGCTCGGTACGTGGACGAACGCGATGATCGCGTCGGGCACACGAATGGACTTCTCGGCGCTGCCGCTGCCCACCGTCGACAAGCATTCGACCGGTGGTGTCGGAGACAAGATCACGCTGCCGCTGGCTCCGCTCGTCGCGGCCTGCGGGGCCGCTGTGCCGCAGCTGTCGGGTCGAGGACTGGGACACACCGGCGGGACGCTCGACAAGCTCGAGTCCATCCCCGGATGGCGAGCGGATCTGAGCGGCGAGGAGATGCACCGCATCCTGGCCGATCCGGCGATCGGTGCTGTCGTGTGCGCTGCCGGTGCCGATCTGGCCCCTGCCGACAAGAAGCTCTACGCCTTGCGAGACGTGACCGGAACGGTCGAATCGATCCCGCTGATCGCCAGCTCGATCATGAGCAAGAAGATTGCCGAGGGCACCGGGGCGCTCGTGTTGGACGTCAAGGTCGGTGCCGGCGCGTTCATGAAGAACGTCGACGACGCACGCGAACTCGCGACCGCGATGGTCGAGCTCGGAACCGATGCGGGTGTGCGGACTCTGGCGGTGCTGACGGCGATGGACACCCCGCTCGGGCTCACCGCAGGCAACGCGCTCGAGGTGGAGGAGTCGGTCGAGGTACTCGCCGGAGGTGGGCCGGCCGACATCGTCGAACTGACGATCACGCTGGCGCGCACGATGCTCGCCGCAGCCGGGATCGAGGGCATCGATCCGGCCGACAAGCTCGCCGACGGTTCGGCCATGGATCGGTGGCGAACGATGATCGCGGCGCAGGGCGGCGATCCCGATGCCGCGCTCCCCGTCGCCCGCGAGAGCCAGGACTTCGTCGCCGCCACCGACGGTGTCGTCACCGGTTTGGACGCAATGGGTGTCGGACTGGCGGCGTGGCGGCTGGGCGCGGGTCGCGAGCGACAGGGCGAGCCGGTGCAGAGCGCAGCCGGAGTGCGGCTGCACGCCAAGCCCGGCGATCGGGTGCGCGCAGGAGATCGGCTGGCGACGCTGTACACCGACACCCCGGAGCGCTTCGAGTACGCGCAGCAGGCACTCGAATCCAGCTGGGAGATAGGGGCCACGGCCTCGCAGCCGAGGCCCCTCGTGATCGACCGGATCGGGCAGTAACGAGCCCGGTCAGATCAGGTTGCCGGCCTCCGTCAGCACGCTGCGCAGGATCTGCTCCATCTCGTCGAACTCCTTCTGACCGCAGATCAGTGGCGGAGCCAGCTGCACCACCGGATCGCCGCGGTCGTCGGCACGGCAGTACAGGCCTGCGTCGAACAGGGCCGTGGACAGGAAGCCGCGGAGGATGCGTTCTGCTTCGGCGTCGCTGAACGTCTCCTTCGTGGTCTTGTCCTTGACCAACTCGATGCCGTAGAAGAATCCCTCGCCGCGCACGTCTCCGACGATCGGCAGGTCGTGCAATTTCTCGAGCGTCGCACGGAACGCTGGTGCGTTGTCTGCGACGTGCGCGTTGATGCCCTCGCGCTCGAAGATGTCGAGATTGGCCATGGCCACGGCGGCGGAGACGGGGTGACCGCCGAAGGTGTATCCGTGAGCGAAGCTCGACGTGCCGTCGTCGAACGGCTCGAAGAGCTTGTCGGAGGCGATCATTGCGCCGATGGGTGAGTAGCCCGAGGTCATTCCCTTCGCGCAGGTGATGATGTCCGGTACGTAGCCGAAGTCGCTGCAGGCGAACATCGACCCGATCCGGCCGAAAGCACAGATGACTTCGTCGGAGACGAGCAGAACGTCGTAGCGGTCGCAGATCTCGCGGACCCGCTCGAAGTATCCGGGCGGAGGAGGGAAGCAGCCGCCGGCATTCTGAACCGGCTCGAGGAACACCGCGGCGACCGTGTCGGGGCCCTCGAATTCGATGGCCTCGGCGATCCGGTCCGCGGCCCAGATTCCGAAAGCCTTCGGATCGGAGTCCAGGGGAGCGGGGGCGCGGTAGATGTTGGTGTTCGGCACTCGGAACGCGCCCGGTGTCAGCGGCTCGAAGGGTTCCTTGAGCGCGGGGATTCCGGTGATGGCCAGCGCACCTTGCGGGGTGCCGTGGTAGGCGATCGCCCGCGAGATCACCTTGTGCTTACCGGGCTTGCCGACTTTCTTGAAGTACTGCTTGGCGAGCTTCCATGCGCTCTCGACGGCCTCGCCGCCGCCGGTGGTGAAGAAGACGCGATTGAGATCGCCCGGGGCGTACCCGGCGAGCCGCTCGGCGAGCTCGATCGCAGGTTCGGTCACGTACGACCACAGGGGGAAGAACGCCAACTCCTTTGCCTGCTTCGCCGCAGCCTCGGCCAGTTCCTCACGACCGTGTCCCACCTGCACCACGAACAGCCCCGAGAGACCGTCGATGTAGCTCTTGCCGTTCGAGTCCCAGATGGTCGACCCCTCACCGCGGGTGATGATGGGGGGAGTGACCCCTGCGCCGTGGCGGGTGAAGTGGCCCCACAGATGCTTGGCTGCGGAAGCGTCGAGCTCGGATGTCGTTCGCGTCATCGTGTTCCCCAATTGTATTGCTGCTTGACGAGTTTGAGATAGACCAACGTTTCGGTGCTGGTGACACCGTCCAGGCTGCGGATCTGTTTGTTCAGGATCTGCAGGAGTTGTTCGTCGTCCTCGCACACCACTTCCACGACGACGTCGAAAGACCCTGCGGTGAGGACGACGTAATCGATCGCGTCGATCGCCGACAGTTCTTCGGACAGTGCGTAACTGTCGCCGGTGCACCTGATGCCGATCATGGCCTGCCGCTTGAATCCGACCTGTACCGGATCGGTCACCGCGACGATCTGCATGACGCCGGAGTCCGTCAGACGTTGAACACGTTGGCGGACAGCGGCTTCCGAGAGTCCGACGGCTTTGCCGATGGCGGCGTACGAGCGACGCCCGTCCTCCTGGAGTTGCTCGATGATCGCCTTGGAGACGTCGTCGAGTGCGATGGGCGGTTGCTCGGGCATGGATCGATCTTGTCACTGTAGTGGCCGTGAACACAACCCGTCGACGATGAAAAGCGTGTCGATTGTGGATTCAGACGACAGAATCAGTTGTCGAAAGGCTGGAAACAGAGAGAATCCGTGGATCCGACGGTACTGTCGCAGGCATGGCGAACATTCCTGGTTGTTGGATCGGTGGTCGCGCGGTCGACGGTAGCGGTGATCGGTACGAGGTCGACGATCCCGCGACCGGAGCTGTCGTCGCCGACGTAGGTCTGGCCACCGCCGCCGACGTCGATTCGGCTCTCGCGCAAGCCCGATCGGCCTTTCCCGCATGGTCCACCGCCACTCCCGCGCACCGCAGTGCTGTACTGATGGAACTGGCGCGTCTCGTTGCAGCCGATGCGGAGAACTTCGTATCCGAGGAAGTGGCGCAGACCGGCAAATCGACAAGGCTGGCAACGGAATTCGACGTTCCGGGCAGCATCGACAACATCGAGTTCTTCGCCGGAGCGGCGCGTCACCTGGACGGCAAGGCCGCTGCGGAGTACTCGGGTGAGCACACCTCCGCCATCCGTCGTGACGCCGTCGGAGTGGTCGGGTCGATCACGCCGTGGAACTATCCGCTGCAGATGGCGGTGTGGAAAGCGATACCGGCTCTGGCGGCCGGGTGCTCCATCGTGCTCAAGCCCAGTGAACTCACCCCGCTGACCACCTTGCGGCTGGCCCGCCTGGCCACCGAAGCGGGCGTTCCGGACGGGGTGTTCAACGTTGTCACCGGAACGGGTCTCGACGCAGGGGTCGCGCTGTCCTCCCATGCGGGTCTGGACCTGATGACCTTCACCGGCTCCACTCCCGTCGGCAGGCGCGTGATGGCGCAGGCCGCCGCGCACGGCACGCGGGTCCAGCTCGAGCTCGGCGGCAAGGCCCCGCTGGTGGTCTTCGAGGACGCAGATCTCGATGCAGCCATCCACGGTGCCGTCGCCGGATCGTTGATCAACGGCGGCCAGGACTGCACGGCGGCCACCCGCGCCATCGTCGCCGAATCCGTGTACGAGGACTTCGTCGCCGGAGTCGCCGAGTTGATGGGTCGCGTCGTCGTGGGAGACCCGACGGATCCGGCAACCGACATGGGATCGTTGATCTCCGTCGCGCACCGAGATCGTGTGGCGGCGATGGTGGATCGAGCCCGGGATGCCGGGGCCAGGGTGGTGACCGGAGGCCGCATCCCATCGGGCCGAGGTGCCTTCTATCCGCCTACCCTGATCGCCGATGTCGGTGAGCAGGACGAGATCTATCGCGACGAGGTGTTCGGTCCGGTGCTCACGGTGTCGAAGCATCACGGTGACGACGATGCGATCCGGCGCGCCAACGACACCGAGTTCGGACTCGCCGCCTCCGCCTGGACCAGGGACGTCTACCGGGCAGGCCGAGCGACGCGGGAGATTGCCGCCGGCTGCGTGTGGATCAACGACCACATCCCGATCATCAGCGAGATGCCACACGGCGGGTTCGGGGCCTCGGGCTTCGGGAAGGACATGTCGGCCTACTCGCTCGACGAGTACCTCACCGTCAAGCACGTCATGACCGACATCACCGGTGTGGCCCGAAAGCCCTGGCACCGAACGGTGTTCGCTTCGGCCGATCCCGAAGCCCAGGGCGGCGCCCGATGAGCACATCATGGGCAACCGCACCCAGCGACCGGGGCGTGGCGATGGTGGCGGGCGCGGCACCGGAGTCCTATTGGCTCGACCGTCCCGAACGCCCCGCTCCGCGCAGTCGGCACACCGGCTCTGCGACAGCTGATCTGGTGATCGTCGGCGCTGGGTTCACCGGATTGTGGGCGGCTCTGCACGCGGCAGAGGAGAATCCGAACCGATCGATCGTCGTGCTCGAAGGCGACCGCATCGCCGAGGGCGCTACCGGACGCAACGGCGGCTTCTGCGCGGCCAGCCTGACGCACGGACTGAGCAACGGACTCGACCGCTACGCCGACGAACTACCCGAGCTGCTGCGCATGGGCACGGAGACACTCGACGCGATCTGCGCGACTGCGGACCGGTACGGAATCGACGCCGACATCGAGCGCACCGGCGAGCTGGACATCGCCAATTTCGACTGGCAGGTGGACGACCTGCGTGAGCTCGGCGACGAGGGGAGACGACTGTCGCAGCCGATGGACTACCTCGACGCCACTGCAGTGCAGTCCAGGATCACCTCACCCATGGCGCGCGGCGCACTGTTCGACCCCGACGTCGCCATGATCGACCCCGCCAAACTCGCCTGGGGCCTGGCCGACGCGGCCGAGTCGCTCGGCGTTCGCATTCACGAGAACACCAGAGCTCTGTCGATAAGCAAATCCGGCAACGGCATTCGGGTGAAGACGGGCTACGGAACCATCGAGGCCCCCAAGGTTCTGCTGGCCACCTCGGCATCGAAATCGTTGCGTCGCAAGCTCCGTCACTGGATCGTTCCGGTGTGGGACTACGTGATCATGACCGAACCGCTGACGTCGGCGCAGCTCGCGGCAATCAACTGGTCCGGCCGCGAAGGATTGGCCGATACCGGCAACCGATTCCACTACTTCCGGTTGACGGCGGACGATCGCATCCTGTTCGGCGGGTGGGATGCGCACTACTTCTACGGTAGTGACACCGACCCACGCCGAACCCAACATCCCGAAGAGTTCGCGTTGCTCGCCGAACACCTGCTGCAGATGTTCCCTGGCCTCGAGGGAATCCGTGCCACCCATGCCTGGGGCGGATCGATCGACACGTGCTCGCGGTTCAGCGCGTTCTGGGATCTCGGAATGAACGGACGGGTGGCCTCGGTGGCCGGGTTCACCGGACTCGGCGTGGGCGCGTCGCACTTCGGGGCCCGCACTGCCCTCGATCTGTTGGACGGCAAGGACACCGAACGAACACGCCTGAAGATGGTGCGCAGCAAGCCGCTGCCGTTCCCACCCGAGCCCCTCAAGTCGATCGGGATCAACATCACTCGTGCGCAATTCGCCCGCGCAGACCGCAATGAGGGACGACGGGGACTGTGGCTGAAGGGAATGGATGCCCTCGGGCTCGGCTTCGACAGCTGACGGAGCGGCTTCGCCGCACGTGCACGGAAACTCGACCTCTGCTACGAATTTCTACTCACGTGCGGCGAAGCCGCTCTACTCGTGCGGGACCACGACCACCGGCACCGGCGCAGCACGCAGAATCTTGGCAGCGCTGGAACCGAGGAAAACGCGCTTGGGAGTCGCCAATCGACTCGAGCCGAGGAACAGCACATCGCCCGGCTTCCAGTCGAGGTTGCCCATCGCCTCGTCCAGCGTCGACCCGTCGGCGACGACCGACTGCAGGCCCTCGATATCGGGGAGCGTCCGTACTGCGAGGTCGAGATTGTCCTGCGCGGCAGCGACCTGTCGTCGACGGGTGTCCAGCGACGTCTCGTCGCTCGGGGCCCCGGTCGGCTCGAGCGAGACCAGTGACACCAACCGCACCGGTACGTGCGCCGCGCTGGCAAGGGTGATGGCGAAGGGCAGCGGATTCGGGGCGGAGGCCCGCGTGGGGACGGCGACGGTCAGGTCGGTGATCGGTGCGTTGGAGAGCCGGTAGCCCCGAGGGGCAAGTGCCAGCGGCACTTCCGACGCGTGCAGCAGTTGACTGGCGACCGAGCCGATCGAGTGCCGGTTCAGTAGGCCGTCACCGGCACCGCCGACGACGATCATGTCGGCATCGGTGTTCACCGCGAAGTCGATCAGGGCGCGGGCGAACGACTCATGGGTGAGTACGTGCGTGGTCACCTCGATGCCCGACGGCACCTGGGCGGCCGCGTCGTCCACCCAGCCCCGCGCCTTGGCCTCGAGAACTTTTCGGTACGGTCCGCTGCCTTCCATGACAGGTTCGTCGACGGCCATGACCAGCACGATGTCGATGGACGCGTCGAGGGCGCGGGCGAGGGCGGTGGCCAGGGCTACGCCGTCGTCGCCGCTGGGAGTGGCGAGGTAGCCGACGGTGATCTTCATGAGCGCGGTGTCCTTCTCTTCTAGTAAGTGTCGGGAACCTTGACGTCGGTCGACGCGGTGAGGGTCTTGCCCTGGAAGAAGTCCTTGTTCCCCACGAAACACAGCAGCATGAGCGGAATGCCGAGTACCAGCATGCCGACACCGAGAACGAACACTCCGCCGACGGGACCGTAGACGGTGTAACCGTAGTCGGGCTTGATCATGTCCACCGCGCTCTGGACGAACGCCCACGTCATGGACAGCCCGCCGAGAAGCGGAAAGATGCCGCGCATGAACAGGTTTCGGGCGGACGAGAACAATGTCCGACGGAAGTACCAGACGCACGCGTATGCGGTGATGCCGTAGTAGAAGGCGACCGCGAGCCCCAGTGACGCCACCGAATCCTGAAGCGCGTTTGCGCTGACGAAGGTGAGCACCAGGTAGAACAGCAGTGCCGCGACCCCCATCACGAGGGTGCCGAAGCCGGGCGTCATGTACTTGGGATGGACGCTGGCGAACCGCTTGGGGAGGGCCTCGTAGACGGCCATCGACAGGGTTCCGCGCGCGGTGGGCAGGATGGTCGTCTGGGTCGAGGACAGAGCCGAGATCGAGACCGTCAACAGCAGCAGCGACGCCACGATCGAGCCGGCGACGGGACCGCCGAGGATGGTGAGCACGTCGTCGACGTTGTCCGGGTTGTTCAGACCGATTCCGGTATCGCCGAACCCGGCGAACGACTGGACCGCGTATCCGACGAGAACGTACGTCGCGACGAGGATCAACGTCGTGATCACCGCGGCGCGTCCCGGAGTCTTCTCCGAGTCCTTCGTTTCCTCGCCGACGGCCAGGCAGGCATCCCATCCCCAGTAGATGAAGATGCACAGGATGATGGCCTGGGCCGCGTCGGACATCGTCACTCCGGTCGGCACCAACCAACTCCACTGGGGCGTGATGGCCTGCGGCCCCGCGGTGCCCGTCCCCACCTTGACCAGTGCCGTCACCGACACGCCGATGAGCACCCCGAACTGCACGATCAGCAGCACGTTCTGCATGCGTTCGCTGATGAGGATGCCGCGAAAACTGACGTAGGTCATCGAGGCGATGAAGAACGAGCCGAGGGCGACCTTGGCGGCGGTGGACTCCGCCAATCCCGACAGCCCCAGGAACTCGAACAGGTAGATGGCGGCGATCTCGGCGACGTTGGCCAGCACGATGATCGCCGAGACTGCCAGGCCCCACCCTGCCATCCAGCCGACCCAGGGTCCGAACGCCTTGGTGCCCCAGGTGAACGATGTTCCGCAGTCCGGGGTGTCGCGGCCGAGCTCGCGGTAGGCGAAGGCGGTGAGCAGCATCGGAACGAAGGCGATGAGGAACATCGAGGGTGCCTTGTCGCCGACGGCCAGAACCACGTAGCCGAGCGTCGCGGCCAGGCTGTAGGCGGGGGCGACCGCCGACAAGCCGATGACGATGTTGCCGACCAGCCCGAGAGCGCCGGTGTTGAGTCCTTTACCCGGAAGGGTGTTCGGCGGTTCCACAGTGGACATAGGTCTCTCCGAGGTTCGAGTCGACCGAGGACGTCGGAGGGGGACCCGACAGAATCGGCTGCGTGTGTTTGCTGAACACTACGATTTCCGTCGCCGATCCGCTGTGTATCGACGGAATTGTTTTCATCGGAGTAACAATGCAACGAAATGGGTCGCGGAAGCGGCAGAGGTCGAGGGAATCCGCGGACTCGCCGAGGGGCGATGACAGGCGCGCGGGCGCGCGAGCCGCACGCTACCGTCGTCACATGAGCACCGCGGAGAACACTCAGTCCTCGATCGGTGGCAGTGCGCCACTCGATCTCGCGTCGATCAGGACAGCTCCCAAGGCGTTGCTGCACGATCACCTCGACGGCGGACTCCGCCCGCAGACCGTGTTGGAGCTGGCCGACGAATGCGGTTACGGCGACCTTCCCGCCACCGACGGTGCAGCGTTGGGCGAGTGGTTCCGCGACGCCGCGGACAGCGGCTCGCTCGTGCGGTACCTCGAGACGTTCGCGCACACCGTCGCCGTGATGCAGACCCCCGAAGGGCTGTTCCGAGTGGCGCGCGAATGCGCCGAGGATCTGGCCGACGACGGCGTCGTGTACGCCGAGGTGCGCTTCGCACCGGAACAGCACCTCGAGCGCGGCCTGACCCTCGACGAGGTCGTCACCCATACTCTCGCGGGCTTCGAGGCCGGGATTTCCGCGGCCAAGGTGCGCGGCAAGAACATCACGATCGGCACCTTGCTCACTGCGATGCGGCACGCGGCGCGTTCGCGGGAGATCGCCGAGCTGACGGTCCGGTTCCGTGACCGCGGCGTCGTGGGCTTCGACATCGCCGGTGCCGAAGCAGGCTTCCCTCCCAGTCGCCACCTCGACGCCTTCGAGTACATGCGAGCGAGCAACGCGCACTTCACCATTCACGCGGGGGAGGCGTTCGGTCTGCCGTCGATCCAGGAAGCAGTGGCGTTCTGCGGCACCGACAGGCTCGGTCACGGGGTTCGGATCACCGACGACATCACCACCGGTGTCGACGGCAAGCACGAACTCGGTCTGCTCGCCGCCTACGTCCGCGACACGAGAATGCCTCTCGAGCTGTGCCCGAGCTCCAACGTCCAGACCGGAGCCGCCGAATCGTTGGCGACGCACCCGTTCGATCTGCTCGCCCGACTGCGATTCCGAGTCACCGTCAACACCGACAACCGGTTGATGAGCGATACCTCGATGAGCCGCGAGATGGCCAAGCTCGTCGAGACCTTCGGCTACGGCTGGAGCGATCTCGAGCGCTTCACCATCAACGCGATGAAGTCGGCGTTCCTGCCGTTCGACGAGCGACTGGCGCTCATCGACGACGTCATCAAGCCCGGATACGCCGTTCTGATCGGCTGATCGATCGGGCTCGGCGGGCGGCTACTTCTTGCGCAGCCGGCTCTCGAACTCACGCTCGAGGGCGCGCCATGCTTCGGCCTCGACGTCGAACGGCGCGCTCGGAGCGAGCCGATCGGGACTGGGCTCGAGGGCGTACGAGACGTACCAACCCAGCGGGGTGGACGTGGCGAGAGCGTCGTCGACGGAATCGTCACCGGCGAAATCGGCTGCATCGGTGAACAATTCGACGGCCAGATCCAATTGTTCGACGTCGACTGCGGTGGGCCCTTCGGCCAGGTCGTCGGCCAGACCGGGCAGCACGTACACGTTGTCGTCGGTGATCGCGATGTCGAGGGAGCCGTCGATGGCAGCGGTCTGCACGTCGGAGTAGGTGCTGACCTGCGCCAGATCGTGATCGTGATCGTCGGCCAGATACCGGGCCAGCGAACGCTCGGAACCGAAGACGCTGATGGCACCGCCGCGACCGAGGAACACCGGCTTGTCGCCGAGGTAGCACCGCAGGGTGTAGAGCGTGTCGTCCGAGGTGATGATGCGAATCGGGTCGATGCCGACAGTGGTCCAGAACGTGTCTTCGGCTGCGGCTGCGGCGATCGGATCGCGGTCCACCTCGGCAGAATCGTCGTCGTCTTCGTCTTCGTTGTCGTCCGAATCGGAGTCGATGTCGTCCGTGACGTCATCGGCGTCGACGGCGTTCTCAGCCGCTGCGGTGATCTCGGCTTCGGCGACGGCGACGGCAGCGGCGTCGACGTCGGGGGAGGAGACGATGGAGTCCACTGCGTCGAGCACGTCGTCCCAGTGCTTGGCGACAGCCGCTCCGATACGGTCCCACAGTTCGCCGCCCTCACGGCCGAGGAAGTTCTCGACGCCTCCGCCGACGGCACCGACGAATGGGTTGGAGCCGAAAAAGCTTGTGACGGGCCGTAATTCGCAGACATCGCCGATGGAGGAGACGATGTCGAAGGTGGCCTGCAGCTCGGCGAGTACGTCGGCTTCGGGGTCGGAGGCCACCAGCTCCGGCACGGCCACCAGATCGAAGCGGTGCAGATCGTCGGGCTCGAGTTCGTGTGCGGCGAGTGCGGAGACCACCTTCCACGATGGATGGTCGACGAGATCGTTGTCGTCGTCGGATCTGACGAATGCCGCGAGCTCCGCGACTGTCGAGAATCCGTACAGGTCCTCCTCGTGTCCGAGGAATGCCTCCCACTCGTCGTCGCCTTCTCGCCACTCCGGTGCCCACAGTGTCGAGAAGTCACCGGCGGTGAGACCGAGTTCGATCGGGATGATGTCTCCAGCCATGGCGCGAAGCCTATCTCAGGAGTCTGTGAACGAACCCTGCAGACTTTGCAGGATCGCCTCGCGCTGGTCGAGCGCCGCACGTGCAGCGTCGGCGGCCACTACGGTGATCGTCGACGCGAGTGCGTGGGCGGCAACCGATCCGAGGTTCTCGGCGAGTTCGAGCTCGACCAGGGCGCCGGATCCATCGGCGACGACAGTCACCAGATCGTCCGGCGAGGTGAGCCGAATTCTGATGCGGTCCAGTCGCTCGTGCGTTTCGCGGAGTGCATCCAGGCGGTGCTGGGCACTGCCGACCAGAGCGTCGAGTTCGGTGATGTGGGCCTGGGTCATACCTGCTTCAACCAACTCGTGGGTGCGGAGTCCTCGGCGAGATTCTCGTTCGCTTCGGCGGCGACTCGGGCACGGGTGGGCAAACCGAGGCGATCGAGAACCTCGGTGGGAACGCCGTCCTCGGCGAGGAGCGTGCGGCGCTGAGCTCGTGCCGCCGCACTCGCCCGTCGGCAGTGCTCGAGAATTTTCGACGCCAATGCGCCTCCGCCGTATCGCAGTTCGCGCTCGTCGATCGCGATTCCGATCGGCAGCCCGTGTTCGGTGGCCCGCACCGTCACCGAACCCGATCGAGTTCCCGAGACCGCGCTGACGACGATGGTGTCCGAGTCCGTCATTGCCCTGCCCTCCATCCGGTCTGCCCTCATTCGGTCGGTCGGTAGAAGCCCTTGAAGCCCATACCGCTGTTGGTCGTTCTGATCGGTCCCACCTGTACCGGGTCGCCTGCCTCGACGAGCTGGCCGTTTCCGATGACCATGGCCACGTGCCCGTCCCAGACTGCGAGGTCACCGGGCATCACCTCACCCGGTGCCACGGCGGACCCGATGTCCTGTTCCTGTGCCAGACGGGGGATCTCGATGCCCTGCTCTGCGTACGCCCACTGGGTCAATCCGCTGCAGTCGAGCCCGCTGCCCGGCGTGGTGCCGCCCCATTCGTAGGGCACACCCTGTTGGGTCAGTGCGCTGCGGACGGCGCCCGCGGCTTCGGCATTGGGTGCGGTGACGGTACTGCCGTCGGGCAAGCGCACCTGGACGCCCCCGCCGGTGCTGTCCGTCGAATTGCCCATGAAGTTCTGTGCGCCACCACCGCCACTACTCGTCACGTCGGCTCCCGATGCAGGCGAGGAGACCGACTGCGCGAACGTCTTCGCCAGCTTCTCGCCTGCCTCGATCACCTGTGACGTCGCTGGCGAGGTCATGAGATTCGAGGGTGAGCCGGGGGCCGGTGCCGGTTCGCCGCCCACGGGGACGGGAACTGTCGGCGGAGCGGCCAGTTCACCGACTTTCGCAGTGTGGACGGCCAATTCGCCGCGAACCCTGGCCACCACCACGAGAGCTCGCTCGAGGTGCTCGATGGCCGCCGTGATCAGCATGGTCTGCCCCGGCGGGGTGGCGATGATCGGCCCGGCCGACAGCGCGATTCCCACGAAGGACTGCACGATCGCTTGCAGTTCGAGGAAGCCTCGATTGGTGTCGCGGCAGGCCTGCTCGACGACGGCAGCGATGTCGTCGGCGTGGTCGGCGAGGGCGATTGCGCTCGTATGAGCGTTCTCGGCGTAGCGAATGGCCGCGTCGGCGGCCGCACCGTTCCAGTTGGCAGCGAGCTCGGTGACTGCGACCCTGCCGATTCCCTGAGCCGCCTCGATCGCTGCCGAGGACACCCGCAGCACATCGGCCGGACCGCCCGTGGGCAGAGCCCCGTTGCCGAAGGCTCCGAGCAGATCGACGATGGGTCGGGCCAGTAGATCGATCATCGGCGCTTACCGCGCGTCCTGCGCGATACCGGCGGCCGAGGCCGCAACGGTTGCGCCGGTGCCGGCATCGGTGAGGGCGTACGACACCGCGGATGCGGTGGCCGCGGAACCGATGCTCGCCACTGCGCCGGCCAGGCGCACCACGGCATCGGTGTGCGCCAGATGGGTGCCGGTGACTGCACCGAGGAACTCCTGTCCGATCAGGCCGAAGACCGGAGCCAGCACAGCGGGGCCGCACGCAGCGGCAGCGGCACCGGCCGCGGCGATCTGCTCGGCCATGGTCGACGCCACCGCACCGTATGCGAGGACCCCCTCGGTTTCGACGACGAGCTCGGCCATCTGTGCCCCCTGAGAATGCAATCGATTCGCGGTCGCCGAGTGCGACGCCCAACTGGTTCGACGCGGGTACACGCCATTCGGTTCCCCCGAGTTGCCGTTCGCGTCCTGCCGCCCAGGTCCTATCCTTGTCGGCATGGAAACACACGTGGTCGATCACCCACTGGCCGCAGCCCTGCTCACCACGATGCGGGACGAGCGCAGCGACAACGCCACGTTCCGGTCGGCTCTGCGCCAGCTCACCCACATGCTGGTCTACGAGGCCACCCGCGATGCTGCGATCGACACCTTCGAGGTACGTACGCCCGTCGCGGTCACCGAGGGAACCAGGCTGGCGCGACCGCCGTTGCTGGTCCCGGTTCTGCGCGCAGGCCTCGGCATGGTCGAGAAGGCCAGCAGCCTCATTCCGCAGTCCCGCGTCGGTTTCGTCGGGATGGCCCGAGACGAGGAGACCCATCAGCCCGTTCCGTACATGGAGTCCCTGCCCGACGACCTGTCGCAGACGCCGGTCTACGTACTGGACCCGATGCTCGCCACCGGCGGATCCATGGTCCACACGATCGAACTCCTCGTCGGCCGCGGTGCGGCGGACGTGACCGCCATCTGCGTCGTTGCTGCTCCCGAAGGAGTTGCCGCGCTCGAGGCCTCGGGTCTGCCGGTGCGTCTGGTGGCAGCGAGCATCGACGACGGCCTCAACGACAACGCCTTCATCGTTCCCGGCCTCGGTGACGCGGGCGATCGTCAGTTCGGCCCGCGCTGACGAGCGCTGCCGCGGCGAGGTTGGTCCTCGGCGTCTCCTGGCCCTCGGCGGCGTCCCCTGCACCGCGCCCGAGCTTGCGGGTGCTCGACGTCGACACCGAGCAGATCGAGTTCCGCGAACTGGTCGGCCGCAGGCTCGGTTTCCGTGCGCCGGGTGCGTCGACCGATCGGTACTGCACCGGGCGGATGGCATTTCGGGCCGACGGCCCGCCGCGCTACGTGCCGTGCCCCGGCCGGGAGCGGGCCGTCGCGTCGGGGCAGTGTGCGACCTGCGCGGACAAGGACAGTTTTCGATTCGTGCACACCGTGCACCGCAGCGGATTCGTCTCGCGGGATCTGGAAAAGCATGTCATGCAACCGCATTGGCTGTATCTGGCGGCGTTCGCCAACGGCACCTTCAAGATCGGGACGGCGGCGGACACGCGTAAATGGGGTCGGCTCGCCGAGCAGGGTGCCATCTGTGCGCGGTACGTCGCTCATGCCGACGACGGAAAGGCCGTCCGGGTGGCCGAGGATCTCGTGACCGAGTCGATGGGGCTGCGGCAGGCGGTGCGGTCCGCGGCCAAAGCCGCTTCGCTGTGTCTGCCGATCGATGTGGACAGGCTCGAGGCCGCCGCCGCTGCCCGGGCCGAGCAGGTCCGCGAGATGCTGACCGAGGCAGGTATCGCCGGATGCACCCCGATCGACGAGCGATGGACCCCGCCTGCAGGCCGGGAAGCGTTGAGCGAGAGCGTCAGTCGCGTCGCCTACCCCGCCGATGTCGCAACCGGATCCCACGGACTCGAGATCAGGACATGCGTCGGGCAGGCGGTGATCGCGACCGTCGACGACGAGACCTACGTGGTGGATCTGGCGGCGCTGAAGGGTCGTCGAATCGAACTAGGAGAATTCACGTCCGATCTGTCTGCGGTGCAGTCGGCGCTGTTCTGAGAGTTCGTGGTCGCCTAGAGGTGCTGGGCGAAGTCGGTCAGTTCGGCCAGGATCTCGCCTGCTGCCGCCCGCGCTCTCGGCAGGTCTTCGGGGCCGTCGACTTGCTCGATCACTTCGAGGTAGGCCTTGAGTTTGGGTTCGGTACCGGACGGTCGCACGATCACCCGCAGTCCCGATCCGCCGATCTCGACTGCGTCGGTGCGTAATTCGTCGTCGCGCTGGGCGTAGTCCAGCACGGTGACGGCCCGACCGGCCAGTTCCGTCGGCGGTGCGCTGCGTAACCGGTGCATCATCTTTCCGATCTCGGAGAGGTCTTCGACCCGGCGCGAGACCTGCGATCCCAGGTGTACGCCGAACTCGACCGCGAGGTCGTCGAGTACGTCGAGCAGGGTGCGCCGATCCTGCTTCAGGTCGGCGGCCAGGTCTGCGAGCACCACTGCGGCCGAGATACCGTCCTTGTCGCGCACCACGTTCGGATCCACGCAGTGCCCGATGGCCTCCTCGTAGGCGTACACGAGGCCCTCGCCCGCGCGGACGAGCCACTTGAATCCGGTCAGGGTGCGGGCATAGCGAGCGCCGCGCGCCGGAGCGAGCGCCGAGAGCAGTTGAGACGAAACTATCGTGTTGGCCACCAAGGAGTCGGTGGGCGCATCGGCGAGGAGATAGTTCGCGAGCAGGGCCCCGGTCTCGTCGCCGGTCAGCATGCGCCATCCACTGTCCGTGGGCACCCCGACCGCACAGCGATCGGCGTCGGGGTCGAGGGCGATCGCAATATCGGCGTCGATCTCGGCCGCCAGTGCGAGCACCGCGTCGGCCGCGCCCGGCTCTTCGGGGTTGGGAAACGTGACGGTCGGGAACGCGGGATCGGGCTCGAACTGCTCCTCGACCACCCGGATGTCGCGGAACCCCGCACCACGCAGTGCTGCCGTCGCGAGCTCACCGCCAACGCCGTGCAAGGGAGTCAGCGCGATACGGGCGTCTCGACGCGTCGAACGTGGCAGTGCGACAACGGAATCAAGGTATCGCGCAGCGATGTCGGAGCCGCCGGGCTGTACGATCGCGCGCGGAATCTCGATCGCGTCGGGAGTTGCTTCGATGAGCGCTTCGATCTGGGCGTCGCTCGGCGGGATCAGTTGCGAGCCGCCCCGCAGATACACCTTGTACCCGTTGTCTGCGGCGGGATTGTGCGACGCGGTGATCTGTACGCCGAGCTCGGCGTCCAGTGCCCGCACCGCGAAGGCGACGACGGGGGTCGGGAGCGGCCGAGGCAGCATCACCACGGAAAAGCCCTGGGCGGAGAAGGTTTCGGCGGCCGCGAATGCGAACTGTTCGGACCCGTTCCTGGCGTCGCGACCGACCACGACCGTGGATCCGGCCAGACCGTTCTCGATCAACCATGCCGCGATGCCGGCCGAGGTTTTCGTCACCACCGCCACGTTCATCCCGTTCGGCCCCGCGCGCACCGGGCCGCGAAGACCTGCGGTACCGAACGTCAGTGGACCGCTGAACCTGTCGGCGAGTTCGGCGTCGGGCAGGCCGTCGAGTTCCTCGCGAGCAGCGGGGTCGGGATCGCCTGCGATCCACCGTTGTACCCGCTCGGTGAGCTCCTCGGTCACAGGCGGGAGACCAACTCGTGCAGCAACGCTCCCATGCGAGCGGCGGAATCCTTACCGGCAGCGAGTACTTCGGTGTGGTTCAGATGTTCACCGGTCATTCCGGCGGCGAGATTCGTCACCAGTGAGATACCCAGGACGCGTGCGCCTTTCGCGCGGGCGGCAATCGTCTCGTGCACCGTCGACATACCCACGAGGTCGGCTCCGAGCGTGCGCAGCATCCTGATCTCGGCGGGCGTCTCGTAGTGCGGGCCGGGCAGGCCTGCATAGACGCCGTCCTCGAGCGACGGATCGATCTCGCTCGCGAGGGCCCGAAGTTCGGGGGAGTAGGCGTCGACCAGATCGACGAACTCCGCCCCCACCAGGGGCGAACGAGCCGTGAGATTGAGGTGGTCCGATATGAGCACGGGCTGTCCGACGCTCATGCCGTCTCGGATACCGCCTGCAGCGTTGGTCAGCACGACTGTCGTCGCACCTGCGGCGATCGCGGTCCGTACCGGATGCACGACGCGTCGCAGGTCGTGCCCCTCGTAGGCATGCGTGCGTCCCTGCAACAGCAATGTGTGGGTGCCGCCGACGTTCACCGAGGTGATGGTGCCGGAGTGGCCCGACGCCGACGGTGGCGCGAAGCCGGGGAGGTCGGCCATGCGCGCGGTCGCGGTGGGGGAGCCGAACACGTCGGCTGCTGCCTGCCATCCGGAGCCGAGGACGATGGCCACGGTGTGGGTATCGACTCCGGTCGCTGCGGCGAGTGCGTCGGCGGCGGTGCGCGCGGCACCCTCGGGATCGGTCACAGGGTCGGTCGCATGTGCGTCGGTGGTTGCCACGATGAACAACAGTAGGAGATCGTCGCCACGGATGTGCGACCGGCGGAAGTTACTGTTGGGTAGTATCCGCTGCATGCCTTATCTCGAACGCGACGGCGACGTCCACATCCTGTTCCTCGGTGCCGAGAACGGCTCGGACAATCCGGAGAACCGACTGCATCCGGACTGGATCGACGCGGTACACGCGTTGCTGGACGAGGTCGAGGCCTCGACCGGCCCGGCGGCGCTGGTCACCACGTCGGCAGGCAAGTTCTACAGCAACGGTCTCGACACCGACTGGCTGTTCGCCAACCTGGACAAGATCACCTGGTATCTCGACCGCGTGCACACTCTCTACACCCGGTTGCTCGCCTTCCCGATGACCACCGTCTCTGCTGTACAGGGACACGCATTCGGTGCAGGCGCGATGTTCGCCACCTCCCACGACTTCCGCATCCAGCGCGCCGACCGAGGCTTCTATTGCCTGCCCGAGGTGAACCTGAACATGCCGTTCACCGTGGGGATGTCTGCGCTGATCAACTCCAGGCTTCCCAAGCAGACCGCCGTCGAGGCCATGACGACCGGTCGCCGCTACGGCGGTGCCGATGCCGTGGCCGCCGGAATCGTGGAGGCGACGGCATCGGAAGAGTCCCTGGTGCCCGACGCGGTCGCGAAGGCGGCGGCGCTGACGAGTACCCGAGGTGCGAACCTGGCCGGGATCAAGAGTCGCATGCACGTGGATCTGCTCGCCGCACTGAACACTGCGACCGACGACAGCAACTTCAGCTTCGGGAAGTAGCAGGACCGTCTTCACCCCCGACTGAAGCACAGCTGTTCCGACACTCGGTCGCGCTAGTGACACACTGTCTCTCGTGATCGACGAATCGAACAGTGCTGCCGTGGGCGAGGCGATGGACCACGCCCTGGCCACCGCTACCGACGAAGTGGTCGCGCTCTCGCACTCGATTCACGCGGAACCGGAGCTGGCGTTCGCCGAACATCGCAGCGTCGCCAAGATCCTCGATACGCTCCGGGCCCACGATTTCGAGGTCGAGACGGCCGTCGCAGGCATGGACACCGCGTTCACCGCGTCGTTCGGCAGCGGCGATCTGGTGATCGGTATCTGTGCGGAGTACGACGCTCTGCCCGAGATCGGTCATGCGTGTGGGCACAACATCATCGCGGCCTCGGCTGTGGGTGCTGCGCTTGCGCTCGCCCCGGTCGCCGACACTCTCGGCATCACCGTGCGAGTGCTCGGTACCCCGGCCGAGGAGACCGGCGGCGGAAAGGTGTTGATGCTCGAGCGAGGAGTGTTCGACGGCGTCGGCGCGGCGTTGATGGTCCATCCCGGTCCCTTCGACATCGTGGGTGCGACCTCGCTGGCGCTGGCGGACATCGCCGTGAAGTTCACCGGCCGGGCCGCGCACGCGTCGGCAGCTCCCGAATGGGGAATCAACGCAGGCGATGCGGTGACCATCAGTCAGGTGGCACTCGGGCTCCTGCGGCAGCACCTCTCGCCGGGTCAGCAGTTGCACGGCATCGTCAGTGACGGGGGTGTGGCGCCGAACATCGTGCCGGGCCACTCCGAGTTGCTCTATTACCTGCGCGCGAACACCACCGAATCGCTGCACGCTCTGACGGCGAAGACGTACGCGTGTTTCGAGGCGGGAGCCATCGCCACCGGCTGCACCCACGAGATCCGCACGGTGTCGCCGACCTACGCCGCGTTGACGCCGGATGCGTGGCTGGTGACGGCTTTTCGGCAGGAGATCGAAGCGCTGGGCCGATCGCCCCTGGCTCCGGATTTGGAAGGATTTCGCCCGTTGGGCAGCACAGACATGGGAAACGTCACGAATGTTCTACCCGGTATTCACCCCGTCGTCGGACTCGATGCAGGAGGGGCGGTGACGCATCAGCCGGAGTTCGCCGCCGCGTGTGTCACCGAGTCGGCCGACCGAGCGTTGCTCGACGGAGCTCTCGGTCTCGCCAGAACTGCCGCGCGCGCCGCAGCCGATCCCAGTACTCGCGCCCGTCTGCTCGACGGCGTGATCGCCCGCTCGGCGGCGCAGTCGTGAGTACCCGCGAAGACGCGATCGATCGGTGGATTCACGCGCACACGGCAGATCTGTCTCTGTGGCGTCGGCACATTCACGCCAATCCGGAACTTGCTCGACGCGAATTCGGTACCACCGCGTTCGTGATGGAGCATCTCGAAGCAGCGGGTCTGTCGCCCAAGCCGCTCCCCGGTGGAACGGGGTTGATCTGCGACATCGGACCCGACGGTCCCCGGGTGGCGTTGCGGGCGGACATGGACGCCCTGCCGCTGCAGGAGAACACCGGCGCGGAGTACTCGTCGACCGTGCCGGGGGTGTCGCACGCCTGCGGGCACGACGCACACACCACAGTGCTTCTCGCGACCGGATTGGCGCTGGCGTCACTGCCGGACCTGCAGTACGGGGTGCGCTTGATCTTTCAGCCCGCCGAGGAGGTCATGCCGGGCGGTGCCCTCGACGCGGTGGCCGCGGGAGCGCTCGACGGCGTCACCAAGATCTTTGCGCTGCACTGTGATCCGCGACTCGAGGTGGGGCAGGTCGGCGTGCGTCTCGGCGCGATCACCTCTGCGGCCGACACCGTCGAGCTGCGCCTGGATTCGCCCGGCGGACATACGTCCAGGCCGCACCTGACCACCGATCTCATCTATGCGTTGGGCACCGTCATCACCGGCCTACCCGGAATGTTGAGCAGGCGTGTCGACCCGAGGACCAGCACGGTCATGGTGTGGGGAGCGGTGGTCGCGGGCCAGGCCCCCAATGCCATACCGCAGACCGGCATGCTGACCGGCACCGTCCGCACCGGAGACCACGAGACCTGGGCATTGCTCGAACCGTTGGTCCGCGAGATCGTCACCGGGTTGCTGGCACCGACCGGGGTCCGCTTCGAGCTGCACTACCGTCGCGGCGTGCCTCCCGTGGTCAACGATCCGGCCTCCACGCACACGTTCGAGAAGGCGATCGGCCGGGTCGGGCCCGACGCGTTGGCCGACACCGCGCAGTCCGGCGGCGGCGAGGATTTCTCGTGGTACCTCGAGCGAGTGCCGGGCGCGATGGCTCGACTCGGTGTGTGGCCGGGCACCGGACCGCAACTCGACATCCATCAACCCACCTTCGATCTCGACGAACGAGCACTGGCCGTGGGCGTGAAGGTGATGACCGGAATCGCGCTGGATCCGAACTAGAGGCAGGAGACGAGATGGCATTCGACGTGTCGCCGATCGGGATCGTCAGATCCGATCGCGCCGAGGTGGTGGACGACAACTGGGGATCGGTCGAGGCCGTGATCGACCTCGACGACAGTGTCCTCGACGCCGACGCGACCCTCGGTCTCGCCGAGTTCTCCCACGTCGAAGTGGTCTACGGCTTCCACCTGTGCGATCCCGCCGCGACGACCACCGGTTCGCGTCACCCCCGCGGTGATACGACGCTTCCTCGGGTGGGTGTCCTCGCTCAACGGGTCAAGGACCGGCCCAATCATCTCGGGGTGTCTCGGTGCGAGATCGTCGACGTGGACGGACTGCGCATCCGAGTCCGAGGTCTCGACGCGATCGACGGCACACCGGTGTTCGATGTCAAGCCGTTCCTGCAGTCGATGGTTCCCGAGCGTGAAGACGTGAAGGAACCGACGTGGGTGGCGTCGGTCATGAAGAACTACTTCTGAGCTGCGTCTCCGGCTACGAGGCGGTACCGGGACCGACGTTCCGGCTGTTGCGGGTACGCAGGTCTCGCACGTATTCGGCTGGGGCACCGGCTATTTCGGCTGCCTCCGCCATGACTCCGAGGTAGCGGGCCGACGGCAGGCCGCCCTCGTAGGCGTCGAGTACGTACATCCACGCGAGCACCGGCTCCCGGCCGGTCTCGATGCGCAGCCGGATCTTCCGATGAATACCGAGCTCCGAGCCCTCCCAGCGATCCAGGCTCTCCTCGTCCTCCTCGGACACGTCGTAGAGCACCACGAAGACCTGCGAGTCGGGATCCTCCACGACCGTCGCCAGCGCGCCTTCCCAGCCGATGTCGCCACCGCCGAAGGTCAACCGCCATCCGTGCAGCCACCCGGTTCCCGACAGGGGCGAGTGAGGGCATCGCTGCAACATCTGCTCCGGATGCATGTTGGATCCGTAGGCGGCATAAATTGGCACGTCGGCCAGCCTAAACCGTATCGGTACACACTGACGCCTCGTGGTCGTGTTTCGGTGCGTCGCCCCAGGTCCGCCCTCTTACGGCGCAATGCAAGCCAGCCCTACCGACGCGCGAGGGCGGCCTCTGGAATACCGTTGACGCGACACAGCGAGAGATTTCGAGCATGCGAGAAGAGGATCAATGACCCGGATTGTGATCATCGGTGGTGGTCCGGCAGGGTACGAAGCAGCGTTGGTTGCCGCACAGCACGGCGGAGAGGTGACGCTCGTCGATTCCGACGGTATCGGCGGTGCCTGCGTTCTCTGGGACTGCGTGCCGTCGAAGACGTTCATCGCCTCGACCGGCATTCGCACCGAGATGCGTCGAGCCAGCGACCTCGGCATCTCCCTCGATCCGTCGCAGGCCGCCGTCGCACTGCCGAAGATTCACGACCGCGTCAAGAGCCTCGCTCAGGCGCAGTCCTCCGACATCGCCCACCGCGTCACCTCCGTCGGCGTTCAGCTGCTGGCCGGACGTGCCGAAATGATCGACTCCCACGTCGGGATGGCCTCGCACCAGATCAAGGCGGTGCTCGCCGACGGCGAAGAGCGCATCCTCGACGCCGATGTCGTGCTCATCGCGACCGGCGCCCGCCCCCGTGTGGTCGAGGGAGCCGAACCCGACGGTGAACGCATCCTCAACTGGCGTCAGCTCTACGACCTCGAGGCCCTCCCCGAGCACCTGGTGGTCGTCGGATCCGGTGTGACCGGTGCCGAGTTCGTCTCGGCCTACACCGAGATGGGAGTCAAGGTCACCGCGGTCTCGAGCCGAGACCGCGTCCTTCCGCACGAGGACGAGGACGCCGCGCTGGTGCTCGAGGACGCGTTCAACGAGCGTGGCGTCACCCTCGTCAAGCACGCCCGCGCGGACTCGGTGGTTCGCACCGACGACGGTGTTCTCGTCACGCTCTCGGACGGTCGCACCGTCGAGGGCAGTCACGCGTTGATGACCGTCGGATCGGTGCCGAACACCTCCGGTCTGGGACTCGAGAAGGTCGGCATCGAACTGGACAAGGGTGGCTACCTGCGGGTGGATCGCGTCTCGCGTACCGCGGTCGCGGGCATCTACGCAGCCGGTGACTGCACCGGGCTGCTGCCGCTGGCCTCGGTCGCGGCGATGCAGGGACGCATTGCGATGTACCACGCACTGGGACAGGCCGTCAGCCCGATCAAACTCAAGACCGTGGCCTCGGCGGTGTTCACTCGGCCCGAGATCGCGTCGGTCGGTGTCGCTCAGTCCAAGATCGACGCCGGTGACGTGCCCGCGCGCGTGGTGATGCTGCCGCTCACCACCAATCCGCGAGCGAAGATGAGCGGACTCAAGCGTGGCTTCGTGAAGATCTTCTGCCGTCCGGCGACGGGCGTCGTGATCGGTGGTGTTGTGGTCGCCCCGAGTGCTTCGGAGCTGATTCTGCCGATTGCGATGGCGGTGCAGAACAACCTGTCGGTCAACGACCTGGCCAACACGTTCTCGGTGTACCCGTCGCTGTCCGGTTCGGTCATCGAGGCCGCGCGTCAGCTGATGGCGCACGACGACCTGGACTGATCTCATAATGTGAGAATTGCGTTTCATATTTCGGTAGCACGTGAGACAGTCGAAGGAGCGGACACACCCGTCCGCTCCTTCTTCGACTCAGCGGATCCGCGGGCCGTTCTCCCATACCTGCAGCCCCGGAGTCTTTCTCATGTCCTCGACGTACCTCCCCGCCGGCTTGGCCGGACGCACCGAATCGCTCACCAGCTCCGCCATCCGTGACCTCCTCGCCCTCACTGCACGCGACGATGTGATCAGCCTGGCCGGAGGCCTACCGGCTACCGATCTGATACCGATCGACCGCATCGCCGCTGCAGCGGAGGCTGTGCTTCGCCGCCCCGACGCGGTGCAGTACTGCGAGACATCCGGCCACCGCACTCTGCGCAGCGTCGTTGCGGCCAGGGAAACGCTCGCCCGTGGGGGAGTGCCCGTACCGGTCGACTCCGTCACCGTGACGCACGGTTCGCAACAGGCTCTGGCGTTGCTCGCGCAGGCCTTGATCGACCCGGGTGCGGTCGTCGTGGTCGACGAACCCGCGTACACCGGTGCGCTGCAGGTCTTCTCGATCGCCGAAGCGAGCATGGAGTCCATTCCCATCACCGATACCGGAATGGACACCGACGAACTCGAACGCAGACTGACGGCCGGACTGCGGCCCGCGGTGGTGCACACCGTCGCCAACTTTCACAATCCGCGTGGAGTCACGATGAGCGTGCAGCGTCGACGCCACCTCGCGGCGCTCGCGGATCGCTACGGATTCTGGGTGATCGAGGACGACCCGTACGGTGAAATCTGTTTCGACACAACGAAATCCGGTTTCGGTGCCCCACCGCTGCCGATCGCGTGTCACAGCGATCGTGTCATCCGACTGTCGAGTGCGTCGAAGATCCTGGCTCCGACGCTCCGTGTCGGCTGGTTCGTCGCCCCGCCCAGCGTCTGCGCGGCGGTGGAACTGCTCAAGCAGGGCGCGGATCTGTGTGGATCGTCGATGACGCAGTTGATGGCTGCAGAGATGCTCGCCGACACCGCGTGGCTGGATGCCCACCTTACTGTGCTGCGGCGCGAGTACTGCTCTCGCGCAACGGCGTTGACTACCGCCCTCGTCGCCGAGTTCGGTTCTCGGCTCGCCGTCTCGCGCCCCGCGGGTGGCATGTTCGCCTGGGCCACCTTCCTGGATGGAACCGACACCGGCGAGTTGCTCGACGCGGCACTCGATCACGGAGTTGCCTTCGTGCCGGGCACGGCGTTCGCTTCGAGTGCGCAGTACCGTCACTCGCTCCGGTTGAGCTTCGCCGGATCGACCCCGACCGTGCTGACAGAGGCAGTGCGGCGATTGGGTGCCGCGCACTCGGCAGGTTCTGCGCCCGACGGACCCGGGGCGGTAGCCTGACGTGCAAGCAATGCGGGGATTTTCGAAGGAGAGGGAGCGTTCGAGATGAGCAACCGATCGAATACGAAGTTCCTCGGACCCGACCAGCGGGTGGAGGCGTGGGACCAGCTCGGAACCGAGCAGTTCGACGTGGTGGTGATCGGCGGTGGCGTCGTCGGTTCCGGAGCGGCCCTCGACGCGGCAACGCGTGGACTGAAGGTGGCGCTGGTCGAGGCGCGGGATTATGCGTCGGGAACGTCTTCTCGCTCGTCCAAGATGTTCCACGGCGGGCTTCGATACCTCGAGCAGCTCGAGTTCGGGCTCGTGCGCGAGGCACTGCACGAACGCGAACTCTCCCTCTCCACGCTTGCACCGCACCTGGTCAAGCCGCTGAAATTTCTGTTCCCGCTCACGCATCGGTTGTGGGAGCGGCCCTACATCGCCGCCGGCATCTTCCTGTACGACCGCATGGGTGGGGCGAAATCGGTGCCGCAGCAGAAGCACCTGACTCGATCCGGGGCACTGCGCATGTCGCCCGGGATCAAACGCAAGTCGTTGATCGGCGGGATTCGGTACTACGACACCGTCGTCGACGACGCCCGGCACACCATGACCGTCGCCAGAACGGCCGCCCACTACGGCGCGGTGGTGCGAACGTCGACTCAGGTGGTCGGCTTCCTGCGTGAGGCCGACCGGGTATCCGGTGTGCGCGTGCGCGATTCGGAGACAGGTGCCACCACCGAGGTGCGTGCACACGTGGTGATCAATGCCACCGGTGTCTGGACCGACGAGATCCAGTCGCTGTCCAACATGCGCGGACGGTTCCGGGTGCGCGCCTCGAAGGGCGTGCACATCGTGGTGCCGCGCGATCGAATCGTCAGCGAGGCCGCAATCATTCTGCGCACCGAGAAGTCGGTGCTGTTCATCATTCCGTGGGGTGCGCACTGGATCATCGGTACCACCGACACCGACTGGAACCTCGACCTCGCACACCCGGCGGCAACCAAGGCCGACATCGACTACATCCTGGGCGAGGTCAACTCGGTCCTCGTCACGCCACTGACCCACGAGGACATCGACGGTGTCTACGCGGGCCTGCGGCCACTGCTCGCCGGCGAGAGCGACGAAACCTCCAAGCTGTCCCGGGAACACGCGGTTGCTCGGGTTGCACCCGGACTCGTCGCCATCGCAGGCGGCAAATACACGACCTACCGCGTGATGGCCGAGGACGCCGTCGATCTGGCCGCCGAGGACATCCCGGTGCGGGTGGCGTCCTCGATCACCGAGAAGGTGCCGCTCGTCGGTGCCGACGGATACTTCGCGCTGGTCAATCAGGCACCGCATCTCGGCGAGATGTACAAGCTGCATCCGCATCGGGTGACGCATCTGCTCGATCGATACGGTTCGTTGATCGACGAGGTGCTGGCCATGGCCGACGGCAAACCCGAACTGCTGCAACCACTCACCGACGCGCCGGCATACCTTCAGGTGGAGGTCGTCTACGCCGCGGCTGCGGAGGGTGCACTGCATCTCGAGGACGTGCTCTCGCGTCGGACTCGAATTTCCATCGAGTACTCGCATCGCGGGATGAACTGCGCGGGTCAGGTTGCGGCGTTGATCGCACCGGTTCTGGGTTGGGACGAGGCCACGGTCGACCGTGAGGTCGAGACGTATCGCGCCCGAGTGGAGGCCGAGATCGAGTCGCAGCGTCAGCCCGACGACGCGTCGGCGGACGCCCTGCGCATCGTCGCTCCCGAGGCCCGCCAGGAAATCCTCGAGCCCGTTCGCGCGATCTAGCGCAATCGAACGAGCGTCCGGGGTGCCCGAGCCGCCGTCGCGCCGGAAACGGCCATGATCAGTAGGGCGAGTATCGCAAGTGTCAGCATGCGATCCATGGTGATCGGTGAAGCTGTGAACAGGCTTGGCCGCACCTGACAGGGAGCTATCAGGTCGGTGGCCGCTGACAGTGTGGGCAGTGGTAGATCTGCCGTTCCTCGAGTGGATTGTCTCCGATCAGACCGAACTCGATGGTGGTGCCGCAGCGTCTGCACGGCTTGTTCTCTCGCCCGTACACCCAGAAATGTCGGCCCGGACGGCGATCTCCGGTCGTGACACGTTGGTTGCGATCCTTGTTGGCCATGATCAGTCGATACGACAGGTCGATCGTCTTCTTCAGGTCACCGGCTTCGCCGACCGGCGTGCGCGGGTCGACGCCCCGGAGAAAGCAGATCTCGTTGCGGTAGACGTTGCCGAGGCCGGCGATGTTGCGTTGATCGAGAAGCGCGAGCCCGATCGGCCGGGCCGGATCCGATGCGAGCCTGGACAGAGCGACGTCGGGGTCCCAGTCGGGACCGAGTAGGTCCGGTCCGAGGTATCCGACGGCGTCGTCCGCGTCCTCGAGGATCTCGAGCACTCCGAGCTCGAAACCGATGGCCTGCGCGTTGGCGGTGTTCAAGATGATGCGCGCCTGGAATGCCGGGCGCCGCCACCGAGCGCCGGGTGCGTAGACGTGCCAGGTGCCCTCCATCTTCAGATGCGAATGGATGGAGTAGCCGCCCACTCGAATCAGCAGATGCTTCCCGCGTGAGGCAACGGAGTCGACGGTCTCGCCGGTGAAGTCGACTGTGGCATAACGGGGTACGCGAATATCGCAGGTGGTGAGCTGCTGGCCCTCGAGTGCGGCGCGCAGGGTGTTGGCGGCGCGCCAGACGGTATCGCCCTCGGGCATCGGTGTCGGTGTCCTCTCTGGTGTTCTTGCAGGTCATGGGCAATTCAGCGACGCAGGCGAAGTCCGCGCGGGGTTGCCGAGAAACCTGCTTCGGTCAAGGTCTTGGCGAAGTCGGTGCCGTGGATGTCGTGACCGTTGATCCGCTCGACGAGTAGCTTGTCGACTCCGCCGCGGCGAACGGTGGCCGCCAATGCAGTTGCGGCAGCGCCGATGTCCTCGGTGTTCTCGCCGAACGTCAACACCGATTTCCCGCCGCGTTCGACGAACATCGTCAACTCGCCCCGGACGAGGACGACCAGTGCACCGGCCTTGCGACCCGGCCGATGCTTCGTCGTCTCGTCCGGCTTCTCTCCGACCCCGACCCCGACACCGGCACCGGCCTCACCGCTGCCGGCTTTCGGCCAGGGCAGTGCTCCGCCGTAGGGGTTGGCCGGATCGCACGACGCGAGTACGACAGCGTTGGCGTTCTTCTTCGGCTCGTCGTAGCTGCGCAACCGGTCGACCACGTCGGAGGTGGAGAACTGCGCACCGCCGAGTGAGTCGACGAAGTAGCCGCGACGGCAGCGACCGGAATCCTCGAATCCGGTGAGCACCTTGTACATCGTGGCGAATCCGCCGGGCACACCCTCGTTCATCACCGAACCGCGGGTCACCACGCCGTAGCGTTCGAGCAGTACGTCGGCGGTCGCGTGGGCACGGACGGTCAGGTCGGGTTCGAGCTCGGGTAATCGTGACCATCGTCCACCGGCCGTCGGCGGCCCGGTGCGGGTCGGGAGCGAGGGGCGCTCGAATTGCCGGTACGAGCGCAACCGCGGTGTACGACGCGGCGCACGATGACTCGGGGCCGAGCGGGTGGTGGTCGAGTTCAGCAGTGCACGCAGCGGGGCGAACGTGTCGTTGCTCAGACGGCCCGCCCACACCAGCTCCCACAGTGCTGCCTGCAGTGCGGTGTCGTCGGTACTGCCGACGGTGTCGGAGAGTTGCCGGAAGAAGTACGCCCCACCGCCCGCGACGGCATCCTGAATGCGGATCTGCAGTTCCGACAGGTCCGATTCGGCCGCAGGTACAAGGGTGAGCGGGGCGGTGTCGGCCATGTGCAGGCTCACCCAGCCGTCCTTCGACGAGATCGCGCCGTGTCCCGACCACAGCACCTCACCGGTGGAGGTGAGCTCGTCGAGCATCGCCGGACTGTAATCGGTCACCCGCGACGAGAGCACGAGAGATTCCCAGGCCGATGCCGGAACAGGAACGCCCGCAAGTTGTTCGATGACGGTCGCGACGCCGTCGATTCCGCTGAGGCGTCGGCTGTCGACGTGCTGCCATGCGGGCAGGAAGCGGCCGAGGGTGGCGGTGGAGACGGGCTCGACTTCCTGCCTGGCAGCGGCGAGCGATCGACGCCGAATACGCCGAAGAACTTCGGCGTCGCACCATTCGCTACCCGTAGCACCGGGACGGAATTCGCCCTCGACGACGCGCTTGTCGACGGCGAGTCTGCGTAGGACGTCGCGTACCACGGCGGTACCGACCCCGAAGCGCGCCGCCGCGTCCTCCAGGGTGAACGGACCGTGGGTTCGGGCATACCGACTGACCAGGTCCACCAGCGGATCGTCCACCGGCTCGATGAAGGCAGCGGGAGTGCCGATCGGAAGCGGAACGCCGAGCGCGTCGCGCAACCGAGCGGCGTCCTCGATGGCCGTCCACCAATTCTGACCGGCGAACGACACTTCCATTGCCCGCTTGGCATCGGAGAGTTCGGTGAGCCACTGGGGATATTCGTCGCCGTTGGTGCGCAGGCCGATTTCGTCCACGGTCAAGGGGCCGAGCAGCCGCAACAGATCGGCCACGCCTTCGATGTCCTTGGCGTGGCGGTCCTCGGGGAGGCGCTGTAGTTCGAGTTCGGTGGTGGTGATGACGCTGTCGTCGAGCAACTCTCGCAATTCGACGCGTCCGAGCAGCTCGGCCAGCAACGCCGAGTCGAGTGACAGTGCGGCGGCTCGGCGTTCGGCCAACGGGCTGTCGCCCTCGTACATGAATGCGCCGACGTAGTTGAACAGCAGCGAATTGGCGAACGGGGACGGTGATGGGGTCTCGACGTCGACGATTCTGATCTGGCGTCGGCCGATTCGAGCCAGGATGTCTTCGAGGGCGGGGAGGTCGTAGACGTCCTGGAGGCATTCGCGGACGGTCTCGAGCAGGATCGGGAACGTGGGGTATTTGCGTGCCACGTCGAGGAGCTGAGCCGAACGCTGGCGCTGCTGCCACAGCGGCGCGCGTTTGCCCGGGTTTCGGCGCGGGAGAAGCAGTGCGCGCGCGGCACATTCGCGAAATCTCGATGCGAACAGTGCTGATCCGCCGACCTGCTCGGTGACGATGTCGGCAATCTCGTCGCGCTCGAACACGAACAGCTCTGCGCCGGGCGGCTGGTCGTCTGTGTCGGGGAGCCGAACGATGATGCCGTCGTCGGATGCGGTGGGGGCGGCGTCGATGCCGTACCGCTCGATCAGCCTCGCGCCGACTGCGAGTGCCCACGGCGCGTGTACCTGCTGACCGTAGGTGGAATGCAGCACGAGCCGCCAGTCGCCCAGTTCGTCACGGAACCGCTCGACGATCATCGTCTTGTCGGTGGGGAGCTGGCCGGTGGCCTCGAGTTGCTCGTCGAGCAAGGCGACGAGGTTGTTGACGGCGTTGGCGTCGAGACCGTCGGAGCTCAGTCGCTCGGCCAAGTTGCTGCGATCGGTGGTGCTTCGCAGGAACTCGCCGAGCGCCTGGCCCAGTTCTGCCGGTCGGCCCAGACCGTCGCCGTGCCAGAAGGGGAGCCGGCCGGGTTGGCCGTACGCCGGGCTGACGAGCACCCGATCGTGGGTGATCTCCTCGATGCGCCAGCTGGTGGCACCGAGTGCGAACACGTCACCCACTCGCGATTCGTAGACCATCTCCTCGTCGAGTTCGCCTACCCTGGACTGCTTTTCACCCACCATGTAGACGGTGAACAGTCCGCGGTCCGGGATGGTACCGCCGGAGGTGACGGCCAGTCGCTGCGACCCGGGACGGCCGGTGAGAGTGTTGGCGTCGCGGTCCCACACGAGCCGCGGCCGGAGCTCTGCGAACTCGTCCGAGGGGTAGCGGCCCGAGAGCAGGTCGAGAGTCGACTCGTAGGCGGATCGGGGCAGAGTGGCGAAACTGCCTGTTCGGCGGACGGAATCGAACCAGTCCTCGGCGTCGATCGGTTCGAGAGCGCAGGCCGCCACGGTCTGCTGCGCCAGCACGTCGAGAGGGTTGGCGGGAACGAACAACGCCTCGATCTTGCCCGACGTCATGCGTTCGACGGTGACGGCGCAGTGGATCAGGTCGGTGCGGTGCTTGGGGAACAACACACCCTTGGAAATCTCGCCGACCTGGTGACCCGCGCGTCCGACGCGTTGCAACCCGCTCGCCACCGATGGCGGCGCTTCGACCTGGACGACCAGATCGACTGCGCCCATGTCGATTCCGAGTTCGAGGCTGCTGGTGGCGACGACGCAGCGCAGCCTGCCGGTCTTGAGGTCGTCCTCGATCAGCGCGCGCTGATCCTTGCTGACACTGCCGTGGTGGGCTCGGGCCAACAACGGATCGGCACTGTGGTTCACGTCGTGGGGAGTGCCGACCTGCGACGGTGGTTTGTGGTGAGTCTCCACGCCGTCGCCGATCCGTTCGGCGTACACCTCGTTGAGCCGCGCGGTGAGTCGTTCCGCGAGACGACGGGAGTTGGCGAAGACGATGCACGACTTGTGCTCGAGGATGAGATCGACCATCTTCTCCTCGACGTGCGGCCAGATCGATCCCTGAGCCGGGGGAGCGGCGGAGGTGTCCGCATTCGGATCGGTGACGCCCAGTTCGGTCATGTCCTCCACGGGTACCTGAACCGTCAGGTCGAAGGTCTTCGGGGCGGGTGGAGCGACGATCTCGATGGGAGCGGCACCGGCGAGGAACCGGCCCACTTCTTCGTGGGGTCGCACCGTCGCGGACAGGCCGATGCGTTGCGCGGGCTTGTCCAGCATCGCGTCGAGTCGCTCGAGAGACACCGCGAGGTGCGCGCCACGTTTGGTGCCTGCGACGGCGTGCACCTCGTCGACGATCACGGTGTCGACCTCGGCGAGGATGTCTCGCGCGGCGGAGGTGAGCATGAGGAACAGCGATTCCGGGGTGGTGATCAGAATGTCCGGCGGCGTCTTGATCATGTTCCTGCGGTCGGCTGCGCTGGTGTCGCCGGATCGCACGCCGACCGAGATCTCCGGTGGGTTCAGCCCGAGGCGCTTGGCGGTCTGAGTGATCCCGACCAGTGGAGCGCGCAGGTTGCGTTCGACGTCGACGGCAAGGGCTTTGAGCGGCGAGATGTAGAGGACTTTGGTTTTACGGGTGCTGTCCGCACCCAGTTGTGCCAGCTCGTCCAGGGCCCACAGGAAGGCCGAGAGGGTCTTGCCCGAACCGGTCGGAGCAACCACGAGGGTGTGCGAACCACTCGAGATCGACGACCACGCGCCCAACTGTGCGGACGTGGGAGCAGGAAAAGCGCCGGTGAACCATTCACGGGTGGGCCGCGACAACTTCTCCATCACCGACAGCTCGCCCGCTACGTCGGTGCCCGTACTGTGCCTGGCCATCCCCTCATCATGCCCCCGGGCACCGACAGATAATCCTCACGTGGTCACCCGACGCGCGGCGGTGTCGATTCGAGCGATTCGGGTACACCGGTCCCATGACCGACGACCAAGAGATCATGCAGAAGATTTCCGCGAAACTCGACGCTCTGCTCGGCAGCAAGACGAACGGCCTGCAGAACGAGGTGCCTCCGGGCGCGAGCATCCAATCCGACGACGACGATGCCGAGCACGGGCCACTCGGTCGCGACTACCACCTGGCGAGCAAGTACGCGCAGGCTCTCGCCATCAACGAGCCTCAGGTCATCGACCGTGAAGAATTCGATCGGTTGGTTGCCGAGTACGGCTGACCAGCATCGCTGCGTGACACCAGCCCCGACCCGCGCATTGGGTCGGGGCTTCGTCGTGTTCGCAGACGTGGCGCGGAGCCTGGCATCGGATCTACAGTCGATCGGGTGACCGAACGCAAGAAGCCAGGAGTCACGTTCGAGTCCTGGGTGGACAAGCAGATTCTCCAGGCGCAGGAAAACGGTGCGTTCGAGGGCCTCGAGGGCACCGGCAAGCCGATCCCGGTCGGCGATCCCGGCGACGAGCTGTGGTGGGTGCGGGGTTACCTGAAGCGGGAGAACCTGCCCGCCGATGCGTTGCTGCCCACCGCACTGCAGCTGCGCAAGGAGATCGAGCGGCTACCGTCGACATTGATCGGTATTCGGCGCGAGGACTCGGCGCGAGAGGTGTTGGACGAGTTGAACGCTCGCATCGTCGACTGGATCCGGTTCCCGACGCCGCCGATCGTTCCGTTGGGGCCGGTCGACGTCGAGGTATGGCTCGAGAAATGGAGAACCAACCGAGCCGAGGTGAGCCGACTCGAGCGTGCGCATCGCTCGCAGTCGGCCGAACCCCTGGCCGCAGCACCCGGTACATCCGGAACATCGTGGTGGGTGCGCGTGCGTCGGACACTCACCTGGCGGCGCTGAGACCAGTCGCCGTCGTGCACATGGTCCGCGCGTCGGCAGCCGACGACACGAACGGAATGCCGGAAGTTCCGTCGACCCGAATCTTCGACGGCAGCAGCCCGTCGGAGCGGGTCGGTTGTTCCATCGTCTTCCAGCCGGTGGCCCGCCTCACAATTCCGCCGATCAGCGTGTCCGTTGCATGACGGGTTCCGCTGCGCACGGTGATCGGTGCGGTATCGAGCCCGGTTCGAGCAAATCGTAGAGCCGCGTCCACGGCCTCGGTGGTCTGCACTGCCGACGATCGACCGCGCGGCCCGGTGCTCAAGCCGTGCCCGGGGAGATCGAGAACCACCACATCGACGCCGTCGGCAGCGATGTCGGAGGCCAACGACGTGAGATACCGCGCATGCAGACCTGCGTCGGCGACGAGTACCACCGATTGCTCGGTGTCGACGGATGCTCGATGGATCTCGACGTGGACGCTTCCGTGGCTGGTATCGAGCTGTCGATGTTCCACGTGCAGTGCGGCGACATCCGCGCGGCTCAGCGCGACGGCCTCCGATGCCGGGCGTAACGCAGCTTCGCAGGCTGTGCCGCGTGCCAGGGCGTCGCCCCGTCGAAGCAGCGCCTTGCCCTGCAGCAGAATCATCACCGCTGCACTCTCGTGCGCCGTGAGCGTCGGTGCCCAGCCGGTGGCGCGGCTGAGGGCCGAGGAATCGACGATGGGTTCGCCCGGTGTGACCCATTGGCCGGAAAAGGGCGTGAGCCCCAGTCGGAACGCCACGTTCGCCACGTGCACTGCAGCTTTCTGTGGAACGTCGAACATCAACTGGCCCTGCATCGCGGCGAGTTCGCGCACACCGACCCAGTCCACCGGACCCAGGTTGTAGGGGCCGATGAGATCGGTCTTTGCCGCGCGGTGGAAGGCGTCGGCCATGTCGTCCTGGTACAGGAATTGATACGACGCCCGATCCGCTTCCGGGAATGCACCGATCGGCCCGGTGAACTGGTCGATCCCGTCGTTGGCGAAGTCGGGTCCGATGATGTAAGTGCACCGCAACATGGAGATCGCCATCTCGCCGGGGTGCCGACGGAGCCACCACTCCGCATAATGCTCGACCTCGGCCTTGTCGTAGAAGTAATAGCGATCGGGATCGCCTGCAGGATAGTGGTTCTCGGTGAGAGGCTCCGGAGCGATGTCGGTACCGTATGCATTGATACTCGACGCGATCACCACTCGCGCCACTCCCGCTCGATATGCAGAATCGATGACGTTGCGGGAGCCGCGGAGGTTGATGTCGTGGGTTTTGGCCTTGTCTTTGAGCTCCTCGACCACGAACGCCAAGTGCAGCACGACGTCGCATCCAGCCAATGTCTCCTCCAGATCGGGAGAGCGAATGTCGGAGCGGAGCGAGGTGAACTTGGGGTGCGTGATCCGGGCCGGTCGGCGGGCGATGCCGACGACCGAGTCCACCTCGGGATCCTCGAACAGCCTCGGAAGTATTGCGGCCGCGAAGTCACTGGTGGCTCCGGTGACCGCGATACGCAAGCCGCGGGCGTGCTCACTCATGCCGGCAGTCCTGCGACCGCTTCCACGATCTGTTCGGTGGCCGTGGCGAGTTGCTGCTCGGTGTGCGTGGCCATCACGCACAACCGAAGTAGGGCACCGGACTTGGCCACCGCGGGGTGCAAGGCGGCACTGGTGAAGATGCCTCGGTCGTACAGCGTCTTCCACAGGCTCATGGCGACGAGGTCGTCACCGACGTGCAGTGACACGATCGGCGACGCAGTGTCGCCGGTGGGCGTCGCCGAGCGGCCTGCCACGTCGAGACCAGCCGACTGCAGCCCGCCCCGAAGGATCTCGGCGTTGTCGAGCACGCGCCGAGCTCGATCCTTACCCTCGTCGCTGCGGATCAGGCGGACGGAAGCCAACGCGGCACCGATTGCGGCAGGAACGCCGGAGGTCGTGAACAGGAAGGCGCGGGCCTTGACCCGCAGGGTGTCGATCAAGTCACTCGAACCGGTGACGAATCCTCCGGTGGAGCTGGGACTCTTGGACAGCGATGCCATCGTGACGTCGACGTCCTTGCCGATGCCGAACAGCTCGGCGGCTCCGGTGAGTTCGGACCCGTAGATACCGAGGCTGTGTGCTTCGTCGACCATCAGTGCTGCGTGATAGCGGATACACAGCTCGGACACCGCATCGAGCGGTGCGAGGTCGCCTTCCATGGAGTACAGACCGTCGACGATGACCAGCACGGCGCCGTCGTCGGCGACGGGCTGCTGGAGTTTGGCTTCGAGATCGGCCATGTCGTTGTGCTTGAACTTGACCACCGCTGCGCCCGAGAGAGCGCTGCCGTCACGGATCGATGCGTGTGCCGCCGAATCGACGATCACCGTGTCGCCGGGGCCGACGATCGCACTGATCGTTCCGAGATTCGCTTGATAGCCCGTGGTGAAGACGAGTGCGTCGTCGGTTCCGTGCCACTGTGCGATCTCGTGTTCGAGTTCGAGGTGGAGGTCCAGCGTGCCGTTGAGTAAACGACTTCCGGTGACGGCGCTGCCGAACGTGTCGAGCGCGTGCTGGGCACCCTCGACGACCAACGGATGGTCGGCGATGCCGAGGTAATTGTTGGACCCGAGCATGATCTTGTCCCGGCCCTCGACGCGGACGACCGGCGCGACAGCCGATTCCATCTTGCGGAAGTACGGGGCCACATCGGCTTCCCGAACAGCGCGTAGCAAGTCCACGCGCTCATCTCCACCGAGTCGTTTCATCAATCTGTTGACAACCATCGTTTACCGGAACTCCTCACAGAGTTGATTGTGGTTTGTCGCGAATTCATGGGTTCATTCGGAGCGGGTCGCATCATCGATTGGTATTCGACCGAAGAATATTCGACGTCGTAAAAGACGCTGTTGCGGTGGAAATCGGTCGGTAAATGAGCCCGAAAAAATTATCTGGGTATCTTCGACGGGTGAAATTTTACGATATCTTTGGTTTATCTTCGCTGGTCGCGGGTATTGTCGACGTCCAGCGCGAATTCACTTGCTTTACCGCTGTGCATATGGATCTACGACTGCCCTACGTCGATCAGCTGATGGTACAAATTGGCCGATTCCGCAATCAATCAGTGGCACACAATCGATTAGTGACACAAGGAGATGAACTGTGACTGGATTAATGGTGCGCGAAAGGGAAACACTCGAGAAGTACATGCCAGGTTTGCTGCACTACCTGGACACAACTCCGCTGGCTCGACTCGAGTCGCGAGATTCGGACGCGGTCGACAAATTTCGGGAATTCGGCGGTACCGGTTTGGTGGTCCCGGGCGAACTGGGCGGACTCGGCGCTCCGGCCATCGACGCGGTCCGGGCGCAGAGGGCCATCGGGTCTCGCTCGCCCTCGCTCGGTGCGGGAACCACCATGCATCATCTCTCACTCGCCTCCCTGACGGAGTTCGCTCGCGGTGCCACCGAAGACGACCGCGCACTGATCAAGGGATTGGTCGAACAGAAGGCGATCGTCGCTTCCGGATTCTCCGAGGGCGTCACCGGAGGGAGCGTGTTCGTTCCGACGATGACGGCGGTGAGGAAGGGCGACAACTACATCGTCAACGGAAGCAAGAAGCCGTGCAGCCTGGCGCGTTCGATGGATTTGCTGACGTGCAGTGTCGAGATCGACTCCGGCGACCGCGCCGTCGCCCTGATTCCGGCCGGCCTACCCGGTATGAGCGTGAAGCCGTTCTGGACCACCGACATCCTGGCCGGCGCACAAAGCGAGGAAGTCGTGCTCGAAGATGTCGAGGTGCCGGCGACCCTGGTCCTGCCCAACAAGGACGACGATCCCGATGGCGTGCACGAGATGACCGGTTACCTCTGGTTCGGCATGTTGATCTCCGCCAACTACATCGGTGCAGCGACCTCCCTGCTCGAGCGGATGATCGAGCAGGACAAGGGCGACTACGAGGGCTACGTCCGGGCTGCGGCCGAACTCGAGACGTCCATGGCGGCTGTCGAGAACGTGGCCCGTGCCTTCGACGAAGGCGAACGCGGACAAGACATCTCGGTGAAGTTGTTGTACAGCCGCATCGCGATACGCGACGCACTGGTCCGCAGTAGTTCGGCTGCCGTCGAATCGCTCGGCGGGATCGGCTTCATCAAGTCACCCGAAATCGCCTACGTCGCATCGGCATTGCACGCCTTCGCTTTTCACCCGCCATCACGACGATCCATCTCCGAGACCCTGGCCCGATTCCACGCGGGTGAAGACTTCGCCTTCGTCAAGTAGAGCTCAGTCCTCGGCCCGCTCCTCTTCGGCCAGCTTGTCTTCGCCTCGATTGCGGAAGAACTTGAATCCCGGAATGCCGATGACCGCCCGTCGGACATCCTTGGTCACCCCGAGCAGCTCGTGAATCTCGGGGGACACCGTGTCGAGGGTGGCGAGAATGGGGAGCAAAGCCTCCATGTGGTCGAGGAGTCCGGGTAGCTGATCGACCATGGCGATGGCAGCGTCGACCTCCTCCTCGGACAGATTGTCGACGAACTTGCGTGCCATGGGTTCGGACTTCTTGGCTATGGGCTCGAACAGCTCGATCAGCTCGAGCGCAGTGTGGGAGGCGACCGACGCGGACGCGACGACCTCGTCGGCGGCACCGGTCGTCCTCTGCACGCTGGCCACCACTGCATCGGCGGAATCGATCACGTGATCGATGCGTGTCATCAATGTCTCTATCTGGCTCAACAGTGCTTCGATTCGGCCGGGCAGGGTAAGCGCGAAAGCGGTCGTGGTGAGCATCCAGCCCGCACCGGCCCGCGCCACCGCCACTCCGCGCCGGAGCACCGTTTCGGTACCGAGGGGATCGGGGAGAACCACACCTGCCAAGACCAGAGCCATAGGAGCGACAATGCCACACCGACACAACGCCCCGACTGCCGTTAGCCTCGAAGCATGAGAGCTCTCGTCACCGGTGCCAGTGGTTACATCGGGTCGCGGTTGGTGGCAGCTCTGCTGGCCGACGAGGCCGAGGTCGTCGTCGGCTCCCGAACGCCGGACAACCTGCGGACCTTCGACTTCTTCGACTCCGTCACCGCAGTCTCGCTCGACGTCACCGACGAAGAATCCTGTGCCGCCGCGTTCGCAGAATCCGGCGACATCGATGTGGCCTATTACCTCGTGCACGCGATCGGCGAATCCGATTACCGCGCGCAGGACCGACGATCCGCCGAGCAGTTCGCTGCGGCGGCCGCGCGGGCGGGAGTACGCCGAATCGTCTACCTCGGTGGTTTCGTACCCGACGACGACCAGCTGTCGGAGCACCTCGCGAGCCGGGCGGACGTCGGCGAGGCTCTGACGGTGGACGGCGTCGAGCTGGTGTGGCTGCGAGCCGCCATCGTCCTGGGCGCAGGCTCGACGTCGTACGAGATGTTGCGCTACCTCGCGGACCGCTTGCCGGTGCTGCCGCTGCCGAGTTGGCTCGCCGAGCCCGTGCAGCCCATCGCCGTCGACGACGTGCTGCACTACCTGCTGGCATCCGCCGACGCCGACACGGTTCCCGCTGGTTCCTACGACATCGGTGGGCCGGATGTGGTGCCGTATCGAGATCTGGTGTTCGCGTACGTCGAAGCTGCCGGTCTCCAGCGCATCGGCGTTCCGGTGCCGCTGGTGCCGACCTCACTCGCAGGCAAGGTCATCGGAAAGATCATTCCGGTCCCCGCCGGACTCGCCGAGGATCTCGTCGGGTCGCTGCACAACACGATGACGACGTCCGAGAGTCGAATTCGTGAGCTCGTTCCCGATCCTCCCCGAGGTCTCACCACGATTGCCGACGCCATGGCCCGTAGTGTGCGGGGAATGGTCGGTGACCCTCCCGGTGTGTGTGCGCTGAAGGACCCGCTTCGGCTCGCGAGCACCGACGCGGCGTGGAGCGGCGGTGACGCTCTGGGGATTCGACGTCGCGGTGTCGCGGCGTCCTCGGACCGTACCTGGGGGTTGATAGAAGCCCTCGGCGGGCGTCGTCTGCTGTATTCGAAGCCCGTTGCGGCAGCTGTGCGTACCAATCTCGACGTGATGGCCGACGTGAATCGACGAGCGAGGTCGGCCGTGCGCCGACTGACCGATACCGAGGAGGCGTGATGGGAACGTGGTCCACGACCGCGCTCAACGTGATGAAGTCCGCTCTGGTCGACCCGATCGAGCGCGATCACAAGCAATCCGACGCGGCGTTCCGTAAACGGCGAATCATCGTGCTGATCACACTGGTGATCGGTGCCACGGTGCTCTACTTCTCGCTCAAGGTCGAGCCGGGCGATCCAGCGTTCTACGCACTGACCCTCGCGTTGGCGGCAGTGTGGACGGTGGGCGGATTCCTGTCCGGTCCACTGCATCTCGGACGCATTCAAGTCGGGGGATCGATAAGGCGGCCGATCGTCACCCCCATTCTGATCGGTCTCGCCGTCGGCGGAGTGTTCATGCTCGGCGGTCTCGTGGTGCGGCAGATTCCGCCGCTCGCCGACTTCACCGAGAACGTACTCGCGCACGCCCGAGTGGGTTCGCTGGTGTTGATCGTGTTCATCGCGCTGCTCAACGGCGTGGCCGAGGAGATCTTCTTCCGAGGAGCACTGTATTCGGCCATCGGCGTCAAGCATCCGGTGATCATCTCGACGGTTGTCTACGCGATCGCGACCCTGGCGTCGGGCAACCCGATGCTCGGCTTCGCAGCCGTGCTTCTGGGCTACGTGATGGGCCTGCAGCGGCGCGCGTCCGGCGGAATACTGGCACCGATCCTCACACACGTCAGTTGGTCGGCGGTCATGGTTCTCGCGCTACCGCCGCTCTTCGTGTGATCTCCGGTGTTCGATCGGAAAGAGGCACAAGCACCGATTCGACCAGCAGAAACGGACGCCTGCGCTGATTCTTCTTCGATCTGGGCTACATTGCGCAGGTGAGTGAAAATCTCGATCGCGTCGATCGCTTGATCATCGACGAGCTTGTCTCCGACGGCCGCGCCACTTTGGCGACGTTGGCGGAGAAGGCTTCCCTGTCCGTCTCGGCCGTTCAATCCAGAGTTCGGCGGCTGGAATCGCGACGCGTCATCCGTGGGTACACGGCGCAGGTCGATCCGGAGGCCCTCGGCCGACCGCTGTCGGCGTTCGTGGCCATCACTCCGATCGATCCGGCTCAACCGGACGATGCCCCCGCCAGGCTGAAGCATCTGTCCGCCATCGAGTCGTGCCACTCGGTTGCCGGCGAGGAAAGCTACGTTCTGCTGGTGCGAGTCGAGTCGCCGAGGGCGCTCGAGCGCTTGCTGCAGGAGATCCGCGCAACCGCCAACGTGCAGACGCGCAGCACGATCATTCTGCAGACGTTCTACGACCGCTGACCGCCCGCCACACCCGGTCCGAAGACATCGGTAGGTCGTAGAGCCGGGCACCGACGGCGTCACGGATCGCGTTGGCCAAGGCCGGTGCCACGGGATTGTACGGAGACTCGCTCATCGACTTCGCGCCGAACGGGCCCAGACGATCGTAGGTGTCGGCGAAGAGAACTTCGGTGCGAGGAATGTCCGCGAACTGCGGAACGTGGTAGCTACGAAGCGAATCGGTGGTGACCAGACCGGCACCGTCGGTCCGGATCTCCTCGTACAGTGCGCTACCGATCGCCTGCGCGACGCCGCCCTCGACCTGACCACGGCACTGCTGCGGGTTCATCACGGTTCCTGCGTCCGCGCTCTGCACCGACTGCAGTATTCGCACCGTGCCGGTGTCCTCGTGCACCGCCACTCGGAACGCATGCACGTTGAACGCGAGCGAACGCGGCAGCCCGCCGCTGTTGCCGGCGGTGACGAGGGTGCCTCCGGCCATCGCCAGAATGTCGTCGAGGGTGACGAAGCGATCTCCGCATCGCACGCCCTCCGGTCCGAGTGTGCAGTCCGAATACCGGTGTCCGGTCGCAGTGGCGGCCAACTCCAGAATTCGAGCCGACATCGCGCGAACCGCCGCATGGAGTGCCTTACCTGCCACCACGGTGCCCGCCGAACCGAAGGCACCCGTGTCGTACGTGACCGAGTCGGTGTCGGATTGATCGACTCCGATGCGGTCGACGGACGTGCCCAGTTCACTCGCTGCGATCTGAGTGTGGACCGTGGTTGTTCCGTTGCCGAATTCCGCAGTCCCGACGCGTATCTCGTACCGACCCTCGGGCAGCAACGCCACCGAGGTCTCGGCGCGGTGGCCACGCGGCGGAATGGTCGCGATCATGGCAACCGCCATTCCTTCCCCGACCTTCCAGCCCGCCGGTGCGTGCTCGTCGTTGCCCCGTCGCAGAGCGGCTTCGGCGAGGTCGATGCACTGGTCGAGGCCGTAGCTGCCGAACTGCAGGTCGTCTCCCTCGTGGTGGGCGGCGACGATGTCGTCGCCGGGGACGATCACGTTGCGTCTGCGGAACTCGAACGGATCCATGTCGATCTCTCGCGCCAGGTCGTCCATCGCCGATTCGATCGCGAACATCACCTGTCCCAACCCGTAGCCACGGAACGCTCCGGACGGAATGTTGTTGGTGTACACGGTTTTCGCGTCGACTCGCTTGTTGGCGCACCGGTAGATCGCCACCGACTCGCCGCAGCCGTGGAACATCACACCGGCACTGTGGTTCCCGTAGGCACCGGCGTCGGTGAGAACGTCGATCGACAGGGCGGTCAGCGTGCCGTCTGCGCTCGCGGCGGCCGTGACATCCACGCGGAACGGATGACGACACGGTGCGACGGTGAACTCGTCCGTGCGCGTGAACTCGAACTGCACCGGTCGACCGGTACGCAGTACCGCCAGCGCCACCACGTCTTCGGTGAGCAACTCCTGCTTGCCGCCGAATCCGCCGCCGACGCGCGCGGTGAACACGCGAACGCGATCGCGCGCCAAACCGAAGATCTCGCAGATCTCCTCGCGCACCAGAAACGGAACCTGAGTGCTGGTACGCAGATTCAGCTTTCCGGTCTCGTCCAACCAGCCGATGGTGCCGTGGGTTTCCAGGTGTACGTGCTGAATCCGCTGAGTGGTCCACCGGCCGGTGACCACCGCCGCTGCGCCGCGAACGGCAGCGTCGACGTCCCCGGTACTGCCGTGCAGCTCGGCCACCAGATTGCGAGACGGATCCGCGATCCGAGCCGTCGCGTCCTTGTCGCCGTGGATCTTCGGCGCATCGGGCGCGAGCGAGGACTCCGGATCGAACACTGCGGGCAGCACGTCGTACTCGACGACAAGAGCGCGGCAACCCTCCTCGGCTGCGGCAACCGATTCTGCGACCACGATCGCCACCCGCTGGCCGATGAAGCGCACGACGGTATCGAGAACATGGGTGTCGTCCGGATCGTCGACGCGGCGGTCGTGGCGGGCCGTCGAAAAAGCAGTTGCCGGACTGTCTTTCGCGGTCAGGATCAGATGCACGCCCGGTACCTGCTCCGCCGCGGTGGTGTCGACGGAGACGATCCGGGCATGAGCGTGTGGACTCCCGAGAACACTGGCGTGCAGCAACCCGGGAGGAGTGTGGTCGAGTGTGTAGGGCTCGGTTCCGGTCACGATGCGCGTACTGGCGGGTGCTGCGAGGGACCGTCCACACGCCGGACCGTCGACGGACTTCTCGGTGTTGACGACCCCGCAGACAGCGTCGGACACGGCGCGATACCCGGTGCAGCGACACAGGTTTCCCTTCAGCCGTTCGGGAAGATCGTCCAGATCTTCCTCGCTCAGCGTCGAGGCGGTGACGACCATTCCCGCAGTGCAGAATCCACACTGGAATCCGGCAGCTTCGACGAACCGGCTCTGCATCGGATGGAGATCGTCCGGTGTACCGAGCCCCGCGACGGTGGTGATGGACCGGTTGGCCGCACGGAACGCGGGGAAGATGCACGAATGTACCGGTTCGCCGTCGACGAGAACCGAACATGCGCCGCAGTCGCCGGCGTCGCACCCTTTCTTCACTTCGAAGTGCTCGTGTTCACGGAGCATGGTGCGCAGACACTGACCGGGCCGTGGAGCGACGTCGGTCGGCACACCGTTGATGTCTACGATCATGACAACTCCTCGCGAATCTGCTGCGCTGCAGCACAACTGATGTGACGCCGCCAGTCCGGAGCCCCGTGTGGGTCGTCGTACCAGTGCTGGGGACCGATGGTGGCGGCGAGCGCGACGTCGAGTTTGCCCGCCGTCGGCAGGCTCGGAAAGCGCAGAACGAACGGACGGACGGTCGACGCGCTGACGGTCAGCACGAATTCGCCGCTGTCGTCGACTCGCCCGATCACCACAGCGGCCGATCGCCCGAGCGGTGACAGTGCGAGCTTGCGCATCGCTGTTCTCGATCGGAGTGCGCGCAGCGGAATCTCGATGCTGCGCAGCACGTCTCCGGGGCGAAGGGCATTGGTGTGCGGACCCGTGACCAGATCTGCGATCGGGATGTCGTAGTCGTGATCCGGACCCTCACCAGACCACACCTGCCCGATGCCGTCGAGAGCTGCGGTCAACGAGATCATGGCACCGGCGGGCAGTGCCAGCGCGATGTTGCCGCCGACGGTGGCGGTCTTCCAGATCTTGAACGAGGCCAACAACGCAGCCGCGCAGCGGGGAAACAGTGCGGTGGCCGGCCACGGCGAGGTGTAGCGCGCCAGTGTCTCGATGGTGCAGGTAGCGGCGATCGAGAGCCCGGTCTCGGTGACGGTCAACGGCTCCCAGCCCAAGGCGGTGACGTCGACGAGAGTGGCCAAGTGGTCCTGTTTCTCCGAGAACAGCCAGGTACCTCCCGCGAGCACGGCGGTGTCCGCGCGTCCGGGCGGAAGGTCCGCGCGGGAGCCGGGAAGCAGAATGTCGTCGACAGTACCGAGATCCATGGCCCTCGTTCACCTCGTCCTCGCAGGCAGATCCGCCACCCAATGTGTCGTCTCGAACTGTAGTGAGTATCTGTTACCGATCTTCGGCCGTTCGGCGATACGCCCGAAACTCGGAGGAAACAACCCACACATACTGTTTCTCACTACGGGCTCGGCTGTTTCGAGCACGCTCAGCGAGGGCCGGGGGAGGAACAGCAGTGCAGGTCAAAGACTTGCTCGACGCCGCGCAGCTCGGCATTCGATTGCTCACCTCTGATCCGGACGCCCTGGGTCGTACGCTGCGATGGACGTATACGACCGATCTGCCCGATCCGTCGCGTTACATCGCGGGTGGCGAGCTGGTCATCACCGGTCTGGTGTGGCATCGAACGCCCGCCGACAGTGAGAAGTTCGTCCAGGCCGTCGCCGAATCAGGAGCCTCGGCACTGGCCGCCGGAGAAGGTTTGCTGGGGCATGTCCCACCCGATCTGATCGACGCCTGCGAGCGGCACGGACTACCCCTGCTCGCGGTACCCGAGACCGTCTCGTTCGGCGAGGTGACCGAGTTTCTCGTCGGCCGTGTCACCGGCGACCGCATAGCCTCGTTGAACACCTCGCTCGTCCGGCAACGCCAGCTGCTCACCGCGATCGCGGACGGCAGAGCGCTCGACGAGTTGGCGTTGCACACCTCGAGGGAAACCGGGATGGCGTGTCTGATCTTCACGGCGACCGGGCGTCGCCTGGTGGCCGAGGTCTCGGCGTTCTCCGATTCCGATGTCGACACCCTGACGCACGCTGCGCTCTCCGCCGAAAGGCTGCCCACGACAACCACTCTCACTGACGGCGGTGTGTACAGCATCTTCGGCATCGGGCCGTCGCTCGTGCAGCGGACCACGCGATGGTTCTTGGCAGTGGCGGGAGACATGGGGACGTTCCCACCCGCCATCTCCGATGCGTTCGGCCAGCTCGCGGCCATCGCGGCGCTCGATCGTGCTCGACGCGAGGAGGGACGGCTGGTCCGACGCGAAATCGCCGACCAGGCAGTGGCGTTGATCGAAGCCGACAGCACCAGACCCGAAGCCCTGACGCGACTGCGTCAGGCAGGCGTCGACCCGGACCGCTCGCTGGTCGTGGTCAGGGTCGTTCACAGTGGACGGATCGACCTGCGCGAGATGCTGCGTACGGTTCTCAGCGACACGCTGACCTCCTTCGGTGGCGGCTGCGTCGGGTGCAGCACGCACGGCGACATCGTCGCTGTCGTGAACACCGACGACCCGGACTTCACGCGGATATTGCGAACCCGATTGACTCGCTTGGGTTCCGGCATCGGACACAGCCGTCTGCTCGTGGGCGTCAGTTCCGAAGCGACCGGAATCACCATCGACGGCGCGCTGCGATCGGCCCGTCACGCGCTCGAAGTCAGCAGGCACGGGTCCGGCCCGGTGACCGTCACCGCGGGTGCGCAACTGACCTCGGCGGTGTCGATGCTCTCGGCTCTGCCGGACGACGTGCGTCGGTCCTTCGTCGAACACGTTCTGGCGCCGCTACTCGACTACGACCGGCGTACCGATGCAGGCCTGACCGATACCCTCCGCGAGTTCCTGGCCACCGGTGGATCGTGGAACCGAACGGCCGAGTCGTTGCACGTCCACCTCAACACCGTCCGCTACCGAATCAAGCGGGTCGAGGAGTTGCTGGGCCGCGATCTGAGTTCCACCTCGGACCGGCTCGATGTCTACCTCGCGCTTCAATCCATCCCTCGTTCGTCGGCCACAGGAGCCGCATAGGATCGAACGATGACTGGCTTCACCGGAATACCCTTCGCGGCCCTGGACTTCTACGAGGACCTCGAAGCCGACAACAGCAAGATCTGGTGGAACGAGCACAAGGACGTCTACGACAATGCGGTCAAGGGGCCGATGACGGCGTTGCTCGCGACACTGGAACCGGAGTTCGGTACTGCCAAGGTCTTCCGCCCCTACCGTGACGTCCGCTTCTCCAAGGACAAGACCCCGTACAAGACCCATCAGGGCGGATTCGTCGCTCGCGGCGACAGTCTGGGCTATTACGTCCAGATCGACCCAGCCGGGTTGTTCGTCGCAGGCGGCTTCTACAACTCCTCGACCGACGGTGTTGCCCGCTACCGCCGCACCGTCGACGACGACGTCCGCGGAGCCGAACTCGAGCGGATCCTGGCGACGCTGACGAAGGCCGGATACGAGATCGGCGGCGACAAGCTCAAGACCAAGCCGCGGGGATACGAGCTCGATCACCCGCGTATCGACCTCCTGCGCCACAAGTCACTCACCGCGGGCAAGCATTTCGGCTCACCGGCCTGGCTGGAGACACCCAAGGCCGCGACGAAGGTTCGCGATGCCTGGCGGGCCCTCACCCCGTTGGTGGAATGGACTGCGGCTCTGCACACGTGAGCGGAAATTCGTAGCAGGGGTCGAAGTTCCGTTCACCTGGGGTCGTTCCGCAGGCTCCACTCCCGCCACCTGCGCGGAGCGCTCTATCCGACGACAGAGTATGTCCGCCAAGCACTTCCGGCGTCCGGGGCATCCTCGCGCTCGACGGTGGCCTGAATCAGACCGTACGGCCGATCGTCCGCGTTGAACACCTCGAGATTGTTCTCGATGCCGAACTTGCCCAGGTCGTAGACGAAATGGTGCTTGTTCGGAGCCGACATGGTGATCTCGGCGATGAACGGATACTTCTCCAGCACCGCCTCGCCCATGGCGTACAGAGTCTGCTGCAGAGCCAGTGACTGCAGATTGGCGAACCGTTCGATCATCGCTGCCTTCACGCCGGCGTACACGGCGTCCCACTCGACATCGGTGGTGGTGTATCGCCACTGGGCTGTCAGCGATGTCGCCATCACCCGATCGGTCGTGGGCTCGAGAATCGTCAGGTCGTCCTCGAGGAATCCGTGGAATTCCGAGCCCGTGGACTTGAGAATCACCATCTCCTTGAAGCCGCTGATCACCCACGTCCGCTGCGCATCGCCCTTGCCCTCGACGGTCACCGCCGACGTACGGATCTCCTCACCCTTGCGTGTCCACGTGTGATCGTGCTCGACGCCGTCGATCACCGCACGAGCCCAGGCGTATTCCTCGAGTTCGATGCGGGCTCCGTCCACGGGTTCCACATCGTCGACGTAGTGGCGAGCCAGATCGAGGCCGTAGCTCTCCAGATGGAGCAATCCCTTGGTCTTCGCATACGCGTAGGCGGTCTGCTTCTGGGTGTCGGTGGGAAGAACATTGGACTGATCGCCCACCAGGTGCGCGGGAGAGAAGTCGCCGCGCAGAGCACTCGACACGTTGATGTCATGGATCTCGTGCCGAGGCGAGTCCCGGTAGATCCGCACCACGCGGTTCTCCGCCTTGCCGTACTGATTGGATCCGAGGACGATCTTTCCGGTCAGGTCGGTCATGTCAGCTCCCGCGATAGGTCGAATAAGCAAAGGGGGACAACAGTAATGGGACGTGATAGTGCGCATCGGGATCGGCGACGGTGAACGAGATGGACACCTCCGGGTAGAAGCTCGGTGTTGTCGTCGCCTCGAAGTAGTCGCCGGTGTCGAACGAGAGGCGGTACACGCCCGGGTCGATCGGACCGGGCACGACCTCACCGATTCTGCCGTCTCCATCGGTGGTGGCCGTGGAGATCTCGCCCTTCTCGGGATGGAACAAGCGCACCCGCATCCCCACCGCCGGTGTCCCCGAGGTGGCGTCGAGGACGTGCGTCGACAATCCCGTCACTGCTCGGGACCCAGCATGCGGCCGAGGCGAATTCGGTTGATCTTGGCCAGTTCCACGCGGAGCACCCGTCTTTCGGTTTCGGCATCGTTGTCGAGCCTCTCCTCGAGGATAGCGAGCAGTTCCTCCGCAGATCTGCCGGTAGCGCACACCAGGTAGACGTGCCCGAACTTCTCCTCGTAGGTGCGATTTCCCGTCGCCAGCTTCTCGAGCACCTCGGTGCCCGCGGTCGTCACCGCGGCCTGCTCGCGTTTCGACGACGGGTTGTCGGCCTTGCCGCCGATCCGGGGATGCCCGTCGAGCGCATGATCGATCTCCGCCTCGGGTAGTTCGGCGAGCACTCGATCGGCCCTGTCCAACAGCAAGTCTCGGCTGTCGAAGGGGCGACCCAGGGCGACTCGACGGGCCCAGATCGACGATGCGCAGCACTCGTAGAGTGCATGCATCGCCTGCCGATCACTGAGCCGGTTGAACCCGTCGAGCCCTATCCATTCGTGAAGCACATCTCGCTCGCTATCTGAAGTCGTTGATGCGACCGAACCGCGCGGCCGCGATCGGGTTGGCATCGGCCACGAGATCGTCGAACCGGTAGTTCGCGATCTTGGCGATCTCGATCATTGCGAACGACCGCTCCGCCGATGGTGCGTTCTCCACGCGCGACCACCCGTTGGCCAGGACTCGATCGTAACGCTCGGTCTCCCGGGCACAGATCACGAGCGGGAAGCCGAAGTGCTCGCGGTATTCGGCGGCGAGTTGAACGATGTTGTCGTGCTCGTCCTCCTCCAGGTTGGACAAGCCGACGTGGTCCGCTGCGTTGAGGGTGCCGGTGGCGTCCTCGCTACCCAGATCGGGGTAGCTGTTGATCAGCTCGATCTGTTCCTCGGTGGTGCCGGCCAACAGTGCCTCCTGGAATGCCTCGCGCAGACCGTGGGCATCGGCGAAAGGCCGCTGCTGGTACGCGCGTTCGACCACCCACGGAGTGCCCTGCACCAAGCCGCCGAACGTGGCAGCGAAGTCCTCGGCGGACATCTCGTTGACCTTGTCGAGGGTGATGCCCTTGCCCGGACCACCGGCGACGGCCTGCCCGCGACCACCGATGTGGAAGAACAAGACATTGAGCACGATTGCCGAGACCGCGCCGAGAACGATGCCACTGCCGAACAACATTTCCAGCCACGCGGGCACACCCTCGGAGACCGTCGGTTGAATGGTCACGAGCATCGCGAGCCCGAGGCTCGTGGCGACGATGATCAGGTTGCGGTGATCGGTGAAATCCACCTTCGACAGAGTCTGGATTCCGACCACGGCGACGGTGGCGAACAGGGCGAGCGCGGCTCCGCCGAGCACCGGCGGCGGGATGGATGCCACGACGGCTGCCGTTTTGGGGAGCAGGCCCAGCAGGATCATGATGGCGCCGGCCGTGGCCACCACCCAGCGGCTGCGCACACCGGTCAGGCGGACCAGGCCGACGTTCTCCGAAAAGGCCGTGTACGGGAACGAGTTGAACGTACCGCCGATGACGGTGGCCACTCCGTCCGCGCGCAGAGTCGCTGCGATGTCGTCCTTCTTGATGCGCTTGCCCACGATCTCACCCGTCGCATACACACTACCGGTGGTTTCGACGGCGATGATGAGCATGACGACGATCATCGAAATGATCGCGACGACACTGAATTGGGGCACACCGAACAGGAAGGGCTGCGTGAAGCCGATCCAGGACGCTTCGGAGGTGCCGTCGAAGTTCATGTCTCCCAATACGAATGCGACGGCGCTGCCGATCACCAGACCCAGAAGCACGGCAATGGTGGCCATGAAGCCCTTGAAGAATCGTTGGATCAGCACGATGATCAGCAGCGTGCCGATCGCATAGGCCATCCACCGTCCGTTGGACGGATCCTGTTCGTGAGTAGCAGGATTGGTCACCGCGTCGTTGACGGCCACCGGGAGCAGCGCCACACCGATGATCGTGATGACGGTACCGGTCACCACCGGTGGGAAGAAGCGCAACAGCCTACTGAAGTACGGAGCCATGAAGAACGTGACGAGACCGGCGACGATGACTGCGCCGTAGACGTACAGCAACCCCTCGGTGCCGCCGCCGTTCGCCATCGCGATCGCGATCACCGGAGATACGCCGGCGAACGTCACGCCCTGCAGGAGCGGCAGGCGGACACCGACCTTCCAGAATCCGACCGATTGAATGATCGATGCGATGCCGCAGGTGAACAGATCCGCATTGATCAGGTGAATCAACTGTTCGTTGGTCAGTCCGATCGCACTGCCGATGATGATCGGCACCAGGACAGCGCCTGCGTAGAACGCGACGACATGTTGGAACCCGTAGGCGGCGAGTTTCGGAACGGGGAGCACTTCGTCGACAGGATGGACACGTTTGCGTGTGGTGGGCTTGACGGACATGGGTGGGCACCTCGCGGAAGCAACAGGGCAGGATTCCTGCGACGCTGCAGGAGAAGTGCACTAAGAATCAGTCATCGCGCCTATCCTCGCTAGTCGAGCGCGCACAAACTTCGGGGCGTACTCGGCGTGGACGTTGTGCGAACATCCAAGACTGCAGCCGAGAGTGAAAGGAGCGATCGTGTCGAACCTCGCCGTCGGAGTGCTACTGGCCGCCGGTGCCGGAACGCGATACGGATCGCCCAAAGTGCTCGCCCACGACGGGCTGTGGCTGAGGACCGCGGTGCAGGCCTTGCGGGACGGCGGCTGTGATCGCGTGATCGTGGTGCTCGGCGCGGCTGATGCACCCATGCCCGACGGCGTGATCGCGGTGCACACACCCCACTGGAACGAGGGCATGAGCGCCTCTTTCACCGCCGGGCTGTCGGCGGCGTCCGACGCGGAGTACGCGGTTGTGCACGTGGTCGACACCCCGGACGTCGGATCCGAGGTGGTGCGGGCGGTTCTGGATGCCGCGAAGGAGACCGGTCTCGCCAGAGCCGTCTTCGACGGCCGGCCCGGCCATCCGGTCGTTCTCGCGCGTCGACATGTCGATGCAGCCGTGGCATCGGCGTCGGGGGACTCCGGTGCCCGGGATTTCCTGCGGGGGAGAGACGACGTGATTGCCGTCGAATGTTCGCACTGGGCAACGGGAATCGACCACGATTATCGGTGAGCGCCGTCGGCGGTAGCGTGAAGGTCATGGAGCGGCGCATTCCCGATCGAACAGTGGATGCCATCCGCGCCGCGGTGGTGCTCGAAGACTTGATCGGTGAGCGGACAACACTCGTCCGCTCGGGGCTCGACTCGATGAAGGCTCTGTGCCCGGTACACGGTGAGCGGACACCCAGTCTGCATGTTCGACCGAGTCGACAACGTTTTCACTGCTTCGGGTGCGGAGCGGGAGGCGACGCGTTCGATTACATCCAGGCTGTCGACGGGGTCAGCAGTAACGAATCGGTCGAAATTCTGGCGGACCGAGTCGGCCTCGTCATCGACTACGAGGATCGGGACCAGTAGAAGCGTCCCCGCGGGGACGCCCGAATCCGCGGATCTCGGCGGCAACGGCGTCGATCATGCCGTCGAATTGATGACCACCGGTCGGCAACTCGACCACCGTCGCCGACGGTAGAGCCTTCGAGTTCAGCGCCAGATGAGAAATGGGAACCACGTCGTCGTCCCGGCAGTGGACGAGCGTCAGGTCGGTCTCGGGCTCTGGGTCGGTGAACGCGTAGTCGGCGACGTCCCAGCCACGCGGAGTCCAGTCCGGCATCGCCAACAGAGTGGCTCGCAGCGGCCGCTCCCGGCGACGTTCTGCCAAAACCCTGACGAGGATCGATGCGCCGAAGGAATGCGCAATCACCGAATCCTCGGCTCCGAGCCGGTCCAGGTGCTGCCGAATCGGTTCGGCCCAGTCCTCGAAACCCATGGCCGTGTCGGACAGCTCCGGCATCCGAAGGTCGAGGCGCAGAGCCTGCGCAAGCCCGTTGGCAAGTGGTGCGTCGTCGACAAATCCGCCGGCACCGTGAACGAACAGAAGTCGACCGACCATGCTGGGTTCCTCTCCTCGGCAATACTGTCACCGAAGAAGACCGGTGCCGGCCCGTGAATTCACCGGTTGACTCGGATTCGGGGTCCGTGCGAGCATCGTCGGCAGCGTCGCGTGCCGATGACGGACTGCGTCAGGCATGGAGGCGTCGTACTGCCCAGGAGGCAGCGCATGTCCATTTCGTTCGATCACACTATCATCGTTGCGAAGAACAGTTCCCATTCTGCTGCGTTCTTTCGCGGCCTGTTCGCCCTGCCGGAGACACCGTCGTGGGGGCCGTTCGTCAACGTCCAACTCACCGACGGAACTCTCATCCAATTCGCCGAGCCCCCCTTCGAGGATATTCAGGTTCAGCACTACGCGTTTCGCGTCAGCGACGATCTGTTCGACGCGGCCTACACCAGGCTGGTCGACCAGGGCGTCGAGCACTGGGCCGATCCTCGGATGACCGAACCCGGCACTGTCAACACCGACCACGGTGGCCGCGGAGTGTACTTTCGCGACCCGACCGGGCATCTCTTCGAGATGCTGACGCACTCCTACCTGTCGATGCCGGGTGAGCCGGTACCGTAGCCACTGTGACCGAGCAGCAGCATGTTTCGATGACGAGGGCCGCCTACGACGCCGTCGCCGAGAGCTACGCCGACCTGGTTCGTGACGAACTCGACGGGCGACATCTCGAGCACGGACTGTTGGCGACATTCGCGGACCGAGTGTCGAGCGGCGGCGTTCTCGAAGTGGGATGCGGAACCGGCCGCATCACCGAACATCTGCACCGCCTCGGTCTCGAAGTGGCGGGAATGGACCTGTCGCCCAACATGATCGAGGTCGCGCGGCGCGAATACCCGCACCTGCGATTCGGTGTCGGATCGATGGAGGCATTGGACGCGGGGGACAGCTCCCTGGCCGGGATCGTTGCCTGGTACTCGATCATCCACACGCCGCCACAGCAATTGTCGGCAATATTCGACGAATTGCATCGGGTGCTGGTGCCGGAAGGTCTGCTGCTGTTGGCATTTCAAGCAGGCAACGAGCGAGTGCGACTCGAGCAGGCGTACGGACACTCGGTCTCGTACGATGCGTACCGACTCGACCCCGACGTGGTCGCGGGCATGCTCGTCGAGACGAACTTCGAGGTGGACGTCCGCGTGCATCGAGCTCCGATGGGATATGAGTCGACATCGCAGGCATTTCTGATCGCACGCAAACTGACATCGTGACGTCTCGAGACCGGTAGGAGTTGCCCGATGCATGCACCCCGTCCACGCGTTCTGTTCGTCACCGACCTGGCTTATCTGTCAAGAGGCCGACGCTACTGCGACGAGGACATCTTTCTGTCGTCGCAGCTGCGTGAGTGGGTCGACATTGCGCTGTGTCACCCGCTCGAAGCGCTCGCGTTGATGGACGGGTTCGATGTTGTGGTTGTCCGGAACTCCGGGCCTGTGCTGGGGTACCAGGATGCTTTCGACGCGTTCACTCGCCATGCGCGCGAGAACGGCACGAGAGTCTTCACCCAGCTCACCGGCAAGGGCGACCAGAAAGGCAAGCAGTACCTGGTCGACCTTTGTGCAGCTGGCTTTCCGGTTATTCCTACCGTCGACGATCCACGGGACGTCTCGCGCTTACCCGAGGTCGATGCCTATGTGGTGAAACCGAAATGGGGTGCCGACTCGATCGGTATGCGTCACATCGGGCGCGCCGAACTGTCGGAAGTAGAGGCGGGCCATCTGATTCAGCCGCGAATCGATTTCGTGTATGAGGTGTCGTTCTACTTCATCGGCCGCACATTTCAATACTCCTTGTACGCTCCGGACCCCGGCCGACGCTGGGACCTGGAGCCGTACTCGACTACTGCGCAGGACGAGGAGTTCGCGCAACGATTCGTCGACTGGAACGACATCGACCACGGAATCACGCGGGTGGACGCATGCCGCACCGTCGAAGGAGCGCTTCTGCTGGTCGAGCTCGAAGACCTCAACCCGTACCTCTCACTCGACCGGCTGCCCGAGTCGGCTCGTCGAGAGTTCGTGAACCACATGGCGGAGGCGATCGTGGCGATGTGTGCTCAACCGTAGAGGGCGACATCAGTCCGGTACAGCACGCTGGCGCAGCATCGGTGCTCACGATTCGCTACCGTCTTCTCCGTGATTCTCGGATCGGACGCCGCCCTGCCGCACTGCCCCGCGCGAATCGTCGTCGCGGGCACGTCCGGTTCCGGCAAGACCACGCTGGCCGCTAGCGTCGGGTCGATCCTGGGAATCGAACACATCGAGATCGACAGCTTGTTCCACGGCCCGAACTGGACCCCGCGTCCGACGTTCGAGCGCGATGTCGACGAGTTTCTTGCACGCCCGTCGTGGGTCACCGAGTGGCAGTACAACATCGTCCGAGACCGTCTCGCCGATCGAGCCGAACTGCTCCTGTGGCTCGACCTACCGCGCCGAACAGTCATGCGGCAGGTCATATTTCGCACACTGCGTCGCAGGTTCGGTCGAACAGTGCTGTGGAACGGCAACATCGAGCCGCCGCTGCACAGGATCTTCTTCGATCGGGAGCACATCGTTCGGTGGGCCTGGAGCACCTCCCGGCTGACGACCGAACGGGTGCAACGGCTGAGTGTGCGCCGTCCGGAGCTGCCGATCGTACGATTCGGTTCGCATCGGGACGTGGACGCCTGGCTTGCGCACCAGCTGATTCCGCTGACGTGACAGGTGTTGTCAGCAGCCCAATTGCGTTGCGAGAGAATCGATCGAATCGACGCTGTGAGTCCAGTCGGATTCCGCGGCAAGGTCGGTGGTCTGACTGGGACCGTGTTCGAGCGGGCGGGCGACGAATGCCGTTGCGAAGCCGCAGTCGGCAGCCGCAGCGAGATCACTGTTGTGAGCGGCGACCATCATGCACTCGCTCGGCTCGAGACCCAGAATGTTCGCGGTGCGGAGATACGCGTCGGGCATGGGCTTGTACGTCTGTACTGCTTCAGCTCCGAGGATCGCGTCCCACGGCAGTCCGGCATTCTTGGCCATGTCGAGCAGCAGCGAGATGTTGCCGTTGGAGAGCGGGGCGATGATGAACTCGGTACGCAGGCGCGTGAGCCCGGGCACCGAATCTGGCCACGGATCCAGTCGATGCCAAGCGTTGTTCAAGGACGCGACTTCACTGTCGTCGAGCTGAACGCCGAACTCCGACAGGACGACTCGAAGCGACTCGAGATGGAGTACATCGAGCCGAGTGAACGGTCGACTGCCCGATCGGACCCGTTCCATCGCCGGTTGATACAGGCTGCGCCAGCGGTCGGCGAATGCGTAACTGTCGACGCCGGAACCACACCGAGATTCGACCTCGCGGGCCACACTGGTGCGCCAGTCGACGACCGTGCCGAACACATCGAACAGAAGCGCCTTCAACGATCCCTCTTCTTGTTCTTCTTCTCTTCCTTGGAATGGCCACCGGCCGACAGCAGCGCACCCGCCAACGGAATCAGAAGGAAGAAGAGCCACTTCTGATCGAAGTCGGTGAGGAAGAACAATGCCAGAGAACCGAAGATGACCAGAGGCATCACCACTGCACGCCAATCGATTCCGGCACCGCTCTCGGCCGGTGCCGGAGACTTCCCGAGCTGGGCGGGCGTGTGCGACGTCGAAGCAGCAGGGAGATCGACGAAGACCTTGTCGATCTCCCCACGCGTTCTCGCCGACGCGACGGTGGCGCTGCGCTCGTCGAATTCGGGCACGGTGAGACGACCCTCGCTGAAGTGCAGACTCAGCGCTTCGAGGGCCTTCTCCCGATCAGCCGTACCGATACGAATTTCCGGAAGCTCGGACATCGCTACGTCATTTGATTTCGGTGAGGACGGTGCCTTGGGTGATGGCGTCGCCTGCGGTGACGGTCAGGCCGGTGATGGTGCCTGCTTTGTGGGCGTTGACGGGGTTTTCCATTTTCATTGCTTCGAGGACGGCGATGAGGTCGCCGGCGTCGACGGTTTGGCCTTCGTCGACGGCGACTTTGACCACGGTGCCCTGCATCGGTGCGGTGACCGCATCACCGGATGCCGCGCCGGCCCCGGCACCGCCGCGGGTGCGGGCTTTGGGTTTGCGGCGCACTGCACCCGCGTTACCACCGCCGCCGTTGCTGCCGAGGGTCAGTTCCCCGGGTAGGGAGACCTCGACGCGGCGGCCGCCGACCTCGACGATGACCTGCTGGCGGGGCAGGACCTCGTCGTCGTCGAGCGGTTGTCCGGCGGTGAACGGGGGGACCTGGTTGTCCCATTCGGTTTCGATCCAGCGGGTGTGCACCGAGAACGAGTCCCCGTCGCCGATGAACGCCGGATCGGAGACCACCGCAGCATGGAACGGAATCACCGTGGCAAGTCCCTCGACGGTGAACTCCGCGAGTGCTCGACGCGACCGCGCGAGCGCTTCGTCGCGGGTGGCTCCGGTGACGATGAGTTTGGCGAGCATCGAATCGAACTGGCCACCGATCACACTGCCGGATTCGACTCCGGAATCGACCCGCACTCCGGGCCCGGAGGGGGCGGTGAAGGTGGTGACCGGTCCGGGGGCGGGCAGGAACCCGCGTCCGGCGTCTTCGCCGTTGATCCGGAACTCGAACGAATGCCCCCGTGGTTCGGGGTCCTCGGTGATGGACAGTTCTTCGCCGTTGGCGATGCGGAACTGTTGCAGGACCAGGTCGATGCCGGAGGTTTCCTCGGTGACGGGGTGTTCGACCTGTAGTCGGGTGTTGACTTCGAGGAACGACACGAGGCCGTCTTGGCCGACGAGGTATTCGACGGTCCCGGCGCCGTAGTAGCCGGCTTCGAGGCAGATGGCTTTGGCGCTGGAGTGGATTTCTTTGCGTTGGGCGTCGGTGAGGAACGGGGCGGGGGCTTCTTCGACGAGTTTCTGGAAGCGGCGTTGCAGGGAGCAGTCGCGGGTGCCGGCGACGATGACGTTGCCGTGTTGGTCGGCGATGACCTGCGCTTCGACGTGGCGGGGCTTGTCGAGGTAACGCTCGACGAAGCATTCCCCCCGCCCGAACGCGGCGACGGCTTCGCGGGTGGCCGAATCGAACAGCTCCGGGATTTCCTCGCGGGTGCGCGCGACTTTCATGCCGCGTCCGCCGCCACCGAATGCGGCTTTGATGGCGATGGGGAGGCCGTGTTCGTCGGCGAACGCCAAAATTTCGTTCGCGTCTTTGACCGGTTCGGAGGTGCCGGGGACCGAGGGTGCTTTCGCGCGGGCGGCGATGTGGCGGGCGGTGACCTTGTCGCCGAGGTCGCGGATCGACTGCGGGGACGGTCCGATCCAGATCAGTCCGGCGTCGATGACGGCTTGGGCGAAGTCGGCGTTCTCGGAGAGGAATCCGTAGCCGGGGTGGATGGCATCGGCACCGGACTTGGCGGCGGCGTCGAGGAGCTTGTCGATCACCAGATACGACTCCGCCGAGGTCTGCCCGCCGAGAGCGAACGCCTCATCGGCCAGGCGGACGAACGGGGCATCGGCATCGGGCTCGGCGTACACAGCGACACTGGCCAACCCGGCATCGGCGGCCGCCCGGATCACCCGCACCGCGATCTCACCACGATTGGCGACAAGAACCTTGGTGATCTGAGCACTGGCATGGCTGGGCACTGAGCCTCCTACAGATGTATTTCTCGCGTGCTTCGTTACGAACGTCACGTCGGAGTCTAAGCATCGGCACTGCCATCGCTGCAATCGGTCCGCACAGCTGCAGCGGATCGGCGGCGAGCCGCAGTGAGCTACTGATTGGTAGCGATCTGACCGGTATCGGTACGTCCGATCTCGGATCGCTCGTCGCCCGCAAGTGGGAATCGGGCGGTGCCGGTGTCCGCCACATCGGTCAACAACTTCCGGAAAGTGCCGACGTACTCGTGAACCCGCGCGGTCGCCTGCTCGGTGTTGGGATAGCGAGCTGCGATGTTGATTCCCTGCGGCGTGCGGTTGATCCATATGTACACGTCGTGCTCGTACTGCTTACTGCGTAGCGCTCGGGCATTCCAATCCGGCCAGTGCTCGGCGGCAGGGGCGAACCGCACATCCATGAACGAGACGACGAAACGCGGACGGGCGGAATAGCCCAGAGTGGTGAACACGCGATCGAGAGGAACGCGGGCGATCGGTTTCGTCTTCTTCACCTCGGCCGAGGCCGCCGCGACCACCGAGCCGAACGAGTCCGCACCGGCGAAGTCGAAGGAGATGGGGCACAGTCCGACGAACCAGCCCAACGCAGAGGCCCACTGCGGCTCGTCTCGGGTGTGAACCGGAGTCACCGTGCGGAAACGAGTGCCGCCGCCCAATTCGGAGCCGGTGATGGCGAGCACTGCCAGCAATCCCGCGAACAGGCTGTGTCCGGTCTTGCGGCAGGCGACCGAGAACGAGTCGGCCTGATCGGGGTCGAGCACCCACGCGGACAAACCACCCTGCGGCAGATCGTCGGGGCTCGGATCGCCGATGTCGAGTGGAAAGGCCGGTAGCTCACCATTGCCGTCGACCAGAAAATCCCGCCAGATTCTCACTGCGTCGTGCGAGTGCTCGAGCTCTGCATTCCTCTCACGTTCGGAGGAACCGAAGTCGAGGTAGCTGCCGGCCTCGAACAGGGCAGCAGGCGCGCCACCGAGTTCCTCGCCGTACAGGGCAGCGATCTCGTGCGCGACCAACACGGTGGACAGACCGTCGATGATCGAGTGATCCGCTGCGAAGAACACGGTGATCGGACGCGTCTCGTCCACTGGTTCGAGAGTCACGAAGGCGTAGGCGGGCCAGATCAACGGTGAGGTGAACTCGTCGAACAGATACTGCAGGTGCTCGAACACCTCGCTCGATTGCGCGCACAGTTCCTGCTCGACCTGCCAGATGTCGATGGCACCCTGCGCGGCGGTCACCCGCGTCATCTCACCGGTCACCTCGTCGATCGACGCGCTCGAACGCATCGCCTCGTGCCGGTCGATCCAGTTCAGAACAGCCCGGCGAAACGCGGGCTTGTCCAGGGGACCCGCAATCTCGAAGGCCGCGCCGAGCCACGATTCACGACCTCGACGAGGACTGCTCGAGCTCGTACGAAGGTGCGCCTCGTGGACGTAGGACGTCGGCCTTGCGTCGGGGTGCCACCCTGCGGCTTCCGGAGTGCGGGCCTGCGGACCGACGCTGGGTATCCACTCGGTGAGCGTGCCCGCGGGAACCGCGTAGTCCGCCAACTCCGTGAACTCCATATCGGCAGCAACCAACCTTCGTCGTACGCATCGGGGGACTGGGCTCGTGCGGCCCTGCCGCGAAGTCTAACGACGACCCGTTGTATCGATCAAGACGACGGCGCGCCACCTGCGCCGTCGCCCGTCAACGCAGGTGACGCTTTATCCGCGCCAGCATCGCCGACATACCACGCAATCGCAGCGGACTGACCGCGTCGCTCAGCCCCAGAGCCGAATAGAAGTCGTCCGGTACGTCGAGGATGTCCTGTGCACTGAGACCGTCGAGCCCCTGCGCCAGGATCGAGGCGAACCCCCGCGTGGTCGGAGCCTCCGGCGGGGCGCTGAAGTACAGCCGGACCCTCGCCGGATCGCCTGCGTCCACCGACAGGAACAGCGGAGACTGGCACTCCGGGACCGGTTCCATCGCATCCTGAGCAAGATGCTCCGGCAGCGGAGGCAGTTCGCGACTGAACTCCAGCAGTAGCTGCAGCTTGTCCTGCCCCTCCACCGCGGCGAAGTCCTCGACGATCTCGGCCAGCGACTCCGGAAGGGCACTCATCGAGCGGCCGGAGCCGATCCGGGCTCCTCGCCCCTGGCGATCGGAACGCGAACGGCATTGCCCCATTCGGTCCACGAGCCGTCGTAGTTGCGAACCGACTGGTAGCCGAGAAGATGGGTCAACACGAACCAGGTGTGGCTCGAACGCTCACCGATACGGCAGTATGCGATCACATCGTCGGTCGCGGAGGTGCCGGAGTAGATCTCGTCCAGTTCCGAACGAGACCGGAAGCGTCCGTCCGGTGCGGCTGCCTTGGCCCAGGGGATGCTCACGGCGGTGGGGATATGACCTCCGCGCAACGCACCTTCTTCCGGGTAGTCGGGCATGTGGGTGCGCTCGCCGGTGTACTCGGCGGGGGAGCGAACGTCGATCAACGGCACCGTTCCGAGAGAGCCGAGGACATCGGAGGCGAACGCGCGGATGGGCGCGTCGTCGCGTTCGATCACCGGGTAGTCGGTTGCGGGGAACTCGGGCACGTCGAGGGTGGTGTCGCGATTCTCCGACAACCAGGCGTCGCGGCCGCCGTCGAGCAGACGGACGTCCTGATGTCCGAACAGAGTGAACACCCACAGTGCATACGCGGCCCACCAGTTGCTCTTGTCGCCGTACACGACGATGGTGTCTTCCCGGGAAATGCCTTTGCGGCTCATCAGTTTCGAGAACTGCTCACCGTCGATGTAGTCGCGGGTGACCGGATCGTTGAGGTCGAGATGCCAATCGATCTTGACCGCGCCGGGAATGTGGCCGACGTCGTAGAGCAACACGTCCTCGTCGGATTCGACGACGCGGAGACCGGGGGTGCCGAGATGGGCGGACAGCCATTCGGTCGATACGAGACGATCCGGATGCGCATAGTCGGCGAACGTTGCGGTGGAATCGGTTGGTACAGGCACGTATCGGCTCCTACAGAAGATATTCGGCTGGCGGCCCGCCCGGGGGTGAACGGTCTGCACTCTCGATCCTATGCGGAATCGGTTCGTCAGGGCGTCAGGGCAGCGCTCTCGGGCTTCGTTGTGGAGGCGCGCATGAGTGCGACGAGTTCGGCGGTGAACGCATCCATCACCGAATGTGCCGCTGCAGTGTCGGGAAATCGTGACCGCAGTGCCAGGCCCGTTGTGGTGCGGGAGACCCAGAACTGTGCGTCGTCGGACACCGTGGCATTGCTGATGTGGTGTGCGTCGGTCCGATCGAAGCGTTCGTGGCCATCGATTCTGGTGTAGTCGATGTAGGACACCATGAACACGTCTCGACGCGACAAGGTGAAGGCGTCACCGAGGTTGTTCAGTACCTGGGGGATCGGAACGGTGCTCAGTGGTAGTGCCGCGCGAAACGCTGTGTGGGACGCGGTGATCGTGTCGGTGAGCTCGCGTTGGACCGCCACGGTCATGGGAGCGTTGGTGGTGAACCAGCCCAGGGCTCGCGACCATTTCTGCTGATGGCGGGTGTGCAACGGAAACAGGAACGGCATGCGGTTCGGTCCGCCGATGCCGGCGCACGCCTGACCGATCGCGGCGACGACACCGGCGAACATTCCGGCTCCGGATCGGGCGCAGAGTTGCTCGAAGTCGAGGGTGTGCCGAGCGTCGAGCAACGCAGTGACAGTCGTTTCCTGAGGCGCGGTTTCACCCTCGGCTACGCCGAGGTCGAGTGGGAAACGCGGCGTGGTGCCCCCGCACTCGGTGAGGAAGTTCGACCACCGCACCATGCGCTCGTCCGTGGGGTCGACCGGTGGCTGGGTTGCTTCGACGCGGCAGTACTCGACGAACCCGCCGACCGAGGGCAGGTCTGTCTCCGGGTTCGCCGGGCAGCGTCGGTAGGCGTCGTACAGGGTGTGGATCTCGTCGACCACGACGGCGATCGACATGGCGTCGACGTTGGAGTGGTCGAATGCGCACAGTATCGTCGAGGTGTCCGGCCGGTCGATTCCGAAACAGGTGTACGACGGGAATCGTCGTACATCGCAGCGTCGTTCGAGCGTGCTTCGGAAGTGATTGCGGAGCGTCGATGCCGAGGAGAAGGCGGTGCGAGTGGATTGCCTCATCTCGACGCAGCCCGGTTCGTAGATCGTCCGCTCGATTCCGTCCGCCCCGCGAACGAACGAACTGCGCAGGGTGTCGTGGCGGTCGATCAGGTGCTCGAAGGCCCACCCGAGCGCCCGGGTATCGAGGTTGCCCTGCACCTCGAAGGCTCCGGCTATCCAGACGCGCTCGGCCTCGTCCAGATCGCCGAGGTGAAACCGCTGGTTGAACGACGGTGGAACCGGTGACGGCTGCGGATTGCCGGTGACGACGGCGGTGAACTCGACGACTGCACCCGCGCGGGGGGTGTACTCAGTGATCGAGGTGACCCGCACCGGCCGCCTCCTGAACGAGATCGTCGAACGTCAGGCTGTAATCACCCTCGCGTGCAATGGTTTCCAGTACGTGAGCCAGGTGATCGTGGTACCGCTTCACCGCTGCGGCGGCAACGTCGGTATCGGGGGTCTGGGCCACCAGGTACAGGTGCTCACCGTCTCGGTTGATCCACATCGATGCGTTCGACGTCGAACCCTCGCCGGTGAAATGCGCGGCGCGCGTGTCCGCGTCTCGCCCGACGCCGGGGAACCAGCGAAAGTCTATGTACGAGAGCATGTTCGGACTCACTGCCAACTCGCTACCGAGAGTGCCGTCGGCGGCCAGGGCTCCCAGCACTGCGTGCACCGGGGCCTCCGCGATCTGCTTGGCCTCCTCGAAGCCTCGGTGGGCCAGGACCGCAACCTCGGAGAAGGTGTCGTGTCCTGCCACCTCGAACGCGACCGGAGCGAAATTGACGAACCACCCCTGGGATTGCCCGTAGTCCCCGTGGTGCCGGGTGCTGAGCACGGTGATCCCGAAGTAGTCGGTGATTCCGGCCAACTCGAAGTCGGTGATCCCGACGGCGGCGAAGATGCCGCTGCTCATCCGGGCCCCGGCGGCCTTGCACGCGGCGTCGAACGCAGCAGTCAGTTCTTTGCTCAACAGGTCGCGTTCGACGATGCGAACCGGAGCTTTCTCGCCGGGCGCGAGTCCGAGGTCGAGCGGGAACCGAGGCATTCGGCCGTCGTGTCGGGTGAAAATGTCTCGCCAGGCGGCGATTTCGGGTGAATCGGCCCCGAACGTCGCGGCCCGAGCCCGCTCGTCGGTGGCGTAGGCCAGATGGCTACCTGCCTCTGCGGGAATCGGTGCGTCCGCGCCGGTCTCGAGCGCGTAGAGATCGGCCAGTTCACTGATGACCAACGCCTGCGAACCGCCGTCGGTGAATGCGTGATCCGCGCCGTAGTACAAGGTGAAGCTGCCGGGCCTGGCCACGACGCCGACGACGAATCCGGGCCACGCGTCCGCGGTCGCCTCGGACGAGAAGCGCCCACGCACATAGCGTTGGAATTGGTCGTCGTTCGTTGCTTCTCCGGCGTCGGAGACCTCGAACGCCGCGACCTCGGGTGGGGCGAGATGCCGAACGACATCGTTTCCCTCGACCTCGAACCAGCATCGAAGGCCCTCGTGCCGCAGCACGTAGGCGGCAAGTGCGCGGCTCATCGCGTCGGTGTCCACGTCACCGTCGATCTCGGTTGCCACTCCGGTGTATGCGGTGTGAACATCGCCGCGTTCGCGTGCCGCCCACGCAGCCTTGAGGTGGTCCTCCTGGAGAAACGACGCCGGAGCCGAATCGACAGGGGCCGCTTCGGCACTCGCCCGGGCAGCCGAAGTGGGGTGCCATTCGAGCAGCCGGCCGGGAGCAGGATTCCATCTGCCCATAGCGGTGATGATCATCGTCGCTTCATCCTCTTCGATACGGGCCGCGGACTGACTCGATGGCTCACTCTGCGGCGACGGTCACCGACCGGGCGGCCGACGTGAGCACCGTATCGCTACCACAGTCCGAGTCGATCACTGCCGTCAACACCGCGACGAACTCGGTGATGAAACGGTGAACGTTGGTGGACGCGACGTCCGAGCTGGGGAATCGTGCGGAGATGTTGAGCCCCTGGAGCGTGCGGTTGACCCAGAAGTAGACCTCGTCGTCGGCATGGCAGTTGCTCCGCAGGGCCCGACCCTTGCGGCCCTGCCACTGCTCGGCGTCCGGGAGGAACCGAAGGTCGATGTAGGAGACCACGAATCGAGGAATCTCCGTGGATTCGAGGAGCTGGGCGATTTTCGAGTACGGCATTCGGGCCAAACCCTTGTTGGCCTTGCCCGCAGTCGCCGCGGCTTCGAGCGCCTGCCCGAACGTGCGAGCGTTGTCGAGCTGGATCTCCATGGGCAGAATTCCGACGTACCAGCCGACCGCCGCGGCCCACTTCTGTTCGTCCCTGGTGTGCATCGGCATCACGGTGCGCAACGTCGTGCGGCCGGACAGGCGTACGTTCGTCAGCGCCAGAGCGGCGAGTATCCCGGCCTGCATGTTGTACCCGGCGGCGCGGCAGGCGGCGTTGAAGGCGTCCGATTGATCGGAGGTCAGCAGCCAGGACGAGATGCTGCTCTGCGCGGCCGGGCCGGTGTCGGTGAGCGACCGATCGACCGATACCGGAAGGGGAAACGCGGGAAAGCGTCCGTCCTCGACGGCCAGGAAGTCATGCCAGGTGCGCACGGCACTGTGGTCACCGGTCAGCGTCTCGCCGAGAACCCTCTCGGACTGGCTGAAGTCGACATAGCTGCCGACTTCGGGCAGTTGCGGGTCGACGCCGTCGAGTGCGTGGGCGTAGAGCCGGTCGATTTCGTTGATGGCGTAGATCTGGCTGTAGGCGTCCATTACCGAGTGGTCGGCGGCGAACGCGAGCAGGAACGACTCTCCGGGACCGTTCGAGAGCGCGCGTGAGGCGTCGTCCGGCTCGATGGTGGCGAGGACGAAGTGCGGCCACGCCGTCGGAGACACTGTTTCGCCGAACCAGGAGTGCAGATGGCTGAAGACCTGAGTCTCGGTGCGGGGTTCGGTGTGTGCCCGATCGGTCACCTGCACGGCATCTGTCGGTGCGGTGTAACGCAGCCAGGAACCCGATTCCTCGTCCCGCCGAACCTTGGTCCGAAACGCCTCGTGACGACCCATGTACGCGGCGATGGTCGTGCGCACTGCCTCGACATCGTATCGACGATGAATCTCGAACACCGTGCCGATCCACGAGCCCGGTGCGCTGCGCTCGCAATGGTCCTGATGCGTGAACGACAGCCCACGGGGGTCCGGTGCCCAACGGTCGTCGTCGACGCGGGGGACCCACTCGGTCAGGCGACCGGCGGGGAGGGGGTAGTCGGCGAGTTCGGTGTATTCCATGGGAGTCCTCTTCCGTTCCGGGCTCGGTCAGCGGTGTGCGGCGTTGGTTCGGTATTGCACGCTCGATTACGGTCCAGTCGACCGTGTAAACCTGCCAGCGGTGTTCGAGCAGCCGACCAGTCGTTTATCTGATTGCTGTTGGTTTGCTGCTTTCCGCATTGAAAGAACAACGTCATTGCCGTCGACCCGAAGTGAGTTCAGCACATACGATAGGACCAAAGTGAAATTATTTCGCGACGCGTAAAAGTAATACTTCTCACTGTCGAACGTCTTGACCCGCCGACCTCGGACTGACACTGGGAGGTTTGTCCGATTGTTGCATCATACGATCGGATCGGTGATTTCGCTGGTCGTTGTGATGATCGGTCACAATCGGAGCCTGGTCCGGACTGTCCGGGATGTCGGAACACGACCTAGGCCACTGAATGGCCCGAACATGGTGCGGGACACAATCGCGGCTCTTTCGGTGCTTCCATTGCCGAATGTGAATGCATTCGTCGTTGCGAATTCACACCACTGCCCCTGTTTCGTGGATGTAGTACGTTCTGCGCGTGACTCGAATTGGATTTGCCGATCACCTATTCTTGCGAATGCATCACGGCATCGGATATCCCGTCTACAACCAGTTCCTCTGGTGGTTCGACGAATCCATCCGGCGAGTAGACCTGGAAAAGCTACGCGACAACCTGTCCGACGGTCTGCTCGCGCGCCGGGTGGTGGCGTCGACGGTGCCTACTGCCCGCGATCGATGGGTGGCCTCGAACGTCTCCCATCCACTGGATTTTCACCCACACTTCATCGAATCGACCGATGTGACGGCCTGGGCCGACGGTCGCCTCGATCGCGACATCGACCCCGAGACCGGTCTCGGGTGGCGGCTGGCGGCGGCACCGTTGACGAACGGAGGGACGGTGATGTCGTTGGTCGCTTCGCACATGGTTGCCGACGGCGGCGCTCTGATCGCCGCGTTCGGTGCTGCCAATTCCCCCTCCGGGCAACCTGGGTCGGTTCCGACCGAGGACGGCATCGCGGCCATCGGCTCGGACCTTCGAGACGCCGTGCTGCAGGTGCGATCCGTCGCCGGCTGGTTGGTGAAGACCGCTGTGTCCTCACTTCCTGTTCCCGCACGATCCGGTCCGAGCGGTGCTGTCCCGCGCTCGCAGCCGACTCGTGTGCAACCGACGGCCGGGGCGGTGGACGCCGAGTGGGTATCACCGCACGCGGTGGCCGAGGTGGACGCAGGTGCCTGGACGGCAACCGCCCAGCGTTGGGGTGGCACGTCGAACTCCCTGTTCATCGCGGTCCTCACGGCAGCCTCCGGACAGGCCGGGCGAGCCTCGATCGGCGACTCGGTGCAGTGGTCACTGCCGGTCAGCGATCGCACCGTCGACGACACTCGCTCCAATGCCACCAAGATCGTCAAGATCGAGGTCCCCGTCACCGACGCGGCCGACCGTGATCTGTCGACGATTCGGGCAGCCAGCAAGGCGGCGTTCACCGCCTTCGCTGCGAGGCAAGCAGCCGGTCTGCCACCCGCAGGCGTATCGCAGGCCCTCGTGCAGATGCTGCCCGACGCCGTGGTCGCGCGTGTTCCGCAACCGCGTGACGGTGCGGAAGGCCTGGCGTCGAACCTGGGTGTTCTGCCCGAGGTGTTCACCACGGTGGCCGGCGTTCGAGCTCGGGCCGTGTCGGGCAGAGCTACCTTCGCGGGTGCCGACGCCGCGTTCGCGCGATCGTTGGACGGTGGCCTGACGGCGTGGGTGTGCGAGACGGACGCGAGCGTCACCGTGACCGTTCACGCCATGGATCCCGATCGATTCGTCGATGACCGGGCGTTGCGCGACCACCTGGCGGAGGCGCTGGGTCGCTGGGAACTGACCGCGCGCTTCTGGTGAGTGTGTCAGCGGTTCCGCGCTGCCGCCTCGGTGATGTCGGCAGCTGCGGCCACCGCAGTGGCGGTCGAGGCGACGGTGTCGGCGAGTCGCCGGGCCGCCTGCCTGGCGCGATCGGTGGTGATATCGGTAATGCCCTGCTGCAGAACGGATTCGGTCAGAGTAGAGAATTTCGTGCTGGTTCCGGCTCCGATCCGGCGCAGCGCGGCTCCCCAGAACGGCTGATCGGCGCTGAACCAGCAGACGAGTGTCGGCAGACCGGCCCGCGCCGTCGCAGCCGTCGTACCTGCGCCACCGTGGTGGACCGCAGCCAGGCATCGCGGGAGAATGCTCGCATGATCGACCGACTCGACGATCATGATGTTCGAGTCCGGTTGGGCAGCAGCAGGATCGGTGCCGGCCAGGTCGCTCCAGCCGGCACAGACGAGAGCGCGAACACCCAGCCGCCCGGTCACGTTCTCGATCATGCGCAACAGCGCCGTGGGGTCGGGCACGGGCATGCTGCCGAATCCGAAGTACACCGGCGCGGAGCCTGCCTGCAGCCATTGTTCCAGTGCGGGATCGGTGTCGACGCGAGCGCTGCTCAGACCCAGAAATCCTACGAACGGCCGCTGCGGGCCCCACTGCTCGGCGAGCCCGGGAAACAGCGCCGCCTCGTAGGCCTGAATTTCCACTCCGCCGTAGCGTTCGGAGCGAACGGGCAACGATTTCCGCGTCGGTGCCAGGCCCAGAGAGACCCTCTGCGCGTTCTCGCGGGCCTTCATGGACTTCCAGCGCATCGACTCCGCCAGCGTCCACATCGATCGGTTGACGTAACCCGGCAACGCCGCACCGGGGGTCACGGGCACGACGTCGTTGCGTCGAAGCGGGCAATAATGCAGTGCCACAAAGGCATTACCAGCGGACTCTGCCATGTTGAACGCCATCTCCTGTCCCAGCGAACCGGTGACGATCGCATGGCAATCCTGGGCCATCTGCGCGAGTTCGGCTGTCATCTGATCCCAGCCGTGATTGGCCAGTTCCGCGAGTGCCGCCATCCTGGTCCGCGGGTTTCGCGACTTGATGCGCACCCTGATCAACTCGGACTCCAACAGTCGCTGGGTGTCGGGCCCGAACGAGACCACGCTTACTCGTTCGGACTCAACCGTTTTCGCGCGAGCGAAGTCCATCAGGTTGGGTGGCGCACCGAACACCACGTCGTGGCCGCGATCGGCGAGTTCGACGCCGAGTGCAAGACCGGGCGTCACGTCACCGCGACTGCCGTTGAATGGCATCACGAACTTCATAGGGTCACTCGCAGTCGCGTCGGCGTGGAAAACGTCATCAACCTATCAGCCCCGCCCGGCGCAGTCCGGTTCGGAAAACATATGGCAGGAAACACATTTGCGGCCCACCTGCGTCTGTACCCGCACAGCGATAGTCTCGCGTAGTGGAAAGACTGACGTACGACGACGACCTGTTCCTCCGCATGGAATGCGTTCTCGGGGTACCCGTGGTGAACCAGATCGTCTGGCGGTTCGACCGCGCCGTCGCACCGGACGCGCTCCGATCGATGTGGCGAATGCTCGCTGCAGGCCCCATCGATCGATCCGTTCGGCGGGCCCGGGTGCCCGGAGCCCGTGACAGCTGGACCGCAGCGCGCCGATCGGCCGATCCCGTGGTCATCGGAACACCGATCGCCCGCGCGGCGGTCGACACGTGGATCCAGGACGAGGCCGCGGTGCCGTTGGACCCGATCGGGGGACCGGCGTGGCGATTGTCGGCCACCTCGGTGGACGACGGCGGCACGGTCGTGTCGTTGGTCGGCTCTCACGTCGTCGGCGACGGCGGTGCCCTCACCTCTGCGGCGGCGGCCGCGCTCGCCGGACATGCGGTCCCCGACGATTTCGCGCGCGTCGGACTCGATGACGGTTCGGATTCCGCGCTGGCGATCTCCCGAGCCGATCTGGCCGATGGTGTCGGCCGTGTCGGTTCGGCGCTCTCGGGTGCGGCCCGAGCACTCGGCCGCACCGCTGTGGAGGCGGTACGGGCCCGATCCATGGCCTCCGCCGACCCGAGCGCGGGAATGCCGGACGGCACCGCTGGCGGTGCGGACCGTCCGCGTGCGATCGTCGTACCTGCGGAGGGTGCGTGGACGCCGAGCACCGTCGTCGTCGATTGCCTGTCCGCGGAGTGGTCTGCCGCCGCGGCGAGCAAAGGCGGCAGTTCCAACAGTCTTCTGGTCGCGGTGGTGCTCGGGATCCTGACCGGGAGCGGCCGAGTCTCCACCGAGGACCGGGTACGCGTCGCCCTCCCGGTCAGTACCAGGACCGCGGGAGATCGGCGGGCCAACGCGACGTCCGGTGTGTCGATCCACGTCGACCCGGGGGCGGCGTACCTCGACGATCTCGGAGCAATTCGAGCGTCGAGCAAGCAGGCGTTCACAACCCAGGCCGACCGCACGGTCACGACGACGTTCGAGCTCCTCAAACCGCTGATGCAGTTGCTGCCCGACGCTATCGTGGCCAAACTCGCCGCGTCGGGCTCGGCACCGCTGTGCCTGTGCTCGAATCTCGGTGCCAGAGGAGTCGCACTGCGCACCATCGGCGGTATCGACGCCAGAGCGGTGGCGATGAGGTCGATCACGCAGAACACCGACCTGGCCTTGCTACGTCGCACCGGCGGTGGCGTGAGCGCCTGGTGGAACGACTCGGGCGAACGCGCGACCCTGTGCGTCACCGGGCTCGATCCGGACAGCTTTCCCAGCAAGGAACACCTGAGAGGGCTGGTCGAGGCGGAGTTCGATCGATGGGGCCTGACGCCCGAATTCTGGTGACCTCGAGACAAGTCACAACTGCCGGCGAGGACGGATTTTCGACAGGATCGCCGGTGAGGCTATGCTTTCCGACTGTTCGAGTGTTCGGGCAGGTGTGAGAAAGGGGAGCGATCCATGGCAGTGGTCGTGTTGTTCGGGTCCGAGACCGGTACGGCCGAGGAGGTCGCCGACAAGATTGCGGACGTGCTCAGCGATCATGACGCCGAGGTACGCGACATGCTCGAGTACGAGGTGTCCGAGATCGACACCGACGACTTCCACGTGGTCGTCTGCTCCACCTACGGAGACGGGGAGCTCCCCACCGGTGCAGAACCCTTCTTCGATGCACTCGTCGAGGACGCACCGGATCTCGCCGGACTGCAGTTCGCGGTGTTCGGTCTGGGCGACCGGGTCTACGAGGACACGTTCAACCGCGGCGGCGAGATCATGGCCGAGAAGCTCACCGAGCTCGGCGGCAAGCAGGTCGGTACCCATGCTCGGCACGACAGCTCGTCGAACATCAAGCCGAAGACCATGGCCGAGGAGTGGGCTCGCGAACTGATCGACGTGCTGCCCTGACGGTAGGACTCGGCTCCGGCGGCGCAGCAGCCGACGGAGCCGTCAGGACGGGGTTCCGTCCCACAGTGCGGCCAGGGACGTACCCACACGAGTGAGCAGGGTGCGCACCAGCGGTAGGCCTATGCCGATCACCGACGACGGATCACCCTCGATGCGGTCGACGAACCAGCCGCCGAGCCCGTCCAGAGTGAACGCCCCTGCCACCGACAGCGGTTCACCGGAGGCGAGGTAGGCCTCGAGATCCACGGAGGACGGCGTCGAGAAGTGGACGACGGTCGAACTGTGCGCTGCAGCTTGCGCGACGACCACGCCGTCGGTCACTCGGAGCACAGCGTGGCCGGTCAACAATTCGCCGCTGTTGCCGGCCATCGACTGCCATCTCTCGCGCGCCACGTCGACCGAATGTGGCTTTCCGTGCAGCTCGCCGCCGATGGCCAACATCGAATCGCAGCCGACGATCACCAGGTCGTCGGTAGAATCCGCGAACGTCTCGGCCACCGCCACAGCCTTGGCTCGGGCCAGTTCCGTGACCACCGTTTCCGGGGACACCGACGGCCCGAGCTCTGCGGTCAACGCGTCCTCGTCGACACCCGACACCCGGACGATCGGCTCCACCCCCGCACCGCGCAGCACCGACCGGCGCGCCGGCGACGCCGACGCCAGCACCAGACGAACAGGTACCGGCGCAGCGTCGGAAGACCGCATCGTCACCGTGGGTAGCGGCCCGACGCGGCATACGAATACGCCGATCGAGCTGCGAAACGGCGATGCAGCAACTCCGGCGAACCCCACAGTTCACGAGGACGAGAATCGCCCGTCGACTCCGATCCACTCTGCGCAGCCGTCAGAACGGTCACCAGCGCGGCGAGTTCCTCGTCGCTCGGATTGCCCTTCACCACCCGAACGGCAGCGGGGGGTGCGGAGACGACCTCTCCGAGATTCGACTCGTCCTGATTCGTGTCTTTCGCTGCGTTGTGATTCGCGTCTTTCATAGGGGAATGTTTCCGTGTTTCTTGGGTGGGAGGGTGACTTGTTTGCGTTCGAGTAGTCGTAGTGCGGTGACGATCTGGCCGCGGGTGTGGCTCGGGGGGATGACGGCGTCGAGGTAGCCGCGTTCGGCGGCGATGTAGGGGTTGACGAGGGTGTCCTCGTACTCCTGTTGCAGTGTCAGGCGGAGGGCGTCGACGTCTTCACCGTTCTTCGCGGCCTCGAGCAATTGTTTGCGGTAGACGAATCCGACGGCGCCGGAGGCTCCCATGACCGCGATCTGGGCGGTGGGCCAGGCGAGGTTGACGTCGGCTCCCATGTGCTTGGATCCCATCACGTCGTAGGCCCCGCCGTACGCTTTGCGGGTGATGACGGTGATCTTCCCGACGGTTGCTTCGCCGTAGGCGTAGAGCAGTTTCGCGCCGCGTCGGATGATGCCGTTGTATTCCTGGCCGGTGCCGGGCAGGAATCCGGGTACGTCGACCAGGGTGATGATGGGGACGTTGAAGCAGTCGCAGGTGCGTACGAAGCGGGCTGCTTTCTCGGAGGCGTCGATGTCGAGGGTGCCCGCGAATTGGGTGGGTTGGTTGGCCACGATCCCCACCGAGCGGCCGTCGATGCGCCCGAACCCGACGATGATGTTGCGGGCCCGACCTTGTTGGACTTCGAGGAATTCGTCGTCGTCGAGGATCCGGGTGATGACCTCGTGCATGTCGTAGGGGGTGTTCGGTGAATCGGGGATCAGGGTGTCGAGTTCGAGGTCCTCGGCCGTCAGCGAGTCTTCGATGGACCCGAGTACTGGGTCCGAGGGTGCGGTGCGGGGGGCGTCGGCACGATTGTTCGAGGGTAAGTAGGACAGGAGGTCGCGGACGTAGTCGAGGGCGTCCTGTTCGCCGGAGGCGACGTAGTGCGCGACTCCGGATTTCTCCATGTGGGTGGTGGCGCCGCCGAGTTCTTCCATGGTGACGGTTTCGCCGGTGACGGTTTTGATGACGTCGGGTCCGGTGACGAACATCTGGCTCGTGCCGTCGACCATGACCACGAAGTCGGTCAGGGCCGGGGAGTAGACGTGCCCGCCGGCGGCGGGTCCCATGATCACCGAGATCTGCGGGATCACTCCGGAGGCGCGGACGTTGCGGTGGAAGATCTCTCCGTACAGTCCGAGGGAGACGACGCCTTCCTGGATGCGGGCTCCGGCGCCTTCGTTGATGCCGACCAGGGGGCGTCCGGTCTTGACGGCCAGGTCCATGACCTTGACGATCTTCTCGCCGTAGATTTCGCCCAAGCTGCCGCCGAAGACGGTGGCGTCCTGGGAGAACACGCACACATCGCGGCCGTCGACGGTGCCGTAGCCGGTGACGACACCGTCCCCGAAGGGTCGGTTGTCGGCCAACCCGAAGTTCTGGGAGCGGTGCCGGGCCAGGGCGTCGAGTTCGACGAACGAGCCCTCGTCGAGCAGGGCGGTGATCCGCTCGCGGGCGGTCAGTTTGCCTTTGGCGTGGACCTTGTCCACCGCTGCCTCACCGGACGGGATCTCCGCAACCGCGAGACGTTTACGAAGATCGGCCAATTTACCCGCAGTGGTATGGATATCGGGGGCTTCGGCCGACCCGTGTGCAGTGGAATCCTGGACGCTGGTCATGGGGCAACACTTTAACTGCGAGTGTGATCTGCGCCCCGACCGAGGGTGGTTCGCCGAGGCCGTCGGCCTGTCGGAAGAGCCCATATGCTGGTGCGCATGTGGACTAACCTCGATCGCCCACCACTGGACGTTCGCGCACTTCGCCGAGCCCTGGTGGACGGCCCGCAGGCCTCCTGGTCTCGGGTGGACGTGGTGGCGGGAACCGGCTCGACCAATGCCGATCTGATCGCGGGGGCAGCGCACTACGCCGACCGCACGGCACTGATCGCCGAACATCAGGACAGCGGACGCGGCAGGCACGCGCGACCGTTCTCCGGTGCGCCCCGGTCTCAGATCCTGGTGTCGATGCTGCTGAAGTTCCCGGGAATCGATCCCGCGGTGCTCGGGTGGGTGTCGCTCATGACCGGAATCGCACTGGTCGACGCATTGCGCACCGTCGGCGAAGTCGATGCTCGACTGAAATGGCCCAACGACGTCCTCATCGGTGGCAAGAAGGTCTCGGGCATTCTGGCCGAGGTCGCCGCGCACGGACCGTCGCCCACTGTCGTCATCGGGCTCGGGGTGAACGTGTCGATGACGGTCGACGAGCTTCCGGTACCCACGGCGACGTCACTGGCACTGGAGGGGGCTGCGGTTCTCGACCGCGACACACTCGTTCGGGCGATTCTGCGTGGAATGGCCGCCGAGTTGGACTCGTGGCGGGACTCGCACTGGAACACCGACGCCCTCGTTCACCGGTACCGGGAGAGGTGCGGCACCATCGGGCAGCGCGTGCGGGTCGATCTGCCCGGCGGCGACGAGAAGGTCGGAACCGCGGTCGACGTCGACGAGCACGGCCGGATCGTGATCGAGGTCGAGCAATCCGGGTCCGATCGGCCGTCGGTGCTGGCTGTGGCGGCCGGTGATGTCACTCATCTCCGACCACTCCCGTGAGACCATATCGACTCGACGGAAGTCGTAGAGAGTAGTCAGGAGTGCACGTGGGTTATCCACAGGACGCGTTGGCCGACGAGGAAGAGCTCCTGCTTCATCATCACCCCCACTGGAAGATGCTCGTCCTGCCGTCGGTCACCTTCGTGCTCGTCACGGGTCTGGCAGGCGTCGGTCTCGGGGTCGCGAGTGCGCGGCTCGAATCGACCGCTGCGAACGTCGCCATGATCGCCACCGCGGTGCTGTGGGCGGCGATCGTCGTGTGGCGCTGTCTGGTGCCGCTGATCAGCTGGAAGTGCACGCATTTCATCGTCACCGATCGGCGAGTGTTGATCAGGCAGGGCGTACTCACCCACTCCGGCATCGACATTCCGATGAGCCGAATCAGCAACGTGCAGTTTCGACACGGACTGATCGACCGGATGTTGCGAACCGGCACGCTCATCATCGCCTCGGCATCGGACGATCCACTCGAGTTCGACGACATTCCGCATGTGCAACGCGTGCATTCCCTGCTCTACCAGCAGGTGTTCGATTCGATGGAGTACCGCCGCGAATCCGTGCACGGCCGCGACGCTGCGTTCGAGCCGATGCCCGAGGACTCGGCCGCCGAGTCCAAGCCCGGTTGGCGAGCCGGGAAGCGCAAGTGAACACAGGCTGTTCTCACCTTCGAACCGTAGGGTGACCGATGTGACCGACGTGCTGCTTGCCGAAGACGACGAAGCCATTGCTGCACCCCTGTCCCGAGCTCTCGGGCGCGAGGGCTACACGGTGACCGTCGAACAGACCGGCCCCGCAACCCTTCAGCGCGCGCTGGACGGAAAATTCGATCTGTTGATACTCGACCTCGGGCTGCCGGGGATGGACGGCCTCGAAGTGTGTCGGCAGGTGCGTGCCAACCGATCCGAGGTTGCCGTCCTCATGCTCACCGCACGAACCGACGAGGTCGATTTTGTGGTCGGCCTCGACGCCGGGGCCGACGACTACGTCGGCAAGCCCTTTCGGCTCGCCGAGCTCATGGCCCGCGTCCGTGCGTTGCTCCGCCGCCGTGGTGCCGGGGAGGATTCCCCGATAGAGGTCGGGGCCATTCGGCTCGAACCCGCTGCTCGACGCGTGCTGGTCGGCGGCACCGAGATATCGCTCGCCAACAAGGAATACGAACTGCTCAAGGTCTTGCTCGACCATGCAGGCCAAGTCGTCTCTCGCGAAGTGATCCTGCGTGAGGTCTGGGGCGACGCAGAGCTGCGCGGATCGAAGACCCTCGACATGCACATGTCCTGGCTGCGTCGCAAGATCGGCGACGAAGGACCGGTGGCGGAGCGGCGTATCGCGACGGTGCGCGGAGTCGGCTTCCGTATCAACAGCGACTAGCGGTCGATGCGGCGTCGAATTCTGGTCTCGATTCTCGCTGTCGTCGTCATGACGGCGTTGTTGCTCGGTTTGCCCCTGATGTACACGGCCTGGTTGTGGGTGGAGGATTTCACCCGTAACGACCTGCAGGCACGCCTGGATCGAATGGCAGCGGAGATCATCTCGCAGGAAGGGTCGGCGGGACTGATCGAGGGCCAGCTCGATATCGGCTCGCTCCGGTTGGCGATCCCGGAGGGTGGCCGGCTCGTGGTCATCTACCCGACCCCCGAGGATGCCGCATCGCGCGCGGACATCGGGGAATCGTCCGTGCCTCGACCGCTGGTGGAGTCGCTGTCCATGGGTACCTCGGGTTCGCTTCGCCTCGAAGTGCCGTCCGACGACATGCGGTCCCTTCAGCGACAGGCGCTCGGAGCGGTGACTCTCGTCGTACTCGCCTCTGCGATGGCAGGCACCGTCGTGGCCGTCGCGACAGCCAAGCGGCTGGCCGACCCGCTGCAGGATGTGGCGCGGCGAGCTGCCCGCCTGGCCGAGGGCGACTTCCGGCCGGACCCACGACGGCACGGCATCGCAGAACTCGACCGGGTCTCGGAGGTTCTCGACTCGGCGACCGTCGAGATCGCCGGGCGGCTGCAGCGTGAGCACACGTTGGTCGCCGATGTCTCGCATCAACTTCGCAGCCGCCTGACCGCTGTCCGTCTACGACTGGACGAAATCTCCACGCACCCGGACCCGGCGGTGGTCGACGAGGCCAACGAGGCGATGGATCAGGTGGATCGGCTGACCCTGGCCATCGACGAGCTCGTTCGATCCTCTCGTAGTGACGGCGCGGCCGACGCGCACGAGGTCTCGGTCGTCGAGGAACTGATCGGCACCATCGTCGAGTGGCAGCGAAACTTCGAGGACGTGGGCCGGACCCTGGCGATCAAGGGTGACGTGGATCTGAAGGCCTCGGTGACCGGATCGCGGCTGCGCGAAGCGGTCTCGGTGCTGATCGACAATTCTCTGGTGCACGGAGACGGGGCGTGCACGGTGGCCGTTCGGGCCGTCTCGGCCGTCGAGAGCACCGAGCGACGCCGTGAACGACTGGTCTGTGTCGAGGTCTCGGACGAAGGGCCAGGGGTGAGCAACGAACTGGCTCCGCACATCTTCGACCGTGGCTTCTCCGGAGCCGGTTCCACCGGTGTCGGGCTCGCTCTGGCCCGGGCGTTGATCGAGGCGGACGGCGGCAGGCTGGAGCTGCAGCGACGCCGTCCCGCGCTCTTCTCGGTGTTTCTGCCTGCGTGGCGTGAACCGTCTTCTGCCGTGCCTCGGCGCGAACCGCGCTGAGCACATCTCAGGGTTGGTCGAGTGCGTCCGCTGCGTCGGTCGGGTCCTCGTTGCGTTCGGCGTCCACTTCCAGGATCGTGCGCGCGTTGTCATCGGGAAAAGCGAAGCGGCGCAATGCCCAGAACCGGAATGCCATCTGCAGCAGGTTGCCGATGATGTAGTTGAGGACGAAGTCGATGATGACCACAGTCGTCAGGGATTCGCTGGTGTCGCGAATGTCGAAGACGTTGTTCGCGATCCACAGGGGACCGGCTGCGATGAGCACACCGATGCCGCTGATCGCGAAGAAGAGCAGTGCCTCGTGGTGCCGCTCGCGTCCGCCGCGGTGCTTGAAGGCCCACTCGCGGTTGAGGAAGTAGCTGAGCAGGGTGGCGAGCACACCCGAGATGATCTTGGCGATCACCGGCTTCTGCTCGAGCACCGTCAGGCTCAGCGAATAGAAGATGACGAGGTCGAAGACCATCGTCGTGCCACCGACGATGGCGAACTTGATCAGCTCACTGTGCCGAATCGCGAGGTCCCGAATGGGCGTGGGTAAGCGTTGAAGCACGCTTGCGATCGTCGGCACAACGGTGAAGTCTACGAAACACACCCCGGGATCGCCGAACCGAGGCTCCGATCATCAGGGTTTCCACAGGTCCTCGGCCAAGCGTGCGGTCCTCCGTGCGAGACGCCGGGTCGGACCGAATGCGCGCGACATGACACCATGGTGAGCCGTGACAGGTACCGAACCGCGCCCCACTGCTGCGCGCCCGTCGTCGACCGGAATGCCCGTGGTGACGATGATCGGCGGCGGTCAGCTCGCCCGAATGACCCACCAGTCCGCCATCGAGCTCGGCCAGACTCTTCGCGTCCTCGCCGCGGGTGCCGACGAGCCGGCAGCTCAGGTCAGCCCCGACGTCGTCTTCGGGCACCACGACGATCTCGATGCGCTGCGCACGGCGGCGACCGGTTCCAACGCGCTCACCTTCGATCACGAGCAGGTGCCCACCGAGCACCTCGAGACTCTGGTGGCAGAGGGCGTCAACGTACAACCGCCACCGAGCGCGTTGATCTTCGCCCAGGACAAATTGCGCATGCGTCGCAAGCTCGCCGAACTCGGCGCGCCCGGCCCCGCCTACGCCGAGGTCTCGTGGGCGCAGGACGCGATCGCGTTCGGAGACGAACACGGGTGGCCGGTGGTGCTCAAGGCAGTTCGCGGCGGCTACGACGGGCGTGGAGTGTGGATGCCCGCCGACGCCGAGGAAGCCGAGGACATCGTCACCGCGCAACTCGACCGGGGCGTTCCGCTCATGGTGGAGGAGAAAGTGGCCATGCGCCGCGAGCTGTCGGCGATGGTCGCACGATCACCGTTCGGCCAGGGAGCTGCCTGGCCCGTCGTGCAGACGGTGCAGCGCAACGGTCAGTGCGCCGTCGTGCTGGCACCGGCTCCCGACCTCGACGAGGACGTGGCCACGTTCGCGGGCAGGCTGGCACTGGACATCGCAGGTGCGCTCGGTGTGGTCGGAGATCTGGCGGTCGAGCTGTTCGAGACCACCTCGGGCAAGTTGCTGGTGAACGAGCTCGCCATGCGACCGCACAACTCCGGTCACTGGACCATGGACGGGTGCCGCACCTCGCAGTTCGAGCAGCACCTGCGTGCGGTGTTGGACTATCCGCTCGGAGACACCGACCCACTTGCCCCGCTGACCGTGATGGCCAATATTCTGGGCGCGCCCGAGGCCCCCGAGATGACGATGGACGAGCGGCTGCATCACCTGTTCGCCCGCATGCCCGACGCGAAAGTGCATCTCTACGGCAAGAGCGAGCGCAAGGATCGCAAGATCGGCCACGTGAACATCCTGGGCGCACAGTCGGGTTCACTCGCCGACCCCGCCTATGTCGCAGCGGTGCGCGAGCGAGCCGAACGCGCAGCGCACTGGATGTCGCACGCCGAATGGACCGACGGATGGGACCCACACGATGACTGACAACTCCACTATCGCTCCGGCCGGACCTGCGTCCGAGGGTCGTTCCGCAGGCTCCACTCCTGCCCCCGATGGTCGTTCCGCAGGCTCCACTCCTGCCCCCGATGGTCATTCCGCAGGCTCCACTCCTGCCGTCGGCCTGATCATGGGCAGCGACTCCGACTGGCCGACCATGGAAGCCGCGGCAGAAGCGCTCGCGGAGTTCGGGATTCGGTTCGAGGTCGGCGTGGTGTCGGCGCATCGCACCCCGCAGCGCATGCTGGACTACGCCCGCGAGGCCGCAGGCCGCGGGATCCGGGTGATCATCGCCGGAGCCGGGGGAGCGGCCCACCTGCCCGGGATGGTCGCGTCGGCGACGCCGCTGCCGGTCATCGGAGTTCCGGTGCCCCTGAAGTACCTCGACGGTATGGACTCGCTGCTCTCGATCGTCCAGATGCCCGCCGGCGTTCCCGTGGCCACGGTCTCCATCGGTGGAGCACGCAATGCAGGACTGCTCGCCGTCCGGATTCTCGGTGCATCCGATCCTGCTCTGCAGGAACGGATGTCCGCGTTCCAGGACTCTCTCGAGGCCATGGTGCTGGAGAAGGACAAAGCGCTGCGCACCACTCTGCTCGGGTGAGCGCAGCCGTGTCACGGAGCGAGCAGATCAGACGCGCGGGTCGCGGTAGTCGGCAGTCCATGTTCGTGACGCGCTCGGCGTTGCTCTATGCCCGGCTCTGGCGCGGCACGGCGCGATTCGACGACGAATTCTCCCTGTTCGTGTGCACCGGGTTGCGTGGTGGATTCGGCCGCGGCGGAACGACATTCGGCGGTGCCTATCTGACGAAGGGCAACACCGCCCGGCGGGTACTGCGGCACGAGGCCGTCCATGCAGATCAGTGGGCGAATTTCGGGCTCACCTTTCCGTTCCGCTACCTCGTCGAAGAAGCGCGACATCGGGGCCCGGCGAACAAGTACGAGATAGAGGCCGGACTGGCCGACGGTGGCTACCGTCAGCCCGGCTGAGCAACAGTGGCGGTGACCTTCTCGGTCCCGGCGCGCCGCTGCGTCTTCGTCTCGTCCGAATTGGCCACCTGAACCAGTGACGCCCCCACGACGAGAACCGAGAGCAGACCGTCGACCAGCTCGTCGGCCGTGGTCCAGGACTCGCTGGACATGACCCGGTCCGAGGCCGTCCACGACCGTGCTCCGGCTCGCTCACGAGCGGCAGCGAGCACCTCGTCCACCGAACGCCCGTCCAGCGCCGCGCTCCCGGAACCCGCGGCCCTGAACTGATCGCCGTGCACCCGCACCGACGTTGCGTAATCGGTCATACCGAGAGGCAAATCGGGGACCGCCTTGCCGAATGCGTCGAGCGAGAACGCCAGTACCTCGTCTGCCTCGGGAGACTCGTCGAGCCGATCACCCGACACCATCGCCACGTCCGCGGAGTCGTCGGCCCCGATGACCACCTCGCCGCCTGCCCACCAGATTCCCAGCAGGGCCGCAGCCGTCTGCCAATGCGCGGGCAACAGCACACTCACCCTGCCACCCACCTCGAAGCCGAACTCGTCGCGCAACAGATTGGCGGTCTTGGCCGCCCAGTTCGCGAGGGTCACCGCCGACACCTCGACCCGCTCACCGGTCGCATCGTCGTAGAACGTCACGCGCGGACCGGCCGGATCGGCGGCGAGAATCGGGTCGAGCAGGGTCTGAGTCAGATTCGAAGCCACCCCACGACCCTAGATGACGCTCGACGACACCGATTCACACGCGGTGACCGGCACCGATCAGTTGACGCACATCGGACCGGTGGAGCCGGCGTCGATCGGAGCCGCCGGTGCCTCGGGAACCGCTGTGCCCGATTCGGGAGCAATGGTTTCCGCAGTCGCGGCCTGGCCCGAGCCGGGCCCCGCGTAGTCGTTCGCGAGGACCACGCGCACAGTGTCCGCCGACAGCGTGTCGTCGGGGGTGATCTGCAGATCGCCCAGGGCCGCCGAGACGGCGCGCGCGGCATCACTGTCGACGTCCGCGGCCTGGATGCGGCTCGCGGAGATGGACGAGCCCTCGTAGTTTCCGATGGTGCCGCCGACGTAGCCCAGTGCGGTCAGCGATCCGGCGACACCGTTGGCGAGTCCGTCGATCCCGCTGTCGTTCGCGACGTCCACCGTCACCGTCGACGGATCGACAACCGGTGCGTCCGAATCCTCTGCGTTGGTCTCCGCCGAGTTGCCGTCGCCGAGCAACCCTGCCACGTACTTCTGCACCGCCGCCGGATCGACCTGCACGATCGATTCGCCGAACTCGGTCGTCGCATTGATGTCGACTGCGGGAATCGTCTCGAACTTGACCTTGCCGCCGGCGAGATCTTGCAGGCGAGTGGCGAACTGCAGAATGTCCCAATCGGAATCCAGCGTCACCGATCGCTGCACTGCGGTGCTGAGTTGGCCCAGCTTGGCGGGGTTGCTCAACGTCTGGGCGCTGAGCACACTCCGCACGAGCGAGGCCATGAACACTTGCTGGCGCACGATGCGGTCCAGATCTCCGCGGGGAAGATCGTGCCGCTGGCGGACGAAACTGAGCGCCTGCGAACCGGAGAGCGTCTGCACGCCCGCCGGGAAGTTCGCACCCGACAGTGGTTCCTGCACAGGGTTGTTCAGGCACGCCTCGACACCGCCGACGGCATCGGTCAGCAGCACGAAGCCGAGCAGACCGACCTCGGCATAGTGATCGACGGTGATGCCGGTGAGATCGGCGACCGAGTCGATGAGGGCCTCGCGCCCGGCTTCGGTGGCCTGGGATTCGGCATCGGCGTCCGTGACACCCTGCTCCACCAATTCGAGCCGCTTGTTCTCCTTGGTCGCGCCGTACGCAGCGTTGATCTTCGACATTCCGATGCCGGGTACCTCGACGTACGAGTCTCGGGGGATGGATATCGCGGTGGCCGACGAACCGTCGTTCGGGACGCGGATCAGCACGATCGTGTCGGTGTTGGACGCCACCTCTTCGCCGGCGTTGAGGGACGCGAGTTCGGCGGGGGACAACGCGTTGCCGTGGGCATCGGTACGACTGTCGGTGCCGACCATCAGAATGTCGACGGCTCCGTCGGCAGCTCCGCCGAGACCGAGACCACCCGCGGTGGCGATGTTGGAGCGCAGGCTGTCGACACTGCGCCACGCGAAACCGGTCACCAGCAGAACGAGGATCGAGAGCACTGCGACCGCGACATGGGTCGCGGGCCACCGGGTACTGCCGAGGCGAGGCGACCTGCCGTCGGATTCGGGTTGCTCGACGCCACCGCGAGGGCTGCGCCGATCCGGCCGGCGCGGTCTGTCCGCACGTTCGCTGCGAGTTCTCTGTCTGCGTTCTCCGCTGGGGCGTTCCGCGCGGAGTTCGTCGTCGCCGTATCGGTGGGCAGCGCCCGCGCGGTCGCCGGGGCGGCCTGTGGTGCGCGCTCGGGGACCGTCGGTTCGCCGGGGAGCGCTCCGCCTCGGCGGGGGAGTGCGCTCACCTCCGGGCGTGCCTGGATCTCGTGGCACCGTGACGACCCTCTCTCGTTTCCGGCCGGCCTGAAACACCCGCCTACTTCGTTGTTCTCCCCCCCGCCGTTCGAAGGTTACTTGTCGCCGGTCGTTGCCTCGCCGAAGCGAACGCGGCGTGCCACACTTGGCAACCGTGAATGCGATCGTGGTGACCGGTGCACACGGCCAGTTGGGCCGCCGAGTGATGTCTCTCGCCTCCGGACGAGGTGACGGTGTCGAGGTGTCCGGATATTCGTCCGCCGACCTGGACATCACCGACCCCGACGCCGTGGCGGCCGCGGTGAGCGCGGGGGCAACGGTGATCAACTGCGCTGCGTACACCGCCGTCGATGCCGCCGAGACCGACGAGGCCAGGGCGTCGGCGGTCAACGCGGACGGCCCTCGAAATCTCGCGCGCGCCTGCGGGCGTGTCGGAGCCCGGTTGATCCACGTCTCCACCGATTATGTGTTCGACGGCACAGCAACCGAACCGTACGAGGTCGATGCGAACACCGCGCCGCAGTCGGCGTACGGACGCACCAAGCTCGCCGGCGAGCTCGCCGTGCACGAAGAACTGCCCGAGGCTGTGATCGTGCGGACCGCCTGGGTGTACGACAACACGGGCAAGAATTTCGTGACCACGATGCGGCGACTCGAAGGTGAGCGCGAGACGATCTCGGTGGTCGACGACCAGATCGGTTCGCCCACCTTCGCCCTCGATCTGGCGTCGGGACTGCTCGAGATCGAAGCCGACCCTGCCGTGCGGGCAACGACGCTGCACTACACCAATGCGGGGCAGGCCAGCTGGTTCGACCTCGCTCGCGCGGTGTTCGCAGGGATCGGTGCCGATCCCGAGCGAGTGCAGCCGTGTTCGAGCGCCGAATACGTGGTTCCGGCACCTCGGCCCGCGTACTCGGTGCTCTCACCGACCGCATGGGTCGATGCGGGTCTCACCCCGGCGCGGCCGTGGTCGGACGCGTTGACGGCAGCCCTGACGCAGTCGACATGAGGTGTCGACGCGAGATCGGGCTAGTCTTGCCCGCGTGAGTTCCGAGCTGGCCGTGGTGACGGTGACCTATTCACCCGGCGAATACCTTGACCAGTTCCTGTCGTCTCTACGTGAGGCCACGACGCGTCCGCTTCGGGTGATCATGGCGGACAACGGCTCGGTCGACGGCACGCCCGAGGCAGCCGAGGTCGCGTTCGAGGAAGCGGAGTTGCTGCGAACCGGCGCGAACATCGGTTACGGCGCAGCCGTCAATCGCGCGGTGGCCGAGATCGAGCCCGACACCGAGTTCGTCGTCGTGGCCAATCCCGACGTGCGGTGGCATCCCGGATCCCTCGACGGCCTGCTCGACGCTGCGGCGCGGTGGCCACGGGCGGGTGCCCTCGGGCCGCTCATTCGCGAACCCGACGGGTCCCGTTACCCGTCGGCACGGTCGGTGCCCGATCTCACGTCCGGTGCGGGCCACGCGGTACTGGGCAAGCTCTGGCCGACGAACCCGTGGACCCGGCGGTATCGCCAGGAGAACGAGACGGTCAGCGAGCGGCCGGTGGGGTGGCTGTCGGGATCGTGCCTGTTGCTGCGACGTTCGGCGTTCGATTCGATCGGCGGATTCGACTCGCGCTACTTCATGTACATGGAGGACGTGGATCTCGGAGACCGGCTCGGCAGAGCGGGCTGGCACAACGTCTACGTTCCCGATGTCGAGGTGACCCACTCGAAAGGCCATGCAGCAGGACGGCATCCGGAAGTGATGTTGCCCGCACATCACACCAGTGCGTACCGCTTCCAGGCCGACAGACACGCCCGGACATGGCAGGCTCCCTTACGATTGGCGCTGCGTGCGGGTCTCGGCCTTCGCTCGAAGATCGTCGTGAATTCGGCGCTTCGGGCCCGCGCAGTGGACGGACGACTCACGGACGAGAGAACAGAGGCTGGACATGTCGGATAGCTCTTCATCGGTCGCCGCACGTACCGATGCAGTGATCCTGGTCGGCGGCAAGGGAACTCGCCTCAGGCCGCTGACGCTCTCGGCACCCAAGCCGATGCTTCCCACTGCAGGGCTGCCATTTCTGACTCACCTGCTGGCGCGTATCAAAGCCGCGGGCATCGAGCACGTCGTTCTCGGTACATCCTTCAAAGCCGAAGTGTTCGAGCAACATTTCGGGGACGGGTCCGCACTCGGTATCGAGCTCGAGTACGTCTTCGAGACCGAGCCGCTCGGCACCGGCGGAGGCATCAGGAACGTTCTGCCCCGGCTGCGCGCGGAGAACGTCATGGTCTTCAACGGTGACGTGCTGGGCGGCACCGATCTGACAGCAGTGCTCGATACGCACCGAGACACTGACGCCGATGTCACGTTGCATCTGGTTCGTGTCGGCGATCCGCGCGCGTTCGGTTGCGTGCCGACGGACGAATCCGGTCGCGTGACAGCGTTTCTCGAAAAGACTCAGGATCCGCCGACCGATCAGATCAACGCTGGTTGCTACGTCTTCAAGCGCGAGATCATCGAGTCCATTCCGTCCGGCCGTCCGGTATCGGTGGAGCGAGAAGTGTTCCCCGCCTTGCTCGCCGAGGGCAAGAAGGTGTACGGGCACGTCGACAGTGCGTACTGGCGCGACATGGGAACACCGGAGGATTTCGTCAAGGGCTCGGCCGATCTGGTCCGCGGCATCGCGCCATCGCCTGCGCTGCACGGAGATCGCGGCGAATCGTTGGTACACCCGAGCGCAGGAGTGGCACCGGGTGCATTGCTGATCGGTGGAACCGTCGTCGGGCGCGGTGCCGAAATCGGAGCGGGTGCCCGCCTGGACGGTGCCGTCGTGTTCGACGGTGCGATCGTCGAAGCAGGGGCCGTCGTCGAGCGATCCATTCTCGGCTTCGGTGCCCGCATCGGACCCCGTGCACTGGTGCGCGACGCAGTCATCGGCGACGGTGCCGACATCGGGGCTCGCTGCGAGTTGCTCCGCGGCGCGCGGGTGTGGCCCGGGGTCACGTTGCCCGACGGTGGAGTGCGTTTCTCCACCGACGTCTGACGCGAGTCCGCCCTAGCGAAGCGCGGCAAGCGCGACCAGGTGGTCGATCGTCTCGCGTTCGGCGTCGTCGGGCAGGGCATCGACCGGCCACCAGCGCAGATCGGTCGATTCCTCGCTGCGCACTGCTCGCGCGCCGTCCGGAGCCCGCACCAGAAACCTCAGGTCGAGGTGCCGCGTCGGCTTGCCGAGCGAGCAGGTGATCGGGTGCGTGTGGGCGGAGAGCAACAGCGGATCGACAGTCAGATCGGTGATCCCGGATTCTTCGGTGGCCTCCCGCAGCGCCGCGTCGACAACCGTGTCGTCCGTCGGTTCGCAGTGGCCGCCGAGTTGAATCCACCGACCGACCTTCGGGTGAAGCGTCAGTAGCACATGGGTTCCCGACGTGTCGAGTACCAACGAGGATGCGGTGAAATGGCCGGCCTCGTTGGCGCGCAGGCAGGCGTTCGGGTTGCTGTCGAGAAACGCCAGCATGGTGTGCCGAAGCGATTCCTCGCCCGAGTCCGGCGGTGCCCATCGATCGAGTGTCGTTGCAACCGAGTGCCACAGTTTCGAATGAGGCAGTGTCGAATGTGGCAGTGTCGAATGTGGCGGCGTGGACGCGGACACGGTTCAGAGCTCCAGTAGCGAGGACCCGGGAACCACCGGATCCCGAACGGTCAGCGAGTCGCTGGGGTGTCCGATTGCGATGGCTCCCATCGCTTTCCAGTCCGCGCGCAGGCCGAGTTCGGCGCGCACGGTATCGGCGGCGAAGATCGTCGAGCCGATCCAGCAGCTGCCCAGTTCCCGGACGGCGAGGGCGACGAGCAGCCCCTGAACGGCCGCACCGACCGCGACGGTGAACATCGTGTCCTCGGCGGTTCGACGCCTCTCGTCGGGGTACGAGTGCGCACCGTCGGGCACGCAGAACGGGATCACGATCTCGGGGGCGTCGAACAAGATGTCGCCGCGGCCGAGTCTGGCGGCGATCCGCTCCTCGCTCAGCCCGTCGCCGGCCAGATCGGCACGCCATTGCTCACGCATCGTCTCGAGCAGCCGGCGCCGCAGAGCGGGGGTCCTGACCCAGACGAACCGAACCGGACGGGTGTGGTGCGGGGCCGGGGCGGTGAGGGCATCGGCAACGGCTGATCGAACGGCTTCGGGATCGACCGGTTCGTCGGTGAACGAGCGCACAGACCGACGGAGCAGCAGCGCCTCGCGTCGACCACGATCGAGTGCCTCGGCGGTACCGAGCCAGAACAGATCGTCCTCGCCGCCGCGCAGCAGCGTCGCCGCGGTGGAACCGTCGTCGACGGGAGTCAATCCGCGCACGACGGCGATCGGAACCCCGCCGAGCTTCCCCTTCACCAGATCGCCCGCGGCAGCGAGCTCGTCGGCGATCGCGACCTCGGTGACGACGAGCTCGTTTCCCTGACCGTCCTCGGCCCCGGCGTACGCATGTACGACGCCCAGGCCCGCGGCACCGATGGCGGCGTCGGTCTGGCCGATCCGCCATGCCCGACCCATGGTGTCGGTGACGACCACGGCGACCGTCACCCCCAGCAACGCACCGAGTGCAGTGCGGAGCGCTGCCGCACTGGCGTCGGGGTTCTCGGGCAGCAGTGCCAGTTCGCCACCGTCGACGTTGGAGCCGTCGATTCCCGACGCGGCCTGCACGATGCCGAGTCGATTCTCGGTGATGAGGGTTCGGCCCTTGCGGGCGACGATGCGCACGGCTTCCTGTTCCACCAGGACCCTGCGGGCGGCATCTCGCTCGTCCGCATCACGGGGTGCCTGCACCAGGCGGCCCTCGACCTTGGAGAGGATCTTGCTGGTGACGATCAGGATGTCGCCGTCACGTAGCCACGGCGCTCGGTCCGCCACGGTCGCAGCCAGATCGTCGCCCGGTCGAAACTCGGGGAGCCCGGTCACCGGCAGTATCTCGATCGAGCCGCCCGAAGCGTGATCACGCGGTGCGGTGTGTGTGGTGTGGGAGTCGGTCACAGGTCGAGTCCGGCTGCGCGCAGAGCGGTGCGGGCCATGACCGCTGTGGTCTCGGGGTCGGTCATCAGCAACGGAACCGCCTGCACGTCCACCCCGTCGACGACCGCCGTGTCGGTGGTGTGCACCAGCCATGCGTCGAGAATGCCGGTACCGCTTCGGCTTCCGTAGTGACGGCCCACCGCTTGCGCCGTGGTCGCGACTCCGATGACGGACAGGCACTCGTCGGCCATGCCGCGCAACGGCTTTCCGTCGACGACGGGGGAGAGGCCGACCACCTTGGCAGCCGTCGTGCGAAGTGCCCCGCGGATACCGGGCACCGCGAGGATCGCACCGACGCTCACCACCGGATTGGACGGCGCGAGGACGACGGCGTCGGCGTCGGCAATCGCCTCGACGACTCCCGGTGCCGGAGTTGCCTGTTCGGCCCCGATGTTGGCGAAGCTGTGGGTCGGAATCTGTGCGCGGTAACGAACCCACCACTCCTGGAAGTGAATTGCGCGCTGCTGCTCACCGCTCGGGTCGTCCGGATCGGTGACGACGACGTGCGTCTCGGAGCGATCGTCGGTGACAGGCAGGAGCCGGACCCCGGGTTGCCAACGGTTGCACAGGGCTTCGGTGACGGCGGACAGCGGAAAGCCGGTGCGCAACATACGACTACGGATCAGGTGGGTGGCGATGTCGCGGTCGCCGAGTCCGAACCAGTCGGGATCGGCACCGTAGGCTGCCAACTCGTCCCGAGCGTTCCAGGTCTCCGCGATGCGGCCCCAGCCGCGATCGGTGTCGATTCCTCCGCCGAGCGTGTACATGCACGTGTCGAGGTCCGGGCAGATGCGGAGCCCGTGCATCCACACGTCGTCGCCGACGTTGACCACGGCGGTGATCTCGTGCTCGGGCTCGTCGCCGAACAACGCCTTCAGGCCCTGCAGAAACCGAGCGCCACCGACGCCACCGACCAGAACAGTAACTTTCACAACATCCGAGCCTAGTGGGGTTGCGGTGGTGCTGGGTGAGCGCCCACCCGGTGCCGCAACGTCGGCGTGGACCGTGTGCGACGGCGATAACCGACGCGACACGCACGGGACGGGCTCCGATCCGGGGAGAGTGCCGATTTCGGGCATGTGATGGTATTGGATTTGCGCGATCGGCTTGACCGCGACACACCTGGACGTGTCTAATCACAGGTATGTCATTCAGTGTTCGCAGCACGAGTTCGATTGCAGCGAACCTGGTTTCGAACACTCGTTCCCTTCCTGATCGTCCCTGACTGGACGTCGAGTAGAGGTCGAGAGTCGGACCGGCACGTTGGACCAGCTCGATCGAATACCGGCGCGGGGCAAGGTATTCGAGAACACGAGGACCGAAAGTATCTGCGCTACCACAGGTGAGGAGGCGGAAGCGATGTATGACCAGCACGTGACACGTGATCAGCGGGGCGGACCCACTGCTCACCTCAGCGCTGTCGACGACGCGCCGCAAACCGAGTCCGGCATCGGCGCAGATTCGAGCGTCTCGATCGACGCGGGTTCTGCGTACGTCGGTCGAACGGACGAGACCGGCAACGTCGCAGACGCCGTCGATGCCGACCTCGATTCGGAATCCGACGTCGACTCGATGCCGTTCGTTGCCGAGTCGGTTCCACCGGCAAAGCCGTTCCTCAGTCTCGTCGCAGGTTTCGACGAGATGTTCGAGGAGATCGAGGATCAGTGGCAGGAGCGCGCTCTGTGTGCGCAGACCGATCCCGAGGCCTTCTTCCCGGAAAAGGGTGGCTCCACACGCGAGGCGAAGCGCATCTGCCTCGGCTGTGAGGTCAAGGACGAGTGCCTCGAGTACGCGCTCGCCAACGACGAGCGATTCGGTATCTGGGGCGGGCTGTCCGAGCGAGAGCGTCGCAGGCTCAAGCGCGGAATCGGCTGAGCTGTTCGGTTCCGTCTTCGGACGGATCGATCACTCCCCGGCCGGATCGACCTCGTCGGGGTCGATGCCGAGATACGTCGCCACTTGCTCGACCAGAACCTCGAACAACAGATCCTCCAGATCCTCCGGGTGCTTCGCGCGCCGTTCCAGCGGTCGCCGGAACAGCACCACCCTGGCGCGTGTCGTCTCCCCGCGCTTGTCTATGCCGGCCGGTACCAATCGCGAGAGCGGTACCGGACCTTCCGCCACCACCTCGGGCGGCCACGTCACCGATTCCGGATCCAACGCCCTGATCTTGGGTACCTCGTCCACGGCGATGTCGAGCTTCGAGAGCTTCTCGTGCCACCGATGATCGATCCGCGCGAACGCCTCCAATACCAGCCGGTCGAACTTCTCCGCTCGTGAACGCCTGGCCGGAATGTCGTCGGGCAGAACCGGTCCGCGGACGCCGCGGCCGTGCCGAGCCACGGACCGAGAAGTGATCCTGCGCGCGGATGAGAATCGAGGCATAGGGGGAGGTTATCGCGCTCGTCCGGTGTGTCGGTCGTTCGGTCGGTTGCACCCACCGGATACTCTGCACTCGTGAGATCACTGCGTGGCTGCTGCAGGCCTGGTTGCAACCGTTCTGCCGTTGCGACGCTCACATACGTCTACTCCGATTCCACCGCGGTCGTCGGACCGCTCGCCACAGTCGACGAACCGCATTCCTGGGATCTGTGCGAGGTGCACGCGTCGACCACCACCGCTCCCAAGGGCTGGGAACTGGTCCGGTACGAAGGCGGCTACTCCACCTCGAGCCCCGACGAGGACGATCTGACTGCCCTCGCGGAGGCCGTACGCGAGGCGGGTCGCGGCGATCGCGTGCGCTCCGAGGACCGCGAGAGCGCCGACCGCTCGGTTCCTCGGCCGTCCGACACCGAACGCCGATCCGCTCCGGCCGTCCGAACGGGCAGGCGCGGGCACCTTCGAGTTCTTCCCGACCCCACGTCCTGAGCCGCCCGAGCACACCCGGTGTGGTGTGCATCGGTCCGACTGGCCGGTCCGTCTGCCGTCTGGCAAGGTTCCGAGAGCCGGACCGAAACGGACCGCGACGGTCTGCCGATACTCGGTGTGGATCGCACCGCTACCGACGCTCGATATCCGACGCCGATGTGCGGCGTCGTCGACAACGATCACCAGGAGAATCTTCGTGGCCCGAACCGCAGAGTCCGTCAACGCCGTCATCAAGGCCTACGACGTCCGTGGCGTCGTAGGTGAGCAGATCGACGAGGCGTTCGTGCGTGACGTCGGTGCATCGTTCGCACGATTGGTTCGTGATGAGGCAGGGGCCGCGCGCTCGGTCGTCATCGGCCACGACATGCGTGATTCCTCGCCGGCACTGTCTCGGGCGTTCGCCGACGGAGTCACCGCTCAGGGCCTCGACGTGGTGCACATCGGGCTGGCGTCGACCGATCAGCTCTACTTCGCTTCCGGCATGCTCGAATGCCCGGGAGCGATGTTCACCGCCAGTCACAATCCGGCGAAGTACAACGGGATCAAGCTCTGCCGCGCCGGTGCCAAGCCGGTGGGTCAGGACACCGGCTTGGCCACGGTCAAAGCCGAATTGGTCGACGGGGTCCCGGAGTTCGACGGGCCGTCCGGAACAGTGACATCACGAGATGTGCTCGACGACTACGCACAGTTCCTGCGCGACCTGGTCGATCTGTCGGGTATCCGCTCCATGAAGATCGCAGTCGATGCCGGCAACGGTATGGGCGGACACACCGTGCCTGCCGTGTTCGCGCCACTGCCGGTGACGATCGAACCGTTGTTTTTCGAACTCGACGGCAGCTTCCCCAATCACGAGGCCAATCCACTCGACCCGGCGAACCTGGTGGATCTGCAGCGATTCGTCGTCGAGACCGGTTCCGAGATCGGCCTTGCCTTCGACGGCGACGCCGATCGGTGCTTCGTCGTCGACGAGAAGGGCGACCCGGTGTCACCATCGGCGGTGACCTGCCTGGTGGCCGAACGCGAACTGGCCAAGGAGCCGGGCGCGGTCGTCATCCACAATCTGATCACCTCGCGAGCGGTACCGGAGCTGGTCGAGAAGCTCGGCGGCACGCCGGTCCGCACCCGAGTGGGGCACTCGTTCATCAAGCAGCAGATGGCCGACACCGGAGCCATCTTCGGCGGAGAGCACTCCGCTCACTACTACTTCCGTGACTTCTGGGGTGCGGACTCCGGCATGCTCGCCGCGCTGCACGTTCTCGCTGCCTTCGGGGCACAGGATCGCCCGTTGTCGGAAATGATGGCCACCTACGAGACCTACAGTGCGTCGGGCGAGATCAACTCGACCGTCGACGATGCTGCCCAACGTACCGAGGCGGTCCTGGCGGCGTTCGCCGATCGGACTGAGAGCATCGACCGACTCGACGGTGTCACGGTCGAACTCGCCGACGGTGCCTGGTTCAATCTGCGGGCCTCGAATACCGAACCGCTGCTCCGGCTCAATGTGGAAGCACCCACCGCTGCGGATGTCGACGCGCTTTCGACGGAGATATTGAGCATCGTTCGCGCCGGACTGGAATAGTGGTTACCAAGGGTTCATGAGTGGGTATCCAGGCGTTTCGAGCGGGTGAGGTAAGGGGAGGTGTCGCAGCCATGACGGCAGTGTCGTCTCTGGTCGACCTCGACGATTCGGATGCTCTCATTGCAGCCGATCGTGAGGGCTCCCTGCGCAGCGCAGCGCTGGCGGGAGCGCAGGTGCGGGCCGTCGCGACCGCCGTCGACGAATCGGTCCTGGCCCGGTTGGCTGATCTGCGTCCCCGGAGCGTGGTGATCGTCACCGGCGACGGGCGGAGCAGTCGGGCAGCGTCGTTGCTCGTCGCTGCGCTCGGTGATCGCCTCGGGGTGCCTCTCGTCCGAAGCACGGGAACTCCGCCGTGGATCGGTCCACTCGACGTGGTGGTGGTGGCAGGCGACGACGCCGGGGATCCACGGTTGGCCGAGTCGGTGGACGCGGCAGCCCGGCGCGGCGCCGAAGTCGTGGTGGTTGCCCCCGAGGAGGGGCCGCTGCGCGCCGTACGGGGAGCCCGGGTCATGTGGCTGCCGCCGCGAATCGCAGTCCGTGACCACAATGCTCTGATGCGATACCTCGCGGCGTTCGTGGCGGTACTGGGGGCGGTGGCCGGTGGCTCGTGGAAGACGTTGCTGCCCAATCTGTCTCGTCTTGCAGACCTGCTCGACGCGGAGGCGGTACGAAACAGCCCGTCCAACGAGATGTTCCACAATCCGGCCAAGGCCCTCGCCAGTGGGTTGAACGGTCGGCGGGTGGTGCTGACCGGGGGCAGTCCCGCTGCGGTCGAGGTGGCTCGGCACGGCAGCGAGGTGCTGCTGCGCGTGGCGGGTGTCGTCGTCGGCGCGGGGGAGTTGGGCGACGTCATTGCCGCATCCATCCGGGCGTCCGTCGCCGAATCATCCAGCACACCGCAGACATTCGACTCTTTCTTTCACGACGAGCAGCTGGACGGCCCACCGCCGGCGCTGCCGATGCGCGTCGTCGTGGTGGCCTCGGACGCCGATCGCGCGATGACCGAACGACGAATCGCCGGTGTCCCGGAGTCGGAGTTGTTGCTCGCCGATTCGAGTGAGGCGCTGTTCGGCGGCGAGCGCGCGAGATCCGAATTCGACAACCCCGCACCGGCACCGGATCCGGATAGACTCTCGGTGCTCGACACGATGTCCGTGTTGGCGACGCGGCTGGACACCACTGCCGCGTATCTGCTGTTGATGGGCGGTAGCTAGTGCAGCTCTTGCGAGGCGCGGTTCGGTCCTACGCATGGGGTTCGCGAACCGCTCTGGCTCGGATTCAAGGTCGTCCGGTGCCGTCCGATCATCCCGAGGCAGAGATCTGGCTCGGAGCTCACCCGGCCGACTCCGCGCACGTGGTGCACGAGGACGGCAGTACTCCACTGCTCACGCTGATCGACGGCGATCCGAGCACTCACCTGGGCGGATCTGCGCAGCACTACGACTCGCGTCTGCCGTACCTGCTGAAACTGCTTGCCGCAGAAGAACCGTTGTCTCTCCAGGCGCACCCCAGCAGTGCCCAGGCCCGGGAAGGTTTTGCACGCGAGAACGCCGCGGGGGTCCCCATCGACTCGCCGGTCCGCAACTACCGGGATCCGAACCACAAGCCCGAACTGATCGTCGCGCTCACGGAATTCGAGGCGTTGGCTGGCTTCCGGCGGCCCACCGACACCGTGGAATTGCTCGACGCGTTGGCCGTCCCGGCCTTGGGTGGGTATCGAACCCTACTCGCCGCCCAGCCGGATGCGTCCGGGCTGCGCACCGTGTTCACCTCGTGGATCACGCTGCCCGGGCCGGCATTGGACGACATCCTGCCTGCCGTCGCCCAAGGATGCATCGACTATCTGTCCGGTCCCGCACGCACGGACGGTGGACGATTCGCCGCCGAGGCCCGAACTCTGCTCGAGCTCGGAGAGTCGTATCCCGGTGACGCCGGAGTGCTCGCCGCGCTGTTGCTCAATCGGGTGACACTGACTCCCGGTCAGGGGCTGTACCTCGACGCCGGAAACCTGCACGCGTATCTGCGCGGTACCGGCGTGGAGATCATGGCGAACTCCGACAACGTGCTGCGCGGCGGACTGACTCCCAAACACGTCGACGTCCCGGAACTGTTGCGCGTGCTCGATTTCGAGCCGGCCGACATCTCGCCCATCACCCCGGGTGCCGGCGATCGACCGACCTACCTGTACCCGACACCGGCACCCGAATTCGCGCTGAGCCGGACTGCGGTTGCAGCGGGGGAAACGGTTGCCGTTCCCGGCTCCGGCCCGAGAATTCTGCTGTGCACCCGTGGCACCGTCGTGGCCGGTACGAAGGGCCGACAAATGGAGCTGACGGTGCCGCAGGGCAGCTCTGCCTGGATACCCGCTGCAGACGAATCCGTCACCGTGACCGCCGATTCGGGCGAGGCCGAGGTGTTCGTGGCCTCCGTGGGCCGCCTGTAGCTCGTGTGTTCTCTGCGTCTGCCGCCTCGAACCGCGCGATTGCGCGAACGGCGTGCCCGAAGGCAATAGTGTGATGCCACAGTGAATCGAAGTGACGGATGAGTTCGGTGATCCGTCGGCAGATGTGACGTTGCGATACGGAGACCCGATGAGCAGAACAGACCGGCCCGCGAAGACCCCACGCACGACGGGTTGGTTCCGGACCAAATCGATCGAGCAGTCGATCCAGGACACCGACGAGCCCGACACGAAACTTCGGAAAGAACTCGGATCCTGGGATCTGACCGTGTTCGGCGTCGCTGTTGCCGTCGGCGCCGGCATCTTCACCCTGACCGCGCGGACCGCAGGAAACGTTGCGGGACCGGCCGTGTCGTTGGCCTTCGTACTCGCGGCGGTCGCCTGTGGCCTCGCGGCGCTGTGTTACGCGGAGTTCGCGTCCACCGTGCCCGTGGCCGGAAGCGCGTACACGTTCTCGTATGCAGCGTTCGGGGAGTTCATCGCCTGGATCATCGGATGGGATCTGATCCTCGAGTTCGGCCTCGCAGCCGCCGTGGTGGCGAAGGCGTGGTCGCTCTATCTGGGCGATCTGCTCGGTACGGCCGCTCCTGTGCTCGAGATCGGCTCACTGAACTTCGACTGGGGTGCACTGCTGATCGTGGTGGCGCTGACGGTGCTCATCGCGTCGGGAACCAAGTTGTCCTCGCGGGTGTCGCTGGTGATCACCGCGATCAAGGTCATCGTCGTTCTGTTCGTCGTCGTACTCGGAGCCTTCTACATCAAGGTCGCCAACTACGACCCGTACATTCCGCCGTCGGAACCGGGCTCAACGGGCGAGGGGCTGCATCAGTCTCTGCTCTCGTTCGTCACCGGCGCGGGAGGCAGCACATTCGGTTGGTACGGACTGCTGGCCGCGGCGTCACTGGTGTTCTTCGCATTCATCGGATTCGACGTGGTGGCAACGACTGCCGAAGAGACCAAGGAACCACAGAAGGCACTCCCACGCGGAATCCTCGGATCGCTCGCGATCGTCACCGTGCTGTACGTGGCCGTCACTCTGGTTCTGACCGGGATGGTCGAGTACACCGATCTGGCCGGTGACAGTTCCACGCTGGCGACGGCATTCGAGCTGAACGGTCTGACCTGGGCCAAGAACATCATCTCGTTCGGCGCACTCGCCGGTCTGACGACCGTGGTGATGGTGCTGATGCTCGGGCAGACCCGGGTGCTCTTCGCGATGTCGCGAGATGGACTGGTGCCGCGGGCTCTGGCGCACACCGGAAGCAAGGGCACGCCGGTCCGGACGACGATTCTGGTCGGTGTCATCGTCGGGTTGCTCGCCGCATTCGTTCCGCTCGGCACGCTGGAGGAAATGGTGAACATCGGCACGCTGTTCGCGTTCGTGCTGGTGTCGGCGGGTGTGCTGGTTCTGCGCCGGACTCGCCCCGACCTCCAGCGTGGTTTCCGCGTTCCGTGGGTTCCGCTGGTGCCGATCCTCGCGGTCCTCGCGTGCCTGTGGTTGATGCTGAACCTGTCGGTCGAAACATGGCTGCGTTTCCTGGTCTGGATGGCCGCCGGGGTCGTCATCTACGTCGTGTACAGCAGACGGCACTCGGTGATGGGGCTGCGCGAAGCGAAGAAGGTCGAGTCGCGATCCGAGTGAGACTCCGCCCAGGCCGGCCCTGACCGTCGTCGTTGAGGCGGGGCCGGCTCTGTCATTTACGGGATGTACGGGGTATCCATCACAACCTCGGCTCGGACGCCGAGGATGTTATACCCTCGAAAACAAACTGGCAGGACTGCGAATACTCGATGAGAGGTGTGACATCTGTGAGCGTGGACGGCCGAACAACCTCATCGGAGGATTCCGGTGTCGTTTTCGGGGAGCGGGATCCGGCCGAGGCCACACGTGCAGGTCGACGAGGGGACAACAAGCGGTATCTATGGATGCTGGGGCTGTTGGCCCCGGCATCGGCGCTACTGCCGTCGCAGTTGGTCTACTGGACGGGCATGCCGCTGTTCTGGTGGAGCGGCGTGCTGGTGTTCTTCGTGATCATTCCGGTGATCGATCTACTCGCGGGCGAGGACGGACACAACCCGGATGCCTCGGCCAGCGAAAAGCTGCAGAACGATCGCTATTACCGCTGGTGTACCTACCTGTTCCTGCCCATCCAATTCCTCGGTCTGATCGTTGCCTGTTGGATGTGGGCGTACGGCGGTCTGAGCGTGGTGGACAAGATCGGCCTCGCAGTGACGGTGGGCCTGGTGGCAGGCACCGGTATCAATGCCGCTCACGAACTGGGCCATCGGATCGAGCAGCACGAGCGGTGGTTGGCGAAGGTGGCCCTGTCGCAGACCCTCTACGGACACTTCTTCGTCGAGCACAATCGAGGGCATCACGTGCGGGTGGCTACTCCGGAGGATCCGGCCAGTGCCCGGCTGGGGGAGAGCGTGTGGACCTTCGTGCCGCGCAGCGCTGTTCTCGGTCTGGCCTCGGCGTGGAAACTCGAGGCTCAGCGGCTGCGTCGCAAGAATCACTCCTTCGTCCACCCCTCCAACGCCCTGGTGCACTCGTGGCTGCTCAGCGCCGTTCTCTTCGTCGCGCTGATGGCCGTCTTCGGCTGGGCGATCGCGCCGTATCTCCTGATACAAGCCGTCGTTGGGTTCGTGCTCCTGGAGATGGTGAACTACGTGGAGCACTACGCGCTGCTGCGCGAAACGAACGAGCGGGGCAGGTACGTGCGGTGCGCGCCGCGGCACAGCTGGAACAGCGACAGAATCTGCACCAACATATTCCTGTACCACCTGCAACGACACAGTGATCATCACGCCAATCCAGGCAAGCGCTACCAGACCCTTCTTTCCTGCGACGAGGCTCCGCAGTTGCCCGCCGGCTACGCGACGATGGTGATGCTCGCCGCAATTCCGCCGCTGTGGCGTCGGGTGATGGACCCGCGGGTATCGGCGCATTACCAGGGAGATATCGCCCGTGCGAACATCCTGCCCCGCAAACGGGCTCGAATTCTGGCGCGAGCCGGACGAAAGGCATAGAGCGGGGTTCTCGGCAATCGGGTCGTTTTGCAGGTTCCACTCCTGCACGCTCGGGCAGCCGGCAGCTGTACCGCGCGGACCCGATAGCCTGGACCACAGATACTCAGTCAACAGGAGAGGCAAGATGACGACCTCAGTTACGTCAGGCCCGGCACTCACCGTGGATCGCCGCGGTGGAATCGACTTCAAGGTCGCAGACCTGTCGCTCGCGGAATTCGGCCGCAAGGAAATCCGACTCGCCGAGCACGAGATGCCCGGCTTGATAGCGCTGCGTCGCGAATACGCCGACGTTCAGCCGCTCAAGGGAGCACGAGTTTCGGGATCGCTGCACATGACCGTGCAGACAGCCGTGCTGATCGAGACCTTGGTTGCACTCGGAGCCGAAGTTCGTTGGGCGTCGTGCAACATCTTCTCCACCCAGGATCACGCAGCAGCGGCCGTCGTCGTCGGCCCGTACGGCACCGTCGAGGAGCCCAAGGGTGTCCCGGTGTTCGCGTGGAAGGGCGAAAGCCTCGAAGAGTACTGGTGGGCGGCCGAGCAGATGCTCACCTGGCCCGAGCAGCCCGCCAACATGATTCTCGACGACGGTGGCGATGCCACGATGCTGGTGCTGCGCGGTGCGCAGTTCGAGAAGGCAGGCGTCGTCCCGCCGACCGACGACGATCACGATTCGGACGAGTACAAGGTGTTCCTCGGCCTGCTTCGTCGCTCGCTCGAAGCGTCGAAGTCCAAGTGGACCGAGGTTGCCGAGTCCGTTCAGGGCGTCACCGAGGAGACCACCACCGGTGTGCTCCGGCTCTACCAGTTCGCGTCTGCGGGAGAGCTCACGTTCCCGGCGATCAACGTCAACGACTCGGTCACCAAGAGCAAGTTCGACAACAAGTACGGCACCCGGCACTCGCTGATCGACGGCATCAACCGCGGCACCGACGTCCTCATCGGCGGCAAGGCCGTTCTGGTCTGTGGCTACGGCGACGTGGGCAAGGGTTGCGCCGAGGCGCTCAAGGGCCAGGGTGCACGTGTGACCGTCACCGAGGCCGACCCGATCAACGCACTGCAGGCACTCATGGATGGCTTCGACGTGCGCACGGTCGAGGAATTCATCGAGCAGGCCGACATCGTGATCACCTCGACGGGCAACCTGTCGATCATCACGTTCGAGCACATGCGCAAGATGAAGCACCAGGCAATCCTGGGCAACATCGGGCACTTCGACAACGAGATCGACATGGCCGGGCTGGAGAAGGCCCCCGATGTCACGCGGATCAACATCAAGCCGCAGGTCGACGAGTACCAGTTCAAGGACGGGCACTCGATCATCGTGCTGTCCGAGGGCCGCTTGCTCAACCTCGGTAACGCCACGGGCCACCCGTCGTTCGTCATGAGCAACAGCTTCTCCAACCAGGTCATCGCTCAGATCGAACTGTGGACCAAGCCGGACGAGTACGACAACGAGGTCTACCGCCTGCCCAAGCACCTCGACGAGAAGGTCGCACGCATCCACGTCGAAGCGCTCGGTGGCTCTATCACCAAGCTCACCAAGGAGCAGGCCGAGTACATCGGCGTCGACGTCGAGGGCCCGTACAAGCCCGAGCACTACCGCTACTGACCGGTCCGGCAGTGGGCAAACTGTTCGTCATCGAAGGAGTCGACGGAGCGGGCAAGAACACGCTCGCCCGTCGGCTCGTTTCGGCGTGGGAACGTGACGGCCTGTCGGTCGAGCGCATCGGGTTTCCCCGGTACGACCGATCGGTCCATGCCGATCTGGCGGCGGAGGCGTTGCACGGCGAACACGGTGACACTGCGGGCAGCGTGCACGCGATGGCCCTGTTGTTCGCGCTCGATCGTCGAGACGCGGGCGACGAGATCCGAAAGTTGCTCTCGCACAACGATATCGTTCTACTCGATCGGTACGTGGCATCCAATGCGGCCTATACCGCGGCTCGGTTGGAACAGTCCGCCGACGGCGAGGCCGTCGAATGGATCAGGTCGCTCGAATTCGACCGATTCGCTGTGCCCGTTCCGGACGTCCAGATCCTCCTCGACGTCCCGGTGGCGCTCGCCGCCGAGCGCGCTGCGTCCCGTGAGAGTGCGGACGCTGCTCGCACCCGGGATGCCTACGAGCTGGACGGCTCACTGCAGAGCCGAACCTCGGCTGCGTACGGCATGCTCGCTGCCTCACACTGGATGTCGCCGTGGCGGGTCGTCACCGCCGACGTCGATCCCGATCGACTCGCCGCCGACATGTTCAATCAGCCATCAGGCGTTCGGAAAGTGACACCATAGGACCATGAAGCCTCGGATTCTGGTTGTGGACGACGATTCGGCTCTGGCGGAGATGCTCACCATCGTGCTGCGCGGTGAGGGATTCGAGCCCTTCGTCGTCGGCGACGGCACTCAAGCACTGGCGGCCGTGCGCGAGAACCGGCCGGATCTGGTGCTGCTGGATCTGATGCTTCCCGGCATGAACGGCATCGACGTCTGCCGCGTCCTGCGTGCCGATTCGGGCGTGCCGATCGTCATGCTGACGGCAAAGACCGACACCGTCGACGTCGTCCTGGGCCTCGAGTCCGGTGCGGACGACTACATCATGAAGCCCTTCAAGCCGAAGGAACTGGTCGCTCGGGTGCGCGCGCGCCTGCGCAGGACCGAGGACGAGCCCGCCGAACTGCTGTCCATCGCAGACATCGTCATCGACGTGCCCGCCCACAAGGTCAGTCGCGGCGACGAACTCGTCTCCCTCACCCCACTCGAATTCGATCTGCTCGTGGCATTGGCGCGCAAGCCGCGTCAGGTGTTCACCCGCGAGGTGTTGCTCGAACAGGTCTGGGGCTACCGGCACGCGGCCGACACCCGACTGGTCAACGTGCACGTGCAGCGCCTGCGCGCCAAGGTCGAGAAGGATCCGGAGAACCCCGAGGTGGTGCTGACGGTGAGGGGGGTCGGCTACAAGGCCGGACCGCCGTGATCCGTTTCTCCCACTCTCGGCGGCGAATCAACGGCAAGTTCTCTCCCGTACTGCGTTGGTTTCGTTCGCTGAGTACGTCGCTGGGCCATGCCTGGCGTCGATCACTACAGCTGCGCGTCGTCGTGTCGACGCTGACTCTGTCCCTGGTGGTCATCCTCATCCTCGGGGTGGTGTTGACCAGTCAGATCACCGATCGTTTGCTCGAAGCCAAGCTGTCCGCCGCCACCGAGGAACTCGACCGTTCGCGGACCACCGTCGAGGGCAACCTCGCCGGAGCCGACGATTCGAGCGGGCTCGCGACGCGCCTCGAACGAGCCAGGGCGGCACTGACCAACCAGGACCTGGACGCCGCGTCGACCACCGGGTCGGCGGGATCGTTCGATCCGGTGCTGATCGTGGAAGGCGACGCCACCCGCGCGGAGGCCTCGGTCGGCCCGGTCGATCAGATCCCGAACAGCCTGCGCGACTTCGTCAAGAAGGGCCTGATCAGTTCGCAGTATGCGACGGTCACCGACAGCGACGGCGGATACAGCGGCTCTGCGCTGATCATGGGATCTCCCACCGGATCCGACATCTCGGCTCTGCAGCTCTATCTCATCTTCCCGTTGGCCAGCGAGGATCGCACGCTCTCACTGGTACGCGGCACGTTGTTCATCGGCGCAGTGGTGCTGCTGGTGCTGCTCGCGGCGATTGCGATGCTCGTCGCACGTCAGGTGGTCCTGCCCATACGGTCGGCGTCGAGGATCGCGGTGCGGTTCGCCGACGGCAGGCTCAAGGAGCGCATGCCGGTCCGCGGCGAGGACGACATGGCCAGACTCGCGATGTCGTTCAACGAGATGGCCGAGAGCCTGTCCAAGCAGATCACCCAGCTCGAGGAATTCGGTAACCTGCAACGCCGATTCACCTCCGACGTCAGCCACGAACTGCGCACCCCGCTCACCACCGTGCGGATGGCCGCAGACCTCATCCACGACGCCAGCGACGACCTCGAGCCCGCACTCAAGAGATCCTCCGAGCTGCTGGTCAACGAGCTCGATCGGTTCGAGACCCTGCTCGGAGACCTGCTCGAGATCAGCCGTCACGACGCGGGCGTGGCCGAACTGGCCGCCGAACAACTCGACCTGCGCATGTGCGCCCGCGCGGCGGTGTCGACCGTGCGGCACCTGGCGCGCGAGACCGGTACCGAGGTGATCGTCGACATGCCCGAGACCGCAGTGGTCGCCGAGGTCGACCCCCGACGGGTGGAACGGATTCTGCGCAATCTGCTGGCCAACGCACTCGACCACGGCGAAGGCAAGCCGGTCCTGTTGCGGCTGCGCTCGGACGCCGACGCGGCGGCATTCGTGGTGCGCGATCAGGGAATCGGTCTGCGACCAGGAGAAGAGAAGCTGGTGTTCAACCGGTTCTGGCGCTCGGATCCCTCCCGCGTTCGACGATCCGGCGGCACCGGCCTGGGGCTGGCGATCAGCGTCGAGGACGCCCGGCTGCACGACGGTAAGCTCGAAGCGTGGGGAGCAGTAGGCGAAGGAGCATGTTTCCGACTCACCCTGCCGCTCGTGCGCGGGCACAAGGTGATCGGATCCCCACTGCCCCTCAAACCGAGCACCAAGAAATTCGCACAAGGACAACCCATTCCCGCGATCACCGCACCCAAGACATCCGCGCCGAGGACATCCGCGTCGGAGCCCGCGACGTGACCTTCTCGTCTCGTCGCGGCACCCGCGTGCTGGCGATGTGCGCGCTCGTCGTCGCCCTCGTCGGCGGATGCGCGAGCCTCCCCGAGTCGTCCAGCCCCCAGGCCATCGGCACCTTGACCGCCGGTGCCGTGCCCACCAGCGCACCGGCCCCCGAGCCGGGGCGCGAGCCCGATCGCCTGCTGGACGACTTCTTCGAGGCCAGCGCCGTCTCTGCGAACAGACACCAGGCCGCCCGGCAGTTTCTCACCGAGGAGGCGTCGGGAACCTGGGACGACGGGGCACGGACGGTCGTGGCGGATCGGATCGACACGCTGTCCGGTCCGCGCACCGCAGATACCGCGCAGTTCACGATCCGTTCGGCGACGGCCGGGATGCTGGCCTCGGGTGGCGAGTACCAGGCCGGATCGGACACATTCGACGCCGCGATCGAGATGGCACGGGTGGACGGTCAGTGGCGGATCTCGAAACTGCCGCCCGGCGTCGTCATCGATCGATCCGCATTTCTGAACACCTATCAGCAGCGATCGCTCTACTTCGTCGATCCGCTCGGGGGCGTACTCGTGCCCGATGTGCGGTGGACCAGCGGATCGCAGGACCAGCTCGCCAACCAACTCGTGCAGCTGCTCATCGACGGCCCCAAGTCGGCTCTGTCGGCCGCGGTGAGCAACGAACTGTCCGACGACGTGAGTATTCGCGGGCCCATCACCAAGGCCGACGGCCAGACCTCACAGGTGGGGGTGGGGCTCGGTGGCATCAAGATCGACTTCGGCGGCCTGCAGAACAAGGGCGACCGCGACCGCGAACTGCTTGCCGCTCAGGTGATCTGGACCCTTGCCTCGGCCGAGGTGGCTGGGCCGTACGTGTTGCTCGCCGACGGCCAACCCATCGACACGACCAAGCCGGACGGGTGGACGACCGCGGGCGTCGACTCGTTCGATCCGCTGGGCAGCACCGATGACAGTGTCGGACTGCACGCACTCGCGTCCGGCACCTTGCTTCGCGTCGACGAGGCGGAGACGACTCCCGCTCCCGGGTACTTCGGGCAGGCCCGCAACCTGCGTTCGGTGGCGCTGTCCAACGACGGCACGCTCGTCGCAGGCGTCGCGGACACCGGACGGCCTGCCCCTGCGCCGTCGAGCACGCTCATGGTCGGCAGCTACGACGGTGGCGCGTTCCCCGTCGCAGAGGGGCAATCGATCACGCGGCCCACGTGGGGGGCCGACGACAACGCGGCATGGGCGGTGATCGACGGCACCAACGTCATCCGAGCCGCCCGTGATCCCTCGACCGGCCAGGTATCGGTGATACCGGTCGAGGCCACCGCCGTCACGACACTCGGCAACCGGGTCACCGAACTGAGACTGGCCCGCGACGGAGTGCGAGCGGCGCTCATCGTCGACGGCGTCGTGTACGTGGCAACGGTGGTGCGCGAGCCCTCGGGCGTGTACGCCCTGACCGAACCCAGGGCAGTGGCGATCGGACTCGGTAGCGACGCCACGAGTTTGGACTGGAGTACCGGCGACACCATCGTGATCGCGCGGGTCGCCACCGACACACCGGTGGTCCAGGTGACCGTCGACGGATCCCGGATGGATCCGCTGCCCTCACGCAACCTGACCACTCCGGTGTTGGCGGTCGATGCCTCCCCGGAAACGGAGTACGTGGCCGATGCGCGAGCCGTGTTCGCCCTCAACAATGCCGATCCGGTCGGCGATCGATACTGGCGCGAGGTCACCGGTCTGGCCGGAGTCGAAGCAGTGCCGATTCTGCCCGGCTGACATCGTCCGCAGATCTCTGTCGGTGGGCCCGGGCAGACTCCGCATTCATGCAAGCGCTCCTCGATCTGGTTCTGCCCCTCGAGTGCGCCGGGTGCGGTGCGCCGGGGGAGCACTGGTGCCCGGTGTGTTCGGCGGCCCTGTTCGTCCCGCCCATCGCCGTTCGTCCACGAGTCGATCCCGGTGTGCCGTGCTGGTCCCTCGGTACGTACAGCGGGCCGCGCCGCAGTGGTGTGATCGCCCTGAAGGAGCGAGGTCGACGGTCGGTGGCCCGGCCTCTCGGGCGAGCGCTCGCCGAGGCCGTAGGACATCTACGCGACGCAGGTGAAATAGATCCACCCGAGCTGAGTCCGCTGATCCTGATCTGTGCACCCTCTCGGGCTCGTGCGGCGCGGGCCCGCGGGGGCGATCCCGTACTGCGATGTGCTCGAATCGCTGCCGAACGGTTGGCACCGGAGCGAGTGCTGGTTCCCGAAGTGCTTCGCATGACCGGTGGAGTCCGTGATTCGGTCGGTCTGTCGGCGGGGCAGCGTCAGCAGAACGTGGCGGGTCGAATCGAGGCAGTCGGGGTAACTCGTCCGCGGGCCGACGCACGTGTGACGGGGTCGGCGGCCTTCACCGTTCTGCTGATCGACGACGTCGTCACCACCGGGGCGACCTTGGCCGAATCAACAAGAGTGCTAACCGATTCCGGAGTGCCGGTAGCCGGCGCGCTGGTGGTGGCGAGCGCATGACGCCGAGGTGGGAGGACACGCCGACAACCAATTCGGGGTGAACGGTGGCACACGAGTCGATGACCGACTAACGTCGCGGACACGCACCGACTGGACCAGATCTGAGGTGATGCCCCGGACTCGAGATGCCGGAAGGTTCCCCATTCGGCATGCACACTTGCCACGTCCAACAGTGGGCGTGGCCGATATCGGGAGGTACGCGTGACGACCCCTTCACAAGCCTCGGTTTTCTTCGACGAGAAGCCCTCGGAAGAACCCGCCAAGAGCAATGCGGACGTCGTGGTCAAGGGCCGCAACGTCGAGATACCGGATCACTTCCGGATATACGTCTCCGAGAAATTGGCTCGCCTCGAGCGCTTCGATCCCTCCATCTACCTGTTCGACGTCGAACTGCAGCACGAACGAAATCGCCGCCAGGCCAAGGCATGTCAACGCGTGGAGATCACCGCGAAGGGCAAGGGCCCGGTCGTTCGAGCCGAAGCGTGTGCCGACAGTTTCTATGCCGCACTCGAAGCGGTGACGTCGAAACTCGAGAGCAGACTCCGGCGCACCAAGGACCGTCGCAAGGTCCACTACGGCGAGAAGCGGCCCGTGTCGGTCGCCGAGGCCACTGCCGAACTCGCCGAGGACGACACGCTGGCACTCGATCCCGAGACGAAACTCGACTCGTTCGAGGACGACCAGAGCGGCCCGGGGCACATCGTGCGAACGAAGATTCACTCGGCCGCACCGATGAGCGTCGACGACGCACTGTACGAAATGGAACTTGTCGGGCACGATTTCTTCCTGTTCCACGACAGTGCAAGCGATCGCCCGTCGGTCGTGTACCGACGGCACGCCTTCGATTACGGCTTGATCAGACTCACCTGACCGGACCGCTCGGGGACGGCTCGATACGTTCGCCGTCCGTGAAATCTTTTCACCGCTGCAGGCTCGACGCCGGAGACTCGATCCCCACGTCGAGCCTGCAGTGCTGTGTCGGTGTTGTCCGAATGGCCGACCGACGATCTCCGACGACCGATAGTCGGGCTGCCGGGTTCGCAGCATCACCGCCTACCATGGACGCGTTCGGGTTACCCGCCGCGCAGAAGTCGTGGTGACGAACCCGTGAGCTCGTGCAGTATGCAGTGTTGTTCGTACCAGTACCCGTGAACCGAGGATCGAGGACGAGAAAGCCCGTGCCGTCGCTGTCGTTTTCCAAGCTGCTCCGTGTCGGTGAAGGTCGCATGGTCAAGCGGCTCAAGAGCATCGCCGACCACGTCTCGACCCTGTCTCCGGACGTCGAGAGCCTCTCCGACGACGAACTGCGCGGCAAGACCGCGGAGTTCAAGGAGAGGTACTCCGCCGGCGAGACCCTGGATCAGCTCCTGCCCGAGGCCTTCGCCGTGGCCCGTGAGGCGTCCTGGCGAGTGCTGTCGCAGCGACACTTCGATGTTCAGGTGATGGGCGGTGCCGCCCTGCACTTCGGCAACATCGCCGAGATGAAGACCGGTGAGGGCAAGACGCTGACGTGTGTTCTCCCCGCTTACCTCAACGCCATCTCCGGCGAGGGTGTGCACGTGGTGACGGTCAACGACTACCTCGCCAAGCGCGACTCGGAGTGGATGGGCCGCGTGCACCGTTTCCTCGGACTCTCGGTCGACGTGATCCTCTCCGGCATGACCCCGGTTGAACGCCGCGCCGCCTACGCCGCGGACATCACCTACGGCACCAACAACGAGTTCGGCTTCGACTACCTGCGCGACAACATGACGCACTCGCTCGACGACCTCGTGCAGCGCGGCCACAACTTCGCCGTCGTCGACGAGGTCGACTCGATCCTCATCGACGAGGCCCGCACACCGCTGATCATCTCGGGACCGGCGGACGCGTCGAGCAAGTGGTACGGGGAGTTCGCCCGTATCGCACCCATGCTCAAGATCGACACCCACTACGAGGTCGACATCCGCAAGCGGACCATCGGTGTGCACGAGGCAGGCGTCGAACTGGTCGAGGATCAGCTCGGCATCGACAATCTGTACGAGGCCGCCAACTCACCGCTGGTGAATTACCTCAACAACGCGATCAAGGCCAAAGAGCTCTACACCAAGGACAAGGACTACATCGTCCGCGACGGTGATGTCATCATCGTCGACGAGTTCACCGGCCGCATCCTGGTCGGGCGCCGCTACAACGAGGGCATGCACCAGGCGATCGAGGCCAAGGAGAAGGTGGAGATCAAGGCCGAGAATCAGACTCTGGCCACGATCACTCTGCAGAACTACTTCCGCCTCTACGACAAGCTCTCGGGCATGACGGGTACCGCCGAGACCGAGGCCGCCGAGCTCCATCAGATCTACGGCCTCGGCGTCATCCCGATTCCGACGAACCGTCCGATGGTTCGAGTGGACAACGGCGATCTGATCTACAAGACGGAAGAGGCCAAGTTCGACGCCGTCGTCGACGACGTCGTCGAGCGGCACGGGAAGGGCCAGCCGGTCCTCATCGGCACCACGAGCGTCGAGCGCTCGGAGTACCTGTCGAAGCAGTTCACCAAGCGCGGTGTCGCCCACAACGTGTTGAACGCGAAGTTCCACGAGCAGGAGGCGACGATCATCGCCGAGGCGGGCCGGCAGGGCGCGGTCACCGTGGCCACCAACATGGCCGGTCGTGGCACCGACGTCGTGCTCGGCGGCAACCCGGACATCCTGGCCGACCTGCAGCTCCGGAAGCAGGGCTTGGACCCGGTCGAGACACCCGAGGAGTACGAGGCTGCCTGGGAGCCTGCGCTGGAAGAGGTCAAGGCACAGGTCAAGGCCGACGCAGACACCGTGCGCGAGGCCGGTGGGCTGTACGTCCTCGGTACCGAGCGGCACGATTCGCGCCGTATCGACAACCAGCTTCGAGGCCGCTCCGGTCGTCAGGGTGATCCGGGCGAATCGCGTTTCTACCTCTCGCTCGGTGACGAATTGATGCGTCGTTTCAACGGCGGTGCACTCGAGTCGATCATGACCCGGCTGAACCTGCCCGACGACGTCCCGATCGAAGCCAAGATGGTGTCCAAGGCCATCAAGAGTGCTCAGACGCAGGTCGAGCAGCAGAACTTCGAGATCCGCAAGAACGTGCTCAAGTACGACGAGGTGATGAACCAGCAGCGCACTGTCATCTACGAGGAGCGCCGCCGCATCCTCGAAGGTGCCGACATGGAGGGCCAGGTCGAGGGCATGATCACCGACGTGATCACCGCCTACGTCGACGGTGCCACCGTCGAGGGCTACGTCGAGGACTGGGATCTCGAACAGCTCTGGACCGCGCTGAAGACCCTCTACCCGGTGGGGATCGACCACAAGGTGCTCGCCGGCGAGAACGAGGACGGCGAGAAGGGCGACCTGAGCCGCGACGAATTGCGGGAGGCGCTGCTCGAGGACGCGCGATCTGCGTACGCCACCCGAGAGGCCGAGATCGACGGTATCGCCGGCGAGAACGGAATGCGCGAGCTCGAGCGTCGAGTTCTGCTGTCGGTACTCGATCGCAAGTGGCGCGAGCATCTCTACGAGATGGACTACCTCAAGGAAGGCATCGGCCTGCGTGCGATGGCGCAGCGCGACCCGTTGGTCGAGTATCAGCGTGAGGGCTACGACATGTTCCAGGGCATGCTCGACGGCCTGAAGGAGGAGTCGGTCGGCTTCTTGTTCAACCTGCAGGTCGAGGCGACGCCGGCTCCGACAGGACCTGCTGCATCGGCGGGTCTCGCCGTGGCTCCGGGACTGTCCTCTCCGGTGGGCTCCGGCCGCCCGGCAGCGACGCCCGCCGCAGCACCCGCACCGACGGCACCTGCACCGACCGCTCCGGCAGCCACTACTCCGGCTCCTACCGCTTCGGCACCGACGGCTCCGGCACCTGCCGCTCCTGCAGTGCCCTCGGCACTGCGGGCGAAGGGCCTCGACGAGCTGGAAGAGCAGAGACTGACCTTCTCCGGTCCGGCCGAGGGCGGTGGCACTGCCGTTCGCCGGTCCGGGCCGTCCTCGTCCGGCAGTGAGTCCGCCGCCGAGGGCACCCGCCGCGAGCGTCGCGAAGCAGCGAGGACTCAGAGCAAGGCACCGAAGAAGACAGCTCGCTCCAAGCGCAAGAGGTAGTGCACGACGGTCGCGTCGCCACCGAGCGGCGCGACCCTCACCCCACTCGCAGCGACGTGACCGTCCACCCGGGGCGGCGCGGGTCGATGGCCAGTTCGATTCGGCCCGCGAAGGCGAACGTGCGAGGGCCACGGGTGTAGGAGCCGAAGATCTCTGCGGAGACATCCGACCGATACGCCACATGTACTCGACGCACTGCAGCGAATCCGAGCCGTCTGCCCGGCGGCGGGTTCCGCACTATGGTCCGCACCAGGTCGATCATCGAGGCGGTGAACAACGGCGACAACTGGTCCGCACTCCGTCGTCGATCGATCACCTCGATCATCATGCGCATAGCGCGGTCGGCACTCGAACGTGCATCGGCGGGCACCGGTGGCCGGCCGGGAGGCTCGATGCGCCGTCGAGGGCGGTTGCTGCGCACGGATGGTCGGTGTCGGGCCGGCGGCGGTTCGGTGGCCGACGCTGGATCCCACGTGTGCACGGCGCCGGAGCACAGCGGCGGCTCGAACGGAGCGGCACGCGAGAGAAAGCAATGATGTTCGGCGCGGAGTCGGGGGCCGGGGGCCGACGTGTCCGCGATGTCCGGCGGGTCGTTCGATTCGATGACGCTCACACCGACATTGACGGTCCGAGGGCGCGTTCGGTTCCCTTCGGAACCCCGGATCAGCTCGCGACACGGTCCTCGACCGACCCCGAGACCGACATCTGTCCGCCACGTACTCTAGGTTCGAGCACACTGCGCGCTCGGCCACAGGAATGGGCGCGTACTTCACGCGAGGACGGGGACTGGAACACGCGATGGCGACCAGGCTGACAGCGCAGGATGCGTCGTTCTACTTTCTCGAGGCCGGTAGCAGCCCTATGCATCTCGGGTCGCTCGCCATCTTCCGGACTCCGCGCAGTGGTTTCAGCTACGACCGACTGCTGTCGTTGGTCGAGCAACGATTGGCATTGGTTCCCCGGTATCGGCAGAAGGTGCGTGAGGTCGCCTTCGGTCTGGCCAGGCCGGTGTGGGTCGACGATGCGGATTTCGACATCACGTACCACATCCGCCGTTCGGCACTGCCCAAGCCGGGTTCGGACGATCAGTTGCACGATCTGATCGCGCGGCTCACCTCGCGCCCACTCGATCGCACTCGGCCGCTGTGGGAGATGTACCTGGTCGAGGGGTTGTCGAAGAATCGCTTCGCCGTCTTCACCAAGTCCCACTCGGCGCTGGTCGACGGCGAACACGCACTCGACATCGGTCAGGTCATTCTGGATGCGAGCAAGAATCCGCCGCCGATGGCAGAGGAACTCTGGATGCCTGCGCGCGAGCCCAAGGATTCGGCGTTGGTCATCGGTGCTCTGACCGAGTTGGTGGTACGTCCGGGGGAGAGCATCGAGGCTCTGCGCGGCGCGGTCCACGGCGCTGCCGGTGTCGCGGGTGGAGCCTTGCGGGCCGCAGCGAAGGTTGCGGCCGTGCTGCGCACCGCGACCCAGAGCGCACCGTCGAGTCCGCTGAACGCCCCGATCTCGCGAAACCGCAGATTCGCGGTGGCCAAGACCGAGCTCGCCGACTACCGCAGAATCCACAACAGGTTCGACTGCTCGATCAACGACGTGGTGCTCGCTGTCGTCACCGGGGCACTGCGCAATTGGTTGCTCTCTCGGGGCGAGCCCGTCACGGCCTCCTCGACGGTGCGGGCCATGGTGCCGATGTCGGTGTACGTTTCGGCCGATCGGGTCGGTTTCGGAGGTGCGGCCGACCGGCCGGTCGAGCCGGCCGAGGAAGATCGCAGCGAGGTCTCGTCGTTTCTCGTAGACCTGCCGGTCGGCGAATCGAATGCCGTGGTGCGGCTCTCGCACATTGCGCACGCCACCGAGGCGCACGCCAAGCAGAGTCGCGGAGTCACCGCACAGACACTGATGCGCATCTCCGGATTCGCGCCCGCGAGCCTGCACGCAATGGGCGCGCGAGCGGGCAGTCGGCTGTCTCAGCGGGTGTTCAATCTGATCGTCACCAACGCCCCCGGACCCCAGTTCCCGCTCTACGTGGGCGGTGCGCGCATGCTCGAGATGTATCCGGTGTCGCCGCTGTTCGAGAACCAGGCGATGAGCATCGGGTTGACGTCCTACGACGGCTACGTGTTCTTCGGTCTCAATGCAGATCGGGGTGCCATGCCCGACGTGGACGTCGTCACGGCGCTTCTGCACGAGGCGCTGGAAGAGTTGGTCGACGCCAGTAACGAATCGAGAGTGTGAGGTCTTCTGCAATGCGTGTCTACGTTCCGGCGACGCTGGAGTTCTTGAAAGTGTTGTCGGCGGAGGGCGAGTTCAGCCCGGTCTCGCGCACGGCCTTCGCGGTGACGCCGACGCTGCGTGAGGCGTACTCGTCCGGCGACGACGAGGAGCTCTCCGAGGTGGCGATGGGGGAGGCCGCTCGTGCCTCTCTGCGGCTGATAGCCGCTGCAGTCGACGACGAGGCCGACACCGGGACGGTCGCGGAAGGGGTGGTGTACCGGCGAGCGGTGATCGCCGCCGATGTCGACGATCCCACTCTTCGCCCGGATTTGGACGATGCCGTCGTCCGGCTGAAGGAACCGCTGCGGATGGATCAGGTCGCGTCGGTCCACGTCGATCTCGAAGGGGCCGAATCGGCGGTCGCCAAGGCCGTTGCTGCGGTCGACGCCGCGGACATGGGTGACGTGGACGCGGAGTTCGTGCTCGGGGACGCCGAGGATCACACACTCGCGTGGTACGCCCCGCAAGAATTGTCGTTTCTGCTCGAACTGCTGTAACTCCGACGTGTTCGTTCGCGCACGATCCACTCCGCGACAGGTGTTCCCGGACCCGAACCTACGGTAGCGTAACCTCGATGACCGCAAGCGGTTCAGTATCTCGATCGAGGGGATGGAACACCCGATGGATCTGAAGAAGTGGTTGGAGGCTCCGGCGGCCGGTGTATCGGCCCCCAAGCGTCCGAGACTGAACATGGTGCGTGGTGCCTTCACCCGCATCACCACTCCCTTGTTGCCCGACGACTACCTGCATCTGGCGAATCCTCTCTGGTCGGCACGCGAACTCCGCGGCCGCATCGTGCGAGTGGAGAAGGAAACCGCCACGGCGGTGACTCTGGTGATTCAGCCCGGTTGGGGCTTCAACTTCGACTATCGGCCCGGCCAGTACATCGGGATCGGGTTGCACCTCGGCGGGCGATGGCACTGGCGGTCGTACTCGTTGACCTCCCCACCGAACTGGGAAGACAAGCTGATCTCCATCACCGTCAAGGCGATGCCGGAAGGCTTCCTCTCCTCGCACCTGGTCGGCGGTGTGCCACAGGGAACCATCGTTCGCCTTGCCGCTCCGAAGGGCAATTTCGCGCTACCCGTGCCGCCGCCGAACAAGATCTTGTTCGTCACGGCCGGCAGCGGCATCACCCCGATCATCTCGATGCTGCGGGCATTGGATCGGCACGGCGACATGCCCGACACCGTGCACATCCACTCGGCACCCACCGAGGACGAAGTCATGTTCGCCGCCGAGATCGCGGCGCTGGAGAAGTCTCATCCCAACTTCACCTCGCATGTGCAGCTGACTCGATCGGACGGCAAGTTCGCACTCGCCTCGCTCGACGAGCTCTACCCCGACTGGCGCACGCGCGACACCTGGGCATGTGGGCCGGCAGCACTACTCGAAGAAATCGAGAAGACCTGGAAGCGCGAGGGAATCGAGGACAGGCTTCGTCTGGAGCGGTTCGAGATCTCGCGCGCCGACACCTCCGGTGCCGGCGGCACCGTCACCTTCTCCAAGTCGGACAAGAACACCACCGTCGACGGCGCGACCAGTCTGCTCGAAGCCGGCGAGAACGTCGGCGTTCAGATGCCGTTCGGCTGCCGGATGGGTATCTGCCAGACGTGTGTGGTGCCGTTGACGGCAGGACATGTGATCGACCTGCGTTCCGGCAAGGAACACAGTGAGGGCGACCGCGTCCAGACGTGCATTTCCGCAGCTGCGGGCGACTGCACATTGGAACTGTAGGTCTGTTTTTCGCACACTGCCTTCTCAGGCTGTTCGGTTACGCTTACGTAGGTTGCCCACGTCGACACCCGACTCGTCGGGCACTGTACTCAACTGTTGGAGGACCCGGTGGCCATCACCGACATCAAAGAGTTCGCTCATCTCAGCGAAGCGGACATGGAAGCGTTCGGTCGTGAACTGGATGCGATTCGTCGAGACGTCGAAGACAGCCGCGGCGAGCGCGATGCCGCCTACATCCGACGGACCATCAGGCTGCAGCGGCTGCTGGAGCTCGGTGGCCGTGCGGTGCTGCTCGGCAGCAAGTATCGGCCCGCCTGGATCGCAGGCACGGCGATGCTCAGTGTCGCCAAGATCATCGAGAACATGGAGCTCGGCCACAATGTGATGCACGGGCAGTGGGACTGGATGAACGATCCGGAAATTCATTCCACCTCGTGGGAGTGGGACCAGACCGGACCGTCGGAGCAGTGGAAGCGCGCTCACAACTACTCGCACCACACGTACACCAACATCGTCGGCATGGACGACGACATCGGTTTCGGTATTCTGCGCATGACCCGCGACGAACCGTGGAAGCCGATCAACCTGGTTCAGCCGCTCGCCAACATCGTGCTGGCCACCACCTTCGAGTGGGGTATCGCGCTGCACGACTACGACGCTCAGAAGCAGCTGGACGGCGAGGACGAGAAGGGTCTGCTGAAGTCTCCGGCGAGCCGCGCCTTCGCACGCAAGATCGTCAAGCAGGTCGGCAAGGACTTCGTCGTGTTCCCGGCACTGTCCGGACCTTCGTGGAAGTCCACGTTGACCGCCAATGCCACGGCCAACCTGGCTCGGAATCTGTGGGCGTACGCGGTGATCTTCTGTGGTCACTTCCCCGACGGCGCAGAGAAGTTCACGATCGGGCAGTTCGAGACCGAGACACGACCCGAGTGGTACCTGCGTCAGATGCTGGGCAGTGCGAACTTCGAGGCCGGCCCGGTCATGGCCTTCATGAGCGGCAACCTGTGCTACCAGATCGAGCACCACATGTTCCCGGACCTGCCGAGCAACAGGTACTCGGAGATCGCCGAGAAGGTGCACGCTCTGTGCGAGAAGTACGACCTGCCGTACACCACGGGGTCGCTCGGCAAGCAGTACCTGCTGGCGCTGCGGACCATCCACAAGCTGTCGCTGCCCGACTCGTGGTTGCGCGCCACGTCCGACAATGCCCCCGAGACGTCCTCCGAGCGGCGGTGGCGGGTCGGTGATTCGCCTGCTGTTCACGCTCTTCGGATCGATCCGCTCACCGGGCAGCGTCGAGGTCTGCGTTCGGCAATGCAGGAGGCGCGAGTGAGCTTGCGCAATGCGAAAAAAGAAGCCAAGCGTCAGGCCAGGAATATGCGCCGCTCGGGCGACCGCGCCGCGTTGTGAATCGTCACACAGATTTCCGCCGCTAACCTACGGAACCGTAAGTTACGATACGGTAGGTGACGGAATTGCACATGGCCTGATCATGCGAGCTGTGTGTCCACGACTGCCAGGAGGTTGTTTCCCATGGCGATTACGGACGTCAAAGAATACGCGCATCTGACCGATGCCGACATCGAGGCGTTGGGCCACGAGCTCGACTCCATCCGGCGTGACATCGAGGCTTCCCGCGGTGAACGCGACGCCCGGTACGTCAAGAACACGATCCGCCTGCAGCGATCCCTCGACTTCGGTGGCCGAGCTGTGCTCTTCGCCAGTCGCCGTCGTCCCGCGTGGCTCGTCGGCACCGCCATGCTCGGGGTTGCGAAGATCATCGAGAACATGGAGCTCGGCCACAACGTCATGCACGGCCAGTGGGACTGGATGAACGACCCGGAGATCCACTCCACGTCGTGGGAGTGGGACAACACGGGGCCGTCGGCGCACTGGAAGCAGACGCACAACTACATCCACCACAAGTACACCAACGTGCTCGGCATGGACGACGACGTGGGTTACGGTCTGCTGCGCGTCACCCGCGATCAGCGGTGGAAGCCCTTCAACCTCGGCAACCCCGTGTACAACCTGCTGCTGCAGTTGTTCTTCGAATACGGAGTGGCGCTTCAGCACCTCGAACTGGGCAAGGTCGTCAAGGGTCGAGTGCCCCGCGAGGAGTTCGAGCAGAAGCGGCGTGAAGTGCTCGAGAAGGTCGGCAAGCAGATCGGCAAGGACTACATCCTGCATCCGTTGCTGACCGGTCCCGCCTGGAAGAGCACGTTGACGGCGAACATCGCCGCCAACATGATCCGCAACGTGTGGACCAACACCGTCATCTTCTGCGGCCACTTCCCGGACGGTGCGGAGAAGTTCACCAAGTCCGACATGGAGGGCGAGACTCAGGGGCAGTGGTACCTGCGTCAGATGCTCGGCAGCGCGAACTTCAATGCCGGTCCCGTCATGGAGTTCATGAGCGGCAACCTGTGCTATCAGATCGAGCATCACCTGTTCCCCGACCTCCCCAGCAATCGCCTGCGAGAGATCAAGGTTCGAGTGCTCGAACTGGCGGAGAAGTACGACCTGCCGTACACGACCGGCTCGATCGTCCACCAGTACTTTCTGTCCTGGCGAACCATCGCGAAGCTGTCGCTGCCGAACAAGTACCTGAAGGCGACCAGCGACGACGCTCCCGAGACCGCGTCCGAGCGCAAGTGGGCCGATGCGCCCGCAGGGCTGTTCACCGTCGACCCCGAGACCGGCAAGCGTCGTGGTTTGCGCACCGCCATCGCAGAGACGAAGAAGCGCAAGGGAATTCGTAGACTGGTCGGTAGGGCCGCGTAAGCTCTGCACCGAATTCGAGCCTGGTGGCAACCGACCCCGAAGCGGGTGGTTGCTACCAGGCTTCGTTCGTTCGAATGGCCTCGAACAGTAGGCGGACCGACGACGACACCCTCCGAGGGTGTTGCCCGTTCTGTCGGCTCAGCCTGCACCTCTGGTGAATCGACGCGATGACATCATCGCCGGCAGACGTGCGGTCGTCGACCTGCGTCCCATCGCAGGCTTTCGGCGCGGAGGCCAGTCAGTCGCTGCGGACGATCATGTCCACAGCCGCCTCGATGACGTCGTCGCTCGGGACGGTGTCGAACATCAGGGACGGGCAGGCGACCACGCCGGCGAGCATGGAGATGGCCGCTTCCAACCGTGGTCCTTGGAAGGACTTTTCGAGCATCTGCCGGACCGGACGCTGCGCATTGGTGTTGATGGCGTCCCGCAGTCGACCCACGGTTTCGACGCTCGCCCACTGGGCCATGGCGATGAGCACGCGATCGAGCCGCAGCTCGATCACTGCGTGGCGGAACATCTTCAGCTCGGCGATCAAGTCGCTCCGCAGGTCGCCGGTGGCCTCGTGGTGAGGCATGTCCCCCAGAGCATCGAGTGCGACGAGCACGAGGTCGATTTTGGAAGGCCAATGTGAGTACAGGGTCGTCTTGGAGTACCCGGCGATCTCGGCTACTCGGGCGTGGGTCAACGCGTCCGAACCCTCTTGGGTGAGAACCGCCAATGCGCTACGCGCGACGTCCGCGCGGGTGCGGGCCACCCGCGGTTCGGCGGGCACCGTGAGCTGCTCGAGCTTCTGTACGGATGTCATGTGTGGTTCACCTCGCCTCACGTGGAAGCGGCTGACTATACGCCGCAGCGTCCAAAATAGCTGATGTACAGAAAGACCAGTTCTGTATCGATCAATCACTAGTGAACAAATAGTTCAGTACAGTACGGTGAGTTCGTCCGGTAAGTTTCACTCGCTCAGAGGTGAGAGATGATTCCCGAGGAACTAACTCAGTCACAGTTCGACACGGTGTACAACTTTTTGTCCCTGGTCATCGCCGCGCAGCTGTTCGGTTCGCTGTTTCTGCTCGCAGCTCAGCCACGGGTGCTTGCGCGGTATCGTCAGGCCCTGGTTATCTCTGCGATCGTGTGTGGCATTGCTGCATACCACTACTTCCGCATCTTCGAATCCTTCAAGTCCGCGTTCGTCACCGACGCCCAGGGTGGGCGCGGGACGTACGTCCAGGCGGTGGGCGAGTCCTTCAACGAGGGGTATCGCTACGTCGACTGGTTGCTCACGGTCCCGCTGCTGCTGACCGAGCTCATCGTCGTTCTGGCACTTGCCAAGAAGCTGCAGGCTTCGTTGCTCTACCGACTGATCCCGGCGTCTGCTCTGATGATCGCACTGGGTTACCCGGGGGAGATCAGTGCTGACAACACCATCCGAAACGTCTTCGGATTGCTGTCCACCATCCCGTTCCTGTACATCCTCTACGTGCTCTTCGTAGAGCTGACGCGTTCGCTCGACCGGCAGCCCCCGGCAGTGCGGCAAACCGTCAGTCGGATGAGGATTCTTCTGTTGGCCACCTGGGGTGTATACCCGATCGCATACATCATTCCGCTGTACTTCTCGGACACCGGAGCCACGGCATGGGTTGCGAAGCAGGCTGGATACTCGATCGCCGACATCCTCGCCAAGGTGCTGTACGGCCTGTTGATCTACAAGATCGCTCGCCTGAAGTCCTTCGCCGATGACCCCGATTTCGCGGCGCGGGAAAATGAGCTCGACGTTCGGCCCGCGTCGGCCGGGAAGAACGGCTCGTAGCGCACGATCGTGAGTCTCACTGAACAATCGGGCGACTCGACGACAAGCACCTCCGCCCCACTGCTGACTGCTGCGACATGGTCGCGGTGGTTGGTGGTGGGGACGGTGGTGATGTCGAGCGGCCACGTGTTCGGGCTGCCCGCCATCACCGCGCCGGTGGCGTTGGTTGTCGCGGGCCTCGCTTTCCTCGCAGGTATCCCGCACGGGGCAATCGACCATCTGATGGCAAAGCGATTGTCGGGGGGTACACCGCTACTGGTGGTAGCCGGGGTCTATGCGGGCGCGGCTGCCGCAGCATGGGCACTGCTGGAGTGGGTCGGTCCGATCGCCTTGGTCGCGGCCGTGCTGTTCAGCGCGGTGCATTTCGGAATGGGGGAACTCGAGGTCTCCCGGATGCTGACCGGGTGGCTGCCACGACGGATCTCGGCTGCTGCGATCGTCGTAGCGGGCTCCGGTGCTCTGGTGTTGCCGCTGGCGCGTTCGGGCGATCAGCTCCTTCGAGTGGCGACAGCTGTTTCGCCGGAGTTGGCCGTCCTCATTTCGGCTGCGCCGGTACAGATGGCACTGGCGTCGACGTGGTGCGTTGCGGCGTCCGTCGCCGTGGCCGCCGCCCTGCGGTCGGGTCATCGAACCGTGGCGCTCGATGTCGTACTCATCGGTGCCCTCGGGATGGCGGCGCCACCGTTGGTGGCCTTTGCAGTCTGGTTCGGCTGCTGGCACGCGCTGCGCCACACCGCGCGATTGTTGACGGTCGAGCCCGGCTGCGCCGCACTCCTCGGCGATGGTCGGGGGCGCGCGGCGACCTGGCGGCTGGTTCGGCTTTCCGCAGTGCCGTCGCTGGCGGCGTTGACAGCGGTGCTCGCCCTCGGCTGGTTCACCGTTGCGTCACCGAACCCGACGGCGATGGTGGCCGAAATGCTTCGCCTCCTGCTCGCGCTCACCGTGCCGCACATGGTGGTGGTCTGGTGGCTCGATTCTGTGCCCTCTCGGCAGGTGCACGGGCCCGGCGCACGACCGGCTGCCGCACCGTCGCCATCCGAGTCCCGACGCAGACTTCGACCGCTGCCGAATCCCTACCTGTCCATCCCTACCAAGCGTCGTTCGTTCGGACGGCCTCGAGGAGTAGGCGAACTGCCGCGACGCGACGGGCCGGGTCTCCGGTGAGGGAGTCGAGGGCGCACTCGGGATCTGCCGGTGGGCCGAGGTGCGTGCATCCTCGTGGGCAGTTCTCGATCGTGTCGGCCAGATCGGAGAACGCCGCAACGACGTTCTCGGGGGAGATGTGTGCCAGTCCGAACGACCGGATACCGGGAGTGTCGACCACCCAGCCGCCGCCGGGCAGCGGTAGCGCCACCGACTGAGTCGAGGTGTGACGGCCCTTGCCGACGCCCGAGACCACCCCGGTGGCGCGATAGGCGTCGGGCACCAGCCGGTTGACGAGCGTGGACTTTCCGACGCCCGAGTGTCCGATCAGCGCGGTCACCGAGTTCGTCAGCATCACAGTCAGCTCCGTGAGGTCCTCGGATTGGCCGGCCAGCACCACCGGGACGTCCAGATCGGCAAAGGCCGCAGTGAATTCCTCGGGGGCGGCGAGATCGCTCTTGGTCAGGCACAGAACGGGTTCGAGTCCGCCGACGTACGCGGCCACCAGTGCTCGCTCGACGAAGCCGGTGCGGGGCGGGGGGTCGGCGAGCGCCGCGACGATGAGCAGCCGGTCGGCGTTGGCCACCACGACGCGCTCGAACGGGTCGGTGTCGTCCGCGGTGCGACGCAACACCGTCCGCCGCTCGGCCACACGCACGATGCGAGCCAGAGTGTCGACCTTGCCCGACAGATCTCCGACGATACCGACCTCGTCTCCCACCACGATCGGAGTTCGGCCCAGCTCGCGGGCGCGCATCGTCACGACCGGCCGTGCCGGGTCACCGTCGAGCACACAACCCCATCGGCCGCGGTCGACGGACACCACCATGCCTGCTTCGGCGTCGTTGTGTTCGGGTCGAGTCTTGGTCCGTGGACGCGAGCTCTTGCCCGGTCGGATACGTACGTCGGACTCGTCGTACCGGCGCGCGGTCAGGAGCCGACCCCACTCGGTGTCGACGCCGACAGCATTGCGTCCCACAGCATCTCGAAACCGGGGAGCGTCTTGGCGGTGGTGCCGATGTCGTCCACCTCGACCCCGGGGACACGCAGTCCGACGATGGCGCCTGCGGTGGCCATCCGGTGGTCGGCGTAGGAGCGCCAGACGCCTGCGTGCAGCGGTGCCGGATCGATTCGGATGCCGTCGTCCGTCTCGACTGCGCGTCCGCCGAGCCGAACGATCTCGGTGGTCAGTGCAGCGAGTCGGTCGGTCTCGTGGCCACGCAGATGGGCGATGCCACGCAGAATCGACGGCCCCTCGGCCAATGCGGCGAGCGCCGCCACCGTAGGGGTCAGTTCGCCGATATCGTGGAGATCGAAATCGATGCCGCGCAACGTATCCGGGCCCTCGACGGTCAGGATGCCTGCGGTCAGGTCGACTCGAGCGCCCATCAGGGTGAGTATCTCGCGGAATGCATCGCCGGGCTGAGTGGTCGATTCGGGCCAATTCGGCACGCGCACTCTGCCTTTCGTCACCACCGCTGCCGCGAGGAAGGGAGTGGCGTTGGACAGGTCCGGCTCGATGGTCCAGTCGATCGGCGCGACCGGGCCTGGGTGCACCCGCCAGGTGTTCGCGTCACCACCGGACTCGGGGGTATCGACTCGGACGCCCGCACGCCGCAACATCTCCACGGTCATGTCGATGTGAGGCATCGACGGAACGGGCTTGCCGATGTGGTGGATTTCGATTCCCTCGTCGAAGGCCGCAGCGGAGAGCATCAGACCGGAGACGAACTGCGAAGAGCCCGAGGCGTCGATCTCGACCGATCCGCCGCGCAGCGAACCGGTGCCGCGCATCGTGAACGGCAGCGCGCTGCCGTCGATCTCGGCCCCCACCGCCCGCAGAGCGTCGAGGATCGTGTCGAGTGGACGAACACGTGCCTGCTCGTCGCCGTCGAACGACACCTCGCCCGCGGCGAGGGCAGCCAGGGGCGGCACGAAGCGCATGACGGTACCCGCCAGACCGCACTCGACGGCTCCGCCGTGCAGCGGTGCCGGAGTCACGCGCAACGCCGTCCGGTCGTCGTCCGCGGCGATGATATCGATTCCCAGGGAAGCCAGGGCGTCGATCATGAGATCGGTGTCACGGCTGCGCAGGGCACCGGTGATCGTCGACGAGCCGGTGGCGAGCGAGGCGATGATCAGTGCGCGATTGGTGATCGATTTCGATCCGGGCAGAGTGACTGTCGCGTCGACGGGTGCGACGGCGGCGGGGGCTGTCCAATTGCTCACCCGTCCATCTTCTCTCATTCGGTATCAGCGCGCGGCGATGGGCGCGGATGTTGCGCCTGTGAGCCGCACCAGATCGGCTGGTGCGAGTTCGATTTCCAGTCCGCGGCGACCTCCACTGCACAGAATCGTCTCGAAACCGAGAGCCGAGACGTCTATCGCGGTGGGAAGGGATTTGCGTTGGCCGAGAGGTGAGATGCCGCCGAAGACGTACCCGGAGGAGCGCTCGGCGGCAGCCCTGTCGGCCATCGTGACCTTTCTGGTGGACAGAGCGGCGGCCGCGGCCTTGAGCGAGAGCATGGCCGTCACCGGGACGATCGCAACTGCCAGCGAGCGATCTGCTCGTTCGACGACGAGCGTCTTGAAGACCTGTTCGGGCCGAACTCCGAGCCGTTCGACGAGGATCTGCGCCGCCTCCTCGCCGAAGGACTGCGCCCGTACATCGTGGTCGTACGTATGCACGGTGTGCGCCACCTTTCGTGCGGTGAGCAGCGCGAGAGCGGGTGTGGACGCAGCCATTCACGGGACTCTAGCGACCGCGAGGGAACACGGCGGCACGACGCTGTGTTGTGAAACAACAGATACGGATGCAGGCGGAAGGAATGACGAATGGCAGTGCTGACCGCGGGACGTCCCCTCGCGTTGAAGGGGGTGATCTCTTCGCAGAAGTCGACTTCGGGCGCGGTAGCCTGGGCGGTGGAAGCTATCGAAGGGATCAGCGTGACAGAAGCCAGCAATCCCGTCGCTGACGTGGACGACGAGAAGGCGATCGCGGAGCGTAGAGCAGCCGAGACCGAGGCACAGTTGACCGAGCGCTTCGAGCGCGACGCGTTGCCGATGCTCGACCAGCTCTACGGCGCAGCTCTGCGAATGACGCGCAACCCCGCCGACGCAGAGGACCTGGTTCAGGAGACGTTCGTGAAGGCCTACTCGGCTTTCCGGTCGTTCCGTGAGGGTACGAACCTCAAGGCGTGGCTGTACCGAATCCTCACCAACACCTACATCAACTCCTACCGCAAGAAGCAGCGTCAGCCCGCTCAGTACCCGACCGATGAAATCAGTGACTGGCAGCTCGCTGCCACCGCCGAACACACGTCGACAGGGCTGCGTTCCGCCGAGGTCGAGGCCCTGGATTCGCTGCCAGACGATGACATCAAAGCAGCCCTGCAGTCGCTTCCCGAAGAGTTTCGGATGGCTGTCTACTACGCCGACGTCGAGGGGTTTCCGTACAAGGAGATCGCCGAGATCATGGGCACTCCCATCGGCACGGTGATGTCGCGGCTGCACCGCGGACGCAAACAACTGCGGGGACTGCTGGCAGGGGTTGCGCGGGAGCGTGGTTTCAACCGGGACGGCGCAGTCGACCGGCACGAGCAGGAGGTAGTCCAGTGACGGGCACCGGAAAGATCGACGGCGGGAACGACGGCGACGCACAGTTCGAGCGCCTCGACTGCTCGGCCGTGATCGCGGACGTGTGGGTGATGCTCGACAACGAATGCGACGAAGCGAGCCGATCCCGTCTGCAGAAGCACATCGACGAATGCGGATCCTGCTTCGAGGCCTACGGAATCGAAGAGAAGGTCAAGCGGCTCATCTCACGCAAATGCGGGGGGGACCAAGCGCCGGCCGGGCTGCGCGAACGACTCAGTGTCGAGATTCGACGGACCGTGCTGATTCGCCAGACGGACTCCGAGTAGTCGCCGGTCGTACAACGACGAGGGGCCGAGAAGCTGTCGCTTCTCGGCCCCTCGCGGCTTGTGGCAAACCGTCAGCTGTTCGGACGTTTGCCGTGGTTGGCCTTGTTGCCCTTACGAGCACGCTTCTTACGTCCACGCTTTCCCATGATGGGCTCCTCTCGTTTGTTCACTACAGTCTCCCACGTGTGATTGGCTTACTGTGACGGGCCTGGTCTCCGATGGGTGTCCAGCGCAGTTCGTGGTGACGTGAGAGAGGGGTTCGCCGATGTCCGAGGACGTTCGCGCGGAGATGGTGTCCACTGTGTTTCAGGTGGTCGTGGCCCGAGGCGACGCTGTCGAGGTCGGTGACACCCTCGTGATTCTGGAATCGATGAAGATGGAAATTCCCGTGCTGGCCGAGACCGCAGGGACGGTCACGTCGGTGGACGTCGCGGTGGGCGACGTCATTCAGCAGGGCGACCTCATCGCCGTCGTGTCCTGAGCAACGATCACGTGAGATCTCGTGTCGACCCTCAGTGACCTTCTGGCCGAGCACACCGACCTCCCCGGCGTCGCGGTCGACCATCTCCAACGCGTCGTAGGCGAGTGGCAGCTGCTGGCCGACCTGTCGTTCGCCGATGTGCTGCTGTGGGTCGGCACCGACGACGTCTCCAGTGGGACTGCCGATGTGCTGTGTGTGGCTCAGTGCCGGCCGACGACCGCGCCCACGGTCTTCACTCACGACATCGTGGGAACGACGATCTCCGAATCCGAGCACCCCGATGTGATGGTCGCGCTGCAGCAGCGGAAGATCGTGCACGGAGGCGTGGTGACGCGGACCGAGAGCATTCCGGTGCGCTGCGGAGAACACGTGATCGCGGTGCTGACCCGCGATACCAATCCCGCGCAGCTGCGACCGCCCAGTGCGCTCGAGGTGGCGTATCGGGAATGCGCCGACGACCTGTGTCTGATGATCAGTGAAGGCACGTTTCCCACCCCCGAAGAGCGCACCGATGTGAACTCGTCCCCGCGTGCAGGCGACGGATTCATTCGCGTCGACACCGAGGGGTTGGTGGACTACGCCAGTCCCAACGCCCTCTCGGCGTACCACCGGATGGGATTGACGACCGAGCTGTCCGGCCGGGATCTGGCGTCGGTCACGCGGTCTCTGGTCACCGACCCGTTCGACTCGCAGGAGGTGGCTGATCACATCCGATCGTCGCTCAGTGGCAACGTGGGCCACCGAATGGAGGTCGATGCCCGCGGTGCCACCGTTCTCGTGCGCACGCTGGCTCTGCAGCCGCGAGGACGGTCGGCCGGTGCGGCCGTGTTGATCCGCGATGTCACCGAGGTCAAGCGACGCGATCGTGCTCTGCTCAGCAAGGACGCGACCATCCGGGAGATTCACCACCGGGTGAAGAACAACCTGCAGACTGTGGCAGCGCTGTTGCGCCTGCAGTCTCGTCGACTCGAGAACGAGGAAGCGCGCACGGCGTTGTCCGAGTCGGTCCGCCGAGTCACGTCCATTGCACTCGTGCACGAAATGCTGTCGATGTCGGTGGACGAGGAAGTGGACCTCGACGAGATCGTCGATCGTCTGGTGCCGATCATGTTGGACATCGCGACGGTCAATCCGCGGGTTCGAGTGGTGCGCGAGGGCAAACTCGGAGTCTTCTCGGCCGAACGGGCGACACCCTTGGTGATGGTGCTGACCGAGCTGGTGCAGAACGCGATGGAACACGGATTCGACGCCGGGTCGGCCGGTGTCGTCCGAATCGGTGCCGACCGGTCCGCGAAATGGCTGGATGTGGTCATCCACGACGACGGGCGCGGGTTGCCCACCGGGTTCTCCCTGGAACGCTCGGACGGCCTCGGCCTGCAGATCGTGCGGACGTTGGTCTCGGTGGAGCTGAACGGGTCACTGGGTCTGCATCCGGCGGCGGGTGGGGGAACCGACGCGCTGTTGAGGGTTCCTCTCGGACGGCGTGTGCAGAGGCCCTGATGCACGTTCGGTGAACAGTGCGTAACGCCCCTTCGATGGCCCGTGGAACGCAGAAGGCCCGGTGTCCGCTGTTGGCGGACACCGGGCCTTGCCGATTGCTGCTTACGCGTCCTAGACGGAGCTGCGTGCGCGCGTACGTGCGTTGCGTCGCTTGAGTGCACGGCGCTCGTCTTCACTCATTGCGCCCCATACTCCTGCGTCCTGGCCGGATTCGAGTGCCCAGGACAGGCATTCAGCGGTGACGGGGCACCGAGTACAGACGACTTTGGCATCGGCGATCTGCGCGAGCGCCGGACCACTGTTTCCCACCGGGAAAAATAGTTCCGGATCTTCATCGCGACAAATAGCCTTGTGGCGCCAGTCCATCCTCTGCTCCTTACCGGGCGCCGAAGCGCCGTTTCGTTTCTCTTCTGTTCACGAGTGGGTAACCAATGTTTCCGCACTGTTGCTTGTGAATGCTTTCACGAACTCAGGTGAAGTCAAGGGGTACGCGCGTGACCGTGGTCAAGCTCACTCTGTTAGGCTCGCTTTAGCCTTCTGCGCTCCTTTGTACCCCGAGTGAACAGATTTCGCTCGTGATTTCACAAGAAGTGTGTTCTGCGCAGCAGCAGGGGCTCGGAGTCCCCGACCCTCACATGCTCGGCGCAACCACTTCCAGCGCGTCGGGAGTCGAGAAGAACTCGGCCTCGGTGCGCACGCCCAAGTAGTCCCCATCCATCTGCAAACCGACCGGCTCCGCCGAAGAGATTCGGACACTCGGTACATCGTCGATCCGAATCAGCTTGCGAGACTTCGGTTCTGCGCCCTTCGCCAGCAACTGGCGAGACACTCGCAGCGTGGGAAACAGAGCAGTGGAGCGCATACCGAACACTCCGAGGCCCGAATCGAAACCGGTACCCGGATTGGTGTGGACCGGCCGCTCGTTCAAATACGTCCACGGACTCGAGTTCGACACGAATGCATAGTGGACACCCTCGAACGGATCCTGCCCGGGGACCTCGACCGTCAACCGAGCAGGCCGCCGCTTGTGCTTGAAGAACTCCTGCACCGCCGACCGCAGATAACGCGTCGCAGAGACAGGCTTGCCGTCCTTGCGACTGGCATCGATGGCCCGACACACATCCGCATCCAGACCCATCCCCGCATTGAACGTGAACCAGCGATTACCGGAATGCCCCAACCCGATCGTCCGCCGCGCCCGCGCGTCGAGCAGCCCGATCAGCTGATTCGTCGCCGCGACCGGATCCGCCTCGATACCGAGCGAACGGGCGAACACATTCGCACTGCCGCCCGGAACGACCGCGAGCGGCGGGATCGCACCGATCGTGACCGCCTGCATCGACGTCGGCAACGGCACCCCGAGCAAACCGTTGATCACCTCGTTGACCGTCCCGTCACCACCGTGAACGATCACCAGACCCATCCCGTCCTCACGGGCACCCCGAGCAAGCTCCGACGCATGATCCCGATGAGTCGTCTGCGCAACCGTCACCCGCACCCGACTCGACAACGCATGAGCCAACAGATCCCGAGCCGCAGCCGTCGTAGAAGTCGCATTGGGATTGACGATCAGCAGCGCACGCACGAGCACTGACACTAACCGGGTCGTTCCGCAGGCTCCACTCCGGTCACCTGGGTCGTTCCGCAGGCTCCACTCCGGTCACCTGGGTCGTTCCGCAGGGCTCCACTCCCGCCCTGGGTCGTTCCGCAGGCTCCACTCCCGGTTGCCTAGGCTGGTCGCGTGTCCACCTCACCCGAGAACCTCACCCCGCCGGCCACGTTTCGATCCGCCGGCGCGCTCGTCGCGGCGCAGGGGACGGCGTCGCTGGTGGCCGCGATCGTCCTACTCGTCCGAGCGTTCTCCGGAGAAGGGGAGAACGCCGTGGCCAACGGGTACGGCACCGCAGGGTGGTTCGGCGTCCTCGGTATCGGAGTCGGGGCGGCAGGTGTAGCCCTGATCCTCGGAAAACGCTGGGGGCGATCCATCGCCACCGTCGTACAGCTCCTGCTTCTGCCGGTCGTGTGGTCGCTGTTGACCGGATCGCATCAGACCGTCTACGGCGTCGCCCTCGGAGCAGTGGTCGTCGGCGTACTCGTGTTGCTGTTCAGCCCGCCGTCCTCCCGGTGGATGGCCGCCGAATACAGCGACGTCGACGACGAGCTGCGTTGAGGTAGTCGTTCAACGCGCCCGGGTGGCCAGCTCTGCCAATGCATCGTCGGTAAGGCGGAACGTGGTCCACTCGTCCTGTGGCTCGGCTCCCAGCGATCGGTAGAAGCCGATCGACGGGGTGTTCCAGTCGAGAAACGACCAGGCCAACCGCGTGTACTGCCGATCGACACATTCGGCGGCCAACGCCGCGAGCAGTGCGGTTCCGAATCCTTCTCCGCGCGCGGCGGGCTGCACGTAGAGATCCTCCAGATAGATGCCGTTGACGCCGTCCCAGGTGGAGAAGTTCAAGAACCACAGAGCGCACCCCACCACCGTCCCCTCGTGCTCGGCGACGTGTGCGAACACCGACGGCTGCGCTCCGAACAGCGCAGAACGAAGCTGCTCGTCTCGAACGGTGCACAGCGAGGACGACTTCTCGTAAGCGGCGAGTTCGTGCACGAGTGCAGTGATTGCGGGAACATCGGCCTCGACGGCGCGGCGAATCATCCTGGGTTTCCTTTCGGTGCCGTGGCGGCGGTGAGAATCGAAGGGTGCACGTTGTGCGCGACGAGCTGGCGAAACGAGTGCTCGAAGCCGAGCAACGAATATGCGGCGGGCGAGAGGGCGAAGCGTTTGCCCTCGGTGATGGGAGCCTCGGTCCAGCCGGCGATCAGTGCGCGCGAGAAGTGCCCGTGGCCGACCAACACGACGTCGCGGCCGCTCAACAGTGGCAGGACCACCGAGAGCACCAGTTCGACGCGCACGGCGATGTCACCGATGGACTCACCACCCGGGCACGGATGCGTCCAGACGGTCCAGTGCGGCACCGTCTCGTGGATCTCCGCCGAGGTGATGCCCTCGTAGTCGCCGTAGTCCCACTCCGACAACGCATCCCACGTTCGAGCGACCCGCAGGCCCGCGAGCTCGGCGGTTCTACGGGCGCGCTCTCGCGGGCTCGTGATCACCAGGGGATCACGCAGCTTCAGTAGTCGCAGGAGCGATCCGGCCTCGACGGCCTGTTGCTCGCCGGTGCTGGTGAGGGGGACGTCGGTGTTGCCGGTGTGTTTGCCCGCAAGCGCCCACTCGGTCTCACCGTGCCGAAGGAGAACGACTCTGCCGGCCTCGACGCCGCCGTGTGTGGTCATGGAACGATCATGCCTGCCCTCGGTATGTGGCCCTTGTCATAGGCGGCCTGGGGATGTGTCCGATTTGTCGATTGAATACAGACCTACTGGCCGGTTATTCTCGTCTCGAATCCGCACTGCCTCGGGCGACGCAGCTCTGCCCGTCGTGCCTCACAGCTCCTTCTCATCGCCTGGAGAACCATGACCGATCTGCAGAAGCCCGCGTCGCCCGACACTCCGGAGAAGCTCGACGGCGCGTTGTTGAAGATCGCCGGGGTCGTCGTGCTCGGAGCCATCATGTCGATTCTCGACGTCACCGTCGTCAGCGTCGCGCTCCGGACGTTCACGGACGTCTTCGACACCACCTACGCCAACGCCGCGTGGACGATGACGGGTTACACGCTTGCCCTGGCCACCGTCATACCCCTGACCGGGTGGGCTGCCGATCGGTTCGGAACCAAGCGCCTCTACATCACCGCGCTGGTGCTGTTCGTCCTCGGTTCGGTGCTGTGCAGCTTCGCCTGGGACATCACATCGCTCATCGTCTTCCGAGTGCTGCAGGGGCTCGGCGGCGGCATGCTGATGCCGCTGGGCATGACGATCATGACGCGCGCCGCCGGCCCCGAGCGGATCGGGCGCGTGATGGCCGTGCTGGGTGTACCGATGCTCATCGGGCCCATCGCAGGGCCCATCCTCGGTGGCTGGCTGATCGAGGCGGCGAGCTGGCACTGGATCTTCCTCATCAACCTGCCCATCGGCATCCTCGCCCTGATCGCGGCCGTGGTGATCTTCCCCAAGGACAACCCGACCCCGTCCGAGTCCTTCGATTTCCGCGGAATGCTGATGCTCTCGCCCGGCCTCGCTCTGTTCCTCTACGGCGCGTCCTCCGTCGTCGAAACCGAAACCGTTCTGGCGGTGAAGGTCCTGGTCCCGGTCATCGTCGGGCTCGTGTTGATCGTCCTGTTCGTCTTCCATGCCCTGCGCGTGCAGCATCCGTTGATCGATCTACGGCTGTTCGGGAACAGATCGCTCACCGTGGCCGTGATCACCACAACGTTCTTCATGGTCGCTTTCATGGGCGCGGGTCTGCTGTTCCCCAGCTATTTCCTGCTTCGCGGTGAAACGACGTTGACGGCCGGGCTGCTGCTCGCACCACAGGGCATCGGCGCGATGATCGCGATGCCGATCGCCGGAGTGATCGCGGACAAGTTCGGTCCCGGCAGGATCGTGCTGGTGGGCATGGTGTTCATCACCGCAGGGATGGCGGTGTTCACGCAGGTCGGCACCGACACCTCCTACACTCTGCTCATCGGCGCACTGTTCGTCATGGGGCTCGGCCTCGGTTCGACGATGATGCCCATCATGACGGCCGCCCTGCAGACGCTGACCGACGACACGGTTGCACGCGGCTCGACCTTGATGAACATCGTTCAGCAAGCGGCCGGCTCGATAGGTACGGCGTTGATGTCGGTGGTGCTGACCGCTCAGCAGAAGCCCGCATCGACTGCGACCAGCCAGGTCGAGGCCTTCGACATCTCGGCCAGGGCGTTCGGCACCACCTTCATGGTTGCGTTGGTTCTGATCGTCGTGACGTTCGTTCCCGCGTTCTTCCTGCCCAGGACGAAGCACGTGACACAGCGAGCCGCGGCACCGATCGCGATGCACTAGACGCGCCCGAGAGATGCCGAACCCTCGCTCATCGGCTCGATGTAAGCAAGGATCAGGGCCGTGACGACAATTCTCGCGGTAGCGAATCAGAAGGGCGGCGTCGCCAAGACCACCACGGTGGCTTCGCTCGCGGCTGCGTTGCATGCTCTCGATCGACGAGTCCTGGTGGTCGACCTCGACCCACAGGGCTGTCTGACGTTCTCCCTCGGACACAACCCGGACAAGCTCGATTCCTCGGTCCACGAAGTGCTGACCGGGGATGCGAAGGTCGAGGACGTACTGATCGAGACTGCGGAAGGAATCGTGCTGCTGCCGGCGACGATCGATCTCGCCGGAGCGGAAGCGTTGCTGCTGATGCGTGCGGGTCGCGAATTCGCACTCAAGCGGGCGCTCGCACCGATCCTCGAGGATTTCGATGTCGTCGTCATCGACTGTCCGCCGTCGCTGGGAGTGCTGACCCTCAACGGCCTCACCGCCGCACAGTCGGTGTTGGTGCCCCTGCAGTGCGAGACTCTCGCGCATCGCGGGGTCGGGCAGTTGTTGCGAACGGTGTCCGAGGTGCAGCAGATCACCAACCCCGACCTGGCGCTGCTCGGGGCTCTTCCCACACTGTTCGATGCCCGCACCACGCACAGCAGGGACGTGCTCGGCGATGTCTCGGACCGCTATTCGTTGCCGGTGCTCGCGCCGCCGATTCCGCGGACCGTACGCTTCGCCGAAGCCAGTGCATCGGGCGCGACCGTACTCTCGGGCCGAAAGAACAAGGGCGCGCAGGCCTATCGAGAACTCGCCGAGAATCTGCTGGCGTACTGGGACGGCGAAGCCGATCTGAAGACCTACGATCCGGCGGGGTAGAACGAAGCCCGTGCGAGCGAGTCAGCCGAGAGCGACCACGTCGGAACCGCGTTGCTCGACGACCACATCGCCGATCACCGCCATCTGAATCGGGCCGTCGTAATCGCCTCGATCGACTGGAATGTCGGCCGTCGCGTTACCGGTGGACAGATCGACCACCGAGATGCCGTCGGGCACGGGTACGAGAAGTCGGCCGGCCATGACCCCCCCACTCCCGAGGGCTCCGGGGACGGTCCACAGAGGACCGAGGTTGTCGGCGTCGAACGCAAGGATTCCCGCGCCGGTGAACCAGGTGAGCACCGAACCTGCTTTCGTCGCAGGGAAATTCGGGGAGTCCAGGGTTGGGGAAGAGCCGGCCGGGAGAGGGAATTCGGATACTCTCGCGGCCGCGTCGTCGAAGAGTCCCACCCGGTCGGGTGCGCCGTTCGCCGCTGGGATGTACAGCGCCACAATGCCGCCCGTGATCGCGATGATCCGTCCGGCAGTCGGTGCGTCGGATTCGGGAACGAGTTCCGGCACCACCGTCGACCCGTACTCCTCGGGTTCACTGGCGTCCTTGGGCGCGGGATTGATCAGCGACAATCGGGCGGCGGCCTCGCCGGGGCATTGTTCGAGTACGGCCGTACGTGAGTTCGTCGACGCCGAGGACAGCAGTGTGCATCCGGTTCTCGGCTGACTACCGGGATTGACCGGGGCATCGACTCGACCGTATTCGAGGGTGCGCACCAGGTCCGACCGCCACAGCTCCATGCGGGTCTCGCCCCTCGATGTCACGTAGGTGCCGTCGGAGGAGAGGCGGACCGCAACGTCGGCATCGGATGTGCGCTGTGCCTTGCGTTCTCCGGTGGGCCCGTCGAGCTCGGTCACCTGAGAGCAGCCGCGGTCGTCGCGGTAGACCGTCACCGCTGTGTTCCACGACGCGACCACCGAGCAGAGCGGGAGATCGCGTGTGTACGACCAGGATTGCTCACCCGAGCGTGGATCGCGGCCCAGGACGGAGCCCCCGTCCGCAGTCACCACCGTGGATCCGGTGACGACAGGGAGGGGAGTTCGCGTCGAATCCGTCGCTGCGCTCGGCGCGCGCCACAATTCGGTGAGCGCCGTGGGCACCGCGGTCGCGGGCTCGGCCTGAGGCAGTGGCTCCTCGGCCGTTATCGATGCAGTCCCGCGAGCATCACCGGTGAACCACGCGATGCTCGCGGCAACCACCACCACCACTGCGATGACGGCGGCGACGACGAGGTCGGTTCTCGTCCGACGTTCTGGAGCCAGCACGGCGGGAGATTACTCCGATGCGCTCGCAGTCGACGGTCCGGCATCGGCGGACGACCCACTGGGGCGACGACGCCTGCGGCGGCGCGGAGCAGTCTTGGTGACCGTGTCCGCGGACGACGCGTCCGACGTATCCGATCGTTCGGCAACCGAATCCGCGGTAGATGCGGAATCGGCCTGCGCACCGGAGGTTGCGGCGGCGTTGTCGCCGTCCTGCCCTGCGCGGGTGCGCCTGCGACTGCGCGAGCGGCGGGGCTTGCTCGCCGGCGACGCGTCGGCCGCAGGCGCTGCCGTGTTCGCCTCGCCGTCTTCGTCCGCCTTCTCCGGGGCGCGCGAGGGTGCCTTGCGCACCGTGCCGGTGGCGTCGGTGGCGATACCGAGATCGGTGAACAGATGCGGCGAGCTCGAGTAGGTCTCGACCGGATCCGGCATGCCGAGATCGAGCGCCTTGTCGATCAGCTGCCAACGGGGGATGTCGTCCCAGTCGACCAGAGTGACCGCGATGCCGGTGCGTCCTGCACGGCCGGTGCGGCCGATGCGGTGCACGTAGGTCTTCTCGTCCTCGGGGCACTGGTAGTTGATGACGTGGGTGACGTCGTCGATGTCGATGCCGCGGGCTGCGACGTCGGTAGCCACCAGAACGTCGATCTTGCCCGTCCGGAACGACTTGAGGGCCTTCTCGCGCTGGACCTGGCCGAGGTCACCGTGCACGGCACCGACCGAATATCCGCGTTCGGCCAGTTCGTCGGCAACCTTCTGTGCGGTGCGTTTGGTGCGGGTGAACACCATCGTCGCGCCGCGACCTTCGGCCTTGAGGACCTTGGCGACCATCTCGACCTTGTCGAGGGCGTGGGCCCGGTAGACGTGCTGAGCAGTGCGGTCGTGGACGGCCGAGGACTCCGCCTCTTCGGCGCGGATGTGCGTCGGCTGCGTGAGGAACGTCCGGGCCAGGGTGATGATCGGCCCCGGCATCGTGGCAGAGAACAGCATCGTCTGACGCTTGTCGGGAACCATGCCGAGGATGCGTTCGATGTCGGGGAGGAACCCGAGGTCGAGCATCTCGTCGGCCTCGTCGAGAACCAGGACGCCGACCTTGCCGAGGATCAGGTGGTTCTGCTTGGCGAGGTCGAGCAGTCGGCCCGGGGTGCCGACGACGACGTCGACGCCGTTCTGCAACGCGCTGATCTGCGCCTCGTACGGACGGCCGCCGTAGATGGAGAGCACCTTGACGGGGCCGTTCGCGCCGCTGAGGTACTTGGACGCGTTCTCGAGGTCGGAGCTGACCTGAACGCACAGTTCACGCGTCGGCACGATCACCAGGGCGCGGGGGGTGCCGTCGAGCGGGGAGGTGCCGGAGTTGTCCGTGGCGAGTCGGTGCAGCAGGGGCACACCGAAGCCGAAGGTCTTGCCCATTCCGGTACGTGCCTGACCGATGAGGTCGTCGCCCGCGATGGCGAGCGGCAGCGTCAATTCCTGGATGGCGAACGTGCGCTCGATTCCCATCTCGGAGAGCGCACGAACGATGGTGGGATCCACGTTCAGCTCGGCGAAAGTGGGAGGCACGTGCGTGTCGTCCAGCTGCGCCGACAGCGTGTTGTCGCCGGTGTCGGACTCTTGGTCGATGACTATCTTGCTCAGGGGACTGGCCTTCCTCGTGGTCGAACGTGCGCACGAGGAAGGGCATAGGCCTATTGCCGGCCGAAGTCGATGCCCTCGATCCGATGTGATGTCGCCGTCAGCCTCAGCGCGGCCGCGAACTGCGATGTCCGCTGCGGCGAAGCTGTCGAGGCGACCCGGATCAGGTGCGCACACATTATCGATGACCGTCGCGTGCTTCTTCGGTCCGTTTCATCGGTCCGCGAGCGACGATCGAGCACCATGGTAGCTTGCCGAACGGAATTCTCCATTGTCGGCAGGTCACGACAGGTCCGGCGCGCGCCGCGACGAGGCGTCGGGCACCGGACTACGATTGCCACATGGGAGCCCATTCGTCGGAGCCGTCGTCCGCAGATTCACCCACCACGCTCGTCGAGTCGGGCCGAGTCGAGCCGGCGATCGCCCACGATCACCCCGGTATTCCGGATCTGTTCGCGGTGCTCGCATACGGCGAGATCTCTGCGTTCTATCGACTGGCGGATGACGCTCGAATGGCTCCGTCCATGGAGGGTCGCGTCGCGCTGGCGAGCATGGCGGCCGCCGAGATGAGCCACTTCGAGACACTGCAGAAAGCCTTGTCGGACCGCGGTCTCGACGTCTATGCCTTGATGGATCCGTTCGTTCGCGCTCTGGACGAGTACCACGAGTCGACGACTCCCTCGACGTGGTTGGAGTCGTTGGTCAAGGCGTACGTGGGTGACGGCATCGCGGCCGATTTCTACCGGCAGATCGCGCACAGTCTCGACCCCGAGGTGGCCGAGATCGTTCGCGACGTGCTCGCCGAGACCGGACACTCGGAGTTCGTGGTGCACGAGGTGTCCGACCGGGTTCGTGCGAGCACTCAGGACAAGGCACGACTGATGCTGTGGGGTCGTCGTCTGCTCGGTGAAGCCATCACCCAGGCGCAGTTCGTGCTCGCTCGCCGCGAGTCGCTGACCGATCTCGTCATCACCGCGTCGGGAGACCTCAACGGCGTCGTCGCACTGTTCGATCGCATGCAGGAACAGCACGCGGAACGGATGTCCTCACTCGGCCTGGACTGACCACTGTGGTCGGTGTTCGCTGACAGCACAGGGCGTCGGGCGTCTGGTTCGACGCCGCTGCACTAGCCTGGCGTGAGCAGAGTTGTCGAGAGTTCGGAGGTTGACCGTGGAGGTCAAGATCGGTGTTTCGGAGAGTTCCCGTGAGCTCGTCGTGAACAGCACGCAGTCCCCGGCCGAGGTCGAAGCGCTCGTATCGACCGCCTTCGCCGGTAAGGACGGAGTGCTGTCGTTGGAGGACGAGAAGGGACGCAAGTTCTTGATTCAGGCTTCCAAGGTGTCGTACGTCGAGATCGGCCCGTCCGATGCTCGGAAGGTCGGATTCGCGACCGCCTGAGACTGCGCGGAACGCACGACACGCCCCTCACTCGTATCGAGTGAGGGGCGTGTTGCGTTCGTTGGTCCGGATCTACGGTGCCTGCAGGGGAACGTGCGACAGACCGCCCCAGGCCAGCGACACCGTGGTGTCGACGGCGTCTTCCTTGGAAATCGGCCGGTCGGCTTCGAGCCAGTACCGAGCGGTGAATTGGCTGGCACCGACCAGGCCGACAGCCAGTACGCGGGCCCGGTAGGGATCGAGTCCGGAGTCGTGGGCAACCAGGTCGAAGACGGCGTCGACACACGCTTCGGTTGCCTGCTCGACGCGCGCGTTGACCTGCGGGTCGCCCATCAGATCGGACTCGAAGACCAGGCGGAATCCCTGTGTGTCGGTGTCGACGAAATCGTAGAACGCCAGCACCGCGGCTCGAACGCGCTGACGATTGTCCGTGGTCGAGCGCAGGGCCTGACGCACTCCCGCGATCAGGGTATCGACGTAGCTCTGCAGCACCGCCAGATACAGCTCCAGTTTTCCGGGGAAGTGTTGGTACAGGACAGGCTTGCTCACGCCCGCGCATTCGGCGATCTCGTCCATTCCGGATGCGTGATATCCGCGGGTCACGAATATTTCGCTCGCGGCAGCGAGCAGTTGCGCCCGACGGGCATCGCGCGGCAGCCGTGCGCTGCGGCGATTGCCGGTGGTGGCCGGCCGGTCGGAAGACCGCCGGTCATCGAGATCTGTCATCAATTCTGTTCCCATCCGCGTCGACAGCTGCGCTCGTCTTGGTTCGACAACGAACGGTCCGGCATGAACTTCCGGCGGGTGGCCGTCGGTTCGGACCGCTCGTAGCGCAGATCACGGGCAACGATACTCGTGGCCGCCTGCACTCACGGGATCCTGGGGGACCGTTGCCGAAAGTGAGCAATACCGGATCACGTCGAGCGGTTTGTTCGTACCATGTTTTCGTACCTGAAACCCGATAGTTCCGTTCCCTGTATCGGCGTGCCGAGCAGCGAGCGGTGAGGATTGTGAGATCGTGATCGAGTGACTGACCGAGGCGGGCCGCGGATCCGCGGTGGTGTGCAGTCGGGCGGCGTCGACGAGAGTGACGACGATCGGTCGGACGACTTCCCACGCACCGTGGGAAGTCGCGGGTCGCATCAACCGCTCCGGGCGCAGTGGGACCCGACGCAACGCGAGGTCAAGCAACGCAGTCGTCGTCCGGATCGCGACATCAGGAAGCAGAGCAAGCTCGGAAAGTTCGCGTCCACGTACGGCTGGCGGGCGTACGCGGTTCCGATCCTGATCGTGGTGACCGCGCTCGTCGTGTTCGATGCCGTGCGTACCGGTGACCCCGTCACCGGCTCTGCAGCGCAGTCCACCAACGCCGATCCTGGATTCGGCACCTTGAGTTCGGATACCACGTCGGGCACCGGAATCATCGGTGTGCCGCCGCAGGCCGACGGTAACTTCGCGGCGTCGATCTCGTCGGGTGAACTACCCGACGGAGGTCCGTTCGCGGTACAGGGAGCCGGAACCTGGCGCACGGTGTTGGGCACCACCGAGCAGGTGGGTCAAGGTACCGAGCGGGTGTTCACCTACACGGTCGAGGTCGAGGACGGCGTGGACACCGTCGGATTCGGCGGCGACGAGTCGTTCGGCCGTCTCGTGGATCAGACGCTCGCCAACCCGAAGAGTTGGACCAACGATCCACGGTTCGGATTTCGGCGAATCGATCAGGGCGACCCCGACTTCAGGATCTCGTTGACCTCGCAGATGTCGATCCGACAGGCCTGCGGCTACGACATCCAGCTCGAGGTGTCCTGCTACAACCCGGGCATCGAGCGAGTGGTGTTGAACGAGCCGAGATGGGTGCGCGGGGCGATCTCGTTCCAGGGCGACATCGGCTCGTACCGCCAGTACCAGATCAATCACGAGGTCGGCCACGCGATCGGTTACCAGCAGCACCAACCGTGCGAGACCGACGGCGGGCTCGCACCGGTGATGATGCAGCAGACCTTCGGGACGTCCAACGACGACATCGCGCGACTTGACCCTGCGGGCGTCGTCCCCATGGACGGCAAGACGTGCCGATTCAATCCGTGGCCATACCCGCGAGGCTGATCGGCTGCGTTCAGGACAGGCCGGGGGATTAGATTCGAACGTGGCGCGCCGGGTAACCGGTCGCCGTGTCGAGTCGAGGAGCGTCGCTGCGTCGTGGTCCATCTACCCCCGCTGGTCGAACCCGCAGGCGAACTGACGCCCGAGGACGTCGCCCGGTACAGCAGGCACCTGATCATCCCCAGCGTGGGAACCGACGGTCAGAAGCGACTGCGTAACGCGCGCGTGCTCGTCGTCGGTGCCGGGGGACTCGGCTCACCCGCACTGCTGTACCTCGCAGCCGCCGGCGTCGGGACTCTGGGCATCGTGGAATTCGACGATGTCGAACTGTCGAACCTGCAACGGCAGATCATCCACGGCCGGTCCGACGTGGGTCGTCCGAAGGCCGACAGCGCCAGGGACTCGATTCTCGAACTCAACGACGGCGTCGAGGTGGCGCTGCACCGTGTTCGACTCGACTCGTCGAACGCGCTCGAGCTCTTTCGGCAGTACGACCTCGTGCTCGACGGGACCGACAACTTCGCCACCCGATACCTGGTCAACGACGCGGCCGCGCTGGTCGGAATCCCGTACGTCTGGGGCTCGATCTACCGGTTCGAGGGGCAGGTGTCGGTGTTCTGGGATCAGGCCCCCGGCGACGCGGGAATCAACTACCGCGACCTCTACCCCGAGGCTCCGCCGCCGGGCATGGTGCCCTCGTGTGCCGAAGGTGGGGTGCTGGGGGTGCTGTGCGCGTCCATCGGGTCGGTCATGGTGACCGAGGCCATCAAGCTGATCACCGGAATCGGCGAGACGTTGCTGGGTCGATTGATGATCTACGACGCGCTGGCGATGAGCTATCGAACCGTGGGTCTGACTCGGGACCCGCATCGAACGCCGATCACCGAGCTCATCGATTACGAGGCATTCTGCGGAGTGGTCCCGGCCACCGAATCCATCGGCGAGTCGATCACCCCGGAGGAGCTGCACGCCATGATGCAGTCCGGTCGCGAGATCGCCCTCATCGACGTGCGTGAGCCGGTGGAGTGGGACATCGTCCGTATCGCCGGTGCGCGTTCGATACCCAAGGATCGAATCCTGTCGGGCGCGGCGATGGCAGATCTACCGCAGCACGTCCCCATCGTGCTCTACTGCAAAACCGGCATCAGGTCGGCGGAGGTGCTCTCCGCTCTCGTCGGTGCCGGTTTCTCGGACGCCGCCCATCTGCACGGCGGAATAGTGGAGTGGGCCAAGCGGATCGATCCCGATTTGCCCATGTACTGATGCTGTCCGTGTGTGCGCGTCGTCCGCAGCGGCACCGCGATCGGCGGTAGCGTGGCGCTCGTGAGCTCTGTCGAACCTCCTCAGCACGTGATCTCTACGTTCGGGCTGCGCGATGTCGAGCCTGCACCTCTCGGTGCGGACTGGGACGGTGGATGGCGTCTGGGTGACGTCGTCCTGTCTCCGGTGGCAGACCATGCCCGCGCCGCCTGGTCGGCCAAGGTGCGCGAGACATTGACCGTCGACGGGGTCCGTCTCGCCCGACCCGTGCGTTCGACCGACGGCCGATACGTCGTGTCGGGCTGGCGCGCAGACACGTTCGTCGCCGGCGAACCCGAGCCCCGTCACGACGAGGTGATCTCGTTGTCGATGCGGTTGCACGCGGCGACCGCGCAACTCGAGCGACCCCGGTTTCTGGTTCAGCCTCCCGTGGCCCCGTGGGCCGACGTGGACGTGTTCGTTGCTGCCGACAGAGCCGCCTGGGAAGCGGTCCCGCTGCGCTCTGCTCGCGGCGCCGGCGCACCCGAACCGTCGTCCAGCGATGGCAAGAGCAGTTTGGAACTGGTCAAACAGCTTGCGACACTGCGCAAGCCCGTCGAGTCACCCGACCAGTTGGTACACGGTGATCTGTTCGGAACGGTGTTGTTCTCCGGTAGCGATGCCCCCGGGATCAGCGACATCACCCCGTACTGGCGTCCCGCACCCTGGGCTGCCGGAGTGGCCGTGGTGGACGCACTTTCCTGGGGTGATGCCGACGACGGTCTGGTGGGCCGCTGGGACGATCTACCGGAATGGCCGCAGATGTTGCTGCGCGCGTTGATGTTTCGTCTCGCAGTACACGCGCTTCATCCGCGATCGACGGCGGAGGCCTTCCCCGGCTTGGCGCGAACAGCAGATCTGGTGCGCCTCATTCTGTGAGTTCCACTGCGCGAGCCGGCAATTCCGCTGCGCGAGCTGGGGACTCGGAGAGTTCGTGGAACAGTGACCTGGCGGCCTGCATCGCACGGGCGGCGTCACCGGCGATGACCGCCGCCACGAGCGCGGTGTGTTCGTCGATGTAATCGTCGTCGTGCTCGACGGCATGGTGGCGCATTGCGTCGTGGATCACCGGCAGCAGCGAATCGTAGAACTCCAGATAGATGGCGTTGTGGCTGGCCGCGACGATGGCCCGGTGCAGGCGTGCGTCGATCCGAACGGCATCGGCCAGCGGGGTCGCGTCGGACCACGCCGCGTTGCGATCGGCGAGCGCGGCGAGCATGGCACGGATGTCGGCGTCGTCGCGTCGGTCGGCTGCGAGAGCCGCTGCAGTGACTTCCAGGGTTTCGCGTAGCTCGGTGACGTCGCGGTGCCGGGCGTCCGAGAAGTACTTTCCCAGGGTTCCGCCGAGGTCGGAGCACGTCATGACGAATGTGCCCGAACCCTGCCTGCGTTCGACCATGCCGGCATGAACGAGTGCCTGTACTGCTTCGCGTACGGTGTTGCGCCCGGTACCGGTCATCTCGCACAGTTCGGCTTCGGTGGGAATGCGGGTACCCACCGGCCATCGCTGCGAGGTGATCTCCGCGCGCAGCGCAGCCGTTACCTGGGAAATCAGGCTCGATCGCTGGACCTGCCGCACGTGGGCTCCTCATGCCGGGGACGTTGCAGCGTCGATAGTAATACTTTGCACCCAATGATCCGGTCATCCTATGATTGCGCGGTGAGTGCGCCCACCGTCCCCGCCGGCCGAATCGTCGGTACCCCACTCCTGCGCGGGCGAATTCTGGTCTTCTCCGCCATCGTTCTGTCCGCACTGACGCTCCGTGCGGCGGTGACCTCGATCAGCCCGCTGTTCGGCAGGATCGGCACCGACCTCGACTTCGGCACCACGGTGATCGGCATCGTCGGAATGTTGCCTCCGGCGATGTTCGCCGTGTTCGGTCTGGCAACACCGTTTCTCGCCAAGCGCACCGGTCTGGAGCGAGCCGCGTTGCTGGCCATGGCGCTGACCACCATCGGCATGGCCACCCGTGCATTCGCGCCGAACACCGCCTCGCTGCTCGCCCTGTCCGCGATCGCCCTCGCCGGAATGGGAATCGGGAACGTCGTCATCCCGCCGTTGGTGAAACGGTATTTCTCCGATCGCCTCGCTGTGGTGAGCACCATCTACATCTGCGCGATGCAGATCAGCACCATGATCCCGCCCCTGCTCGCGGTCCCCATCGCCGATGCCAACGGGTGGCGGCTCTCGATCGGCCTCTGGGCGATCGTCGGCGTTGCCGCCGCACTGCCGTGGCTCGGCGTCGTGATCTCCCGACGCAGCCGTGACGAGAAGGATGTCTCGGGCGAGGCCGGTTCGGCAGCAGTGCACACCCGGTCCGGCGGCCGGATTCATCGCTCCTCGCTGGCATGGGGAATGGTCACGATGTTCGCGATGACGTCGCTGATCACGTACTCCATGCTCACCTGGCTGCCGACGCTGTTGATCGACTCGGGTATCGGCGAAGGGTTGGCCGGTGCATCGGTCGCCGCGTTCGGTGCGATGGGGTTGATCACCTCGCTGGCCACGCCGACCCTGTGCGCCAAACTGCGCAATCCCTTCGGTCTCGTCGTGGTTGCCGCGGTGTGTTATCTCTGTGGGTTCGCGGGACTGCACTGGTCGCCTGCTGCCGGTACGGTCGTGTGGGTGTGCCTGGTCGGGCTGGGAACGATGACCTTCCCGATGTCGCTGACGCTGATCAACCTCAGGACACGAACCGCGGTGGGATCGTCCTCGCTCTCGGGATTCACTCAGGGGCTCGGTTATGTGGTGTCCTCGACCGGCCCGATTCTGTTCGGGCTGTTGCACACACAGTCCGGCGGATGGGGACTGCCGTTGGTACTGCTGACCGGATGCGTGGCGGTTCTGCTGGTCGGAGGGTTCCTGTGCTGCCGGCCGAGGATGCTCGAAGACACCTGGTGACGCAGAGCGACCGTTAACGCTTCATCTCACGTCGGTGTCGGTGAGCGCGTGAGACCAAGTTAATCTTTCGCGTCACCGCACGCAGCGCCGCTGCAACATGGCTTTCCTATGTTCGGTCCACACACCGATCAGGAGGCCACACGTGACCAGCCTTTCTCGCAGCGCTTCGGCAGATGCCGGCTCAGCCACCACGGCGACGGTTCCGCCCGGAACAGTCCCCGTCTCCGTCAACCATCACATCGCGCACTGGAATTCCGAGGACGTCGAGGCCTGGGAGGCCGGCGGCAAACAGATCGCCAAGCGCAATCTGATCTGGTCGGTCATCGCCGAGCACGTCGGATTCTCCATCTGGTCGATCTGGTCGGTGATGGTGCTGTTCATGCCGTTGTCGGTCTACGGCATCGACGCGGCGGGCAAATTCTTCCTCGTCGCCGTCCCCACCCTCGTCGGCGCGATCCTGCGGATTCCGTACACCTTCGCCACGGCCAAGTTCGGCGGGCGTAACTGGACCATCTTCAGCGCTCTGGTGCTCCTGATCCCCACCGTGTTGACCATGTACTTCATGCTCAACCCGGCCTCGTACACCACGTACATCATCGTTGCGGCGTTCGCCGGACTCGGCGGCGGCAACTTCGCTTCCTCGATGACCAACATCAACGCGTTCTATCCGCAACGTGAGAAGGGTTGGGCTCTCGGCTTGAACGCGGGCGGCGGCAACATCGGTGTGCCCGTCATCCAGCTCATCGGCTTGTTGGTCATCGCCACCATCGGTAACACCGCTCCCGAGATCGTGTGCGCGGTCTATCTCGTCTTCATCGCCCTCGCCGCCGTCGGTGCCGCGCTGTACATGGACAACCTGGACAATCAGAAGACCAACGGGCGCTCCATGATCGACGTGTTGAAGTTCTCGGACTCGTGGTGGATCGCCTTCCTGTACATCGGCACGTTCGGATCGTTCATCGGCTTCAGCTTCGCGTTCGGCCAGGTACTGCAGATCAACTTCCTCGCCGGACTCACCGACGGCGGACCCTCGACTCCCGCTCTGCAGGCGCAGGCTTCGCTGCAGGCCGCTCAGATCGCTTTCATCGGACCGTTGCTGGGATCGCTGTCGCGTCCGTTCGGCGGCAAGCTCGCCGACAAGATCGGTGGCGGCAAGATCACCCTGTACACGTTCGTGGCCATGACGTTCGCCACCGGAGTTCTGGTCGCGGCCAGTACCTGGGACGATTCGACTCCCGGGGCGGCCAGCGGCACGGTGATGGTGCTCTTCGTCGTCGGATTCATTGCACTCTTCCTGCTCTCCGGTATCGGAAACGGCTCGGTCTACAAGATGATTCCCGCAATCTTTGCCGCGAAATCGGTTGCGCTGCAGGGTATGACGGTCGACGAGCAGCAGCACTGGTCACGCAAGATGTCCGGCGCACTCATCGGCATCGCCGGTGCGATCGGTGCTCTCGGTGGAGTCGGAATCAACCTGGTGCTGCGGGCGTCGTACTCGGGCACAGCGAAGTCGGCCACGACGGCGTTCTGGGTGTTCCTCGCCTTCTATGTCGTGTGCGCCCTCGTCACGTGGGCGATCTACCTGCGCAAGACCAACTCCGCCGATGCCGACGCTCCGGTGGCCGTCTGAGGATCCATCACCGGTGAGAACGAAACACACTGCACGGCAACGTAGATCGGAAGGACCCGCAATGAAGAACGCGGTAGTGGTAGGTCACGGGATGGTCGGACACCGATTCGTCGAAGCGTTGCGTGCGCGCGACGAGGCAGCAGAGTGGAAGATCACGGTCCTGTGCGAAGAGGCACTGGCGGCGTACGACAGGGTGGGACTGTCGTCCTACGTCGGTGCCTGGGACCACAAGGAACTCGCTCTGGCGGGCAACGACTATCCCGGTGACGCACTGGTCGAGATGCGCACCGGAGTACGGGCCGATCGCATCGACCGTGACCACCGCACCGTCGTGACCTCGGCGGGCGATACGGTCGAATACGACGCTCTGGTCCTCGCCACCGGTTCCTACCCGTTCGTGCCGCCGATCACCGGACACGACCTGCCCGCGTGCTTCGTCTATCGCACCCTCGACGACCTGGACAAGATCCGTGCCCGGGCAGACGCCGCGGGACCGGGAGCCGTCGGTGTGGTGGTCGGCGGTGGCCTCCTCGGTCTGGAAGCGGCGAACGCGCTGAAGAAGATGGGTATGACCCCGCACGTCATCGAGTTCGCTCCACGATTGATGCCACTGCAGGTGGACGAGGGCGGCGGCGCGCTGTTGGCTCGCCTCGTCACCGAACTCGGGTTGAACGTGCACGTGGGAGTGGGCACGTCGTCGATTTCCGAGAACGACAGCGCAGGCCTGACAGTCGAACTGAGCGACGGCAGCACCATCGACGCCGCGCTGTTGGTGTTCTCCGCCGGCGTGCGTCCACAGGATCGGCTGGCCCGCGAGAGTGGCCTCGAGGTCGGTGAGCGCGGCGGCATCATGGTCGACATCGGTTGCAGTACCTCCGACCCTGCCGTCTACGCGATCGGCGAATGTGCCGCGGTCGAGGGTCGGTGCTACGGCCTGGTTGCCCCCGGATATTCGACGGCGGAGGTCGTGGCCGACCGATTGCTCGGCGGCGCAGCGCAATTCCCGGGCGCCGACATGTCCACCAAGCTCAAGCTGATGGGCGTCGACGTCGCGAGCTTCGGCGACGCGATGGCGGCCACACCGGGTGCACTCGAGGTCGTGTTCAGCGACGCGCCCAAGGGCACGTACGCCAAGCTCGTCGTGACCGACGACGCCAAGACGCTCCTCGGCGGCATCCTCGTCGGCGATGCCTCCGCGTACTCGTTGCTTCGTCCGCTCGTCGGACGGGAATTGCCCGGCGACCCGGGTGCCCTGATCTCACCGGCAGCCGAACAGGTCGGTATCGGTGCGCTGCCCGACGACGCCGAGATCTGTTCCTGCAACGGCGTGAGCAAGGGTGCCATCTGTTCGGCGATCGCCGACGGAGCCTGCGATCTGGCGGCCGTGAAGAGCTGTACCACCGCGGGTACCACCTGTGGTGGATGCCTGCCGTCCATCAAGTCGTTGCTGGCGGCATCCGGTGTGGTGCTCTCGAAGTCGTTGTGCGAGCACTTCGCTCAGTCCAGAGCCGAGCTGTTCGAGATCGTTCGGGCCACCGACACCCGCACCTTCTCGTCGCTGATCGCCAAGTACGGCACGGGAACCGGTTGCGACATCTGCAAGCCCGTCGTGGCATCGATTCTCGCGTCGACGTCCTCGGATCACATTCTCGACGGCGAGCAGGCGTCGTTGCAGGACACCAACGATCACTTCCTGGCCAACATCCAGAAGAACGGCACGTACTCGGTGGTGCCCCGGATGCCCGGCGGCGAGTGCACGCCCGAGCAGCTCATCGTCATCGGTGAGGTCGCTCGCGACTTCGGGCTGTACACCAAGGTGACCGGGGGCCAGCGTATCGACATGTTCGGTGCCCGGGTGGAGCAGTTGCCTGCGATCTGGAAGCGCCTCGTCGACGCCGGGATGGAATCGGGCCAGGCGTACGGGAAGTCGTTGCGGACGGTCAAGAGCTGCGTGGGGTCCACGTGGTGCCGCTACGGCGTCCAGGACTCGGTGGGGATGGCGGTCGACCTCGAGAACCGCTACCGGGGTCTACGGTCGCCGCACAAGATCAAGTTCGGTGTCTCGGGTTGCGCGCGAGAATGCGCCGAGGCTCGCGGCAAGGACGTCGGAATCATCGCGACGGAGGGCGGCTGGAACCTGTACGTGGGCGGCAACGGCGGACAGTCACCCAAGCACGCGCAGCTGCTGGCCTCCAACCTCGACGATGCCACCCTGGTCAGCTACATCGACCGCTACCTCATGTTCTACGTGCGTACCGCCGATCGGCTGCAACGCACGGCGCCGTGGCTCGAATCGCTGGACGGGGGACTCGATCACCTCAGAGCCGTCGTGTGCGAGGACAGTCTCGGCATCGGTGCCGAGCTCGAGGCCGACATGGAACGCCACGTCGCCGGATACAAGGACGAGTGGGCCGGTGTGCTCGAGGACGACGAGAAGCTCGGCCGGTTCGTCTCCTTCGTCAATGCTCCGGACGAGACCGATCCCACCATCGCGTTCGACGAGTCCGGGGTGCGCAAGGTGCCCGTGCTGATGGGAATGCCACGTATCGGCGCGTGAGTCGACGCGGGAGCTGACAACCGGCAGGTCACGAGACTGAGTGCATGTGCACAGACGAGTAATCGCGACTTAACGGGCCAGAAACACAAGCAACGTGGAATAGCTGACCAGGAGGTGCGCCATGACTGTCATCGATTCATCAACAGTGAAGTCAGCAACAGCGGTACCGAACGACCTCGCTCGTGATTGGACCCCGGCCTGCACACTCGACGCGCTGATTCCGGGGCGTGGAGTGGCGGTGCTCCTGCGCGGGGGCACCCAGGCGGCGCTGTTTCTGCTCGCGGACGGGCGGTTGTTCGCGGTGGGCAACATCGATCCGTACGGGCGCGCAGCAGTGATGTCACGCGGGCTGGTGGGAGACCGAGGGGGGGAACCCACCGTCGCATCGCCGCTGCTCAAGCAGGTCTTCTCCCTGGCCGACGGGCGCTGCCTCGACGACCCACAGGTCACCCTCGGATCGTTCGAGGTCTCCTGCGTCGAAGGCGTCGTGCTCGTCCGCGGCGGATCTACGTGAGCGAAATCGCCGGGGCAGCAACGCCTCTGGCCGGGTTCACCGTCGGGATCACCGCGTCGCGTCGGGCCGAGGAGTTCGCGACTCTGCTCGAGCGGCGCGGTGCCACCGTGATGCACGCCCCCGCGATTCGCATCATCCCATTGGCCGACGACGCCGAACTCGAACGCGTCACCGCCGCCGTCATCGCTGATCCTCCCGAAATAACCGTGGCCACAACAGGAATCGGATTCCGTGGCTGGATCGAGGCAGCGGACGGGTGGGGTCGGGCAGAAGAACTGGGGCGCGCACTGGGCGCGTCCCGCCTGCTGGCTCGCGGCCCGAAGGCCAAAGGAGCCATCCGAGCGGCCGATCTGCGCGAGGAATGGTCACCCGTTTCGGAGTCCTCGGCGGAGGTACTCGAACATCTGCTCGCCGAAGGGGTGGAGGGCAAACGTATCGCCGTGCAGCTGCACGGCGCGACCACCGAATGGGAGCCGGTCCCCGATTTCTGCGAGGTGTTGCGCTGCGCGGGAGCCGAAGTGGTTCCGGTGCCGGTGTACCGCTGGACCGCGCCCGACGACCAGAGCCCGATGGACCGGATGATCGAAGCCGTCATCGTCGGCGATCTCGACGCCCTCAGCTTCACCTCGGCACCGGCGGTGGCGTCGATGCTGATGCGGGCCGACGAGAACGGCGTACTCGAACCCTTGCTGCAATCGATGCGATCGAGGGTGCTGCCGGTGTGCGTCGGACCGGTCACGGCCGCGCCCCTCGAACAACTCGACGTGGCCACCACACAGCCCACACGAGCGCGTCTGGGGGCACTCGCGCGGCACATCGCCGAAGAATTGCCGAGGCGCACCGGTCGGCTGCATGCAGGCGGACACGTGGTCAGTGTCCGCGGTAAGTGCGTGGTGGTCGACGGTGAAGTTCGACCGGTGTCCCCGGCAGGCATGGCGCTGATGAAGACACTGGCCCGCAATCCCGGACGCGTCGTCTCCCGCGAGGACCTGTTGGCGTCGCTGCCCGGTGGAGGCGGAGACACCCACGCGGTGGAAACCGCGATGACCAGACTCAGGTCCTCGCTGGGCGCGCCGAAAGCGATCCAGACCGTGGTCAAGCGCGGCTATCGCATCGCACTCGATCACATCGAGACCGAAACGGACTGCGATTCCGACGAATCGGCCGCACGTGCGGCCGTCGTAGAAGGGGGAAAGTACTGATGACACCGACTCTGGTGTTGGTTGCACACGGCACCCGCAACCCCCGTGGTGTCGAGATGATCGCCGCACTCGCCGATGCCGTGTCGACGCAGATCGGTACCACGCGGGTGGCATTCGTCGACGTCCTCGGGCCGTCGCCGGCCGAGGTGCTCCGCGACACCGCCGAGTCGGCGGTCGTGGTTCCCGCTTTCCTTGCCTCGGGCTACCACGTGCACACCGACGTGCCGCGAGAGATCGCCGACAGCGCCCACACGTCGGTCGCGGTCACCCGTGCTCTCGGACCCGACCCCGTGCTGGCCGAGGTCATGGTCGACCGATTGCGCGATGCAGGATGGCAGGCGGGTGACTGCATCGTGCTCGCTGCCGCAGGGTCGTCCGACGCTCGGGCGTTGGAAGAACATCGACGCGCGGCAGCGATGCTGGCCGACGTCGCTCGGGTGCCGGTGCGTATCGGCTACGTCGCCACCAGCACCCCCACCGTGTCCGACGCGGTCTCGACTCTGCGAGAAGCCGGACACGAACGTGTGTTCGTGGCGTCGTATCTGTTGGCGCGCGGGCTCTTTCACACTCGTTTGGCTGACGCCGGGGCCGACGGCGTCGGTCAACCGCTCGGAGTGCATGCCGCGATCGTCGATCTCGTGGTCGCGCGCTACCGCGAGGGTGTTCGCTCTCTCGGTGAATCTAGTGGTGCGGCAACGGAAGAATTGTCACCGGCTCGTCGGCGCTGACCTCGGCCGGAATCACTGCCAGGGCGTCGCGGCCGACGAGGTGGGCCAGGTGCGCCGTGCGGACCTGGGTGTCTGCGCGCCACCGCGTGCCGTCCGCGGTGACCGGGACGAGGCGAGGAGCCGCGGATCGAACCTCGGCGGCATTGGACAACAGGCCGATTCGCGGCGGGCGCACCGTTCTCCCGGTCAGGGCATCGACGATGGCGGGCGCGGTGAGCATCGCGGTGCCGACGGCCGCCAACGGGTTCCCCGGTAGGCCGAGCACCACCGTGCCGTCGGGCAGTGCCGCGGTGATCTGAGAACCGCCGGGACGCATCCGCATTCGCCCGACGACGGTCTCGGCATCGAGGCCGGCGAGGGTCGCACGGAGTTGATCTGCGGCCCCACCTCCGGTTGCCCCGACGACGATGATCACGTCCACATCCTGGGTTCGGGTCAGCACGTCTCGGAACCCCGTTGGGGTGTCGTCGAGCAGCGCCACATCGACGACGGAGATGCCGCAGTGTGCCAGGTACTCCGGCAACACCGATCCGAGAACATCCCTGGTCTCGCCGGGAGCGAGTGGTCCGGTGGATCGAATCTCGTTGCCGCTGATGACCACTCGCCCTCGGACCGGACCGCGCACCGCCACCTCGAACACCTCTGCACTGGCGGCGAGCGACCGGACGGCGGCATCGATCGGGGTGCCTGCTGCGACGAGCTCGGTGCCGGGCAGCCAGTCCTCGCCGCGTCGACGCGTGTCGTCGGACTGCGGGGCCGTCGGCATACGCCGAGCCGAACCGTCGGACTCGCGGGTCATGTGTTCGTCGCGAACCACCGATGTCGCTCCGGGCGGAAGCGCAGCGCCGGTCGCGATGCGCACGGCCGTTCCTTCGGTGAGTCGGGCGACGTCGGAGCTTCCGGCGTATGCGATGTCGGACCGTAGCGTCCACGGTTCGGTGCCGCAGACGGCGTAGCCGTCCATCGCGGAGATGTCGACTGCCGGCAACGCAGTCTGGGTCACGAGCGGTTCTGCGAGGACAGTTCCGGTGCTGTCCTGCAGGGGAATTCGCCGAATCGATAGGGCGGAGAGCCGGCTCCGGATGCGTTCGAGTGCCTCGCTCACCTCGAGTGTCTCCGACGGCCGTGCGGCGAGGCGGGCGGCGAGGAGATCGGCGGGGGTGTCGCAGTCCTCGACACCGGACACCGCGATCACCAGATGATCGGGCGGAAGGACCGTGCGCATGGGCGCGCCCTCCACCGAATCCAGCTGTGCCAGCGCCGAACGCAGTGCGGATTGTCGCCAGATCCCGAGCAGGAACTGCGTGCGGCCCGCACTGTCGCGGGCAAAGACGGCGTCGGTCTGCGAGTGTGAAATGGAACCCATCAGCGATTCGACCGCCGTGGCGTCGAGAAATGGCAGATCCGACGCGACGACCACCACCAGATCTGCAGTGCCGTCCGAATCTGCAGTGTCGTCGAGTGATCGCAGGCCCGCGGCGAGGGCGGCGACGGGTCCACCGCCTGCGGGAGACTCGCGGGTCTGAACCACGTGCTCGGGCACTCCGGTGCGGGTCGGACCCACCAGAACCGTTCTGCGACAGCTCGATACTGCGTCCACGGCGATGTCGACCATGCGACGCCCGCCGACGGTCATGGCAGGCTTGTCGACCTCCTGCGGCGCAGTGGGGTGCTCGGGATCTGCCATCCTCGATCCTCGACCGCCGGCGAGAACGATCGCGTCGCAGATCGGCGTCATGGTGCGGGCGCTGTCATGTCGGCAGCGGCACGTTCTGCAGGCGAACCTGCCCACGCGCGATGGTCTTGCCGCTGTCGGAGGCGGTGATCGTGACCAGCCACAGTTGCTGAACGCGGCCCTGCTGCAACGGTTCTGCGACAACGTCGACGCGACCGCCCTTGCTGGCGCGGAGAAAGTCGGTGCCGTTGTGAACGCCGACTGCGAACTCACCGCGATCCTTGACCGCCTCGCTGGCACCGATGCTGGCGGCGCTCTCGACGGCAGTGGTGTAGACGCCGCCGTGAACGACGCCCCACGGGGTGAAGTGCTCGTCCGTCAAATCGATGTGCCCCGCCACTCTGGTGCCCGAGACCTCGTCGACGACGAGACCGGCGGACGCGACGAAGCTGCTCGCCTTCGACAGCGCGTACTTCGCCGTGGGGCGTGGGTCGAACTGCTCGAGTGCGTCCCTGATGTTCATTCTCCGAGATTAGTGGTCGGCGGCCGTGGCGGTGGGAGCGCCCCGAAGTCGAATCGAATCGAGGTCAGTGGCACGCGCCCGTCGTGTATCGGTACGCCTTCGGTGCGCAGAGTCTCGAGCTGTCGCGAGGCCAGGTGCGGGGCCGGCTTTCCACTCGCGCCGAGGACTCGATGCCAGGGCAGATCGGCAGAATCGGTGCGCATGATCCATCCGACGATGCGAGGGCTCGACAGGTCTGCGGCTGCTGCGATGTCTCCGTAGGTGGCAACGAACCCCCGGGGGATCGACGCGACCAACGCGCGAACTCTCTCGACCTGGGCTTCGGTGATCGGGGCCATCTACAGCAGGGATCGCACCAGTTCGGCGACCTCGACCGGCTTGGCCTGGCCCACCATGTGATCGCAGTCGAGTTCGACGGTACGCAGGTTCTCGCCCAGCCGGTCTCGCAGCGCCGAGAGGAATTCTTCGGTGACATAGGGAGGTTGGACGCGCATCGCCCGTACCACGATGGTCGGGATGCTCTCGGCCGGTACGACCAGCGGGCGGGCCAGCTCGCCCCACGTCGCGACGACGGCCGGAATGGACATCCGCCACGCGACCTTCCCGTCTTCGGCCGGAACCAGATGTTCGGCGACCTCGCGGTCGAGGAGTTCGGTCGGCACGTCGGCCCACGCGCCGTGGATCTTCTCCGAGCGCGCTTCGTCGGCGTCGGTGTAATCGGGGAACTTCGCGGTCGCCTCGGCCACTTCGAGCAATTCCTCCGGCGGCAACGCGATCGCGGGATCGAGCAGCACCAGGGCGCGTACCGTTTCGGGGAACCTCTGCGCGAGGTGCACGGCCAACGCGCCGCCGTACGAGTGGCCGAGGACCACCACCGGTCCACGCGCATGGGCGTCGAGCACGGATTTCAGCGCGGTGACCTGAGCGTCGATGTCCCAGGGCGGTGTGGACTCCGAATGCCCGTGCCCGATGAGGTCGGGTGCCAGAATCCTGGCCTCGGGTAGGTGGTTCTCGGCGAGATCCCACCACCGGGCACCGTGGCCGGTGACACCGTGGACGGCGAGGATTTCGGGACCGTCTGCGGGTCCGAACGTATGCAGATTCAACTCGGGCACGTCGACCACTATGCCGCATCGCGCTAGGACCAGCGAAACAACCGGATCGCGCATGCGGTTCCGGCGATCACCGTGATCACGAGCCCGATGGGTCCGACGATGTCGACAGGCGTTCCGGCCCAGGCAGATCCCAGCGCAGTGACGGTGGCACCGAAGGGGAGTACCTCACCGACGGCCGCAACAGGTTCCGGCAGATCCGCGACCGGTCCGAACAGTCCGCCGGTGGCACCGAGAACGAGGAACAGGGTCAGGCCGATCGCGACGGCCGAGTTCGCTGTGGGTGCGACGGCAGCCACCACGATCCCCAGCGAGTACATCGCTGCGGCACCGAGCACGACGATGGCCGCAACCAGGATGGGGTTGTGCGGGGGCGTGATTCCGAAGAGCAGGGCACCCGTGGCCAGAGCGATACCGATTCCGAGTGTCGCCTGGACGGCGCTGGTGATCACCTGCGCAGCCAGCACCTGCGCCGGTCGGATCGGTGTCGTCGACAACCGCTTCAGCACGCCGGACTTTCGATAGAGCGCAAGGAAGCTCGGCATGTTCACTATGCCGATGACGGCGATGATCATGGTCGGGGCAAGCGGCAGTACGAAGCGATCGAATGCGGTGATCGCGCCAGGACCGACGATCTCCGCCGAAGTACCCGAGCCGTTCATCACCAGTACGAGAACCGGGAGGGCGATGGGGACGATCAGTCCGGCCGTGTCCCGGGTGACCATGCGCATTTCGGCCCCGACGAGTGCGCCGGTGGCGCGCATGCCCGTACGAGGTGCTGCGTGAATGTCGTGTGTGGTCATGCCGAGCTCCGTTCCGTCAGCGTCAGGAATGCGTCTTCGAGGGTGGCCCGGTGGTCGCCTCCGAGACCGGCGTCGGCAATCAGGGAATCCGGTGTGCCGGTGGCCACGACGGACCCTCGATCGAGGACGGTGATGCGATCGCACAGTCGGTGTACCTCGTCCATGTGATGGCTGACCAGCAGGATGGTCACACCGTCTGCGCGGAGGTCCTCGATCAATCACCACACGGTGCGTCGTGCATCCGGATCGAGTCCGGTGGTGAGCTCGTCGAGCAGGACGACCCGAGGGGAACCGATCAGGGCGAGGACCACCGACAACCGCTGTTGCTGGCCTCCGGACAGCCGCTCGTACCGCACCCGGCGGTGCTCGTGCAGGCCCACCGCACGGACGAGAGCGTCTCGATCGGCAGGTCGACGGTAGAAGGAGGCGAACAGATCGACCAGCTCGGCGACGGTGAGCGCGGTGTGAAGATCGCTGGACTGCAGCTGAACTCCCAGAACGGTTCGCACTCGATCGCGCTCGGTGGAGGGGTCGAGTCCCAGAACTCGCACGGCACCCGAGCTCGGCTTGCGAAGGCCCGCAATGGTTTCGACCAGAGTCGTCTTGCCGGCACCGTTGCGCCCGAGCAGGCCGTGCGTCTCGCCTTCGGCCACGGTGAGGCGCACTCCTGCCAGGGCGGTCCGCTCCCGATACCGCTGGGTGATGTCTCGAACGTCGATCGCTGCCATCCGATGCTCCCTTCTCGATCGTGTCGATCTCGACGCTAGATCCGCCGTGGCCTGCGCACAGGTGCCGATGGTCACCGATGGTGATCGTGACTTTCGGCAGGGGTGTACGGGCGGAGCCGGCGATAGGGTCGACAGAATGAGACGCCTCGGACCCGACGTTCTGGCCGGTGCGTTCGTGTCCGCGCTCGCGGTTGCGATGGGCGCTCTCGTCGTCTTCGATCGGTCGATCGCCGACGGCCTCTCGGTTCCGCGTTGGGTCTGGGCTGCGCTGTTCGCAGCCTTCCTGCTCGTGCAGACCGCGGGCATGTGGTGGGAAGACCGGCTGCCGGATCGTCTCGTTCGCGCATGCTTCGCCGCACAGGTGGTGCTGGCACCGGTTCTGGTGCTGACCGCCCCGACGGCAGGTTGGTTGCCCATTCTGCTGGTCTTCACCTCGACGTTCGCCGTGTACCGGGTGTCCGGCTCGTCGGTGGCGGTCATCGTTGCGGTCTTCACCTGCTGTGTGGGGGTGTCGGTTGCGATCCGGGGTGGACGGATGTCGGAGATCGCGCTGATCGCATCGATCTACGGAGCGCTGCAGGTGGCCAGTGCGTTGTCGGTGACCGCGCAGCTGCGGCAGGCTCGGTTGCGTCGGGAACTCGCGGTCGCGCACGCCGAATTACGCACTGCCAGTGCGTTGTTGGACGATTCCTCCCGTGCCGACGAGCGCTTGCGAATCGCGCGAGAGTTGCACGACGTGCTCGGCCATCAGCTCACCGCTCTGAGCCTCGAACTCGAGGTGGCGTCCCATCAGGTCCCCGAGCCCGCGCGCGAGCATGTCGTTCGGGCCCGAACCATCGCACGTGACCTGCTCGGCGACGTCCGGGCGACCGTCGGCGAGGTGCGCAGCAGGACTCCGGTGCTGGGGGAGTCGCTCGATCGTCTGGTTGCGCAACTGCCCGAACCCGTTGTGCATCTGACGGTCGACCCCGAGATTCGGGTCGACGACGCTCGCGCGGTGGCGGTGGTGCGCTGCGTGCAGGAGATGATCACCAACACCATTCGCCATGCGAATGCCGATGAGATGTGGATAGAGGTGACTGCGGATCCGGCCGGTGCGCTGTCGGTCTCGGTGCGCGACGACGGCCGGGCGTCGGCCGATTTCGAGCCGGGGCACGGGCTGCAAGGAATCCGAGAACGCATCGAAGGACTGGGCGGCACGGTCACGTTCTCGGTCGATCGCGGGTTCGCGGTCCAGGCGACGGTGCCCGCACCGTGATCACGGTCTTGATCGTCGACGACCACACTCTGGTTCGGCAGGGTATCCGCAGCCTGCTCGAACTGGACCCCGACATCGAGGTGACCGGCGAGGCGGACGACGGCGCTGCTGCGGTCGCGTCGATCGAACTCGATCCTCCCGATGTGGTGTTGCTCGATCTACGCATGCCGCGGTTCGACGGACTGTGGACGCTTCGGGCATTGCAGGACAGAGGAATCACGGTTCCGGTCCTGGTGCTGACGACGTTCGACGACGACGAGTTGGTGCTCGGGGCGCTACGTGCGGGCGCGAAGGGTTACCTGCTCAAGGACGTGACCTTCGAGCGGCTCGGCGGTGCCGTACGTGAACTCGCGGCCGGGCGCACCTTGGCACAACCCGCCATCACCGAGAGATTGCTGGACGCTTTTCGGACCGGGAAGCACGGCCCGAGCGACTTCGGAGTCGCCGACACACTCACAGCCCGCGAGATCGACGTCCTACGGCTCGTCGCAAGCGGGTACACCAACAGGTCGATTGCCGATGCATTGCATCTGGCCGAGGGAACCGTCAAGAACCACATGTCCTCGGCCATTCTCAAACTCGGTGCGAACGACAGAACAAGTGCGGTTCTGCGGGCGCTGCGGGACGGGCTGCTCGACTGAGCGCGGCCGGCGCTCCGTCCGGGCGACGGTCGATGTGTCGGTGGCTCGTGATTGCATCTGTGTCATGAGCTCGGACGGCAGACACGGCGCGACGGTCACTCTCGTCCGGGCACCCAAGGTGGCTCGCCCGGCTCGGGAGTGGAGCGGCCCGGTAGCTCGGCTGCTGGCGTCGACACCCGACGCGGCAGCCGAGGCCGCGAAGGGCGCACCGCGATGGAATCCATGGCAGATCCTCGGTGGCCCCGGCACGGGTAAGACCTCGCTCGTGGCCGACTACGCCGTCTCGCGCATCGTCACCGGCGATCCGGAGTCGGTTCTGGTGCTCACCCAGTCCAAACGGGCGGCAACCGCGGTGCGTGAGGTGATCACCTCGGGTCTCTTCAGCGGCGATCACGCACTCCGAGCGACCCGTGAACCGTTGGTGCGCACGGTGCACTCCTACGCCTTCGCGGTGCTGCGGCTGCAGGCCTCGCTCTACGGCAATCCGCCACCGCGCCTGCTGACCGGTGCCGAGCAGGACGCCGTGGTGCGCGAGATGCTGCGCGGCGATCTCGAGGACGGGGCAGGCGACTGGCCGGAGCGACTGCGTCCGGCACTGGGCACCGCGGGATTCGTCACCGCGGTGCGAGACATGATGCTCAGGTCCGCCGAGCGCGGGATCGGTCCGGAAGACCTGATCAAACTCGGGCGCAAGCACGGCCGACCCGAGTGGGTTGCCGTCGGGAGGTTCGCGGCCGGCTACGAGCAGGCCATGTTGTTGCGCGGTGCCGTCGGAGTGGAAGCGGCCGGAGCAACGGCACCCGGTCTGGACGCCGCCGAGCTGATCGGTGCCGCGCTCATGGCGTTCGCCACCGATCCCGAACTGCTGCGCAGCGAACGCGCACGCATCCGGCACCTCGTCGTCGACGACGCGCAGCACCTCGATCCGCAAGCGGCACAGCTGGTTCGGCTGATCGGCACCGACACCGAATCCACCGTCGTCGCCGGGGATCCCGATCAAGCCGTGTTCACATTTCGGGGGGCCGACCCCACCTTCGTGGCCGACCTGGTCGAGGTGGATTCGCCGCGTCGTGTGCTGCTCACTCGCAATCACCGGTCGGTGCCCGAGGTCGCGGAACTGACCGACATCGTCGCCGGACGGCTGCCCGGGCTCGGTCGGCACCGCTGTCCCGAACCGGTGGGCACCGCCCGATTCGGTGCACCGGCAGCGCGAGTGCACGTCGTGTCCTCGCCCGCGAAGGAGGCGGCGATCATCGCCGACGCCATGCGTCGTGCCCACCTGATCGACGGCATGCCGTGGTCCGAGATGGCGATCGTGGTGCGATCCGTGCCGCGCACCCTCGCACCGTTGCGTCGGGCTCTGCACGGCGCAGGGGTTCCGATGATCACCCCGACCTCGGAGCTGCCGCTGCACCGCCAGCACGGAGCCGTGGGTCTCCTGCTGGTACTGCGGGCGATCTCCGACCCGAGCTTCGACGGTGAAGATGCACTCGCGCTGCTCTCCGGGCCGATCGGTGGAGCCGACCCGGTGGGTCTGCGGCGATTGCGCCGGGGCGTGCGCCGGCTCGAGTTGGCATCGGGCGGCGAGCGCGACTCGGCCGAACTCCTCAGGGTCGCACTCACCGACGACGCTCGGGGGAGCGCCGGGTGGATCGGCGGACTCTCGGACGTGGAGTCCGCCCCGTTGCGCCGAGCTCTCGGTGTGGTCCGGAAGGCGCGAGCGCTCGCCCGCACGGGCCGCGGTGTCGAGGACGTGTTGTGGGCGGCGTGGCAGGCATCGGGACTCGAGCGGCGTTGGGCCGCCGCGTCCGCCTGGGGTGGTTCGGCCGGTGCCCAGGCCGACCGCGACCTGGATGCGGTGGTGGCACTGTTCGACGCGGCGGCAGCATACGTCGACAGATTGCCGCGGGCGCAGATCGGTGGATTCCTCGATTATATTGCGCAGCAAGAGATTCCCACTCTGAACTCAACCCGACCCACGGTTCGAGCCGACGCGGTGACGCTGCTGAGCGCGCATTCTGCCGCGGGTCGGGAATGGGAGCTCGTCGCGGTGGCCGGGGTGCAGGAAGGGCTGTGGCCGGGTCTGCGGTCACGCGGCAGCCTCCTGGGCACCGACACCCTGGTCGACCTCGCGTCCGGCAAGGTCGACGCCGCTGCGGCGCTCGACGGGCGACTGTCGAAGTCGGCACCGTTGCTGGCCGAGGAGCGCACGCTGTTTCTGGTGGCGTGCAGCCGCGCTCGATCGACCCTGCTCGTCACCGCCGTCGATTCCAGTACCGGAGATGCCGATCTGGTCCGGTCGCGATTCGTGGACGAACTACGCGGCGTCGAAGGCGGAGGGGAGTCGGATCTCGCACCCGAGCTCCCCGGGCCGGAGACTGCGCACCGAGTGTTGGCGCTGCCCATGCTGGTGGCCGAACTCCGGAGTGTGGTGTGCGATCCGGTTGTCGCTCAGCAGGATCCGGACAAGCGAGCCCGAGCGGCCCGGCATCTGGCCACTCTTGCCGACGCCGGTGTCCGCGGCGCGCATCCCGACGAGTGGTTCGGGGTGGCAGGGCCCAGTACCGACGCGCCGCTGTGGCAGCTCGGCGACGGTCCGGTGCCACTGTCGCCGTCCACGGTGGAACAACTCACCACCTGTCCGCTGCGGTGGATGCTCGAACGACACGGCGGCAACGACGGCACCAACACCCATGCGGTCACCGGCACGCTCGTGCACACTCTCGTCCAGGCGGTGGCCGGTCGCATACCACCGGAGCAACTCCGTCGTGCTCTCGAAACGGCATGGGATGCAGTCGATCTCGGATCGCAGTGGTTCTCACGGCACGAGCTCGACCGAACCGGGGCGATGCTCGAGACCTTCGAGGCCTGGCTGCAGGGCAGTCGAGGCGAGCTCACCGAGGCCGGAGTCGAAGTGCGCGTCGACGGCATACTCGACGCTCGGTCGGAGGACGAGCCGGCGGTGGCGTTGCGCGGGCGCATCGACCGACTCGAGCACGATCCGGACGGTCGGCCCGTGATCATCGACGTCAAGACGGCGAAGACCGTGATGTCCAAGGATGATGCTCAGAGCCACCACCAGCTGGCCACCTACCAGGTCGCCGCGGCAGCCGGTGCCATCGAGGGCGAACCCGCGGGCGAACCAGGCGGAGCGCGGCTGGTGTTCGTGGCCAAACCCCACAACAAGGACGGGGCGACGCAGCGTGTCCAGGAAGTGCCGACACCGGAGAAACTCGAGGAATGGCGAGACACCGTGCACCAGGCCGCATCGGCAACGCAGGGACCCACGTTCGAGGCGCGGATCAACGACGGATGCAGGCACTGCCCGGTCAAGTCCAGTTGCCCGGCACACGAGACGGGTAGGCAGGTGACCGAACAATGACGACAGCGACGAAGACACGGACCGGTTCGGTGCGGGTGTCGCCGGTCGAACTCGCCCGGGCGCTCGGGCAGAAGCATCCACCGACCGACGAACAAGCCGCGGTGATCGCAGCCCCGCCCGGCCCGACGCTCGTCGTCGCGGGGGCAGGTGCGGGCAAGACCGAGACCATGGCTGCCCGCGTGGTGTGGATGGTGGCCAACGGTTTCGTCGACCCGGACCAGGTCTTGGGTCTGACCTTCACTCGAAAAGCAGCACAGCAGTTGACCTCTCGGATTCGAGCGCGACTGGCTCGGTTGGCCGGATCCGATCTGGTACGCGCACTCGACCCCAGCCTGGCACTGCGCGAGCGAATCCTCGGTGCCGAGCCGGAAGTGAGTACCTACCACTCCTACGCAGGCCGATTGCTCACCGAGCACGGCTTGCTGTTGCCGATCGAACCGTCCGCGACACTGCTCTCGGAAACCGAGCTGTGGCAGCTGGCCCACCGTGTGGTCAGTACCTGGGACGGCGACCTGGACACCGACCGCAACCCCACGTCGGTGACCGAGGCGGTACTGGCGCTCTCCGGGCAGTTGGCCGAGCATCTGGTCGATCCCGAGGATCTGCGCCATGCGCATGTGGAGCTGGAGAAACTGGTGCATACTCTCGGTCCGGGTCCGCGACAACGCGGCGGCCCCACCAAGGAGTTGCTGAACATCCTCGACGCGCAACATCAACGAATCGAGTTGTTGCCGTTGGTGGAACGGCTGGCGCAGACTCTGCGGCGTGAGGGCGCACTGGATTTCGGTTCGCAGATGTCGATGGCGGCGCGGGTCGCAGCCGAGCATGCCGAGGTGGGAATCGCAGAGCGGCAACGCTTCCGGCTCGTGCTGCTCGACGAGTACCAGGACACCGGGCATGCCCAACGCGTTCTGCTGTCGTCCCTGTTCGGATCCGGTAGCGACCCGCAATTGGCCCTGACTGCCGTCGGCGATCCGATGCAGTCCATCTACGGGTGGCGCGGCGCGTCCGCAGCGAACCTGCCTCGGTTCGCCACCGATTTTCCCAAGGCCGACGGAAGCCCTGCACCTCGGCTCGAGCTGCTCACCAGCTGGCGAAATCCGCCCGAGGCATTGACCCTGGCCAACCTGATCACCGATCCACTGCGCCGCGTCGGTGTGCCGGTGCCGACTCTGCGAGCCCGCCCTGGTGCGGTTCGCGGGGATGTCCGACTGGCCGTCACCGACACCGTTCCGGACGAACGAGAGTGGATCGCCGACCGGATCGCGGGGGAGTACCGCGCCGCCCTCGAGCAGGATCGGCCGCCGCCCACCGCCGCGGTTCTGGTGCGCCGCAACGCCGACGCCGAGCCGATCGCTGAGGTGTTACGCAGCCGCGGATTACCGGTGGAGGTCGTCGGGCTCGGCGGATTGCTGCACGTTCCCGAGGTGGCCGACATCATCGCGATGCTGCGGCTGGTGGCAGATCCCACTGCCGGTAGCTCGGCGATGCGCATCCTCACCGGCTCTCGATGGCAGATCGGGCCGACGGATCTGCGGGCACTCTCGCAGCGCGCCCGGGAACTCGAGATCCGCGGCGGGTACGGCACCGCGGGTCGCGTCGACGACCCGCAGGCACTCGATGCGGCGCTCGGTAGCGCCCTGCCCGGCGAGCAGTCGGAGCAGGCCGGTCTGGCCGACGCCATAGCCGATCCCGGTCCGGCCGAACGGTACTCGGAGGTGGGGCACCGCCGGATCGTCGCCCTGGCGGGCGAGCTGCACCTGTTGCGCGACCGAATCGGTCAGCCTCTGACGGAATTGGTCGGCGACATCGAACGGCTCATGGGCATCGGTGTCGAGGCTCAGGCCCGCACGCCGATCAGCACCGACGGCGCGGTCGGTCGTGAACATCTCGATGAATTCGCGCATGTGGTAGCCGATTACGCCGACAATCCGACTGCCACGGTCACTGGATTCCTGTCGTTCCTCGCCGCCGCGGAGACGGTCGAGGACGGCCTTGCCCCCGGTGAGGTCGACGTCGCCCCTCATCGCGTTCAGGTGCTCACCGTCCATTCTGCGAAAGGCCTCGAATGGGAGGTGGTGGCGGTCCCGCACGTGGCGAAGGGGGTCTTCCCCTCCTCGAACGCATCCTCGACCTGGCTCGGGGCGATGGCCGAGCTGCCGCCGTCGTTGCGCGGTGACCGCGCGCTCGACGGCGAAGGCTCGGAAGGGGTTCCGGTCCTCGAACTCGAGGGCCTCCACAATCGCAAGGACCTCGAGGACGCCGTCAAGAGCCACAAGGATGCGCTGGCGAGGCGTCGACTCGCCGAGGACCGCCGACTGTTCTACGTGGCACTCACCCGAACCGAACGGGTGCTGCTCGCATCCGCGCATCATTGGGACGAGACCGCCACGAAGCCGCGTGGGCCGTCGGAATTTCTCGACGAGTTGCACACGCACATCGAAGAATTCGCCGACATCGCGGTGATCGAGCAGTGGGCACCGGCCCCGGAGGACGGGGCGTCGAACCCACTCGGGGCCGTGCCGCACACCGCGTCCTGGCCGCGCGATCCACTCGGTCCCCGGCGAGGAGCGATCGAGAGCGGAGCGCAGGAAGTGCTGCGCGCGCTGGCAGATATCTCGGCCACACCGAGCGAAGAAGATGACGGTGTCGAGGATCGAACCCAGGAGGACCCCGAGAACTGGGCTGCGGACGTCGACACTCTGCTGGCCGAGCGGGCCGCGAGATCGGTCGCGGGAGTCGACGTGGCTCTTCCCGGCAACCTGTCGGTGACGCAGCTGGTCGACCTCGCGGCGGACCCCGATGCGTTGGCGTCACGCCTGCGGAGGCCGCTGCCGTTCCCGCCGAACCCGTTGGCCCGCAGAGGAACTGCGTTTCACGCCTGGATCGAACGGAGGTTCGGCGCGACTCGACTGCTCGACCTCGACGAACTGCCGGGCTCGGCCGACACCGGGGCCTCGGCCGACGTGGACCTCGAAACCCTCCAGCAGGCGTTCCTCGAATCGGAGTGGTCGCTCCGCAGCCCCGTCGAAGTGGAGGTGCCGTTCGAGACCTCGGTGGCGGGAACGGTACTGCGCGGACGCATCGACGCAGTGTTCGCGGACCCCGACGGCGGCTGGACCGTCGTCGACTGGAAGACGGGCGCAGAGCCGACGGCGTCGGAACAGCGGGCGGTAGCGATGCAGCTCGCGGCCTACCGGTTGGCCTGGGCCGAGCTGATGTCGATCGGGCGCACCGAACCGGTACCGCTCGAGCGCGTGCGCGCAGCGTTCCACTACGTGCGCAGCGGGCACACCATTTCGCCCGAGAACCTACCGGACGCAACAGAATTGGCCCAGCTGCTGGAGGGTCCGGTCGGTCCCGAGCAGCCGCGGGCTACGGTGCGTTCCGACGGGCCTTCAGCGCCTCGGTGACCAGTGGAATCTGCAGCGGCAGACGGGAGATCATCGCTGCTTTGACAGCCGGCGAGGTCTTCGGGCTCTGCACGTACTTGTATGCCAGATTGATGTTGGCGGGGAACACCACGACGAACAGGGCGGCCGCGAGCGCACCGCCCAGTCGACGGGTCCGCGGTGCGGCCAGCGTCGCAGCCACGGCGAGCTCGGCGACGCCCGACACCTGCGTGTAGGTCCGCGCCGAACCCGGCAAGGCCGAGGGTACCTGGGCATCGAAGAACTTCGGAGTGACGAAGTGCAGAACTCCGGCTCCAGCGAGCAGTCCCGCGAGACGCAGCGCGGCTGCCTGACTCGATCTCTGTGTCATACGCATACCGTGCCACACCCTGCGTCGTCGGCACGGAAGCCTGGCATGGGGTTACGCTGCGTGCCGTGAATGATCTCGACTTCGGTGAGTACCTCGGCGGCCGACGTGGCAGGTAGGTTGCGAGCGCGCCTGAGCGACAGTGGCGCGCTGACCGACAAGCCCGACTTCGCCCTCGTCGGAGTGCTCCGGGTACCGGAACTGGAATCGAGTCCGTGGCGCGCCATCTACAAGCGGGTTCTGATGGCGTTGGGAATTCTGTTCCTGGCGGCGTTCGTGGTGTACCTCGATCGGGACGGTTACAGCGACAGCCAGAACGGCGAATTGTCCTTTCTCGACTCCTTCTACTACGCGACGGTGTCGTTGTCCACGACGGGATACGGTGACATCGCACCGATGAGTCCGTCGGCGCGGCTGGTCAACATCCTGGTCATCACACCCCTTCGGGTCCTTTTCCTCATTCTGTTGGTCGGTACCACGCTGTCGGTTCTCACCGAGCGGTCCCGGCAGGCATTCAAAATTCAGCGATGGAGACGCAGCGTGCGCAATCACACCGTGGTCATCGGTTTCGGCACCAAGGGCCGTACCGCAGTCGACGCGATGCTCGGAGACGGCGTGTCGGCGTCCGACATCGTCGTGGTCGACACCGATCAGATGGTGCTCGACACCGCGTCGGCGATGGGCTTGGTCACCGTCCACGGTTCGGCGACGAAGTCCGACGTGCTCAGGCTCACCGGTGCCCAGCACGCGTCGGCCATCATCGTGGCGACCAATCGAGACGACACCGCAGTCCTGGTGACTCTGACCGCCCGCGAGATCGCTCCGAAAGCGAAGATCGTCGCAGCCATCAGGGAAGCGGAGAACACGCACCTGCTGCGTCAGTCCGGTGCCGATTCGGTGGTCGTCTCGTCCGAGACCGCGGGACGTCTGCTCGGAATCGCCACCTCGACCCCGTCCGTGGTGGAGATGATCGAGGATCTGTTGACTCCGGAGGCGGGCTTCGCGATCGCGGAGCGGGAGGTCGAGCGGGACGAGGTGGGTGGATCTCCGCGGCACCTCACCGACATCGTTCTCGGAGTGGTGCGGGGCGGCAAACTGTTCCGAGTCGGCACTCCGGAAGTCGACGCGATCGAGGCATCCGATCGGCTGCTCTACATCCGTCGCGTGGGCGACTAGCCACAGCCAAGTAGGGTCGTGCGCGTGCCGAAATTCCGACTCGCTCACCCACCTCGACTGTCCCGATCGCCACTGAACAGGGCAGAGGAACTGCGCCGAGACACCGCAGCGTTGGCAGCGGGTTGGCCGACGGCTCGCATTCTGAGCGTCGACGGCAGAGGCAGATTCCCGGTGGACGAGAACGGCCTGGTGCTCGGCCCTGCCGCGGACCTCGGTGCCGAGCCGACGGCCGATGCGGTCTTTCTCGGAATCCACGGCGAGCGACACCTGTGGGCCCGCCGAGTGGAGGTCGTGTCAGGCACGGTCGGCGATCTGCGTACCGACGGTGATCGATTGGACAGCAACGCGTTGTCGATGGTGACCGGTGCCCTGGCGATCCTCAACTGGCATGCGAGCGCGCAGTTCAGTTCACTCGACGGTGCGCCGTCCGTTCCGTCGAGCGCGGGGTGGTCGCGGACGAGCACGTCCACCGGCCACGAGGAATTCCCGCGCACCGATCCGGCGGTGATCTGTCTGGTTCACGACGGTGGAGATCGAGTGCTGCTGGCCCGAGCACCTGCGTGGCCCGAGCGCCGGTTCTCGGTGCTGGCGGGTTTCGTCGAGGCCGGTGAGTCGTTGGAAACCTGTGTCACACGGGAGATCAGAGAAGAAGTGGGCCTCGACGTCTCCGATATCGAGTATCTGGGGAGCCAGCCCTGGCCGTTTCCGCGTTCGGTGATGATCGGGTTCTCGGCCGTCGCCGACCCGGAGCAACCGCTGCATTTTCAGGACGGCGAGATCGCCGAGGCCCACTGGTTCGATCGAGCGGAAGTTCTCGCCGCACTCGAGCTGGGCGACTGGGCGTCGGATTCGACCTCCCGCTTGCTTCTTCCGGGCTCGATCTCCATCGCCCGGGGAATGCTCGAGGCGTGGGCGGCGACGGCCTGACGCCCGATCAGAGCGACAGCGCGCGCTCGACCTCGGCCAGAGTGGGGTTCGTGACCGTCGAGCCGTCGGCGAACAGCACGGTCGGCACCACATGGTTGCCGTTGTTGACGCTGCCGACGAAGTCGGCCGCCTCCGGGTTCTGCTCGATGTCGATCTCGGCGTACTCGATCCCGGCCTGGTCGAGCTGGGTCTTGAGCCGGCGGCAGTAACCGCACCACGTGGTGGAGTAGACGGTCAACGCGGCCGGGGTCTGCGGGGTGTTCTCGGTAGTGGTCACGCCAACAGTCAACAGGAGCACCGACGCGATTGTTCCGGCCGACACCTGCATCGGCCGTCGGCCACCCGGTTCGGCCCCGGGTGGAACTGTCGGTGCGCACTGACACAATGGACCTCATGGCTGACGACGCGATGACCGCCGGACTCGATCCGGAGCAATCCGCGGCGGTACTGGCTCCCCGCGGCCCGGTCTGCGTCCTGGCCGGTGCGGGCACCGGCAAGACCCGCACGATCACCCGACGCATCGCCCACCTCGTCTCTGCCGGGCACGTGTCCTCGGGGCAGGTGCTGGCGGTGACGTTCACCGCCCGCGCGGCCGGCGAGATGCGTGGCCGCCTGCGTGAGCTCGGCGTCGGGGGAGACGGACCTCCGGTGCAGGCTCGTACGTTTCACGCTGCGGCCATGCGCCAGCTCAAGTACTTCTGGCCGCAGGTGGTCGGCGACACCGGATGGCAGCTTCTCGATCGCAAGTTCACCGTCGTCTCGCAGGCGGCCAACCGGGTCGGTGTGTCGACGTCCACGGACGCCATCCGAGATCTCGCAGGAGAGATCGAATGGGCCAAGGGATCGTTGATCGCACCCGAGGACTATCCGCGCATCGCGGCGAGCAACCGCCGTGACGTTCCGATGGACGCGACCAAGGTAGCCGCCGTGTACGCCGGCTACGAGGAGCTCAAGTCCCGGGGCGGCGACGGGATGTTGCTCGATTTCGACGACCTTCTGTTGCACACGGCCGCTGCGCTCGAAGAACATTCGTCGGTGGCCGACGAGTTCCGCGAGCGCTACCGCTGCTTCGTCGTCGACGAGTACCAGGACGTGACGCCGTTGCAGCAACGGGTACTCGACGCCTGGGTGGGCGAGCGCGACGATCTCACCGTCGTCGGCGACGCGAACCAGACCATCTATTCCTTCACCGGCGCATCCCCGCGGTATCTGCTCGACTTCTCCCGAAAGTACCCCGAGGCCACCGTGGTTCGGCTCGAGCGCGACTACCGGTCGACGCCCGAGGTGGTGTCGCTGGCGAACCGCGTCATCGGAGCCGCTCGCGGTCGCATCGCCGGCACCCGACTGCAATTGATCGGTCAACGCGAGCCAGGACCGGAGCCGGAGTTCTTCGAGTACGACGACGAGCCGGCGGAGGCCGACGGGGTGGCGCGTGCGATCAAGAGGTTGATCTCCAAGGGCACCTCGCCGGCCGAGATCGCGATTCTGTATCGCATCAACGCACAGTCGGAGGCACACGAGCAGGCGTTGACCGAGCTGAAGATCCCGTATCAGGTGCGCGGCGGGGAGGGGTTCTTCACCAGACCCGAGGTGCGGCAAGGAGTCAACGCGTTGCGGCAGGCAGGCGGTCGCGACGATCTGCCCGACGGCGCGCAGGCGGGCGAGGGACTACCGGCTCTGGTGCGAGCGGTGCTGGCCCCGCTCGGGCTGACGGCAACCGAGCCGACGGGTGCACAGGCCCGAGAGAAGTGGGCATCGCTCGGCGGCCTGGTGCAGCTCACCGAAGAACTTCTGGTACACGAGCCGGAACTGACCCTCGAGAAATTGTTGGGCGAGCTCGCCGCACGGGCCGAGGCGCGGCATCCACCGACGGTTCAGGGCGTCACACTCGCCTCGCTGCACGCGGCGAAGGGACTCGAGTGGGATGCGGTATTCATCGTCGGTCTCGCCGACGGCACTCTGCCCATCTCGCACGCGATCGGCAACGACCCCAGTGCCAACCACGAGGCGGCCGTCGAGGAGGAACGCAGGCTCCTCTACGTCGGTGTCACGCGCGCCCGTGTCCACCTGCATCTGTCCTGGGCGCTCGCCCGCAACGAGGGCGGACGAAAATCGCGGCGCCGGTCGAGGTTTCTCAACGGTCTGATCCCCGAGGACTCACCCGCCTCGCGTATCGCCGCGCCTGCTGCCAAGAAGTCCGGCCCCAAATGCCGGTTGTGCGGCAAGCCGTTGATCGGCACGTCCGCGACCATGCTCGGTCGGTGCGACAGCTGTCCGTCGAACGTCGACATCGCCCTGCTCGACGCGCTGAAGTCGTGGCGACTGGACAAGTCCCGCGAACTGAAGGTGCCCGCGTACGTGGTGTTCAGCGACAACACGCTGACGGCCATCGCGGAGCAGCAACCACAGGACGAGCGTGGGCTGGTGGCGATTCCGGGAATCGGGGCCAAGAAGCTGGAGCGGTTCGGCGAAGAAGTCCTCACCGTGGTGCGGTCCTCGGACACGTGACGCGAAGGTATGGAAAACTCCGCGAAACCGCAGGTAGAAAATAACTTGTGCAGATATCGACGGGGGGCTTAGTCTGTTTCACGTGCCGTGGGAGATCGCGCACCGTCCAATCCGCCAACGAGACCAGAACAGGAGCTGAAGAAAATGATCAACACATTGCACGCCGCCGTTGCTCACGCAACCGTCGCGTTCAGCCCTGTCCTCGGCACGGCACCTTTCGGAGTGGCCCCCCTCGGCACTCATGCCGCCGCCGCAGGTTCTGTTGCGCAGACGTGGATTCGTTCCTCTGCTTTCGGCCCCATGCAGGAGTCCGCATATGCGGCCTCCGGGTCGAATTGCGCCCGGGTCGCCCTGGCACCAGGAGCGAAAGCCGTTGCTCAGGCAGCCCGACGTCACCGCGCACCATGTGCGTCCGTGCTCGACAGCAGACATCGACTTCACTGTCGGTAGACGCTTCGACAAGCCCCACCAGGCCACGGACCCGCACTCGCGGACCGTGGCCTTTCTCGTTCAGGTAGTTCCTCTATCCGAGCGTGAGGCCGACAGGTTCGCATCACCCCTCGAACCGATAACGATGCCGCACGAAAAGTAGAGGAGACCGACGTGTCAACCGCCACGATCCGGACGACATGCCGACCGAAGTCCGAGAGTGCCTACGCTGCACAGTGTTCGACCGAATCGGTCGAGCTGGCACTGTCGGTGCCCTGCCGAGCTGCGAACCCCGACATGTGGTTCGCCGACACCCCTGCCGAACTCGAGCAGGCCAAAGCGCTGTGCGCCGAATGCCCCATCCGGCGTATGTGCCTGAGTGCGGCTCTCGACCGCGCCGAGCCGTGGGGCGTGTGGGGCGGCGAGATCCTCGAGCAGGGTGTCGTCATCGCCCGCAAGCGTCCCCGCGGACGGCCGCGCAAGAACGCAGCATGACGTCCGAGACCGGTGCCCGGTTTCGCCGAACGAATCAGTCGGTGAAGCCGGGCAGCCACTCGGTGAGGATTGCCATGTACGGCGCGTAGGCGTCCAGCTGCGCGCAGATTCCGACCAAACCGCCGAGGACTCGGAAGATCATCACGTACTCGGCAGGCATGTTCAATGCGCGGACGGTGCGGAACTGCGCGCTGTTGAAATCCGTAGCGGTGCCCGCAGCTTTCTGCAGCCAGGCCCGGGTGAAGTGGAACGATTCGGTGTGAATCGGATCGGTGAAGGGACGCAGATAATCTTCGATCTCCTTCTCCGTGACGGTGCGGCCCGGCACCACGAACCCGCTCTCGGTGAACAACTCGACCAGTTCGTCGAACTTCTCGTCGCGTGCGAGCGAGACCATCCGGCCCAGGACAGGCGGGAGACCGTCGGGCATCGGAGCGCAGGCACCGAAATCGATGACGCCCATGCGTCCGTCGTCGAGCATCATGAAATTGCCCGGATGAGGATCGGCGTGCAGCAACTTCGCGCGCGCCGGAGACACGAATGCGAACAACGCGAGCAGTTCGCCCGCCTGGTTACGTTCCTCGGCCGTTCCGTTCGCGATGACATCGGCCAGCGGCCGACCCGTCATCCATTCGCTGACAACGACTTTGGGTGCGCTGGCAACGATCTTGGGAATGGCGAACTGGGGATCGCCTGCAAACTCCTTGCTGAAGGCGCGTTGATTCGCCGCCTCGATGCGGTAGTCGAGCTCGTCCTCGGTACGGGCCGTCAACTCTTCGAGCACCGGCTTGACGTCCGTGCCCGCGAGCACCGTGCTGAACAGGTTCGCGAACCTGTTCAGCGTCTTGAGATCGGAGCGCAATGCGTCGTCCGCGCCGGGGTACTGGATCTTGACCGCGACATCGCGTCCATCCGACCACGTCGCGCGGTGCACCTGTCCGATGCTCGCCGAGGCGATCGCAGTGTCGTCGAAATCGAGAAAACGCGACCGCCACGCAGTTCCGAGTTGCTGGTCCAACACCCGGTGCACGGTCTTCGCGGGCATGGGCGGTCCCTGCGCCTGCAGCTTGGTCAGGGCCTCGCGGTACGGCTCCGAGAACTCCTCCGGAACGGCCGCCTCCATCACCGAGAGCATCTGCCCGAGCTTCATCGCACCGCCCTTGAGTTCCCCGAGAACGGAGAAGAGCTGTTCGGCTGCTTTGGCGGCCATATCCGCATCGATTTCGTCGCGATTGCCGCCGGCGAGCTTCTTGCCGAACCCCACGGCAGCACGACCGGCCATCCCGAGGGGAATGCTGGCCAGTTTTGCAGTACGAGTCGATCCACGGCGCGGTATGTCAGACACAGCTCCATCATGGCTGAACCTTCCGACAATTGCTCGGACCGCCCCGCGCCGACCCCCATCGGTCGTGGTGAACTCGCTGCGAGCGCGTCTCGTCAATGCCAGCAATCGCAGTGCGGATGCTTGGACCACAGGCGTTTGTGCACAGTGGTTCCGGCTGCTGCGAAGTCCAGTTCCATGGTGCAGTCCGCGGTCTCGGGCAGCGCGGCGTCGACACGGCCGATGAGGTTCTCCAACTGAGCGAACGCGAACGCTGCCGTGGCCAACACCGTCGCGCTGCTGGCTTGGCCGACCGTGCCGAGCAGTTGGGCGGACAGATGCGGCCACTCCGGCTCGAAGTCGCAGCGCGTCAGATCTGCACACCGCAGGCAACTCGTCCGACCGGGCAACACGAAAGGACCGACGATGCCCTTCCCGTCTCGTAGCCGCACCTGCAGATGTGGGATGCGCAGGCGCACCAGATCGGTCACCAGTCGAGGTTCGGCCACGAGATCGTCGGCGAGTACCACGACGTCGTAGTTCCACGACCTCACCACCGCGTGCGGGTAGCGCGTCGGTGTCAGACTGGTCCGGCTCACCGTGAGACCGGTTCGGCCCAGACCGGAGGCCAACGCGTCGGAGATCGGACCCCGCCCCACCAGATGGACGGTCTCGACCGCCCCCGACCCGGCCTGCGATACCTGCCGTGAGTCGTCGGGCACCACCGGTTCGCTCGTGCCGTGCATCAGCAACCCGGAATCCTCCAGTTCGCCGAGCATCGACGATGTCCGATTGGCGGACAGTCCCAATGTCATGGCGTGACAGACGATGTGAGGTCTGGAATGGCCCGCGGCGAGGAGTCGGAGAATTTCGAGTATCGAGCCCGGCTCGGCATCGGGAGGTGGAGTGACGACGACGCTGGTCTCGGGATTCCAGCCCAACTGAACGGTGCCGTCTCGACGCGGCAGAATTGCCACCGCAGGATCGAGTCGAACGGTCGGTGTGATCATGGAACACACTCTGACAGCGCCGACAGCGACGAACGCCCGCTCGGGGCACGTTATCCACAGGGTGGAAGTGCCTCCGAGCAGGCGTTCGACGAGCTCGATCGAAGTGGCGCGAAACCTACCGGGTCAGGTTGTGGATGAACCCTTCTCGGGATCACCGTCGGTGCCCTCGTCGTCGTTCTCCGCAGCGCGCTCCTCGGCCTCCTTGGCCTCCATCGCTTCGAGTTGCGCGATCGGGTCGTCGAAGCTCGATGTTCCACCGCCGACCACCCGGTCGATGAACGCCGCCGGGTTGTCGAGGTCCGACGAGTCGGGCAGTAGATCGGGGTGTGCCCACACACCGTCACGTCCCTCGATGTCGGCTGCGGCGAGGAGCTGACGCCACAGGTCGGCTGCCTCGCGGACCTTGCGGGGTCGCAGTTCGAGACCGACCAGCGTGGCGAATGTCTGTTCGGCAGGGCCTCCCGACGCCCGGCGGCGCCGGATCGTTTCGCCGAGCGCGACGGCGCCGGGCAGGCGGTCGCCCAGAGCGGCCGCAACCACCGTCTCGACCCATCCTTCGACCAGGGCCAGCAGCGTCTCGAGACGCTCGAGTGCGTGCTTCTGTTCCGGCGTCGTCTGCGGCTCGAACGCACCCTGCTGCAGGATCGCCTCGATCTTCGACGGATCGGTCAGCGCTGACGGGTCGAGCCCTGCGGCGGCTTCCTCGATGGCAGAGAAGTCCATCCGAATGCCGCGCGCGTACTCCTCGACGGTGGCCAGAACCCGCTGCCGCAGCCACGGAATGTGGCTGTACAACCGCTGGTGGGCGGCTTCACGAGCGGCGAGGAACACCAACACCTCACGGTCGGGCTGCTCGAGGCCCTCACTGAACGACGCGATGGCCGACGGCAGCAACGCCGCCGTTCCCGACGGTCCGAGGGGCAGGCCGATGTCGGTGGACGTCAGAACCTCCTTGGACAGCTGGCCGAGAGCCTGGCCGAGCTGCGAGCCGAACGCCATCCCGCCCATCTGCGTCAACATGCCCATCATCGGCCCGGCCATCTGCTGGGCCTCGGCGGGCAGGCCGGATGTCCACATTCCCGAAATCTGCTCGGCGACGGGGTCGCACAGGCGCTTCCAGGTGTCGATCGTGTTGTCGAGCCAGTCGACCGGTGTCCACGCAACGGTTTTCGTGGCACCTGCAGGCAGCGTCGTCGCCCCGTCCAGCCACAGCTCGGCCAGGTGCGCGGCGTCGGTGATGGCCTCTCTTTCGCCTGCCGACACCGGGCTGAAGTCGCCCATCTGCTGGCGCGCCAGTTGCTTGGCCAGGTCGTAGTTCACCGGTCCCGAACCGGTGCCGCCGGCAGCGCCCATTCCGCTGAGCATCTGGCCGAACTGGGTGAGCATCTGGCCCAGCTGTGCCGGGTCGAAGCCCTCGCCACCGAAGCCGAAACCGGCCGGGTTGCCCGAGCCGTCCGGATCCTTCTTCTTGTCCGGGTCGTCGTCGGAGGCACCGAAACCAAAATTGCTCATGACTCAACGGTACAAGCCCGGCGAACGGAGAGAGTGGTGGATCGTCACGCTGACGGCGAACAGTGCGGGTCGTGAGAAGTCGGCGTGGACGCACTCGGCAGGGGCGGTCTGCACCGTCGACCGTATTCGGATCTAGTGTCTACGGAGTGAACCGAAGGATCGCCACTCTTGTCGCTGCGCTGGTACCCGTGCTGGTGCTGGGCGTCACCGGCTCGGTCGTCACCGTTCCGTTCGCCGCTCTCGGCCCCGGACCGACGTACAACACTCTCGGTGACGTCGACGGGGTGCCCGTGGTGCAGATCGACGGAACCGACGTCGATCCGACCGCGGGCCACCTGAACATGACGACCGTGGCCGTGCGCGATCAGCTCAATCTGTTCGAAGCTCTCGGCTTCTGGGCCAGCGGCAGGCAAGGACTCGTTCCGCGTGAGGAGGTCTATCCGCCGGACATGTCGAAGGAAGAAGTGCAGGAAGGCAATCAGGCGGACTTCGAGCAGTCGGAGTCCAGCGCCGAACTCGCCGCGCTGCATCATCTGGATCTGCCGGTGTCGCTCGCGGTTGCGAGCGTGGCCGACGACGGGCCCGCTGTCGGCGTGCTGAACGTGGGGGACACGCTCGTCTCGGTCGGCGGCACCCCCGTCGCCACGGCGTCCGCTGTTCGTGAGGCGGTCAGCTCCCGGGCCCCCGGTGATTCCGTCGACATCGAGTACGTCCGGGACGGCACGACACGAACGGGTTCGGTGGTCCTCGGAGCCCGGCCCGACGACGACGCGTTGGGATACCTCGGCGTCACGCCCGAGGAGCAGCCCGATGTGCCGTTCGAGGTGAAATTCAACCTCGCCGATGTCGGTGGACCGTCGGCCGGACTGATGTTCAGCCTGGCCGTGGTCGACAAGCTCAGTCCAGGCGAGCTGAGCAACGGAGAGTTCGTCGCGGGGACGGGAACCATCGACGCCGAAGGCACGGTCGGCCCCATCGGCGGTATTCCGTACAAGCTGATCGCCGCCCGTGAAGCCGGAGCCACCACGTTCCTGGTGCCGGACGCGAACTGCGGTGAGGCGCAACAGAACGTCCCCGACGGGCTCAGGTTGGTGCGTGTCGAATCGTTGGACAATGCCGTCGACTCGCTGCAGACGATCGGCTCCGGCGGCGACGCGCCGTCCTGCAGCTGACCCAGGTCCTCGCTAGTCGTCGTCGACGACGTCGAACGTTGCGTAGAGGCCGTGCACGACGTTGGGGGCCAGGTCCGGCGCGATGCGAAGGTCGATGGGCGCGAAGGGATCGGCGTCCTCGTCCGGGTGCAACTGCAGCAGAGTCAAGGAAGGGCCGTCTTTGAGGACGGCGACGATCAACCGAGCATCCCGTTTCTCTGGGTGGTTCTCGGCAGCCGAGCGCGCGGCCTCGTCGGCCGCAGCGGGATTAGCGAGCAACGGCATCAGGGCATCGTCGAGCGTCGACTCGGCAGCGGGGGGAAGGACCACGATCTCCTGGACCAGCGCGCATCCGATGACACCTTCGGGCCAGGTGGAGGTGGCCAGGAACTCGTCGAGGGCGGGGGAGCCGCCGGTGATGTCCTCGGGCAGCGAATGTTGCTGAATGGGAGTCAGCGCAGCGCCGTCGGCAAGATCGTCGAGCAGACCGGGCTCTGCAGCGGCGAGCGCCGCCGTGGGAACGAGTGCGAACATCTGCGGGGCCTGGTGCCATCCGCCCGCGTCGACGAAGTCGGCTACCTCGCGCGTGCACCGAGCCAGAGCCTCGGCCACGTTCTGCCCACCCGACTCCGGGTCGAACTCGTCACCGAAATGGTCTTCGCCGGGCAGTCCGTTGCTCTCGTTGCTCACCGCACTATCCTCGCATCCGGATGGTTCCACGGACGCCGACGCTCCTGACCTGCGACCAGCAGTGGCCGCAGTACGGGCGTCGCAGCCGTAGGATCAACGTACGTACAGTAGGGCGAAACGGACATGCGGTGCACGACGAGTGCGCCGAAGAAGTCATCTGCGGCGCCGGTCGGCGTCGCCCGAAGTTGGAGTGTGGCACGTGGGCATGAGGCCCCCCACCGGTATGCCGTCCTTGTCGCGGCGAAGCCGGATTTTGCTCGTATTGGCCTTGGTGGCAGCAGGTCTGCTTCTCATCGGTCCCCGTCTGATCGACGTGTACACGAACTGGCTGTGGTTCGGTGAGGTCGACTTCCGCGGCGTGTACACCACTACTCTGCTGACCCGGTTGGTGATCTTCCTCGTCGTTGCCCTGGTCGTCGGACTCATCGTGTTCGCGGCACTGTTGCTGGCGTACCGCAATCGGCCGGTGTTCGTTCCGGTCGCCGGTCCCAACGACCCGATCGCGCGCTACCGCACCACGGTGATGAGCCGTCTGCGCCTGTTCGGCATCGGAATTCCGGTGGTGCTCGGGTTCCTGTCGGGCATGATCGCCCAGACCAACTGGGTGACGGTCCAGCTGTTCCTGCACGGCGGGGACTTCGGGACGACCGACCCACAGTTCAACCTGGACGTCGGCTTTTACTCCTTCGATCTGCCGTTCTACCGTTTCATCCTCAATTGGCTGTTCGTGGCGATCGTGTTCGCCTTCCTTGCGAACCTGGTGACGCAGTATGTGTTCGGTGGTATTCGCCTGGCCGGACGCGAGGGTGCACTCACTCGAGCTGCGCGTATTCAACTGGCGGTGATCGCGGGCAGCTTCGTTCTGCTCAAGGCCGTCGCATATTGGTTGGACAGGTACACGCTTCTGTCGAGCAGCCGCAAGGAACCCACGTTCAGCGGTGCCAGCTTCACCGACATCAACGCGGTGTTGCCGGCCAAACTGATTCTGCTCGCGATCGCCGTGATCTGCGCGATCGCCTTCTTCGCGGCGATCTTCCTCCGTGATCTCCGGATTCCGGCCTTGGCGACGGCATTGCTGGTGCTCTCGTCCATCCTGATCGGAGCCGTCTGGCCGCTGGTGATGGAACAGTTCTCCGTGCGCCCGAACGCGGCCGAGAAGGAGAGCACCTACATCCAGCGGAACATCACGGCGACTCGGGATGCGTACGGAATCGGCGATGACGTCGTCGAGTACCAGGACTACTCGGGCGAGAGTTCGCAGAATCCGCGCGAGAGCGAGGCGGACAGGACCACCATCGCCAACACTCGTCTGCTGGATCCGAACGTGTTGTCCCGCACCTTCACCCAGCAGCAGCAGCTGAAGAACTTCTTCGGTTTCCCCGACACACTCGACATCGACCGGTACGAGATCGACGGGCAGTTGCAGGATTACATCGTCGCTGCTCGCGAGCTCTCGCCGCAGTCACTGACCGGCAACCAGACGGACTGGATCAACCGGCACACCGTCTACACGCACGGGAACGGCTTCGTCGCAGCTCCTGCCAACAGGGTCAACGCAGCTGTGCAGGATCCGACCGCGGAGGGTGCCAGCAGCAACAGCGGCTACCCGATCTACACGGTCAGCGACATCGCCTCGCAGGATTCGGAGCAGGTCATTCCGGTCGATCAGCCCCGTATCTACTACGGCGAAGTCATCGCCGCAGCGGATCCGGACTACGCGATCGTGGGCGCGACCGGTACCGGGGACCGCGAGTACGACACCGACGAATCCAACTACACGTACACCGGCTCGGGTGGCGTCTCGGTGGGAAATTGGTTCAACCGCCTGGCGTTCGCTGCGAAATACGCGGAGCGAAACATTCTCTTCTCCGGAGCTATCGGCGACGACTCGAAGATTCTGTTCGATCGCGATCCTCGTGATCGAGTCCAGAAGGTTGCGCCGTGGTTGACCACCGATACCGATTCGTACCCAGCGGTCGTCGACGGCAAGATCGTCTGGATCGTCGACGGCTACACGACGTTGGAGGACTACCCCTACGCTCAGCGGGCATCGCTGGACGGTCTGACCGTGGACAGCGTGGAGTCGACGACAGGTCGGCCACTCCCACGCGACGAGGTCTCGTACATCCGAAATTCCGTCAAGGCGACGGTCGACGCATACGACGGCACAGTGACGCTGTACCAGGTCGATGACAGCGATCCCGTGTTGAAGGCATGGATGGGCGTGTTTCCGAATTCGGTCCAGCCCGAGTCCGCGATCACGGACGAACTCCGTTCGCATTTCCGCTACCCGGAGGACTTGTTCAAGGTTCAGCGCGAAATGCTGGCGAAGTACCACGTGGACAACCCCAACGAGTTCTTCACCAACAACGCGTTCTGGTCCGTACCGAGTGATCCGACCAGCAACAGTGGTGCCGGCAGTGATTTGAATCAGCCGCCGTACTACGTCCTGGTCGGCGATCCTGAGACCGGGGAGCCGTCGTTCCGGCTGACCAGCGCCATGGTCGGGTTCAACCGAGAATTGCTGGCTTCGTACATCTCGGTGCGGTCCGATCCCGACGACTACGGCAAGTTCACGGTTCTGCAATTGCCGACTCAGACGCAGACCCAGGGCCCGCAGCAGGCGCAGAACTCGATGACCTCCGACGCTCGGGTGGCATCGGACAGAACGCTGCTCGAGCAGTCGAACGAACTGCAGTACGGCAACTTGCTGACGCTCCCGATTGCCGACGGCGGAATCCTGTACGTGGAACCGCTGTACACCTCTCGGAAGAATGCTTCGACCTCGACGTTCCCGCAGTTGACGAAGGTTCTGGTGAGCTACCGGGAGCCGGGGGCCGAAGGTGGGGTCCGCGTCGGGTACGCGCCCAGGCTGTCCGAGGCGCTCGACCAGGTGTTCGGAGCGGGAACAGGCGCGGCGGCCACTGCTCCGGGTGGTGCTCCCGAGGACCCACAACCGGCCGAATCGGGAGGTACCTCGGGGACCGAGGCCACAACTCCGGATTCCCCGGACCCGGCTCCGTCCACCGGCGGCTCGGCAACACGAGACGCTGCGGTCACCGGATTGAATTCCGCGCTCGACGCAGTGCGTACTGCACAGCAGAGCGGAAATCTCGCGGAGCTCGGCACCGCGCTGGAGAACCTGCAGGTCGCAGTCGACACGTACAACCAGGCAGGTAATTGATCGGTACGGCCACGGCCCGCTGATATGAGCGAAAGAGCCGCCTCACCCTTTCGGTGAGGCGGCTCTTTCGTTGTGCTTCACCTGGCTTGCGCGCGCGGGCGCAGCGGCAAGGTGAGTGACAGTTCGGTGAACTGCCGGACGATCAGCGTCCGATGGGCGCGAGCACCGGGGCGTTGGCCGCAACGAGGTGCTGGAACTGCGTGCTCAGGCCGTACTGGCCGGCGAGCGCGGACGCTGCGTCGAACGCGCCCTGTGCAGCCTGTGTGGCCGCTGCGACCTCGGGAGCCACAGCGGGTGCCGGTGCGGGTGCCGGTGCGGGAGCCGGCTGCGGTGCCGGTGCGGGAGCCGACTCGGGCTCGGGAGTGGAGGCACCGGTGCTCAGCTGCTTTCCGCACGTGGGCCATGCGCCCGGTCCCTGAGTCTGCAGGGTGTTCTCTGCGACGCGGATCTGCTCGGCCTTGGATGCGTTGGCCGGTGACCCGGTTCCACCGTTGGCCGTCCAGGTGCTCTGCGAGAACTGCAGGCCACCGTAGTAGCCGTTTCCGGTGTTGATGCTCCAGTTGCCGCCGCTTTCGCACTGTGCGACTGCGTCCCAGTTGTTCGGGGCTGCGTTGGCGGTTCCGGCAGAGACGCCGAGGGGGATGGCTACGGCGGCACCGGCGGCAACGGCAAATCCGAGTGCGCGCTTACCGAAATTGTTCTGAGTGGTCATGCGGGGTGAATCCTCTCCGCGCTCGACTGGCGCGACTGGCCTGCAATCACCTCGCCGGTGTGAATGGCGGTGGTGACCAGGCACTTCGTATCGTCGCGGCTCTGCCCCCGTACGTATTGGGGACCACACCCGCGGGGCAGAGCGAAGGAAGCGGCGGGGTGGTGCAGGCCCAGCGGTTTAGGGCCGTCCGTGAAGGTAGTCGAGGATCTGCTCACCGTCACTGAGCCGGAATGGGACACGCGGCGTCCACATGTTGGGATGGAGGGGGGTATTTGCGCTGTTCAGACCGGCTCGAGGCGCTATTGTTTCTACTTCGTAACCCGAACGTTATGTGACTCGAAACACGCACCGAAAGAGACGCGGAGCACTGTTTCGAGCCGCCTCCGGCGTGATGAGCGCGCGTCGCGATGCGCTCGTTCGGGTGCCCGAGACCGCTTGGAAGTCACGTGATTTGCATTGGCTGTACGCACGGTAGTAACTTCGTAGTTGCAACGCGGGGTGGAGCAGCTCGGTAGCTCGCTGGGCTCATAACCCAGAGGTCGCAGGTTCAAATCCTGTCCCCGCTACCACCGAAAGAGACCCAGGACAGATGTCCTGGGTCTTTTTTCCGTTCTCATGTGCATGAACGGCCGCTCGGACGACGGGCGAACGCGATACTGCCGAAAGGACGACTCGTATGATTCTTCCCGCCGTTCGAGACCCTCGCCTCATCACCGTGCAGCGCGGCGGCCTCCTGTCCGCCGACGACCATCGGAGCCTCGCGCGGTGGGCGGCCGAGTGTGCGGAACATGTTCTCCACCTGTTCGAGGATGTCGAACCCACCGATCGTCGACCACGCGAGGCGATCGAGGCCACCCGCGCGTGGGCGCTCGGCGAACTCGCGATGATGGCAACCCGCGCCCTCGGCGGCCACGCCATGGGAGCGGCGCGGCCGTTGGTCGGTTGCTCTCGTTTCGCCGCATATGCCGCCGGTCAGGCAGCCTGCGTGGCCCACGTACCCGAACACGACCTCGGAGCGGCCGCTTACGCCATCAAAGCAGCTCGGGCGGCGGCGAGTGCGGGCCAGGAGTGGAGTGCAGGTAGGAAGGAACTCGAGTGGCAGCGCGACCGGCTCCCGAACAGCGTGCGGGAGCTGGTGCTGGAAGACCAGAAGAGAAGAAACAGTATCTGCTGGTCAGTATTCGACTGATCCCGGCCGAGTCACCGACACCGTGAGGAATTCACGAGGAGCTATCGCCGCACGCACATCTTCCGGGGTCAGCGTGGACGCGGGTATCAGGGAGGCGTCGGGCAGGAACCGAATGGTGGTGCCGGTGCGCTCGTTCGGTGCGGTCGCCACCAGCTCGGTGACGGGAACCCCGTGCTCGTATCGTCCGGTCCATGCACCGTTCACCCGTCGATTGGTGTGTTCGAGCACCTCGGACAGTGCCGCTACGGTGGACATCCCGCGTCGGGCATGGCCGTCGTCGAGCAGAACGGGTCGAGCTTCGTCGAAGAAACGCACATCTTTCGTGCTGACGACAGGCTTCCGGACCGCCACGCCGTCGTCGAATCTGGTGTCGGTGCCTCGACCGCTGTCGGACACTTCGATCGTCCCGTCCCAGCCCACAGTCACGGTCGCGTGACCACCGCCTTGATGTTCGGCTTCGTCCGCCGGGTACGCGAGTACCTCGAGAACGAGGTGCAGGACCCCACCGGGCGGCGCGTATTCGCCGGGACGCGATCTGATGTGCGACAGATGATTCGGATCGACGTCGACCGACCAGTCGTGTGTTGTCGTGGACCAGGTGCGACGACCGGACACCGGGAGTTCAGTCCGAGACCTGTTCGCGGGCATCGTCACTGGTGACCGTCTCGGATTCTTCGGCGTCTTCTGCGTCGGCGTCGTCGGCGGTGAGATCGACCGTGTCCACACCCTCGAGCGCCGTCAACTCCTGCTCCGCCTCGGCGATGAAGCCCTTCGCGTTCTCTTCGATCTTCTTGACCCACTCGGCCATGTCGGTCACACCCTTCGCTCGATCGTGTACCACCGGTCTACCAGACTTCTTCCCCCTAGGATCCACGGTGTGCGAACACGAACCTCGCGTCTCGATCTCGACGAACCCGTCGCCACCGATCTCGATGCGCTGTACGCGATCTGCAGCGACCCTCGGTCGTGGACCCACTTTCCGAGCCTGCGGCACACCGATCCCAGCGTGACCCAACGAATGTTGCAGGGCTGGGGGGAGCAGTGGCACCGAGATGGATTGTCCACGTGGATCGTTCGCGAGCGCGGCAGCTTCACGGTCCGTGGCTACGGCGGGTGCTCGAAGCGACAGAACGCCTTCTGGAATCTCGGCTATCGCCTCCATCCCGACGTACAGGGCAACGGATACGCCGCGGAGATGTGTGAGATCGCAGTCGAGTGTGCGCACCGAACCCGGCCCGAACTGCCGATCGTGGCCTACCTGCTCGAACACAACGTCGCGTCGGCCCGGGTGGCCGAACGCGCAGGCCTGGAGTTGATCACCCGTGGACCCGACGTCGGCAATCCCGACGCCGACGCAGTTCGCCTGGTGTACGCAGACCGCTCGTTGACCGCAGATCAGGTGGACGTGGTTCTGTCGGCCTGACCGGTGCCCATGCTTTGTTCGGTTGCGCACCGCTACAGCAGTGCACATGAATATTGCCGTATGCAATCACTGCTGAATGTGAGCGGCCCCGAAACCAGGATGTTCTCCTTCGACCACGAAAAACGGCACCGGACGTATGGTCCGATGCCGTTTCGCGGCTGCTGTTCGGCTCGACGTCGAGCCGGGTGTCACTTCAGTTCTGCAGACGACTTTCCGAGTACGCGACGGGCAACGATCAGCTGCTGAATCTGCTGCGTTCCCTCGAAGATGTCGAGAATCTTGGAGTCGCGGCTCCACTTCTCGAGCAGCGGGCGCTCGGAGTAGCCGTACGTGCCGGCCAGTTCCACTGCCTTGAGGGTGATGTCGACCGCCGAGCGACCGGCCTTGGCCTTGGACATCGAGGCCTGCAGGGAGTTCGGCTCCTTGTTGTCGGCCATCCACGCTGCACGCAGTGCAAGCAGATGCGCTGCTTCCCAGTCCGCTTCGAGTCGCAGGAACTCCGCGGCCGCCGCGTGCTGGTTGTAGGCGGGGGTCTCGTACGAGATCTCTACTCCGGCCTCCACCAGGATGGACCGCAGTTCTTCGAGTGCTGCCCGTGCCACGCCGATAGCCATGCCTGCCACCAGTGGGCGGGTGTTGTCGAAGGTCTGCATGACGCCGGCGAAGCCTTTTTCGACGTTCACCTCGGCGGTGCCGAGCAGGTTGTCCTTCGGGATGCGGCAATCCTCGAGCAGCAGGGCTGCCGTGTCGGAGGCCTTGATGCCCAGCTTGTGCTCGAGTCGGGCAACCGACAGACCCGGAGCGTCACGCGGGACGACGAACGACTTGATGGCAGCGCGACCGAGAGACTTGTCGACCGTTGCCCACACCACGATGTGGGTGGAGCGCTCACCGGCGGTGACGTAGATCTTCTCGCCGTTGAGTACCCACTCGTCGCCGTCGAGGACAGCGGTGGTGGTCACTGCTGCGGAGTCCGAGCCGAAGCTGGGCTCGGTGATGGCCATCGAGGCCCATACCTTGCCGAAGCGCTCGAGCTGCTCGTCGGTGGACACCGCTGCGATAGCCGAGTTGCCGAGTCCCTGGTACGGGATCGACAGCGTGAGGCCGACGTCGCCCCAGCAGGTCTCGATCACGTTCACCAGAGCGGACATGTTGCCGCCGTTGGCGTTCGCGGTCTTGCTGGGCTTGGCCGACTCGCTGTCCTTCTCGCGGCCACCGGCGGCTCCGCCGATTTCGCCACCGGCGTCGGACATGCCTTCGACCATCGAGGCCATGGTGTCGAGCTCGACCGGGTACTCGTGCTCGGCGAGGTCGTACTTACGGGAGATCGGGCGGAAGATCTCGGCAGCGACCTGGTGAGCCTGATTCGCCTGCGCCCGAAGCTTCTTGGGAAGTTCAAGATTGATCATCGTGTATGTCCTTGGGTGAGTGCCATGGAATTCGGGGCGACGAGCTAGATGAGAACGATGCCCTCGGCGACGCCGACGGACCGCAGATCGCGGTACCAGCGCTCGACCGGGTGCTCCTTGGTGAAGCCGTGACCGCCGAGCAGCTGCACGCCGTCGGAACCGATCTGCATGCCCTTCTCGGAGGCGAGGCGACGCGCGAGCGCCGATTCACGAGCGAACGACAGTCCCTGCTCGGCCCGGGAAGCGCCGCGCAGCGTGACCAACCGCATGCCGTCGAGTTCGATGGCGATGTTGGCGACCATGAAGGCCACGGCCTGACGGTTGCTGATCGGCTCACCGAAGGCGACACGATCGTTGACGTACGGAATGACGTAGTCCAGTACGGCCTGGCTGGTACCGACGGCCAGTGATGCCCAGCCGAGTCGCGCGAGACCGATGGCCGCGCTGTACTCGGCGGCCCGCTGGTCTGCGTCACCGTCGCCGAGCAGTGCCGACTCGGGAACTGCGACGTCGGTCAGGATCAGGCGACCCAGGCCGGCTGCGCGTAGGCCCATGCTCGGGTCGGCTTCGACGACGAGGCCCTTGGAGTCGGACTCGACGATGAAGAACGCCGGACGGCCTTCGAGTTCCGCGGCGATGACGAACAGCTCGGAACTGCCGGCGGCAGGCACGAGGCTCTTGACTCCGTTGAGCTTGTAGCCGCTGGGGGAGCGAACGGCCTTGGTCTGCAGCGCGTACGGATCGAACAGAGCGCGTGGCTCGTTGACGACCACCGCTGCGTTCGGCACCTTCTCGCCGACGAATGCCGGAAGGTAGGTCTTCTGCTGTGCGTCGGTGCCCCACTGGGTGAGGGCGACGGCGACGCCGCTGGGCGCGAGGATGGGCAATGCCAAGCCCATGTCGCCGTGTGCAAGAGCCTCGGCGACGAGAGAGTTGGTGACCGCGCCACGCTCGGTGGCGGCACCGTCGAGTTCCTCGGGAACGTTGATGAGCGTGATGCCGAGCTCGGCGGAGCGGCGAACCAGATCCTCGGGCGACGAGGCACTGTGGTCTGCGTCGAAGGCGGCCGGGCGGAGGATCTCCTCGGCGAACTCCTTGACCGTCTCGACGATCATGCGCTGTTCGTCGTCGGGCGTCAGGTCGAAGTAGCTCAGGTTCTTGGCGGCACCGTCGTCGAGACGCTTGGGCTTGCTGCCACCGGTGACTTTGGCGAACGTGCGATTGGCAGCGCCGAGGGTCTTGAATCCGGTCTTGGTGCTCTCGTACGTCACCCGGTCGATGGTCTGGCGGAGGTTGTACTTCTCCGCCAGTTCCGATCCGGTGATGGCGGTCAGAACGCGCATGGCGGTTCCGATCGCATCTCTCTTGAACGGGTTGAGGCCAACCGCAGAAGTATCGCGGGGCACCTTCGGGGCCTTCGCGTCGACCACACTGTCTTGCTTGCTCATGATCACCAGTTCCTCGGCGTCGGGCACGGACTCGACTGATCTTACTCCCGAGTAAGTTAGCTGTCTACTGTCGAGTAAGTACCGGTGGTGCTCGATGCGCGAGCCGCAGTTCGTATCACCCGTCGTATCGGTGTGGCAGGCTGTTCGCGTGCATCCGATCGCTCAGGTCTTCGCCGCCGTCGCCGCGGCTCTTCACGTCGTCATCTTCGTCATGGAGAGCGTGGTGTGGTCCAGGCCCGCCGTGTGGGGGCGCTTCGGCGTCGCGAGTCAGCACGACGCCGACGTCGTGAGACCGATGGCCTTCAACCAGGGCTTCTACAACCTGTTTCTCGCCATCGGCATCGTGGTCGGGCTGATCGTGGGCGGGTCCGCAGGCCACGCCATCGTCTACTTCGCCTGCGCCAGCATCGTCGGCGCAGCGCTCGTTCTGGCCACCGGCGGCGCGAAGTACTTCCGGCCCGCCCTGGTCCAGGGCATCACGCCGCTGGTCGCTCTGGTGCTGGCCGCAGTTCTCTAGGCGAGGTTCAGCCGCGGGGGGACAGGTACCCGAGGACCTCGTGCTGCAGTAGGCCGTTGGTGGCCACGGCGCTGCCACCGTGTGGGCCCGCGCTGCCATCGAGTGCGGTGAACTCGCCCCCGGCCTCGCGGACGAGGACATCCAGTGCGGCCAGGTCCCACAGCGAGACCTCGGGTTCGGCGGCGATGTCGACTGCCCCCTCGGCCACCAGGCAGTACGAGAAGAAGTCGCCGTAGCCGCGCACTCGCCACACGGCGTCGGTCAGATCGAGGAACCGATCCCTGATGCCGAGGTCGGACCACCCGCTGAGGCTGGAGAAACTCAGACTCGACGACGCCAGCGAATCGACCTTCGAGACCTCGATCCGGCGCGGCGCATCCCCGTTCGAAGCAGTCCAGGCCCCCAGATCGAGCGCGGCCCACCACCGTCTGTTCAGTGCAGGTGCGCTGACGACTCCGACGCGAGGTATGCCGTCGTCGAGCAAGGCGATCAACGTGGCCCACACCGGCACACCGCGAACGAAGTTCTTGGTGCCGTCGATGGGATCGACAACCCACTGGCGGCCCCGCAATGTCGCCGTACCGCCGAATTCCTCGCCCAGCAACGCGTCGGCAGGGCGCTGCGCTCCGAGCACGCTCCGGATGGTCGTCTCGACGGCCAGATCCGCGTCGGACACCGGTGTGAGATCCGGCTTGGAGTCCACCGACAGGTCCATGGCGAGAAATCGTCGGCGGGTGATGGTGTCGGCCTCGTCGGCGAGTCGAAGGGCCAGAGAAAGATCCTCGGAGTAGTCGGTCACCGCGTAAGACTAACGACGGGTACGGCCGACAGTCCGCCGATACTCGGGGGCGGTCGGGCTCGGGTTCGCGTGCCGGTAACCTTGACTCTCGTGCATCCCGACGTTTCTGCAGACCTGGCCGAGCTCGATACCACTCTGTCCACCGTCGAGTCGGTTCTCGACGTCGAGGAACTGCGGCGACGCATCGACGAACTCGAACATCAGGCAGCGTCGCCGGACCTGTGGAACGACCAGGAACACGCGCAGCAGGTGACCAGCCAACTCTCCCATGCGCAGGCCGAACTTCGCCGCGTCGAAGAGCTCCGCCAGCGCCTCGAGGACATGCCGGTTCTGTACGAGCTCGCCGAGGGTGAAGAGGGCGATGCAGCCGCGTCGGCCACCGCCGATGCCGACGCCGAACGCGCGTCGCTCCGGGAGGACATCGCAGCCATGGAAGTACGGACCCTGCTGTCCGGTGAGTACGACGCGCGCGACGCGCTGGTGAACATCCGGTCCGGCGCAGGTGGAATCGACGCCGCCGACTGGGCGGAGATGCTCATGCGCATGTACATCCGTTGGGCCGAGAAGCACGGCTACGGCGTCGAGGTCTACGACACGTCCTACGCCGAAGAAGCAGGCATCAAGAGCGCTACGTTCGCAGTCAAGGCCCCGTACACCTACGGCACGTTGTCGGTCGAGCAAGGAACACACCGTCTCGTCCGCATCAGTCCCTTCGACAACCAGGGGCGTCGCCAGACCTCCTTCGCCGAGGTGGAAGTTCTTCCGGTCGTCGAGACCACCGATCACATCGAGATCCCCGAGAACGACATCCGTGTGGATGTCTACCGCTCGTCCGGACCCGGTGGCCAGTCGGTCAACACCACCGACTCCGCCGTCCGGTTGACGCACATCCCGACGGGAATCGTCGTGACCTGCCAGAACGAGAAGTCGCAGCTGCAGAACAAGGTGTCGGCCATGCGCGTGCTGCAAGCCAAGCTGCTCGAGGTCAAGCGCAAGGAAGAGCGCGCCGAGATGGACGCGCTCAAGGGTGACGGCGGTAGCTCCTGGGGTAACCAGATGCGCTCGTACGTGCTGCACCCGTATCAGATGGTCAAGGATCTGCGTACCGAGTACGAGGTGAACAATCCGTCTACTGTTCTCGACGGGGACATCGACGGATTCCTCGAATCGGGAATTCGCTGGCGAATGCGAGGGGAGCAGTAGATGACCGGTCATTGCGAAGGCCCCACTCCACCGATCCGATGACGGCCTGGCTCGAACCGACTCCGGATGTCAAACTCAACGCCCTCGGCATACTGCTGTACATCCTCGGCGGGCTTTTGGCCGCGCGCTTCGTCACCTGGACCGGGTCGCGGATCACCGCCCGAATAGATCAGAACTACCAGCACAGCGATGCGCTCGTCCGGTCCGAGGCAGCGAAACATCGGCATGCTCTGGCTCAGGTGATCACCTGGGTGTTGGTCACGATCATCTACATTCTCGTCACCATCGAGGTGTTGAGGCGCTTTGGCTTCGGCGTCGGCGGTCTCGTGGCACCCGCGACGGTCATCGGCGCGGCACTCGGCTTCGGCGCTCAGCGCGTGGTGCAGGACATTCTGGCCGGCTTCTTCATCATCACCGAACGTCAGTACGGCTTCGGTGACGTGGTGCAGATCGCGGTCATGGGGTCGGCCGAGGATGCCGAGGGCACCGTCGAGGACGTGACGCTACGAGTGACGCGGGTACGCAGTGTCGACGGGGAGGTCATCACCGTTCCCAACGGACAGATCGTCAAGGCGATCAACCTGTCGAAGGACTGGGCCCGCGCCGTCGTCGACGTCCCCGTGCCCAGCACCGCAGACCTCACCCAGGTCAACGGCCTGCTGCGCGCTGTCGGACGCGATGCCTTCGCGGATTCGCAGTTGCGTCCCCTGTTGCTCGACGAACCGACCGTGATGGGCGTGGAGAGCATCGAAGTGGGCCAGGTCAACGTTCGCCTCGTTGCGCGAACACTGCCCGGCAAGCAGTTCCAGGTGGGACGTGAGCTACGAGTGAGAGTGGCCGCCGCACTGCAACCCGAGGGCATCAACGTGGCACCTGACGTCAGCACCGCTGGGGTCGCTCCGGACGCGTCGGCACGAGATCGGACGGAGGACCAGTGAGTACACCGGGAACCGGAACCGAACACGCTCGGCGGAACTGGCGACAGTGGCGCATTCCGGCCAAGATCTACGGTCGCGTTCGAACGTCCACCGTCGCGTTCGGCATCTGCTTCGTGCTCACCGGTTTGTGGTACGGACAGGTCAGTACCGAGATCGCCGAGCGAGACAGCGAACAGATTCAGGGTCCGACGGCCGTCGATCCGGCCGAGCTCACCCCGTACACCGAGCCGCAGTCCGAGACCAGTGTCTCCGGTAGTTCGACCACGACACCGACTCCCACCGCCACCACCGGTGCCGAGCAGTCGGGAAGCGTCGACGGATCCGGTCAGTCGGCGACCACGACGACCCTGTCGCCGACGACCACCGCGCCGTTCGGTGTGCCGATTCCGCCGGCAATCCAGTCGCTGATACCCAGCCAGCCAGCGCCGACGTCGTCTCGCTGAGGCGCTCTTTACCGTCTCTCGGGACTCGCCGCGATGCCCGAGCGGTTCCGGCGGCTACCGGCGAGTAAGGACTACACTGGCGACCCGTGATCAGCACCTCGAATGTCTCCAAGTCCTACAAGACCTCCACCAGGCCTGCCCTGGACAAGGTGACGGTCTCCATCGACAAGGGTGAGTTCGTGTTCCTGATCGGCCCGTCGGGTTCGGGCAAGTCGACGTTCATGCGGCTGCTCCTCAAGGAGGAGACTCCCACCTCCGGTGACATCCACGTCGCCGATTTTCACGTCAACCGGCTGGCGGCTCGACGCGTCCCTCGGCTGCGGCAGAGCATGGGCTGCGTGTTCCAGGACTTTCGCCTGCTGCAGCAGAAGACCGTCGTGGAGAACGTGGCGTTCGCCCTCGAGGTGATCGGCAAGCCGCGCTCGATGATCAAGCGCACCGTTCCCGAAGTGCTCGACCTCGTCGGTCTCGGCGGCAAGTCGGATCGTCTGCCCAACGAGCTGTCCGGTGGTGAACAGCAGCGAGTGGCCATCGCTCGGGCGTTCGTCAATCGCCCGCTCGTGCTGCTCGCGGACGAGCCGACCGGAAACCTCGATCCGGATACCAGCCAGGACATCATGCTGCTGCTCGAGCGCATCAACCGCACCGGAACCACGGTGCTGATGGCCACCCACGACAACCACATCGTCGACTCGATGCGCCGACGCGTCGTCGAACTCGACAACGGACGAGTCGTTCGTGACGAGGCCCGCGGGGTCTACGGCGTCGGTCGCTGACGCCGCCACCGACTCAGGACCGCACAGACTTCACGACCGATCGAATCGAAGGGCTCGGATTCCGCGATGCGCGCAAGTTTCATCTTCAGCGAGGTCTTCACCGGACTTCGCCGCAACATCACCATGACGATCGCCATGATCCTGACCACCGCAATCTCGCTCGGCCTGTTCGGCGGCGGACTGTTGGTGGTGCAGATGGCGGGGAAGACGCAGCAGATCTTCCTCGATCGGGTCGAGGTGCAGATATTCCTCACCGACGACATCTCTGCTACCGACGCCGACTGCGCCCAGGAGACCTGCGCCACCCTGCGTTCGGATCTCGAGAGCACCCCGTCGGTGGTGTCGGTGCAGTACCTCAACCGCGAGGATGCGGTGAAGGACGCCACCGAGCGCGTGTTCAAGGATCAGCCCGAGTTGGCCGAACTGGTCAGCGCCGACAGTTTTCCCGCGTCGTTCAAAGTGCGGCTCAGCGATCCCGAACGGTTCGGGGTGATCAACGACAACTTCGAGAATCGACCCGGCGTGCAGAGCGTGCTCAACCAGCGCGACCTGGTCGAGCGCCTGTTCAGTGTGCTCAACGGTGTGCGCAACGCCGCCTTCGCGATCGCCACGGTGCAGGCCGTCGCCGCAATCCTGTTGATCGCCAATATGGTTCAGATCGCCGCGTTCACCAGGCGAACCGAGGTGGGAATCATGCGCTTGGTCGGTGCCACTCGTTGGTATACACAGTTGCCGTTCCTGCTCGAGGCGGTGGTCGCGGCCTTGATCGGCTCGGCGCTGGCCATCGCGGGCCTGTTCACGGCCAAGAACATGTTCATCGACGACGTCCTCTCGGATGTGTATCAGGCCAACATCCTGGCGCGGATATCGAACAGCGACGTGCTGCTCGTCTCGCCGTTCCTGGCGCTGGTCGGAGTCGGAATGGCCGCGGTGACGGCCTACATCACGTTGCGCCTGTACGTGCGCGAATAAATTCGCTTGCCGTTCGGTTCTATGCTGGAGCGGTTGCCCGTGGAATCGCTCCGCGCGACGAACGCTCGAGAAAGGGCCCTGCAGTGAGAGAGAAGGGCCGCAAGGCCATCGCGACCAATCGCAAGGCGCGGCACAACTACTCCATACTCGACGTCGTCGAGGCCGGAGTTGCCCTCGTCGGAACCGAGGTCAAGAGTCTGCGTGACGGCAAGGCCTCGCTGGTCGACGCCTTCGCGACCGTCGACGACGGTGAGATCTGGCTACGCGGACTGCACATCGCCGAATACACGCTCGGTAGCTGGACCAACCACGCGCCGCGGCGAAACCGCAAACTGCTTCTTCACCGTCGCGAGATCGACCGTCTCGCAGGCAAGGTGAAAGAGGGAAACCTGACGTTGGTGCCGTTGTCGATGTACTTCTCCGACGGCAAGGTCAAGGTCGAGCTGGCACTGGCCAAGGGCAAGCAGGATTACGACAAGAGACAGTCGCTGGCCAAGCGCACCGCCGAACGCGAGGTCACTCGCGAGCTGGGTCGTCGGGTGAAGGGAATGCGCTGACCGCTGTTCTGCTCGCTCTGGTAGCCGCCGTCGGCTACGGGGTGAGCGATTTCGTCGGCGGTGTCGCATCCCGCCGGGTCGCCGCCCTGCGGGTGGTCATCGTCTCCTACCCGTTGTCGCTGGTGATCGTTCTGCTCGTCGCACCGTTCGTCGGCGGCACCATCGAGCTCCCGGCGATGCTCTGGGGCCTGGCCTCGGGTGTCGCAGGTGGCGTTGCGGTGTGGTGCTTCTACCTTGCCCTCGCTGCCGGCCCGATGGCCGTGGTCTCACCGGTCACCGCCGTGCTCGTCGCCGGGATCCCGGTGCTGGTGGGGTTGTCCATGGGCGAGCGGCCCGGCGTCGTCGCGTTCGTCGGAATCGCTGTCGCCCTGGTGGCCGTGGTGCTGGTGAGCAGAGAATCTCCGGACGAGGTGACCGGCGAGGTGGCCGGTGGACGAGAGATGAAGTTCACTCGAACGGTCGCCTGGTTGACGGTCGGCTCGGGGGTGACGTTCGCGTTCGCCTTCATTTTCCTGCATCGAATCGGAGACGGCAGCGGGCTGTGGCCGCTCGCGGCGTCGCGCGCATCGGCGACCGCGGTGGTCTGGATCGTGGCCCTGGCCTCCGGTCACTTCTCACCTCCGCACGGCAGCGTCCTCAAACTCGCGGCCTTCGTCAGCGTGCTCGACGTCGTCGCCAACGCAGCGATGATCTACGCCTACCAGGGTGGTCTGCTCTCCCTGGTGAGTGTCATCGCGTCGCTGTATCCGGCGGCGACGGTACTGCTGGCGATGGTGATGCTCGGCGAGCGAGTCGGAACGTTGCAGAAGATCGGAATGGCGTTGGCGCTCGGTGCGATCGCGATGATCGCGCTCTCTGGTTGAACCGCATCGCGCGGGGGTAATGACTCCGGTTATGACAGCTTTCGACTCTGCCTCGAACACCCCAGCGCCGGAGAAGTCGCCGCGCGTCCTCGTCACCGGTGCCACGGGATACCTGGGCGGACGACTGGCCCCGCGACTCCTCGACGAGGGCTACACGGTCCGCGTGCTGGCGCGCACGCCCGCCAAGCTCGACTCCGTGCCGTGGGCGGCCGACGTCGAGATCGTCCAGGGCGATCTGAGCGATAGGGAATCGTTGAAGGAAGCGCTCAGCGGAGTCGACATCATGTACTACCTGGTGCACTCGATGGGCACCGCCGGTCACTCGGATTTCGCCGATACCGAACGCGACAGCGCCGAGAACGTCGCAGCCGTAGCGGCGGAATGCGGTGTGGGCCGCATCGTCTACCTCGGCGGTCTGCACCCGCCGACCGGTGAGCTCTCGCCACACCTGAAGTCCCGAGCCGAGGTGGGACGCATTCTGATCGATTCAGGTGTGCCGACGATCGTGCTGCAGGCAGGCGTCGTGATCGGATCCGGCTCGGCGTCGTTCGAGATGATCCGGCACCTCACCAATCGGCTTCCGGTGATGACCACACCGCGATGGGTGCACAACCGCATCCAGCCCATCGCCGTACGCGACGTGTTGCACTACCTGATCGGGGCCGCGAGTGCGCCGATCACCGAATCCAGGACCTTCGACATCGGCGGCCCCGATGTCATGCAGTACGGCGAGATGATGAACATCTACGCCGACGTCGCGGGTCTGCGGCAGCGTCGGATCATCGTGCTCCCGGTGCTGACTCCGCGACTGGCCGGTCACTGGATCGGGCTGGTGACTCCCATTCCGCGCGGGCTGGCGATGCCGCTCATCGAATCACTGCAATACGACGCCGTCGGCCACGAGATGGACATCGACGCCGTCGTACCGCGTCCGGACGGCGGCTTGACCGGCTACCGCGATTCCGTCAGATTGGCGCTGCGCAAGATCGACGACGGTGAGGTGGAGACTCGCTGGACCGATGCCACCGGTACCGCGGCACCGTCGGATCCGTTGCCCTCGGATCCGGCGTGGGCAGGCGAGGTCGTCTACACCGACACCCGGGTCGCCCGCAGCGCAGCGAAGTCGACCGCGATCAGGCCCGCGCTCGAACGATTGGCCGACGCCGACGTGGTCACCGGCTGGCATCGCGACGTCACCGGACCCGACGCATCCGCGTCGGGCACCGAACACACCACTCGGCTCAAGTCCTCCACTCGACTTCCCGGCGAGGCCTGGCTCGACCTGACCGTCGGCGGAACTGCGAAGCAGCCGACGATCGAGCAGCGGTTGGTGTTCTTCCCGCGCGGTCTGGCCGGTCGCGCGGTCTGGTACGCCTCGCTGCCTGCACGCCTGGTGATGGCGCGTCGGATGTTGCGCACGGTCGTGCAACGAGTCGACGCCGATGCGGCCTCGAATGCGGCGGATCGCCGAGTCGGCCGTTAATGGAATGAATGTGTCCGGGCGAGGCGTTACACTGAACAGCCCGGACACGGTGTTCGGGAACATACGGGGCTGAACGGTTTCGACTTTGTATGTTGAGTCAGGGGAAGCGTGTCGGTGCAGGCGAGAGACCACCGTAAGCGTCATCGCAACCTTATAAGCGCCGATTCCAATCAGCGCGACTACGCACTCGCTGCCTAAGTAGCGACTGCGTGTCTGTCAGTCCGGGCTTGCCCTCGGTCCGGGTACTGGCATCAGCTAGAGGGCTCACCGATTCATCCGGCCGCGGGATGATGAGGAACATCAAACAGTGGCTGGGATCGTCATCCTGACTTGTTCGCGAGATCGGGAGATCCAAGTAGAGACATAGCGGACTGCACACGGAGAAGCCCTGGCAATGCAGCAGAGGACCCGGGTTCGATTCCCGGCAGCTCCACCGACGAAGACCGGGCCGAGAGACACACTCTCGGCCCGGTCTTCTTTCTGTGTCGGCCAGGTCACAATCGACTCGATGGGACCCATCCCACCCGAAGCGGTCTCGGTGCCGAATAGTGGTCATGAGCAACGAGCCGACTCCAGTTCTGCGCACCGGCAGGCGGGTGCACGCGCCGTCACTGGTCGTGCTGGTCCTCGGGGGAGGAAAAGACGCGAGCTGGGCACGTAGCAGGCCCTGGCATCTTGCCGGGCTGAGGATGTGGCCGTTCACGTTCATGCTGCGGCGCGCAGGACGCGACATCTCGGTGCAACAACTCCAGTACCGATTCCGTGGTTGGAACGCCCCCGATCGAAGCCCCGTCGAAGATGCCCGGTGGGCGCTCGATCGCATTCACGACCAGCACCCCGACGTTCACGTGGTGGTCGTCGGCCATTCGATGGGTGGCCGTACCGCCGCTGCCCTGATCGACGACCCTTCGATCGCGGGAGTGGAGCCTGCAGGAACGACCCGGAAAATCGTGGGTGTGGTTGCTCTGGCCCCGTGGTGGCCGGACGGCACAGAGGTCGACGCACTCGCCACAGATCGAGCGTTGCTGGTGGTCCACGGTAGTGCCGACAGGTGGACCGATCCGCGAACCTCGCGCCGGGCGGTCGACCGTGCGGCGGCGCGCGGGGTGGACGCTCGCTACCTCTCCGTTCCGGGTGGACATTTCATGCTGCGTAATCCGCGGACCTGGTCCAGGGCGACGCGTGACTTCGTTCTCCGTATCGCCGCCGATGCGCGGGCCGACTGCATGGGTGAACCGTCGTGAATCGCCGTCGCGTCGCAGTCATCGGTGGTGGCGTTGCCGGCCTGACGGCGGCGTATGCATTGTCGACGACGTCCTCGGTCACGTTGTACGAGGCGGACTCTCGGCTGGGCGGTCACGCGGACACTCACTACGTGGACGGCCCCGACGGACGGGTAGGCGTCGACACCGGGTTCATCGTGCACAACGACCGGACCTATCCGACCTTGCTGCGCATGTTCGCAGAATTGGACGTGCCGACGCAGGATTCGGACATGAGTATGTCCGTGCGCTGCGACGGGTGCGGACTCGAGTACTCGGGAGGTCAGGGTCTGCGAGGGATACTGGCGCAGCGCACGGCGGTGTTCAAGCCCCGATTCGTCTCGATGCTGCTCGATGTCAAGCGCTTTCATCGCCTGGCCAACGAACTGCTGGACAGTGCCGAATCGGGGGAGTCCGAGACGACTCTCGCGCAGTTTCTCGCAGATCATTCGTTCTCTGCGTACTTCGAGTCCCACTTCATGACTCCGTTGGTCTCCGCGGTGTGGTCGTGCGATCCGTCCACCGCGCTGGCGTACCCGGCCCGCTACTTGTTCACCTTTCTCCGCCACCACGGAATGCTCACCGTCACCGGGTCTCCCACCTGGCGCACCGTCACGGGCGGGTCCATCGAATACGTTCGCAGGGTTGCGCAACATATCGACGAAGTGTTGCTCGATACTCCGGTGCGCGCGGTCTACCGGTCCGAGAGCACTGTGCAGATCCGTGACGGCCACGACGACCTGCGTACGTTCGATGCGGTCGTGATCGCGGTTCACCCCGGTGCCGCGCTGAAGATGCTCGCAGAGCCGACGGCGCTCGAGCACAGCATCCTCGGCGCGATGCCGTACTCGACCAATCACACTCAACTGCACACCGATTCGACGGTGCTGCCGCGCAACACGAGAGCACGGGCGTCGTGGAACTACCACCTCCCGTCCTGCGCGGCCAGGCCCGACCGGGTGCTGGTCAGCTACGACCTGACCAGGTTGCAGCGCCTGAGCGAGACCGATCGCAGAATGCTGGTCACCCTCGGCGGAGCGGATCGCATCGACTCGGGTCAGGTGCTCGACGAGATGACCTACGAACACCCGCAGTACACCCCCGAGTCGGTTGCAGCTCAGCGTCGACTTCCCGAATTGAACACCGACACAGTGGCATTCGCCGGTGCCTACCACGGCTGGGGATTTCACGAGGACGGTGCGTTGTCGGGAGCGCGAGCCGCACAACGGGTGGGGGCCACGTGGCTCTGAAATCCGTTCTGCCGACCACCCGCGCACACGGGGCTGCTCTGTATCGCACTCGGATCGACCACGTTCGGCGCGCGCCGATTCGGAACACGTTCTCGTACAAGAGTTACAGCTGGTTCGTCGACCTCGACGCGCTCCCCGAGCTGCCCCGGATACTGCGACCGCTGGCCTCGTTCGACGCCCGCGACCACCTCGGTGACCCCGACGCCACCCTTCGCGAGAACGTCGATGCGTTCCTGGCCGAGAACGGTATCGACCTCGGCGGCGGACGAATCACGATGTTGGCCAATGCGCGGGTGTTCGGTCACACCTTCAACCCACTGAGCGTGTACTGGTGTCACGACCACGACGGAGAGCTCCGCTGCGTCGTCGCGGAGGTGCACAACACCTACGGCGAGCGATACCGGTATCTGCTGCACACCGATCATCGCGGCGCGGTCCGCACCACCAAGAAGTTCTACGTGTCGCCGTTCAACGAGGTCGACGGCGAATACTCCATGCTGCTACCCGAGCCGGACGCCGCACTCCGGCTGTCGATCGTCCTCGAACGGCCCGGTCGGCCTCCGTTCGTGGCGACCGTCGACGGCCGTCGACGAGAGGTGACCACGCGGTCGATTCTTAGCACCGCTCTCGAGATCCCGTGTGCGCCGCTACGGGTGGTGATACAGATCCGCTGGCAAGGCATTCGGCTCTGGGCGCGGGGTCTGAAGATCGTCCAGAAACCTGCCCCTCCCGGGGCGCGAGAATTCCAGAAGGAAGGGGCACACAGATGACAACTGTGTCGAAGGCCGATTCTGTGTCGAACCCGTACGGTGGCTGCGCTGTCGGCCCGCGCCCGCTGGTGGATCCACGGGTCTGGCCCCAGATCGCCCATGTTCCCGGTGGCGTGAAGGTTGCGGCCGCCGCACCCGTCGCCGACTTCCTCTTCCGCCGCGCGGTCGCAAGTCTGCAGGTCCGGGTGGCAATGCCCGACGGCGAGGTGATCGGGGCCGGCTCGGTCGACGCACCGTTGATGACCGTCTATCGACCACACGATTTCGCCGCACGGGTCGGCGACAGCGGGCTCATCGGATTCGGTGAGGCATACATGGCCGGAGACTGGGATGCCGAGGATCTCACTGCCGTGCTCGAGGTCTTCGCCCGGCGAATGGCGTCCCTGATTCCGAAGTCCCTGCAGCGCCTCCGAGGGCTCTACATTCCGAAACCTCCACGGAGCGAGCGGAATACGACCAAGAACACACGATCCAACATCTCGCGCCACTACGACCTGTCGAATGACCTGTTCGAGCTTTTCCTCGACGAGACGATGACCTACTCCAGTGCGTTGTTCGCCGCATCTGGAAGCGGTGACGACAGTGAGGAGCTCGCCGACGCTCAGCGCCGCAAGATCGACCGGCTACTGGACCGGGCGGGCGTCGGCGAAGGAACCAGGGTGCTCGAGATCGGTACCGGATGGGGCGAGCTGGCCATTCGTGCGGCCGCTCGCGGTGCGACGGTCCGGTCGGTGACCTTGTCGACCGAACAGCAGGAGCTGGCGGAAAAGCGCTGTGCCGCTGCTGGTTACGGAGACCGGATCCGGATCGATCTCCTCGACTACCGCTTGGTCGACGGCGAGTACGACGCGATCGTGTCGGTCGAGATGATCGAGGCCGTCGGGCATCAGTACTGGGCGACGTACTTCGAGACGATCGATGCTCTGCTCGCGCCGGGTGGGCGGGTTGCCCTCCAGGCCATCACGATGCCGCACGACCGAATGCTGGCCACCCGAAACACGTACACCTGGGTGCACAAGTACATATTCCCCGGCGGGTTTCTGCCGTCGGTGCGGGCCATCGAGGAGGTGACCGAGCAGAGCACCTCGCTTCGGGTTCGCGAGCGTCTGTCCATGGGCGATCACTACGCGCGCACCCTCGCTCAGTGGGACAGGACTTTTCGTCAATACCGCAGCGAGGCCGAGGAGCTCGGTTTCGACGAGGTGTTCGCTCGGATGTGGCACTTCTACCTGTGCTACTCGGAGGCCGGATTCCGATCCGGGTACCTCGATGTTCAGCAGATCGTGCTCGACCGAAGGGACAACCGATGACCACCTCGACACTTTCCGTGGACCGAACCGATCGCGGTGTCGGTGTCGCCCATCGGATTGCCGAGTTGATAGAACCCCTGGTGGGTGGTCCGCTTCCCGTTCGGCTGCAGGCGTGGGACGGATCCGTTGCAGGAGACGCGTCGGCACCGCGAGTGCTGTTGCGGAGCCCGAGTGCCCTTCGTCGATTGCTGTGGAGCCCCGGCGAACTCGGCGCTGCGCAGGCTTACGTCACCGGGGAGCTGGACGTCGACGGCGATCTCGCCGCGGCCCTCGATCACGTCTGGGGTGTGGTGCGTGAGCGCCGACTCTCGGCGATACGACCGGGGCCGGCGTCGCTCCTGCGGTTGGCGAAACTGGCAAAGGATCTCGGAGTGTTCGGCCGCCCGCTCCCGCCGCCCGCCTCGCAGGCCTCGGTGAAGGGGCGGCTGCACTCGGTACTCCGTGACCGCGCTGCGATCAGCCATCACTACGACCTGTCGAACGACTTCTACGAATTGGTGCTCGATTCGCACATGGCGTACTCGTCGGCGTACTGGACCTCGGATTCGCCGGACTACACCCTCGACGATGCCCAGCGCGACAAACTCGACCTCGTCTGTCGAAAGATCGGGCTCGACAAGCCTGCAGGGCAACGCTTCCTCGACGTCGGCTGCGGCTGGGGGTCCCTGAGCCTGCATGCGGCTCAGGAGTACGGAGCGCGGGTCGTCGGAGTGACCATCTCGCGCGAACAGAAAGCCTTCATCGACAAGCGAATCGCCGATCGTGGACTGCAGGACCGCGTCGAGATCCGAATCCAGGACTATCGACAGATTCCGGACGGCCCGTTCGACGCGGTGGCGTCGATCGAGATGGGCGAGCACGTGGGGGAGGCCAACTACCCGACCTACACCGCCGCTTTGCACACCAACGTCAAGCCGGGTGGGCGCGTGCTGATTCAGCAGATGTCGCGGAGGGAAGGCGACAATCCCGGCGGCGGAGCATTCATCGAATCGTTCATCGCGCCCGACATGTACATGCGCCCGGTCGGGCGAACAGTCGCCATGATCGAGGAGGCCGGACTCGAGGTTCGCGACGTGCACGCCCTCCGGGAGCACTACGTGCGGACCGTCGATGTCTGGACGGAGCGCTTCGAGGCGCGCTTCGACGACGTGGTGGCGATGGTCGGGGAAGAGGTCGCTCGCGTGTGGCGGCTGTACCTGATCGGCGGCGGAATGGCATTCCGGGACAACCGGATGGGCGTCGACCAAATTCTGGCGGTACGGTCCGAGAACGGACCGTCCGAGATGGAACCGGTTCGGCCGGTGTGGGTGGCTCCGCGGTGAACTGGTCCGACTTTCTGACCGTATCGTCGGCGAGCCTCGGCGGTACCGCTCTCCTGATGCTCGTCACCGCCCTCGTCGGCGCGCGCATCGGACGCCACAACGTCGTGGACGTGACGTGGGGCGGCGGGTTCGTTCTGATCGCGCTGATCTCGGCTGCCATCGGAACAGGTGAACTGTGGCGTCGAGTACTGCTGCTCGTCCTCGTCGGTGTGTGGGGGCTTCGTCTTGCAGTGCACGTCTTTCGACGCTCGCGCGGTCACGGTGAGGATCCGCGCTACACCGAACTGCTCGCCGAGGCCACCGGCAACGAAACCCTGTATGCGCTGCGGAAGATCTACCTCACGCAGGCAGCTGCATTGTGGTTCGTGTCCCTGCCGCTGCAGGTATCCGCTGTCGCACACGGTTCCGTTCTGCCGGTGGCCGTACTCGGCGTACTGGTCTGGTTTCTCGGATGGACGTTCGAGGCAGTGGGCGATGCGCAGCTGAAAGCCTTCAAGGCCGACGCGTCGAACAAGGGCAAGATCATGGACCGCGGATTGTGGTCGTGGACCAGGCATCCGAACTATTTCGGCGATTCGGCAGTGTGGTGGGGACTGTTCCTCGTGTGTGCATCGGCGTGGCCCGGGGCGTTCACGGTGCTCTCACCGATCGCGATGACGTACTTCCTCGTGTTCGCCACCGGCGCACGTCTGCTCGAGCGGAGCATGGAGAAGCGGCCCGGCTATCGCGAGTACCAGCAGCGAACCAGCTATTTTCTCCCGCGGCCACCGAAGCGACACAGCAAGTAGCTCGCGGGTGCGGCGGCGGCGTTAGGGTTGGTCGAGAAGTTCGGTTTCGTCGATCAACGAGGAGGCGCATCGTGGCGCACGAGAGAGCTGGAACCACTGCACTGCCGGAGGATCTGGTGGATCTTTCGCAGCTCGTGACCGCGTACTACTCGCGGGTCCCCAACGTGTCGGAACCGAGTCAGCAGGTGGTGTTCGGTACATCGGGGCATCGAGGGTCCAGTCTGGACTCGGCCTTCAACGAGGCGCACATCGTGGCGACGACGCAGGCCATCGTGGAGTACCGGTCCGCGCAGGGAATCACCGGGCCGCTGTTCATCGGTCGGGACACCCACGCACTGTCCGAACCCGCGTGGACGACGGCGTTGGAAGTGTTGGCTGCCAACGGTGTCGACGTGCTGGTCGACTCGGGAGATCGGTACACGCCCACCCCCGCGGTCAGCCATGCAATTCTTCGGTACAACGAGTCAGGGCCGTCGGCGAAGGCCGACGGCATCGTGGTGACTCCGTCGCACAATCCGCCGCGGGACGGCGGATTCAAATACAACCCTCCGCACGGCGGTCCGGCCGACAGCGACGCCACATCGGTCATTGCTGCTCGCGCGAACGAGCTTCTGCGCGATGGCATTTCGGGCATCAAGCGGGTGACCCTCGCGCAGGCGTTCGCGGGGAGCGTCTCGCGCTACGACTTCCTCGGCACCTATGTGGACGATCTGCCGAACGTGCTCGATCTCGATGCGATCCGCGCGGCCGGGGTGCGTATCGGAGCAGATCCGTTGGGCGGTGCGAGTGTCGACTACTGGGATGCCATCGCCGAGCGGCACAATCTGGACCTGACCGTGGTGAACCCTTTGGTGGACGGCACATTCCGCTTCATGACCCTCGATACCGACGGCAAGATCAGGATGGACTGCTCCTCGCCGAACGCGATGGCGTCGCTCATCGCTGCCCGCGATCGGTTCGACATCTCGACGGGCAACGATGCCGACTCCGACCGCCACGGCATCGTCACTCCCGACGGTGGCCTGATGAACCCCAATCATTTCCTTGCCGTCGCCATCGACTACCTGTTCACTCACCGACCCGATTGGTCACCCACGGCGGCAGTGGGCAAGACGTTGGTGAGCTCGTCGATGATCGACCGGGTCGTTGCAGATCTCGGTCGTCGCCTGCTCGAGGTGCCGGTCGGATTCAAGTGGTTCGTTCCGGGCCTGCTCGCCGGTGAGCTCGGGTTCGGCGGCGAGGAGAGCGCCGGAGCGTCGTTCCTCCGACACAACGGCCGAGTCTGGACCACCGACAAGGACGGCATCGTGCTGGCGCTGCTGGCATCCGAGATCACCGCCGTCACCGGATCCACGCCATCGCAGCGCTACGGCGAGTTCACCGAAAAGTTCGGCAATCCGACGTATGCCCGCGTCGATGCACCTGCCACTCGCGACCAGAAGGCCGTTCTGGCCAAGCTGTCGCCGGATCAGATCACCGCCACGGAGTTGGCCGGCGAGCCGATCACGGCAACGCTGACCGAGGCCCCGGGCAACGGAGCTGCCCTCGGTGGCCTGAAAGTGACGACGGAGAGTGCCTGGTTCGCTGCGCGCCCGTCCGGAACCGAGGACGTGTACAAGATCTACGCGGAGTCGTTCCAGGGTGAGGAGCATCTGGCCCGGGTTCAAGCCGCGGCACGTGAACTGGTGTCCTCCGCGCTCGAGAGCTCGTGACCGACTCACCTCCATCCGACCACGACAGTTCGGCTCCCGAGCCTGCATTCCAGCCCGGCGGCAAGCTCCCACCGGAGATCTGGGTACTGGTATCGGCAGCGTTCGTCATCGCGCTCGGATTCGGCATCGTCGCGCCTGCTCTGCCGCAGTTCGCCCGGGAATTCGGCGTCGGGTACACGGCGGCGTCGGCGGTCATCAGTGCCTTCGCTCTCATGCGGTTGCTGTTCGCACCCGCCAGCGGGGCTCTGGTGCAGCGACTCGGCGAGCGGCCGGTGTACCTGATCGGACTGCTCATCGTTGCGGTGTCCACCGGTGCGTGCGCTCTGGCTCAGACGTACTGGCAGCTGCTGGTGTTTCGCGGACTCGGCGGCATCGGCTCGACGATGTTCTCGGTGTCGGCACTGGGATTGCTGATCAGGATCAGTCCGCCGACCAGTCGTGGCCGCATCTCCGGCCTGTATGCGACAGCCTTCCTGTTGGGAACCATCGGTGGGCCTCTCGTCGGCGGCGCGCTCGTCGGATTCGGTCTGCGGGTGCCGTTCGTCATCTATGCCGTCGCTCTCGTGATCGCTGCGGCCGTCGTGTATTTCACGCTGGGCAATTCCGACCTGGTCAAGCCGGAGAAGGGCTCGGCACCGCCCACGATGTCGTTGCTCGCCGCGCTGCGGATCCCGTCGTATCAGGCTGCGCTGGCGTCGAATTTCGCCAACGGCTGGGCGGTGTTCGGTGTTCGGGTGGCCTTGGTGCCGTTGTTCGTCGTCGAGGCGATGCAGCGATCCGAGGTGTTCGTCGGTATTGCGCTGACCGTGTTCGCAGTGGGAAATGCCCTCGTTCTCACCACAGCCGGTCGTCTGTCCGATGTGCGTGGACGCAAGCCCTTCATGGTGGGTGGGTTGGCGGTGTGCGGTCTGGGAACCGTCGTGATGGGGTACGTCCACGATCCCGTGCTGTTTCTCGTGGTGTCGTTGATCGCCGGAATCGGATCGGGTCTGATGAGCCCTGCCCAGCAGGCCTCGGTTGCCGACGTGATCGGCTCGAAGGCGCGTGGTGGGCCCGTGCTGGCTGCATTCCAGATGGCCTCCGATGTCGGCGCGGTCATCGGCCCGATCGTGGCCGGGATGATCGTCGAACAGGTCTCCTTCGGTCCGGCTTTCGCCGTGACGGGAGCGCTGCTCCTGCTGGCAGGACTCTGGTGGTCGCGAGTTCCGGATACGCTCGGGCGCGAGCGCACCTGACGGGTGCGACCGTAGTATTCGCTGTGTGAGCCAGAAGAAGATATCGAGTACGAAACACACACCCGAGGCAACCTCCAACACGATGACCTACGTATTGGGCGGCATCGCATTCGTCGTAGTGGTGATCGTGATCGTGGTGGCGATCATGTGGCAGAGCGGAAGCGACGCTCCACGCAACGATGGCTACGGAACGGTCAAGAATCCTGCGGTCGAATTGTCGTTGCCGGGTGACGGGGTGGTGCAGCTGTCGCGTCCGGAAGCGCAGCGTGTCATCGATGTCTTCGAGGATCCGATGTGCCCGTTCTGCGGCGACCTCGAAGTGAAACACGGCCAGGAGTTGGCTCAGAAAATCGACGACGGTGTCGTCTCGGTGAATTACCACCTGGTCAATTTCCTGGATCCACAGTCGGCGTCGGGTGACTATTCGACGCGCGCCGTCGCGGCGTCGCACTGCGTGGCAGCGACAGAGAACGCGCGGGTCTACTCCGCATTCCACGCCGGGTTGTTCGCCCCGGAATTTCGTCCCGAGGAAGGCAGTGACTCTGACCGGAGCGATGCCGAACTCGCGGAACTCGCGCGTTCCTCCGGAGCGAGCGAGCTGGCAACGGAGTGCATCGTCAGCGGTGCGCAGCGCGATGCGGCAGTGGCGGATGCGAACACCGGACGGGACGCCTTGGCGGCGTCGGGTGCCCGCGGAACACCAGGGGTCCTCGTGGACGGCCAGGTTGTCGATGCACTCGGTGACTCGGAATGGCTTGCGTCGATCAACTGATCTCGAGGCGTGGGTGCGGCCGGTACTCGAGGATTCGGTACCGGTCGCACCAGGTGATTTGTTGCTGCTGCGACCGATGGTGTAACTTCGTTCGAGCAACCGCATGAGCGGGAGCTAGCAGTAACTCGGGGCTATGGCGCAGCTGGTAGCGCACCACACTGGCAGTGTGGGGGTCAGGGGTTCGAGTCCCCTTAGCTCCACCGAGAAAGTAGCAAAAAAGCGTCGCCCTCGGGCGACGCTTTTTTTGTGTTTCGGTGTCACCGACCACCGAATCGGCATCCGTGCCTGATGCGCGGAGCCGGTTCGGCTGTCGACGGCTCAGTGTGCGGCGTCGAATGCCTGCTCGACCTCGGCGGGGATTCTGCCGCGCGCCGAGATATTGTGGCCGTTCGCCTTGGCCCATTCTCTGATGGCTTTGGTCTGGTTGGCGTCGCGCTTGGCACCGGTTGCGGGGGTGCTCGACTTCTTCGTTCGCTTTCCGCCGACCTTGGTGGAGTGCTCGATGTAATAGTCGAGCTTGCGGTGAAATTCCTTCGCGTTCTTGTCGCTCAGGTCGATTTCGTAGCTGACTCCGTTGACCGAATAGGTTATGTGTTCGCCACCGGATTCGATCGGTTTTTCGTCGATGTCATCGACTAGTTGCACATAGACTTTTCTGGCCATGCTGAAGCTCTCCAATGATGCAGGGGATGATGCGGGGATGTCCAGATCGAACTGATGCGACTATACGGCTGAACAATGTGTTTATCCATGCGGGTCGGGGGATTGTTACTCGATTCGCAGAATTCCCACAGAAATCACCTCGTCTCTTCGGGAAACCGACGAAGTGATTGCGAGAAGCATTCTCTCGGCTGCCCTGTTCATCGTTATCGGCAAGAAAGACGAACTGTCCGGTATGAATACCTGGTGCCATCCTCGGGTCGGTTCGAGTTCGCTCGAAAGGTGATCTGCCGGTGCCGCTTCGGATCGGTGTGCTTCGGCAACGAATCGGTCACGAAACGCAATCGTTTCACTCACGAAAGATCGCTCGATACGCGTCGACCGCGATATCTGCTTCACTTGAAACGCAAGTGTCTGTTGTGACGTGTGGTGTGCCGTGCTGCGGTGACCCGTTCGGATCAACGGTGTCCGAAGGGGTCGAGAGGGGAGTTGCGCAGCGAGTTCCACCCGTTGTGCCAGACGATATGAAATCTGCACCGATGACCAGGTCGGCATGGACGGCGCTGATGTGTGCCGGGATTCTCGGTGCCGGGGTGCTCGTGTCTGCTCCGGCCATTGCCGCACCGGCAGGCCCGGCACCCGCCGCAGGTACGGAACTGTCCGGCAAGACAGTGTTCCTCGATCCTGGCCACCAGGGCACCGCACATTCGGAGAATCTGCAGCGTCAGGTGAGCGACGGGCGGGGCGGCACCAAGGACTGCCAGACCACCGGCATGACCACCCTGGACGGTGTGCCCGAGCACACCATCAACTGGAGAGTCAGCGAACTCGTCCGATCGAGCCTGGAGAGTCTGGGTGCGACGGTGAAGACGAGTCGAACAGACGACACCGGCTGGGGCGGATGCGTGGACGACAGGGCGCGGGCCGCCAGCGAATCCGGGGCCGACGTGGCCGTGAGTATTCATGCGGACTCCACGAGTACGACCACCGATGCCGACAAGCGCGGGTTCCATCTGATCGTGCCCACGCTGCCGATTCCGAGCGCGGCTGCCGACGCTGCTCAGTCCGAGGGTGGACGTTCGGCATCGACGCTGATGCGGGACTCCTACGTGCGGGCCGGCTTCGAGCCTGCCAACTACGCAGGAGTCGAGAACGGCATCCAGGAACGATCCGATGTCGCCGGGCCCGCACTGACCACGGTGCCCCTCGTGTTCGTCGAAATGGGCAACGGATCGAACCCTGACGACGCAGCGCTCCTCGAGAGCTCGGACGGTCAGCTCGAGCATGCGATCGCCATCTCGACCGGAATCATCGACTACCTCCTCGGAGCCGAAACCCCGTCCACGACGGGGGACACCGCCACCACGCCTGCGGCTGCCGCCACCACGCCTACGGCACCCGCCGCCGAGGGGCGTAGCGCGTCGTCCAGGTTGCTCGAGAGCGTGTCCCCGTACGTGAACTCGTTCGGCGTCGACGGCCTGGAAGGACTCGCGACCCCGGACAACGTGAGCAGTGTGTCGACGTTCGCGCAAGGCCTGCTGAAGCAGATTCTCGCCGACCGGTAGTCTCGGACGCCGTGGCGCGTCGACGAATTCCGGTGGTGATAGTTGCCGGCTTTCTCGGCGCAGGCAAGACCACCCTCTTGAACCACTTGCTGCGCAACGATTCCGGCATTCGGATAGGGGTTGTGGTCAACGACTTCGGGGCGATCAACATCGACTCGATGCTCGTGGCAGGTCAGGTCGATTCGATGGTCTCTCTCGGTAACGGCTGCATCTGTTGCGCCGTCGACATCAGCGATATGGACGCGATGTTCGACGCCCTCGCGCACCGCCGGTCCGCCATCGACGTGATCGTGGTGGAGGCCAGCGGCCTGGCCGAACCCCGCAATCTCATCAGAATGGTCCGGGGTAGCGAGAACGAATTCATCGTCTACGGCGGGCTCGTCGGGGTCGTCGACGCGGTCGAGTTCCCGCGGACCCGCGTGCGGCATCCCGAGATCGACCAGCACCTGCAACTGGCCGACCTGGTGGTGCTGAACAAGTCCGATGCGGTGACCGAGTCGGAACGCTCCGTGGTGGTGTCGACGGTGCAGTCCGTCGTAGGAGATGTGCCCGTCGTACCCGTGGCCTTCGGCCGCGTCGACCCGCTGCTGCTGTTCGATCGGCGTGACGATCGGTCGGTGAATTCGGCAATGGCGGTGCAGCTGTCGTTCGACGAACTACTCCGGGAAAACCACGATCATGACCACGACCACCATCTGCACGCGCAGTACTCACACACCGAATTCGTCACGACGACTCCCGTCGAACCGCGGCGATTGATCGAGTTCCTGGAGAATCCATCCGGAAATCTCTACCGCATCAAGGGATTCGTACACTTCGGTATCGCCGGCTACACGCAGAAGTTCGTCGTGCACACGGTGGGCCGCCACATCCGATTCGAGGCTGCGTCGTGGGCCCGGGGTGAGCCCGAGCAGACCTCACTGGTGCTGATCGGTACCGAACTCGATGCATCGGCCGTCGAGCAGCGGTTGCGTGCCTGTGTGCGAGGACCGGACGACGCCGACGACGCCTCCGCCATGCTGCCGGTCCATCGCTACCTCGAGACGGGCTAGTTTCCTAGAGCCCGACCCACTCGGTACGTCCGCCCTCGAATCCCTGACGCTTCCAGATCGGGACCTCGGCCTTGATGCGCTCGACGAGTCGGGCGCAGGCCTCGAACGCTTCGGCGCGATGAGCCGATCCGACGGCGGCGACGAGTGCGAGGTCGCCGACCCGCAGATCGCCGACGCGATGCACTGCGGCCACCGTCAATCCGGTCTCTGCCGACACCTCCGAGCAGCACCGGTTCAGGAATCGTTCCGTGTCGGGGTGGGCGCGGTATTCCAGAGTCTCCACCGCATGCCCGCCGTCGTGATCGCGCACGATTCCGCTGAACAGTACGACGGCACCGTGACGCGAATCCTGCACCGCTGCCTCGACTTCGGCAGTGCTCAACGGTTCGTTCGAGATGCGAGCGACGAGCTCACTCATCGTGGGGGCCTCCTCCGGCGATCTGGGCCAGCACATGGTCGAGGAGCGGGTCGAGGACGGAGAGTCCGTCCTTCACGCCACCCGGTGAGCCCGGCAGGTTGACTACGAGAGTGCGTCCGATCAGACCCGAGACACCGCGACTGAGCACCGCATGAGGCGTCGCAGATGTTCCGCGGGTTCGGATGGCGTCGGCGATCCCCGGCATGTCGACGTCGAGGAGTGCTGCCGTCGCCTCGGGGGTCGCGTCGGTGGGGGATACACCGGTGCCACCCGTGCTGACGATCAGTGACGGTTCGCCGAGCAGGGCGTCCTGCAACGCCGCAGCGATGTCGGCATCGGCGTACACCAGCGGGCCTCGCACGGTGAAGCCTCGATCGGTCAACCAGGACGCGATGGCGGGGCCGGTGGTATCCGGTCGAGTTCCGTTCGCGCCGCCGGTGGAGGCAACGAGAACCGCTGCGGACCGTGCGGACTCGAATATCGGTGCAGCGGCAGACTCGGCGGAGACCGCTGCGTCGTCCCGTTGCCAGTGCCCGTGCTTACCGCCGTCTTTGGTGAGCAACCGGACACCGTTCATGGTCGCACCGGGATCGACGGCCTTGACCATGTCGTGCAGGGTCAGGCCGGCGACGGCGACCGCGGTCAGTGCTTCCATCTCCACCCCGGTGCGTCCGGTGGTGCGGGCGGTTGCCTCGACGGTGATGGACGACTCGGTGAATCCGAACGAGATCTTCACCGACGAGAGGGCGAGCTGGTGACACAGCGGAATCAGTTCCGACGTCCGCTTCGCCGCCGAGATGCCGGCGATGCGGGCGGTCGCGAGAACGTCGGCTTTGGGCATGTCGTCGGCGCGTACGAGCGCGATGACCTCGGCAGTGGTGACGAATTCGCCGGCGGCGACGGCCGTGCGCGAGGTTTCCTTCTTGTGTGCCACATCGACCATGCGGGCGCGGCCCTGATCGTCGAGATGAGACAGCTGGGCATCGGTGGTCACAGCGGCCACACCTCCACGTCGGATCCTGCAGCGAGTTCGGTTGTCTCGGAATCGATGTCGATCAGCACATCGGCCCATGCCAGTGCCGCGACCAGGTGCGAGCCGGGGCCGGCGACGAGCTCGACCCGACCGTCGTCGCGCAGTCGGCCACGGAGCAGCTGTCTTCTACCGGGCGGTGACGCGATCGGTTCGTGCAGGGCCGCAGTGGTCGAGAGCACCGGAGGCAGACCGGCCGCTCGCCGAACGATGTTGCGCGCGAACATGATGTACGAGACGACCGTACTGACGGGATTGCCGGGAAAGCTGAGCACGGGAACGCCGTCGAACATCGTGATGCCCTGCGGTCCGCCCGGCTGCATACGAACCGATCCGAAGGTGCCGCCGAGCGGCCGGAGCACGTCCTTGACCACCTCGAAATCGCCCATCGATACTCCGCCGGACGTGATGATCAGCTCGGCCGATTCCGCTGCGGCGTCCAGGATCTCGCGAAAGCGGCTCGGTTCGTCGGAGCTGCGTGCGACGGCGACCACCTCGGCGCCGCTGGCGCGCAGGTGTGCGGCGAGTGTGATGCCGTTCGAGTCGTAGATCTGACCGGGCGTCAGGGTCGATCCGGCGTCGACGAGTTCGGCTCCGGTGGTCACGACGGCCACGCGAGGACGCGAACGTACGTCGACCTCGCCGAACCCGACGGCCGCGAGGACGGAGATGTGGCGGGGTTCGAGCACTCGGCCCGACTCGACCAGGACTGTCCCGACGCGTACGTCGCTGCCCTGTTCGCGTACGAATTCACCTGCACCGCGGCTTCTTTCGATCGTCACGGAACCGGTCGCGGGTACGGAGGTGTCTTCGACGGGGACGATGGCGTCCGCTCCGTCCGGAATGGGGGCACCGGTCATGATCTTGGCGGCGCTGCCCGAGGCGAGAGTTGCCGATTCCGTCGGGCCTGCGGCGATGATGGTCGAGACCGGAAGCGTCACCGGGGTCGTGGCCACGGAACGCGAATCCACTGCGTAGCCGTCCATCTGCGAGTTGCGGAACAGAGGCAGATCGACCGGAGATCGCACGTCCTGGAACGAGACGCGTCCCAGCGCCTCGTCGAGAGGAATTCGCTGAGCTGTTCTCGTGGTCAGCGCCGCGAGCAGAGTCTCGACCGCGGCGGCATGTTCCTCGACCGATACAGCGGTCACTGTGCGGATCCAGTGATCGCGTGCATGTGCTCAACCGTCATGGGTGCCAATCCTAGGCACGCCGATCCGGCCACTCGGTGTGGGCTGCGGCATAATGGGTAGACACGTCCAGGACAGACGTGATTTTCGACGGAGACGAGGTACGAGGTGACGGTGGACAGTGTCACCTCGCTGGGCATTCCCGGGTTCGGCACCACCACGGGTTCGGTGGCAGGCAGTGTGAACTCCGTGGCCGACCGGCCGGACGTGCCGCACCTGATCGATCGATTCGGCCGAGTGGCCCGTGACCTGCGTATCTCGATCACCGAGAAGTGCTCGTTGCGCTGCACCTATTGCATGCCCGAGGAGGGCCTTCCGGCGATCCCTGCGGCAGCACTGCTGACACCCGCCGAGATTGCCCGCGTGGTCTCGGTATCGGTACGTCTGCTCGGCATTCGGGACGTGCGGTTCACCGGAGGCGAGCCGCTGATGCGCCGCGATCTCGACGAGATTCTGCGGCTGTGCGCCGATGTGGCCGAGGGCGTGCCGCTGTCGATGACCACTAACGCCGTCGGTCTCGAGCACCGGGCACAGTCCTTGGCCGACGCCGGGTTGACCCGAGTTAACGTCTCGTTGGATTCGGTCGACCGCGAGGATTTCGCGCGCTTGACCCGACGAGACCGGCTGCCGTCCGTGCTTGCCGGAATCAGGGCAGCACAGCGAGCCGGAATAGGGCCGGTCAAGGTCAACGCGGTGCTGATGCGCGACACACTCTCCGGCGCCGTCGATCTGCTGCGCTGGTGCCTCGACGAAGGCGTGGCTCTGCGCTTCATCGAGCAGATGCCGCTCGATGCCGATCACGAGTGGGCCCGCGCGAACATGATCGATGCCCAGACCTTGCTCGACGAACTGGCCACCGAGTTCGACCTGCGTGAGGTGGGGCGCGCCGATCCATCGGCCCCGGCCGAGGAATGGGGCGTCGACGGCACAGACGCCACCGTCGGGATCATCGCCTCGGTGACGCGCTCGTTCTGCGGTGATTGCGACCGCACCAGAGTGACTGCCGAAGGAACGATTCGGTCCTGCCTCTTCAGCGACGACGAGACCGATCTGCGGGCAGCTCTGCGCGGCGGTGCCACCGACGAAGAACTGGCAGCGGTATGGCGTGGAGCGATGTGGAACAAGTGGGCGGGTCACGGCATCGACGCCGACGGCTTCGTACCTCCCACCCGCAGCATGGGAGCCATCGGTGGGTGAGACCCAGGTGGAGGTGCGGTACTTCGCTGCAGCGGTCGACGCGTCGCACTGCGAGTCCGAGTACGTGACCGTGCCGATCGGAGCCACCCTCGCAGATCTGCGAGAGCTGATCCTGTCCCGGCACGGCGCGCCGATGGAGCCGATTCTCAGGGTGTCGGCGTACCTGGTGGGAGAGGATCTGACCCGCGACCTCGAGCGCGTGATCGGCGGCAGGGTCGACGTGCTGCCGCCCTTCGCCGGCGGCTGAGGGCACCCCGCCACCGACCTGCGGCGGCCGACTCAGCTGCTCCTCTTCCACCAATCGTCGAACGGCGTCACGGGCACCGTGCGCTTGTGTCGAGTTGCCAGGAACATCTTCTCCAGCTTGTCGGCGATCTCCTCGGTGACGTCCTTGCCCTCCAGATAGTCGTCGATCTGTTCGTACGTCACGCCGAGCGCTTCCTCGTCGGGTAGCGCGGGTCGATCGTCTTCGAGATCGGCGGTGGGAACCTTGCGCCAGGTGCTCTCGGGTGCTCCCAGTTCGCGCAGCAGTGCCGCACCCTGACGCTTGCTCAAGCCGGTGAGCGGAGTCAGATCGACCCCGCCGTCACCGAACTTGGTGAAGAAGCCGGTGATCGCCTCGGCGGCGTGGTCGGTGCCCACGACGACGTAGCCGAGTTCGCCGGCGAGGGCGTACTGCGCGACCATGCGCTGGCGAGCCTTGATGTTGCCGCGCACGAAATCCCGGATTTCGGCACTGCCCAGCGCTTCCGCCGTCGCGGCCGCTGCGGCGTCGGCGGCGTCCTTGATGTTCACCGTCACCGTGCGGTCGGGATCGATGAACTTCAGAGCGACCGATGCGTCGTCCTCGTCGGCCTGAACGCCGTAGGGGAGGCGAACTGCGACGAACTCGGCCTCGTGTCCGTCGGCTCGAAGTTCCGTCGCAGCCTGTTGGGCGAGCTTGCCGGTGAGCGTGCTGTCCTGACCGCCACTGATGCCGAGTACGAATCCCGAGGCCGGAGTCGACGCCAGGTAGTCCTTGAGGAAGTCCACTCGCCTGCGGACCTCCGTGATCGGATCGATGGTCGACTGCACGGCCAGCTCGCGCATGATCCCCGTGCGCAGTTCCGAGTTGATGTGTCCCATCACGTCATCCTAATGACGAGTGCCGGTATCGATCTCGCGCCGTGCGTAGTGTCGACGTTCGTGAGTGGATCCTCCGATACCTTCGTCAAGCGAAACCCCCGGGCACACCCCGACTTCTATGCCGCCGAGGCCACCGGGCTTCGGTGGCTCGGCGAGGCGGCGGCCCCGGTCGTCGGAGTCCTCGGGCACGGCCGGACGTACATCGAACTCGAGCGGCTGGTTGCGGCCCGCCCCACGCCGGGCGCAGCCGAACGATTCGGACGCGCACTGGCCGCGATGCATTCCGCCGGAGCCGCCGGGTTCGGAGCGCCACCGGCGGATGCCGACGGCGTCGCTTTTCCGGGTCAGCTGTTCATCGGTGCTCGGCCCATGAGCAGCACCGTGCACAGCTCGTGGGGAGCGTTCTACGCCGCCGAACGAGTGTTGCCGTTTCTCCGAATCGCCGTAGACGCCGGCACCGTGACGCAGGGCGAGGCAGCGATCGTCGAATCGGCGTGCGGACGCATCGCGGACGGCGAGTTCGACGACGCGGAGCCGCCGAGCCGTATTCACGGCGATCTCTGGAACGGCAACGTGTTCTGGACCGACGCGGGAGTGGTGCTGATCGACCCGGCAGCGCACGGTGGGCACCGCGAGACCGACCTGGCGATGCTGGCGATGTTCGGGTGCCCCCACCTCGACGTCGTCGTCGACGGCTACGACAGGGCGCGGCCGTTGCGAGCCGGGTGGCGCGAGCGCACACCTGTACACCAGTTGCATCCGCTCGCGGTGCATGCGGCCGGCCACGGCCGCTCGTACGGCACTGCGCTGCACGCGGCGGCCGGGGCTGTCGTCAGGCTCTGAGCATCGGATTCACCGAGTGCGAGTCGCTCGGCGCACGAGGTCTTCCCAGCCGTCGGCGAGGCGATCCATCGGCATGCCCAGATCTCGGTACTGGTGGAGTACCAGGGTGGCTTCGAGGGGTGTGAGCAGCCAGTACGCGAGCAATTCGAGATCCCCGTCCACGTCGGCTGCGCGGAGCAGCGACAGAACGTGGGTGAAGTTGACCATGTGCGCCGGCGCGGAGTATCGCGCATCGTCGGCGCTCTCCGCGGCGCGTAGTACTTCTCCCTGGACGTTGACGAAGTCGAGTCGAGCTCGGCCGAAGGCGACGAGACGATCGATCGGGTCGGCTCCCGGACCCAGCGGCGGGTCGCCGAACATGAACGAGTGCTGAAGTTTCTTCTCGGTGTGGTCGAGCAGCGCACGCATCAGCCCGGCCCGGTTCCCGAAGCGACGGAACACTGTGCCCTTGCCCACTCCGGCCTTGGTGGCCACTGCGTCCATGGTGATGGCGTCGGCTCCGACGGTCGCCACCAGATCCGTTGCGGCGTCGAGGAGTAGGCGACGGTTGCGCGCTGCGTCGCACCGCTCGGATTCCTCGCCCGCTATGGGCAGCATCGGGCCGGTCACAGCCCGAGCTTACATTGCCGGGAACATAAATGGACCACGGTCCGTTTGGATGGTAGGAATTGACACGCCGATCACGTCATCCGAACTTGCGAAGGAATAACCTCATGTCAGACGCTCATGTACTCGTTCTCGTCGGAAGCTTGCGCGCCGAGTCGGTGAACAAGCGGATCGCCGAGACTGCTGTGACCGTGGCTCCCGCCGGCGCCGAGGTAGTGGTGTACGACGGACTCGGAGATGTCCCCTTCTACAACGAGGACATCGACGTCGAGGGCTCGGTGCCCACGGCCGCGCTCGCTCTGCGCGCCGCTGCCGAGAAGGCTTCGGCGTTGTTGCTGGTCACGCCCGAATACAACGGCACCATCCCGGCCGTGCTGAAGAACGCCATCGACTGGCTCTCGCGCCCGTACGGCGCGGGTGCCATGGTGGGCAAGCCGGTCGTCGTCATCAGCGCGTCGCCCAGTGGCAACGGAGCCAAGTGGGCGCACGAGGACACCAGCAAAGCCGTGCGCATCGCAGGCGGAACAGTTCTCGAGGATGTTCAGCTCTCCATCGGCGGCACCATCGACAAGTTCGGTTCGGCCCACCCGCGCGAGAACGCCGAGGTCTCCGGTGAGATCGGCCACGTCGTCGCCGAGTTGGTGAAGGCCGCCGACGACCTCGTCAGTGCGTGACCCCTGCTCGGTTATGAGAATCGTTTTCATGTAGGGTGGCTGCATGAAGGTGAGAAACTCATTGAAATCGCTCAAGAACAAGCCCGGCGCACAGGTGGTTCGACGCCGTGGCACGGTGTTCGTGATCAACAAGAAGGAACCGCGGTTCAAGGCGCGACAGCGCTGACGACCGCGTGATCGCCGACAAGGACCCCCGGAGATGTTCGGGGGTCCTTCGTCGTGCCGGTGGAGGGTCGGTGGTCGTCGGCGGATGTCACTGTCCCGGTCGAGTCTCGTTGTGATGTGCGACACGCCGACACCGTCCGATCCTTGCGGGTCGGCAACGCCGTGACCAGCGAATACCAAGCATGTTGTTCGCAACATCTCGTGTTGTAGGCAGATGTCGGACACTAGGTGTAGTGTTTGACCGACCGAGAGGCCACAACTCGAAGAACGTGCACAAACGGGTTCGAGCAGGTCGAAGTCGCCCTGAGCGGGAGATGTTCTCGGTGCCACACGCAGAGCACATCGGTCGCGTCGGTGCACCCGATGGCGACAACGGAAAGAGGGACACCATGAGCATCACCGTTTACACCAAGCCCGCCTGCGTTCAGTGCAATGCCACCTACCGCGCCCTCGACAAAGCTGGTATCGAGTACTCCGTCATCGACATCTCGCAGGATCCCGAAGCGCGTGACTACGTCATGGCCCTCGGCTACCTGCAGGCTCCGGTCGTCGTCGCCGGTGACGATCACTGGTCCGGCTTCCGTCCGGACCGCATCAAGACCCTCGCAGTGAACGCTGCTTGAACAGAACGAGAAAGTGAGTGAGCGGTGAGTTCGCAACCGCAGTCCTCCCACTCGCTGGTCTATTTCTCCAGCGCGTCCGAGAACACTCATCGATTCGTCTCGAAGCTGGACATTCCCGCGACACGCATCCCTCTGCGTGATCCGGACGGCACCTTTCGTGTCGACAACCCCTACGTTCTCATCGTGCCGACGTACGGGGGAGGGAGCACGTACTCCGGGCGCGACACCAACTACGTCCCCAAGCGGGTGATCAAGTTTCTCAACGACGAGCACAATCGTTCGTTGATACGAGCTGTCATCGCTGCCGGAAACACGAACTTCGGTGACTCGTTCTGCTTTGCGGGAGATGTCATTTCGCAGAAGTGCGCAGTTCCGTACCTGTATCGATTCGAATTGATGGGCACCCCCGAGGACGTAGTGCGGGTCCGCGAGGGGCTGGAGGACTTCTGGGAACGTGAAGTCCGACGCGCCGCCCACACGCACTAGAGCACCACACACCACATACCCAGTAGGAGCATCGCCGTGGCACCGACCATCACCGACGCAGCACCCGTACCCACCACCGTCCGCGGCGACGGCGACATGGATTACCACGCGCTCAACGCGATGCTCAATCTGTACGGCCCCAACGGTGAGATCCAGTTCGAGAAGGATCGCGAGGCTGCCAATCAGTACTTTCTGCAGCACGTCAACCAGAACACCGTGTTCTTCCACGATCTGGACGAGAAGTTGGACTACCTCGTCGAGGAGAACTACTACGAGCCCGAGGTGCTCGATCAGTACTCCCGCGAGTTCGTCAAGTTCCTGATCAACCACGCGTACTCGAAGAAGTTCCGGTTCCCCACATTCCTCGGGGCGTTCAAGTACTACACCTCGTACACGCTCAAGACGTTCGACGGCAAGCGTTACCTCGAGCGTTTCGAGGACCGCGTGTGCATGGTGGCGCTGACGTTGGCCGCCGGCGACGAGGCCCTGGCCACCGATCTGGTCGACGAGATCATCGCCGGTCGCTTCCAGCCCGCGACGCCCACCTTCCTCAACTCCGGCAAGAAGCAGCGCGGCGAGCCGGTATCGTGCTTCCTGCTGCGTATCGAGGACAACATGGAGTCGATCGGCCGCTCCATCAACTCGGCCCTGCAGCTGTCCAAGCGCGGTGGCGGAGTTGCGTTGCTGCTGAGCAACATTCGTGAGGCCGGCGCGCCCATCAAGCGCATCGAGAACCAGTCCTCGGGTGTCATCCCGATCATGAAGCTGCTCGAGGACTCGTTCTCGTACGCCAACCAGCTCGGTGCGCGTCAGGGTGCGGGCGCGGTGTACCTGCACGCGCATCACCCCGACGTCTACAAATTCCTCGACACCAAGCGTGAGAACGCGGACGAGAAGATCAGGATCAAGACGCTCTCGCTCGGAATCGTCATCCCGGACATCACGTTCGAGCTCGCGAAGAAGAACGAGGACATGTACCTGTTCTCGCCGTACGACGTCGAGCGCATCTACGGCGTTCCGTTCGCAGACATCGACGTCTCCGAGAAGTACTACGAGATGGTCGACGACAAGCGGATCCGCAAGACCAAGATCAAGTCGCGCGAGTTCTTTCAGACGCTCGCCGAGTTGCAGTTCGAGTCCGGCTACCCGTACATCATGTACGAGGACACCGTCAATCGCGCGAACCCGGTGAAGGGCAAGATCACTCACTCCAACCTGTGCTCGGAGATCCTCCAGGTCTCGACGCCGTCCACGTTCAACGACGACCTCTCGTACAGTCATGTCGGCAAGGACATCTCGTGCAACCTCGGCTCGTTGAACATAGCCAAGACGATGGACTCGCCCGATTTCGGTAAGACCATCGCCGTGGCGATCCGCGGCCTCACCGCAGTGTCGGACCAGACGCACATCTTCTCGGTGCCGTCGATCGAGCAGGGCAACAACGATTCTCATGCGATCGGCCTCGGGCAGATGAATCTGCACGGCTACCTGGCGCGCGAGCGGATCCACTACGGTTCGACCGAGGGAATCGACTTTACGAACATCTACTTCTACACGGTGCTGTTCCATGCGCTCCAAGCATCGAATCAGCTGGCAAAGGCTCGCGGTCAGTACTTCAAGGGCTTCCCGGACTCCAAGTACGCGTCGGGTGAATTCTTCGACAAGTACACCGACGAGGTCTGGGAGCCGGCCACACCCAAGGTGGCGAAGTTGTTCGCAGACTCGGGCGTAGCCGTTCCCACTCAGGCGGATTGGACGACGTTGAAGGCGTCGGTGCAGGAGCACGGGATCTACAACCAGAACCTGCAGGCCGTTCCGCCGACCGGTTCCATCTCGTACATCAACAACTCCACCTCGTCGATTCACCCGGTGGCGTCGAAGATCGAGATTCGCAAGGAAGGCAAGATCGGCCGCGTCTACTACCCGGCACCGTATCTCGACAACGACAACCTGGATTTCTACCAGGACGCGTACGAGATCGGGTACGAGAAGATCATCGACACCTACGCAGCCGCAACGCAACACGTCGATCAGGGCCTGTCTCTGACGCTGTTCTTCAAGGACACGGCCACCACTCGCGACATCAACCGCGCGCAGATCTACGCATGGCGTAAGGGCATCAAGACGCTCTACTACATCCGCCTGCGCCAGTTGGCCCTCGAAGGCACCGAGGTGGAGGGTTGCGTGTCCTGCATGCTGTAGTCGACTCGGTCGGTCGGCCTGTGGCGAATACCGCGATATCGCGGTGCGCCGCGGAGCATAATCAGGCATGGACACCGAAGCGGGCGACGAGGTCGAATCCGATATCGATGTGACAATTGCTCGGAAGGACGCACGTCCTTCCGAGCAATTGTCGCGTGGTCGACACGCCCGACGGCGCGTACCCCGCAGCGGGTTGGGCGAGTGGGATCCAGCCTCACGTGGCCATGATGCGCTCGAAACGGTGCTGGCGCAGAACACCATTCGGGTGCCGGAGCTACTCCCGATCCGCTACGCCCGAATGTCCGCATCGCCGTGGACCTACTTCCGTGGGGCCGCGGCCGTGATGGCGGCCGATCTCGCGTCGACTCCGCACACCGGCATCGAGGTCCAATTGTGTGGCGATGCCCACGTGTTGAACTTCGGATTGTGGGCCACCCCCGAACGGAACCTGTACTTCGATCTCCGCGACTTCGACGAAACGCTGCCGGGCCCGTTCGAGTGGGATCTCCAGAGGCTGGCGACGTCTCTGGTGGTTCTCGGTCGCGAGAACGGGGTCGATGCGCGGCGCTCCGATCGGGCGGTCGCAGCGATGACAGCGGCGTACTGCAGAAAGATGAGGGCGTACGCGAAGACCCCGGAGATCGACATCTGGTACGACCGCATCGACGTCGCGGGTTTGCTCGGTCACTTCTCGTCGGGCATCGCCCGCCACGCCGAGAAACTCATCGAAACGAAAGCCGAGCGTCGTACCAGCCGTGGGGCGTCCCGCAAGTTCACCGAGACGAGGGACGGGCGTCGACGAGTTCGCGAGGACGCGCCTTTTCGCACCCACGTGGGTGATTCCCAGATCGAACTGGTGCAGGCGGTCATCGCCGGTTACAGCGATTCGGTCGACGACCATATCTGGAGTCTGCTGTCCAGGTTCCGAGTTCTCGACGTTGTTCGGCAGGTGGTCGGCGTCGGGAGCGTAGGGATGCGGGTGTATCTGGCGCTGCTGGAAGAACGGCGGACGGGCGATCCGTTCTTCCTGCAGATCAAGCAGGCGGGGCCGTCGGTGTTCGAGCGGTTTCTCGAACCGAGCAGGTACGACAATCACGGTGCGCGCGTGGTCAGCGGACAGCGAATGCTGCAGAGTGCCACCGATATGTTCGTGGGATGGACTGCCGTGGGGGACATGAACTTCTACGTTCGGCAGTTCCGTGACATGAAGGTCATTCCCGACGGCGAGATCATCGGGCCCTACCTCACCGAATTCGCAACCGCATGCGGTGAGGTGCTCGCACGAGCGCACGCCCGAAGTGGTGACGCGGAGGCGATCGCCGACTACCTCGGACGAGGAGACAAGGTCGATCGGGCGATGGTGGCTTTCGCCCACGCCTACGCCGATCAGAACGAGCGCGATCACGCGCAGTTGGTCGAGGCCATCGAAGCCGGAACCGTCCCGTGCTCGGTGGGGTGGTGACAGACCGAAGCAGGCGTAGGGGTTGTCTCTGCGGGCAACACTCGCGGCACACTTTGTAGTGCCTACCGGACTTGTCGGACACAACGGGTAGTGTTCGTGTCAGCGACTTTTCACGTAGTTCCGTCCCAGTTCTCGCTCATCGACCTGTAGGTAGGCACCCATGGTAAAGCTCATCGATCGCGTCTCCGCGATCAACTGGAATCGGGTCCAGGACGACAAGGACTCCGAAGTGTGGGAGCGCCTCACCAGTAATTTCTGGCTGCCGGAGAAGGTGCCGGTATCCAACGACATTCCGTCGTGGGCAACGCTGACCGCCGTCGAGAAGCAGTTGACGATGCGTGTGTTCACCGGATTGACACTGCTCGACACCATTCAGGGCACGGTCGGCGCTGTCAGCCTCATCCCGGATGCCATCACTCCCCACGAGGAAGCGGTGTACACCAACATCGCGTTCATGGAGTCGGTGCACGCCAAGAGCTACAGCTCCATCTTCTCCACCCTCAGCTCCACCCGCGACATCGACGATGCATTCCGCTGGTCCGAGGAGAACGTCAACCTCCAGCGCAAAGCCGAGATCGTCCTGAACTTCTACCACGGTGACGATCCGCTCAAGCGCAAGGTCGCGTCGACGCTGCTGGAGTCGTTCCTGTTCTACTCCGGCTTCTACCTGCCGATGTACTGGTCCTCGCGGGCCAAGCTCACCAACACCGCGGACCTGATCCGGCTGATCATCCGTGACGAGGCCGTGCACGGGTACTACATCGGCTACAAGTACCAGAAGGGTCTCGAGAAGGTCAGCGAGGCGCAGCGCGAGGAGCTCAAGAACTACACGTTCGAGTTGCTGTTCGAGTTGTACGACAACGAGGTCGAGTACACCCAGGACCTCTACGACGAGATCGGCCTGACCGAGGACGTCAAGAAGTTCCTGCGCTACAACGCCAACAAAGCACTGAACAATCTCGGCTACGAGGGCCTGTTCCCCAAGGACGAGACGGACGTCAACCCGGCGATTCTGTCGGCGCTCTCACCCAACGCGGACGAGAACCACGACTTCTTCTCCGGCTCGGGTTCCTCGTACGTCATCGGAAAGGCCGTCAACACCGAAGACGAGGACTGGGACTTCTAGAAACCCATCCTCGCGCCGGGTCGCTCACTCCTTCGGTGGGCGGCCCGGCGCGCGAATGTCTTTGGCCTCCTTCGGCATTCGGCCCTGCTCGCTCAGTGCTCGACGCAGTAGGAACTCGATCTGAGCGTTGGTGCTCCGCAACTCGTCGGAGGCCCAGCGGGCGAGGGCGTCGTGCACCGCTGGGTCCAACCGCAGCAGAATCTTCTTACGTTCGACGGCCATGGCTCACTGGTACAGCGATCCGGTGTTGACGACGGGTTGCGTGTCGCGGTCGCTGCACAGCACCACGAGCAGATTCGACACCATCGTGGCCTTGCGCTCCTCGTCGAGCTCGACGACGTGTTTCTCCTCGAGCTTCCCGAGCGCCATCTCCACCATTCCGACGGCACCTTCGACGATCTGCTGACGGGCGGCGATGACTGCTCCGGCCTGCTGACGCCGCAACATGGCCTGGGCGATCTCCGGGGCATAGGCCAGTCGGTTGATGCGGGTTTCGATCACCTCGACACCGGCCGAACGTACCCGTGCGTGCACCTCCTCCGACATGGCGGCGGTGATCTCGTCGGCGTTCTCCCGCAGCGACATTCGTCCCTCTGCGTCGTACGGGTAGCTGCCGGCGATGTGGCGGACGGCCGACTCGGTCTGGACGGCGACGAACTCCTCGTAGTCGTCGACCTGGAACGATGCCAGTGCGGTATCGGCAACCTGCCAGACGACGATGGCGGAGATTTCGATCGGATTGCCGTCGGCGTCGTTGACCTTCGATTGGCCGGTCTCGTGGTTGCGGATTCGCGTCGAGATGGCCCTGCGGTAGGTCAACGGATTGGTCCAGCGCAGCCCTGGCGTCCGCAGGGTGCCGCTGTACGAACTCCCGAAAAGCTGAAGAACACGAGCCTGATTCGGTTGCACCAGCGTCAGGCCCATGAGCGCAGGCAACGAGAGGACGAACAGGACGACCCCGGTCACGACGAGCCAGACGACGGTGAACACGAGTCCGAGCGCGAACGCGGCGATTCCGCCGAGGAACAGTGCGAGGCCGATGCCGAGCATCGACCAGCCGGGTAGATCCCATCCCGGACGCTCGGCGATGGTGGTGGTGGGGGTACCCGTCGGCTTCTCGGCGACGGTTGCAGGTGCGGACATGAGAACCTCCCTCTCGATGGTGATACTAAAGTGATATCACATTTAGCGCCGACAAGCGCCGGCTCGGGAGAATCGGTCAGTCGTGTTCGGCGGGCGAGTCAGCGCCGGAACCACGCCGACGGATCGCCGGCAACAGCCTTCTCGATTCGCAATCGCGAAGTGGCGGTGAGGTTTTCCGGGAGCGCGTCGAGTGCGAACCAGGCAACGTCGAGATTCTCGTCGTCGGCCACATGAGGGGTGCCGCCGACGTAGCGAGCGAGAAACGTGATGTCGAGATACTGCGCGACGTCGCCGTTGGGGTACGTGATCGGTTCCGTCACGTCGACGCTCGTCAGACGCACGATCGAGGCGTCGACCCCGGTTTCCTCGCCGATCTCGCGCAGGGCGGCCGGGGCGGGTTCCTCGCCCGGTTCGAGAATTCCGGAGACCACGGCCCAGGTGTTGTTGTCCGCTCGCAGGGTCAGCAGCACACGCCGGTCGTCGTCGAGAACGACAGCGCTGACGCCGGACAGCCACAACGGGGACGTGCCGACGACACTGCGCAGGGCGCGGACGAACTCGGGAATCGGCATCGGGTCAGGAGACGTAGGCGTTGAGGGAAGCGGACAGATCGTCCAGAACGGCCCGTGCGGCGACGACGCCGCTGCCCGACCACACCGTGTCGTTCACGGCGAACACCCGGCCGTCGGTGACCGAACCGAGAGCATGCCATGCGTCACTGTCCATCACCTCGCGCCCGAACGTCTCGCCGTCGGGGCCCGCGAATCGCATGTAGACGATGTCTCCCTCCACCGGCGAGAGTTCGTCCGACTCGACCGAGAACGTCGCGTCGCGCTGGCTCTGTGGCCGGCCGACTCCGACCTCGGCAATTACCTGTCCCGCGAACGAGTTCGGTCCGTCCACCTCGATGGAGTCCGCATCGAATCGAAGGACGGACGCCTGGGTCTGGGTGGCGTCGATCTCGCGACCGACTCGCTCGGCATCTGCGGAGAACGACGCGAGTGCCTCGAATCCTGCTTGGCCGCGGCCGAGCGCCGCCGCGGACTGCAGGAAGGTGTCCTTCCAGCCCTGCCCGGTTGCGGTGAAGACGGTGGGGGCGATGGCCGTCAGCTCGTCGTACGTGTTCGCTCCGAGAGAATCGGCACCGAGGATCAGATCGGGGTCGAGGGCGGCGATGGCGTCGAGATCTGGTGCACCCACCGGGCCGACGGACGGGACGGATGCCAATCCGGTGCCCAAGTAGAGCGGTTGATCGCCGTCACCGCGAAAATCGGGGTCGATGGTGGCCGCCCCGACGACACGCTCCCAGATTCCGACTGCGCAGCTCGCGTCCAGGCCTGCGGCATCGAGCACGACGATGCGCTGCGGGTCGGCCGGAAGGGCGCTGATCCCCTCGGCATGTCCCACGGGTCGGGTGTCACCTTCGATTCCGGTGCGGTCGAGTGGTGCGAGAGCAGGGCACAGCCCCACCGTGTCCCGGTTGTTTCCGACCACTCCGGCACCGGCGATGTTCGTGGTGGTGCGGATGATGGTGGATGCGTCGTCCTGCGCCTCGGAGTCGGAGCAGCCGACCAGCGCCATGGCGGCGGCAAGGCACACGGCGGCGACGGCACCGATCCTGCGCGGCGCACACGAACGGGGGACTCGTGGGTGGAGTGGCAACGCGGGACTTCCTTCGACGGGTCGGGTGGTCTCACACAGTATCGGAAGGCGGCCGTCGCAGAACACCCGAACGGAGCCCGTCGAGCATGCGGAATCGGCGACCCTCGCGGCGTTCCCGACTGCGTCGGAAAGGCCGACAGCGCAGGCAGATCGCGCGATGCGGGCATCGGTGATTCGGCCCAATACGACACACGGTAGGACCGGTTCGGCAAGCGTCGGTCCGAAGGTCTACGATTCGAGGAGCGCACGACTAGATGACGTCGCCTCGTGGTTCGAGGTCCGACGCGCAATCAGGAGGATCTGTGACTGCCCTAGCGCCTAGGCCCGCTCCCGCGGTTGACGCTGCTCGGCCGTTCCCGCCGCGGACCGGACCGAAGGGGTCGTTCCTGCACAAAGCGGTGACGACCACCGATCCCAAGGTGTTGGGGATCATGTACATCGCGACATCGTTCGCGTTCTTCCTGGTCGGTGGACTCATGGCGCTGCTGATGCGCGCCGAGTTGGCCATTCCGGGAATGCAGTTCCTGTCCAACGAGCAGTACAACCAGCTCTTCACCATGCACGGCACCATCATGTTGCTGCTGTACGCGACGCCGATCGTGTTCGGTTTCGCGAACTACATCCTTCCGCTGCAGATCGGTGCTCCCGACGTAGCGTTCCCGCGGTTGAACGCGTTCTCGTACTGGCTCTACCTGTTCGGTGCGTTGATCGCCACGGCCGGATTCATCACCCCCGGCGGTGCCGCCGACTTCGGATGGACCGCCTACACCCCGCTCACCTCGGCTCTGCACTCGCCCGGTGTCGGTGCGGACCTGTGGATCATGGGTCTGGCCGTCGGTGGTCTCGGTACCATCCTCGGTGGCGTGAACATGATCACCACCGTGATCTGCCTCCGCGCTCCCGGTATGACCATGTTCCGGATGCCGATCTTCACCTGGAACATCCTGGTGACGTCCATCCTGATCCTGCTGGCGTTCCCGCTGCTGACGGCTGCGTTGCTCGGCCTGGCGGCCGACCGACATCTGGGGGCGCATCTGTTCGATCCGGCGACCGGCGGAGTGCTGTTGTGGCAGCACCTGTTCTGGTTCTTCGGTCACCCCGAGGTGTACATCATCGCGCTGCCGTTCTTCGGAATCGTCTCCGAGGTGTTCCCGGTCTTCTCGCGTAAGCCGATCTTCGGTTACTCGGGTCTGATCTACGCGACGATCGCGATCGCCGCCCTCTCCATCGCTGTCTGGGCGCACCACATGTACGCCACGGGCGCTGTGTTGCTGCCGTTCTTCTCCTTCATGACGTTCTTGATCGCGGTGCCGACGGGCGTGAAGATCTTCAACTGGGTCGGCACGATGTGGCGTGGCCAGGTGACACTGGAAACACCGATGCTGTTCTCGATCGGGTTCCTGATCACCTTCGTCTTCGGCGGACTGACCGGTGTTCTGCTGGCATCGCCGCCCATCGACTTCCAGGTCACCGACACGTACTTCGTGGTCGCCCACTTCCACTACGTGGTGTTCGGCACCGTGGTGTTCGCGACCTACGCCGGCATCTACTTCTGGTTCCCGAAGATGACGGGCCGGATGATGGACGAGGCTCTGGGCAAGTGGCACTTCTGGCTGACGTTCTTCGGATTCCACGCCACGTTCCTGGTGCAGCACTGGCTCGGAAACGAGGGCATGCCGCGTCGCTACGCCGATTACCTGCCCTCGGACGGGTTCACCGAGTTGAACATCATCTCCACGATCGGTGCCTTCATCCTCGGCGCCTCGACACTGCCGTTCGTGTGGAACGTGTTCAAGTCCTACCGATACGGCGAGGTCGTCACCGTCGACGATCCATGGGGCTACGGCAACTCGTTGGAGTGGGCGACCTCCTGCCCGCCGCCGCGACACAACTTCACCGAACTGCCTCGGATCCGTTCCGAACGTCCGGCGTTCGAGCTGCACTACCCGCACATGGTCGAACGGATGCGCGCGGAAGCGCACGTCGGGCCGGGAGCGCATGGCGGTAAGACCACCGCCGTCCTCGAACAGGCCCGCCGTGCACCGATCGCCACCAGCGATCACGAAGGATCCGGAGACCCGGACCCCAAGTAGTCCACAGCAGCAGCGAGAGCCCCTCCCGGCTACCGGGTGGGGCTTTTCGCTTGCGACAATCTCGTGGCGTGTTCGGGCTCGCTCGTCCACGACAGGTGACACGAAGACCTATCCGGCCGCTGGCCGTGCGCGAAAGGGAGATCCGGTGACTTCGAGCGACACCGCAGTGCTGGTGACAGTGACGGGGCCCGACAAGCCGGGCGTCACATCGGTGCTGTTCGCAGCGCTGTCACGGCACAACGTCAGCCTCCTCGACGTCGAGCAGGTGGTCATTCGCGGCAGACTGACACTGGGCGTTCTCCTGTCCTGCCCGCGCGACCCCGAGGCGCTCCAGGAAGAGCTCGAGGACGCGATGGCGACAGTCGGCGTTCATGTCGACGTCGAGATCGACACCGCGCGGGGCGGTGGTCAGAGCTTGGCCACCCACGTCGTCGTCGTTCTGGGCCGACCCGTGACCGCTCGCGCTTTCAGCACCATTTCCCGTGAACTCGCCCGGCAGGGCGCGAACATCGATTCGATTCGCGGTATTGCCGACTATCCCGTCACGGGCCTCGAACTGCAGGTGACCGCGACCGACACCTCGCCGGATGCCGACGTGCAACTGCGGACCGGCCTCGCGGCCATCGCAGCCGGAATCGGCGTCGACATCGCCGTGCAGCGCGGCGGCATCGCACGGCGATCCAAGCGGCTGATCGTGTTCGACGTCGACTCCACGCTCGTCCAGGGCGAGGTCATCGAAATGTTGGCTGCCCGCGCCGGGCGCGAAGACGAGGTACGCGCGGTCACCGAGGCTGCCATGCGCGGAGAGATCGACTTCGCGGAGTCGCTCGAACAGCGGGTCGCCGTGTTGGCCGGTCTCGACGAATCGGTCATCGACGAAGTGGGCGAAAGCCTGGAACTGACGGCAGGGGCCAGGACCACCATCCGCACCCTCCGACGTCTTGGGTTCGCCTGCGGCGTCGTATCCGGTGGATTCCGACAGGTCATCGAGGGACTCGCTCACGAACTCGAACTGGACTACGTCAAGGCCAACACCCTCGAGATCGTCGACGGCAAGCTCACCGGCCGGGTTGTCGGAGAAGTGATCGATCGTGCTGCGAAAGCGACCGCACTGCGCGAGTTCGCGGCACAGTCGGGAGTGCCGATGGAGCAGACCGTCGCCGTCGGCGACGGAGCGAACGACATCGACATGCTGACGGCCGCGGGTTTGGGGGTCGCGTTCAACGCCAAGCCTGCGTTGCGCGAGATCGCCGATACGGCCATCTCGCATCCTTATCTGGATGCGGTTCTGTTCATCCTCGGCGTCACCCGCAACGAGATCGAAGCAGCGGACGCGGTCGACGGGGGAGTCCGCCGCGTCCCGATCCCATGACCGGCGATGACATGACCGGCAACCCCATGACCGGTGATCGTGCGACCGGCGATGTACCGGATGACGTGGTCGCCGAGACGCCGGTCGAGGAATTCTCACCGGACAACACCTTCGACTCGCGCCACGCCGAGCTCGCTCGTGGGTACGGCGGAGCCGAGGACCCGGCAGATCCGTCACAGGTTCTGGCCATGCCGTTGGTGCTGCACATCCCCAAACCCGATCCGCCCCTGCGTAGCGAGTTGCTCGAGGCAGCTGCCCGAGCAACCGTTGCGCTGTGCCTGGACCCACGAGTGGGCGTCGGCGCGTCGTGGAACGAGGCCTTCACCGAGTGGACGTCGGCTCGCATCCGAAAAGTTGCTCGACGTGCACGCGGCGCACACTGGCTTGCGGCGCAGGATGTTCCGGGTGTCACGGTCGACGTCGGGGGAGCGTCGGCACGCGCGTTCGTGCCCGGTCGGGTCGGGGATCTGGATCCACGGATCAAGCGGCTGCAGATCGGTGGGACCGACGTGTCGGCCGAAGACGAACCCTCGGTCTCGCCCGGCCCGGTGCTGTGGATCGACGCCTCCCTGTCCATGACGGTGGGCAAGGCAGCCGCTCAGGTCGGTCACGCATCGATGCTGTTGGCAGGGGCGATGAGCACAGCGCAATGCCGCGAGTGGGCTGCGGCGGGTTTCGCATGTTCGGTCCGATCCGCGAACCCGGAACAATGGTCGAGGGCACTGGGCGAGGTTCGCGCCGGACGCGCAGTCGCGGTGCGGGATGCAGGCTTCACCGAAGTGGCACCCGGTTCGACGACCGTAATTGCCGTTCTCTAGAGCTGGGGTCCACTGTCGTACAAGTGGCTATGCCGAACATATCCAGTAGACCCGAGACTGGAAGCATGTTCACCTCACCACGTCGTGTTGTTGCCGGCCGCCGGCTTCCGTCTCGGTTGGCCGCCCTCTACGTGGGGCTGTGGCTGTACGGGGCGTCGATGTCGTTGATGATCGCCGGTGGACTGGGCGTGAACCCATGGGACGTCTTTCACCAGGGTCTCGAGAGCCACCTCTCGCTCAGCTTCGGAACCATCACCGCGATCACCGGCGTGGCCGTACTGCTGATGTGGATCCCGCTGCGGCAACGTCCTGGACTGGGCACCGTGAGCAACGTGGTGGTGATCGCCGTCGCGGTGGACGCGACGTCGGCGGTGTTGCCACATCTCGACGGGCTCCCGATCAGAACCCTGGCCATGGTGTCGGGCATCGTGGTCAATGCGTTCGCAACCGCGCTGTACATCGGGGCCGGGATGGGTCCGGGGCCACGAGACGGCCTGATGACCGGTCTGGTGGCCAGGACCGGATGGTCGATTCGCCTCACCCGCACCGGAATCGAGTTGACGGTGGTGCTCACCGGCTGGCTGCTCGGCGGCACGCTCGGCGTCGGGACGGTTCTCTATGCGCTCGGAGTCGGTCCGCTCGTGCAGTTGTTCATGACTCACCTGCCTGCGCTGCGCAATACCAGGACCGTGGATCCGGTCACCGATATCGTCGAACCCGGTTCCAGCGCAGTGGTATCCGAGGGCACTCCGTCCACACACGAGGAATCGAGGACCGGAACGAACCGCGACGACGACCAACTCGGGCATGCCAGAGTGATGTCGGCGGGGCCGCCGGAATGCAGGACGAGGAGCGAGCTGGCGTCGTCGACCTGCCCGCCGTCGGAGGCGTAGGAGCGGACGTCGGAACCGTCCACCCAGGCCTGAAGGGTGCGCACCGAGTCGTCGTTCCATCGGTTCGTGTCGAATTCGACTCCGGCGCAGTCGAACCACACCAGATCGGGTCGGCCGGTCGGTGTCGCGCGGCCGGTGAAGAACTCCTGCTGACGGAGTGTCGGAGCGCTCGCTCGGACGCGGAGCAATCGACCCACGAAGCGAATCATGTTCTGATCCGCAGTGTCCCAGTCGATGGCCCACGCGTCCGCCGCCGGTGCATCCTCGGCGATGCAGTACGCGTTGTTGTTGCCTCCCTGACTGTGTCCCAGTTCGTCGCCGGCCAGCAGCATCGGTGTACCGGTGGAGAGCGTCAGGGTTGCCAGTAGTGCCCGGACATGGCGTCCCCGAGCCTCGACGACGGCAGGATCGTCGCTCGGGCCCTCGACGCCGTGGTTGATCGACGAGTTGTTGTCGGTACCGTCCCTGTTCTCTTCTCCGTTGGCCTCGTTGTGCTTCCGCTCGTAGGACACCAGATCTCGGGCGGTGAACCCGTCGTGCGCGGTGACGAAGTTGATCGACGCCCACGGCAGGCGTCCGCCGCCCGCGAAGAGGTCTTCCGAACCGGCCAGGCGCGAGGCCAGTTCGCGGACGCCGTGCTGGCCCGCCCAGAAGCATCGCACCGTGTCGCGGTAACGATCGTTCCATTCCGTCCACGCCACTCCGAAGTTGCCGACCTGGTAGCCGGCACCGGTGGCATCCCACGGTTCGGCGATCAATTTGACCCGGGCCAGGACCGGGTCGGTGGCGATGGCGGTCAACAACGGTGCGCGAGAATCGAATCGCCAGCCGCCGGGCCGGCCGAGAGTGCTGGCGAGGTCGAATCGGAACCCGTCCACACCCATGTCCTCGACCCAGTACCGAAGGCTGTCGCACACCATCCGCACGACCGCAGGCGATGCGGAATCGAGAGTGTTGCCGCAGCCGGTCAGATCGACGTCCGATCCGCGTCCGTCCAGCAGGTAGTAGCCGGGCGCATCGAGTCCACGCCAGCTGATCGAGGGGCCGTCGACCGCGGATTCGCAGGTGTGGTTGTAGACGACGTCGAGGATCACCTCGATCCCGGCCGCGTGCAGCGCGTCGACCATGGTGCGAAATTCGTCCACCTCGTCGCCGGGAACAGCGGCGAAGCGTGGATCCGGTGCGAAGTACGCACCCGTCGAGTACCCCCAGTGGTTTCGCATACCCCGGGCGCGGACGCCGGGTTCGGTGAAGGTGGTGTGTACGGGCAACAGTTCGACCGACGTGATGCCGATGCGCGCGAGATGTTCGAGGACCGCCGGCTCGGCGAGCCCGAGGTAGGTGCCGCGAAGATGCTGGGGCACAGCAGGATTGCGGGCCGTGAACGATCCCACGTGCAGCTCGTAGAGGACGGTTCGGTCCCAGGGCACCTCGGGGCGCGCGGGACGGCCGAGGTGATCGGCAGCTGCGCGGACGACGCCGAGCGGGAGGTGCCCGAGCGAGTCGCGAGAACTGGGCGCACCGAACGGGTCGTCCTCGTAGGCGAGCAATGCCGAGGGGTCTCCGAACGCCCCGGTCACCTGGCGCGCCGCGGGATCGAGCAGAATTTTCGCGCCGTTGAACCTTCGGCCGGAGTGCGGATCCCAGCTCCCGTGGGCACGGAAGCCGTACCGGTCTCCGGGCCGCACTCCCGGGACGAACGCATGTCGTATACCGAACGTGCGGGTGGTCAGCTCCACCCGTCGTTCACCGCCGTCCGAGTCGATCAGGCACACCTCGACTCCATCGGCCTCGGGCGCATGGACTGCAAATTGAGTACCAGTCGGCAGTGCAGTGGCACCCAGCGGGAACGGTGATCCGGGCGGGTTCGAGGCGGACTCGCCGCCGGTGGTCCGGAGGGAGCTACGAGGCAGATCGTCATTGGGCGACACGCGTGCACATCCTGCCGTGAATGCACGGTCGATGTGCGGGAAGATAGGCGTCGTGTCTGAACCGGATCCCGACCTACTCGTAGATTTCACCGACGTTGTCGTCCGCCGCGGTGGTGCGACCCTGGTGGGACCCGTCACCTGGAAGGTGGAACTGGACGAACGGTGGGTCGTCCTCGGCCCGAACGGCGCCGGAAAGACATCCCTGCTGCGTATCGCTGCGGCCGAGATCCATCCCACGTCCGGCGTCGCCCATGTTCTCGGCGAGGTCATGGGCAAGGCCGACGTCTCCGAACTCCGACCGCGGATCGGCTTGTCCTCCTCCTCGCTGGCGCAGCGCATTCCGGCCGACGAACTCGTCTCCGATCTGGTGGTGTCCGCCGGCTACTCGGTGTTGGGGCGCTGGCGGGAGAAATACGACGCGGTCGACACCGAGCGCGCAGTCGAAATGCTCGAGAGCCTCGGTGCCGAACATCTCGCCACCCGCAGCTACGGCACGCTGTCCGAAGGCGAACGAAAGCGCGTCCTCATCGCCCGCGCCCTGATGACCGATCCCGAACTCCTCTTGCTCGACGAGCCGGCGGCAGGCCTCGACCTCGGTGGACGCGAGGAACTGGTGGCACGCCTGACCGACCTTGCTGCCGATCCCGACGCCCCAGCCACCGTGCTGATCACCCATCACGTCGAGGAGATTCCGCCGGGCTTCAGTCACGCGTTGTTGCTCAAGGAAGGCGGGGTGGTCGCCCAGGGGCTGGTCGACGACGTCATCACCGCAGAGAACCTGACCGAGGCGTTCAGCCAGTCGATCGCGCTCGATCGCGTCGACGGTCGGTTCTTCGCGCGACGGACTCGCGTTGCCGGGGCGCACCGCCGATAGAGCGGACCGCGCGACTGTGCTGCGCTGCGCAGCGGTACGTTGCCTTTCATGAGCTCGAACAGTGCTGCCGATCACGTGCAGGCGCGGGACGCCTCGACCGTCATCTTGATTCGTGACGGTCTGTCGCGGCCCGAGATCGAGGTGTTCCTGCTCGAACGCGTCGGTGGCATGGCGTTCGCGGGCGGCATGACGGTGTTTCCCGGTGGCGGCGTCGACCCCTCGGACGCGGCAGCGGACGTTCGCTGGGCAGGCCCGCCGCCGTCGTGGTGGGCCGAGCGCTTCGGAACCGACGAGGGCAAGGCGCAGGCCCTGGTGTGTGCTGCGGCGCGCGAGACGTTCGAGGAGTGCGGCGTGCTGTTGGCCGGCTCGACGCCGGATTCGATCGTTGCCGATACCGCTCCGTTCGCGGCGGAGCGGGGTCGGCTCGAGCGCCGTGAGCTGTCGTTCGCAGATTTCCTCACCGCCCACGACCTGGTGCTGCGATCGGATCTGCTTCGGCCGTGGTCGCACTGGATCACCCCGGTGGGCGAAGCGCGACGGTACGACACCCGGTTTTTCGTCGCAGTCTTGCCCGAGGGCCAGAATGCGGACGGCGAAACCAGCGAGGCAGCGTCGGTGACCTGGCGCTCGACCGGCGACGCGCTGGCGGACTGGCGGTCGGGGAACACCATCCTCCTCCCGCCGACCTGGAGCCAACTGGACGCACTGTCTCGGTTCGACACCGTCGCCCAGGTCGTCGATCACGACCGCGAGATCGCTCCGGTCCTACCGATTCTCACCCGCGACGACGGGACGGTCCGAGTGCTCTTCGACGGCGACGATGCGTACTACGCCGGAACGCGACATCCCTGGTCGGATCGCTGATTCTGGGCCCGGTAGCCTTTCGGCTCATGGCTGAGTTCGTGAATCTCGAAGTATCCGACGGTATCGGCACCATCCGCCTGGATCGTCCGCCGATGAATGCGCTCGATCGGCAGATGCAGGAGGAAATCCGAGCTGCCGCCCGCGAGGCCACGGTGAATACCGACGTCAAGGCCGTCGTCGTCTACGGCGGTGAGAAGGTCTTCGCCGCCGGCGCCGACATCAAGGAGATGGTGGCGTTGTCCGCGGCCGAGATGGCCGAGATCGCCGGAGATCTGCAGTCCGCCCTCGGCTCGCTCAGCACCATTCCCAAGCCCGTGGTTGCGGCCGTGACCGGATACGCACTCGGTGGTGGCCTCGAGGTCGCACTGGGCGCGGACCGCCGGATCGCGGGCGACAACGCGAAATTCGGTGTCCCCGAGGTGCTGCTCGGCGTCATCCCCGGCGGCGGCGGAACACAGCGGCTGGCTCGGCTGATCGGCCCGAGCCGTGCGAAGGACATGGTCTTCACCGGCCGTTTCGTCGGTGCCGAGGAAGCGTTGCGCATCGGATTGGTGGACGAGGTGGTGGCCCCGGACGAGGTGTACAACGCCGCCCGCGCCTGGGCCATGCAGTTCACCACAGGTGCATCGCGAGCGCTTGCAGCGGCCAAGGCGTCGATCGATCAAGGGCTCGACGTCGATCTCACCACCGGTCTGCGGATCGAGGCTCAGCAGTTCGCGGCCCTGTTCGCCACCGAGGATCGCACCATCGGCATGACGTCGTTCGTGGCCGACGGCCCTGGAAAAGCGACCTTCACCGGTCGGTGAAGCAGCGCCCCCACAGAGAAGAGTTGTTCCGCAGCTACCGGATAGTAGGCTCGCCTGATGACTGCAAGCCCCCACGACGGTGTCCATCGATCGATCTCGAACACGATGCCTTCGGCCTCGTCCGAGACCGATGACCGCCAGGTCGATCCAACCCCGAATCCGCACGCCACTGCCGAGCAGGTCGAGGCTGCACGGTCGGACACCAAACTGGCGCAGGTGCTCTACCACGACTGGGAAGCCGAGACCTACGACGACAAGTGGTCGATCTCCTACGACGAGCGATGCATCGACTACGCACGTGGGCGGTTCGATCAGGCGGTCTCCGGTGACGCGTCGGCGCACTCCGCACTGCCGTACGGCCGCGCGCTCGAACTGGGCTGCGGTACCGGGTTCTTCCTGCTCAACTTGATGCAGGCCGGCATCGCAGACAAGGGCTCGGTCACCGACCTCTCTCCAGGCATGGTGAAGGTCGCACTTCGCAACGCCGAGCACCTCGGCCTCGACGTCGACGGCCGCGTCGCCGACGCGGAGACGATTCCGTACGACGACAACACGTTCGACCTCGTCGTCGGACACGCCGTCCTGCACCACATCCCGGACGTCGAGCAGTCCCTGCGTGAGGTGCTGCGGGTACTCAAGCCGGGCGGCCGCTTCGTGTTCGCGGGCGAACCCACCACGGTCGGCAACTTCTACGCACGCTGGCTCGGACGCATCACGTGGGAGGCGACCACCCGCGCAACCAAGCTTCCGTTCCTGGCGAGTTGGCGCAAGCCACAGGAAGAGCTCGACGAGTCCTCGCGAGCAGCGGCGCTCGAGGCCGTCGTCGACCTGCACACGTTCGATCCGACCGATCTCGAGCACATCGCGCTCTCGGCCGGCGCGGAGTCGGTGCAGGCCAACACCGAGGAGTTCGCCGCCGCTCTGCTCGGCTGGCCGGTGCGGACATTCGAGGCCGCAGTACCCGCGGGCAAGCTGGGGTGGAACTGGGCGAAATTCGCCTTCGGTGGTTGGAAGACACTGAGCTGGGTCGACGAGAACGTGCTGCAGCACGTGGTACCGCGCGGGCTGTTCTACAACGTGATGATCACCGGCACCAAGCCTGCACCTCGCGATTGACAGGCAGTGACGCCGCAGGTCTCGAGTCGGGGGCCTGCCGTGGGGTATGACTTCACCGGTGCCGACCTCGACTTTCTGCACAGCGAGGTCGGCATCGAGGCGCTGGACGCCGCAGACGGGCTCGAGTTCGGTGCGAGAACAGCGGTGCGAGATATCTCCTCGATGCGGGAGCGTTTTCCCGCCCACGCCGGTGCACTGATCGAAACCGTCACCGTCCGCCGCAAAGCGCGGGTGAAGCTTCTCGACTCCGACCGATGGTGGGTCACCGACGAGGCGGTGCAGCAGGCCACGCCGACGCTCGTCGCGCGCAGGCGGGCCGCTCGACTCGCCGGACGACGGGTGCACGATGTCACGTGTTCGATCGGCAGCGAACTGTCCGTCCTGATCGGGACGGCGGAGTTGGCAGTGGGCAGCGATCTCGATCCGATTCGGCTTCGGATGGCCGCGCACAACGTGCCTGACGCCACCGTGCTGCGCGCCGACGCACTGACTCCGACGACGCGGGAGACCGTCGTCATCGCCGATCCCGGCCGCCGAGCGGGTGGGCGTCGACGCCACGACCCGGCGGCGCTGAAACCACCGCTACCGGACCTGTTCGACGCCTATCGAGGCCGAGACCTGGTCGTCAAGTGTGCGCCCGGCCTGGATTTCGACGCTGTCGACTGGGCCGGTGAGATCGAGGTGGTCTCGCTCGACGGGGGAGTGCGGGAGGCGTGCCTCTGGTCGGAAGGGTTGAGCGAGAACGGTGTTCGGCGTCGGGCAGCTGTTCTTCGATCCGACGGCAGTGTGCTGGAATTCACCGATGCAGAATCCGACGATATTCCGGTTCGGCCCCCTGGCAACTATATCGTCGATCCCGACGGGGCGGTGGTCAGGGCCGGTCTGGTTCGGCACTACGGTGCCAGATTCGGTCTGTGGCAACTCGATCCGAGAATCGCGTATCTGACCGGCGACACGGTCCCGGACGGGGTGCGCGGCTTTCGAATTCTCGAGCAGTCCAAGTTCTCGGAGAAAGTGCTTCGGCAACAACTGAATCGGATGGACTGCGGCTCGGTGGAAATTCTCGTCCGCGGAGTCGATGTGGATCCGGCGATACTGCGGCCCAGGCTCAAACTTCGCGGATCCGTGGCGCTGACGGTGGTGATCGCCCGAGTGGATCGGTCCGCGGTGGCGTTCGTCTGCGCTCCAGGATCTATCGGTCAGCCCGTGTAGGTGAAGACTTCGCCGAGGTAGCTCGCGGTGACGACCTGGCCGTCCGGCCCGATCGATGTGCCGACGGTGGTGCCGACGACGTCGGGAACCGGCTGTACGTCCACCGTCTCACCGGTGGCCGCATCGAACGTGAGCAGCGCCAGTCCGTCGTCCTCACGAACGACGGTGTGGCCGCGGCCGTCTGCGGATTGGGCTGCGCTGCCTGCCTGTTCGATGTCCTCGCGGACCCAGACTCGCTCCGCGGAATCTCCGTTGTCGCGCAAGCCGACGAGGGTGCCGTCGCCGCCCGAGGGCACGATGGTGCCGTCCGAGGCGATCGAGGGACTGGCACCGATTCCGAGCCCGGTGCCCTCGGTCCACTTCTGTCGCCCGTCGGCGGTGTCGAATGCGCTCAACCTGCCGTCGACGTCGGCCAGGTAGACCGTCGACCCGTCCTCGGACAGCACCGGACTCGACGCGACTCCGGCGGGCAGCAGGTCCGAGGACCAGCGTTCGACGAGACCGGGAGAACCGTCTCGGTTGTACTGCAGGGAAACGAGCTGTGGCGCAACCGAACCGGGACGCCACAGTGTCAGGTAGATCGTTCCGGTCGCACTGTCGACCGCGGGCGCTGCGGGCACGGGGCATTCGGAGCCGCCCGAGCTGCACCGGTCGAGTCCGGTGTCGACCGGCAGGAAGTCGGAATTCGGGTCGGTCAGGAAATTCGGCGTCGGAAGCAGATCCAGAATCGGGACTCGGAGTTGCCCGTTCTGCGAATCCAGGACGCTGACCTGCCCCATCTGGGTGATCGAGAGCACGCTGCCGTCCCCGAGGAACTGCGCGGACTTGGGCACTCCGTACACCGGTGTGCGCCAACGCAGTTGGCCGTGGTCGTTGTACGAGTTCAGGCCGCCGTCGTCGCCGATGTAGACGTTGATCGCCGAATCGACGGTCGGCGTCGCAGTGACGACGGACGGTCCGACGCGATTGCACCAGCGCTTGCGTGCGGAGTCGATCTCGAACGAGAAGAGGTTGCACCCGGATTCGGTGGCGGCAGTGACGAACATCTGACCGGTCGATCCGATGGACACCGGGGAGGTCACCGTGCCGCCGGTGGGTCGCGTCCAGTCCAAGGCCAGCGGAGTCGACACCGACACTGCGGTGGCACCGCTGTTGTGGGAGTTCGCGTGCGCTGCAGGCCATGAATCGGGAGAGAGCGGTTCTATGGCCGACGTGTCGGTGCCACAGCCGCTCACGGTCACCAGCGCCAGCGCCGCTGCGACCGCAGTGACCTTTCTGCCGGTCCTGCCCTTGGCCCTGACGCCGCGCATCGATCGCTCCCCATGACTCGAGTCCGTGCCCGACATGGTGTCGGGGCGTCTGTGTTCGTCCTGTCGACGAGCAACAGTCGACAGGCAACCCTAGCCCGCGCGAGGGTGGCGGCAGAGAGCGGGCGAACGAGAAACTAGGGTGGACGCCCATGACGAGTATGTGGAACGCGCCGCTGCGGACACGCTGGCGCGGGTCGAGACGACGCGACACCGAACAGGCGCGGTTCCTCACGCGCGCGTCCCTCGACTGGGTTCTCGCCAACAAGGCGTACACGCCGTGGTACCTGGTGCGGTACTACCGCCTCGCGAAGTTCAAGCTGGCCAATCCGCACGTGATCCTCAAGGGCATGGTGTTTCTCGGCAGGAACGTCGAAATTCATTCCACTCCCGAGCTCTCGCGCCTCGAGATCGGACGCTGGGTACACATCGGCGACGGCAATGCCATTCGCTGCCACGAGGGTTCGCTGCGGATCGGCGACAAGGTGGTGTTCGGCAAGGACAACGTCGTCAACACCTACCTCGACATCGAGATCGGCGCGTCGACGCTGGTGGCCGACTGGTGCTACATCTGCGATTTCGATCACCGGATGGACGATGTGAACATGCCCATCAAGGATCAGGGAATCGTGAAGGGTCCCGTGAGAATCGGTCCGGACACGTGGATCGCGGCCAAGGTGACGATCCTGCGCGAGACCCGCATCGGCCGGGGCTGCGTGCTCGGGGCCCATGCCGTGGTCAAGGGTGAGATCCCGGATTACAGCATCGCGGTCGGGGCGCCGGCCAAGGTCGTCCGCAATCGCAAGGTCGCCTGGGAGGCCGGTGCCGCGGAGCGCGCGAAGTACATTGCTGCGCTGGAGGATATCGCCCGCAAGAAGGCGCTCGGACAGGCCGAGGCGGCGCGAGAGATCTGACCCTGCTGTCTCAGGTACGGCCGGGAAGCGCGCGCTCGGCGATGTGCGGGCGAGCCAGCGGATGTCGAACTTTGCGTTTGGCTTCGAGATAGACCTGGGCAGTCGATTCGGCGACGTGTTTCCAGTCGAAATCCACGGTGAGGCGCTCGCGGGCGGCAACTGCCCGTTCCTGCGCGGCGTCCGCGTTGTCGAGAACACGCCGCACGGCGGCAGCCAGCCCACCGACGTCGCCGGGCTCGAAGGACAGGCCGGTCACGCCGTCGACGATGGCTTCACCCAGCCCGCCTGCGGTGGACGCGACCAGTGGGGTGCCCGCAGCCGCTGCCTCCAGCGCGATTATGCCGAATGGTTCGTACCGACTGGGCAGGACGATGGCGTCGGCTCCATGCAGCCAGCCGAGCAGTTCGGTGTGGTCGAGATTGCCCAGGAACGACACCGCGCGGGCAACCCGGTGCGTGCGCGCCAGCCCTGCCAACCACGCGAACTGTGTTCCTTCGCCGGCGATGTGCAGGGTGGTACCCGGGTGGCTTCGTCGGATCCGGGACAGAGCTGCGATGGCATCCTGGATGCCCTTCTCGTACTCGAGGCGGCCGACGTAGAGCAACTTGGCCGGCTCCGATCGAGGCTCTCGTCGCCGAAAATGCCAAGTGGATCGGTCGATTCCGTTGCGAATCACCTTCACCGCCGACTCCGATACTCCGAACAAAGTGGTGACCTCGTCCTTCATCGATGCCGAGCAGGTGATCACCGCGTCGGAATCGTTGGCGAGCCACCACTCGACGGAGTGCACCTGGCGGTTGACGGGGCCGGAGATCCAGCCGCTGTGGCGTCCGGCCTCGGTGGCGTGGATGGTCGAGACGAGCGGTACGTCGTAGAACTCGGCGAGTGCGATCGCCGGGTGCGCAACGAGCCAGTCGTGAGCGTGAACGACGTCGGGTTGCCAGCCGTCTCCCAGACCCGGCTTCCCCAGCGCGACGCCGGCTCGCACCATCGCGTGCCCCATCGCGAGAGTCCACGCGAGCATGTCCTCCCCGAAGACGAAGTGAGCCGGATCCTCGGCTACGGCGACGACGAGCACCCCGTCCTCGATGTGATGGGACGTCGGGTGGGTGGCGGCGTCGGTTCCGGTGGGTCGACGCGACAGCACGACGACCTCGTGCCCGCATCGGACCAGTTCGGTGGCCAGGTGATGTACGTGTCGACCGAGTCCGCCGACCACCACGGGTGGGTACTCCCACGAGACCATCAGAATCTTCATCGACGTTCCCCTGCATCTTTTCGCTCGCCGCCGCCGTGTGCACCGGGCAGCCGACGCGCATCCAACGCAGGAAACAGTCCGTCCGCGCGATTCCATTGCCGAGCCAATTCGTTCGCCTGGACAGGTGACCCGCCTGCGGCCGCGGCCGCGATCTCGCGCAGCGCATGTGCGTGGACGTGCGCCCGCTCCCGTGCATAGCCTGCGGCGGAATCCTTGCTGACCATGAATGCCCAGTCGCTGGCCACAGCCATCAGTGTCTCACGCAGTATCTGATCGTTGACCCGATTGCGTAGTTCGGGTCCACCGGCGCGACGCTGTGCATCTCGGGCGGCGTCGACGGCGTCGAGTGCGGTCCGAGATACCTCGGAATTGAGCGCGACCAGGTCGGCGACGTCCTCGCCCGCCCACACTCGCCAGTCCTTGCCCGATCCCCACGACGAATCCTGCAGTTCGAGTGGCGCTCCGACGTAACCCTGCTCGCGAGCGTCGTTCAGGGTGCCGACGGTGATGCCTGCGGCGGGAAGGGCGCGCATGAGCTTGCCGAGCCACTGCGGGCCCTCGTGCCACCAGTGTCCGAACAGCTCGGTGTCGAATGCCGCTACGACCAGGGCGTCGCGACCGATCCGCTCGGATTCGGAGATCAGGCGCCTGCGAACCACATCGACGAAGTCGGCCACGTGACGGTCCACGGTCGCCGCGGCACGCTCGGGATCGTAGGGAGCCTTGTCGTTCGACGCGACCGAACGGCCGGTGACCCGGGCGGGTTTGAGACCGGTGGCGTGATCGTAGGTGTGGAAATCCCGATAGGAACCGTGGCCGGGATAGCCGGACTTCGGTGACCAGACGCGGTAGCTGACCGGCAGATCGCGTCCGAAGGCGACGACATCGGAGTCCCACACCGGCCTGCCGAGGGAGGTGTCTCCGCGCATCGCGGGCCCGTCGACCATGAAGTGCGAGACGCCGGCCGCGGCGTATTCGGTTTCCATGCCGGGGGTGAATCCGCATTCGGGTGCCCAGATGCCTCGGGGTGTGGTGCCCCACCGGGCGCGCGCGTCGAGCAGGCCTTCTCGGAGCGAGAATGCGCGTAGTCGGGGATCGAGCAACGGTGCGAACGGGTGCGCCAACGGTCCACCCAGCAGTTCGACGGTTCCCGTCTCGACCAGCGGCCGAAGTACCGCGGACCCGCCGTGCCGCCACTGGGACTCGAATCGGTCGAGCGCAGCGGCAGAACCTCGGTGTTCACGAACGGACAGGTCGCGGTCGGTCGCCTCGTGCGCTCTGAGCTGCCAGTTCCCGAGCCAGTGGTGCATTCCGGACAGGCAGTGTGGATCGTCGAGCTGAGCTGCCAGCACCGGGGTGATCCCCAGCGACAGCACGTCGGTGTGGCCGTCGTCGGCCAGCTGCTCTAGCGCCGCGGTGAGCGGTAGGTAGCAGTCGGCCCAGGACTGATACAGCCATTCCTCGCCTACCGGCCAACGTCCGTGATTGGCCAACCACGGCAGATGGGAGTGCAGAACGAGAGAGAACATGCCCGGCACGGTGGCACCGGATGTCACCCGATCACCGCGCTCGAGCTCTTGCGGGCGACGGCGACCAGGTCGAGGCTGTCGTCGATGCGGTCGGCGGTGATGTCGAAGTCCTCGATCGAGATGGCCGCGACGTCCGCGGTGAGTTCGGCCGGCCAGGGTTCCCCGGCCAGGGCTCGTTCGATCTGGGCGTCGATGAACGAGCCGCCGTGCTTGGCGTCGAGGGCGGCCAGCGTGCGTCCGTGCCGGACTCCGGTGAGTTCGTCGACCTCGAGCCGAGCGTCCACGAGAAGCTCGGTGAGTTCGGCCGCGTCGAGTTCGCGGGTGTGGAAGGGGTTGAGCGGGGTGTCGCGGCCGGGCGAGAACGTGATGCGGTTGGGCGTGCTGATCAACAGGACGCCCCCTGGTACCAGCACCCGGTGCACTTCGGCGAGGAACGCACCCTGATCCCAGAGATGCTCGATCACCTGGAAGTTGACGACCACGTCGATCGAGGAGTCGGCGACGGGAAGGCGGTCGAGGTTGCCACGCAGCATCGTCACCCCGGGGTAGCGGGCGTGCACGTGTGCAGCGGCGGACGCGTCGTAGTCGAGGCCGAGAACGTTCGCCGCGACATCGGCGATCATGTTGGCTCCGTAGCCTTCTCCGGATCCCGCTTCGAGCACCGTTCGGTCACGGCAACGCTCGACGAGTGCGCGGTAGACCACCTCGTGGCGGCGGAACCAGTAGTTCTCCTCGGCGATGCCGGGCACGGTGCGCTCCCCGGTGAGGGGGAGTGGTTCCGGTGCCGGTGCCTGAGCCGATGAATCGTTCACCGCCGAAAGGTTAGTGGAGGCGCACGGGAGGTAAGCCAACGTGGTCTCCATAACAGTCGGGGTGCAGATGTATGGTCGGACAGGCAGGGAGGTAAGTTACCCACGAGTAACTACGGTGAGGTAACCTCGTCCCAGACCGTAGAACTGCACCAACCAGTACTGCACCAACCGTTAGAACACTCACGATCAGCAGAACATGACCAGGAGGTCGACGCAGACCCATGACGAACATCGTTGTTTTGATCAAGCAGGTTCCAGACACGTGGTCCGAGCGCAAGCTCACCGACGGTGACTACACCCTCGATCGCGAGGCTGCCGACGCCGTCCTCGACGAGATCAACGAGCGGGCCGTCGAAGAAGCACTGCTCATCAAGGAAGCCCAGGGCGGTGAGGTCAAGGTTCTGTCCGCAGGCCCCGATCGCGCCACCGATGCCATCCGCAAGGCCTTGTCGATGGGTGCAGACAGCGCAGTGCACCTCAACGACCCGACCCTGCACGGCTCCGACGCGATCCAGACCGGATACGCGCTGGCCGCAGCGCTCGGCAACGTCGCATTCGAGAACGACGAGCCTGCCGATCTCATCATCGCCGGCAACGAGGCCACCGACGGTCGCACCGGCGCAGTTCCCGCGATCATCGCCGAGTACCTGCAGATCCCGGCCCTGACGCAGATGCGCAAGCTCACCGTCGCCGACGGCAAGGTCACCGGCGAGCGGGAGACCGACGAAGGCATCTTCGGCCTCGAAGCCGCGTTGCCCGCCATCGTGAGCGTCACCGAGAAGATCAACGAACCGCGCTTCCCGTCGTTCAAGGGCATCATGGCCGCCAAGAAGAAGACGGTGCAGACCATCACGCTCGCCGACATCGGTGTCGAGGACGGCATCGTCGGCGTCGACAACGCGGGAACGACCGTCACGTCGTCCACCCCCAAGCCTCCCAAGACTGCAGGCGAGCGGCTCACCGACGAGGGCGACGGCGGCGACAAGATCGCCACCTACCTCGTCGGCCAGAAGATCATCTGATCCCGCCCCACCGAGCAATCGAAGACAAACGAGGAGCAAGTCATGGCAGAAGTACTCGTGCTCGTGGAGCACGTCGAGGGAACACTGAAGAAGGTCAGCCACGAGCTGATCACCGCCGCTCGTGCGCTGGGTGAGCCGTCCGCGGTCGTCACCGGCCCGGTCGGCACCACCGACAAGGTCGCCGACGCGCTGACCGAAGCCGGTGCCGAGAAGATCTACGCCGCCGAATCCGACGCAGTCGACGGATTCCTCGTCACCCCGAAGGTCGACGTGCTGTCGGCACTCGCGGAGTCGGTCTCGCCGGCAGCGATCATCACCGCAGCCACGATCGAGGGCAAGGAAGTTGCGGGACGACTCGCAGCACGCCTCGGCTCGGGTTACCACAACGACGTCGTCGCAGTGAACGGCGACGGCAGTGCCGTCTACTCCATCTTCGGTGGCGCGTTCACCGTCGAGGCCAAGGCCAACGGCGACGTTCCGGTCATCTCGCTGCGCCCCGGTGCGGTCGAGGCCGAGCCGAAGGCAGGAGCGGGCACCCGCGAAACCGTCGAGGTCCCCGCGCAGGAAGAAGGGGCCGTCAAGGTCACCTCGCGTGACCCGATCGTCGGCGGCGACCGTCCGGAGCTCACCGAGGCCACGGTCGTCGTCTCCGGTGGACGTGGTGTCGGCAGTGCCGACAAGTTCTCCGTCGTCGAGCAGCTCGCCGACTCGCTCGGTGCCGCAGTCGGAGCTTCGCGCGCCGCAGTCGACTCCGGCTACTACCCCGGCCAGTTCCAGGTGGGTCAGACGGGTAAGACCGTCTCTCCGCAGCTGTACGTCGCACTGGGTATCTCCGGAGCCATCCAGCACCGTGCAGGCATGCAGACCTCGAAGACGATCGTCGCGGTCAACAAGGACGAGGAAGCGCCCATCTTCGAGATCGCCGACTACGGCATCGTCGGTGACCTCTTCAACGTCGCACCGCAGCTGACCGAGGCAGTCAAGAAGCACAAGGGATAGCTTCGATCGCTGTTCCCGACAGGCCCTCACCGCTCGCGCGGTGGGGGCCTGTCGTGTCGAGCAGCGCAACCTTGTTCACGCAAACTCTTCCGACACGTTTCCCCGGCGATGCCCGGTAGCCTTCCCCGCTCGTTAGACACACCTCATGACCACTTCCGTCATGAGCTCGACTGCATCGATCGTCCCGGCCACCGACCGCTACTCGCTGGTGTTGTCCACCGACCCGGAGCATCGACTCGCGGCGCAGCGTCTGCGCTACGAGGTGTTCGCTTCCGAGCCGGGGTTTTCCATTCCCACCGACACCGACGGCCTCGACGCCGATCGGTTCGACGACTTCTGTGATCACCTGCTCGTTCGTGACCAGTGGACCGACACGTTCGTCGGCTGCTACCGCATGTTGCCGCCGCCTGCCGCCGTGTCTGCCGGCGGGTATTACACGGCCACCGAATTCGATATCTCCGCGCTCGATCCTGTCGGCATGAACATCGTCGAAATGGGAAGGGCTGCCGTTCATCCCGATCATCGGTCCGGGTCCGTGCTCGGGCTGATGTGGGCCGGAATCCTGCACTACCTCGATGTGACGGGATACGAGTGGGTGATGGGCTGCGTGTCGGTACCCATGCAGTCGGCACCAGGGGACCCCATCGGGGCCAACGTTCGCAGCGTTCGAGACCGCCTGTTGAGCAAGCACGCTACGCCGCTCGACCGTCGGGTCCGGCCGTATTCTCCGGTCGTCGTCGACGGGGTGGATCTGACCGACATCGAACCCACGAAGCGAACGTCGATGCCGCCGTTGATGAACGGCTATCTCCGGCTCGGTGCCTCCATCTGCGGTGAGCCGGCACACGATCCCGAATTCGGTGTCGCCGATTTCGTCGCGTTGCTGGGCCTGCACGAGACCAATACTCGCTATCTCGATCGGTTGCGTTCGGCCGCAACGACATTCGAGTCGGGTCTCCGGTGACGCGACCGATCGCGCACGCGTGGATGCCGTCGTCGCCGTGCAGTGACGGCTGTCTGCCGAAGAACCCACCGACAGTGAGACGAATCGTCCTCGTGTTCCGAATCCTACTGGCGTCGGCGGCATTCGGGTTGCTGCCGGTGTTGGTCGTCCTCGGGGTTCCGTTCCCGCGGGTTCGCCGTTCGCTGACGCGGATCGCTGCTCGCACCCTGCTCTTCGCCATCGGGATCGACCTGACCGTGCTCGACGCTCGCTCGGAGCGGGAACGGTCCCGAACCGCCGCAGGTGCACTGCACGTCGCCGGTCACATCTCCTGGACCGACGTCGTGGTGCTCACCGCGGTACAGCCGTCGACCTTCGTCGCACGTGCCGACCTGATCGACTGGCCGGTGCTCGGTCGCCTCGCGCGGGCCATGAAGGTGCTTCCGATCGATCGAGCTCGACTGCATCGGCTTCCCGGCGTCGTCGATCAGGTGGCCGATCGTGTCCGCGCAGGCGGATCGGTCGTCGTCTTCCCCGAAGCAACCACCTGGTGTGGTCGCGCCTACGGCTCGCTGCGGCCTGCGCTTCTTCAGGCCGCGATCGATTCGGAGACCTGGGTGCAGCCGATTCGGCTGCGCTACCTCGACCGGACCGGCGAGCAGACCACCGCCACGTGCTTCGTCGGAGACGAAACGATCGGTGCATCCATCGGGCGGATCTTCCGACTGCGAGGCCTGCGTGCCGAGGTGGAGTTCACGGCCCCGGAGGCACCCGGCAGCGATCGACGCGACCTCGCTCGACGGTGCGAGGTGGCGATTCGCCGGGACGGAGTGGAGCCTGCGGAACGAGCCCGGAAGGACGTCTACGACCCCGCTGTGCACGAGGTCGTGGCCGAGGCCGAACGCAGCCCGATGCCGCCGACGGTTGCAGCGGCCTGACCGAGGATCGATCACCGTGACCGCGGACCCACCTCGCGCAGGTAGGTCCGCGGTCACCGCAGCGGGTATCGTCTAGCCTGTTATGCCTTCTGTGCGCAGTACGACTGCTCCCGTCCCGCCGCGGCCACCGGTGTACCTCGATCACGCAGCGACGACCCCGATGCTGCCGAGCGCGATCGAGGCGATGACCTCTGTGTTCGCCACGGTGGGCAATGCGTCCTCGCTGCACACCTCCGGTCGGTCCGCTCGGCGTCGAGTGGAGGAATCTCGTGAGTCGATCGCCGCGGACCTGGGCGCGCGCCCGTCCGAGGTGATCTTCACCTCCGGCGGAACCGAAAGTGACAACCTCGCAGTCAAGGGCATCTTCGCGGCCCGTCGAGACACCGATTCCGCACTGACCAGGATCATCGCCAGCTCGGTGGAACACCACGCGGTGCTCGACGCAGTGGAGTGGCTCGTCGCACACGAAGGTGCGAGTGTCACCTGGCTGCCGGTCGACACCGAGGGACGGGTCACCCCGGATGCGCTGCGCGCCGCGCTTGCCCTGCATGCCGACGAGACCGCGCTCGTCACCGTCATGTGGGCCAACAACGAGATCGGCACCGTCATGCCGATCGCCGAGCTCGCAGCCGTGGCCGCCGAGTACGGGGTCCCGATGCACAGCGATGCGGTCCAGGCGGTGCCGCATCTGGCCGTCGGGTTCTCCGAGAGCGGTCTGTCCGCACTCAGCATCGCCGCACACAAGTTCGGTGGACCGCAGGGCGTCGGCGCGCTGTTGCTCGGCCGCCAGGTCCCGTGTGTACCGCTCTTCCACGGCGGGGGCCACGAGCGAGACATCCGATCGGGCACCCCGGACACGGCAGGCGTCGTCGCGATGGCGGCTGCGCTGCGTTCGACCGTCGAGAACTCGGCTTGGCACCGCGCAGAACTGAAAGCACTGCGCGATCGGTTGATCGTCGGAATCAGGGATGCCGTTCCCGACGCCGTTCTCAACGGGCCGGAAGGTGATGACCGGCTGGCCGGGAACGTGCACTTCACCTTTCCCGGGTGCGAGGGTGATTCGCTGTTGATGCTGCTCGACGCGGCAGGCATAGAATGCTCTACGGGCTCGGCGTGCACTGCGGGCGTGGCCAGTGCCAGTCATGTACTGATTGCGCTCGGATGCGATCCGGCCGTCGCCCGCGGATCACTGCGGTTCTCGCTGGGAACCGGCTCGTCCGAATCGGACGTCACCACTGTGCTTGCGGCTCTGCCGCAGGTCGTCGAACGCGCTCGTGCCGCCGGACTTGCCGGCGTCGGAGCTCGAGGAGGAAATCGCTGATGCGTGTTCTGGCTGCTATGAGCGGGGGAGTCGACTCGGCCGTTGCCGCGGCCCGTGCCGTGGACGAGGGCCACGACGTCGTCGGCGTGCACTTGGCTCTGTCGACCGCTCCCGGCGCTCTGCGCACCGGTTCGCGTGGTTGCTGCTCCAAGGAAGACGCGGGTGACGCTCGTCGAGCTGCCGACGTGCTCGGAATCCCCTTCTACGTATGGGATTTCGCCGATCGTTTCAAAGAGGACGTCATCGACGATTTCGTCGCGTCCTATGCCGCCGGTGAGACCCCGAATCCGTGCCTGCGCTGCAACGAGAAGATCAAGTTCTCCGCTCTGGCGGACCGCGCGCTCGCACTGGGCTTCGATGCCGTGGCGACCGGGCACTACGCGCAACTGCACGACGGAGTGCTGCGTCGTGCGGTGGACGCGGACAAGGACCAGTCGTACGTGTTGGCCGTTTTGAACCAGGCGCAGCTCTCGCGTGCGATGTTCCCGATCGGGGACACGCCGAAGTCCGAGATTCGTGAGGAGGCTGCCGAGCGTGGGTTGGCTGTTGCCGACAAGCCCGACAGTCACGACATCTGCTTCATCCCCTCGGGTGACACTCGCGCATTCCTCGGCGCGCGGATCGGTGTGCGCCCGGGCAAGGTCGTCGATTCCGAGACCGGAGCCGAACTGGCCGATCACGAAGGCGTGCACGGGTTCACCATCGGGCAACGCAAGGGCTTGGGCGTGGAAGGACCGGCCGCGGACGGCCGTCCCCGCTACGTGACGTCGATCGAACCCGACAGTGGCACAGTCATGGTCGGTTCGGCGCAGAAGCTCGACGTCTGGGCCATCAGCGGAGATCGCGCGGTATGGACCGAAGGTACTGCCCCGACCGGCCCCATCGAGTGCGTCGTCCAGGTCCGCGCGCACGGCGGACTGACCGACGCCGTCGCCGAGGCAGCAGGTGACGGTATGGAGATCCAACTGCGCGCTCCACTGACGGGTGTGGCCAAGGGTCAGGCAGCGGTGCTGTACCGCAAGGACATTCACGGAGACATCGTCATCGGTAGCTCGACCATCTCGGGCACTCGATCCGAGCGCGAGTGACCCCGGGCGCCTTCGCTGGACTGGCGACCGGAATCGGTTCGTGGCCGGGCACCGACATTCGTGAGGCCGCGGCGGTCGTCGTCGGGGAGTTCACCGAGCTTCCACACATCGTCGAACTGCCGGCTCGCGGCCTGGGTGCGGACATGATCGGACGCACCGGAGCCATCATGGTCGACTTCGAACTCGACGTGCGCACCTCCGGCTATCGCGTCGTACCGCGTCCGATGCTCGCCGGCCGCCGGGCGACGGATTTCCTGGCCGAGGACCTCGATGTGCTCGAGGAGCTGTGGGAGGTGTCGGGGCTTCGCGGCAGCGGCCGCACCATCAAGGTCCAGGCTGCCGGTCCGTTCACGATGGCAGCGCAGGTCGAACTTCGGCACGGGCATCGGGCCCTGACCGATCGCGGTGCGCTGCGGCATTTCGCCGAATCTCTCGGCGAGGGACTGCGTCTGCATTGCGCGGAGTTGACCCGTCGGCTCGGAGTCAGAGTTCTCGTTCAGCTCGACGAACCCAGTCTCGCAGACGTTCTGGCCGGCAGCCTGACGGGCATCACCGGGCTCGATTCGGTGCGGGCAGTACCGGAACCGGATGTTCTCGACCTGCTCGATTCGTTGATCGAGACGATCGATCTTCCCGTTGCGGTGCATTGCTGCGCCGGCGACGTTCCCTTCGATCTGCTTCGCCGTTCGCGTGCCGTTGCGGTCGCTTGCGACGCGACTTCGCTGCGCCGCAGCGACTTCGACGGAGTCGGCGAGCTGTTGCAATCCGGCAAGACGCTGATGCTCGGGTTGATTCCGTCCGAAAGCCCCGTGCGGCCGCCTCATTGGCGTGAACTGGCCGAGCCGGGTGTCACCCTGATCGACCGGCTCGGTTTCGACAGATCGGTTCTCGCCTCCCGGATCTCCGTCACGCCTGCATGTGGATTGGCCGGCAGCACACCGGAGTGGGCCCGTCGCGCAACAGGACTCGCTCGTGACGTGGCCACCGCGTTCGGAGATTCACCCGATTCGTTGTGAGATCACTCGGCCGTTCCGAGTGAAACACCCGCGCACTTCGGGCCGATCGAGCCCACGGACTTCAGGGTGTCCAACAGGTGTGACACTATTCACATGGCCGTTGGGGGTCTGCTGAGTACGTGGGAGTTCGGAAAATGGCATCAGGTGGTCGCGACTTCGATGAGGTTGCCTCCCTCCGGCGTTCCGGCAGGCACCGTCGAGGTCTCGTAGCGAAACTGGCCGCGGCCACCTCCGACTGGTATCGAGCTCCGCACGATTTCGAGTGGATTCTCAATCACAGATCGACCCGTCCGCTGACCGGGATCATCCGTACCGTGTTCGGTACCGCGACCCTGATGTACGCCGTCACCTCGATCCTGATGCTGTTCAGCGACCTCGGTCCGCAGGGCAGTGTGGCGATCGGCTGGGTTCTCTTCGTTCTCGTCACTCAGGTGTTCGTCGCCGCGAGGTGCGTGCTCGGGCCGCTCCCGGGGAAGAGGTTCTTCGTCGGGTTCCTGGCGTTCGGGGACATTCTCACGACCTCGGTGTTGATTCTGTACGCACCTGTCGCGTCCCTGATCGGAACGGTGCTGTTCGCTGTCACTGGAGCGTTCTGCACCTACTTCCTCAGTCCACGACTGCTGGTGGCGCACCTGGTTTGGACCGGGACGTTCATCATCGGGTTCGGCGTTCGCACCTTTCTGGCGGTGATGGACGGCGAGGTGGACTACATCGACGGACCCGCTGTCGCAACCGCAACGGTGGTTCTCCTCCTGGCGACGGTGGGAGTACCCGTGTTCGCTCAGGTGGCCTGGACGACGCTGTCCAACGACGCCAAGCGGTCGGTTCTCGATCCTCTGACCGGGGTGTACAACCGGCGCGGCATCGAAAGCGAGCTGCTCGACCTGTGGCACCAGGCCAGTAGTCGGGGTATGTCCATGGCCTTCCTGGTTGTCGACATCGACAAGTTCAAGGCCGTCAACGACCGATTCGGGCACAGCCGCGGCGACGAGGTGATCGTGCGCGTCGCCGATCGGCTACGCCGCGTGGTCCGGCATCAGGGCGGAGTGCTCGCCCGAACCGGTGGCGAGGAGTTCCTCGTCGCCATGGTCGGTGATGCGCGGGGCATGGTCGATCTCGGCTTCGACGTCGTGCAGGTGCTCTGCGACAACCGCGACGACATCCCCGTCACCGTCAGTGTGGGAATGGCGTTGTTGCGCGAGGACTCGGCTCTGTGGGACGTGGGCAAGTCCGTGGTCGGCAGAGCAACCCGGACGGCGGACGCCGCGATGTACCGGTCCAAGCAGTCCGGTGGAAACAGCGTGGTCATCGACGAGATCTGAGAGGCCTCGACCCGACGTCGCTCGAGCCGCCGGTGGGCTCGGGTGCGACCTCTGCGATGATCGTGCGATGTATCGGCTATCGGACGCCCAGCGACGTGGACTACCTGCCGGAGTGCTGTTGTCGGTGATGGCCTCCGTGCTCGGCGGCATCTACGCCGACTCCTTCGTGACCGGTTTCGCATTGACCGCCGGTATCTGCGCGGTGGCGATCATCGCCGCGACGCTGTTGCTGGGTCTGATGGGGCGGTAGTCGCTGCAGCCGGCGCTTCTGTGTCGGAGGGTTCGGATAATCTTCGACACGTGCCCGAATCGACCGAACCGCCCGCAGGAAACGACGAGATTGCAGTAAACGACGAGACCGCAGGGACCGTCGGTGTCGAGCTCGATGCCGCGTCGTCGGCCGATCGCGAGCGATGGCAGATGCTGGCCGAGGAAGTGCGCGGGCATCAGTTCCGCTACTACGTGCGCGATGCGCCGCTCGTGTCCGACGGCGAGTTCGATGCGCTGCTGCGTGAGCTGAACGAGCTGGAAGAGGCGCACCCGGATCTGCGCACGGCGGATTCACCGACGCAACTCGTCGGAGGCGGCTTCGCGACGGAATTCACCGCCGTGGACCACCTGGAACGAATGTTGAGCTTGGACAACGTGTTCGATCACGACGAGCTTCGAGCGTGGGCCAAAAGGGTCGAGGCCGAAGCGGGGCCGGATCTGGAGTATCTGTGCGAGGTCAAGATCGACGGCGTTGCGCTGGATCTGGTGTACGAGAACGGCACGCTCGTGCGTGGCGCCACCCGAGGTGACGGACGTACAGGTGAGGACGTGACGCTCAACGCACGCACGATCGACGACATCCCGGACACCCTGACGGGTAGCGAGCAGTACCCAGTACCGGAGCTGTTGGAAGTGCGCGGCGAGGTCTTCTTCCGGCTGGAGGACTTCCAGGCGCTCAACGCCTCACTGGTGGCGGAGGGCAAGCCCCCGTTCGCGAATCCACGGAACTCGGCGGCGGGGTCGCTGCGACAGAAGAATCCGGCGGTCACCTCCAAGCGACGTCTCGGAATGATCTGCCACGGCTTCGGTCGCATGGTGGGCTTCACTCCCGAGTCCCAGTGGCACGCCTACGAGGCGCTCCGCGCCTGGGGTCTGCCCATTTCCAGCCATACGACCCGAGTGCAGGGCGTCGACGCCGTCATCGAGAAAGTCGTCTACTGGGACCAGCACCGACACGACGTCGAACACGAGATCGACGGCCTGGTCGTCAAGATCGACGACATGTCGCTGCATCGTCGACTGGGAACGACGTCTCGCGCGCCGCGGTGGGCCATCGCGTACAAGTACCCACCCGAGGAAGTCACCACGACGCTGCTCGACATCCGCGTCAGCGTGGGCCGGACGGGCAGAGTGACCCCGTTCGCGTACATGACGCCGGTTCTCGTGGCCGGCTCCACGGTGTCGCTGGCAACGCTGCACAACGGCTCGGAGGTCAAGCGCAAGGGCGTTCTGATCGGTGACACGGTGACCATTCGCAAAGCAGGCGAGGTCATTCCGGAGGTTCTCGGGCCCGTCGTCGCCGCCAGGACCGGTGACGAGACCGAGTTCGTCATGCCCACCGAGTGCCCGGAGTGCTCGACGCCCCTGGCCCCGGCCAAGGAGGGTGACGCCGACCTGCGCTGCCCCAATTCGCAGTTCTGCCCGGCGCAACGTCGGGAGCGGGTGTTCTTCGTGGCCGAGCGGCAGCGATTCGACATCGAGGGCCTCGGTTACGAGGCCGCATCCGACCTGTTGGCCACCGGGGCCATCGAGGACGAAGGTGATCTGTTCTCGCTCACCGAGGACGACCTGATGAAGACGGCGATCTTTCGCACCAAGTCCGGGGCGTTGTCTGCCACCGGTCGAAAGCTGCTCGACAACCTGGCCACCGCACGGGACCAGCCGCTGTGGCGGGTGCTGGTCAGTCTGTCCATTCGGCACGTGGGTCCGTCTGCCGCCCGCGCATTGGCAGGGGAGTTCGGCAGCCTCGAGCGGATCCGGGCGGCGTCGGTCGAGGAACTCTCGGCGGTCGACGGGGTGGGCGGAACCATCGCGGCCGCAGTCTCCGAGTGGTTCGAGGTCGACTGGCACCGCGCCATCGTCGACAAATGGCGGGCCGCGGGCGTGCGGATGGAAGACGAGCGCGATGCGTCGATCGACCGCAATCTCGAGGGGCTGTCGATCGTGGTCACCGGGTCGCTGACGTCGTACTCACGTGACGAGGCCAAGGAAGCGATTCTGCTGCGAGGTGGAAAGGCTGCAGGTTCGGTGTCCAAGAAGACGGCGTTCGTGGTCGTCGGCGAAGCTCCGGGGTCCAAGCACGACAAGGCAATCGAGCTCGGCGTGCCGGTGCTCGACGAAGCGGGATTCACCCTGCTGTTGACCGAGGGGCCCGATGCGGTGTCTCCGACCGAAGCAGAACCTCGCTCGGCGGACTGATCGGGCGCGGGTGCGTCAGTTCAGTACCGTCGCGACGATGCCGGCGAGATAACCGAGTCGGGCAACCTCCGAGGGCCTGAACTCCGGGCCCCCTGGCCTGCCCAGCATCAGCACGGTGCCCGTGGTGCCGAGGGGAGCAGCGGCGATCTTGGTGTCCATGTCGCGCCATACCTGGGGCACCCACTCGGCGTCGGAATCCAGAGCGGCAGGGGCGTTCAGCGGGAACCACGGCAGCTCGGCGGCGTGCGTTTCGGGAGCCCCCGAGCTGCCCACCAGACGGAACGGGCCGTGCGCGTTGGTGGCGACGACGGTGCTCCACCCCACTCGCAGGACGCGGGGAGCTCCGTCGACGAGTACCTGAAGTCGATCGTCGGACGCTGCGGCGACCCGATCGATCAATTCCAGTTCCCGGTGCGTGTCGAGAACACCGGTGTACGGGCGGATGGAATCGACTCGGACATCGGTGAGGTTCTCGGCAGCAGTGATCAGCGTGTCGGGAAGCGAACCCGGAGCAACGTCGACCACCAGGTCGTCGACCGCGTAGCCGTCGCCGCGTTCGATGACGTCGAGGGAGAGGATGTCCGCCCCGACCGAACCGAGCGCAACGGCCAACGATCCGAGGCTGCCCGGCCGATCCGGCAATTGAACGCGGAGCAGGTAGGACATGTCACGCTCCCTTTCGACTTCTGGCGTACTTCGGCCACCCCAGCGTCATCGGTCGTTGCTGGCGAGTAGGAGGGAACAATTTGCACCCCGGCGCGAGCAATCCTTGCATCTTCGACCTGTCCGGTAGGTCGCGCAACGCGGGCCGTGACAATTCCGACACCCGCTGTGCCCACGAGGAGTGCGCGGAGGCTCTCGTGACACTACGCACTAGGCTGGACCTCGTTCGCGAACCCGTGAGGTTCGCTCTGCACGAATACGGGGCCGCTTCTGCAGGCTCCGCTCCTACCGTCTGAAAGGGGTCTACGCGGTGCCAGACATCTCCCGCGACGAGGTCGCTCACCTCGCCCGGCTGTCGCGCTTGGCTCTCAGCGACGCCGAACTCGACGAGTTCGCCGGCCAGTTGGACTCGATTCTTCATCACGTCAAAGCAGTGGCGGAGGTGGCGACGGACGACGTTCCGCCGACGGCCAACCCCAGTGACATCGTGAATGTGACGCGTCCCGACCTGATCGTTCCCGGCCTGACGCCGGAGCAATCGCTGTCCGGTGCGCCGAATGCCGAGGAGGGCCGTTTCGCGGTGCCGCAGATTCTTGGAGAGAGCGAATGACCGACCTGACGAAGCTCGACGCGTCCGAGCTCGCCACCCGCATCCACGCCCGTGAGGTCAGCGCAGTCGAGGTGACCCAGGCACATCTCGACCGGATCTCCGAGGTCGATGGAGACCTGCACGCGTTTCTGCATGTCGCAGGAGCCGCGGCGCTCGCAGCGGCCACCGACGTCGATGCGGGATTGTCTGCGGGCCACGCGCCTGCCTCGGCTCTGGCCGGCGTGCCGCTGGCCCTCAAGGACGTGTTCACCACCACCGACATGCCGACGACGGCCGGATCGAAGATTCTCGACGGGTGGATGTCGCCGTACGACGCGACGCTGACCACCAAGCTGCGGGCCGCGGGCATTCCGGTGCTGGGCAAGACCAACATGGACGAGTTCGCGATGGGATCGTCCACCGAGAACTCGGCCTACGGACCGACCAAGAACCCCTGGGACACCACCCGCATCCCCGGCGGCTCGGGCGGCGGCAGTGCTGCAGCGCTCGCGTCGTACCAGGCCCCGCTGGCCATCGGTACCGACACCGGTGGATCGATCCGTCAGCCGGCGGCACTGACCGGCACCGTGGGAACCAAGCCCACCTACGGCAGCGTCTCGCGCTACGGACTGATCGCCTGTGCTTCCTCACTCGATCAGGGCGGCCCGTGCGGTCGAACCGTGCTCGATACCGCGTTGCTGCACGAGGTCATCGCCGGATACGACGCGCGGGACTCCACCTCGGTGGAGACGGCGGTTCGACCGGTGGTCGCAGCGGCACGTGAGGGTGCTCGCGGTGATCTGACGGGCGTGCGCGTCGGTGTCGTCAAGGAATTGCATTCCGACAAGTATCAGCCCGGTGTGATCTCGTCCTTCGACGCCGCAGTGGCGACACTGACCGAACTCGGTGCCGAGGTGGTCGAGGTGTCGTGCCCCAACTTCGTGCACGCGTTGGCCGCCTACTACCTGATTCTTCCGTCGGAGGTGTCGTCCAACCTGGCTCGGTTCGACGGCATGCGGTACGGATTGCGGGCGGGTGACGACGGCAAGCACAGCGCCGAGCAGGTCATGGCCACCACACGCGCTCAGGGGTTCGGACCGGAAGTCAAGCGTCGCATCATGATCGGGACGTACGCCCTCTCCGCGGGCTACTACGACGCCTACTACGGCTCTGCCCTGAAGGTGCGCACGTTGATCGCCCGTGACTTCGATGCCGCATACGAGAAGGTCGACGTGCTGGTGTCGCCGACGACCCCGACGACGGCGTTCCCGCTGGGAGACAAGGTCGGCGATCCGATGGCGATGTACCTCAACGACCTGTGCACGCTGCCGACGAACCTCGCGGGTCACTGCGCGATGTCGGTACCGTCGGGTCTGGCCTCCGAGGACGGACTGCCCGTGGGTCTGCAGATCATGGCTCCGGCGTTCGCGGACGAGCGGCTCTACCGCGTCGGTGCCGCATACGAGGCCGCTCGCGGCGATCTGAGGTAGTTCGAGGTGCTGCATCGGTGGGCTGTCGATTTGGCTCATCAGCCCCTGCTGTCCGGTGCAGTGCCTGCGGTCGCGTCGACTGCGGCCGTTGTCATGGCGGCTGTCCTGGTCGTCGCTGTAGTCCACAGGGTCCGGCGGGGCCGAGCACTGGGAACGGTGTTCGGCCCGCTGAGCGCTCTCGGTCTCGTGGCGTCGTTTCTGGTGGCGGCGACGGTGCTCACCAATCTGACCGTCACTCGATACCCGACGGTGGCCGTGGCGCTGGGCCATCGACCGGCCGTCCAGACCGAGGGCACCGGCAGGTTGATGGATGTGGATGTGCCCGGCACGGTGTCGCACTTCGCCGCCCGGCCCGCGACCGTCTACCTTCCGGCGTCGTACGACGCCGGTGCGAGCGACCTACCGGTGCTGGTGCTGCTCACCGGCCAACCCGGCCATGTCGTCGACTGGATCCAGGGTGGTCGTCTGGCCCAGACGATGGACGCCTTCGCAGCACGTCACGGCGGCGCGGCCCCGATCGTTGTGGTGGCCGACGGCCTGGGTGACACCGAGGCGAATCCGATGTGCATGGATTCGGATCTCGGAAATGCTTCTACGTACTTGTCCGTCGATGTGCCGCACTGGATTCGGTCGAATTTTCGGGTGTCCTCGGATCCGAGAGCCTGGGCGGTGGGCGGCTATTCCTACGGGGGAACGTGTGCGCTGCAGCTGGCAGTGACAGTACCTTCGGTGTACCCCACCTTTCTCGACATCTCCGGTGAGGACGAGCAACGTCGGGGCACGAGAAGCGAATCGGTTGCAGCGGCCTACGGCACGGACACCCCGGCGAACGAGACGCGTTTCGAGCGCACGACGCCGCTGAACATACTCTCGCGCAACAGCTTTCCCGGTTCAGCCGGTGGCTTCGTCGTGGGCGACGACGACGAAGAGTTCCGGCCGCAGACCGAGCGTGCGTTCGAGGCTGCAGTGGCATCCGGTGTGGACGCGCACTACAGGGAGCTACCCGGTGGCCACTCGATGCAGGTGTGGGCTCCGGCGCTGGAACAGGAAATGGACTGGCTCGGTGGGCGATTGGGGCTTCTCGGCTGAACGCCTGGGCATGTCGTCACCGACACCGCGGCATGCTCGTCCCTTGGTCGGTGCCGTACCGATGGCCGTGACCTGGGTCGACATCGAGCGCTGCTGCGAGATCGACGGACGTCTGGACGAAACTCACCAGGGGTAGCCACATCGGCGTCGGTGCGTCGGGTCGGGTGGTCGACGTGTTCGGCGGTGACCACAGCAGTGCGGTCGACCACCGAACGACGGGGTCCGAGGAATTGGCTACGACCGTTGCGCCCTCGGTGTTCACGGCACCGGCGGGCGGACCCGCCCACACGGCACCGCAGATACCTGAATTGCTGCGTCCGACCGAAAGATACGCGTCGCTACCCGCCACCGCGCCCAGACTCTGGCCGTACACGATGACATCGGGCGGTGCCGGTTCCGCTGCCGCGCGCTCGGCCACTGCGCGAACCACCGCATCCGCGGAGCTGCGCGCGTCGTCCTCGGCGAACAGCAATGTCGCCCAACTGGGCGCGCTCGAGTATTGCACTGCCACTGTGGCGACATCGCCGCCGAATCTGCTCTCGGCACCGGTGACGGCATTCTCGTCCACCCAGCCCGATCCGGTCGGTATCGCGACCACCACGACGCTGCGCTGGAAAGCCCCGGCTCGATCCAGGTCTGCGACGGCCAACGCGACCCGCCGATCGAGCGTCGTGGCCGAATCGAGCCCCACGTATGCCCGCACGGTACCCGGATCGAGACCGCCGGAGGCGAACTTCCTGCCCTCTCTGCCGAGCGTGCGCCACGGGACGAGCGAAGCCGGAGCTCCTGATCTCGTGTGTGCGCTCGGAGCAGAGATCGCTTCGTCCACAACGGAGTTCGAGGCCGAGAACGAGTCCGATACGGCAGACCCGACAGTAGGCGCGGCAACGAAACAAGACAGAAGACCAGCGACGGCAATCAAGATCATCGATCGACTGCCGCCGAGTGCGCCGCCGATTCCGGCGGCTGCACGGCCGAGTCCGTACAGAAGCGCAGCAACACAGATCGCCCCTGCCGCCACCTCCGCTGCGTACCGCCAATCCACGGTCTCGATCCCCATCGCTACCCGTAATCGGTTCTGCCACAGAACATTCGAAGTCGACGAACCGATCGATAGCAGTGCCCCGACACCCACCGACCAGGCCTGCATGCGCCGCCGAGCGCGCGTGCACGAGCCGAACGCGCGACGGGCCGCCCATGCGGCCGCGAGCGCACTCGCCATCAGTACGCCGGTGAACAGGGCCTGGGTGACGGCCGGCCGTGGGAGCAAGGAGGGGGCCGACGACACCATCACCGCAACGGTGAGTCCGATCGAGGTGCCGATTCGGGGGAGTCGGACAGTCGTCTCGGGCGGCGCAGACGGGCGAGCCGTACCGGCAACTCCGGTGACTGCGAGGATCGGCGCGATCATGCGGGCTCGATCGGCCGGGACACCGATTCGGTGGACGGTGCGCGTCGGCGCGCATATCGGCCGGTCGCGCTGACCGACAGCGCAATCAGAGCGATGCCCGCGCCGACCGACGCGAAGGGCACTGCGGGCTCGGCCACCGGTGCGCCGAAGGACTGCCGCCAGGAATTGACGTCGACGGCCGTGGCAGCCACCGATGCGGCGGCGTCGCAGACCTGGCGGGGCCCGTCGTCGGCCCGGTCCGTGCAGGCTGCGTGCATACGCCCCTCGAGCTGGGCATCGATCGATCTGCGCCACTGCGGGTCCACGGTCGTTCCTGTCGCAGCGGCGTATCGAATCAGGTCGTAGCCCAGATCGTGGGCCTTGCATGCGGAATCGAAGTCGGACGGCAGCGGAACGGGCGACGAACAATCGCCGTGTGGGTTCTCTGCCATGTCGTCCTGCACCCGAGGCCGGTACCCCATCACCGGCTCGAAGTCGTCGGGGATGGTCTGTGCGGCCGTGTCCGCCGACTCTGTGACCAGTGCGTGCACCGAGGCCGCGACAGGCGAAATCGAGTCGGCAGCCGGCGGTGTCGATGCTGCGCCGGTCGTTGCCGTCGCCGCTACCAGCGCTGCAGCCGTGCACATCAAGGCGCGAGAAGTGTTCCTGTTCATGGCTTTCGACGCTAGGGAGCGACGTACCCATCGAACATCGCACCGAAGTCTTGTTCTGCAGCGCCCGTAGAGGGCGTTCGGGGCGCGACCCGAGACCTCGGTAGTGGACCGAACTGATACTCAGGTATGACGACCTGGTCGGCTCACACTCCTTAAGCTCGGTTCGTGCGTAAGAACAGAGCGACAGAAGCCGGCACCGGAGTAGTTCGGCGTCGAGTGCCGACTCGCATTGCCGGCTTCCGCTCGGTCGACGTATCGATCGTGGCCGTCACGGCGGTGCTGTATTCGATCTCGTGGCCGACGTTGCCGTTGACACATAATGTTTCGGGACCGTTGCTGCCGATCGTCGGCGCGCTCGCCGCGTTTCCGTTCGCGTTGATCCGCATCAATCCCGCCCTGGGGTGGGCAGTCTCGGCGCTGTCCGCACTGGTGATTCCGGTGGCGTTCGATCGCGTTCCGGGCTACGACTATCCCTGGCAGGTAGTGCACATTCTCGTTCTGCTGTCGTTGTTGTTCGCCGTCGCTCTGAGGTCGCCGGCGTCGCTGCTCCTCGTGGCCTGGTTGGCCAGCATGCTCGTGTTCTTCGCCTACATGCCGGGCTCGGACGGCGTCGGCTGGTCGGTGGGTCTGACCGCAGTCGTGGTGTTCGGACTGTTGATCCGCTGGCTCGTTCTCTCGCGAAGGCAGCTCGCGCAGCAAGAGGAAGTCAGTGAGCTCGAGCGCACCCGACGCACCGTTCTCGAGGAGAAGGCCAAGATCGCCCGCGATCTGCACGACGTCGTTGCGCACCACATGTCGATGGTCGTCGTGCAGGCGCAGAGCGCGCCGTATCGACTCGATGACGTATCCGATTCTGCAGCAGAGGAATTCGATTCGATCGCAGCGACCGCACGGGAAGCACTCAACGAGATCCGGGGAATGCTCGGGGTGCTGCGCAGCGACGGACAGCAGGTGCAGGATGCACCGGCACCGAATGCACTCGATCTCGAACGTACCCTGCACGCGAGCCGTAAGGCCGGTATGGATGTGCGGTGGACTGTCACGGGAAAGATCGAATCAATCTCCGACACAACGGGTTTGGCGCTGTATCGAATTCTGCAGGAATCGCTGTCCAATGCTGCCCGACACGCCCCCGAGGCCGCGGTGACCGTCGACATCACGGTCGGGCCGAGCACGGTCGTCATGACCGTGGTCAATGCTCCGTCACCGAGCACGAGTGTCGGACGCACCGCTGGAGCCGATACCGGTGGACACGGGATAGCGGGAATGCGCGATCGTGCGCGTGCGGCACACGGCTGGTTGCACGCCACCGCTCTGCCCGACGGCGGATTCGAGGTCGCGGTGCACGTTCCCAACGGCATGCCGATCTCGACGGAACCGGTTCTTCGGAGCGATCTCGCCTAGGCTGTTGCGCGTGGCTACCACGGTGTTCATCGCCGACGACCAGGCAATGGTGCGGCAGGGGTTCGGTGCACTTCTCGGTGCTCAGGCCGACATCTCGGTCGTCGGAGACGCCGACAACGGCAGGACCGCGGTCACGGAGGTCTCCCGGCTGTTGCCCGACGTGGTGCTGATGGACGTCCGGATGCCGGAGATGAACGGTCTCGATGCCGCTCGCGCGATTCTCTCGGCGTCACTTCCGTCACCGGTGCGCATTCTGATGCTGACGACGTTCGACATCGACGATTACGTCTACGAGGCCCTGGCCCTCGGTGCGAGTGGCTTTCTGCTCAAGGATGCACCGGCCGAGGAGTTGATCAGAGGTGTTCGGGTCGTCGCCGCCGGCGACGCGTTGCTGGCACCGTCGGTGACGAGACGGCTCATCGCCGACGTCACCTCCAGGCGGGGAGCGCGGCGACACACGTCTGCGCATCTGAGCGATCTGACTCCGCGCGAACGCGAGGTGCTCGAACTCGTCGCAACAGGCATGTCCAACTCCGAGATTGCGGGTTCACTGTTCGTGGCCGAGCAGACCGTGAAAACGCACGTCGGCAAGGTGCTCGCGAAGCTCGGACTGCGCGACCGCGCCCAAGCGGTCGTACTGGCCTACGAGACCGGTGTCGTCACGCCGAAGTGAGGACCGAACGATACCGACGCGCGCAGCATCCCACGCCCGATTAGGCTGACGTCCGTCACCGGGTCCGCTTCACGGACCTGCGAGCAGAGAGGCGAAAATCGATGCGCATCGGAGTTCTGACCGGAGGCGGCGATTGCCCAGGGCTCAACGCGGTGATTCGCGCAGTCGTACGCACCGCGGACGCGCGGTACGGCTCCACTGTCGTCGGTTTCCAGGACGGATGGCGCGGGCTTCTCGAAGACCGGCGGGTGCAACTGCGCAACGACGACCGCAACGACCGGTTGCTCACCAAGGGCGGCACGATGCTCGGCACCGCACGCACCAATCCGGATGTGTTGCGCGCCGGACTCGATCGGGTCAAGCAGACTCTCGAGGACAACGGCATCGACGTATTGATCCCGATCGGTGGCGAAGGGACCCTCACCGCTGCCGCGTGGCTGTCGGAAGAGGGTGTGCCTGTCGTCGGTGTGCCCAAGACGATCGACAACGACATCGACTGCACCGACGTCACATTCGGCTTCGACACGGCACTGACTATCGCCACCGATGCGATCGACCGCCTGCACAGCACCGCAGAATCCCACCAGCGCGTGATGCTCGTCGAGGTGATGGGCCGGCACGCGGGGTGGATCGCTCTGCACGCCGGCCTGGCGTCCGGTTCGCACATGACGCTCATCCCCGAGCAGCCGTTCGATGTCGAAGAAGTATGCACGTTGGTGCGCAAGCGTTTTCAGCGTGGCGACTCGCACTTCATCTGTGTCGTGGCCGAGGGAGCCAAGCCGATGGAGGGCTCGATGAAGCTTCTCGACGGCGGTATCGACGAGTTCGGCCACGTTCGATTCACCGGAGTTGCCCACCAGCTCGGTGTCGAGATCGAGCGTCGCATCAACAAGGAAGTACGCACCACGGTGCTCGGCCACGTCCAGCGCGGTGGAACGCCGACGCCGTACGACCGCGTTCTCGCAACACGATTCGGCGTCAACGCGACCGATGCGGCCCATTCGGGAGACTTCGGCAAGATGGTTTCGTTGCGCGGCACCGAGATCGGCCTGGTGTCTCTCGCCGAGGCCACCAAGCAACTCAAGCGAGTACCGCAAACCCGATACGACGACGCCGCCGCGTTCTTCGGCTGATCCGGCGGCGGCCCGAGCCGTCGGAGACGACCGGCCGCCTGCTGAATTTCGGCCTCACGCTTCTCGGTCTCGCGCTTCTCGGTCTCGCGGCGTAGTTCGAACGATGTCGGGTGTCATCAGCACGGTCATGGCCAGGGTCTGTTTCTCTGGGGGAGTGACCCGTGCACGGTAACGAGTGCACGTGGTTACTCGCGCGTCGTACGGGAGTGGAGCCTGCAGGAACGACTCGGGTAGCGCGAGTGGAGCCTGCAGGAACGAC
>CAUQEL010000004.1:0-267421 GCA_963517305.1 uncultured Rhodococcus sp.
AAGAACGCCTGTTCGAACTGAAAGAACAGTAACCCGGGCCACCGACAGAAACGGAAGTGCAGACTCGGCAGGTCGCACTCACCACTCCGAGCAGGACAAATCAGCCGAGGTCGAACTCAGGATGTCGTGACCTGGACCTTTATCGATCGCATCGACGACCGTCTCGAACAGGCGGGCCCTGCGCGAGGTACCCATCGCCTTGTGCACCTCGTTCAGCGTCTGCTCAGCGATGTCGCTGGCGTGCCTGGCAGAGGACGTCGGCCCCAGTAGCTCATCTGATCGGCCGGCCCAGTCCCCGGGTTGTCCAAAATGACGTCATGATGCACTCCGCGCTGGGTTCGAGTGCACCCACGGTAGGCCCAGGTTGTAAGCCATCCGAGGCGTTTGCGTTTCGGAATGCGTGCACTCCCCTCACATCGACGAGGGGCGCGGCGAGATTCCTGGAATTTTCAGACGCACGTGCCTCGCCGCGCCGAGGCGAGTGAGTCGAGCATCCACGCGGGGTATTCACCGGATAGCCCGGGGCCGCTATCGGAGGGCGGGATCACGATCACACAGTTGGCGTCGGCGAGCGCACCGACCGAATGCGATCGGATGATTCTGGCCCCTTCACCGTCGACGATGCCCAGCATGAGCCGGGGTACCGGCGCGGCAGGAACGGCGTCTCCCGCCACCCTGACCGTTCTCATCGTTCGCGCTGCTCGCGGGTTTTGCAGTGCCGCAACGATCATCGGCCGGACGAACAGTTCGTACGAGATCAACGCGCTGACAGGGTTTCCGGGCAGACAGACGATCGGAGTTCCCTCGACCTTTCCGCACGCCTGCGGTTTGCCCGGTTTGACTGCAACGGAGACGAATTCGACGTCCTGGTCTCGAAGTGCGAGTCGGATCACCTCTTCGGTACCCGCACTGATCCCACCGGTCGTGACGATGACGTCGGCAACCGCGGCGCATCGGGCCAGTGCCGCCCGACATGCGTCAACGTCGTCGGCGACGGCCGGTTCGAGGTGAACGTCGGCACCGCACCGAAGCAGATCGGCCACGATCATCGCCGAATTGGCGTCGTAGCATTCGCCGCGTGCGAGGTCCGTCCCGACAGGTCGAACCTCGGATCCCGTCGACAGCACCGCCACGATCGGAGCCGACTCGACCAGCACATGGGTGCGACCGAGCGCCGCCAGAACACCGACCTGGGCCGGCGTGACCGACGTGCCTGCCCGGACGGCAACGTCGCCGACCTCGAAGTCCGAAGAACGACTGCGAATATTGGTCTTGGAGTCGAACGAGTGGATCGTCACCTCCTCGACACCGAACGCCTCGACGAACCCGCTGGTTCTTTCGACCGGAATCACCATGTCTGCGCCGCACGGAACTGCGGCACCGGTCATGACCTGTACCGACTCCCCCGGATGAAGGTGCAGCGGTGCCGGTTGTCCACCTGCGACACTGCATGCGGAGACGAGCAACCGTACGGGCAGATGTTCCGGACCGACGACATCGGCAGCGCGAACGGCGAATCCGTCGACCGCCGAATTGTCGAATGCCGGTAGTGCGTGGTCGGCGACGACGTCCTCGGCGAGCACTGCGCCCACCGCGTCGCCGATCGACACCGAACGCACCTTCGCCGATACTCCCAGTTTCTCGATCGCACAACGATGTTGGTCCACCGTTCGGAGATGGACCGGGACGCTGCCGACTGTCGTCGACATCATCCGCCGGAGATCGGAGGCAGGACCGCGATCTCGTCTCTATCGGAGCACGGCGAATCCTCGTCGCGAGCCAGCGACCGTCCGTTTATCCAGATACGCGAGACCGCCAGTACCTCCGCGAACGACGCGCCGTACCGTTCGACCGCAGTGTCGAGCACCTCCTTGACAGTCGATCCCGACACTCTGTTCGACGCCTCACCGGCAATCTGTCGTGCCGCAGCGAACATCACCAACTCGGCCATACGATCAGCTCCCTTCGATCATCCACCGATGTAGGACATTTCGATCCGATCTCGCGCCGGATCCTCGTTCGTTCCCGCTCGAAGTTCCGAATACCGATCGTCCCGTCGCATCCACAACGCCGTGAGGGAAGAGACCAATTCGTCCTGCGACGCCCCCGAGCGCAGCAACGCACGCAGGTCGGTACCGGTCGACGAGAACAGACAGGTGTACACCTTGCCGTCCGCAGACAGCCTCGCGCGGGTACACGTTCCACAGAACGGCTCGGACACCGACCCGATCACGCCGATCTCTCCACTGCCGTCGAGGTATCGATATCGAGTCGCCACTTCACCGTCGTACACCGCCTCGACTCGCACCAGCGGATGGACCCGACCGATCGTCTCCACGATCGCGTGCACATCCATTACCTGCGACAACTCCCACCGATTCGTCGCGCCGACGTCCATGTATTCGATGAAGCGAACCACGACGCCGGTGCCTTTGAACCGCTCGGCCAGGGCCAGAATCGAATCCCCGTTCACCCCGCGACGCACCACGGCATTGACCTTCACCGGCGACATCCCGGCGTGCACCGCCGCGTCGATGCCGTCGAGCACGGTCTGCACGGGAACGCGCGTGTCGCTCATCCGAGCGAACGTGTCCGGATCCGTGGAATCGAGGCTGACGGTGACGCGGCGCAACCCGGCCGCCACCAGTTCTTCGGCATGCGCAGCAAGCAGCGAACCGTTGGTCGTCATCGCCAGATCGATGTCCTCGATCGAACTCAATCTCTCGATCAACGTGGTGATTCCGGCGCGCAGCAGCGGTTCACCGCCGGTCAGACGTATCTTGCGAATACCGATGGTGGCAGCAGCTCGGGCGACTCTGTAGATCTCCTCGAACGACAGCAGTTTCGCGGTCTTCAAGAAATCGTGGTCGGGGCCGAATTCGGACCGCGGCATGCAGTAGACACAACGGAAGTTGCACCGGTCGGTCACGGAAATACGCAGGTCCCGAAGTGGCCGCCCCCGAACGTCTCTCGCGGCGGCCTCGACGTCCCTCACGATGCGGTACCGCACGTGAGGGGCGACCACCGCGAGGCTGCCTGCTGAACACTCTCGATCTGCACACCGGTCTCCACCCAGGATTGCGCGGCCTCCCGCTGTTCGAGCTTCCACACCGGCACGCACGTCTTGAGAACGTCGATGCAGAACTGCGCGGCCAGGAAGGCGTCGACGCGATGGCCCGAGGACACACAGACCAGGACGCTGGCGGCACCGAGCGAAACCGATCCGACCCTGTGCAGCAACGCGATACGTCCGATTCCTGGCCATCGCTCTCGCGCCGCGTCCGCGATCTCGATCAGTCGCACTCGGGCCACCGACTCGTAGGACTGATAGTCGATCGCCACGACTCCGTCCGTACGCAGGCCGTTGGAATCCTTCGAGTACTCGCGAACCACTCCGGTGAAGGTCACGACGGCCCCGCACTGCGGCAGCGTTGCCCAGTCGATGGTCGCCTCGACCGACAGAGTGTCGGCCACCACGCCGACATACGTGTCGGTCGCGCGCAGTTTCGGGCCGGTCGGTTTCGCGGCCATTGTTCGGACAGTGTCGACTTCGCCCACGGCACACCCCTTTCACCTCATGTGCACCAAGAATTGCCGAACCGGGTGATCCGCAGTTGACCGTCCGTGACGGCTAGTTGATCCGCAGAGACCACGCTGCGTCGTCGTCGCCGAACTTTCCGGCAATGTTACGAACAGCCAATCGAGCCGAAACATTGCGCGTTAACCTCGAACGAAGCCCCTGTATCGCGCTGATCGACACGATCACGACGGGCTCCGACGACAAGGGGTTCTCATGCTCTCCAGATCCGGATTCTCCATCCCGGCCAGGACGACCAGCCGCGGAGACTGGTGCGACATGTTGAACGAGCACTTCGTTGCACTCGATGTCGCCGACGTGGCCGACAGCCGATTCACCGGCGCGGTTCGCTCGATGTCGCTTGCGCACCTGCAGGTTTCGAGCGTTCGGTCCACGACACAACGCATCGCTCGTACCGACTCGCTCATCGAGAAGGACCACACCGAGTACGTGCAGATCGGGATGATCCGTCGGGGCCGTGCGATCGTGGTGCAGGACGGCCGCGAATGCGCGCTCTCCCGCGGCGACTTCGCCATCTACGACACCTCGCGGCCGTTCGACTGGATCATCGACGGCCATCCCGACGACGACCAATGGGAACTCGAAGTCTTCACCTGGCCCCGCCACATGCTTCGACTCGACGACCGCGAGTCCAGCGACATGACGGCCATGGCTTTCGACGGGTCGGCCGGCTTCAGCGGCCTCCTCGGACGGTTTCTGCACGACCTGGGGTCGACCCGCTCGACGCTGGGAGCCTCCGGGGCGCAGGCGATAGCCGACGAGGTCGGAGATCTGGTCAGCGTGATCGCCCGCAACACCACCACCAGCCCGACGATCGACTCCCCCAGTGCAGCACTCGTGCGGTCGGCGCAGCGGTACATCGACGATCATCTCGCGGACCCCGACCTCTCGCCCGGCGCGGTCGCGGCGGCGATGCTCGTCTCCACCCGTCAACTCCACCGTGTCTTCGCCGCCAGTGGCACGACGGTGGCCCGCAGCATCCGCGTCAAGCGGCTCGAGCGGTGCCGTCGTGAGATCATCGCCAGCGTGTCGGCCGACCGTTCTCTGGGGCAGATCAGTCGACGGTGGGGATTTGCGGACCTCGCCGTGTTCAGTCGCGCATTCCGTGAGCAGTACGGCATGAGCCCCCGTCAGTACCGCGCCGCTGCGTGCGCACACACGGACGACCCACGAGCAGTCACCCGCTCGTGGGCCGAACCGAACCGGACGACCCGTCCGGGTCAGTGAATCGAGTCGCTCGAGTGGCCCGGCACGATCGCTGCCGAGCCGTCGACCAGTGGAGCGATGTGATTGACCGCGGTGGCCGCCTCCGCGAAGCCGACCGCGATCAACTTGACCTTGTCTTCGTGTCCGGCAACGTCACCCACCGCGAACACTCGTCTGCGGTTGGTACGCATCGTTCGGTCGACGGCGATGTCGCGCTGGTACTTGTCCAACCCCCACGTTGCGATGGGTCCGAGGGCTGCCTTGAATCCCAGTGCGGCAACAACACTCGACACCGCCAGCTGCCGCCGCTCGATTCCGGCACCGTCGACGATCGTCACCGATTCGACGGTGTCCCGGCCCGCGATCTCCTCGACCTCGAACGGAGTGAGGACCTCCACGCTCGACCGCTCGAGCAGATCCAGACTGTGGGCGTGAGCTCGAAAGTCGTTGCGACGGTGCACCAGTACGACCGATTTCGCGATCGGCTCCAGACTCAACGCCCAATCCACAGCCGAATCACCGCCGCCCACGATCATCACGTGTTCACCGTCCAGATCGTTCAGCCTGGGCACGAAATACCGTAACCCGCGGTCGTGGAACTCCGACCCGGTAGGCAGCGGCCTCGGCGTGAACTTCCCGATGCCCGCGGCCACGAGGACAGCCTTTCCGACGACGGTGGCTCCCTTGTCGGTCGTGATGCGCACGGAGTCGTCGAACTCCTCGAGTTCGGTGGCCACGTGGCCCATCAGATATTCCGGTTTCGCCTGATCCGCCTGTTCGACCAGTGCGTCGACCAGGCGTTGCGCCTTGATCGCCGGGAATCCCGCGACGTCGAATATCTTCTTCTCCGGGTACAGCGCGGCCAGTTGACCACCGGGGTGCGGCAGAGCATCGATGACGGTCACCGTCAAACCTCGAAATCCCGCGTAATAGGCACCGTACAACCCAGCCGGGCCGGCTCCGACGATGATCAGATCGCACTCGAAAATGGTTGCACCACTCACTTCTTCGCCACTTCGTCGATCGCCGGATGGTCGTGCCCGATCGGACCGAGGTCCTCCGCGCCGCCGGAAGCGTCTGCGTCCTCACAGAATTCGACGGCGATGTCGACGAACCTCGTCTGCTCGTCGGGAATCTTGTGTTCCCAGAAGATGGCGTCGTTCGGACAGGCGGGCATGCACTTTCCGCAATCGACACACTCGTCGGGATTGATGTACATCATGCGAGCGCCCTCGTAGATGCAGTCGACGGGGCATTCCTCGGTGCATGCTTTGTCGAGTAGGTCGATGCACGCTTCGGTGACGACGTAGGCCATGGGAAATCCTCGTATTCGTAGTGGTGATGATGGTCAGGCGTCGAGTGGACGCACTTCGACGAGGGTGTCGGAAAACGTCGGGGCGTTTCCGAGGTCTGCGAACACGGTCGGGTTCAGCGAGGCCGGGGTGGACAGCGACAGCATGTTCTTGCGCCACGCGCCCATCGCGCAGACCGTGACGCCCTCCATGACCGTCTTGTCCGGCTTGGCAACGACGGTGAACTCTCCACGATCGTTGAAGACCCGCACCACGTCTCCCGACGCGATTCCCCGACGCTCGGCGTCGACGGGATTGATCAGCAACGTCGGCTCCTTCTGCACCTTGCGATGCATGTCGAGATTTCCGAAGCTCGAATTCAGGTAGGCGTGCGACTTGGGGGTCAGCAGGTTGAGCGGATACTTCTGCGCCAGTTCGGGGTTGGTGCGTAGCGATTCGCGGGGTGCGATGTAGTGCGGCAGCGGATCGACGGGCTGGCCCGGTTGGTGGTCGTTCGAGCCCTGCCGGAACAGGGGCAGAACGAAGTTGCCGCCCGCCGCGGCCGAGGACAGGAATTCCGTTTTGCCGGAGGGGGTCCGGAAGTTTCCGTCGGCGTGCGGCGCGTACTCGTCGGGACCGGGCAGATTGAGCCGTTGCCAGCCGAGTCGTTTGAGCGACTCGATCGAGATGCCCTCCATGGCCGGGGCATTCCAGTCGTACGACAGGGCTATGAGTTCCTCGTCGGTTCGGGAGAACACCGGTTCGGTGAAGCCCATGGCCTTGGCGAGTCGCCGAAACAGCTCGGTGTTGGGGACGGCTTCACCCATCGGCTCGATCGAACGGTTGTTGTAGGTGACGAACAGGTGGCCCCAGGAGAAGTTGATGTCGTCCTGCTCGAGCTGCGTGGTGGCAGGCAGGATGATGTCCGCGTAATCGGCTGTGTCGGTGATGAAATGGTCGCTGACCACCGTGAACAGATCCTGGCGGCTGAGCCCGTCGATCATCCGCTTCTGATCGGGGCACACCACCACGGGATTCGAGTTGTAGACCATCAGGCCTTTGAGAGGGGTGTCCAGGTTCAGCCCGCCGGTCAGCGCCTCCCCGAGTTGATACAGATTGATCACGCGCGTGCCGGGAGTCTGCAGATCCGTCTGCAGAAATTCCGGCCAGTTCACCGGAAATGCCCACAGCGGCAGCTGCAGAATCCCGCCGCCCGGCTTACGCCACGCGCCCACCAACGACGGAAGACACGAAATGGCCCGGACACTCTGTCCACCACCGGCACTGCGCTCGATCGCCACGCCGATACGAATCACGGACGGCTGACTCTGCGCGTATTCCCTTGCCAGCGTGTAGATGTCCTCGACGGGGATGCCCGTCTCCTCCGATGCCCACTGCGGGGTGTATTGCTGCACACGCTCGGCCAACTCGTCGAAGCCGATGGTGTGCCGCTCGATGTAGTCGGCGTCCGTCAGTCCTTCGTCGATGATGACGTGCATCATCGCCAGCGCGAGTGCGCCGTCGGTGCCGGGGCGGATGGGGATGTACCAACTCGCAGCCTTCGCGGTTCTGGTCTTGACCGGATCGATCACGACGACCTTGGCACCGCGCTTCTTCGCTTCGGCCACATAGGGCCAGAGGTGCAGATTGGTGCTCATGATGTTCGACGCCCAGATCAGGATGAACTTGGAATGGACGAAGCTCTCGGGGTCGACTCCCGCCGTGTCGCCTACCGTCATCGCGTAGGCCGTGCACGAGCCGGCATCGCAGTAGGTGCGCTCGGCGACCGTGGCACCGAGTCGGTTGAAGAATGCGTCTCCGACGTTGAGCCCCTGCGTGATCCCCTGGGTGCCGAGGTAGTTGCACGGCATGATCGCTTCGGGGCCGAATTCCTCGGCGATGGCGGTGAACTTCTCCGCGATGGTGGCCACGGCCTCGTCCCACGAGATTCGCTCGAAGCGGCCGGAGCCCTTGGGTCCGGATCGCTTGAGCGGGTAGAGAACTCGATCGGGGCTATAGACCTTGTCCAGGTAGTTGTCCACCTTCACGCACAGTCCACCGTTGGTGTAGGGGTTGGTCTTGCTACCGCTGACGCTGGTCGCTACACCGTCGGCGACGGTGACCACCATCGAGCAGGAATCAGGACAGTCCTGGCCGCAGGCTCCGAGAACCGTGAGCTCCGTGGGGCGGTCGGTGGGAGCGTCGTCTGGGCGTGTGTCTTCCTGAACGGTCATGGGTGCTCCTCGGCATGGATATCACTGGTGTGTGTTATCCGAAGCCTGCACCTCGCGGACGCTCCGAACAGGACGCGGAGCGCCGTCTACTTTGCGCTCTGCGCCCGCGCGAAGGTTGCTGCCGTCAACCCGACTCGGCCTCCGGCCGGGGCTCGGTGTCCGCCCACCGGGTGAGAGCGAAGACGAACCCGTCGACGAGACGCTCGAAGCTCCGGTCGATGTCTGCACTCATGGCAAACGCTCCTGCCGTTTCGTAGGAGACGAATCCGTGCAGGGTGGATCGGAACGCCCGGATCGCATCGATCGCATCGTCGCCTTCGAGGCGGTACGCGGTCAGTACGTCCGCGATGACACCGATGGCGGCCATGGAGACCGACTCGTCCTCCAGATCGCCCGGGGCGGGCATGAGATTCGACGCCTCGTATCGGGCCGGATGCTCGAGCGCCCAGGCGCGGTAGGCCCGCGACATGGCGGAAATGCTTTCTGCTCCCGAACGACCTACTGCCGCTCGCGCGAGCACTTCGCCGAGTTCGCGCTTGGCGTTGACTGCGATGTCGCGGTGCAGGCCTGCCATCGAGTCGATGTGCTTGTACAACGAGGGCTGCCGCACGCCGAGTCGGTCCGCCAATGCTGCCAGGGTGAGCTTGCCGAGACCGACGTGATCGGCCATCACCGCCGCTTCCTCCGCCACGCGTGCACGCGTCAGACCTGCCCTAGGCACGGGGCATCGCCCTCCTGCCATTGCCGATGCAGGAATGGGTCTTCGAGATGAAAGTACTCACCGGCTATGGCTACCCCACATCGTGGCTAGCGTCAATAGCTATGCGCTGACCATCCATGCCCCCGAACCTGACCAATTCGGTTTTGGCTATTGCCAATAGCCTTAAGGCATGCGATAGTAGCTTTCATGACTTCCCCAGCCTCGGACCCCATCCCGTCGACCCAGTACATTTCCCGCCCGGACGGCCGTATCGCCTACGACCTTCAGGGCGCTGGACCGCTTCTCGTCCTCGTTCCCGGCATGGGCGAGCTGCGCTCCTCCTACCGCTTTCTGACACCCGCCCTCGTCGCAGCCGGATATTCGGTGGCAACCACAGATCTGCGTGGGCACGGCGACAGCGACACCACGTTCTCCTCCTACGGCGATACCGAGACTGCGGGCGATGTGCACGCGCTGATCACCCACCTCGGCGGACCGGCGGTCATCGTCGGTAACTCTCTGGCCGCTGGAGCAGCGGTGATCGTGGCCGCCGATCATCCCCACCAGGTCGACGGGTTGGTGCTGGTCGGACCGTACGTGCGCAACCCACCCTCGAATGTGTTCACGCGGGCGATGTTTCACACCATGATGGCCCCACCGTGGATTGCCCTGATCTGGAAGTCCTACATGCCCACCCTCTATGCGGGACGCAGGCCCGACGACTTCGACGACTACCGCACCGCCGTCGTGACCAGCCTGAAACGCAAGTCGCACGGTAGGGCGTTCTCGAAAACGACACGACAGACCGACCACGCGGTTGCCGAGGCCCGACTCGCCGAGGTGGCCGCGCCCGTCGTGGTGATCATGGGAGAACTCGACCCGGACTTCAAGGATCCCGCGGCCGAGGCCCACTGGATCGCCGACACGCTTCATGGCGAGGCCGTCATGGTCGCCGAGGCCGGCCACTACCCGCAGGCGCAGCAACCCGATGCGACCGCCCACGCCGTGCTCGAATTTCTCACCGCCGTACACAGCACGTAGCCCCACACCCCCACCCGAACCTTCACGAACGGACACATCATGGGCATCGTGCTCGCTTCCATCATCGACATTGCCGCCACCCCGGAGCAAGTCTGGGACGTGCTCTCCGACTTCGATTCCTACGGCCAGTGGAGCAATTTCTCCCGCGTGACCGGAACTGCAACGAAGGGATCCAGACTCTCCATTCGCATGCCGGGCATGTCCTTTCGGCCGTACGTGACCGCGGCCGTCCCGAATCAGGAACTCGAGTGGTCGGCGAAGATCGCCACCGAACGCTTCTTCGTCGGTCGACACACCTTCACCCTGACCCCGAACGACGACGGAACCACCCGTCTGAACAACGTCGAAACCTTCTCCGGTGTCTCCGTACGGCCGTTCCGACGATTGTTCACCAGCAAGGAGGACGACGGCTATGCCTCGTTCAATCGAGCACTGAAGCAGCGGGTCGAGACGCGACCGGCCGCGGCATGAGTCCGAGGTTCTAGATGAGCCCCTGCTTGCTCGCCGCGTACACGGCCTCGGCTCGTCTGGACACCGCGAGCTTGCGCATGATGTTGCTGACGTGGAACTTGACGGTGGTCGCCGAGATGAACAGCCGCGTTCCGATCATGTTGTTGGACAATCCCGTTGCCAGTAGCCGAAGCACTTCGAGTTCGCGCTCGGTGAGGCGCTCGATGCTGCTCGGTGTGCCGTTGAGAGAGCGAACGACGGCCGAGGCACTCCGCGAGTCGAAGGCGCTCTCACCTCGAGAGACCGCGCGGATCGCGCGTACCAGCTCGGTGGTGTCGACGTCCTTCACCACGTATCCCCGTGCTCCCGCATGCACCGCCTCCACCACGAGCCGGTCGTCGAGGAAGGTCGTGAGCACCAGAAGACCGATTCCGTTGTGTGCCTTGGCCAATTGTGCACACAGCGCAAGGCCCTCGTAGTCCGAGCTGGCCGAGAGCTTGAGGTCCATCAGCACGATGTCGGGCTCCACCCGCGCGACGACGGCCAACCCCTCCTCCCGCGTCGACGCCTCCCCCACGATGGTCAGGTCCGCCTCACGCTCGAGCACCGAACGTAGCCCGTCCCGCAGAATCGCATGATCGTCGACCAGCACGATGCGGACCGTGGGTGCGGCCACCTGCCCTTCGCCCTCGCGGATCGTCGGTACGCTCACAGGGTGTCGCCCTTCTCCGAAGTACTGCCGAGGGGATTGCTGCCGAGCGGGATTCGCACGGTCACTCGCACTCCCCCGGTACGGGCACGTCTGATCTCGAAGACGCCACCGTGCTCGCGGGTACGGGCCGCCATGTTCGCCAATCCTCGATGCCGACCGTCGACGTCGGTGGATTCGGACAGATGCAACATCATCCGCAGATGGGCCGGATCGCCGTCCCCGTCGTCGGCAATCGACAACTGCACCTGATCGGACGAGTAGGTCAGTCTCAGAATCGCCCGCGACGCATGCGCGTGCACCGCGGTGTTGAACAGTGCCTCACCGGCGATGCGTAGCAGAGCGTGCTCGCATTCGCTGCTCAGCTCGACCGGAGTTCCCTCCACTCGCAACGACACCTGCAACTCGTCGGGCATGTGGACCACCGAGAGTTGCTCGAGCATCTCGGGCAGAGACGTTCGATCCGCATCCTGCGGATGGTTGAGCGCATAGATCGCAGACCGCAGCTGTTCGACGGCTCGACGCGTCAACTCCTTGGCGAGATCGAGCCGTTCACCGCGCTCCTCGGCCGGGATGTCGCTGCGGCACACCTCTATCTGCATACCCGCCGACAACACCGCCTGCGTGACGCTGTCGTGCAATTCGCGGGCGATGCGATGCCGTTCGTCGTCGAGCACCTGATGCCGATGCGCGGCGCCCAGTTGCCGCTGAGTCACTTCGAGTTCGGCGTTGCGGGCCGCCAGATCCGCTGCTGTGCGGTGGGCCTGCGCATACGCGTTCTCGGTGCGTTCGAGCAACTGTCGCCGGCTCTGGAACAGAGCCGAATTCTGCAGTGCCACAGCAGTTTGACTCGCCAGAATGCTCAACACGGCCGCGTCGGTTGCGTCGAGCACCCGGTGGTCGCCGGTCCACGCCGCGAACGCGCCGACGACGCCACCGTCGAACGCGATCGGTACGAATGCGTGATGGGCCGAGATGACGGGGGTCTGCCCGTCACCGCAGGTGGACGTCCGAATCGACTCGAGGCAGTCGATGACGTCGTCCGGCAGCGGCGGACCCTCGACGTTGTCGACCAGGAACGGCGTCGCGTCCGGTCCGAGCACCAGCCGCCGGGGACCGGCATCCGGGAGGGCACCGTCGGCGAGCGCGAACACGACCCACTGCGCGCTCAGATGAGCACGAGCAGCTTCTGCGACTGCACACACCAGTGTCTCGGGGCCGTCGACCGTTCGCACCAGCGCCCGCGAAATCAGTTCCAGCGCATAGACGACGCGTTCGAGCCGTTCGGCCGCGCCGCGATACTGGGGATAGAACGTGTTCTTGCCCGAGCGCAGTCCCGTCAGCAGCGAGAGGTCGGGTCCGGACGTCACATCGGGTCCCGACGTCACAGTGCACTCCGGAACAGTTCGACCATCTCGCGATGCGTCGCCGAGCGTGGATTGGTGGACATGCAGGCATCGTGTAAAGCGTTGGTGGCCAACACATCGAGATCGGACTCACTGACGCCGATCTCGGCCAGGCCCGCAGGAACACCCACCTGCCGAGCGAGTCGGTCGACCCGATCCGCGACGGCCATCGCCGCCTCCTCCGGTCGGGCGCGTCCCTCGGCGAGCCCGAGACTGGTCGCAATCGCCACGTACGGTAACGGATCCTCGGCTGCATTGAAGCGAATGACGTGGGGCAGGAGCACCCCGTTGATCACGCCGTGCGGCAGGTCGAGCAGTCCGCCCACCTGGTGGCTCATCGCATGCGTTGCACCGAGAATCGCGTTGGTGAAGGCCAGTCCCGCTTCGAGACTCGCCTGCGCCATCGATCCGCGCGCAACCATGTCGGCGGGTTCGTCGATGGTGCGCGCCAGCTGCGACATCACCATGGTGATGGCCCGCAGCGCATGGTGATCGGTGAGTTGGTTGTGCCCCAGCGAGACGAACGCCTCGATTCCGTGCGTCAGGGCATCCAAACCCGTTGCTGCATTGAGCCATTCGGGCATCGTGGTGAGGAGTCTCGGGTCGATCACGGTGATGTCGGGAACCAGTGCCCGGCCGAGAATGGTGATCTTCGTCGAGCGCGCCGTGTCGGTGACGATGCAGAACTGGGAGACGTCGGCACCGGTGCCGGAGGTCGTCGGCACCATGACCAGGGGTGGAATCGGGCGCGTGGCCTGGTCGACGCCCTCGTAGTCGAGAATTCTGCCGCCGTTGCCGGCCAGGATCGCAACGCCTTTGGCCGCATCCATCACCGATCCCCCGCCGATGGCCACCAGCACATCGCAACCCGACGCTGTGTAGACCGCATATCCGGCTTCGATCTCGACGTCCTTGGGGTTGGGCGTCAGTTCGCTCCACACCTGAGGAAACAGGCCCTGTGCGGTGAGCAGATCGATCAGCTGCCCCGCCCAACCGCTGTCGATCAGACCGGCATCGGTGACCACCAGTGGCCGGACTCCGCCCAACCGAAGCGTCGCGTGCGCCACTTCACCCAACGAATCCTGACCGAACACGATCTCCGGGGCATGGAACTTGAGCACGCGGGGTGTCTCCGGGCGGCCGCGTCGGTCGTCGAGGTCGTGCAGCGCCTTGCCTACGTTCGCAGTAGCGGCCTGGTCCACGGTTCACACCCTCGCTGTCCATCGGCCCGAGACATCCGGGCATGTGATTCAGGTTACAACCCTACGAGGGGGGTTCGTCGAATCCCACCAGCACCGGGCCAGGTTCCGACCTACCCGATCGGGTAGGTGGTGGGCGCTGACGGTCAGGTCACGACAGCGCATGCCCCAGTTCGGCCGCCTGCGCCGTCAGCTGTTCACCGTCCCGCGCCACCACGACCCGGTCACAGAGCTGCTCGTAGTCCTCCATCGAACAGGCGGCCTGCGCCCAGTAGCGGCGCGCTTCCGGGGTGATCCATGCGATGCGGTGCACCTTGGATCGAATCTTTTCCAGCGCATCGAGTCCGGACGGGCGGCCGTTGCACCGGCCGTCGCCGACGATGATCACCGCGGTGCGCTTGTTCAGCACGTCGGCATGCGAGTCCAGCAGATCGGCGAACGTGCTGCCGTAATCGCTACTGGCTTCGAGGTCCAGACGCGCATCCGCGAGCACCGCCGCCAGCGCGCCGTCCCCGGTACTGCCGAGCAGGGTGGTCGTCACGTCCACCGGTGCATCGACGAACCCCATCACCGTGCATCGGTGCGCTCGCGCATGCATGGCTTGCGCCAGCCTCAAGGTGAACGCAGTGATGGGCCGTACCGACAGTGAGACGTCGGCAAGCACCAGGAGTCGGACCTTGTCCGGCACCGGCGTCTTCGTCACCAGACGAAACGGAATCCCGTCGGTCCGCAGACTCGACCGCACGGTGCGCCTCATGTCCAACGGCCCTCGCGAGTGCTCGCGCGGCCGCGGCCGGGGGGTGCCGCGCATGTGCCGCAACACTTCGTGACTCGCGCGCTCGATCTCGGCGTGTCGGTCCATCGCCTGCGGCGCACCGTCGATCGGGATCGGTGAGGACATCGTGCCGGTCAGATCACCCAGCGCCGCGACGAATGCCTCGACGGCATCGGTGATCCGGTCCAGCATCGCGGCACTCAGCGGCCCGGAATCACCGCCGTCGCCGTAGACGCTACGGGGATCGTAGGAGTCGAACCACGCCAGGATGCTTGCCGGATCCTCCCAATTCAGTTGTCCCGCAACCGCTCCGCTGGTGCTCGACGCCAACTCCCCGGCCGCCGTCGACCCGGACCGCTCGAGGTCGACGGTGTAGGTGACTCCGCGACGACCCATGTCGCCGTCGGTGTCGATCGACAGATCGTGATCCTCGGAGGACAGGCTGATGTCGTCGTCGTCCTTGTGCGGGTTGAAGCCCTTGTCGGCCTCGGGCGCATCCAGCAGATCCCCGATCTCGACGGCACGCTCGTTGTACTCGGCGTACTTGGCGGCCTCCTGATCCGCTCCCACATCGAGGTCCGTCGGAAGTCCGCCCGCCACCTGCGCACCCAACGGCGAACGATGCTCGGCCACAGCACTGTCGACGGGGGCCTCGAACATCGAGTCGAAGGCGAGATCGAAACCGTGCTGTTCGTGGTCGTACTTGGCGCACGTCGCGCGTAGGGCCGCACGCAGAACAGTGAGGTCATGGCCCCCGAGGAGACCGAGGACGCGTCGTACCTCGATGACCTCGGCCGGCGACGCCGCTACTCCGAAGCGCCGCAGCGTCCGCCCGAAGACAGCCGCCAGCACATCGAGCACCACCGATGCCGAGAACGCCCGGTGCCCGGTCATCGTCGTATTCCGATGCCGCCCTTGTCGCGTCCACCGTGTCCTCGGAAGGCCGTCGCGGTCGTGTTGGCCACCGTGCCGAGTGATGTTGGTGCAGAGGATGTTTCTGCTACCGGCCCTGCCATGGCGATCTTCATGTCCGAGGAGTACTTGACCAGCGCGGCGAGCAGATACTTGCGGGTCTCGTCGGTGTGTCCGAGGACCGACGCGATGCGGGCCGCGTCGATCACCTCCGAGATGGACGGGCTCTTGCGCAGCGGTAGCTCACGCAATTCCGTTGCCAGTGCGACGATGTCGGCCGCGATGTGCGCGGGCACCTCGGGAGCACGAGCGGTGACGATCTCGCGTTCGCGCGCGGCCGTCGGGTAGTCGAGGTGGAAGTGCAGGCAGCGACGCTTGAGCGCCGAGGACAGCTCGCGAGTGTCGTTGGAGGTCAATATCACCCACGGATCGCTGCGCGCGGTGAACGTGCCGACCTCGGGGATCGTCACCTGCTTCTCCGCGAGCACCTCGAGCAGCAATGCCTCCATCGATTCCTCGGTGCGATCGACCTCGTCGACCAGGAGCACCACCGGCTCCTCCGAGAGCACCGATTCCAGCAGGGGGCGGACTGCGAGGAAGGGCTCGGAGTAGAGACCGAAGTCTTTGGTCGCGAGCATCTTCGAGGCGTCGTCGATGTCGGTGACGTGCTGGGTGAGCGCGCCGATGTGTTCGCGCAGCATCTGCACGTGCAGCAGTTGCTTGGCGTAGTCCCACTCGTAGAGGGCTCGGTTGTCGTCGAGGCCCTCGTAGCACTGCAGCCGAACCAGCTTGCGTCCGCTCGCTGCGGCGAGGGACTTGGCCAGCTCGGTCTTGCCCACGCCCGCAGGGCCTTCGAGCAGGAGCGGACGGTCGAGTGCTGTCGCCAGATGCACCACCGTGGCGAGGTCGTCGTCGGCGATGTAGTCCTGCTCGGAGAGCGCGCGCTGCAGATCAGCGGCGTCGGTGAAGCGGACGGTACCGGTGTCGTCGCTACGCACTGTCGACAGCGAGGTCATGTGTTTCCCTTCGGAATGCGGCTGCGCCGCATGTGAGCGGAACTTCGTACCCTGCTACGAAGTTCCGCTCACATGGGTGGCGGTTAGTACGACTCGTTGATCGCGTGAGAAACGACGGGAATCATCGACTCCACGGTGACCTCACGGGGGTTGCCCGGGGTGCACCAGTCTTCCTGGATGTGCTCGGAGATCTTCAGAACCGACTTCTCGTCGCCCTTGATCACGTCGCCCTTGCCCGCGTACTTGCCGGTGTTCATCCGGTTCTTGTCGTACGTCGCCGAACGGATGGAGCCGAAGTTGTCGGGAATTCCGACGTCCTTGGCGAGCCGGATAGCGGCTTCGACGGCAGCATCGGCCGCCTGCACGGTGGTCATGTTCTTCGTGTCGACGCCCATGGCCACGGCGATCTCGGCGTAGCGCTCGTAGCGCGAGGGCAGGTTGTACTCCCATACGCGCGGCAGAGCGATGGCGTTGTTGAGGCCGTGAGCGCTGTCGTAGAACGCGCTGATCGCGTGCGAGATCGAGTGGATGACACCGAGTCCGCCGGAGTTGAACGCCTGCGTGGCGATGTACTGGGCGTTCATCATGCCCTCGCGAGCCTTCAGGTTGCCCGGGTCGTACACGGCCTCACGAAGATGCTTGGAGACCAGCCCGATCGAGTAGATGGCGTTGCCGAGCGACGGCGCGAAGTCCAGACGAGAGACGTACGGCTCGGCACCGTGTGCGAGAACGTCGAAGCCACAGAACGCAGTCCACTGCTGGGGGCAGGTGTAGTAGAGCAGCGGATCGTCCAGTGCCAGAGTCGGTGTCGACGCCTCGTCGAAGGCGAGCCACTTGTGCGGCTTCTCCATGTCCGAGGTGTCGGTGATGACGTAGGCCCAGGACGTCTCCGAACCCGTTCCGGCAGTGGTCGATACGGCGATGTGCGGCGGGTTCTGCTTGTTGGTGGACTTGGAGAAGCCCTCGAACTCGTTGATGTTGCGGCCGTCGTGGGCGACGACGACGCGGATGCCCTTGGCCGCGTCGTGGCTAGAGCCACCACCGACGGAGATGACGCTGTCGCACTTCTCCTTCTGGTACAGCGCGGCACCGTCCATGACGTTGTAGTCCTTGGGATTGGACTCGACCTTGTCGTAGAGGACCACCTCGACGCCCTGGTACTCGATCTTGCCGATCAGTTCCTCGATGATGCCGGACCCGCGCAGACCGGTCGTGACCAGCAGTGAGCGCTTGAACCCGAGTTCCTTGGCCTCGACACCGATCATGTCGTGGGCGCCGACTCCCAGCTTGGCGCGCGGCAGCGGGTGAAACTCCTTGATGGGGAATTCCCAGATCTGATTGAGCTCGATAACCATCGGTGTCTCCTCGGTGAGTGTGAGTGACAAGACGCCTTCCACTGTGATCGGCGTCTCACTGATGACCACACTCCACTGCCCGGCACCGCGTTGGGAACACCTCGAGGCGCGAACCCTGCCAACGACCCGACCGAACTACCCGATCGGGTAGGAGCACTCGCTCACCCTCGGCACAGGAAGACTCACAGACTCTGCCGCACTACCGATCTCGCCGCTGTGCCAGCGAGAATCCGAGAACCGAGAACAACGCCATCGCGATGACGAATGCTCCGTACACCTCCACGGTCGCGCTCAGTCCCAGCCGATGCACGGCCAGTCCTGCGGCCACGGCGGGCACGCTGAAGGCGAGGTAGCTGATGACGAACGTCGTGGCGAACACCCCGCCTCTCTCGGCAGCGGGAACCAGCGCACCGAGTGTGCGCATAGCACCGAGAAATGTTGCTCCCCAGCCCGATCCGGCGATGACGGCCCCGACGAAGTACATCGCTATCGACTCGATCTGCACCGACACCAGGGTCAGCGCGACGCCTGCCGCCAACACCGTCGCGCCGGTCATCATCACCGTACGAGGGAAGCCGTTGCGCACCACCGCAGCCGCCACTGCGCCCGAGGCGAACAGCGCGAAGATCTCCAGCCCGCCGACGATGTGGTTGTCGATTCCGAAGACACCGCCGACGATCGAGGGACCGAGCGAGAGGTGGAAGCCGCCGAGCGACCAGGTGGCGAACAGAGCGGGAGCGATGAGAAAGAACGGTGCCCGAACCGACTTCGGAATCGACATCCTCGGCAGCAGGGTCGACGCGAGGTGACGGCGGGAATCGAAGCCGCGCAAGGCCGAGGTCTCGGGGACGAACAGCAGCGCGACGGCCAAGGTCAGGGCCGCGACGATCAGCAGTGCGAAGACGAGGATCTCGGGCGCGGGAGCCAGTTGCACGAGCAGCCCGGCACCGAGCGCGCCACCTGCCAGACCGAGGGAGGGGGCGACGCTGTTGAGCAGCGGCCCGGTGGAGGTATCGGGCTGCAGATCGATGACGGCCGCACTCATGGCCCCCGTCGCCGCGCCTGCGGCGATTCCCTGCACGACGCGAGCGGCGATGAGAAGCGGAACGCTGTCGGCGACGACGAACAGCACCAGGCTCACGACGAGCAACAGCAGCGATGCGATCAGAATCGGCTTGCGGCCGATGTGGTCCGACAGGCTTCCGACGGTGAGCAGCGTCGCCAACAGCGCCACCGCGTAGACGGCGAAGATGACGGTGAGTGTGATCGCGCTGAATCCCCACGACTGCTGGTACACCGGGTACAGCGGAGACGGTGCCGCCGAGGACGCCATCAGGACCACGAAGGCGACGCCGACAACCCAGAACGCGTACCGGTGCGGCATCCGCACCGCCGTACGTCCCGCTGGACTCCGAGTGCCCACCCCGACCATGTGTTTCCCTTCACCGCAGTGACTGTTAGCTCAGTGAAAGACAACGCTCGGGAGCGTCCAGCATTCCCCGACGGTCAGTGTTGCTCTGCCCGTATACCGTCGAGCAGCAACTTTCCCTCGCGGTAGAGCTGCGCGCTCGCCGGCAACCCGCCCTCGATTCCGCTCAACCACACCGATACACGGCCGGTGCCCGAAGCGCTCGAACCGACCTCGTCGATGCGTCGCACCGTTTGGTTGGCCACCGCCTCGGCGCTGTCGAACATCGTGATGTCGGCCGGCAACTGCGAGACGATCTCGTCCAACACCAGCGGGTAGTGCGTGCAACCCAGCACGATCGATTCGACGTCGGCGGGGGTCGCTGCCACGGCCGCGGCAATGGCGGCACCGATCCCCCGCGCATCTCCGCGATCGATCGAGTCCGCCAGACCGTGGCACGCCACACTCGTGACCGTTCGGTGCGAGGCGAACTGTTCGATCAGCCGTCCCTGATAGGCGCTCGCGGTCGTGGCCGCCGTCGCCCAGATCGCGATCCGATCGCTCACCGCTGCAGCGGGTTTGATCGCCGGAACGGTACCCACCACCGGAATGGTGTCACCGAGCGCGGCACGGACGTGACCGAGCGCCGTCACACTGGCGGTGTTGCACGGCAGCACCACCACCTCGGCACCGAGTTGGACGGCATGGCGCGCTGTGCCGACCACCCGGTCGACGACCCACCCGTCCGGCTTGGGTCCCCACGGAGCGTTGTCGGGATCCATCATCAGCACCAGATCGAGCTCGGGGCGCGCCTGTCGCAGGCGCGCAGCCGTCGGGAGCATCCCCAGGCCCGAGTCGATCAGTGCGACGATCATGCCAGCGCTTGCTCCACGTCACCGACCAGATCGGCACCGTCCTCGATGCCGACCGACAGCCGCACCAGATCGTCGGGCACCTCGAGCAACGAACCGGCCGTCGAGGCATGTGTCATCGCACCGGGATGTTCGATCAACGATTCGACGCCACCGAGCGACTCGGCGAGGGTGAAGATCTCGGTCTTCGCGCAGAAGTCCAATGCCGCCTGCTTGCCGCCGGCCAGACGCACCGAGACCATGCCGCCGAAGCGTCGCATCTGCTTCGCGGCGACCGCGTGGGACGGGTGGGATTCGAGCCCGGGGTAGATGACCTGCGAGATGGCCGGATGCCCGTCGAGGAATTCGACGATCTTCTCGGCGTTGTCGCTGTGTCGCTCCATCCGCAGCGCAAGAGTCTTGATGCCGCGCAGGGTCAGGAACGCATCGAACGGTCCGGGAACGCCGCCAGCGCCGTTCTGCAGGAACGCGAAGGCCGTGTCCAGTTCCTCGCTGTCGGTCACCAGTGCGCCGCCGACCACATCGGAGTGACCACCGATGTACTTGGTGGTCGAGTGCAACACCACGTCGGCACCGAGACTCAGAGGTTGCTGCAGGTACGGGGACGCGAAGGTGTTGTCGACGACGAGCTTGGCCCCGCCCTCGTGCGCGACGCCCGAGAGCGCCTCGATGTCACCGACGTTGAGCAGCGGGTTGGTGGGCGTCTCGACCCAGACGAGCTTGGTGTTCGGACGCATCGCCGCGCGGACCTCGTCGACGTCCGACACTGCGGCCACCGAGTACTCGATGCCCCACTGGGTGAAGACCTTGTCGATCAATCGGTACGTGCCGCCGTAGGCGTCGTTGGGGATGACGAGGTGATCGCCGGGACGCAGCGCCGAGCGCAGCAGGCAGTCCGTCGCCGCCATGCCCGAGGAGAACGCGCGACCATAGGTGCCGGATTCGATGGCCGCGAGATTTGCTTCGAGCGGCCGACGCGTCGGGTTGCCGGTGCGCGCGTACTCGAATCCGCTGCGCATGCCGCCGACGCCGTCCTGCGCGAAGGTGGAGCTGGCGTAGATCGGCACGTTCACCGCGCCGGTCAGCGGATCGGGCTCGTACCCGGCATGCACTGCCTTGGTGGAAAAGCCCTGCCAGGACGTGTTGTCTGCCTTGCTGCGCTGCTCACTCATGCCCTCCACCCTAATCGGCCTGCGTCGCCCGGCGGGGTCGTGGGTAACCTGCGAAGACAACCCCCAGCGGAAAGAGGCACCGTGGCCAACTCCCAGAGCGTCGACGAACTGTTCGCGATCGATTCACTCCTCGACGACGAGGAGCGCCAGATCCGGGACACTGTCCGCAAGTTCGGCAGCGAGCGCATCCGTCCGCACATCGCCGACTGGTTCGACGAGGGCACCGTGCCGGTGCGGGAGCTGGCCAAGGAACTGGGCTCGCTCGGGTTGCTGGGCATGCACCTCGAGGGGTACGGCTGCGCCGGAACGTCCGCGACGGCGTACGGCCTGGCCTGCCTCGAGCTCGAAGCGATCGACTCCGGCATCCGATCGCTGGTCTCGGTGCAGGGCTCGCTGGCGATGTTCGCCATCTGGAAGTACGGCTCGGAGGAGCAGAAGCAGCAGTGGCTTCCGGGCATGGCCGAGGGGTCGCTGATCGGCTGCTTCGGGCTCACCGAGGCCGACTTCGGATCGAACCCGGGCGGCATGCTCACCCGCGCCAAGCGCGACGGTGACGACTGGATTCTCAACGGCAGCAAGATGTGGATCACCAACGGACCCGTCGCCGACGTCGCCGTCGTGTGGGCACAGACCGAGGACAAGATCCGCGGATTCGTCGTTCCCACCGATACCCCGGGATTCACGGCCAACACGGTGAAGAAGAAACTGTCGTTGCGTGCGTCGATCACCGGCGAATTGGTGTTCGACGACGTCCGACTCCCCGCAGACGCGATGCTGCCCGAGGCCCGCGGCCTGCGCGGACCCCTCAGTTGCCTCAACGAGGCGCGCTTCGGCATCGTCTTCGGCGCGATGGGCGCGGCGCGTGACTGCATCGAATCGGCCGTCGAGTACTCGCAGACCCGCGCGGTGTTCGACAAACCACTCGCCGGATACCAGCTCACCCAGGCCAAGCTCGCCAACATGGCCCTCGAACTCGGCAAGGGTCAGCTACTCGCCCTGCACCTGGGCCGACTCAAGGACAAGGGTGAATTACCCGGCGAGCGAGTGTCACTCGGCAAGCTCAACAACGTGCGCGAGGCCATCAAAATCGCCCGCGAATGCCGAACGATCTTGGGAGCCAACGGAATCACGCTGGAATACCCGGTGCTCCGACATGCCAACAATCTCGAATCCGTCCTCACGTACGAGGGCACATCCGAGGTCCATCAACTCGTGATCGGGCAAGCTCTCACCGGCACCAGCGCAGTGCGATAGAGCGGCTGGCGCCGCATGTGAACGGAACTTCGTAGCGGGCTACGAAGTTCCGTTCACATGCCTAGGCGCCCTTGCTGAGGAATCCGAGCAGATCGTGGCGCGTGATGACGCCGACGGGCTTGCCTTCTTCGACGACCATCAGCGCATCGGATTCGCCGAGTGCCTTGGTGGCGTCGGAGACGGTTTCGCCTGCACCGATCAGCGGGAACGGCGAACTCATGTGCTTGGCGACCGGGTCTGCCAACGCCGCGCGACCCTCGAACACGGCGCTGAGCAAATCACGCTCGGTGACGCTGCCGGCCACCTCGCCTGCCATGACGGGCGGCTCGGCTCCGACGACCGGCATCTGCGAGACGCCGTACTCGCGCAGGATCTCGATGGCGTCGCGCACGGTCTCGGACGGGTGCGTGTGCACCAGATCCGGCAGTGCGCCGGACTTGCCGCGCAGCACTGCGCCGACGGAGGTCTCTTCGGTGGTGCCGTCGAGGCGTGAGCGCAGGAATCCGTACGACGACATCCACGAGTCGTTGAAGATCTTCGCCAGGTAGCCACGACCGCCGTCGGGCAGCAGCACGACGACCAGTGCGTCGGGACCTTCGCGCTCGGCGACCTGGATTGCGCCGACGGCAGCCATGCCGCACGAGCCGCCGACCAGCAGGCCTTCTTCCCGTGCGAGGCGGCGGGTCATGTCGAAGGAATCGGCATCGGACACGGCGATGATCTCGTCCGGGATGGACGGGTCATACGCGGTCGGCCAGAAGTCCTCGCCGACACCCTCGACGAGGTACGGGCGGCCCGTTCCACCGGAGTACACCGAGCCTTCGGGGTCGACGCCGATGACCTTGACCTTGCCGCCGGAGACCTCCTTGAGGTACTTGCCGGTGCCGGAGATGGTGCCGCCGGTGCCCACGCCTGCGACGAAGTGAGTGATCTTTCCGTCGGTGTCGGCCCAGATCTCGGGACCGGTGGTCTCGTAGTGGCTGGCCGGGCCTGCGGGGTTGGCGTACTGATTGGGCTTCCAGGCTCCGTCGATCTCGCGGACGAGCCGATCGGAGACGCTGTAGTAGCTGTTGGGGTCCTCCGGTGCGACGGCCGTCGGGCAGACGACGACCTCGGCTCCGTAGGCGCGCAGCACGTTGCGCTTGTCCTCGCCGACCTTGTCGGGGCACACGAACACGCACTTGTACCCACGCTGCTGAGCCACCAGCGCGAGGCCGACGCCGGTGTTGCCGGACGTGGGCTCGACGATGGTGCCGCCGGGCTTCAGTTCGCCGGCTGCCTCGGCCGCGTCGATCATCTTGACCGCGATGCGGTCCTTGGACGAACCACCCGGGTTGAGGTACTCGATCTTGGCCGCGACTGTGCCTGCACCGTCGCCGACGACGGTGGACAACTTCACCAACGGGGTGTTGCCGATGAGTTCGGTGATGTGCTGTGCGATGCGCATTGCACCATCTTCCCAGATGCGGGTATTCGGCTCTCGGTCACGGCCGTCGACACCCCGCATACGATGGTGGCGACGGCGCGACGAGAGGGATCGATCTGTGACGGCGAGCGGATGGCGTACCGCTGCGAAAGCGAGCGCCGCGACGGTTCTCGCAGGCTCCGGAGCAGGGACTGCGTCCTGGGCCGCGTACCGGCATCTGATGGCGCAGGCCGCTGCGGCACGCGGTGTCATCGGACGCACCACCGCCAAACCACCGGAGGCCGACGGCGTCTACACCGCGGGATGCGCGGCCCCGGAACGGTGGCGGATGGGAAATTCAGCAGATATTCATCTGATGATCTTCGGTGACTCCACTGCAGCGGGAGTGGGCTGCATCGTCGCCGACGAAGTTCCCGGAGTGTTGCTCGCCCGCGGCCTGGCCGAGGAAACCGGGCAACGAATCAGATTGAGTACCAAAGCAATTGCCGGTGCCACCTCGAAGGGGCTCGAAGGTCAGGTCGACGCGATGTTCGTTGCCGGCCCGCCCCCGGACGCGGCGGTCATCTTCGTCGGCGCGAACGACGTCACCAAGAAGTTCTCCATTGCGGCGTCCGCGGCCCGGTTGGGCGACGCGGTCGAACGACTGACGGCCAAGGGCTGCGTCGTCGCCGTGGGCACGTGCCCCGATCTCGGTGTCGTGACGGCCATTCCGCAGCCGCTGCGCACCGTCGTCCGCAATTGGGGTCGACGCCTCGCGAACGCGCAGACGGCCCGCACTCTCGGTGCCGGCGGGCATCCCGTCGCGCTGGCGGATCTGCTCTCCCCCGAGTTTCTCGCGGCACCCGACACCATGTTCTCGGCGGACCGCTTCCATCCGTCCGCCGCGGGCTACGAGCTCGCCGCCCAACAGATTCTGCCGGTGCTCGCATCCGCGTTGGGGGTGTGGCACGGCGGTCCGCTGCCCGAGCTGCCGACCGTGTCCGCTGCCGCCGAATCGCGCAGGGCCATCCCCCGCGCCACGGCCGCACTCGATCGCTTCCTGCGTCGCAGAACGGCGGAGCTCGATGCCGAGATCGTCACTGCGTCGGAGGATCTCGTACGTCGTGGCGGAGGCGGTCGGGCGGGGTTGTAAGTTCGGTCAGGAGACATCGCCTACTCGGCGGTAACAGAGCAGACAAGCAGTACCGATTCTAAGGAGATCTCATGCCAGAGGCAGTCATCGTCGCCACCGCGCGCTCACCGATCGGCAGGGCGATGAAGGGGTCGCTCAAGGACATTCGTCCCGACGACCTCACCGCTCAGATGGTCGCCGCCGCGCTGGCCAAGGTGCCTTCGCTGGACCCGAAGGACATCGACGACCTGCTCCTGGGCTGCGGTCTGCCCGGCGGCATGCAGGGCAACAACCTCGCTCGTATCGTCGCTGTGCAGCTCGGCTACGACTCTCTGCCCGGAACGACGATCACGCGCTACTGTTCGTCCTCGCTGCAGACCACCCGCATGGCGCTGCACGCGATCAAGGCAGGCGAGGGTGACGTGTTCATCTCCGCAGGCGTCGAGAGCGTGTCGAGCTTCATCCACGGCAGCTCGGATTCGCTTCCGGAAAGCCACAACCCGATCTTCGCCGACGCCGAGGCCCGCACCAAGAAGGCACAGGAAGAGGGCGCGGACAGCTGGACCGACCCCCGCGAGAACGGCGAGCTGCCCGACGCGTACATCGCGATGGGCCAGACGGCCGAGAACGTCGCTCTCCTCACCGGCATCACCCGCGAGGACCAGGACCACTGGGGCGTGCGCAGCCAGAACCGCGCCGAAGAGGCGATCAACGCCGGTTTCTTCGAGCGCGAGATCACCCCGGTGACCCTGCCCGACGGCACCGTCGTCAACACCGACGACGGACCTCGCGCCGGCACCACGTACGAGAAGATCAGCCAGCTCAAGCCGGTCTTCCGGCCCAACGGCACCATCACCGCCGGTAACGCCTGCCCGCTCAACGACGGCGCAGCGGCGCTCGTCATCATGAGCGACACGAAGGCCAAGGAACTGGGCCTGACCCCGCTGGCCCGCATCGTCTCCACCGGAGTCACCGGCACGTCACCGGAGATCATGGGTCTCGGTCCGATCGAGGCCACTCGCAAGGCGCTGAAGATCGCGGGCATGTCGATCTCCGACATCGACCTGTTCGAGATCAACGAGGCCTTCGCCGTGCAGGTCCTCGGATCTGCACGCGACCTCGGCATCGAAGAGGACAAGCTCAACGTCTCCGGCGGTGCCATCGCGATCGGCCACCCGTTCGGTATGACCGGTGCACGCATCACCACCACGCTGCTGAACAACCTGACCACCCAGGACAAGACGTTCGGCGTCGAGACCATGTGCGTCGGCGGCGGCATGGGTATGGCCATGGTGCTCGAACGTCTCAGCTGAGTTCGAGACACACAACGAAAAAGCCCCGCCCTCCTCGAAGGAGTGGCGGGGCTTTTTCGTGTGAGTACTAGTCGTTCTGGAAGTAGCTCAGCAGACGCAGGATCTCGACGTACAGCCAGACCAACGTGATGGTCAGACCGAGGGCGACACCCCAGGCTGCCTTCTCGGGAGCCTGTGCGCGGATCAGCTGATCGGCCTGGTCGAAGTCGAGCAGGAAGCTGAACGCCGCGATGCCGATGCAGACGAGGCTGAAGATGATGGCCAGGGGTCCGCCGGAGCGAAGACCGAAGCCGTCCTCCATGAAGAAGCCGGCCACCAGGTTACCGAGCATGAGGACGACAACACCGATGAGGGCACCGACGATCATGCGGGTCAGACGCGGGGTGACGCGGATCGCGCCGGTCTTGTAGACGATCAGCATGCCGAAGAAAACGCCGAACGTTCCCAGGATTGCCTGGCCGATGAGGGCCGATCCACCGACTCCGCCGAACGCGATATCGGTGAACATCAGCGAGAGGGCTCCGAGGAACACGCCTTCCGCAGCGGCGTACGCGAGCACGATCGCCTTGTTGTCCATCTTGCGACCGAAGGTCGCGAACATGACCAGACCGAAGCCGATCAAGCCGCCACCGATGACGAACGGGATGGCCAAGCCGGTGTTGTTGGAGACCAGCAGGTAGGAAATGATCGCCGTGACGCTCAGCACACCGAGGGTGATGCCGGTCTTGGTGACCACGTCGTCGATGGTCATGGCCCGCTGGGCGGGCTGCGTGGTGTACGGGTCGGCCTGCGTTCCGGGATGCTGGCCGAAGGTTGCGGCCTGCGAGGCTCCAGCCGTCGCAGATCCGAATGTGGCGTAGCCGCCGCCCTGCTGCTTGGGCAGGTTGCGGAACACCGGGTTGCTGGAGGTGCGCACCGTGTCTCTTCCCTTCGTAAGTTCTGATCCCCACCGGGGATCTCCCCGTCGGTCATCAATAGAACGTCTGACATCCGAACAAAAGTTCCCAGGAGGAGAACTTCTACGACGGACAAATCGGACTCTACCGGGTAGGGCCTCGACACGCGGAGACGACGGCGTGTGTGACACCGAATCGAAACGGGCACTATGAGGAAATGGCAATCGAAGACGGACCCGACCAGACTTTGGACCCCAGCGAAAGCGTCGACTCCGACGAGGTACGCAACGATGACGGCGACACCGTGGTCGATCCCCCCGATCACTGGAGCGAGGCCAACAGTTTCGGCACCACTGCTCGCGAGGCCGCCGAAGGCGAGAGCCTGGATCTCAAGCTCAGCGAGGAAGAACCCGACGTCGCCGTCGAGGAGGACCTCGACCGCCCGATAGCGGAGACACCCGACGACGAGCTGACCGAGGAACTGGTCGACCACGTGGTCGAGGAATCCGACGAGGATCCCGACATCGACTACGCGGAAGGACAGCGTCAGGCCGAGATCGTCGAGGGCACTCTCGTCGAGGACCTCGGCCGCAACCGAGGCCAGATCGACGGAAGCCCCGAAGACGGCGGCCCCGTCACCTGACACTCATCGTTGCTCGCTCGGGCGTACCGAGCGAGCGACGGTGAACTTGCCGTTGCGCCCCATCAGATCGGTGGGGCCGACGGCGTCGGCCAGTTCGCGTCGATAGTTCAGATGGGTGTTGAACACCGTCCACAGCTGTCCGCCCGGCCTCAGCACCCGGCCCGCCGCCACGAACAACTTGCTCGCGCCGCCCGTGTGCACCGCGGCACCCTCGTGGAACGGCGGATTGCAGACCACGAGATCGACCGACTCGGACTCGACAGTGGACATCGCGTCGTCGGCGAGCACCGATACCCGCGCCCCGTTCGCCTCGGCTGTGGCCGACGCCGATGCGATCGCGGCGGCGGAGCGATCGGTCGCCATCACCTCGAGATCGGGCCTGGTTCGGGCCAGCTCGGTGGCGAGAATTCCTGTGCCACAGCCCAAGTCGACGGCAACCCGGGCTCGCGGAAGCATCTTCGGAACGTACTCGAGCAGATAGCGCGTCCCGATGTCCAGACCGGCCCCCGCGAACACCGCGCCGTGCGCCACCACCGTCAGGTCCAGATCGGCAATCCGCTTGCTCACCGGATACGTCATGCCCGACGCCACCGCCCCACGTGCGGTGAGCACTCGGGCTTTCTGCCGTCCTCGGCCGGCCGTGACGGTCTCGAACGACTTTCGCAGGACGTCGTTCATCGCCGGGGTCATGTGTTTGTCTCGTCCGCCCGCGAGGACGACGACGTCCGCCGACGCGTGTGCGGCGATGTGCTCGGCGATCTCGGTCAGTTCGGCGAGACCTCGCGGCAACTGCATCAACACCACCCCGACGCCGTCGAGCAGTTCGGCTCCCAGTGCGTGCTGGGTGTAGGAGCCCGACATCGAGACCCGCGCGGCATTGAGCTCGAGCGCGCGTACTCCGGTGACGGCGTCCTGATGCACGCGTATCGCGGTGAACCCCAGAGAAACGGCTCCGAGGGTGAGGGCTCCGTACCGGTCGCCGATCACCGCGATCGGCGTGGTCCTGTCGATTCCGGGGAGTTCGTCGACCGTATCGAGAACGAGGCGGTCCGCAGCGTCGACGGCATGGAGGTTGGGTGCCTCGGCGTCGGGCTCACGCCGCAGGGCGTCGAACAGGGATTCATCGGGCACCCGAGCAGTATCCCACCCGGCACACACGAGACGGCCCGCGCGGCGAGTGGCTATTGCGGAGAATCAGGGGCATGCTCGGGGAATGGAACACCAAGACAAGAACGAGGCTCTCTTCAGCCATCCCGACGATGCGTCCACCGACGCACATGCCGAAACCTCCAAGCCGGCCGTCTACACCGCTCTGTTCAGCGGCGCGAACGAATAGCGAGAACAGCCCTTCACGACAGGTAGCGCAGGTACTCCAACGCCTTGGTCGCATGCACGTGACCGCGCTCGCTCCGCACCATCATCCGCACCACTCGGTGCCGATCGATCACGAACGTCGTCCTCTTCACGGACAACAACTGCCTCAGATATCCCCGTCGGCCCGCGCTCGAGTGGCCGCGTTCGAGCTCCAGGAGCCGACGTCGCCGGGTGAGCCACCCACCCCGCCGCACCCCGAACTGTTCGGCGACCGCACCGTCCGAGTCGGACAGCAGCGGAAAGTCGAACGATCGTTGGAGCGCGAAATGCTGAATGCTGTCGCGGGTATCGGTGCTGATACCCACCCGTTGTGCGCCGTATCGCTCGAATTCCGTGCCCAAGTCCCTGAAGTGACACGCTTCGGCGGTGCAGATGGGGGTGTTGGCCGCCGGGTAGAAGAACAGTACGACCGGACCCGACGCAGTCAGGTCGGTGAGCGCACGGAGTTCCCCGGAATGATCCGGTAGCTCGAAATCCGGGGCGGTGAGTCCGATACGCATGGGCCGAGGTTACCGCTCATCCCTGCACGAGCGAGGCAGTCAGGCGTTGTCGAAGTTCTCGATCGATGCCCAAGTAGCTCAGATACCCCTCGAACGAGCCGTGCGACCTCGTCATGACTTCGAGTCCGTGCTCCAGGTAGGACTCGCGAACACCCAGTATCGCCTCGGTGGGCAGAGCGTCACCGAGGCCGGCCCAGGTCCGGCGAACATGCGCAAGCAAGGGCTCCATCGCGTCGTTGCTTCTCAGATAGTCCGAGACGATGTCCTCGTCACTGACACCGGCCGCCCGCAACACCGTCGCGACCGTCCACCCTGCCCGGTCCTTGCCCGCTGCGCAGTGCACCAGGACGCCGCCGCGGCGCTCGACGATCTCGTCCACCACCCGCTTGATCGCGTGTGACGCACCATCGAGAGTCGAGAAGGATGCATACGCCCGCATCATGTAGTCCACTTGACTCTGCTCGTCGTGGATCGGAGCCGCCTCGTGTGGGGCTCGCTCGCCTTTCAGATTCTCGTACGGCACGGAGATCGACTCCACGCCGTCGGGGACCAGGTCGACGCCGCTCCGTTCGGCCTCCGCATCGCCGCGAAAATCGAACACCGTACGAATTCCGAGCTCCGCGACGGTGCGTCGACCGTGCTCGGTCAGCGCACTCAATTCGGATGCGCGATAGAACAATCCAGGCCGAACCGTCGCCCCGTCCGTGGTACGCGCACCGCCGAGATCGCGGAAGTTCCAGGCCCCGTCGAGGGCGAATTGATCGTGTACTCGGGCGTCGGGCATGGGTTCGACCCTATCGAAGGTGATGCTACGAGCGCGGTACCAGCCATCGACGTAGCCGAGCGGTGACGAACGGCATCACCACGTAGACCATCAGCGGCGTGCACATCATCACCACCAGTGCGGTACGTAGAGCCACGTTCAGGTCCGTCAGGTGTGGTGTGAGAACGATGTTGACGAGCAGACTGACGGCATAGAAGGCCACGCCGATCGATATCGCCTGCTTCCACCGCGGCGGCGGACCACCGATCACCCGGACGGCGTCGGTGAGGTTGGACTGCGGCTCGAACCAGCCTTCCACCCCGGAAAGGCGATGTGTCGCAACGTCGTCGGCGATGGGACGGCCGGTGGTGAGCCAGGTGCGTCTGGCATCCGAGCGCAACCAGGCGTCGAGGTTGTCGTGCGTCTCGAATCGATACACCACGTGGTAATCGCTGGAATCACCGGAACTGCGCAGCCAACCGCCACCGAGAAATCCGGGAAAGGCTCTCACGAGATCCATTCCGTGGTCGGTCCACTCCACGAAGTCGGCTTCGTATCCCTGACGAACGCGTCGCGCGACCGAGGTCGTGACGTGGTCGAGCGTATCGGTCGTGGTCATGCGGTAACCCCTCCTGCGCGTGTTCGTCGCGGGTCGATGTGTTCTACACAGAGTGCGTCCATATGGACCGGCATTCAAATCGAGAGCCGAATCGGAGATCGATGGCTCAGAACTCGAAAGGATGTGACAATTCGTCCACACAGACCCTTCTCGAGCGACCTGGAGTGGACGGATGGCACAGCACCGACCCGAGTACCGACTCGACGACGTGGACCGACGCATCGTCACCGAGCTCAGCCGTGACGGCCGAATGTCCATGCGCGCGCTGGCCGAGGCCACGCACATCTCGCGAGCACACGCCTACGTGCGCGTCGACCGTCTCGTCGACGAAGGGGTCATCGAAGGATTCACCGCACGCATCGCCTACGAGAAAGCGGGGTTCGGTGCGTCTGCGTACGTGGCACTGTCCATTCGGCAGGATTCCTGGCGCGCCGTCGCCGACGATCTGAGCACCTTCCCGTTCGTCGAACACGTCAGCCTCATGGGCGGCGACTTCGATGCCCTCGTTCTGGTGCGAGCTCCGGACACCTCGGCGCTGCGCCATCTGGTGCTCGACAAGCTGCAGGGACTCGACGGGATACTGTCGACGCGAACCTGGCTGATCTTCGACGAGGCGATCGGCCCCGGCGCGCAGTGGACCGCAGAGACAACGAACGGGAGCAATCCATGACCACGTCCGAGCGAGAACAGAACTCCACCGACGTCATCGTGATCGGCGGCGGAATCGGAGGTGTCTCGCTCGGTTACGAACTCGCGAGCGACCGACGCGTCACACTGCTCGAGCGCGAACCGACCCTGGCCTTCCACACCACCGGACGCTCGGCCGCTCTGTTTCTGGAAACCTACGGCAACAGCACCATTCGGGCACTGACAGCGGCCAGCCGGGCCTTCCTGGTCGACCCGCCGGAGCACTTCCGATCCGAGCTGCTCGCCCCGCGTCCGCTGCTGCAGTTCGCGGCCACCGGGCGAGGTGACGCGCTCGAAGCCATGTACGCGGATGTCAGCCGACTGACACCCGACGCCCGATTGGTCTCCCCGACCGACGCCCGTACGCTCTTTCCGCCGCTGCGTGCCGAACTGATCGATTGTGCACTGTACGAACCGCATTCGATGGAGGTCGACGTCCACGCACTGCACCAGGGCTTCGTGCGGGGGCTGCGTGATCGAGGTGGACGAGTCCACACCGGGGCAGGCGTGACGCAACTGAGACGCGTCGCCGGGCTGTGGCACGTGCACACCACGGACGGGTCGGTCCACACCGCTCCTCTCGTCGTCGACGCAGCAGGCGCATGGGCGGACGTCGTCGGCGGCATGGCGGGTGCCGATCCGATCGGACTCGTCCCGATGCGTAGGTCGGTGTTCATGGTCGCCGCGCCCGATGATCTGGACACCGCCAATCTCGCGACGTTGAGCGACATGGACGAGAAGTTCTACATCAAACCCGAAGGCACACAGTTGTTGTGCTCACCGGCTGACGAGACACCCACCGAGCCCAGTGACGCGCGTCCCGACGAGTTGGAGATCGCGCGCGCGTTCGACGACATCGCCGAGGCGACCACGCTGACGGGCCGACATCTGCGGTCGTCCTGGGCGGGCCTGCGGAGCTTCGTTCCCGATCGCACCCCGGTCGTGGGCTTCGATCGGAAGGTCGAGGGTTTCTTCTGGTGCGCCGGTCAGGGTGGATACGGAATCCAGACGTGTGCGGCGCTGGCCCGAGTCGGCGCGACAATCGTTCGCGGAGAACCGCTTCCGATCGACGTGACTGCGCGCGGACTACGGGCAGACGACCTGGCTCCGCAGCGCTTGGGGTGAGAGGCGCTGCGCGCCACGTGCACGAAAGTTCGACCCCTGCTACGAAGTTCCACTCACGTGCGGCGCAGCCGCTCTACCGACGACGCGTCGTAGGTCACGCACCGTGGTTCGGTAGATGTCCAGTAGGTCGGCGTCCTGCCCACCGTCGACTCGCTCCGCCCAGTCGTCGAAGGCGATACGCATGACCATCCCAGCTCCCTCGACCAGAAGCCGTGCGTAGGAACGTGGTTCGTGACCACCGAGCCTCTGGGCCACCGCATCGGTGACGCGGCACAACGTCATCGCGTCGTGGGCGAAGGCTGCGGATCGCAGGTGCGCGTCGGCCCCGATCAACCGCCGGGTACGCCGGAGACGATCGCGCACCTCGTCCGGTGCGGAGGAAAATCGTTCGACGGATCGCTCGTAGAGTGCTTCGATTCCGGTGATGGTGATGTTCTCCGGTGCCGTGGACGCCAGCCAGGCGTTCAGATCGACGTCCAGCTCCGGGTCGTTCACGAGGACCGATTCCTCCTTCGACGCGAAGCTGCGGAAGAACGTGCTGGGCGACACTCCTGCCCGACGCGCGATCTCGTCGACCGTCGTCGCCGCGCACCCGTGCTGCTCGAACAAATCGAGTGCGGCGCGGGTGATCTCGAGCTGGGTGTCTCGGCGACGTCGCTCTCGCAGATCCGGTGCTCGTTCGGTCATCCTCGTCACTCCTTCATGTTCTCGCTGTCAACTTACCAGTAGTATTCAAGTTGACAGTCACTGTCATGATGATTCAAGCTATCTGAGCGGGCCGAAAGTCCGCACTTCGAACCAATACTCGAAAGCTTCCGATGACCTCACCTGAGACCGACCACATATCCGAGCCCACGTCGGGCGACGAACTCGCGCCGGGCAGCAAACTACTGATCGGCATTCTCGTCATCGCGGCGTTCGTCATGATCCTCAACGAGACGATCATGAGCGTGGCACTACCGACCCTGATGGTCGACCTCGACATCACGGCGACGACAGCGCAGTGGCTCACCACCGGATTCCTGCTGACCATGGCCGTGGTCATCCCCATCACCGGCTACCTGTTCCAGCGCTTCACGTTGCGTCAGGTGTTCGTGGCAGCGATGACGCTGTTCACCGTCGGTACGTTGCTCGCGGCCTCGGCCCCGGGCTTCGAACTGCTCCTGCTCGGACGCATCACCCAGGCCAGCGGCACGGCCATCATGTTGCCGCTGCTGATGACCACGGTGCTCACCGTCGTCCCGGCCCACAAGCGCGGCGCGATGATGGGCGTGATCTCCATCGTCATCGCCGTCGCACCCGCCGTCGGTCCGACGATCTCGGGCATCATTCTCAACTCGCTGGACTGGCGCTGGATGTTCTGGCTCGTCCTGCCGATCGCCCTCGTCGCGTTCGCGATCGGGACCACCCTGGTGAAGAACGTGACCGAGACCAGTCGGCCGTCGTTCGATCCCGCGTCGGTCGTGTTGTCCGCGTTGGCGTTCGGCGGCATCGTCTACGGCCTGAGCAGCCTGGGACATTCGGCCGAAGAATCGGTGGTACCGGTGTGGCTGCCGCTGGTCGTCGGTGCCGTCGCCCTCGTCGTGTTCGTTCTCCGGCAGATCTCGCGTCAGGATCGCGGCGGCGCACTGTTGGACATGCGGCCGTTCCGCACTCCCACGTTCAGCATCGGCCTCGGCATGATCGCGATCTCGATGATGGCACTGTTCGGCGCTCTGATCCTGTTGCCGATGTATCTGCAGAACGTTCGCGGACTCGACACTCTCGACACCGGACTGATGCTGCTCCCCGGCGGACTGCTGATGGGTCTGCTCGCGCCGTTCGTCGGACGCATCTTCGACCGAATCGGTCCGCGCCCGTTGGTCATTCCGGGCGCGATGGTGGTGAGCGCCGCACTGTGGTCGATGACCGTGCTGGACGCGCAATCTGCGCTCCCGCTCGTGATCGGTATCCACATGCTGCTCTCGGCGGGTCTCGCTCTCATCATGACGCCGCTGATGACATCGTCGCTGGGATCGCTTCCGACACAGCTGTACTCACACGGAAGCGCCATCTTCAACACGGTTCAGCAGTTGGCCGGTGCTGCGGGTACCGCCCTGTTCGTCACCGTCATGTCGAACACCGCAGCAGCCCGAATCTCCGACGGCGCAACCCAGGTCGGCGGTTCGGAGGCCGGTATCCACACCGCCTTCCTCTACGGCGGCGCAGTATCTCTGGTGGCCGTGGCGGCGTCGTTCTTCATCCGCCCTCCGGCACGCAAGGATCTCGACGAGGTCGCTCCCGTACAGCCGGTGCACTGAGTCAACCGGATCGGACCATCTCCACAGCTGCAGAGACGATCTCGTCTTCCGACAGGAGGACGAGATCGGCTGCGGCCCCCAGCGGAACGAACGAATTCTTGCTCGCCACTCGGCGGATCGTTCCCGCGTAGCCGCCCTCGATCAGGGCCGTCACGACGCCTTCTCCCACTCCCCCGTCGTGCCGGGTCTCGTCCGCGATCAACACTCGATCGAAGCCGTCGAGCCGGCGTAGAAGGTCGTCCACCGGCAGCGGAACGATCCAGCGCAGATCGACGATCGTCACGCCGATGCCGCGCTCACGCAACCTCGACGCGGCGCGCCTGCTCATCACCACCCCGTTACCGAAGGTGACGATGGCCAGATCCTCACCGTCCGAATGGGTTGCGACGGAGGCGAACTCGGCCGACGCGTCGTCGACGCACCGCAACGCCCCGTCGCCGTCGTCCAGATCGACGCGGTGGTACAGCGCAATCGGCTCCAGAAAGACGCATACCCGCCCCTCCTCCACGGCCAGCGCCACGCACGTCCGCAGCAGCGCGGCGGCCTCGGCCGCGGAACTCGGAACGGCAACGACGATGCCCGGAATATCACGCAGAACCGCAACCGCGTTGTCGTTGTGAAAGTGCCCACCGAAACCGCGTTGATACGCCAGACCGGCGATGCGCACGACCATCCCGTTGGTGAACTGCGCATCGGAGAAGAACTTCAGCGATGCGGCCTCACCGCGCAGCTGGTCCTCGGCATTGTGCAGATACGCCAGGTACTGAATCTCGGGTATCGGGACGAACCCTGCGAGCGCAGCACCGAGTGCGGTGCCGAGCACCGTCTGCTCGTCGAGCAGCGTATCGAAAACCCTTGCTGCGCCGTACTTCTTGCGCAAACCCTTCGTGACGCCGTAGACGCCGCCCTTGACGGCCACGTCCTCCCCGAACACGAGGACCTCCGGTCGCGCCGCCATGATGTCGGTGAGCGTCCTGTTGATCATGGCGGCGAGCGTCAGACGCGGCCCGCCCTGCGTCGGTCGCAGGCTCTGCTCGGTGGTGGCCACGGCACTCGGTCGCCGTTCGGTGAGCGGAGCCATCACCGCGTCCGCGGTGGCCAGGCGCGACGACGCCCCGGACCGCAGTGACTCGACCACTGCCTCGGCCTCTGTCATCACGGTCTCGCGCATTGCCTCGTAGCGACCTTCGACGTCGGCTGCCGAGAGCACACCGGCCCCGATCAGAACACGTGCGCAGGCCAGCAACGGATCTCGTGCGTAGTCGCCGACGATGTCTGCGTTGGTACGGTACGCGAGCTCGGCGTCGGATCCGGCGTGGCCCATCAACCGCACCGTCTCGAGGTGCACCATCACCGGCCGACGCCCCGACCGCACGGCGGCGACAGCGGCGTCCACGGTACGGATCAGTGCGACCGGGTCGGTCCCGTCGGCTCGGACGTATTCGATCGACGGAAATCGGCTGAGCGACTGCGCGATCCAGCCCCGCGGTGACCGGGTACTGATTCCGATACCGTTGTCCTCGCAAACGAGAAGGATCGGCATCGGAATCGACTGGTGGGCACAGTACGCTGCCGAATTGAGCGCACCCACGGTCGTCGAATGATTGGCCGAGGCATCGCCGAAGCTGCACACCACGATGGCGTCCTCGGACCATGGCGTTCGATGACGCAGCGCCTTCGCGCGACCGAGAGCGAACGCCAGCCCGACCGCGCGCGGCGCCTGCGAACCGATGGTGGAGGTCTGTGGCATGATGCCCAGATCCGGGTGCCCGAACACCTTGTGGCGTCCGCCCGAGATGGGGTCGCGGGTGGAGGCAACCAACCCGGCGATCACGTCACGGATCGGATTGGACCCCGAATACTGTTGTGCACGTCCGGCATAGAACCCGCCGGAGCGGTAGTGCAGCAAAGCGGGGTCGGTGACCGTTGTCGCGGCACCGACGGCTGCATTTGCTTCGTGCCCGGACGATCCGATGGTGTAGTAGCCGAAGCCCTCGGACTGCAACCAACGGGCTGCGAAGTCCAGGTGCCGGCTCGCGAGCTGCGCGTCGAAGTACCGCAGCAGACGATCCGGATCGGCGAGTTCCGGCCCGCTCGTCGCCGCGACCCGGATCCGGCCCAGGAAATGCGCGTCGATCGCGTTCGCCACGCTCGCCCCTCTTCTTCTCACGGTACGAGCCGGGAAGTCAGCCCAGCGCGATCATATCCACCGGAGAGCTCAACAACCGGCCGACGAGCGCGAGAAACTGCGATCCTTGCTGCCCGTCGACGAGGCGATGGTCGAACGAGAGCGACAGTGTCGTCACCGACCGTAGTGCGATCTCGCCCTCGTGTTCCCACGGCATGCGGCGAATGGAGCCGAAACAGAGGATGGCGGCCTCGCCGGGGTTGAGGATCGGCGTACCGGCGTCGACCCCGAACACTCCGACGTTGGTGATGGTGATCGTGCCGTCGGCGAGATCGGCCGGACTGCTCTTGCCTTCCTTGGCCGTCCGCGTCAGCTCCGACAGTGCTCGGGCAATGTCCACCAGAGACTTCTCGTGAGCGTCCTTGATGTTCGGCACCATCAGGCCGCGCGGAGTCGCGGCGGCGATACCGAGATTGACGTAGTGCTTGGTGACGATCTCCTGAGTCGTCTCGTCCCAGGAGGAGTTGAGCGACGGATTCGATTTCAGCGCAACGAGAACCGCCTTGGCGACCAGAGCCAGCGGAGTCAGCCGCACGTCGACGAAGTGGGCCGAGGACCGCAGGGAGTCCAGCAGTGTCAGGGTGTCGGTGACGTCCACGGTCACGAACTCGGTGACGTGCGGCGCGGTGAATGCACTGCGCACCATCGCATCCGCCGTGTGCTTGCGCACCCCCTTGATCGGTGTGCGCTCTTCGCGACCGACCCGTGGAGGGGCCTGCTCCCCTGCAGTGTCGGCTCCGTGCAGGTACGACTCGACATCCTCGCCGGTGACGTCGCCGCGAGTTCCGGTCGGGGGAACCTCGGCAAGATCGACAGCGTTGTCCTTGGCGATCTTTCGCACCGGCGGTGCCGCCAGCGGCTTTCCGTTCTGCGCGTTCGGTGTCGGGGTGACCGCTGCAGCATCTCGGCCGCCGCGCCGGCTGGAGCCTTCCTTCGCCACGCCGTAGCCGACCAGAACCGGAACGCGTTCGTCACCGTCCACGGCCGTCGCGGCACCGTCGTTGACGGGAGCGACGGGCTCGGAACCGCTCTCGTCGTCGCCACCGACCCTGATGTCGATGATCGGCACCCCGACCTCGACGGTGTCACCCTCCGAGACATGCAGCGCGGCAACGACACCGGCAAACGGCGACGGAAGTTCCACGGCGGCCTTGGCCGTTTCGACCTCGGCGATGTTCTGGTTCAACTCGATCGTGTCGCCGACCGCGACGAGCCAGGTCAGCAGATCGGCCTCGGTGAGGCCCTCCCCGAGGTCGGGCAACGGAAAGCTCTTGATGGTAGGCATCGTCGAATCCTGTTCGGTGTCGAGATCGGCGTTCGGTGAGCGCGAGGTCAGTGCGAGCGGCAGCGGTCGACTGCGTCGAGGATCCGGTCGACATCCGGAAGGAAGAACTTCTCCAGTTTCGATGCCGGGTACGGGGTGCCGAAGCCACCGACGCGCAACACCGGTGCCTCGAGGTTGTAGAAGCACCGTTCGGAGATTCGAGCTGCGATCTCCGAACCGAGTCCCATGAACACCGGGGCCTCGTGGGTGACGACGAGGCGTCCGGTCTTGCGTACCGACGCCTCGATGGTCTCGAAGTCGATGGGCGAGAGCGAGCGAAGATCGATGACCTCGATCGACACTCCCTCGTGGGCAGCGACTTCGGCGGCCTTGCGTGCGGTTGCGACGAGCGGTCCGTATGCGATCAGGGTGACGTCGGTGCCCTTGGTGACCACTCGCGCCCGATGCAGCGGATACGACGCATCGGCGTCGAGGTCGATCGGGCTCTTCTCCCAGTACCGACGCTTCGGCTCGAAGAACAGCACCGGGTCGTCGCTGGCGATGGCCTGCTGAATCATCGAGTAGCCGTCGGCAGCGTTGCTGCAGGTGACCACGCGAAGACCTGCAGTCTGCGCGAAGTAGCCTTCGGGAGACTCCGAATGATGCTCGACGGCACCGATCCCTCCGCCGTAGGGCACCCGAATCGTCATGGGAATCTTGACGTTGCCGCTCGTGCGGTAGTGCAGCTTGGCCACCTGCGAGACGATCTGGTCGAACGCCGGGTAGATGAAGCCGTCGAACTGGATCTCGCACACCGGCCGAAAGCCTCGCATCGCGAGCCCGACGGCGGTCCCGATGATGCCCGATTCCGCCAACGGCATGTCGAGTACCCGGCCGGGGCCGAAGTCCTTCTGCAGCCCGTCGGTGATGCGGAAGACGCCGCCGAGCTTGCCGATGTCCTCGCCCATGAGCAGAACTTTCGGGTCGTTCTCCATCGCTCGCCGCAGACCTGCGTTGATCGCCTTGCCCAACGGAAGAGCGGTGGGCCGTTCCAGGGTGGTCATGACGTAGCTCCTTCGAATCCGGCCTGGTACGAGGCGAATTGGGCGCGCTCGTCGTCCAGTAGGGGGTGTGGATCGGCGTAGACGTTGTCGAACACCGATATCGCTTCCGGCTCGACGGTCTCGAGGCAGCCGCGTCGAAGTTCGGCGGCGACGTCGTCGGCGGTGCGCTTCACCGAGGCGGCGAATGCGTCGTCGAACACACCGATTCGCCTGAGCAACTTCTCGATTCGATCGATCGGATCCTTTGCGCGCCATTCGTCGTCGGTGGCACCCGAGCGGTATCGCGTCGGATCGTCGGACGTGGTGTGCGGGCCCATGCGGTAGGTGACGGCCTCGATGAGCGTCGGGCCGCTGCCTTCGCGGGCGCGAGCGAGCGCTGCCCTGGTCACGGCCAGGACTGCGAGAACGTCGTTGCCGTCGACGCGGACCGACGGGATTCCGTATCCCTCACCGCGGGCGGCGATCGTCGCCTTCGTCTGCACCGTCACCGGTTCGGATATGGCCCACTGATTGTTCTGGCAGAAGAACACCACCGGTGCGTGAAAACTCGCGGCGAAACCGAGGGCCTCGGAAATATCGCCCTGGCTGGTCGCGCCGTCGCCGAAGTAGGTGATGGCCGCGCCCTCGGCTCCCTCGAGTTGCATGCCGATGGCGTACCCGGTTGCGTGCAGGCCCTGCGATCCGACGATGATCGCCGGCGTCGTCATGCGATATTCGTACGGGTCCCAGCCGGAGAGGGTCGATCCGCGCCAGAAGCGCAGCATCCGGGTGGGGTCGACGCCCCGGCAGTAGGCGACGCCGTGCTCGCGGTAGCTGGCGAACACGAAGTCCTCGGTGTCGAGCGCGCGAGCCGAACCGACCTGCGCCGCTTCCTGCCCGAGCAGCGGTGCCCACAACCCCAGTTCGCCCTGTCGCTGCAGCGCGGTCGCCTCGGTGTCGATGCGTCGGACGACCACGAGATCGCGGTACATCTCCATCATCGCGGCCGTGTCGATGTCGGCGACGAGAGGCGAGTAGGTCTCGTTGCGGACCACCGTTCCAGATTCTTTGATCAGCTGTACCAGCGAGGTGGTGTTCATGTTCGTGGCACTCTCCGTCGTGGTGTGATGTCTTTCACAAGCACACCACCGACATCCACCCTGCACAAGTGATGACTTCACAACTGCGCAGTGTGCACAATATTGGGTAACGACCGAGCTACAGGAAGTGCGCAATGACCGATCTGGACAAGACCGACGCCCGCCTCCTTCTCGCCCTGTGCGCCAAACCACGAGCCACCGGCGTCGAACTCGCCACCACCTTGGGCCTGTCCCGCAATACCGTGCAGGCGCGCCTCGGTCGATGGGACGACAAGGGATCGCTCACGCCGATCGATCACCGCATCCCACCGAAGTCTCTGGGGCGGCCACTACAGGCATTCGTCACCGCACAGGTCAATCAGCACACGCTGGCCGCGGTCACCGAGCACCTGCGCACCATCCCCGAAGTGCTCGAAGTGTTCGGGCTGTCCGGAGCAGCGGACATGCACATCCGCATCGCGGCCGTCGATGCCGACGACCTGTATCGCATCGCGGGTCTCATTCTCGATATCCCCGGAGTCGAGCGCACCAACATGTCCATCGCGATGAGCGAGTTGATCCAGTACCGCACCAAGCCGTTGCTCGAGCAACTCGCCGAGGACGGTCGTCGCTGAGCAGCCCGACCATCCCGGCTCGATCGATCCGGGATGCACCGTGCAGGATGCACATTCTCGGCAACGACGGTTGACCACCGTGCACCTTCGCGACACTCTTTCACGGACAAAGACTTCCGGGTACCACCACATTCGGGTACCGCCGCCTCATCACCGAAAGAGACCGACTTGTCCGTCGTTGCCGACCGTCCCGCTGCCCTACCCACCCCGACCGACCACCTGCCGACGGGCGTCTTCGATCGTCCCGACATGCCGCGCGACTGCGCACACGAACGCGTCGTGTTCTGCCAGGACCCCGACACCGGTCTGCGCGCGATCATCGCGGTCCACTCCACAGCGCTCGGTCCGGCTCTAGGCGGAACTCGCTTCTATCCCTACGTTTCCGAGCAGCAAGCGTTGACCGACGTGCTGCGTCTCTCGCGCGGAATGACGTACAAGGCAGCCGTCGCGGGAGTCGACCTCGGCGGCGGAAAAGCAGTGATCATCGGCAACCCCAACGCCATCAAGACCCCGACGCTACTGGCCGCGTACGGCCGGTTCGTCGAATCGCTCGGCGGAACCTACGTGACGGCAGGCGATGTGGGCACCAACAGCGACGATCTCGACATCATCGCCGAGGAGACGGCACACGTCGTCGGCAAGAACACCACCGCAGGCGGCACCGGCGACAGCGGCCCCCAGACCGCGCTCGGCGTCTTTCGCTCGCTCCTCGCCGCAGCCGAATCCACCTGGGGCTCGGACGATCTGACCGGCAAACGCGTCGGCGTCGAGGGTGCGGGCAAAGTGGGCTACAACCTCGTCGCGCTGCTTCGCGAGGCCGGTGCCGAGGTGATCGTCAGCGACTCCTACCCGCCCGCACTCGATCGCATCGTCGACGACTTTTCCGGTGTCACTGTCGAATCCGACATCATCGGTGCCGACATCGACGTCTATGCGCCGTGCGCCATGGGTGCCACCCTCGACGCCTCGTCGGTGGCCCGGTTGACGGCGTCCATCGTGTGCGGCGCAGCGAACAATCAACTCCTCACACCCGATGTCGAGGCCGTACTGGCTGCGCGCGGAATCGTCTGGGTACCCGACTACGTGGCCAACGCCGGCGGCCTGATCCAGGTGGAAGGCGAACTGCGCGGCAAGGATTCGGCCGAGGTGATGGCCACGATCGGCAAGATCCGCGACACCGTCACCGGCATCTTCGCCATCGCCCGCGCAGAGGGCATCCTGCTCGGGGCAGCAGCCGACCGCCTGGCCGAGGATCGAATCGCGGCTGCTCGCAGCTGATCACAAGCAAGCTTCGCTCCACTCTCGGCCGTCGATCGGGGATTCCCGCACTGACGGTCACAGAGTGGAGCGAAACGTGCAGATCTACCGAAGCGCGATGTACTTGGTCTCGAGGTATTCCTCGATGCCCTCCGAACCACCCTCGCGTCCGAAACCCGATTCCTTCACGCCACCGAACGGGGCTGCAGCGTCGGAGATCGCACCGCGATTGACGCCCACCATGCCGGTGTCCAGTGCGGCCGACACCCGTAGGGCTCGGTCGAGGCTCTCGGTGTAGAAGTAGGCCACCAACCCGTATCGGGTGTCGTTGGCTGCGGCGACGGCCTCGTCCTCGGTGTCGAATCCGATGATCGCTGCGACCGGGCCGAAGATCTCGTCCTGCAACAGTGTTGCGTCGGCCGGGATTCGGTCGAGAACGGTCGGGGTGTAGAAGAACCCGGGCCCCTCGGGCGCGGCTCCACCGGTGCGCACTCGGGCTCCCTTCGCGACGGCGTCGTCGACCAGTGCCGTGACCGTGCGACGCTGCTTGTCGTTGATGAGCGGGCCGATGTCGGTGCCGTCTCGGTCACCCGGACCGACCGTCAAGGCCTCGATCCGCGCGGTCAATTTCGCGGTGAATTCCTCGCGCACCGAGTTGGCGACGTACAGCCGATTCGCTGCCGTGCACGCCTCGCCGCCGTTGCGCATCTTGGCCAGCATCGCTCCGTCGACGGCGGCGTCCACGTCTGCGTCGTCGAACACGATGAACGGGGCATTGCCACCGAGCTCCATCGACGTCCGCAAGAGTCGATCGGCTGCATTGCGCACCAACAGTTTTCCCACTCCGGTCGAACCGGTGAACGTGATCTTGCGCAGCCTCGGATCGTCCATCAACGGTCCGGTGACGGACGCGGCGTCGGAGGCCGGGAGTATCGACAGCACGCCGCGGGGTAACCCGGCGTCGGCGAACACCTGCCCGAGCAGGAGCATCGTCAGTGGGGTGTCCTCGGCCGGTTTGACGATGACGGTGCAGCCCGCCGCCAGTGCCGGGCCTATCTTGCGTGTGCCCATGGCCAACGGAAAGTTCCACGGGGTGATCGCCAGGACCGGTCCGACCGGCGACTTGGTGACCAGGATCGAGCCGTTGCCCGCAGGGGCGGGGGTGAACCGGCCTCCGATTCGGACGGCTTCTTCACCGAACCAGCGTAGGAATTCGCTGCCGTACTTCACCTCACCGTGGCTCTCCACCAACGACTTTCCCATTTCGAGTGTCATCAGCAGAGCGAAGTCGGCAGCACGCTCCTGCAGCAGGTCGAAGGCGCGCCGCAGAATCTCGGCTCGCTCACGAGGGGGCGTCGCCGCCCACCCTGGCTGCGCCTCGGCAGCAAGGTCGAGCGCGGTGATGCCATCGGCCGCGGTGGCGTCGGCGACGGTGGTCAACTCGTCACCGGTCGCCGGGTTCAGCACGGCGAACCGTGCGCCCGACGCAGAGGGCGACTGCTCGCCGCCGAGCCAGAGATCGGTGGGCAGCGAGGAGATCAGGTCGGTAACTGTCATGTCAGTTCTCCTGTGCCGCAGCGCGAAGCGCGTCCTCGAGCACGGTGAGCGCCTCGCCCAGTAACTCGTCGGAGATCACCAGTGGCGGCAGCAACCGGATCACGTTGCCGTAGGTGCCGCACGTCAGCACTATCACCCCGGCCGCGAGTGCCGCCGCCGCAACGGCTTTGGTGGCCTCCGGGTTCGGCTCACGGCCACCCGGCACGACGAGCTCTATCGCAAGCATGGCTCCGCGGCCACGCACCTCACCGATGATGCCGACCTCGGTACTCAACGCAGTCAGTCGCTCGAACACGATGCGTTCGATGTCGCGGGCGCGGGCGTTGAGGTCGAGTGTCTCCATCTGCTCGATGGACGCCAGGGCTGCGGCGCAGGCGACGGGGTTGCCGCCGTAGGTGCCACCGAGTCCACCGGGGTGCACTGCGTCGATCAGATCGGCACGGCCGGTGACCGCGGCCAGTGGCATGCCGCCTGCGATCCCCTTCGCCATGGTGATCAGATCCGGCACGATTGCCTCGTGTTCGCTCGCGAACCACGCTCCGGTGCGGGTGAATCCGGCCTGCACCTCGTCTGCGATGAACACGACGCCGTTCTCGCGTGCCCAGTCCGCCAGGGCCGGCAGGAATCCTTCTGCGGGCACGATGAAACCGCCCTCGCCCTGGATCGGTTCGATCAGGATGGCCGCGAGATTGCCTGCGCCGACCTGCTTGTCGATGACGGAGATCGCCCGGGCCGCAGCCTGGGCACCGGTGATCGCGGAACCGTCGGAGTTCAGGCCCTCGCGGAACGGGTACGACATCGGGGCCCGATAAACCTCGGGAGCGAACGGCCCGAACCCGCTCTTGTACGGCATCGACTTGGACGTCAGCGCCATCGTCAGATTGGTACGGCCGTGGTACGCATGGTCGAACACGACGACAGCGGACCGCCCGGTGGCATGCCGTGCGATCTTCACCGCGTTCTCGACGGCCTCGGCACCACTGTTGAACAGGACGCTGCGCTTGTCGTGATCCCCCGGCGTCAGCTCGGCCAGCTTCTCGGCGACCTCGATGTAGCCCTCGTACGGCGCGATCATGAAGCACGTGTGGGTGAAGTGTGCGACCTGCTCCTGCACTGCAGCAACGACTGCCGGGTTCGAGGCACCCACTGTCGTCACAGCGATTCCTGCCCCGAGGTCGATCAGCGAGTTCCCGTCGACATCGACCACCACGCCACCGTCCGCGTCGGCCACGTACACCGGCAGCGTCGACGCCACGCCTGCACCGACGACGGCTTTCCGGCGCTGCGCCAACGCCGCCGACTTCGGCCCGGGGAAGGCGGTGACGATCTTGCGCTCCTGCGGAAGTCGGTACTCGATCGAGGCCATGGTCGCACCTTTCGTGTGGGCTTGTCGTGCAAGTATGCGACTGTCCGAGCGAGACAGCCGGACGCCATTTCGTACACCTCAGGGCGAGATCGCGCTCCATTTCGGCAGCCACAGCGCTACAGTTCGACGGGTGAGCGTTCCGATGTCCTGGCTGCTGAGGCAGCAACACCTCCGCCTGAGTCATCGCGGCGGACCCGAGCGCAGCACTGCGCCCATCACCTTCGCGCAGGCAACCGAACTCACCGATCCCAGCCCCTGGCTGTCCGGCGGTGAACTGATTCTCACGACCGGGCTCGGCTTCGACTCCGACGGACCGGCTCTCGGCACCTACGTCCGCACCTTGGCCGCCGCTGGTGTCGCCTGCCTGGGATTCGGAGTCGGGTTGTCCCACAGCACTATTCCCCGTCATATTCTCGACGCCGCCGAGGATGTCGGGCTTCCCGTCGTGGAGGTTCCCTACGACACCCCGTTCGCCGCGGTGATCAGAGCGGTCATGAAACGCATTGCCGAGCAGGAATACGAGCAGGTTCTGCGCGCCGCGTCGGTCCAGACCCGCATCACTCGGGCAGCGTTGCACGGCGGCGTCGACGCGATCGTCCGTGAACTGGCCGTAGCCACGTCCACGTCGGTGGCGCTGATCGGCAATCGCACCGAATCGTTCCATCCCGCCGCCGCAGCCGATCTCGTCGACCGCGCCCGCGACGTCGCCCGCAGCATTCGTCCGTCGTCGTCACCGGCCACGGTGTCGGTCAGCGAACCGGGGTGCACCGTGACTCTGCATTCCGTCGCGATCTCCGGCGGAGCGTCGAGCTTTCTCGCCATTCGCACCGCAGGCCCGGTGACCGGTGTCGAGCAGATCCTGCTCGGGCACGCGGTCTCGCTGGTGACGCTCGAACTCGAGAAGCCAACGCGTCTGCGCGCCGAGCAGTCCCGACTCAACACGCTCGCGCTCGGGTTGTTGCTGGACGGCCATCTGCCCTCCCCCGACGGCACCGCGCTACCGAGCTATCTCGTCGACGCCGCCGACGACGACTCTCGCGTCCGGGTTGCGATGGTCCGCGGACCGTCCGAGCGCATCGTCGAGGCCATCGACGCCGAGTGCCGAGCCCGGGCGCGGCCCACGTTCGCGCGGAAGACCGACACCGGTGTCGCGGTATTGTTGCGCGGCACCGACGACTCCGATGTCGTTGCGCGACTGCTCGATTCACTGCCGAGATCGGTGTGCGTCGGCCTCAGTCCCAGCCATCACATCGCCGATACCCCCGCTGCTCTGAAGCAGGCTTCGCTCGCGTGTGCCGCGGCCGGCACGAGCGATCGGATCGTGGAATTCACCGGATCGATGCTGTTGGCTTCCGAACCGGTACAGGAGTCGTTGCGTGCCATGGCCGCCGTGACCATTGCCGTACTGGCCGAGTACGACCGGACTCACACCGCTGATCTGGTCGGTTCGCTGCGGGCATTTCTCGAGGCCAACGGGCACTGGGAAACCGCTGCGGCGCACCTGTCCGTGCATCGTCACACGCTGCGAAACCGGATCACACGGTGCGAGGAATTGCTCGCGGTGGATCTGACGTCGGCGCGGGTGCGAGCGGAACTGTTGCTCTCACTGCTTGCCGTGACAACGTGAACATCGGCACACGTGTCAGGATTTCCCGATGACCACGCCGCAGCCCCACATCGCCGTCGCAACTGCGAAATCGGTTCGGCTCGGAGTGCTGCTGGCGGCAGTCGGTGGATTCCTCGACGCGTACACCTACATCACCCGCGGCGGCGTGTTCGCCGGTGCGCAGACCGGCAACGTGGTGCTGCTCGGCGTCGACGTCGCCGGTGGCCGGTGGGTCGAGGCGCTGGCTTTTCTGCCGCCGTTGGCGGCCTTCGTCCTGGGCGTCGCGACCGCGGAATTCATTGCGCTGCCCGCGGTTGCGAAGATCGTGCGAAGACCGGTGCGGGCGGTGCTGGTGTTCGAGATCCTCGTGGTCCTCGTCGTCGGATTTCTGCCGGCGACCGTACCCGATGCGGTGGTCTCGGTGATCCTCGCTCACGTTGCCGGCGTGCAGGTGACCACTTTTCGCGTGCTGGTGGATTCGCCGTTCAACACCACCATGACGACAGGGAATCTCCGCAGCATGGCGATGGCTGCATTCCATCGGGTGGTCGAGCACGATCTGGAGGCCGGAACCCGCGCCCGACGGTTCGGCGCGGTGATCTCCGGATTCTTCGGCGGGGCACTGCTCGGCGCAGTCGCGGTCGAGCTGTTCGGGCTACGGGCGATCTGGGTGGTTGCCCTCATGTTGACCATTTCGCTGGCGCTGTTCGTGTTCGACGAACGCGCACCCAGGTCGTCGACTCCGAAAGATCAGTCGCCCAACCGAAGCGGAGCAATGGACTCGAACACATCGCCCGGCCCCGGGTTGCCTTCTGCCGACGAACCGCCCAAGTGATGTACGACGCCCCACACCGCATTCAGTGCGGTGTGAATGGCACCCTCGGCCCAACCCGCCGTCCACGAGATGTCGTCGCCGGCAAGGAAGATGCCTCGATGTCGCGGATCGAGTCGGTGTTGCACGAAGTGCGTGAACAGCCTCTCCTGGTAGCGGTAGTGGCCCGGCAGATTGGCTTTGAAGGCACCCATGAAATCGCGTTCGGTTTCCCAGGACAGCGTCACCGGTGTGGAGATGATGTGACTGCGGAAATCGACGCCGGGATAGATCTCCTCCAGTGATCGCAGCATGATGTTCATGCGTTCGGTCGGGTCGAGAGCGAGCAGCTTGAGCGAGTCGTCGGACCACGTGTAGGACAGGCAGATCAGTCCCGGACGGCCCTCACCCTGGTCGAGTAGGTACGTGCCACGGCTCATTCGGTCGGTCAGCGTCATGCTGACCAGATCGCGGCCGGTGACCGGATCCTTGTCCTTCCAGAACGGTCGGTCGACGAGAGCGAACACCTTGGTCGAGCCCATGTAGTGGGTGCGTTCGATGGCGGTCCAGTGGTCGATCGGAAACAGATCGTCGTCACACCTGATGTTGCTGAGCAACATCCAGCTCTGGGCGGTCACGACGGCGGCTACGTACGTGCGGATGTTGCCGCGGTCGTCGTGGATGGTGGTGCCGCCGTCGGTGCGTCTGATCTCGGTGACCCGAGGCATAGTGGTGCCGCCGTTCAGCGAGGCCACCGATGTGCCCGCGGGCCAGTGCGCCATGGTCTCCGGCGATCGACTCCACAGCCGCATCGGCAGTTGCTGTGAGCCGCCGACGATTCCGCGATGGTGGTCGTCCGCTGCCGTGATGACGACACGAAGGATCTCGAGGATCGAGTTGGGATAGTCGGTGTCCCAACCGCCCGTCCCGAAACCGACCTGGCCGAACAGCTCTCGCATCCGAAACGACGAGAAGTGTTCGGATGCCGCCAGAAACCCGTAGAAGGTCTGGTCGTCGAACTTCACGATCAGCTCGTTCCAGATTCGCTTGATCTCGGCAACGTCGCGCCTGCGAATGGCACGCTGCAGCGGAACCAACTCGGCGTGTTCCTCGAGCGTCCGGTTCCAGGCGTCGGCGACCTCGGCGAACACCGGCGGAAGATCCTCGAGCTTCTGGGCGTAGTGGCTCTCGCCTTTGAGGTCGATCACCGTACTGGGGGTCGCTTCTGCCAACGGGTTCGGAAACGGCGTGGTCTCGAGCCCGACTGCGTCGAGGTAATGGAACAGTGCCGTCGACGACGGCGGAAACCGCATCGCCCCCATCTCGGCCACCACACCGGGGTGCCCCTCGAACGGCACCGACCGCATTCGGCCGCCGATCCGATCCGATTCGTACACAACGGGTTCCAAACCGAGCTTGAGCAGTTCGTGGGCAACGACCATGCCCGCGAGTCCGCCGCCGATCACGGCCACCCGGGTACCGAGGGCCGCGTCGGGAACACGTCCGAGGCCGGCCGGGTGCGCCACGTAGTCGTCGTAGGCGAAGGGGAAGTCGGGGCCGAACATGGTGAGCGGCTGGTCGGCCTCGGATTCGATCGCGCTGTCCGGGGTGACGGGTGTGGTCATCGGTCGGTCTCCTGCTCGGACCGCGAGGGTCCTGTCGGGTACAGAACTGTCCGGTACAGATCATGGCGACGATCGGCCAGGTGGGTGTTGACGGCGCGTGATCGTGTGAGTTCGGACGGCTCCAGATCCACCGTCAGAAGCTGTTCGTGCGTGCCTGCACGCGCGAGATCGGTGCCGCTCGGCGCGACGGCGCACGTCAGTCCGCAGTACGTCAGGCTCGTCTCCGTGCCACAGCGGTTGACGTAGGTGACGAACAGTTGACTCTCGTACGCCCTCGTCGGAACCACGTGGGTCGCAATGATCTCGAACGGGGTCATCAGGCCCGTCGGGACGATCAACCACTGTGATCCGGCGTCGGCGTGAGCACGAACGGTTTCCGGGAATTCGACGTCGTAGCAGGTGAGCAGACCGCAGCGCAGTCCGCCGAAGTCGAACTGCACCAACAGTTCCGGCCCAGGAGTGAAGTGATCGCGATCGAGTTCACCGAACAGGTGGGCCTTGCGGTAGCGCGCGATCGACAACCCGGATGCGTCGACCACCTGCACCGCATTGAACATGGAGTCACCGCTGCTCTCGGGGTATCCGTAGACGATTGCGACGCTGTGAGATCGGGCGATCGTCGACACCTTCTCGAAGATCGGACCGTCGAACGGTTCGGCTCGTTCGAGCACCAGATCACCGATGTCGTATCCGCTGACCGACATCTCCGGGGTCACCAGAATCGACGCGCCTGCCGAGGCCGCGCGCCTCGCTGCGTCGTCGAGTGCGGCGAGGTTCGCGTCGACATCGCCGGCACGTTCGGGCCCTTGGTACAGCGACGCGGTGATCGTCATGTCGGCAACTCCTGTTTCCTCATCGGCAACTCCTCGGGTAGCGCGGGTGCCAACACCCACAGGACCTGAGCGCCATCTCTGCCTTCGGCTCGGAAGCTGTGCCGGCGACGCGGCGAGAAGGTGAACGCATCTCCGGGACCGAGCAGCACCTCGTCGCCCGCGAACGTTCCGTCCGCTTCGGCCTCGAAGGTCACCCGCAATTCGCCCGCGATCACGTGCACGAACGTCACGTCGAGCGGAAGGGTGTACGCCTCGGCTCCGCTGCCGCCACCGGCGTCGATGTGGCCCAGCAGTACCTGGACCCGACGCTCCCCCACCGGCGTCAGCAGGTACTCGGTCATCGCCTCCCCGCCGAACATGATGCGCGGCAACGACTGCGCTCGGACCACCTCACCGGACGGCGCGTCGTCGAACAGCGAGCCGACCGGAAGCTCCAAGGCGGCGCAGACCCGAACCAGGGACGCCACCGACGCGTTGACCTGGTCGCGTTCGAGCTTGGACAGATACCCCTTGGTCACTCCACAGGTGTCGGCGAGCGCATCGAGAGTCAGTCGTTTCTTCTGCCGAGCCTCCTTGAGCCGCGCACCGATACGCGGCGCATCGTTGTCAACCGACGTAGCAAGGGACACCGCTCTCGCCTTCCAGGAAACTCGTGTTGACAAGATCGAGCATCAGAGTAACGCTTGCCGGGCGAACTGGTCGACCCCAGCGTCACCGGACTGATGAACATTCGGAAGGAACTCTCGATGAACCCGAGCAATCCCGAGCACCCACCGATCGGTCCGGTCGACGCCACCAAGGTCCCCCGCTTCGCCGAGCCGACCACCTTCGCGCGGCTGCCCCGCCTCGACGAGGTGTCCCGCGCCGACGTCACCATCCTCGGCGTCCCGTTCGATTCCGGCGTGAGTTACCGCCCCGGCGCACGTTTCGGCCCGGGTCACATCAGAGCGGCCTCGAAACTGTTGCGTCCGTACAACCCTGCACTGAAGGTCTCACCCTTCGCCCGCCAACAGGTGGCGGATTTCGGCGACATCGGCGTCAATCCGTTCGACATCACCGAGGCACTGACCACGGTGCACGACGCGGTGACGGACCTGCGCGCCGACGGCTCGTCGGTTCTCACCCTCGGCGGCGACCACACCATCGCACTGCCGATTCTGCGTTCGCTCGCACGCGATCACGGGCCGATCGCGGTATTGCATTTCGACGCGCACCTCGACACCTGGGACACGTACTTCGGCGCTCCCTACACTCACGGCACACCGTTCCGACGGGCCAGCGAAGAAGGTCTGATCGATCTCGAACGCTCACAACACATCGGCATTCGCGGCCCGCTCTACAGCGAGCAGGACCTCGAGGACGATCGGGTGCTCGGCTTCCAGGTGATTCGGTCCGACGACTACGAGGTCGACGGCGTGGCCAGCATCGTCGAACGGATGCGTCGCCGTCTCGACGGCGGCCCGGTCTACGTCTCCGTCGACATCGACGTTCTCGACCCGGCGCATGCACCGGGCACCGGCACTCCCGAGGCCGGTGGCATGACGTCCCGAGAGTTGCTCAACACCCTGCGCGGACTCGTCGGCCTGAACGTGGTCGGTGCCGACATCGTCGAGGTCGCACCCGCATACGACCACGCCGAGATCACCGGAATCGCAGCGGCACATGTTGCCTACGAGCTGTTGTCGGTGCTGGCCATCAATCGCTAGAGGTAGTTGTGCGGTAACTTCGCACTTCCTGGCAGCAGAAATTCATCGGCGTGACGGACTCGGTTCCATTCTGCAAGGAATGCTGACTGTTGCGTGCCGAGCCCCCGTGCGTCGACGTCGAGATCGGGGATTCGAAGTTGAAGGATCAAGCCGCACAGAGTGCCCGGCCGATCGATTGCGCTCCACTCGCCTCCGGCCAGAACGGCCGGTCGGATGGTCACGTGCACACCATCGACGTCGATGTCCGCACCGATCGAGCGCAAAGCGTCGATGACCGCGGCGCAGCCGGTGCCCGCCACAAGAAGAGACTCGGAATCGGCGAGGCACGCAAGTGTGACGATCAACGGTGCCAAAATCCCGGCACCGCCGACCGACGCAGTCAAGCCGTCGTACCGACCGGCCGTCGATCTCGTGGTGACGGTCAATCCGTCCCGTGCTGCGACGACGTAGCAGCCCATCGAATCGAGTGCATCGAGAAAGACCGACTCCGCATTCCTGGCTGGATCAGGCCAGTGCCGTACGAGCACCGTCCCGCCGGTGACCGCCCCTGCAGAGAGCATCGAGCAGGCCAGTAGCACCGAGTCCGAAGCGTCGGTTCCGACAGGAAAGCAGGTGCGTGCCCGGACCGGGATAGATGCCGGTCCGACCGGGCCGAAATTGGAACTCATTGCCGACCAGCCTGTGTGGGACCGAATCCACCGACTGGAGCGTAGTGGTAGAGCTCTTTCACGGTTTCGACGTGCACCCAACTGTGAATCTCCAACACCGATCGCAGCCCACGAATTCGGTCCACCACATCGATCGTTCCGGACAGGTCAGCCGAGTGCACCGTCCCGATCAGGTCGAATCGGCCGAGTGTGGTGGCAAGGAACCTCAGGCCGGGCATGTCGACAAGCTGGTCACTCACCGCGGATGCCCTGCCACGCAGCCGAACTCCGATGCCCACCGGAATGACGCGCTCCTCCGTGCCGGGTCGGCTGAGAGCTCCGACTCGAAGGACGCCTTCACCGACAAGCCGCAGCACTCGGGTGCGCGCAGTTCCTGCCGATACGCCTGTCTGCTCACCGAGCGCGAGGTACGAGGCGCGCCCGTCCTCGCGAAGAAGTTTCATCAGCTCCACGTCGAGACGGTCGATCGAGACGGTCGGAATCTTTCTCGACTTCAACACGTCCACCAACAGGTCCGTGTAGACGAGCGTGTCGGTCTCGCGCACGCCGTCCACGAGCCGAATCGCATCGAGCGTACGTGCCAGCGCATCGCCGTCCACGGCTCGAATCTCGGCCACCAATGGGTATCGACCGCTGGTCAGCGAGACGAACACGACCTCGGCCAGGGACGCAATCGCGGTCGCCACTCGGCGGATTGGTTGATCCACGTCGACCGAAACATGGGCCACCGAATTGACGCCGAGCATCGAGGGGTGCGCGACCCCGACGACGCGAATGACCCCACTGTCGAGAAGTGCATTCAATCGCTTCGATGCGGTGGGGCGAGAAACGCCGAGCCGGTTTGCCAGCTCACCGTGCCCGATGCGCCCGTCCAGCCGTAGCTCCTCGATGATGCCCGAGTCGATCTCGTCCATCGTCGACCACCTCGCTTCTCGCTAACACAAACTTAACAACGACATATTTGCGCGACGTTCTTTACAGATAATCAGGGTCTGGTAAACCGAGATCGTCGAATCGAGCAATTGGTCCATCTCGGTTTACATATCATCAGATCGAGATGATCTACCTGACGAACTGGAGTTGATGTGAGCATATCGGCATTCGTATTGTTCGGTCCAGCCCATTGAACAACGAACCGACGCCTTGGCATGCGGATGGTTCGCTACCCCCACGGAGGAACCACCGATGAGAAGAACGTACGCACTTGCCGCGGTGGTGGCGTCCGGCGCACTTCTACTTTCCTCGTGCAGTAGCACCTCGGGGTCTTCCGAGGCAGAGGGTGACGCACCCGCGGGACTTCTACGGGGAGGCGAACTTTCGGTGTGCACCGACCCCGAGTACGCACCCATGGAATACCTGGAGAACGGCGACACCAGCAACCCGGTCGGTTTCGATCCCGACGGAGCACGTGCACTGGCCGACAAATGGGGACTGGACATCACCTGGCAAAACACTTCGTTCGACGGCCTGATGCCGGCTTTGCAGGCAAAGCGTTGCGATGTCCTTTGGGCAGCACTGTATCTGAGTCCTGAACGACTCGAGGTAGCCGACGGCGCGCCGTTCCTCGAGACCGGCCCCAGCCTGATCACTCGAACCGGTGACTCCTCGATCACCACCTCGGACGACCTCTCGGGCAAAACCGTAGCGGTACAGGGCGGCGGTTCGAACGAGTTGACGCTGAAGGCGCTGTCCGACGAGTTCACCGCAGACGGCAGGCCGGGAATCACCATCCAGCCATATCCAAAGACCGCCGAAACCGTTGCTGCAGTGACGAATGCGAAAGCAGACGCACTGATCGAGACCGATGTCGCCGTGGTGGATATGGTCAGCAAGTCCTCCGGTGCTCTCCAGGAGGTCGCGGGAATTTTCCCGGTCGACACCAAGTTCGGTGTCTTCACGCTGAAAGGTTCGCCACTGTCGCAGCCGGTCGCCGACGCGCTGGTGGAGATGGACGCGGACGGCACCCTCGCATCTATCGCCGACAAATACGGTCTCGACCCCGCCCGCATCTCGACGGAATAGTCGACAGCGATGACATTCGACACCGAGATCTTCTTCGACGCATTGACGTCGAGCGAATTCCTTTACGGTGCTTGGCTTTCACTGGCACTTGCTGTCGTATCCATGATCTTCGCGACACTGATCGGTTTTGTGGTGGCGCTGGGCAGACTCTCCAAGAACCCGATACTTCGCTCCGGCGCGGGCATATACGTCTGGTTCTTCCGGGCGATCCCCACGCTGCTCGTACTCCTGATCATCTGGAACGCCGGGCCCCAGCTGTTCCCCGGGCTACGTGACAACTGGTTCACCCCCTTCATCGCGGCATTCATCGGATTCGCTGTGGTGGAGGCCGCGTACATGGCCGAGATCAGCCGATCGGCCTTGAGCAGCGTCGACGACGGTCAACATCTCGCAGCACGTGCACTCGGTCTGACGCCTCGGCGGGTCATGTTCAGAGTCGTACTGCCGCAAGCGATCAAAGTGGCTCTCCCCCCTGCGGGGAACGAGTTCATAGCCATGCTCAAATACACCTCACTGGCATCGGTGATCTCGCTGCGTGAGTTGCTCACCACTGCGCAGGCGGAAGTGTCCGTGACGTTCCGATACGCCGAGTACTACGCGGCGGCGCTGATTTACTACCTCGTCATCGTCAGTATCGCCATGGCCGTCCAGAGCGTCATCGAGCGTCGATACCGATGGATATCCAAGGGAATCGACACCTCGATACCCACCATCGCCGTCCCGAAGGCAACCGTATGACTGCGAACCCGACCCGCGAGGCATCGACGACAGTTCCGGTGCTCGAGGCGCTGGGGCTACGGAAGAAGTACGGCTCCAACGAAATTCTCAAGGGGGTCGATTTCACGGTTCGAGAAGGCGAGGTGAAAGCGATCCTGGGACCCTCTGGGTCGGGTAAGTCGACGATACTGAGGCTGATGGCTCTACTGGAGCCCGCCGACGACGGTGCGGTCCTCCTTCGAGGTAGACAACTCGGCGCGGAGGTCGCCTCGAACGGAAGACAACGGCCGCTGCCCGAACGGACCTTGGCCGTCCAACGTCGCGATATCGGCATGGTGTTTCAGCGGTTCAATCTCTTTGCCCATCTCGACGCCGTTCACAACGTCATGCTCGGTCTCACCGAGGTCAAGGGGATGAAGAAGAAGGAGGCGCGAGAGCGTGCCGCCGCCATACTCGATCGTGTCGGTATGGGAAACAGGCTCGCGCACTACCCCGCCGAACTATCCGGTGGTCAGCAACAGCGAGTAGCCATTGCTCGAGCCCTGGTGCTCGAACCGGCTGTGATGCTCTTCGACGAACCGACGTCCGCACTCGACCCCGAATTGGTCGGTGAGGTGCTCGATGTGATGGAAGACCTTGCCGGCCAGGGTATGACGATGGTCGTGGTCACGCACGAGGCGCGATTCGCACGCCGCGTCGCAGACGAGGTTGCGTTGTTCGACCGCGGAGTCATCGTCGAACAGGCACAGCCGGACCAATTCTTCGATGCCCCGAAGCACGAGCGCACCAAGCAATTTCTGTCGCATCTTCACTGACTGGAGTTCTCCATGCACGATCACGCGCCGTTGGCGGTGTACACCGACGTCGACGACCTCGACTCGGGGCCGGGCGTAGAACTGCTGCACAACGCCGGATTCCGAGTGACCGTTCTCGAAACACGTGATCCCGGGGAGATTCTCGCAGCCGCCCGAGAGGCCTCGGTGCTCATGGTCGGTTACGCGCAGATTACTGCGCGGATGGTCGCTCAGATGCCGAACCTCCGGCTGATAGCACTGCTGTCCCGGGGGTACGACAACGTCGATCTCGAGGCTGCGACGGCGGCGGGTGTCTACGTCTCGACGGTAGGGCATATCGCCACCGAGGATGTCGCGGCGCATGCCTGGGCGATGACATGGGCACTGATCCGGCGGTTGCCGTTCTTTGCCGCCGCCGGAGTGTCCCGAGGATGGAACGAGCGCCCGTCGGCACCCCCACTGCGAATGTCCGAGGTCACCGTCGGAGTGTTGGGCCTCGGTCGGATCGGGAAGGCCTATTCGACTTTGGCTGTAATGCAAGCAGGTTCAGTTCTCGCGTATGACCCGATTGCCGACGAACGGCACTTCGGCACCGTGACCGCGGCACCGTTCGCGGAGATCCTTGCTCGCTCCGACGTGCTGAGCCTGCACCTCCCATTGACACCCGACACCTCGGGAATGGTCGACGCTGCATTCCTCGAGTCGATGAAGCCGGGGTCCTACTTGATCAATGTCTCGCGCGGAGGTCTGGTCGACAGCGCTGCGCTGGCCGCCGCTCTCGACTCCGGACATCTCGCGGGCGCAGGAGTCGACACGCTCGACATCGAGCCGCCATCGGCCCGGCACCCCCTACTCGGGCACCCATCGGTCCTGCTCACCCCACACGTCGCGTACCTGTCCGCGGGCACTGCAGCCGAGTACATCAGCGTCCAGGCCAGACAGGCGAAATCGTGGCTGCAGACCGGGTCACCGATCGATTCCGTCAATGCCGGAGAACTCCTCGCGAGCACTTCCGCCGGTGCACCCTCGTGACCGCACCATTGGTGCTCGAGCACTTTCAGTCGCTCTGGGCGATGGAAGACCTTCCGTTCGGTGGACCACCGTGGACGTTGGCCGAGCAGGTCGCTGCGATCGCCGAGAGCCGATTCGACGGCCTTGCCATCGATCTCGGTGCCAAACAGGTGGCTGCGTCGACGGATATCGCACCGCTGCTCCGCGATTACGGGCTGAACTCCGCGGTGTTCGCGTTTGTACCAACCGACGCGGCCCTCGAGGCGTCACTTCGCTACGCGCATTCTGTCGATGCCCACCAGATGGTTTTGTGCGCGCAGATATTCGATGCCGATCCTGCTGTGGCCGCGAGGACCCTGAGTCGATGGCATCGCCGCGCCGCCGCCGAGGGCATCGATGTGCAGATCGAAACCCACCGAGGAACCGTCACAAACGATCTTCGGTTCACTTCGAGGCTGCTCGATCACCTCGACTCCTCGGTGTCGCTCGCGATCGACTTGTCGCATTTCGTCTGCGCCAACGAATTCTCGGATCTGCCCGATGTCGTGATCGAAGAACATCTGCGTCGAGTCCTCGAACGTGCGGGTTCGGTGCAGGGCAGAATCGCCACCCGATGCCAAGTCCAGATTCCGCTCGGGTACCCGCAGCACCGTCTGTGGGAGAGTCGATTTCGGCAGTGGTGGGTTCAGGCCTTCGCATCGATCCGAGCCGCATCGAACGACCGCGAATCGGTGATGTTCTGCACCGAACTCGGCCCGCGTCCATATGCGTGGACAGACCGAGACGGCCGCGAGGTCTCGGACCGATGGACCGAGGCTCTCGTTCTCCGAGAGTGGGCCGACATTGCCTTCACCGAGTCTGCATCCACACCCGAACCATCTCGAGCACCCGAGGAGATGTCATCATGACGATGGCGCGATCGACTGCAACACACCGTGTCACAGCCACCGGAAATATCGTCGTCGACGGTCCTCTCGACGACACTCCCACAGGCGCAGCAATACTTCCCGCAAGGGCATACACCGACCAGTCCGTGCTCGACTTGGAGAACGACAGGATCTTCTCATCGGGATGGTCATGGCTCGGATTCGAGCACTGGGTGGCCGAACCGGGTGCGGTACATCCGGTTCGAGTTGGAGGTAAGCCACTACTCATGGTCAAGGATCGCGCCGGCGAAATTCGAGTGTTTCACAATGCGTGTCGCCATCGAGGGATGGCGCTCACCGAGGAACCCATTCAGGTTCAACGTCGGATCCAATGCGCGTATCACTGCTGGTCCTACGCTCTCGACGGTGCACTCGCGGCGGCCCCGTTCGTCAATCGAGAACGAGGAGGAAGAGTCGAGCCGGCCCTGGCAGAAAGTCTCGGGTTGCTCGAGGTGCCCTCGAAACGCTGGGCGGGAATGGTGTTCGTGGATCTGTGGACCGGGCCCGGAGGGCATGAACCGTTCGAGGAAGCACTGGGCCCACTAATCGAGCGATGGGACCATGTCGATTTCGACCGCTTGCATCTTGCCGAAGAGCGCGAGTTCGACATCGGGGTGAACTGGAAGCTCATCGTCGAGAACTTCTTGGATTTCTACCACCTTCCATTCGTCCACCCTCAGGTCGGCCCGGTGGCGTCATCACTCGACGTCGACGACGTCGCGTTGAGTGCGAACATATTGGGCGGCACCTACCCCCGAGGCGCGTTGGGTAAAGCCCAGAAGACCGAGGACTCCCTCCCCTTTCTCGGTGACGTTCCGGCGGATCGTGTTGCCGGACAGGACATTTTCTGTGTCTTCCCCAACGCACTGCTGTTTCTCGAAGCGGACTGGTTTCAGGTGATCGGGTTCGAGCCGATTTCGCCGACTCGAACCATCGAGCACATGGCGGTGTTCGTCGACCACTCGGCGAGTGGCGAGGACTACGGCGCGGCCCGAAAGAAGCTGGGAGAGGTCCTGTTCGGCGTCAACGAACAAGACCTTCCGATTCTCTACAAACTACAGGCAGGCAGACGATCACCCGGATCCGATGCAACGAATCTGATGCCGGGTTGGGACCAGATCACGGCAATGTTCCAGATCCGTGTAGCCGAGCAGATGGCCGACGGCCTGCGCGGCACCACCGAAACCTAGGATCGACGACGTGACGATATCGGACGACGAGAACTATCGGCTCCGCCGCGAACTGGCTGCGGTCTACCGCCTCACGGCGCACTTCGGGATGACCGACCTCATCTTCACCCATATCTCGCTGCGAATTCCCGGGCCGGAACACCGTTTCCTCATCAATCCGTACGGTCTGATGTTCGAGGAGATCACTGCCTCTTCGCTGGTCGAGATCGGCCTCGACGGCCGCCCTCTGCACCGAGGCGATCATCGCGTCAATCCTGCCGGGTTCGTAATCCACAGTGCTATCCACGCCGAACGGGACGACGCGCACTGTGTGCTGCACACCCACACTCGTGCGGGGTGCGCGGTGGCCGCCCAGCAACAGGGTTTGCTTCCGCTCAACCAGATCTCGATGGAGTTCTACGGCCGAGTGGCGTATCACGACTACGAGGGTGTGGCGCTCGATCTCGACGAACAGAAGCGGCTGGTGGCAGACCTCGGAGGGCACAACTCGATGATTCTGCGCAATCACGGACTGCTCACCACGGGTGCCACCGCGGGAGCGGCTTTTCTCCGAATGCTGTACCTCAACAAAGCATGTCAGATCCAGGTCGACGCACTAGCGGGCGGTTCCGCACTGATTCTTCCCGATCACGAGACGGCGGAGCACGCTGCGCAGCAACTCGCCGGAACCGCCACGGGCGAGGACTTCTCGGATCCGGACGCGAACGCGCTCGCCTGGAGTGCACTGCTCAGGCTCGCCGATCGCATCGCACCGGACTACCGGGACTGAGTACCGACCTGCCTCACTGTCGCGGCAACACCAGGATGGGCACCGGTGAGTGTCTGATGATCTTGGTCGCCCGCGACCCGAGGAACACCCGAGCGATCGGCCCCAGCGGCCCGGACGATCCGATGGACAGCACCTCGCCGTCCTGCCAGTGAACTTCGTCGAGGGCCTCGCGCCAGCTGCCTGCCATGGCCAGTTCGGTTGTCACCTGGTCGGCCGGAAGCCCTACTGCGACTGCGTCGTCCATCGCTGCGGTCAAGGCACCGCTCAACCCCACGGCGAGTTCGGCGGCGACGTCGTCCTCGACGCGTAGGCCGACTTCGGGCGGATACATCGTCGCCCCGCGGACGACGAACGACGCCAGGCGCAGCGGGATGCCCGAGTCTCGGGCGAGTTCGGCCGTCGGACCCACGACGCGCGAGGCCTCGCTGTCACCGGAGAACGCGCACGTGATCCGAGTCAGCGTGGCGCGTTCGCGCATCCGATAGCCGCGGGGAGCGAGCGCCACGGTCACCGGGGACGAGTGCAGAAGCTTGTCTGCCGTCGACCCGACGACCACCTGCCCGAGAGCACCGTCGCCAGAGGAGCCGAGCACCAGCACCGAGGCCGACATGCTCTCGGCCGCTTCGGTCAACGCCGTCGACACCGAGCGGTGTGCGAATCGGTGAAACGACGCAGCGATGTCGGGTGCCCGATCTTCGAGGTAGTGGCGCGCTTTCGCCTCCGATTCGGCTGCGGTCGTCGCTGCCCAGTCGGCGAATTCCGCATCCACCCGTGCCATCGACGGAGTCGACCACGGCTTCGGTACCACCGTTGCCACATCGATGTCGGTGCCCAACGACCGAGCGAGCTGGGCACCGAGATCGAGGGCACCGACGCTGCCTTTCCCCGGTGCGAATGCGATCAGCACGCTCATCGTGCGTCCTGTTCCGTACCGCGCAGCGTCGAGTGGTGCCGACCCCAGAACCAGTAGAACGCCAACACCACCGCGAGCCAGAGCCCGAACCAGAACCACGTGGTCCAGTGCAGTCCGGACAGGATGTACAGGCAGGCGAGAACCGACAGCACCGGAGTCACCGGGTATCCCGGAACCTTGAACGGCCGTTCGAGATCGGGCATCGAGCGGCGCAGCACGATCACTCCGATCGACACGACGATGAACGCGACGAGGGTGCCGATGGACACCAGGTCCGCCAGCTTGTCGAGCGGAATGAACGCGGCGAGGATCGAGATCACGACGGCGACGACGATCGTGTTGTTGACCGGCGTGTGCGTGCGGGGACTGACCTTGGCGAAAGCTTTGGGCAACATGCCGTCTCGCCCCATGGCGAACAGGATGCGCGTCTGCCCGTACATCGTCACCAGGGTCACCGAGAAGATGGAGATGACCGCACCTGCGGCCAGAATCGTTGCCGGCCAGGCTTGCCCAGTGACGTTGCGCAGGATCTCTGCCAGCCCGGCTTCCTCCTGGCCGGCGAAGTCGGTCCAGGGCTGAGTCCCCAGGGCGGCCACCGCCACGACGAGATAGAACACGATGACGACGATCAGCGCCGCAATGATGGCGCGCGGCATGGTCTTCTGCGGATCTTTCACCTCGTCGCCCGCGGTGGACACCGCGTCGAGTCCGATGAACGAGAAGAAGATCGTGCCCGCGGCCGCCGTCACCCCTGCTGCGCCCAACGGCATGAAGTCCGAGAAGTTGCCGGAGTCGAAGGCGGTGAATCCGACGATCGCGAACAGTGCCAAGACACCGAGTTTGATGACGACCATGACTGCGTTGACGGCCGCTGACTCGCTCGCACCACGAATGAGCAGAACGGCGCACAGCACGATCAGCACCACTGCAGGCAGATTCATGATGCCGGGATCGGCGTCACCCGGCGCAGCGGACAGCGCGTGCGGGATGGTGAAGCCGAAGAGATTGTTCAGCAACTCGTTGAGGTACCCGCTCCACCCGACGGCAACGGCAGCGCTGGACACTCCGTACTCGAGCAACAGGCAGGCGGCGACGCCCATCGCGACCACCTCACCCATCGTCACGTACGCGTAGGAGTAGGTCGAGCCCGAAACCGGTACCGCCGACGCCATTTCCGCGTAGCAGATGGCTGCGAGGCCGGCCGCGATACCCGCGGCCAGGAACGAGAGCACCACTGCGGGACCGGCTTCGGGAACCGCGAGCGAGAGGACGAAGAAGATGCCGGTACCGATGGTGGCACCGACGCCGAACATCGTCAGTTGGAAGGTGCCGATGGTCCGTTCCAACCCGCCACTGCTCTGCTGGTCCGGATCCACGATCGGCTTCTTGCGAAGCAGTTGCGATCGCAGACTCGATGCAGGTCGGTTCGACGAGGCCATGGCCGGCACTCCCAACGTGGAGACGAACGGTGCGGATCGGCTGATTGTGCTCCCAGATACCGCCTCTCGCACGCCGAACACGCGGTGAAATCGGCCGATTCACGTACCGATCCGTTTCTCCACCGAGACCCCGATGCCTACCATTGACCTCGAGTCCGATGGGAGACACGAGAACAGATGGCCACACAGCGCGATGCGCTACCGCTGAATTCGGTCGCTGCGCAGGCAGCGTCGGACGCCGGCGGACTCGATGTCGCTCTGCTGGGCAGCTTCCTCGAAGTCCTCGCCGACGCCGTCGATGCGGGCGTCCCACTGAGCCGCGGGCAGCTGCACGAGTTTCGAGCGCAGGGCGATGCTGCCGCCCGCGCGGGCGTCGCACTGCGGGCACTGCTCGATCTGTACCTGTCCTCGGCGTGGCGACTGTGGCGCGAACTACCCGCTGTCGTCGCCGCCGCGGATGACCCGGCCGGAGTCGTCACCGCGGGCGAGGTGATGCTGCGCGGGGTCGACGATGCGGTGGCCGAACTGGCCGAGGGATTTCAGCTCGCCCGGCGCACTCTCGTGCGGGCCGAGGTACTCGCCCGCCGTGAATTCGTCGACGATCTGCTCTCGGGCACCTCCGATGTCGCTGGGGTACTCGGGCGCGCGCAGACGTTCGGCCTCGACCTGTCGAGTCCCCACGTGGTGGCCGTGGTGACGTCGACCAAGCCGTTCACCGACGCCAGCTCTGCCATCACCCTCGTCGAGCGCAGTGTGCAGGGCAGCAAGGGAGACGCCGAGTTACTCGTCGCCACCAAGCAGGACCGGTTGATTCTGGTGTTCCCGGCACCCGATCTCGACGCCGTCGACCACGTCCTCAACCGGGTCGGACGCGCCCTGGGTACCTCGACATCGGCGTCGAGCGAATCGGTCGATCTCCGTCGCAAAGGCGAATACGGCCGGACGCAGATCGGGGTCGGCCGCCCTCGCAGCGGGGCGGTGGGTGTCGCGGCGTCGTACCGGGAAGCACTCGACGCACTCGATCTCGCCGCCTCGCTCGGATTCGACGCGTCCGTGGTCGATGCTCGTGATCTGCTCGTCTACCGCGTGCTGATCAGCGATCGTGCGGCGATCGCCGATCTGGTCGACACGTTGTTGACACCGTTGCTGGGCGCGCGCGGAGGGGCGGGTCCTCTGCTCGAGACATTGCAGGTGTACTTCGACACCGGCGCGAACACCGCCTCCACCGCGCGACGGATGCATCTGTCGGTGCGGGCGGTCACCTACAGATTGTCTCGAATAAAGGATTTGACCGGGCAGAATGTGGGCAACCCCGTCGAGGCGTTCGCGCTGCACACGGCGGTACTCGGAGCCAAGTTGCTCGACTGGCCCGAGGTCCGCTCGTCGTCGTGACGGGGAGAGACCACTCTGATTGCCGTAACCGGGCAAAGAAATCGGTCGAAACGTGTCCGCAAAACGACCATGCCTGCAGGAAAGCGAACAGTCACACTGGAGTAGTCGCGGAATGACCACGCGTTTTCCGCCGAGGCCCGAATGCACGGCCGGAACACCGGTAGGACGAAGACAGACGAGAACGAAAAGGAGCGTGTGACAGATGGCGTCGTTGACACAGAAGTTGACATCGTTTGCTCGCAGCCCACAGGGCAAGAAGATGATCGATCAAGCACGTCGGTACGCGACCAAGCCCGAGAACCAGGCGAAGTTGAAGCAACTCGGCAGCAAATTCACGAGTAGAGGTGGCCGTTCATGAACGTCGTCCCGTGGTGGGCATGGGCGGCATTCGGTGCCGTCGTACTGATCCTGTTGGCCATCGACCTGTTGGCACACCGCGGTGCCCACATCATCGGCTTCAAGGAAGCCGCATGGTGGAGCGCGCTGTGGGTCGGCGTGGCCATCATCTTCGGCATCGTGGTGTTCTTCACCCTGGGAACCACGGCCGGAGTCGAATACACGACGGCCTGGTTGCTCGAGAAGAGTCTGTCCGTCGACAATCTCTTCGTCTTCGCGCTGATCTTCGGTTACTTCAAGGTTCCCCGTGAGTACCAGCACCGCGTGCTGTTCTTCGGTGTGATCGGTGCCCTTGTATTCCGTGCCATCTTCCTGGCGGCCGGTGTGGCCATCGTCAGCAAGTTCGCTGCCGTTCTGTTCGTCTTCGCAGCCATCCTGCTCTACAGCGCCTACAAGCTGATGAAGGACGAGGAGGAGTCGTACGACCCGGGCAACTCGCTCGCGGTTCGCCTGCTGCGCAAGATCATCCCGGTCCAGGACGAATACTCCGGTACCAAGTTCTTCGTCAAGGAAGCCGGCAAGCGCGTGGCGACGCCGCTGCTCGCCGTCGTGGTGGCCATCGAAGCCGCCGACCTGGTGTTCGCAGTCGACAGCGTTCCCGCCGTCCTGGCGGTGACCGACGACCCGTTCATCGTCTACTCCTCGAACGCGTTCGCCATCCTCGGCCTTCGCGCCCTGTACTTCCTGCTCGCAGGGCTGCTCGAGAAGTTCCACTACCTGTCCAAGGGACTGGCGATCATCCTGGCCTTCATCGGCGTCAAGCTGATCCTCCAGGCCGGACACAAGGTGATCAGCACCTCGATCCCCGAGATTCCCTCGCTGGTCAGCCTGGTGGTCATCATCGTGGTCCTGGCAGGCTCGATCATCCTGAGCCTGAAGAATCCTCCGGCCGAAGACGACAGCGCCGACGTGATCGACGACGTCGCTGCCGACAGCCCGATCGTCGATCCGACGGACGGAACCTCCTCGACCGGCACCTCGTCGACCGGAACGTCGGGCACGGATTCACCGAGACTCGACAAGTCCTGACCCCTCACCACACATGCCCCGCCGAATTCGATTCGGCGGGGCATGTTTGTGTTCCGGGGGGATGGGGCAAACACTGCACATGGCTGAAAAGAACTCGTACACCGTTCCCGGACTCACCTCGGAAGTGGGCGCGCGCGTCGCCGCGATCCTTCAGGATCGACTGAACGCCTACAACGATCTCCACCTCACTCTCAAGCACATTCACTGGAATGTCGTCGGACCCAACTTCATCTCGGTTCACGAGATGCTCGATCCGCAGGTCGAAGCAGTTCGCGGCTTCGCGGACGAGGTCGCCGAGCGCATCGCGACCCTCGGCTCCTCGGCCAAGGGCACGCCGGGCACCATCGTCTCCGAGCGCAGCTGGGACGACTACTCGATCGGTCGCGCGACGGCCATCGAGCACCTCGGTGCACTCGACCTGGTGTACACCGGAGTCATCGAGACCACTCGTAAGAACATCGAAGAGGTCGGCGAGATCGACCCGGTGACCGAGGACATGCTCATCGGGCAGAGCGCGCAACTCGAACTCTTCCACTGGTTCGTGCGCGCACACCTGGAGAACTCCGGTGGCCAGCTCTCCACCGCGAGTGCCAGCAGCGAAGTAGAGGCAGCACAGCAGGCAGGCTAGACACTCTCCACCCGAAACACCGACCTCACCGTTACTCGGCGAGGTCGGTGTTTCGTCGTTTCCGGTCGGTGTCAGTCGCTCGGTCGCGCTTCGTGGCCACTGCGACCGTGGGTCCGACGCCGTTCCTTCATCTCGGCCTCGAAAACGTGGCGACGCCCGTCCATCAACTCGTTTCGCACTGCACGTTCGTGCTCGCGCAACGGGCCCCAGTACCCATCGTCGAATTCCTCGACGAGCTGAAACGTCCACCGCCCCGGCGCAATGTTTCGACCGATCATGTCCGTGTCGATTCGCTCGGAGGTGGCGGTGTGGCCCGCCTCGGCGAGTGCGTCGACGGCCTCACCGAGCAGTAGATCCGAGTGCCCCATCAGCTGGTGAAACGAGTAGAGGTGCCCACGAGCGCGCTCGACACATTCGAGGGCCTCGGACAGCTTTCCCACAGCGGCCACGGTCGCATCGTCCACGCCGCTCGGGCGCTGATGTTCGGGCGAGGGCGTGTCGGAGGCGGACTTGGTGTCGTTGTCTGAATCCATGGTCGCCGGTTACCCGAATCGACCCGGCACAACCCGCATGTGCAGTGCATGATTACCGACTCCGATCGCGGGTATAGCTTCCCGTGAACGGACGAAAACAAACGATTTCGAGGAGTTCTCATGGCTGATTTCATCGACAAGGCAAAGCACAAGGCAGAAGAGCTCGTGGGCGAAGCCAAGGAAAAGATCGGCCACAAGACCGACAACGACGATCTTGCTGCCGAAGGCGCAAAGGATCAGACGACGGGCAAGACCAAGCAGGTCGGCGACGACGTCTCGGACGCCGCAGGCAACATCAAGGACAAGTTCACGAACTGATCGTCTCGATCGCTCGTATCGGAACCCCGCACTCAGACCCAACGGCCTTCGAGGTGCGGGGTTCCCTCGTTTTCGGTCACTGTCGGATCGGTGGAATCGGCAGCGGCATCGGACGGCCGAACATCCAGCCCTGGCCGAGGGTTGCTCCCACCGACCTGGCGCGGCGCAGATGCCTGCGGGTTTCGATTCCTTCTGCCAGCAGAACGGCGTCGCTCGAGCGGACATAGGCCCGCACCCGCCGCACTGCGGCACGCGACCGATACGGGGACCGGACGATCGACGCATCGAGTTTGACGATGTCCGGCGCGACCGAATCCAGCAGTGTCAACGTTGCCGGCGTCGAACCGACGTCGTCCATGGCCACTGCCATACCGCGAGCGCGAGCTCCTCGGACGAGAGCCATCAGCAATGGGACGTTTCGGTCGAGATCTCGTTCGGTGATCTCGAGGACGACGTCGAGATCGTCGCCGATAGCGTCGAGGTGGACGTCGAGGTCGCGTTCGTCCGCAAAACAGCCCGGCTCGATGTTGAGAAAGAATCGCACCCGACGCGAGTACGCCCGCTCACGTGCCGCCCGAAGCGCGGCGGCGCGACACGCGACGTCGACGCGGCCTACCATGCCCCGCTCCCGGGCCAGCGCGAACACGTCCTCGGGAACGGCGTGGCTCGGAAACGGCCACCTGGCCAAAGCCTCGTATCCGATGACCGACCCGGTGGCCAGTTCGACGACGGGCTGAAACAGAGCAGCCACGGACTCCACCGAATCGAGCGCCGCCGATGCTGCGAGCACCGCGCCGTCCGGCGCGGTCACAGTGATCGCTCGTCCACCGGAACGCGACGGGCCTCGAGGCGGTCGGCGATCAGAGCAGCGTGCAATCTTCGAAGCCCGGACGGCTTCATCGGATCGAGTCCGGTGAGCTGCTCCACTCTCTTCAAACGGTAGTCGACGGTGTTGGGATGCACCGTCAGCCCGGTGGCCGTCTTCTTCCGGTTGGAGTCCGAGTCGACGAACGCCTGCAGCGTCGGCAACAGATCGACCGAATCGCGCAAAGGATCGATCAGTGTCACAAGATGTTTGCGACCCAGGCCCGGCCTGCTGACCTGATACTCGAACACGAGGTCCGACATTCGGTAAGTACCGGGTGCGTACCGGAGCCGACGGACGAGGCTCAGCAGTTCGTACAGATGGGGCGCGGTCGCGGCGATGTCGTCGATCGCAGCGGACCCGGTCGTCGCGGTCACCGCTACCTGACCTGCGTCGGCCAGACGATGGACGAGTTCGCCGACGTCGACACCGGGTATATCGGGAAGCAGGACGGTTCCGCCGGTGGGGCTGATGGACGCAATGGGCACACAGTCCGCGTCGAACGTGGCCAGCGCAGTGTGGATTCTGCGCAGCTTCCGAGCCGCCGTCATGGCGGCGTCGATCCGTCTGCCGGCTTCGTCGGTGTGGGCCGGAAAGTGCAGGGCCACAACGTGATAGTCCTCGGCGAGCAGCATACCCATCCGATCGGCGATCTTGCGAGCCGTGCCGTCACCGGTGAGCAGCGCATCGAGCAGTTCCACGTCGCGGCGGGGACCGTGCTGGGTCAGCGTCCTGAATTCTGCCAGGTAGGCATCGGACACGGCCGCGGTGACGACGTTCAACAGTTCCATGACCAGGACGGTTCCGTCGACGAGCCGATCTCCGGGACCCTCGCCGACAGACCGCGGCGCCTGCCGCACAGCCACTGCGCAGCCCTCGTTGATGGCATGTTGGATACGTCCGAGCGGTACGCCGTCTCTTGCCCACCGGGTTGCTGCGTCACGGAAGACGTCCATCGCACCCGGAATCGGTAGCCGACCGGATTCGAGGACCCCGTTTGCCAGTTCACAACAGGTCGTCGTCATGTCGTCGAGCTCACCGCGGGCGCACTCGCGCGGTGGTGGTGTGTCCTCGGGTTCACCGAAGTACCGATCCAGCATGCGTGCGGCCGTCTCTCTCGGCGTCCGCAGACGGTCGGAGGCTCTTCTCCCGCTGACGTACTCCTCCTGCGACACGTGCGCGCTCTCTGTTGTCGTCACCCGGCCCCACCCCTCGAACTCGACACCCACTTCAGGTTTGTTTCCCCGCCGGGTAGGCATCTCGAACGATGCCCGGTCTCGACGTCGGGAATGCGTCCGCATCGATCGAAACCGGGGGACGCAGACATACGAACAGTAGAACATAAAGAAAACCTATAGATTGTTTCGGCGAATATATCCGGCATCTCATCCAGATTCGGTATCCCGGAGCTCAGTTGTGACGTCGTCTCACATACGACCCGTCGGTTACCGGCAGATTCCAAACGCCTGGCAGGAGAGCACAAACGGCCGAAACCCGCGCTTACTGTTCCGCCTTGTCCAACAACCCTCGTCGAAAGTCAGGCTCCATGACCACTTCTCGGTCCACCTTCCGCACAACGCGGAAGGCAACGACGGTGCGCGCTGCGATGATCGCGGCAATGGCGTGCTCGCTGACCCTCGGTACAGGTGGCGCGGCACAGGCACAGCCCGCCACTACACCCGCGCCGCCGGCCACCGTGCAGGGAGACACGGTTGTTCCGCCCGGCCCGACAGAGGCGTCACCCAAGGCTGCCGACCAGGGTATCGCCCAGCCGAACATCGAATCCGCCGCTCCCGCGACCATCACCTACGACCCGCGAACCGAGACCACGGGTCACGGACCGGAACAGAAGAACTTTCTGGCCGGATTCCTCTACGGCATCGTCAACCCCGATGTCGCACCTCAGGGTGCCAACGACTGGAACTGCACGCCGTCGGCAGCACATCCACGCCCGGTCGTGCTGCTGCACGGCACCTGGGAGAACGCCTACAACAACGTCGCGCGGATGTCGCCTGCACTGAAGAAGGAGGGCTATTGCATCTTCGCGCTGAACTACGGCGACCGGGACTCGAGTATCGTCGGCAATCTCGAGTCGCTGCGCGGCACGGCATCCGTTGCGTCGAGCGCGAAGGAGATCGCGACGTACATCGACGCGGTGCGCGCCGCCACCGGATCTGCTCAGGTCGACATCGTCGGCCATTCCCAGGGTGGACTCGTCACCCGCCAGTACCTGCGCTTCGAGGGGGGTGCCAACCCGGCCGACCCGACGAAGAACAAGGTGAACACCGTCGTCAGCGTTGCCGGGTCCAACCACGGCACCACCCTCGTCGGAATCGGCACCCTGGGTCGCACGATCAACAACCTGGGCCTGAACGTGCTCGGCGTCGTCGGGGCCATAGCCGGCCCCGCCGCCTCGGATCAGGTCATCGACTCGGAACTGGTCAAGGGCTTGGCAGTGGGCGGTGACACCGACCCCGGCATCGCGTACACCGTGATCGGCACCAAGTACGACGAGGTCGTCACCCCGTACAAGACGACGTTCCTCACCGCAGGCCCCGGTGCCACGGTCCGCAACGTCACCCTGCAGAACGGTTGCGAGATCGATCTTTCGGACCATCTGTCGATCTCGGTCTCACCCCGTGCGATCGGCATCGTGAAGAATGCACTGGATCCGAAGGGCTTCCCGATGCGGTCGATCCCGTGTGCATTCAACTCACCCATCACCGGCGGCTAGTCACCGGCCGGCCGCATCCGGAGTGAGGGCGTCGACTTCCTGCACCTCACGAACCGACGCGGCGAATCCCGAAGTCGTCGAACTCGACGAGGCCGCGAGCGGCGAAGGCGTCGAGCCAGCCGATCATCGGCCACCGCCCCCATCGATCGAAGAACGTGCGCGCATTGGCGACGATGTCGTCGAGGTGCTCCACCGGAGGATCGGAAACCGGATGGAACTGGTGGTAGGCGTGCGCCCCGCCCACCCACCGCAACCCCATGCCCGACGCCTCCGCGGTGGCTGCGAAGTCGGTGTCCTCACCGCCGTAGCCGGTGTAGTCCTCGCAGAAGCCGCCCAGTTCGGTCCAGGTCGCTGCCCCGACCGCGAAGGACAGCGACCAGAACAGATCGAAGTTGTCTCCGGGCTCCACGGTGTCGACCGGTGGGTTCGGCCGCGCCGGATGCGGCGCGGTCAGCGACGTCAGAGCCTCGCCCTCGGCACCGATGTCCTTGGCTTTCAGGTAGGTCACCGGACCGCAGAGCAGCGATCGCTCGTTGCCGGGCAGCGTTGCCGCACGGCGGTATCGCTCCAGCAATCCCGGCCCCGGGATGCAGTCGACGTCCAGGAACACCAGCAACTCTGCGCCGCGATCGAGTGCCGCGGCCGCTCCCAGATTGCGGGCGCTCGCCAACGGGAGCGGACACTGCGCGGGCATTTCGATGCACGTCGCGGCGGATCCCGATCGAGCGAGTACGTCGACGATCACGTCGTCGCCCATGGACACGACGACGTGGTCGACTTGTTCCTCGGTGGTCCCTCGCAGACCGCGCACCTGCGCGGCCAGGTGCTCGTGTCGACCGGACACCACGGTGACGACGACGATCTTCACTGTTGCACCGTTCGAGGTGCGGCCTGTTCGATCGCCCTGGCGGCGCGGGTGGGCGCACCCTCGGTACGCAACGCCGACCACCGACGGCCACCGATCTCGAGGGCGCGGTTCGCCGAAGCGTGCCACCGCGCGACGGACGGCCAGGTATCGAGCACCTCGGCTACGGACCCGTGGGCCAGGGCCCGTCCGGTGGCCGACTGCTCGTCGAAGGGTCGAGCCTGCGGCACCACGATGGCGGGCGCACCCGAGGCGGCGACGTCGGCGACGGCGTTCTGTCCGGCGTGCGTGACGACGAGTGCTGCCGAACACAACACCGGCCACACGTCGTCCACCCACTCGCCACCCGCGACGCCGAGCGCGCGGAACTGGAATCGTGCGTCCACCGCCGACCACGAGTCCACCAGGTCTCGGGTCAACTCCGTGCCACCGGCGGCGCCAAGAACCACCACTGTCGGATCGGTGTGGGCAGCGACGCGCTCCCGTTCGGCGAATCGACTGATCGAGCCCGCATAGGTGGTCTTCTCCGCGAAGGGACGCAGCCAGGTCGGGTCGTAGACCTCGCGTGACCACGGCGCAACGATGTGGGTCGCTGCCCGATAGGCGAGATCGTGGATCGGATCATCACGCTCCCCCGGTATCGCCATCACGATCACGCGAACACCCATGAGCCGCAGGAACATCGCGACTTCCACCGATACGTCGACCACCACTGCCCGCGGCCGCTCGCGCGCCACCCACTCCGCGATGATCGCCATCCGCTCGGTCAGACCGTCCACGTCGTGAGGAGCCCAGTGCAGCACCCCTCCCGCCGAACTGTCCTCCGCTGCATCGCCTTTCACGGAATCGTCGACGTCGAGCGGAAGCGAGATCCACTCGGCCGCCGCATGCGCTGCCGGTCGAGCGCGCGAGGACAGCACCGTCATCGGCTCTGCCATCGACCGTGCGATGGCGTCGGAACGCGTGATGTGGCCGACCCCGTGATGGTGCGCGTAATACCCGATCATGCGATCGCGAATCGAGTGTCGACGGAGTCCGCGGCCGCAGCCAGTGTCGAGTGGTACAGCGCCTCGTACTCGTCCACCATCCGGTCCATCGAGCACACCTGCTCGGCCCGCGCCCGCACGTCGGACCTCCTCAGCGCTGCCGCCGCGGGGATCGCCGCGGCGAGGCCGTGTACGTCGTCGGCCGCTACCAACACTCCCGACGAGGCATCGACGATCTCCGGTATGCCGCCCCTGGCGAACGCGGCCACCGGAGTGCCACAGGCCAGTGCTTCCGCCACCACCAGGCCGTACGGCTCGGACCAGACCGGCGAGACCAGCGCGACCTCGGCGCCCGCCACCAACGCGGCCAGGGCGGGCTGATCGAGGTGTCCGACGTAGCGGATGTTCTCGTCGAGCATCGGTTCGACCAACTCGTGGAAGTACTCGAGATTGCTGAGCGGGCCGGCGATTCGCAGTGAGCGGCCCGCCTCCTTCGCAGCCGCAATGGCCAGGTGCAGTCCCTTTTCCGGGACCACCCGACCCGACCACACCACGTAGTCACCGCCGGCACCGAACGGCCAGTCCTCCAGGGAGATTCCGTTGCGAATGACGACGGTTCCGGCGGTGACGCCGGCCCACTGCGAGGCGGCGAACTCGCTGACCGCGGCAAATGTGTTGACACCGGGAGGGGCCAACGCAACTGCGGACTCCAGCCACGCGAACGGCGGTGTGTGCAATGTCGTCACCATCGGTACCGGCAGCGTCGCCGACATCGCCAGTGGCAGGTAATGCAGGCTGTGGTTGTGCACGATGTCGAAGGACCGAGACAGTGTCCCGGCAAGTTCGAGCATCACCGCCAGATACGCGTGATGCTCACGAATCGCGGTGGGTGTGATCGAGACGTCGGCGATGGAGATCGGACTCAGATCCAACGTCCGTACCGGTAGCAGGGTCGCATCCAGGTCGACGCTCGACCCATCCGCAGCGAACAAACTCACCTGGTGCCCGCGCTCGGTGAGCGCGCGCACCAGGTTGTAGACATGTGCCTCCAGGCCGCCCGCGAAAGGCTGCGCCACCGGAAAACTCGATGACGCCAGCACCGCGATGCGAAGTGGGTTCTCGTTCAACGCATCTCCTTGATCACTGTCGAATAGATCGTTGCATGAGTTGCGGCGATTCGTCGTCGTTGCTCCGCGCGAACGCCGGGTTCGACTGCCGGCGTTCGATCGGCGTGCGATGCCTGCACAGCAGCAACGAGGGTGGCGGGATCGAACGAATCGATTCCCATTCGGAAACTGTGCACCCGGGCCTGATCTGCGTAGAAGCCGCAGTCGGACACGACGACGGAGGTCCCGAGATCGCGGCAGGCCTCGAGCCAGCCCGAGTGTGTTCCGAATCGATACGGCAACACCGACACATCGATCGACGACAGATAATCCCACAGCGCGTCGTCGTCGAAACGTTCGTGCACACGCACATCGACATCGGGAAAACTCGTGTAGTCCAGCAACTTTGCACCGACCGTCGGGCTGTACCAGTGGCTGGAGGACTCGAACACGTCCTCGTCGATGTCCAACCGGACGGTGGCGTCGGGTAGCGATCGTGCGGCCTCGACGACGGCATCCATCACCGCCAACGGGTCCATGTTGGACCGCAGGTTCTTGGCGTTGACGCCGATGACGAACGAGTCCGACGCCGGGCGCGGGAGTGCCATCCGCTCGAGCGGCACGACGTGCGGATGGTCCACCACAGTTGCCTCGACACCCCACCGATCGTGAATCCAGGCAGCGGCTCCCGCGGTGAGGGTGATGACGGCGGCGGCCGCGCGAACCAGAACGTCCAGCTGAAGCAGATGATCGGCGTTGTCCGCGACATGGGGATTGTGCAGGTCGTGGACCGTCAGCACCAACGGCTGCCGGTGGGCGCGTAGATGCTCGACCGTACGAGTGAGCTCGTCCGGGGCGAAGGACTCGAACCCGAAATGCACGTGCAGAACGTCGAAGTGCACGTCGGTCTGCTCGGCGAGCCACTGAGAATCGAGCAGCCGTGGGGGCCACCACTGGCCGGGTACGTCGACACGGACGGGGACCGGATCGGGCAGCACGACAACCGGGTCGGTCGACGCCGCGCGTGGGGAGTCGCCGACGACGGGCTGCAGGTGTCGGACATAGGCGTGCGAGGACGGAACCGATGCAACGCGAATCATGAATTCCTTCGGGTACAGGCAGGTGGATCGTGCCTGGTCCCGACACGCGATACGTAGCCAGTACCCAGTTGCACCCGGATTCAATCGGGGTTGGCGAAGCCCGTCCACCGGGTCTACGTTGACGAGAGAATGGTCCAACACGAACGAGCACACGACGTCGGGGCAAGCATGGACGGTCGCACCCGCCACTACGGCGACTTCTACGCACCAGCACACGAGCCGGTTCGCTCCGCCGATGACAGACCACTTCTGCTCGTCTGGGGAAATTGCCAGGCCGAGGCGCTGCGCATCCTCCTCGATTCCGATCCGGATATGCCGCTGCGCACGGTGCGCATCCCACCTGTGCACGAACTCGAATCCTCGGACCTGCCCCACGTCGACCGCCTCGTGCGCCAGGCGTCGGTGCTGCTGACCCAGCCGGTTCGAGCCGGCTATCGGTCGCTGCCGCTGGGGGTGCCCGACCTCGCCGAAGCGCTCGCGCCCGACGCCACCGTCATCCGATGGCCGGTGCTCAGATACGCGGGCCTGCACCCCTTCCAGGTCATCGTTCGACACCCGAGCGACCCCGCTGCCGTTCCGAACATGGTGCCGTACCACGACTTACGCACTGTTCTCGCCGCCCATCGCGGTGTCGGCAGCGAGACGGACTGGGACATACCGGTCTCCGAGGACGGTCTGCGACAGGCAGCCGAAGCGAGCCTCGACGAGTTGCGCCGACGCGAACGCCGGGACACCGACATCGTTGCCTCCGACCTGTTCCGAGATGCCGGAAGCAACGCCACCCACACGATCAACCATGCGACCAATCCGGTGCTCGGCGCTCTCGCGCAGCGGATACTCGATCATCTGGATACCGGTAGCACGGTGCAGGACCCGGGACGCGAATTGCTCGGAGGTGTTCGCGCGCCCGTCGAGGAACGAGTATTGAAAGCACTTGGACTGCAAGGTGATCCGCGGCCGAACTGGTCGGTCGACGGCGCGGAATTGTCGCCGGATTCCGTTCACCGCGCTCACCTGCAGTGGTACGCAGATCGTCCCGAATTCGTCGGTGCGGCGCTCGAACGTCACGCCGAACTGATCCGAACGCTGGGGCTGGCACCGTGACCGGGCCGGTACATCATCTGGTGATGGGGCCGGTCGAGCACGGTGTCGTCCGCTGCGCACGCGAATTGGCCTCCGCAACAGCGAGTCCGGTGATCTCCGGTCTCGAACAGCTGCCCCTCGACACTGCGATCCACGTGCACTTCACCGACCGGTTGTTCGGCCGTACTGCGGGGGAGGCAGCGATTGCTTTCGTCGCCTTCGCGCAGCGGCACCGCGCACCGATCACCCTCACGGTGCACGATGTCCCGCAGGCATCCGACGGCCACGCATTCGAGGCGCGGAAGGACTGCTACCGACGGGTGATCGACTGCGCGGCGACGGTGGTGGTCTCCAGCATGCACGAGCGACTGCTGCTCGAGGACGTCCTCGATCGCCGGCACGACGTTCGGGTGATCCCGCTCCCGATCGGACGCGCGACAGCGCAAATCGAAGACCGCGTCACCCCGCGAAAAGTCGTCGGTGTGCTCGGGTTCGTCTACCCCGGTAAGGGGCACGAGGAGGTACTCGGTGCCATGACGAAGCTGGACACCGACCTCGACGTTCTCTCGATCGGGTCCGCGTCACCGGGCCACGAATCCATGATCGGCGAACTCGGTTCTGCTGCAGAGCAACTCGGTCGATCGTTCACCTCGACCGGTTTCGTTCCCGATGCCGAGCTGGACGAGATCCTGCGGTCGGTCGCGATTCCCGTCGCATTCCACCGACACGTATCGGCATCGGGTTCGATCAATTCCTGGATCGCGGCCGGCCGTCGACCACTCGTCCCGCGCGGTCGGTACGTGGAGGAGATGGAGGCCAACTCCCCCGGCGCGCTGTGGATTCACGAGAATTCGGTCGAAGGCCTCGCCGCTGCGATGGCAGAGGCACTACGCCATCCCGACACGACTTGGCAGAAGGACGACGTGGTCGCCTACCCCACACTCGAGCAGGCAGCCGCGCTGTACGGCGCATTGTTCGACGAACGATGCGCGACAACGGCGAAGGAGCTACCCGACGGCCGGTGGGTGGTACCGGGCAATCGGTGGGATCTCGCCGAGCCCGTCGACCGCAATCCGCGAGTGTCCGTGGTGATCCCGTACTTTCGCCAGCAACGTCAGCTGGAGTTCGTACTCACCGCGCTGACACTGCAGAGCTACCCGGCCTCCCTGCTCCAGGTGATCGTGGCCGACGACGGCTCCCCCGACGCACCGGACGTCGATGCCTTTCGGCCCGCTCTCGACATCACCGTCGTTCGACAGGAGGATCTCGGCTTTCGCGCGGCGGCTGCACGCAATCTCGGCGCATCGGCCGCCGACGGGGAGGTTCTGTGTTTTCTGGACGCGGACACCGTCCCCGAGCCCGGGTACATCGCGGAATCGGTACGGCTGAGCGGAGCAGTTCCCGATGCCCTCACCGTGGGTCGGCGACGCCACGCCGACCTGACGGGCTGGTCCGCCGCGGACGTTGCCGGGTGGTTCGGCGGCAGATCGTCCGCGCCGCCGGAGTTGTCGGAGCCGGGGTGGCTTCGGGACGGGTATTCCCGCTCGCGCGATCTGCTCGATGCCGATCGGCGTTCGTACCGGTACATCATCAGTGCTGTCATGTCGTGCAGCCGACAGCTGTTCTGCGAGATCGGTGGATTCGACGAGACTTTCGTCGGATACGGCGGAGAGGACTGGGATTTCGCGCATCGGGCCTACGACGCCGGTGCCGTCCTGGCGCACCTGCCCCGAGCGGTCGCCTGGCACGACGGCCCCGAATGGGCCGAGCGGACGGGCGGGGATCGCGAACGCAAGAATCTCGAAGCCCTGATGCTGTCCTCGCGCATCACCGACCCTGCCGCTCGCACGCACGGCCTCGTCTACGCGGTACCCGAGATCCTCGTGGTCGTCGATTCCGCCGGGCACAGCTCTGCCTCGTTGCTCGCCACGGTCGGATCCGTTCTCCGCGAGCGAGATTGCGCGGTGTGGATAGACGGACCGGACGCGGCGTCGTTGCGGGAGCAGTGGGGCGACGTCGACCCACGCATACATCTGGGTCGGCCCGCCGACACCGGCGGAAGCCACATCGTCGTGCACGTGCGCGGACTCGTACTGTTCGGTGACCACGCTCTGCGCCGAATGCTGGCATCCGGTGCCGATCGCATGACCGTGGACGTCGGCGGCAGCGGTGTCGTCGAGTGGCGCAGTTCGCGTTCGACCGCGCGTGCGGCGCGGTGGGCCGATGCGCTCGATCGTGATCCGCTCGCCGTGGCCGGAGATCTCTTCGGGCACATGCACCGCACTGCCGTCGAATTCGGGATCTCGACCGGTGAACATCAACCGAATCTGTCCTGGTGACGGGGAATACGGTGCGGCGGTCAGTGATGGAAGAATGGATGTCCGCGCTCGTCGGGGACGACGTAACAGCAAGGTCGGGTGAACGATGAACAGAACGCTGTATTCGATGATCGCGATGATGGCGATCATCGCCTTTGTTGCATTGATTTGGGGCACAGTCGGTTACGTGTACGCCGACGAACATCCGCTGCGCCGTGCGGCGTTCGTCGGTGGCGGAGTGTTGATCTCGGGATGGCTGATCGTGCTCGCTGCCGTGGGCATCAAGATCTCGCGGCTCAAAGCGCGCCGGAGAGCGAGCAACTCCGAGAACGACTGACGAGTGGGCCGCGGTGCGGATTGAGAACGACGTGGACGGGTACTCCGCTTCGAAGTCTCGACGCGCAATCGCCGGTCACCCGCTCGTCGAGTTCCTCTCAGTCAGTGCCGAGCAAGGGTTCTCGATGGTCAATCAGCGCAGTACGTCGAAGCAGCATGGAACGCCGGTACGGCCGGCGACTCGCGAGGAGTATCTGTCGACGTGGTCGACGCTGCACAACGACATCGATCCGTCCTCGTCGGCGTTGGTCTCGGGTTGGCTTCGCGTCGTGTATTCGCTGAGCGCGCCGCTCGTTCGCGCGTCCGTGTCCGCCCACGCCGTCACCCTCACCGCCGTCGTCGTGGCAGGGGCGGCGGTGGCTCTGTCGAGGCCCGGCACCTCGGCACCACTGATCGCAGCTGTGTTGATCGTGATCTCCGGCCTGCTCGACGGTATCGACGGCGGGGTCGCGATGATCGGCCGTTCCCAATCCCAGTGGGGGTACCTGCTCGACACCGTCGCCGATCGCTGCAGCGACCTGTTGTTGCTGGCGAGCGGCCTGGCTCTGGGAGCCCCGTTGCCACTCGTCGTCGCGATCGGCGTGGTGACATTGCTGCACGAGATGGCACGTGCCCGCGCAGTGGGTTCCGGCATCGAGGACGTCGGCTTCCTGACGGTCTGGGAGCGTCCCTCGCGGGTGATTGCGGCTGCGGTCACGGCGACGGTCGCCGGTGCCGCGCCGGCTGCTGCAGGAACATCGGCGACCATCGGAATGTCGGTGACGTGCGCACTCGCGGTCGTCGGGTTCACTCAGTTGATGTTCGGGTTGCATCGTCGGGCCGATCGAATTCGGCGGTGACCAGCCAGCCGGCGAGGGCCAGCACATGGAACACGAACATCCACAGCATGATTGCGACCCCGCCGCCGATCACGGTGAGGCCTCCGAACGGCGCACCCAGGTCTACCGGTATCGCCAGGAACAGGATGAATCCGTGTACGAATCCGGTGACGATGGACGAGGTGACGAGTGATCCGACGATCAGCGCCCGCCAGCCCACCGCGCGTGGAGCAATCACGCGGTAGGTCCACGCCAAGGGGACCGACAGGATCACCCACAGGCAGTTGAAGCCGAGGAACACACGCAGCGCCATGGCACCGAATCCGCCGCCCCCGGTCGATGCTTCGAGCAACCGCGCCACGCAGAGGACCCCTGCCAGCAAGACCGGTGCCGCTGCGAAGAACGGCACCATCGCCAACCGGCCCCGCCAACCGGTGAACGATTCTCGAGTCGGAGCGAACCGCACGATCGCCCGGCGCAGCCCCTCCCCGTAGAAGGTTGCGGGGAAGATGGCTATCAGGACGCCGATCGGGCCGAGTTCGATGCCGGCCGTGGCCAATCCATCCACTGCCGCGCGAGCACCGAGGGCGTCGGGCAACAGCGCCGACATCGCGTCGAACCCGCCGCGTACCCAGTTCGCCGACACCAACAGAGTGCAGGCGCGGATACTCAGAAGCAGCAGCGGCACTACGGCGATGACGGCGTAGAAGGTCAGGCCGCCCGCGATCAAGGTGGTGTCCTCGCGGGCGAACCCGGCTTTGATCGCGCCGACTGCCCGCGTCGACCGGGTGCGTATCGAGGTCATCTTGCGCAGGTACCGAAGACCACGCCGACCGTCACGGCGTCATTCAAGGGTGATCTCCACTCCGTCTATGACCTTGAGAAACGGGCAGATCGAAGTGGCCTGCGCCAACACTGCTTCGGCGTCATCGGTGCCGGGAAGAGATACCGCAAGAGCGAACGTCGCGTCGTAGCCCGATGCGTCGGAGTCGGTGAGTACGACGGTGCCCTTCACCGCCAGTTCGTCGACGCTACCGCCGACGGTTCCGAGCGCGATACGCAGAGATTCGACCAGGCAGCTCGACAATGCGGCGGCCATCAGCTGTTCGGGGTTGGTGTGCTCCCCCGGCCCTCCGAGCTCTTTCGGTTCGCGTACACCGAGGGACAGAATCCCGTCGTCGGAGATGACTCCCGTCGCGGTGGCAGAGACAGTTGCTGTGTACAGCTCGGTGTTCATCGATGCCGGATGTCCACTCGGCAGCCGATCGAAACCGGACGGGGCCGGCACCCGAAAGACGAGACCGAAAGGTACGTGTCGATCTTCACACATCGGACACATCAGTTTGACCGAAGCTACCGACGGGTAACGCTGCTGTCAGGGCCGAGCATCACGCTGTGACCCACAGGCATCGGCCAGAAGTGATCGACCACCCAACCGAAAGGGGAGCACCATGAGCACATCCACGTTGATCGCGCAGTTGCGCATCGCACTGCAGCTGACGAACACCGAAATCCAGATCGCGGAAACTCGCGTCGTTCAGGCGCGCACCGAGGCGGTACGTAGGGAGTTGACTCAGAACGCCGCGAACGGCCTTGAGCGCGCCGCAGCCATCGAGGAAGCCCTTCGCGGGCTCGGCGGACTGCCCGAACTCGTCGCACCGTTCCTGGGGCGCACACTCGCTGCCGTCAAGACGGTCGCGGAGCAGGCACAGCCGTTCGACGAGGCCCTCCTGGGTGATCTTGCACTCGAGCAGCAGCTGCTGGGTCGCGCCAAGTACATCAAGGCACTGGCCACGGCAGCGAACGAGCCCTCCGTGGTCGCACTGGCGACTCGGCTGGCCACCGCGCACAGCGCAACGGTGGAATGGCTCGAGACGGTGCTCGCGGAAGATGCCCTGGGCGGACCCGCAGCGTTGCGTCGTACTCCGTTCCAGGCCGCCGCAGGCACCGCGGTCAAGATCGTCAACGCTCCGGCGAACTGGTCGGCTCGCAGCCTCGACCGCGCACTGGACGCAGCTCGCGCCACCCCGGACCGCCTCGCTGCACTTCTGGGCCGCGGCGCTCACGCCGGTGACGTGGCAGTCAAGACGCTGACGGCAAGCCGCGATGCAGCACTCGAAGCAGCCGAGGACGTCACCCGTACCGAGGGAGTCGACACCGTCGCCGACGCGATCCACACCGCACGATCGGCCAGCGGAACCCTCGACGCCGACGAGCTGCCGATCGCCGACTACGACGACCTGAACGTCTCGGACGCCGTCGCCGCCATCAAGGACCTCACGAACCCGACCGACGTTCGCACCGTCGTGACGTACGAAGAGGCACACAAGAACCGCCACGGAGTCGTGTCCGCAGGACAGACGCGCGTGGCAGCCATCGCCAAGGATGTCATCTCCATCGACTGATGTAGCTTGATCGACCCTTCTGCGAATACCGATGCGGCCCGTGAACTTCCGGGCCGCATCGCTGTATTCGAAGCACGTCGTCAGGGCTTCAGTAGCACCTTGATGGCACCGTCCTGCTTCTTCTGGAAGATCTCGTATGCATGCGGAGCCTCCTCGATCGACAGCTCGTGGGTGGCGAACGAATCGACGCCGAGAGGATCGTCGTCACCGAGCAACGGCATGATGTCGTCGACCCACTTCTTGATGTTCGCCTGCCCCATGCGGAGCTGAATCTGCTTGTCGAACATGGTCATCAGCGGCAGCGGATCGGCCATGCCGCCGTACACCCCGATGATCGAGATGGTTCCGCCGCGGCGGACGATATCGATCGCCGAGTACAGCGCGCCGAGTCGATCGACACCCGCTTTCTGCATCATCGGCGCGGCGACCGCGTCCGGGAGCATTCCGACTATCTGCTGTGCGAGTTTGCCGACCGGAGATCCGTGCGCCTCCATGCCCACCGCATCGATGACCGAGTCCGTGCCTCGCCCGTCGGTCATCTCGCGGATGACGTCGCCGACGCCACCGCTGTGCTCGGCCAGGTTCACCGTCTCGATTCCCCGTGCCGCGGCGCGGGCGAGTCGCTCGGGAACGAGGTCGACGGCGATCACTCGCGCGCCCTTGTGCTGTGCGATGCGCGCCGCCATGTCTCCGATGGGACCGAGGCCGAGAACCGTCACCGAACCCCCATCGGGAATCGCCGCGTATTCGACCGACTGCCAGGCGGTGGGCAACACGTCGGAGAGGTAGACGAATCGCGAATCCGGCGGCCCCTCCGGCACTTTGATGTGTGTGAACTGCGCCTGCGGGACGCGAAGGTACTCGGCCTGACCGCCGGGAACCTGCCCGTAGAGCTTGGAGAAGCCGAACAGTGCTGCGCCCATTCCCTGCTCGCGAACCTGGGTGGTCTCGCACTGGGTGTACAGGCTCGAATTGCACATGTAGCAGTGCCCGCAGGATATCTGGAATGGAATGACCACTCGGTCTCCGACTGCCAGATCGCCGGTCTGCGAACCGACTTCTTCGACGATGCCCATCGGCTCGTGGCCGAGGATGTCACCTTCGTCCATGAAGGCACCGAGTGTTTCGTACAGATGCAGGTCCGAACCGCAAATGTTGGTGGTCGTGATCTTCACGATCGCGTCCGTCGGTAGTTCTATCCGCGGATCGGGAACGGTGTCCACGCTGACTTTCCTCTTGCCCTGCCAGGTCACTGCGCGCATGTGGTCCTTCCGATGGAACGACTCCGAAGTTCGATGTCGTGCACTGCGCATTGCCTGTTGTGACAGGTCACAAACACCGAGGCCGTGAGTGGTTGGTACCGCCCGGCAGCGGGTAGCCACAACCATGACCGCGTTGTTCTCAGTCGACCCGTCCACCGCTCGCTCTCCCGCGCTGCCCACCCCGTGTGGGCCGATCTCCGATGCCATCACCCGGTGTCTGACCGCGGGTGAACCGAACGGGACTGCGATCGTGCCGGCTCCGACCGAGATCGATCCCACGTCACGTGACGTGCAACTGTCACTCCTGATCTGCTACGAACTGCACTACCGCGGGTTCGACGGCGTCGCCGACGCGTGGGAATGGGACCCCGAACTCCTTCGACTACGAGCTGCTCTCGAATCCGCCTTCCTGACGTACGTACGGGACAACGTGGAACCCGGCACCGACGCGGTGGCAGAGATGGACGCGCTGTCCATCGAGGCGACTTCGGGTACCGGCCCGTCGTGGTTCCTGCGCGACGAGGGGTCCTGGGAGCAGATGCGCGAATACTTCGTGCACCGATCCGTCTACCACCTCAAGGAAGCCGATCCGCATGCCTGGGCCATCCCCCGACTGACGGGTCAGACCAAGGCGTCGTACGTAGCAGTCGAATTCGACGAGTACGGCGGCGGCAAGGGCGACCGCCTGCACCAGCACCTGTGGGCCGAATCGATGGTGGCCGCAGACCTCGATGCGTCGTACCTCGGCTACGTCGATCGCGTACCGGCGCAGACGTTGGCGTGGGTCAATCTCATGTCGTTGTTCGGTTTGCACCGAGGACTCCGCGGCGCGACCGTAGGCCACCTCGCGGCAACCGAGATCACCTCGTCGCCCGGGTCACAGCGCTACGTGCAGGGACTGCAGAGGCTCGATGCCCCCGCGGCATGCATCGCGTTCTACGCCGAGCACGTCGAGGCCGACGCCGTGCACGAGCAGGTGCTACGTCACGATGTGGTCGGCACTCTTCTTCGCCACGAGCCCGAACTCGAGGCAGATGTGGTGTTCGGCATGCGTGCACTGGACTTCGTCGAGAACGAATTCGCCGACCACGTGATGAAGCGATGGTCGGCCGGTCAGTCCTCGTTGGATTGAGAGGGTCGTTTCTTCGCGCGGTGGCTCGTGTCGCACAGCGGATAGTTCTTGCTACGCCGACACGTGCACACGGCGACGACGAAGCGATCCGATTCCACTCGCGTACCGTCGTCGAGTTCGATGTTCACCGGTCCGTCGATCAACATCGGTCCCCCGCGGACGATTCTCACAGTGGTGCGCGGACCTACCGAATCATCGCTTGTCGCCACGAACAACCACCAGCTCCTCTGTTCGACGACCCGGAGCCAATACTCCACGAGCTTCGAGCCACTGCGCGCGACGATGCATCACGGGCCCGAAATCGATGGTGCGCCTCCCGACGTTCGTCACCGACAATCCGTTGTCGGCGAGCATGTCCACGGTGCGTCGCGGTCCGGAGAACTCCGAGTGGACGACGAGCAACACCCCGCCGGGAGTCAACAGGGACGCAGCGGCTCGGCAGAGTGGATCGAGCACCATCCGGCCGTCCTCGCCTGCGTCCCAGGCGCGATGCAGCCCCATTCCGGTGGGCACCACCTCGGACGGAACGTACGGAGGATTGCAGAGAACCACGTCGAACGAGTCGAGTTCGGCTGCCTCGGCCAGGGACCCCACTCTGACGTCCACCTCGACCCCTACCGAGCGCGCGTTGCGCTGGGCGCACTCGACCGCGCGGGACGCGATGTCGAACGCCACCACCTCACGCGCCCCCAACAGTGCAGCGGTGATGGCGACGGCACCGCTTCCGGTGCACATGTCGAGTACTCGCGCGCCGGGAACGATGCCCGTCGTGGCGGCGATATCGCACAGCAGAAGCGAATCCTCCTGCGGTTCGTACACTCCGGGATCGGCGTGCACCGATGTCAGGGCTCGTACGTAATCGGATTGGGCTGTCGTCATCGGCGTGCCTCCCACGGTGTAGCGATCGTTGTCGTATTCCCGTCGGACCCGCGGTCAAACCCGTTGCCGTTTCGAGGCTTACGAACACCCCACGCTGGGTAGTCGAGTGAAGCGTGGTTGAGGAGTAGCCCGCAGTCCCCGTATGTCGACTGTCGACTTCCCCGTGCGCCGGGCGAGGAGTTCGGCTGCTCAGGAGTGTGTTCATGATCGTCGTACCGTCCATTGCGTCCCCGCTCGCGGAAGTGATTCCGTCACTGACCGATTCGCAGAGCCTCGATTCCGAGATGACACTGTCGGTCGACGAGAGCGCAGGTGCCGACATCGTCGTACGAGTGATCGGCACGATCGGTGACTCGGACGTTTCGGTGTTGGCCGAAACGCTCGGTGAGGCCGCCGAGCGAGGACGAGCGTTGATTCTCGACCTGTCGTCGGTGGCGGGCGTCGCCGCCGGTGTCCACTCCGTGCTCGACGCCACCGCCATCCGACTGGGACGGTGGAATCAGCAACTGGCTGTGGTGCTTTCACCGGCTCTGCAGCAGTCCGGCGTCGATTTCCTACCGGACCGAGTAGAGATGCGGCGATCGACGATCGAGTCCGTCATCGCGCCGAGAGCACAGACCCGGTGATCCGCTCGGTGACGGCCATGACACCCGTCGATGCGGGAAAGGTGTGGCTGTGACCACCCCGAACACGACCTACGACGTGCTCGTCGTCGGCGGAGGAAACGCAGGCATCAGCGCGGCAGCACGACTGCTGAAGAAGGGCATCTCCGACGTTGCGGTGCTGGAGCCCAAGAAGGTGCACACCTATCGCCCACTGCTGTCGTACGTGGGCTCCGGTCAGGCAGCGCTGACCGAGGCCGAGCGTACCCAGCGTTCGGTGATTCCGACCGGATGCGTCTGGCTCGAAGACTCGGCGGTTGCGATAGACCCGGTGAATCGTCGGGTGCGATGTGCCTCGGGCGCGGAATACGGCTACCGGGACCTCGTACTCGGTCAGGGCCTCGTCGTCGACACCGACGCGCTGCCCGGGGTGTGGGCCGCCCTCCGATTCCCCACTGTCGCCAGCAACTACCTCGACCGTGCCGAACGTACCTGGCAGCTGGTACGCGATCTACCTGCCCGCAGCAGTGCGGTGTTCACCGTGCCGCGCCCACCGGTCGGGTGCACCGGCACCACACTCAAGCCGTTGTTTCTCGCCGCGGACCACTGGACCCGCACCGGCCGCATGCCGGGGATCGACATCACGCTGGTGGTGGACCGACACCGACTGTTGGGTGTGCCGCAACTCGACACCATCGTCGTCGGGCGTCTACGCGAACTCGGCGTGCGCATCCTCACCCGCACCGCGGTGACGGCACTGCACCCGGAGAGCGGGCACATCACCGTCACGGACCACGACGGCGTCGACGAGCGCCTCGGATACGACATGCTGCACCTCGTGCCGCCGTTCCGCGGTCCGACATGGCTGGAGGAATCGAACCTGACCGGGGCTGCGCCGCACGGTGTCGTCGACATCGACGGACGAACTCTGCGCCACCGGGTGTATCCGGAGGTCTGGGCTGCGGGTGACGGCGCAGCCATCGACACCGACTCCTCGGGTGGCGCACTGCGCAAGCAGATTTCGATTCTCGTCGACAATCTGATCGCAGCCCGCAACGGGCAACCGTTGTCGGAGTACGACGGCTACACCGTCGCCCCCATCGCGGTGGGCGCACACAGCTTGATCGCCGCCGAGTTCGACCGCACCGGAACCCTGACGCCATCGCTGCCGTCGTTCGTCGATCCGCTGAAGCCGAGGCGCTCGGCCTGGGCGTTCGACCGATACGGGCTACCGCTGTCCTACTGGAACATGATTCTCGCCGGCCGACTCTGACCGGTCGGGCGACTCCATGAACCCGTCGGGGTCGTGGACGACGACACGGTGACCGTCGTCCTCGAAGGCGCGACACGCATCGCGCAGGAGCCGTCGAGCCGCGCCGTCGATTGCACGTACCTCGCTGAAATCCAGTGTCGTACAAGTGTTTTTTCCGAAGCCGTCGACCAACCGAGCAGTGACCGCCTCTGCACCCGCGAACCGAAGATCGCCCTGCAGCTCCACGGTGGTCCCGTCGTCCGCCTCGGTGACGCTACGGATGGCCGATTCACCGCTGGGCGCGACATGCATCATGTGCAGACCCAGATCGCGCGAGAGCCTCTCGAACACCTCCACCCCACGCACACTGTTGCCGTGCTCGTTCAATCTCGGCGACAGCACGGCAATCCCCACCTGACCCGGCAACACACCGATGATCGCCCCGGCAACCCCGCTCTTGGCGGGTATCCCCACGGTCGCGAGCCAACTGCCGCTGCCGTCGTACATTCCACAGGTCGCCATGACCGCCAGTACGTGGCGATCGATCGCCGGGTCGAGTACCTGTTCGCCCGTCTGGGGATCCTTACCGCCGTTCGCCATCACCGCGGCGATCCGGGCCAGGTCTTCACAGGTCACGGTCACCGCGCACTGCCGTGCATAGCCGTCGACGACATCGGCCGGCTCGGCTCCGAGGTGGCCGACCGACTTCAGCAGGTGTGCGATCGCGGTGTTTCGGTCGTCGGATTCGAGTTCGGCCTCGTACACCTGACGGTCGACGGAGAGTTCGCGCCCCGCCATCCTCCCCAGGAGGTCCGTCATTCGCTGGGCGCGCCCTTCGCTCCCGTGGCCTCGAATCATCGAATGCACCGCCAGCGCACCGGCATTGATCAACGGGTTCCGCGGTCTTCCGGTCTCCGCTTCCAACGAGATCTCGTTGAACGAGTCGCCCGACGGTTCGACGTCGACGGCCTCGAGCACCGCCTCGATGCCGTTGTCCTCGATGGCCAGCGCATACGCAATGGCTTTGGCTATCGATTGGATCGAGAATTCGGTGTCGGTATCGCCCGCTCCGTGCAGTGATCCTCCGACGGTGGCGAGGGCGACTGCGAACGTGTCGGGATTCGCCGAAGCCACAACCGGGTTGCCCTCGGTCACCGACCCGCCGTCGAACTGTCGACAGTCCTCCAGCACGGACGCGAGGTATTCGGGAACAGGCGATCTCATGTGTCCACGCTAGTCCTCGACCGCACCCGGGTCGGGGTCGTGGTTCGACTCCGATGCCGCCGCGTCAGCGCTCGATGTCGGACTTGTCGGTGGAGGCATCCTGGAACATCTCCAGGAACGAACCGAAGCCGGATGCTCCCTTGCGCGATTCGTCCATGTTGTGGTCGACGGCTCCTGCCGCGCCCTCGTCGTGTGTCATGCCTTGTAGCTTGCCTCCCGCAAATTGCGGCGAGTCAGGGACCGAGGACACGAATTGGCAACGGAAAGTAACGGACCGATAACGACGAACTCGAAGCTATGGATGGATCGAGCACGGTTTCCATCCATAACTTCGAGTTCGGTGGAGAGAATCAGGCCAGCTCGAACCGATCGAGCATCATGACCTTGTCCCAGGCAGCGACGAAGTCCCGGACGAACTTGTCCTGTGCGTCGTCGCAGGCGTACACCTCTGCGAGAGCACGCAATTCGGAGTTCGATCCGAACACCAGGTCGTTGCGGGTTCCGGTCCACTTCGTCTCACCGGTCGACGCATCCTTGGCCTCGTAGATGCCGTCCTCCGAAGTGGGGACCCATTCGGTACCCATGTCGAGGAGGTTGACGAAGAAGTCGTTGGTGAGCGTTCCGACCTTGTCGGTCAGGACGCCGTGCGACGACTTTCCGAAGTTGGCTCCGAGCACACGCAGTCCGCCGACGAGCACGGTCATCTCGGGTGCGCTGAGCGACAACAGGTTCGCCCGATCGACGAGGGAGTACTCCGCGGGAAGCTTCTGCCCCTTGCCGAGGAAGTTACGGAAACCGTCGGCCTTCGGCTCGAGATCCGAGAACGAATCGACGTCCGTCTGCTCCTGCGCCGCGTCCATGCGGCCCGGCGTGAACGGCACGCTGACACCGGACGCCTTCTCGAGAGCGGCAACGCCACCGAGAACGACGAGGTCGGCGAACGAGACCGTTCCGGAGAACGACTGCTGGATTCCTTCGAGCACACGAATCACCTGCGCGAGCTCGTCGGGCTCGTTGACCTCCCAGCCCGCCTGGGGCTGGAGCCGCAGACGGCCACCGTTGGCACCGCCGCGCTTGTCGCTGACCCGGAACGACGACGCCGCGGCCCAGGCTGCCGAAATCAGCTGATCCTGAGTCAGTTCGGAGTCGAGGATCGTCTGCTTGAGTTCGGCGATCCGAGCCTCACCGATCAGCTCGTGATCGACGGCCGGGATCGGGTCCTGCCAGAGCAGGGGCTCCGCCGGAACCTCGGGGCCGAGGTAGCGCGAGACCGGTCCCATGTCGCGGTGGGTGAGCTTGAACCAGGCCTTCTGGAACTCTTCTGCAAGCTCCTCGGGATGGTCGAGCCAGCGACGGGTGATCTGCTCGTAGATCGGATCGACACGCATCGCGATGTCGGAGGTCAGCATCGACGGGTGGCGACGCTTGGTGGGATCGGCGGGGTCGGGGACGAGATCCGCGCCCTCGCCGTTCTTCGGGCGCCACTGGTGCGCACCTGCGGGGCTCTTGTAGAGCTCCCACTCGAATCCGTACAGCGTCTCGAGGAAGCTGTTGTCCCACTGGGTGGGCGTGGGGGTCCAGATGACTTCGAGACCACTGGTGATCGCGTCCGCGCCGACACCGCTCTGGTAGCTGTTCTTCCAGCCGAGGCCCATCTGCTCGATGGGTGCGCCCTCGGGCTCGGCACCGATGTGCACGTCGGGATCCGCTGCACCGTGTGTCTTACCGAACGTGTGCCCACCGACGGCCAGTGCCGCGGTCTCGATGTCGTTCATGGCCATCCGGCCGAAGGTCTCGCGAATGTCCAGTGCGGACTGCACCGGATCCGGGTTGCCGTTGGGGCCTTCGGGGTTGACGTAGATCAAGCCCATCTGCACTGCGGCAAGCGGGTTCTCGAGGCTCGTGCGATCACCGTTGTAGCGCTCGTCGCCGAGCCAGGTCTGCTCCGGGCCCCAGTAGACGTCCTCGTCCGGCTCCCAGGCGTCGACGCGTCCGCCGGCGAAGCCGTAGGTGGGCAGGCCCATCGATTCGATGGCGACGTTGCCGGTGAGCACGATGAGGTCGGCCCAGGAGAGCTTGCGGCCGTACTTCTGCTTGACCGGCCAGATCAGGCGACGAGCCTTGTCCAGGCTGGCGTTGTCCGGCCAGCTGTTCAGGGGTGCGAAGCGCTGCATGCCCGCTCCGGCACCGCCGCGTCCGTCCTGCTTGCGGTACGTACCCGCGGCGTGCCACGCCATGCGGATGAAGAAGGGGCCGTAGTGACCGAAGTCGGCAGGCCACCAGGGCTGCGAATTGGTCATGAGGGCTTCGATGTCGCGCTTGACCTCGGCGAGGTCGAGGGAGTTGAACTCGGCGGCATAGTCGTAGTCGGCACCCATCGGGTCGCCGACGGCCGGGTTCTTCTTGAGAATCTTCAGGTTCAGAGTCTTGGGCCACCACTCGCGGTTGCTCCCACCCTCGACGGGCATCGGCATCGAGTCGTGCATGACGGGACACTTGCCACCCGACTCCTGTGGCTGATCCTCGTTCATCTCTTTTTCGCGTGTTGTGTGATCTTCTGACACGTGCTTCCTTCCAAGGTGTGACGATCGGGCTGTGATCGAGGTCGGTTCACGAACTCTGCTGTGTCCGGGAACCGGGAGGGAACGAAACAGGAGCTGTCGACTGCCCTCGAGCAGCCGAACACTGTGCGCAGAAGCCCCAGTAGATGACTTCCGCCTCGTCGATCGTGAAACCGACGGAGTCCGATGCGGTGAGGCACGGCGTTTCGCCGACCGCGCAGTCCACGTCGGCGATGACGCCGCAGGAGCGGCACACCGCGTGGTGGTGATTGTCGCCGACACGAGATTCGTACCGGGCAGGAGATCCGGCCGGTTCGATTCGCCGCACCAGGCGCGCCGCGGTCAACGCATTGAGCACGTCGTACACGGTTTGCCGCGACACCTCGGGCAGCACCGATCGCACGAGTCCGAGGACCGTGTCGGTGTCTGCATGAGGGTTGGATCCGACGACCTCGAGCACCGCGACCCGGGGACGGGTCACGCGCATGTCGGCGGTGCGTAACAGCTCCGCGTACGGTGAGATCGGCATCACAGTAATACTATCCTCCGCTTTTCTGGACAAAGTCAAGTATGCAGCCGAACTCGCCGAATGTCGACCTCGACGACGCGCAACAGCGTCGTCACGCGGCAAACACGTCTCCCACTGTTCGCCCTCCCGTCGCTTCCTCGTGGGATTCGACCCGACCTCAGGCCAGTGCCAGGAACAGCTTCTCGAGCTCGGCCTCGGTCATCGGCTCCTTCTCGCCCGCACTCTCACCCGTCATGCATTCACGCAGCCCGGTGGCCACGATCTTGAATCCGGCCTTGTCCAGCGCCCTGGAGACCGCCGCGAGCTGAGTGACCACATCCTTGCAATCGCGTCCGTTCTCGATCATCCCGATGACGCCGGCCAGCTGACCGTGCGCACGCTTGAGCCGGTTCAGTACCAGTGCGATGCTGTCTTCGTCGCCGATCATGTCGATCCCCTCGATGGTTGTGATGATGAGCCCGATGGTACCCCCGGGGGCATCAAGCGGGATCGGATCCGGTTCCGCCCAGTGCTGCGATTGCCGCCTGCAGTTTCGCGGTGGCCTCGGAGGCGACCGCACCCAACTCGGGCTCACCGGTGACCTCGACCATGATGGCCGGGTTCATGGCCTCGACGACGACCGATCCCACTACGGCCGTGTTCTCGCGAACGACCACGTTGCACGGCAACAGCAGGCCGATCTGCTTCATCACTCCGACGGCGCGATGAGCCAGCCCCGGGTTGCATGCTCCGAGAATCACGTAACGCTCCATGTCCTCGCCGAGCTTGGCTTTGAGGGTGGCCTGCATGTCGATTTCGGTGAGAACTCCGAATCCTTGCTCCGACAACGCCTTTCTTGTGCTGTCGATCGCGGTGTCGAAATCGGTGTCGTTCAACGTGGTGGACAATGCGATGTTCATGGTGACTCCTGAGAAATTGTCGTGTCAGTGCGAAAAGCGGATGGAGGGCAGCACCGCGCGCAGCCACGCCGGCGACCACCAGGCACCGTGCCCGGTCAATCGCAACAGGACGGGAAGCAGCACGAGTCGAACGAGGAACGCGTCGAGCAGTACCGCGACACCGAGGATGATGCCCATCTCCTTCGGTGGCAACGGATCGGAGAGTGCGAACGTGAAGAACACTGCCACCATCACCGCTGCTGCGGCAAAGATGACCCGCCCGGAGTGGGCCAAACCGTCGACCTGAGCCACCTTGGAGTCTCCCGAGCGTTCGTAGTGTTCCTTGGCGGTGGCCAGCAGGAACACCGTGTAGTCCATGGCGATGGCGAAGATCATCGCGAAGAAGAACACCGGGCCCCAGCCGTCCAGGAATCCCTGCGGGGTGAAACCGAGCAGTGACGCGCCGTGGCCGTCCTGGAAGATCAACTTGGCGACTCCGAAGGCCGCCGCCGTGGACAGCAGGCTCACCAGAGTGCCGAGCAGCGCGATCAGCGGGGCCTGCAGCGCCACCAGAAGCAGCACGAACCCGAGGACCAGGATGATCCCGACGACGATCGGCAGGTAGTCGTTCAGAGCCTGCTGAAGGTCCAGGTTCTCCGCGGGTGCTCCGCCGACGAGTGCCGAATCGGGCAGCGTGGATCGCAGATCGGCGAGAATGGTACCCATCGATTCGTCGGACGGATCGACCGACGGAATTGCCTGCAGCAGAGCAACTCCCGAACCGTCAGCGGCACTCTGCGGCGGCGTCACCATCGAGATCCCGTCGACTCCCGCAGCGACGGTCGCGGTCTCGACAGCATCCGCGTCGGGCACCACGATCTGCAGCGCACCCGGTGCGCCCGGTCCGAACTGGGCCTGAACGAGTTCGTAGCCCTGCCGCACCGGCGCATCCTCCGGCACCACCGCGATCGACGGCATCGCTACTTTCAGGCCGAGCACCGGGAGAGCGAGGGCGATCAGAATTCCCACGGAGACGACGGCGAACGGCCACGGGTGCTTGTGCAACAACTCGCCCCAGGCCGCGAACTTCGGGGATCGATGCTCCTGCCGCTTGGCGTACGGCAACGAGGCGGCATTGACCTTGGGCCCGAGCGCCCCCAATGCCGCAGGCAGCAGCGTCATGGTCGCCAGCAACACGAAGGCGACGGCCAGCATGATCCCGACAGCCATCGTGCGCACTGCAGGCGCGGGGACGAGCAGTACTGCGGACAGACTCACCAGGACCGTCAGACCGGACAGCACGACGGCTTTGCCTGCGGTGTCCATGGTTTCGGCCACTGCCGCCCGAGGGTCGGCGTTGCGCAGTGCGTCGCGGAATCGAGCGACGATGAACAGTGCGTAGTCGATGCCGAGGGCGAGGGCGAACATCATCGCGAAGTTCATGGCCCACACCGAGATCGGCGTGACACCGTTGAGCAGAACGAGACCACCAGCGGATGCGACGAGTCCGGCGACGGTGAGCAGCAGCGGCAATCCCGCGGCGACGAGCGATCCGAACGCAAGCACCATGATCGCCAATGTCACTGGCCACGAGAACAATCGGCCTGGATCATCGCGTCGTGGTTGGCTTTGTTGAAATCCGACCACAGTGCGGAGGATCCGGTGGGATAGACCTCGATTCCGTCGGTCGAGAGCGCGGTCAACCGCTCCTTCACATCGTCGACGGCCTTCACCATCTCGTCGGTCGTGCCGTTCGCCCCGGCGATGACGATGCCGGTTCGGCCGTCCGGGCTGATCGTCATACCCGGTTGCGGCGCAACGACGTCCCCGAATCTGGGGTCGCCGGTGAATACGTCGGACACATCGGCAATCACATCCTGAACAGCGGGATCGGTGATGGGTGCCGCGTCGGAGTGGACGACCACCTGCACCGCCGCCGAGGAATTACCGCCGAAGTGCTGCTGGGCCAACTCTCGAACCTGAACGGATTCGGATCCGTTCGCCTGCCATCCCGCTCCGGCGAGCGACGAGAACACCGAGGGCGCAAACGAACCCAGGCCCACGAGCACGATCAGCCACACACCGAACACCCACCGTCGGTGGGTCACCATCGAGCCGCCCGCGCGGCCGAGTAGGCCCGGCTCGGCCAGAGGCCGATCATCCGGTGGACGAAGAACTTCGGCGTCACGCAGCGACATGGTGCTCCTATACGGGTGGGGGTATCGAACAGGGCAGACGACACCCTCGAACGAACGAACGCGCCCAGCTTCGCACATACCCAAGGGGGTATGCAAGTACCCCTGGGGGTATCCCCCCCAGAGGTACTGCAGTCAGAGCCGACGGCCCGGTGTTGTCACCCGCCGGTCAGCGCCGACCGTTCCACTGCTTCTCGATCCCGCGCAACACCTCGAGCGTCCGAGCAGAATCGGCATCGACTGCCATTCTCGACCGAGCGCGCTCGAGCGCGCGCTCGGCCCGAGTGACCGCACGGTGCCCCGAGTCGGTGGCCTCGACCATGTACTGCTGCCGATTTCGCGGATTGACGCTCCGCACCAGCAGCCCCGCCTCGACGAGACTGGCCGTCGTGGCGGTGATACTCGTCCGGTGCCGCACCAACTCCCGCGACAGCGCACTGTAGGACATCGGCCCTCGCCTGGACACCAATTCCAGCACCTCGTACCTCGCCCAGCTCAGCCCCTGCGCGTCCAGTGCCTCCGCCAGACGAACCCGTGCGGCCGACGCCATGCGCAGCACCGTGGACACGATTTCGAGCTCGGTGGAATGCACCGGAGAGGTACCACCGTCGAACGATTCAGCGAGGGCAGTCATTCGAACACTCCCCTACTTGATCTCTACGAGGACGGTGCCTTGGGTGATGGCGTCGCCTGCGGTGACGGTCAGGCCGGTGATGGTGCCTGCTTTGTGGGCGTTGACGGGGTTTTCCATTTTCATTGCTTCGAGGACGGCGATGAGGTCGCCGGCGTCGACGGTTTGGCCTTCGTCGACGGCGACTTTGACCACGGTGCCCTGCATCGGTGCGGTGACCGCATCACCGGATGCCGCGCCGGCCCCGGCACCGCCGCGGGTGCGGGCTTTGGGTTTGCGGCGCACTGCACCCGCGTTACCACCGCCGCCGTTGCTGCCGAGGGTCAGTTCCCCGGGTAGGGAGACCTCGACGCGGCGGCCGCCGACCTCGACGATGACCTGCTGGCGGGGCAGGACCTCGTCGTCGTCGAGCGGTTGTCCGGCGGTGAACGGGGGGACCTGGTTGTCCCATTCGGTTTCGATCCAGCGGGTGTGCACCGAGAACGAGTCCCCGTCGCCGATGAACGCCGGATCGGAGACCACCGCAGCATGGAACGGAATCACCGTGGCAAGTCCCTCGACGGTGAACTCCGCGAGTGCTCGACGCGACCGCGCGAGCGCTTCGTCGCGGGTGGCTCCGGTGACGATGAGTTTGGCGAGCATCGAATCGAACTGGCCACCGATCACACTGCCGGATTCGACTCCGGAATCGACCCGCACTCCGGGCCCGGAGGGGGCGGTGAAGGTGGTGACCGGTCCGGGGGCGGGCAGGAACCCGCGTCCGGCGTCTTCGCCGTTGATCCGGAACTCGAACGAATGCCCCCGTGGTTCGGGGTCCTCGGTGATGGACAGTTCTTCGCCGTTGGCGATGCGGAACTGTTGCAGGACCAGGTCGATGCCGGAGGTTTCCTCGGTGACGGGGTGTTCGACCTGTAGTCGGGTGTTGACTTCGAGGAACGACACGAGGCCGTCTTGGCCGACGAGGTATTCGACGGTCCCGGCGCCGTAGTAGCCGGCTTCGAGGCAGATGGCTTTGGCGCTGGAGTGGATTTCTTTGCGTTGGGCGTCGGTGAGGAACGGGGCGGGGGCTTCTTCGACGAGTTTCTGGAAGCGGCGTTGCAGGGAGCAGTCGCGGGTGCCGGCGACGATGACGTTGCCGTGTTGGTCGGCGATGACCTGCGCTTCGACGTGGCGGGGCTTGTCGAGGTAACGCTCGACGAAGCATTCCCCCCGCCCGAACGCGGCGACGGCTTCGCGGGTGGCCGAATCGAACAGCTCCGGGATTTCCTCGCGGGTGCGCGCGACTTTCATGCCGCGTCCGCCGCCACCGAATGCGGCTTTGATGGCGATGGGGAGGCCGTGTTCGTCGGCGAACGCCAAAATTTCGTTCGCGTCTTTGACCGGTTCGGAGGTGCCGGGGACCGAGGGTGCTTTCGCGCGGGCGGCGATGTGGCGGGCGGTGACCTTGTCGCCGAGGTCGCGGATCGACTGCGGGGACGGTCCGATCCAGATCAGTCCGGCGTCGATGACGGCTTGGGCGAAGTCGGCGTTCTCGGAGAGGAATCCGTAGCCGGGGTGGATGGCATCGGCACCGGACTTGGCGGCGGCGTCGAGGAGCTTGTCGATCACCAGATACGACTCCGCCGAGGTCTGCCCGCCGAGAGCGAACGCCTCATCGGCCAGGCGGACGAACGGGGCATCGGCATCGGGCTCGGCGTACACAGCGACACTGGCCAACCCGGCATCGGCGGCCGCCCGGATCACCCGCACCGCGATCTCACCACGATTGGCGACAAGAACCTTCGAGATTTTCTTATGGGAAGTCGAGGTAGTCATGTACTGAAATTCCTTCACTGGCCATATCGGGCATTGACGAAAACGGCTGGGGCACCGGCGAGTCCGTATCGGTGCAGATCCTCGGGGCGACCCCACAGATCCGTTACCGCCGGCGTTTCGACGACCACCGACGACTGCGCCGCGGTCAGAACAGCAACAACGGCAGCGATGTCGGTGTCGGTCGGCTTCCCGCGAAACGACCAATCAGGCGACGCAGCAGCATGATTCGTGTCTTTCGCTGCGTCGTGATTCGCGTCTTTCATAGGGGAATGTTTCCGTGTTTCTTGGGTGGGAGGGTGACTTGTTTGCGTTCGAGTAGTCGTAGTGCGGTGACGATCTGGCCGCGGGTGTGGCTCGGGGGGATGACGGCGTCGAGGTAGCCGCGTTCGGCGGCGATGTAGGGGTTGACGAGGGTGTCCTCGTACTCCTGTTGCAGTGTCAGGCGGAGGGCGTCGACGTCTTCACCGTTCTTCGCGGCCTCGAGCAATTGTTTGCGGTAGACGAATCCGACGGCGCCGGAGGCTCCCATGACCGCGATCTGGGCGGTGGGCCAGGCGAGGTTGACGTCGGCTCCCATGTGCTTGGATCCCATCACGTCGTAGGCCCCGCCGTACGCTTTGCGGGTGATGACGGTGATCTTCCCGACGGTTGCTTCGCCGTAGGCGTAGAGCAGTTTCGCGCCGCGTCGGATGATGCCGTTGTATTCCTGGCCGGTGCCGGGCAGGAATCCGGGTACGTCGACCAGGGTGATGATGGGGACGTTGAAGCAGTCGCAGGTGCGTACGAAGCGGGCTGCTTTCTCGGAGGCGTCGATGTCGAGGGTGCCCGCGAATTGGGTGGGTTGGTTGGCCACGATCCCCACCGAGCGGCCGTCGATGCGCCCGAACCCGACGATGATGTTGCGGGCCCGACCTTGTTGGACTTCGAGGAATTCGTCGTCGTCGAGGATCCGGGTGATGACCTCGTGCATGTCGTAGGGGGTGTTCGGTGAATCGGGGATCAGGGTGTCGAGTTCGAGGTCCTCGGCCGTCAGCGAGTCTTCGATGGACCCGAGTACTGGGTCCGAGGGTGCGGTGCGGGGGGCGTCGGCACGATTGTTCGAGGGTAAGTAGGACAGGAGGTCGCGGACGTAGTCGAGGGCGTCCTGTTCGCCGGAGGCGACGTAGTGCGCGACTCCGGATTTCTCCATGTGGGTGGTGGCGCCGCCGAGTTCTTCCATGGTGACGGTTTCGCCGGTGACGGTTTTGATGACGTCGGGTCCGGTGACGAACATCTGGCTCGTGCCGTCGACCATGACCACGAAGTCGGTCAGGGCCGGGGAGTAGACGTGCCCGCCGGCGGCGGGTCCCATGATCACCGAGATCTGCGGGATCACTCCGGAGGCGCGGACGTTGCGGTGGAAGATCTCTCCGTACAGTCCGAGGGAGACGACGCCTTCCTGGATGCGGGCTCCGGCGCCTTCGTTGATGCCGACCAGGGGGCGTCCGGTCTTGACGGCCAGGTCCATGACCTTGACGATCTTCTCGCCGTAGATTTCGCCCAAGCTGCCGCCGAAGACGGTGGCGTCCTGGGAGAACACGCACACATCGCGGCCGTCGACGGTGCCGTAGCCGGTGACGACACCGTCCCCGAAGGGTCGGTTGTCGGCCAACCCGAAGTTCTGGGAGCGGTGCCGGGCCAGGGCGTCGAGTTCGACGAACGAGCCCTCGTCGAGCAGGGCGGTGATCCGCTCGCGGGCGGTCAGTTTGCCTTTGGCGTGGACCTTGTCCACCGCTGCCTCACCGGACGGGATCTCCGCAACCGCGAGACGTTTACGAAGATCGGCCAATTTACCCGCAGTGGTATGGATATCGGGTTCGGTTGTCGTCATGCAGATGTCCCCTACGTTGTGTGGAATGGCAAATGGATCGTCAGTTCGTTGCGAGTGATCGCGCGATCACCAGGCGCTGAATCTGGTTGGTGCCCTCGAAGATCTGAGTGATCTTGGCGTCGCGCATGTATCGCTCGACGCGGAAGTCGCGGGTGTACCCGTAGCCACCGAACACCTGCACCGCATCGGTGGTGACCTTCATGGCAGCATCGGTGGCGATCAGCTTTGCCACGGAAGCGTTGCGCGAGTACGGAAGTCCGGCGTCACGCCGACGGGCAGCATCGAGGTAGGTGGCGCGGGCCGAGTCCACTGCCGCCGCCATGTCCGCCAGCACGAAACCGAGGCCCTGGTGGTCGATGATCTTCTTGCCGAACGCCGTACGCTCCTGGGCGTACTTCACTGCGTCGTCGAGTGCTGCCTGGGCGATTCCCACTGCTACAGCGGCAATTCCGAGCCGTCCGGCATCGAGTGCGCTGAAGGCGATCTGCAGCCCCTGCCCCTCGGCACCGATTCGCCACTCGGTGGGTACGTGGACGTTGTCATAGTGCGCCGAGGTCGTCGGGATCGCGTGCAGTCCCATCTTCTCCTCCGGCTTGCCGAAGCTCAGGCCGTCGGTTCCATCCGGAACGAGAAAGCACGAGATGCCTTTCGATCCCTCGCCGGTCCGGGCGAACAGGTTGTAGAAGTCGGCCACTCCGCCGTGCGTGATCCACGCCTTCGAACCGTTGACCGTGTAGCCGCCCTCGATCGGGGAGGCCTTGCAACTCAATGCGGCAGCGTCCGAGCCGGCCTGCGCCTCGGACAATGAGTACGCGCCGATCTGTGCACCACCGAGCATGCCGGGAAGCTTGTCGGCTTTCTGCTGATCGGTACCGAAAACCATCAGGGGGTGGCAGGCCAGGCCGTGCACGCTCACCGCAACGGCCACTGCCGCCCAGCGCGATGCCAGCTCTTCGAGAACCTGGAGATAGACCTCGTACGGCTGTCCTCCCCCGCCCCATTCCTCCGCGTAGGGCAGGCTCAACAGGCCCGCCTCGCCGAGGGTGTCGAACACTCCGTCGGGGTAGGCCTCGCGCCGTTCGTGGTCGTCGACGATCGGGTCGAGCACCTTGTCTGCCACGTCGCGGGTCAGCGCGATGAGGTCGCGCGCTTCGGCGGTGGGCAGCAGACGATCGACGGGCACGTGAAAAACCTCCGGGGAGTTCGGATCAGTACTGCCGGATGATCCGCAGTACTGATGAAGAGTACTGCACAAGGCGATGCAGTACCATCCCTGATGTGAACGCACCCGTGACCTCGCATGCCACGGCTCGCCGTTCCGAACTCTTCGATCAGCTCGTGAGCCTGTTTCTGGCAGAGGGCTTCGCACACCTGACGCTCGACACCATCGCGGCCCGCCTCCGCTGCTCCAAGTCCACGCTGTACACACTGGCGTCGAGCAAGGACCAGCTGGTCGGCGGTGCCACCGTGCACTACTTCAAGTCCATGACCACGCAGGTCGAAAGCGCGGTCGCCGAGGTCGACGGCACTCGCAATCGCATCACCACATATCTGACTGCGGTGGGAGCAGCACTGGAATCGGCATCCGAGCAGTTCATGACGGACCTGGCATCACTCGAGGCGGCCCGCTCGGTGTACGAACGCAACACCGCAATCGCTGCGCGACGCGTCCAGGAGTTGATCAGCGAGGGCGTGGCCAGCGGCGAAGTGCGCGACGTGCACGCGGCGTTCGTCGGAGACGTCGCCTCCTCGGTCATGGTTCGTATTCAGACTCGCGAGGTGTTCAGACTGACCGGACTGAGCGACGGCGACGCCTATCTCGAGCTGGCGAAGCTCTTGACCGCAGGCATAGGCGCGTAGCAAGACCCTCGTTGGGCGGCATGGAATGAATCCATCTCGACGAGTGCTGACATCATTCGAGATGGGTTGATCCTTCAACGAAAGAGCGCGTGATGAAGAAGATCGGATTTCTGTCCTTCGGACATTGGTCGGCGTCCCCACAGTCGCAGACGCGGTCCGCGTCGGACGTGCTGCTGCAGTCCATCGACCTCGCGGTCGCGGCCGAAGAACTGGGTGCCGACGGCGCGTACTACCGCGTTCATCACTTCGCCAGCCAACTCGCGTCACCGTTCCCACTCCTCGCTGCCGTCGGCGCGAAGACCAGCACCATCGAAATCGGCACCGGCGTCATCGACATGCGCTACGAGAACCCGTTCTACATGGCCGAGGACTCGGGTTCCGCCGATCTCATCTCGGGCGGACGGTTGCAGCTCGGGGTCAGCCGAGGATCGCCCGAGCAGGTCATCGAGGGGTACCGCCATTTCGGCTACACACCGGCCGAGGGTTCCGATCACGCCGACATGGCCCGTGAGCACACCCGCATCTACCTCGATCTCCTCGAGGGCAAGGGCTTCGCACAGCCCAATCCGCGGCCGATGTTTCCCAATCCGCCCGGACTCCTGCGTCTCGAACCGCACTCCCCCGGTCTACGGCAGCGCATCTGGTGGGGTGCCGGCACCCGCGAAACCGCCGAATGGACCGCGCGACAGGGCATGAATCTGATGAGCTCGACGCTGTTGAGCGAAGACACAGGAGTTCCGTTCCATCAGCTGCAGGCCGAGCAGATCGAACGATTCCACAAGACGTGGAGCGACGCCGGGCATGACTTCGCTCCGCGAACTTCCGTGAGCCGCAGCATCTTCCCGATCGTCAACGATCTCGATCGTGCCTATTTCGGGCGCGAGGGCAGCGGCGACGATCAGGTCGGCTACATCGACGGTGGCAAAGCCCGATTCGGCAAGACGTACGCAGGCGAGCCAGATCGACTGATCGAGGAGCTCGCTGCGGACGAAGCGATCGCAGCCGCCGATACGCTGTTGCTCACCGTGCCGAACCAGTTGGGCGTCGACTACTGCGCGCACGTCCTCGACACCGTGCTGCGTGATGTCGCTCCGGCGCTGGGGTGGCGCTGAACACTCGCAGAGCGAGATGGGATTGGTTTCGGCGGATACGGGTACTGGCAGCACGTTCACCCACCACCACCTGCCAGGAGTCCAAGTGCTCAAACGCGACGTATCCGCGCGCCTCGATGTAGACATCACCGCAGCCACCACGCTCGAATTCCAGATCGCGATCGCGCCACACCCGGGCACGACGGTCACCGAATCACTGTCCTTCGTTCTCGACGGCACCCCCATCGAGGCCAAGGAAGTGAGCGGGCCGCACGGCAACCGAATTCACGTCATGCCCGCCGACGTGGGCAACCTGCAGGTGTCGTACGACGCCACCATCGTGGGCAACACCACGCCGGCGCCGGTCACCGACTACGACATGTCGCTCTACCTCCGACCCAGCCGGTACGCCGAGGCCGACAAGTTCTACGGTTTCGCCGCAACCGAATTCGGCGATTACGCGGACTCCGAGGAACTGCTGGCCAAGATTTCCGCGTGGGTCGGCGCTCGCCTGAGTTACGTTCCAGGAAGCAGTGATCCGATCGACGGAGCTGTCGACACCCTGCTCGCCGGTCAGGGCGTCTGCCGGGACTACTCGCACCTCGTGGTTGCCATGCTGCGCGCGGTCAACGTTCCAGCCCGCCTGGTGGCGGTGTACGCACCCGGCTGCGATCCGATGGACTTCCACGCCGTCGCCGAGGCGTTCGTGGGTGGCCAGTGGCGTGTTGTCGATGCCACCTGCCTCGCCCCGCGCTCGACGCTGGTGCGCATCTCGGTCGGTCGCGACGCCGCCGATACCGCATTCCTGGACAACCACAAGGGTGCCATCACGCTGAACAGCTCCGTGGTCACCGCCGTGGTCGACGGTGAACTCCCCCATGACGACATCACCGAGCTGGTCTCTCTCACCTGATCCTCCGACCGAACGCCGTCGTGATATGAGCTACATCACAGCGGCGTTTGTTTTCGGATGCTGAAACCGACTAAGTATCCGTTACCAACATTCACAGCCACCTAAAAGGGACTCACATGAGCTTCATCGACAAGGCCAAGAACGCAGCAGAAGACGCCATCGGCAAGGCCAAGGAAGTTGTCGGCGACGCCACCGACAACAAGGACCTCGAGGCCGAGGGCAAGAAGGATCAGGGTTCGGCAGGCGTGAAGAAGGTCGGCGAGAACATCAAGGACACCTTCAAGTAACTACCCCCTCGCATCGAGTGCCGCCGATCTCGATGATCGGCGGCACTCGCTCTTTTCCCATCTACTTCACACCAGAGAACGGATTCCCCTCATGACCACATCCACCGATACGACCACCACCAAGCGTCGCGGCGGATTCGCCTCCAAGTTCGCCCTCCTCATCACGCTCGTCCTCGTCGCCGCACTGGTGATCTTCGTGCTGCAGAACACGATTCACACCAACATCAACTTCCTCGGCTGGAACTTCGAGCTCGCTCAGGGTGTGTCCCTGCTCGGCGCCGCTGTCGTCGGAGCCGTCATCACACTCGCCGCAACCGCAGCACTGAAGGTTCGACGCGCAGTTCGCTGATCACGTAGAGCCGGTCGACGACAACGTCGACCGGCACAACCACGTGGCTCAGACGATGTCGCTCAACAGTTCTCGAAGCACCACGCGATCGTCGAACTCGACGATCTCACGACCGTAGACCTGCTCGGTGTCGCAGCCTCGGCCCGCGACCACAACCACGTCTCCCGGCCCGGCGGCGTGCACCGCGAGCGTCAGCGCAGCACGGCGATCCGGCTCCACCATCACCACTGCCGATCGCGCAGCTAGCGCGCCCTCTGCCACTGCTCGGCGAATGGCATCGGCGTCCTCGGACAGCGGGCTCTCGTCACTGACGATCACCACATCCGCCAGAGCCGCTGCGGTGGCACCCAGCGGGAAGCGTTTGCCGGGGTCACGTTCCCCGGTCGCCCCGACGACCACTATGACCCGTCCGGGCACCAGAGATCGCACGAACGGCAGCAAACTGCGCTGGCCCGCGGTGTTGTGCATGTAGTCGACCAGGGCCAGAAACGATTGCCCGGCGTCGATGCGTTCGAGCCGGCCGGGAACGGAACGGACACGCTCGAACCCGGCGGCGACCGACTCGAGATCCTTGCCCGCAGCCAATGCGACGGTCAACGCGGTCAGCGCGTTGCTCGCCTGGTGCGGTCCGAGCAGGGGCAGGCGGATGCGCACCGAACCCAGCGGAGTTCGCACGGTCATGGACGTCTCGGTACCAGTGCACTCGATGTTCTCACCCACGACGTCTGCACGCGGATCGGCTGCAGACCACGTCCAGCACGGAACGTCGACCAGCCGGGCGAGCTTCCTTCCGTGCACGTCGTCGATCCCCACTGCCGCGACGGCCGTTCGGTCGGCTGCGAACAACTCGGCCTTCGCCGCGAAATACTCGTCCATGCTGCCGTGATAGTCGAGGTGATCCGGGCCGAGATTGGTGAACCCCACCGCTGCGAACCGCACGCCGTCGACGCGGTGTTCGGAGACTGCGTGGGAGGACACCTCGAGGGCAACGGCGGTCGCACCCTCGTCGCGAAATCGTCCGAGTGTGCGCTGGACGGTCGCGGCCTCCGGCGTCGTTCGTGCCGTCGGCACAGACGTCAATGGTCCCTGAAGACCGATACCGGTCATCGTGCCGACAACCTCGCCGGACGCGGCGAGTCCGGCGGCGAGGAGCAACGCGGTACTGGTCTTGCCGTTCGTACCGGTCACTCCGTACATGCTCATCGCGTCGGCCGGATACCGATGGATCCGAGCGCAGACCGGACCGGCTCTTCGACGCGGATCCGCAACGACGATGCTCGGCAGTACCGTCGACACTCGGTCGGACAGCACTGCGACTGCGCCGCGTTCGAACGCCTCGATCTCGAAATCCAGTCCGTGAACGTGGGTGCCGGGAAGCGCCACATAGAGGTCTCCGGGCATCACGGTTCGTGAATCGTCACTGGCCCCGGTCACCCTAACGGACTCGATGGGTTCCGGTGATCCGAGCGAAAGAGCCAGGTCGGCCAGGGGCACCCCGACGACTCTCGGCGGTGGCCGTCGGCTGTCGTACGACGCGGAGTCGGTCAATGCCCTGCGGGGTCCGTCAGAGACTTACCCTCCCGCGCTTTGACGCGGCGGCGTTCGAGCAGCACCAGCACGATTCCGACGACCAGGAGGATCGGCGCGGCCACCGCCCCGATCCACGTCCAGCCACTGAACCCGTACCCGGCCGCGGTGAGAGTGAGGCCGAGGCTCACCAACGCCAGACCGATGCAGATGTATCCCGGCCAGTTTCGGGTGTCGACGATCGCCTCACCGGCGTGACCACGTGTGGTCCGATCTTCGTCGGTGGCGCCGGCGTCGGAATCGGCGGAGTACTCGTCTGCCATGTGGACCTCTCGAAAGTTATGTGCGCTGATACCGACAACCGATCGAAGAACTGTTTCGAGAGATCGATCGACGACTGCTGCACTTCTTCTTCCCGCGATTCGGCGAAGGCAAACCTGATACCGAAATACGGCCCGATTCGCACAGCCGAAAATCGCGGTTTCGGGCCGATAATTTCAGCCGAAACTGTTGCTACACAGGCGGTTTGCTTGATTTTGTGACGGGTAACCGAATTGAGCCACTCACAATTCGTTACACACTGAAATGGAGTTTACATGTTCCGTCATACCGATTTCATGCAAATGGACGTCAAGCCGGAAAAGCCGGACCCGGTCTACGCTCGCAAACTTCAGGAGCTGATCGGCGGTGCGTACGGCGAGATGACCGTGACCATGCAGTACCTGTTCCAGGGCTGGAATTGCCGTATGGAAGGCAAATACAAAGACCTGATCATGGACGTCGCCACCGAGGAAATGGGCCACGTCGAAATGCTCGCCACCATGGTGGCCCGGCTGCTCGAAGGTGCGCCGGCCACGGACTCGACCGCAATGGCAGCGGCCGACCCCGTCGTGGCAGCGGTGATGGGCGGTATGGATCCCCAGCAGGCAATCGTTTCCGGCGGTGGGCCGACACTGTCCGATTCCAACGGCGTCCCCTGGAACGGCCGATTCATCGTGGCCAGCGGTAACCTTCTGGCCGACTTCCGCGCCAACGTCGCAGCCGAGGCTCAAGGACGACTGCAGACCGCTCGTCTGTACAACATGACCGACGACCCGGGCGTCAAGGCGATGCTTCAATTCAACTTGGCGCGCGACACCCACCACCAGAATCTTTGGCTCGCAGCGATCGAGGAACTGCAGGCCGACGGCCTCGAGGACGTCGTTGCCCCCAATGCCCTTCTCGATGTCGAAGAACAGGGCAACCACGCGTTCGATCTATGGCACCTCTCGGACGGTGAGTTCTCCTCCACCGGCGGCTGGGCCGACAGGTTGGCACCGGACGGCGTTCACCAGATGGGCTTCTACGCCGATCCGCAGCCCAAGGGCGGCAAAGCGTCGGCTCCCGCCCCCGATCCACTTCTCTACGCGACGTACGACGGTGCCAAGGGTGCCCCGGCGTCGGCAGCACTCGGTACGGAGAAGGGCGTCATGGGCAAGATCAAGGACGCGCTCGATCCCGACGAGAAGTAGTCCTGGAGCTCGCGCCTGCAGGGTACGGCAGGGGTAGTCCTGCCGTACCCTGCGCCGACATTTGCTGCTGCGCAACAGATTCGGCCGATGAGACGCGAACGATCAGCCGTGCCAACCCACTGCAGCGAACGGTGCGTTGCTCGTGATGCGACCGACGATTCCGGCGTGTGCGAAGTCCTTGGCGGTCGCCACCGCATCGAGCACGTCCGCACCCTTGGCCAGCTCGGCGGTGATGGCCGCCGCGAAGACGCAGCCCGCTCCCGAGACCCGCTCGTCGCCGATCTTGGGAGCGCGCAGCACGGTCAGATCGGAACCGTCCCAGACGACGTCGACGGCCTCGTCTCCGGTCAACCCCGCTCCACCCTTGACCACCACGTGGCGAGGTCCGAGATCGGCAATTCGCTTGGCCGCCTCGCCCAGATCGTCGACGGTGGTGATGGCGTCCATCCCGGACAACGTCTGTGCTTCGAACAGATTGGGGGTGATCACGGTGGCCAGCGGAAGAATGTCGTTCCGGAGAGCATTGTCGGTGTCGAGTGCCGCGCCCGGCTCCTGCCCCTTGCAGATCAACACCGGATCGACCACCACGTGCCGCCACGGCTGCAGACGCAGTGAGCTCGCCACGGTCTCGACGGTAGCCGGCGTGCCGAGCATGCCAATCTTGACGACATCGAGATCGTGTGCGGCCCTGGCAACTTCGATCTGGTCGGCAATGACCGAGCTGTCGATGGGGACGAAGCGGTGGCCCCAGCCGGACTTCGGATCGAACGAGACGATGCACGTGATGGTGCCGACTCCGTAGACCCCGAGCCGCTCGAATGTCTTGAGGTCTGCCTGCAGACCGGCTCCACCGGTGGCTTCCGAACCTGCGATCACGTACGCGATAGTCGACATGACCTCAGTATGACAAGCACCGCTGCGCCTCGAACCAGGTGGTCGAGCGGCGGCCCGGGTGCCGTCAGCTCGGTAGATCGGGCTCGGGCGGGTGGTCACGACTGATCAGCTGCGCCGCCAACGTCGATACCGGCACGTTCAATTCCTGCGAGAGTGCACCGAGCATGTCGAAGGCGCGGATGGCGTCGACGTCGAAACGCTCCATGATGATCCCCTTGGCCTGACCGATTCGATCTCGCGAGGCCAGGGCGCTGCGAAACTGCTCACCACGCCGAGCGCTCGACAGCGCGATCGCCGCGTGTGTGGCCAGATTCAGTGCCGAGTCCTCGGTGTCCGGATCGAACCGGCCGGTGCCCTCGGCGAGCAGATTGAGTGCGCCGAGTTCCTGCCCGTCGGTGTAGAGCTGGATGGACAGAACCGAGCGAACCGGAGTCTGTTCGACCACCGCCCGAGTCAGACGTGGCCATCGGTCTTCCGTTTCGACATCCTCGATCCGCACCGTCTGATGAGTCCAGATGGCCTCGAAACACGGGCCCTGTCCATGCTTGTGCTGCAAGGCATCGAACGTACGAGGCGCATCGCCGGTCGAGGCCGTCGACTCCAGGTACTCCGGGCGTCGGCCCTTGCCTACTCGGCGGACCAGAGTGACCCCCGCGTGGTCCACGCCGTCGAGCAATCGCACGGCGGCTGCCGTGACCTCCTCCAGCACCTGCTGCTGCGTCAAAGATCCGTGGACGACCGTTCCGTGCGCCGTGAGAGCCATCTGCGAAATTCGTTCGTAGATGTCGACCTGTTCCACGTCTTCATCCTTTCGACCGCATGCGTCCCGTTCGTACCTTCTCACACCGGTGTGATGGTGCGCAGTCTCTGCGACCAGCTCTTCGGTTATCGGTTGAGGTGGAAAGTTTCGGGGCATACAACAGTGTCGGGTCGTTCCACATGGCGATCGCAGCACCGAGAGTGCCCCACTTCCAGCCCCGGAGTGTCGGCGAGCACCGATCACGCGCTCACACAACACGACAAGAGATTCCGGAGGCCGAATCGTGCCCACCAGCAGAGACACCACAGCCAGCTGTGAGGACGTCTGGAACGTTCTCGCGAACGGATGGACGTACGCCACCTGGGTGGTCGGCGCGTCCCGAATTCGCGCAGTCGACGACACCTGGCCTGCCGCCGGTGCCGCGATCCACCATTCGGTGGGTGCCTGGCCCGCCGTCCTGAGTGACATCACGCGCTCGGTTGGGATTCATGTCGATCGCGAAATCCGGCTCGAGGCGCGAGCGTTACCGTTCGGCAAGGCGTCGATCACGGTGCGGCTGCGCCCGATTGCCACCGGTTGCCGCATCGAGATCATCGAACATGCAATCACGCCGCCATTCGACCTGGTACCGAATCGGGTGCAGCATCTCCTGTCGCATCCACGCAACTCCGAGGCTCTACGCCGACTCGCCCTGCTGGCCGAGCGGTCGACAGCTCCGTGAGCACATCCCCACTGCGACAGGCAGTCTCGGGAAAAATGTTGTTCGTGTTCATTCTGGGCGACGTGCTCGGTGCCGGAATCTACGCTCTCGTCGGCGAGATCGCGGGTGAAGTCGGCGGCGCGATCTGGCTTCCCATGCTCGTCGCTCTGCTGATGGCGTTGCTCACCGCTGCGTCGTACGCGGAACTGGTCACCAAGTACCCACGTGCAGGCGGCGCAGCCGTGTTCGCGCAGCGGGCGTACGGGCGTCCGCTCGTGTCGTTCCTGGTGGGCTTTTCCATGCTCGCCGCAGGTGTCACCAGCGCCGCCGGCTTGGCGCTCGCCTTCTCGGGCGACTACCTCGGCGTGTTCCTCGATGTGCCTGCCGTGCCGGCCGCGGTTGTCTTCCTGCTTCTGGTCGGTCTGCTCAACGCCCGTGGGATCACCGAATCGTTGCGGGCCAATCTCGCCATGACGGTCGTGGAGGTATCGGGTCTGGTGCTGATCGTCGCCCTCGCCGGTCTCGTTCTGAGCCGAGGCGACGGCACGCCGTCCAGGGTCCTCGAATTCACCGACCAGACGACTCCGACGCTCGCAGTGCTCGGCGCGGCCCTGCTCGCGTTCTATTCGTTCGTGGGATTCGAGACGTCGGCGAACATCGCCGAAGAAGTCGAGGACGTGCGCCGCGTTTATCCGCGAGCTCTTCTCGGTGCCGTCACCGTCGCAGGGGTGGTGTACGTGCTCGTCGGTCTCGCAGTGTCCACCGTCGTGCCCGCCGACACTCTGGCGCAGTCGAGCGGTCCGCTGCTCGAGGTCGTTGCCGCTGCCGATGCCGGCATTCCGCCCTGGGTCTTCAGCCTCGTCGCACTGGTAGCCGTGGCCAACGGCGCACTGCTGACCATGATCATGGCGTCGCGACTGACCTTCGGAATGGCTCGTGACGGTTTGCTTCCCGGCGCATTGGCCAAGGTTCTGCCGGGCCGTAAGACTCCGTGGGCAGCGATCGTCGCCACCACGGTCGTCGCGATGGTGTTGTGCAGCACCGGTTCTGTCGCTGCGCTTGCCGAGACAGTCGTATTACTCCTGCTGTTCGTCTTCATCAGCACCAATGTCGCGGTGCTGGTGCTCCGCAGCGATCGGGCCGACTCCGGTCATTTCCGGACGCCGACAGCACTCCCCGTCCTGGCATTGATCACGTGCGCAGTTCTACTGACCCAACAGTCCGCGGCTACGTGGCTGCGCGCCGGATTGCTCCTCGCCGTGGGGGTAGCGCTGTACTTCGTCGGTAGCCTGCTGACGAGCAAGACCGACACCGACCAGAGGAGTGCAGTCTCATGACCACCACCGAGGTCGACGCGATCGTGATCGGCAGTGGCCACAACGGCTTGGTGGCGGCGGCAGCGATGGCCGACGCCGGCTGGGACGTCGTGGTCCTCGAGGCCGCCGAACATCCCGGCGGGGCCGTGCGCAGCGCCGAACTCGTTCCGGGTTTCACCAGCGACCTCTTCAGCGCCTTCTACCCGCTGGCGCTCGCCTCGCCTGCCATGACGGCACTCGACTTGGAAAGTCACGGGCTGCAGTGGTCGCACTCCCCCGCGGTGTACGGCCATGCGCGGTCACCGCAGGACACCGACGCTCCGGTCGTTCACCACGACGTCGAGACCACTGCCGCGCGGCTGTCGGAACACGACGCGCGAGACGGCCGAACCTGGCTGCGGCTCTTCGAGCAGTGGGAGCGCATTCGCGAGCCCTTCATGAACTCGCTGTTCGGGCCGTTCCCACCCGTCGTCCCAGCGGCTCGACTCGTCCACACCCTGGGGGTGCCCGAGACACTGCGCTTCGCGCGATTCGCTGCCCTCCCCGCCCGGGTGATGGCTCACGAGCTCTTCCACAGCGAGGCTGCTCGCTGCCTCCTGCTGGGCAACGCCATGCACGGTGACGTCCCGACCGATGCCCCGGTGAGCGGCATGATGGGCTGGCTGCTCACGATGCTGGCCCAGGATGTCGGATTTCCGACCCCCGTCGGCGGATCGTCCGCGCTGACGACCGCGTTGATCCGCCGCGGTGCCGCGTCGGGTGCGGCGCTCGAGTGCGGTCAGGCGGTCGAACAGATCGAGGTGCGCGGCGGTCGTGCGCGCGCCGTGCACACCGCGGCCGGAGACACGTTTCGGGCGCGCAGGGCAATTGTGGCCGACGTGTCCGCACCGGCTCTGTACGGTTCACTGCTTCCGTTCGACGCCGTGCCGCGCCGAGTGCACGAGGACTTGCGCACGTTCGAGTGGGACACCCCGGTGGTCAAGGTGAACTACGCGCTCGATCGCCGAATACCCTGGAACTCACCGTCTTTGGCCGATGCCGGCACCGTCCATCTCGGCGCGGACGACAACGGCCTCGTGCATTGGGCGGCAGACCTCACCACCGGAGTACTTCCCGCGAGTCCGTTCATGCTGTTCGGCCAGATGACCACTGCCGATCGGAGCAGGTCACCCGAGGGCACCGAAAGCGCTTGGGCCTACACGCATCTGCCGAGGGGCGTCGTCGACGACGCAGCCGCCGACACCGTGGCGGATCGGGTGGACGACGTTCTCGACGCCCACGCACCGGGGTTTGCCGGTTCGATCGTCGGGCGGGTCGTCCAGCGACCGAGCGACCTGTACGGTGCCGACGCCAATCTGCACGGTGGCGCGGTGAACGGCGGAACCGCGCAGCTGCAGCAGCAGTTGATCTTTCGCCCGACGCCGGGGCTGGGGCGGTCGGAAACGCCCGTGGAGGGGCTGTTCCTGGGTTCTGCATCGGCGCATCCAGGGGGCGGAGTGCACGGAGCAGCCGGCCTCAATGCTGCCCGGGCAGCGCTCGGCCAGCGCGGCGTAGGCGGCTGGATGAAGAAGAAGATCACCGGTTCACTCATCGACGTGCTGACCCGGTGACGCCGTTATCGAAACGAGATCTTTCGTTACTCGTTCGAGACCTGCGGAGATGACTTCTGCAATTTCGCACTGACATCGTTGAAAGCACAACAACTCTGCATCGGCACCGAGCGGGCATACCGACCGGGACGAGTGCTTCGGGGAAGAGGTAACGACATGTTGACCAGCACCGCAACCATGGAACGCTCCATTCGCGACGACGAGGGCGTGTTTCGAGTCGAGACCATCGTGCGACCGGACGGCCACAACACCCTGCGCGCGTCGGGCGAACTCGACATGTCCACCCGGGCCGAGTTCGTGCACACCCTCGACCGGCTGGCCGCGACGTCCGATCGCGTGTCGGTCGATCTGTCGGAGGTCTCGTTCATGTACTCGGGCGTCGCCAACGCGATCATCGACGCCACCTACGTACATCCGGGCAAGATCGCCGTACTCGCACCTGCACGATCGGTGCGCATGGTCCTGGAAGTACTGGGCGCGGGCGACCTGTTCGTCGACACGTTTCGGTCGTGAATCGGACTCGATAGCAGGTAACGTCGGGCATATGTCAGACGAGCCGACCGGAGCACCCTTCGAGATCGTGGCGGCAGCCCAGGACGCGACGCAGGTGCTCACCGTTCGAGGCGAACTCGATCTCGACACGATCCCGGAACTGGCGGCGGTAGCGTTTCCCGCTGCCGACACCGCTCGAGGTGGACTCGTGGTCGACCTGACCGACGTCAGCTTCCTGTCGTCGAGCGCGATCACGGTGCTGGTGCGAGTGTGCGATCGACTCCCCGATGCCTCGCGGATGGCGCTGGTGGCGGTCGACGGAGTCGTGGTTCGGCCTGTGCAGCTCAGCGGAATCGATCGGGTGATGGCGACTTTCACGACCCTGCCCGATGCGGTGGCCCACGTTCGGTCAGCAGCTCTCGACGCGGAGGTCGACCGATGATCGGCCGGTACCGATTCGGACTTCTGACATGACCGAGAGTGGCCGAACACCGTTTCCCCTGCGCTGGAGCCACACCGCTCCGGCCGAGGCCGCTGTGGCTACTGCCATCCGGCGCCGATTGCACCACTGGACCCTCGAACTCGGTGTCAGCAACGGTCTGGTGGACGACATCGTCCTCGGGGTCTACGAGGCACTGGCGAACGTCGTCGAACACGCGTATCGATCGGTGCCCGAGCCCGGGACGATGACGATCACCGCCGCCTACGAACACCGGACACTGACAGTGACGATCTCCGACACCGGAACGTGGCGTCCACCGACGCCGACGACCAATCGCAGCCACGGTCTGCACCTCGCAGCCGCGGTGGCCGACGACCTCCTCATCGACCATCGCCCCGGTTTCGGCACCGTGGTGACTGCGGTGTGGACCGATCCGGTCACAGCCGACCGCTCCAGATCCGCCACCCGCTCGTCATGACCGAAGGGAGCCCCCATGTCTGCCACGGCCGCTGATCTACTCGACACCGCACCGTGCGGGGTGTTCTCGGTCGACGTCGCCACCTCGCGAATCCTGTACGCCAACGTGGCCGCCGCTCGGATCACCGCGCGCAGCCGAGAGTCGCTCGTCGGGACGAGTGTCACCGACCTGTTCACGGTCGAGTTCGAGCCGATGCTGACTGCACTGATGGATGTCGCGTCGACATCGGGATCGGACTCGCCGATCGGAGCGACCGCGAAGCTGACCGTCGCGCCCGATCGACGTGCCGCGATCGCGGTATCGATACTGGCCAACAGTCTGCGCACGCCCGCGGGGGCCGTGACGGTGACGATGACGCTGCACAACGAGACCGAACGCCATGTGCGCGAGAAGGATCTGATCGACGCGCGCGACAATGCCGAGGCCGCGCAGGACAACGCCGAGGCCGCTCTGGACAGATCACAGGACGCATTGGGTGCTTCGGAGGAAGCACGCAAGCAGGCCGAGGCGGAGAGAACGCAGGTGCAGATTCTGGCGTCGACGCTGCAGCGAACTCTGCTGCCCCCGATATTGTCGGCTCCGACGGGCATGAACGTCGCGGCCCACTATCACCCCGCATCCATCGACGAGGTCGGTGGCGACTTCTACGACGTGTTCCCCCTCGACAAGCAGACGTGGGGATTCTTCCTCGGTGACGTGAGCGGCAAGGGTGCCGGAGCCGCCGCCGTGACCTCACTGACTCGGTACACCCTGCGCGCCGCGGCAGTGTTCGACCGCAACCCGATCGCGGTCCTCGAAAACCTCAATACCGTTCTGCACCACGAGTTTCACGGCGACGACCCACGTTTCTGCACGGTGGTGTTCGGCACCATCACTCCGGGACCGGACGGCGCGGTGGTGGACCTCGCCAGCGGCGGACATCCCCCGGCACTGCGCATCACGCACGACGCCGTCGTCGATTTCGTCGACACCACCGGTGGCCAGTTGGTCGGGGCATTGGCCGAGCCGCACTTCGCCTCGGCATCGGTGACCTTGAGGCCCGGCGACGTCATGGCCTTCTATACCGACGGATTGACCGAAGCGATAGTCGGCCCGGGGCGCACGCGCTTCGACGACGACGGTGGCCTCGAATCCTTCGCTGCCAGAAAGGGTCCGACGACTGCACCGAAGATAGTCGACGACCTCACGTCTCTCTTGGCGTCCTTCGGGGACGGCCTGCAGGACGACGTCGCACTGCTCGCCTTCGAGGTACCCCGGGCCGACGACGACTCGTAGCTGCCCAGGCCGGGCCCGCGGGTTCGCTCAACGAGCGCGTATTCCCGACAGGAACACTCGCAGGACGTAGTCGGAGACTGCTTCCGGGCCTTCCTCGGACCGGGAGACGGATCTGATCACCACATTGTTGGCCAGCATCGTCGCCAGTTCGCTCGCCGACGCCTCGGTGCCGAAATCGCCTCGACGCTGGCCACGGTCGAGAATCGGGGTCAGCGCCGAGGGCAGTGGGAGTTGCTCCCGAATGGTGGTGACAGTACTCGGCTCGTGCAACTGCTCGAAGCTCAGCGCCAGCAGCATCCCCGAGCTCATCGAGCGGTTGCGCGCGACGAACTCCGCAAGCCGAGTGACCGAACGCTTCAGTGCAGCAATGGGTTCCACTTCCAGTCGGGCGTCAGCGCGACCCAGCCGGAGGACCCGCTCGAACTCGGGCGTCAGTGCGGCAACGATGATGTCGACCTTGCTCGGGAACAGGCGCTTGAGATCGGCCACGGCGAGCGAGGAGGCAGTAGCGATATCGGCGAGGGTGACCGAGAAATATCCGTGTGCCGCGAACAACGTCTCGGTCGCCGCGATGACGTCGGATTCGATGTCGGCCCTCGAGTGATCGAGACCCTCGACAGAAGTAGGCCCGTCCGCCGGTCCCGCGGTGCGTTCACGACGATCCGAGTGCACCGGGTCCACTGCCCAATCCAGCAGCGATTCGACGGCCGCCGACGCCCGAGACGTGGGCACTGTGCCCGGGGTGAGGGTTTCGCGGAAAGCGAGCCCGTCGAGCAGAGCGACGAGGACCATCGACAGTCCGGTCACCGTCAGCGGCGTTCTCACCGAACCACCGAGCGTACGGAGTCTGTGTCGGACGGCGTCCTCGACGGCAGCGTCCATGGCGTCGAATTCGGGTGTCAACGACGCTCGGGCTCCGGTGTGGTCGGCGGCGACCATCGCGCCGATCATTCTCCTGCGCAGCAGACCGGAGGTCAGTTGCTCGAAGTAGGGCGCGAGATCCGACGAGGGAAGCTCCGAGCCGTCGGGCTTCGTGTACTGCAGGGTCACGTGCGCCAGCAAGTCCTCGACGAACGCTTCCTTGCCACCACGCTCCCCTGCACGGGAAGACCCGGGGTATGCGTTGTGAAAAGTCTGATGCGACAGCCCGGCTTCTTCCACGACCGAGGCAATCGACAACGATCTGGCAAGCACCGACATATCGAGATCGGTCAACAATCGTGAGCCCGCCCGGAGCAATTGTTCGCGGGGTGTGAATTTCGGGCTCAACGACGACCCCCTAAGGTGTTCGATCCGGTGGACAATGAACCTTAGCAGTGACCCCGTGACCGGCTGGTTTTATACGCAGATAAAGCAAATTCGACAAAGTTCTCCAATTCCGTGTTCCACCTCGAACCCGATGGTGTTGTTTCATGTTTTCTCGCGTGGTCGGATGTTCGAAATGCTCGAGTCGGACAGCGGGGGTCGGATGCAATGCGAGTGACGAGTACAAGGGTGTCGACCACGACGTTTCAGGCTGCGGCCGCCGCTGCGATCCACCCGGCACCGCGATTCGCGCCGCGCCGCAGTGCATCGACCATGCGGGCCAGGACCGCCGCGAATTCCGGCGCCACTACGTCCGGTTCACCGCTGGAAGCGGAGAAGTTTGCCGACCCCGGACTCACCGCGCGTGAAATAGCGGTCCTGGGTGCGTGGTTGCGCTGCGACTCCAAACAAGAAGTGTGCGCGGTTCTGCACATCGCGCTCGGCACGGTGAATACCCACCTTTCTCGAATTCGCGCGAAGTACGCCACTGTCGGTCGGGCCGCACCGACCAAAGCGTCGCTCGTGGCCCGCGCACTGCAGGACGGCTTGGTCACCCTCGACGACCTCTGACCTGGAGCAGGTTTCGACCGAACTGGCAGAGTTCAGCTCATGACCGACAAACCTGCGCTGATGTTGCTGCACGGCGTCACCATGTCTGCAGCAGCATGGGAGAACGTCGTACCGCTTCTCGCCGACCGTTTCGATCTCGTAGTCCCCACGGCTGCCGGCCATCGCGGGGGTCCGCCGCTGGCCGAAGCGACGTTCACCGCCGTCACCGACACCGCGGAACGCGAACTCGACGAGCGCGGCCTCGACGCAGTGCACGTCGCCGGGAACTCGATGGGCGGATGGATGGCCGTCGAACTCGCCCGACGGGGTCGGGCACGGTCGGTCTGCGCATTCTCACCGGCCGGGTTGTGGGAGAAGAACGAGAAGCCCGGTGCCAGCCGAGCCACTCTGATCCGTACCAAGAAGTTGGCCGACGCGACCCGCCATCTCGCTCCGCCGCTGATGAAGTTCGGCTTGGGCCGGCGGATTGCCATGCGCGACATCGCGGTCCACGGAGAACGCATGACGAGTCGGCAAGCCGTCCGATCTTTCCAGGACCTGGTCGGGTGCGAGGCGGCGTACGAACTGCTCGACACCCGCGACTGCATGGAGCCGCTCCTCGAACTTCCGTGTCCGGTGACCGTCGCGTGGGCAGCCCGCGATCGCATCTTCCCGCCGGCCGAGTTCGTTCCCGTCGCTCGGCGACGACTGCCAGGAGCCCGGTTCGTCGCATTACCCGGCGTCGGTCACGTTCCGATGATCGACGACCCCGAATTGTGCGCGCGAACGATCGTCGAGTCGATCGAGGGCCGCACCGGCTGATCCGTGACTCGGCCTCGTTCGGCCCAGGGGTCCGCGCGTCGCCACAGGGTCGGCAGTTCGAGGTCGACCCCGTCTCGTCGCGCGCAGCCGTTCAGCACATCGATGGAGGCAGACATGTCGTCGAAGGCGTATGCAAGCGCCTGCAGTGGCTGATCCAGGGACCGAAAGAAGTTGTCCCAGTGCGTCAGTACTACGCGTCGGGCACCGACCGCCACGGCCGTCTCCTGCCAGTACTGCTCGATGAACGCGCGCGGTCGGCGGCCGAGTTGTCCTATCGAGAGGTAGACCACGTCGGCATGGCGACCGTCGTGCATGCCGGACCGAAATCCGGCGCTGCTGTGCACGAGCGCGGTCCGGCCGCTCGGACCGTGTTCGATATGCATCGACCATGCCTCACCGCACCGGTACTCACGCACGCGAGCCGGCTGTTTCAGTGGCCGGTCGATCGTGCCGTGCGCTCGATCCGGTTTCGAGTGGACCGATTCGACGAACGTGACGGCGAAGTTGCCCTGCGTCGTCGTCTCACCGTTCTCGACCACGACGATCCGGTCGTCCGGCAGGTCCGAGCCCTGCCCGATGAAACCGGTCGAGGAACCGCCGACCAGAACAGCACCGGTGCGCAGCGCTACCGCCGCCGAGTCGAGTGCGTGATCGTAGTGCGAGTGGGCACACAGTACAGCGTCGAGCGTGGTGATCCCCGCCCTGCGCAGGGCCGCATCGATGCGTCGCGTATCGGAATGAAGCCGCAGCACAAGGGTTTTCGGAAGCGACGGTCGCGAGAAGAAGCCGTCGGTGAGAATCGCCGATTCGCCGTCGTCGAAAAGCACGGTACTGACACCGAGGAAGGACACCGTCACCGGCGAGCGGGGACTCGCCGACGCAGTGGTGGCGATCTCGCTCGGACCCGGCAGCGCGGGACGACCGATCCTGCGGGCCACCGTCATGCCTGCGCAGCAAGCGCGCGTCCGGCCTGTCGGCCACCGAAGATGCAGCCTCCCAGGAACGTTCCCTCCAGTGAGCGATACCCGTGTACACCGCCGCCGCCGAAACCGGCGATCTCACCTGCCGCCCACAGCCCGTCGATCGCGTGTCCGTCGCCGTCCAGCACACGCCCTTGCAGATCGGTTTGAATGCCGCCCAACGTCTTACGCGTGATGATGTTCAAGCGCACGGCAATCAACGGACCCGACTTGGGATCGAGGATCTTGTGCGGTGAGGCGGTACGCGCAATGCGCTCTCCGCGCGAGCGACGCGAGTTGTGGATTGCGGAAATCTGCAGATCCTTGGTGAACGGGTTGTCGACCTCACGGTCGCGGGCCTCGATCTGCCGCTTCAGATCGGCGAGCTCGATCAGATTCTCGCCGGAGGTCCTGTTCATTCCCTTGACGAGTTCGGCGAGGGTGTCGGCGACGACGAAATCCTCTCCGTTCTTCTTGAACGCCTCGACCGGTTCACTGGCACCGGGCAGCACTCGACTGAGAACGAGCTTGAGGTTCTTCCCGGTGATGTCCGGATTCTGCTCCGATCCCGAGAGCGCGAACTCCTTCTCGATGATCTTCTGCGTCAGAACGAACCAGGAGTAGTCGAATCCACTGTCCTGGATGGCTTTCAACGTTCCGAGGGTATCGAATCCGGGAAAGTTGGGAACTGGGAAGCGTCGACCACGCGCGTCGAACCACATGGACGACGGGCCGGGAATGATTCTGATTCCGTGGTTCTTCCAGATCGGGTTCCAGTTCTTGATGCCCTCGGTGTAATGCCACATGCGGTCCTTGTTGACCAGGCGGCCACCGACTTTCTCGGTGATACCGAGCATGCGGCCGTCGACATGTTCGGGGACTCCCGAGATCAGGGACTTCGGAGCCGTTCCCAACCGTGCCGGCCAATTCTCCCGCACCATGTCGTGATTGGCTCCGATGCCGCCCGCCGTGACGAGCACCGCTCCGGCACGCAGCTCGAACTCGCCCACCTCGACGCGGGTACTGCCCGAACCTCGCTCCGCGGCACTGGGTTCGAGAACTGCGCCGCGGACTCCCTCGACTGTGCCTGCACTGACGATGAACTCGTCGACTCGGTGCCGGAAACCGAAGCGCACCAACCCCTTGTCGGCGGCCTCGCGCACGCGTCGCTCGAACGGCGCGACAACCCCAGGTCCGGTACCCCAGGTCAGGTGGAACCGCGGAACCGAATTCCCGTGTCCCTCGGCGAGGTAGCCACCACGTTCGGCCCACCCGACGATCGGTACCCACCGCACGCCCTGCGCGTGCAGCCAGGACCGCTTTTCCCCCGCCGCGAAATCGAGGTACGCGCGCGCCCACTGGTGGCCCCAGTAGTCCTCCCCGGCGGGATCGTCGATGCCGCGGTCGAAGGTCGCGGTGCCGAGCCAGTCCTGCCACGCGAGCTCCGCGGAATCCTTGATGCCCATGCGTCGCTGTTCCGGGGTGTCGACCATGAACAGACCGCCCAGGGACCAGAACGCTTGACCGCCCAGATTCTGCTCGGGCTCCTGGTCGAGGAGCAGTACCCGCTTTCCGGCGTCGGCCAGTTCGGCGGTCGCCACTAGTCCGGCCAAGCCTGCACCCACCACGATCACGTCTGCGTCCATTGCCCCACTCTTCTGCTCGACCCGTCTGTATCCTTCGACTGTGCTGTCGTCGGTGCCGGAACTCAAGCAAATCTGTCTCGATGATGATTCGGTTCATCAGCCGATGACAAATGTGAGACGATTCCGCGATGTACCCAGCCCGGGCCGCGGTGGTCGCCGAGATCGAAGCGGAACTGGTCGATGTGGTGGCGTCGGCAGTACAGGCCGTGCGGGATGCGATCCCGGTCTATCGCAACCTGCACGGTCCGCAGTTGGCCGATGTCGAGGCGATCGCCTACTGGTCGTTGCGACGCCTGATGACGTTGTGGGCGGGCGGCGATCCGGCTCTCGACGAACGCGATCACAGTCGATTCCGTGCGATCGGTGCGGCCCGCGCCGCCGACGGTCGGCCGTTGGCCGACGTGCTCAGAGCGTACCGAGTTGCCTCGAGCGTGTTCGTTCGGCACGTGACCACCGAGTATCTCGAGGCACTCGAACCGCCGGACATCGCCGAACTCAGCCTCGGCGTACTGGACGCCATCGATGCGATATCCGAGGAGATCATCGGCGCGTATATCGTTGCGCGCGAAAAGCTCACATCCAATCGGGCACAGGCGCATGCGCTCTTGCTCGACGACCTCGTGGCAGGCAGGCAGAATTCGCCCGGAGCGCTGGCCGATCGCGTCCGCGAACTGGACCTCGAGCTGCCCACTCACCCGAACATGCTGGTGGTGGAGCCGATGAGCGCGGGCAGGTCACTGACCGACGGCACCGTCGAATCCCTCGTTCTCGCACTGGGACTCACACCACCCGACCGCACAGCGCAGTCCACTCGACGGAGTCATCTGTGCACCCGACGTGACCAGCGCGCAATCCTTCTGCTGCCCAATGCCATCGAGCGCACCGAGGTCGAGGCCGCCTGCAACGAGATGATGCTGCGCGGGTGCATGGTCGTGCGATCGACCATTGCCGGCGTCGGACGTGCGTGGAGACTCGCTTCGGAGGCGCTCGACACTGCACCGGACCACGCGTTCGACGACCGTGCCGTGCTCGACAGTGGCGACGGGCAGCTGCTGGCACTGTTGACCGCACGGTCCACCGCGGACACCAGCGAGGTGGTGCGCACCGTTCTCGGCTCGCTCACCGAGGCCGCGAATGCGCATATCCTCGAGGGACTTTCGGCCTTCATCGCCACCGGCACCGCCACGGCCGCCGCGGCCCAGTTGCATGTGCATCCACAGACTCTGCGCTACCGACTACGCCGGGCCCAGGACTTGACCGGCCGAGATCCGCGATCGGCGTGGCATCGGCTGGCGCTCGACACCGCGATTCAACTGCGGCAACTCGGTTGATCCGGCTCGGCTGAACCCAGTGACCTCGGTGTCCACAATTCGGCATCGAACACGGACGTCACAGCTGCTCGTTTGCCATCGATCCTTTTGCGGGCTCTTCCATCCGAATGAGACAGAGATCGAGCGATTCAGTTGATGTTCCACGACTCGACAGCATCGAGTCGCTGGCCGTCGGAATCGTAGGTGTAGAAGCCCTCTCCGTCCCCGAGGCCCGTCTTTCCCGCGTCGATACCCTTTTGCAGCATATCGGCGAACTTGACTTGATCCTCGCCACCGCTTGCGCGCGCGATGTGGGCCGCGACGTTGAAGCCGACCGTGTCGTATATCTGGAACGGACCGGCGGGCGCCCCGGTCGCTATGCGCCACACGTTGTCGATGTCCGCCGGATTGGCAACCCCGCCGACGTAGAGGTTGGCTCCTGCTTGCAGCAGCGGAATCAAAAGACTGTTCAACACGTATCCCGGTACTTCCTTTCGGACCGGAACGGGAACGAGACCGATCTCCGAAGCGAAGTTCAGTACGATATCGAAGTAAACGGGATCTGTTGCAGCAGTTGCCATCACCTCACCTGTGTTGTACCGCCACACCAGATTGGCGAAGTGCAAAGCAAGAAATTTTTCCGGCCGCCCGGTAGCCTCTGCAAAACTGCTGGGCAGTAGCGACGACGAGTTGGTCACGAAGATAGTTCTCGGCGGGGCGGACGCGCCGATATCCGACCAGACACTTTTCTTCAGCTCGAGATTCTCCGGAACTGCTTCGATCACCAGGTCGGCGTCCGCAACGGCTTCCGCGACGCTGGTGGTGGTCGTGATGGATTCGATGGCCTCGTCGAAGCGCGCCTCGTCGAAAGCCTTCAGGTCACGCTTGTAATATCCGCGCATCCATTCCCAGCGATCCGGCAGTTTGGCCAACAATTCGTCTGAAATGTCGTATCCCACAACGGTTTTTCCGTGGTACGCAGCCTGCATCATGATCTGTGAACCGAGCACTCCAGTTCCGAATACGGTCACTTTCTCAACATCAGTCATGGACGACACACTTCCCATTTATCGAGTCACTGGTTTTCCCGCTCTGCAAGTTCTACCGCTGACCATGGAACCACCGTCTCGGGGTCCAACAGCGGATCGACTCGCTGAACGAGCGGTCCAGTTTTCCCCGAGGAGCTCTCACGCGGCGAAGTAGATCGAGCGCGCTCCCCATGACAGCGGCCGTGGCAACTGCCCAGCGGTGTCACCGATACTGTCGGTTGTGTATCTGCATCCGGTGGCCCTTCGCCGCCGTCCGTGCTGGATTTTCCACACTATCGAGAAACCGACGCAGTGAACAGACAGACACCGCACCGACGACGAAAGCCGGACACCGTGGCCTTGTGGTCCGATCACCTGCTCCCCCGCCTGATAGACGTCGTGCTCGACACGTCCTATGTCCACCGCTTGCGGGCCCGCGCCCTCTCCGGGCTCAGCGGCGACGTCGTGGAGATCGGGTTCGGCTCCGGCACCAACGTTCCGGTGTACCCGAGTGCGGTGACGTCCGTCGCCGCCGTCGAGCCGTCTCTCGGCGCGCGGCGTCTGGCAGCCGGCCGCATTGCTGCGTCATCGATTCCGGTCCGTTTCGTGGGACTCGACGGACAGTCGCTTCCCTTGCCCGACAACAGCTGCGACGCCGCGGTCAGCACGTTCACGCTGTGTACTGTGCCCGACCCCGCTCGTGCACTGCGCGAGATCGGACGCGTGCTTCGTCCTGGCGGCAAGTTGTTCTTCCTCGAGCACGGTCTGTCCCCGGACCCCCGCGTTGCCGCGTGGCAGCGTCGCCTCGACGGCATCGAGCAACGCGTCGCCGGCGGATGCCACCTCGTTCGCAACGTCCCCGAGTTGGTGACGGACGCCGGCTTCACGATGGAGAAATCGGACACCGACCGGCTGCCCGGTCCACGACTGCTGCGCCCGTGGGGCCATCTGTCCCTCGGGGTTGCCGCTCTACCGGTCCGATGCCGAGGTCGATGAGCGCGCAGCTGCGGGCCACATACTCGGTGCCGTCGGCAGTGCGTGCGCGGTTGCAATTTCCGCTCCATCGGATCGTCGGCTGACGCATACTCGATCGATGGCTGTAGATCCCCGCGGAAGAGACCTCAAGCGCTATCTGGAAGAAGACCCCGGTGGGCCTGTGGTGATGCTCAACCTGCTGCGGTTCGCCGACGGTGGCCGCGATTCGTACGCGGAATATGCGAAAGCACTGGACGAGACATTCCTTCCGCGCTACGGCGCGACGGTGCTGTATGCGGGCGACGGCTCGACGGCATTGGTAGCCGACGACGGTCAGGCCTGGGATGCGGTCCTGCTGGTGCAGTACCCCTCGCGCAAGGCATTCAGCGACATGGTGGCCGATCCCGATTATCAGGCGGTGACGGCACTGCGGACCGGCGCGTTGAAGGAGGCGGTTCTACAGGCCACCGTTCCGTGGTCATGAATCTGGGGCACGCTGACCGAGTTGCTCGGTACTCAGCAGGGGCGAGACAGCGATCTACTCAATCTGTCGGGAGCAACCGACTACGGAACAGATCGAGCACCTGATCCAGCGCCTCTCGGGTCGGCTCCCCCGGCTCGTCGATCAGCCCTTCGGTGACGACCGAATGAGGTGGTCCGAAGGCTTCCGGATTGAAGGAGGAGTCGGGCAGTTCCACCGAGACGAATGCGTCGCCGAGCTGCTCGCGCAGCCATTGGAATCGCGCGGGTGGGCACATCTTGTCGCCTTCGAAACGCATTCCCAGCACCGTGAGCTCCCCTGCTGCACAACGGCTTTTCACCTTGTCGAGGTCGCCCGGAGTGATGTCGATGGATCGACTGCGAGACTTCGAGGCCGCGAACGGAAGTGACGGCTGCGAGAGCACCGGTGCGATCAGTCGATCGTCCGCCGCCATGGCAAGCGCGAACCCGCCGGTGAAGCACATTCCGATGGCACCGACGCCTGGTCCGCCGCAGCGCTCGTGCTCCTGCGCTGCCAGGGCGCGCAACCACACCACGATGCGCGACGATTTTCCGGTGGCCAGGATGGTGAATTCGCGACTGATACACGCCGGCACCATGGCGCGGGACATGGTGGCAACGGTGCCGAGCGCACCCAGTGGCGCGGCCAGCGGATCCTTGCCGTCGACTCCGAACAGATGCGGAACAACGGCCGTACAACCGATTCCGGCGACGGTTCGCGCGAAGTCCGCGACCCTCGGAGTGATGCCGGGCATCTCCGACATCACGATCACAGCAGGCCCGGTTCCGATGCGGTAGACGGGCGCTGTCCGCCCGTCGGCGGTGAACTCGGTTCGCTCGAAGTCGGCCAGCGTGTCATCGGTCATGGGAGTGCGTCCTCCTGAAGAGTGGATCATCGAACGGGGATTATCGCGAGTACTCGCGCAGCAGGAGGTACAGCGGTGCCGCGAAGCAGATTCCGACCGAGCCGGTACCGACGGGCACCAGCCACCAATGCCTGACCCCGTTGTCCCTCGAATCCCACAGGGACCAGAGCCCGAACGCGACGCTGGTGATGCCGAGATCGGCCGTCAAGGCACGATTCGGCGTCGACGCCACCCACTCGGCGAAAAAGGCCGTTGCGCTCTCGCGGCTGACACCGTGCTCCTTGAAGTACGTCACCACGAACGTGTTGGGAACGACGAAACCGATGACGGTCAGCAGAAGCAGTAGGCGTCGACGAGTGGCGTCTGCAGTTCTCATGTCTTCAACCTAGAGCAGAGCCGTGTGGAGATACCATCTATGACGGTATCCGGCGGCAAGGGGGTTCGTGGTGCGAAGTAGGACGAGACAGTTCGGGCTCGGAGTTGTCGCAGCCGTCGTGGTCGCGCTGGCGACGCCCTCCAACGCGGCCGCATCGTCGATCGAACACGTCAACCTCGGCGACAGCTTCAGCGCAGGGAACGGAGTGCTTCCACTGGCACCGGGGACGCCGCTTCAGTGTCTGCAGTCCGAGCAGAACTTCGCCCACATCGTGGCGCGCCAGCAGGGTTACGACCTGACCGATGTGAGCTGCGGTGGTGCAGCCACCGAGGACTTCTATGCTCCTCAATCCAGTGGTACTCGTGCGCAATTCGATGCGTTGTCGCCGTCCACCGACGTGGTGACCTTGATGATCGGGGGAAACGACAACAACGTCTTCTCGGGTGCGATTGCCGCGTGCGTCAGCGCACTGGTAACCCACCCCGGTGTGGTGAACCCTTGCGAGCAGCAGAACGGAAACACCTTCGATGACAAGATCGTCGACATCACGTTGCCGTCGATTCGGCAGGCATTGCGTGACATTCACACTCGCGCCCCGGACGCGAAGGTGATCATCGTCGGCTACCCGTGGCTCATTCCGGCCGACAGCACCTGCGAACCGCGGGTTCCCATCGCGATCGGAGACGTGCCCTATCTGCGCAACCTACAAGCCACTCTGAACGACGTGGTCCGGCAGGCGGCGGCCGATACCGACACGACATTCGTCGACATGTCCGTGGTGTCGCAGGGTCACGACGCATGTCAACCCGTCGGAGTGCGGTGGGTCGAACCACTTCTGTTCGCAGACCAGTTCGTGCCGCTGCACCCCAACGCTCTCGGGGAGGCCGCCATCGCAGAGGAAGTCACCAGGTCTCTCACTGCGCGCTGACCGTCGAGTGTGCGGCTCTACGCCGACGCTGTCGACCCCGTACTGTGCTTGGCTCCAGGGTGAACCCCTCGAACACCAACTGATCTATCAGGCCCGGAACCGGAGCCCGCGGCCCTCTCCGTGAAGCAGAGGCGGGTTGGTCCGCGCGGACGCCCGAGGGCGCACCGAGTCTCCGCGGTCTCGTCGATCGACAGGGCGGTCCGGATCAGACGTCCTCGAGTCGAATTCCCTTGGTTTCTCTCATGAAGAAGCACGCGACACCGGTCATGGCGGCCAGGAACATGATGTACACGCCGAACACCCAGCCCAGATCGAGGCCGAGGAAGAGTTGGTTGAGATACGGCGCAGTTCCACCGAACACCGCTACCGAGAACGAATATGCGAATCCGATTGCCTGCGTGCGGAGTCGGGTGGGAAAGCTTTCCGACAGTGTCGACGACAGAATCGAGGCCGGGACGGCGATGACGAGCAGTGCAACCGTCGACGGGAGCAACAACGTCCACCACTGCGTCGAGATCATCATCGTCAGCGGGATCTGTAGAACGAACATCAATACGGCGAACGCGGCCAGCATCGGCCGGCGACCGATCGAGTCCGAGAGACGACCGAAGAACGGCAGCGACACCAACGCGATCAACTGAGCGATGACGAGCATCCAGTACGCGGTGTCGGGATTCATCCCACGCTGCGTGATGGCGAATGTCGACACGTACGAGGTCCAGGTGTAGTGCGCCGCCGTGATTCCCGACGTCATCCCGATCATCAACACGATCGCCTTCACGACCGTCTTGCGTGCGATCGGTGCCTGCTTCTCCTTGTTCTGCTCCGAATCGAAGACGTCGCTCTCGTCCATGTTCTTGCGCAGGTACAGGGCGAACAGTGCGAGGAGTGCACCCAGCAGGAACGGGATGCGCCAACCCCATTGTCCGACAGCTGATTCGGACAGTGTCGAGGTGATGACGCCACCGACCGTGTATGCCAGTGCCGAGCCACCGAAGATTGCGACGAACGCGACGCTTCCCCACATCCCACGACGGTTCGGTGGCGCGATCTCGCCGACGTAGGAGTAGGCCGTCGCCGACTCACCACCGTGCGCGAAACCCTGCATGACGCGTGCGAGCAACAGCAGTACCGATGCCCAGGCTCCGATCGCACCGTAGGTGGGCATGATGCCGATCAGCAGGCTTCCGGCTGCCATCATCAGCATGGTGGTGACGAGAACGAACTTGCGCCCCTTCTTGTCTGCGATCCGGCCGAACACGATGCCGCCGAGCGGCCGCATCAGGAATCCGACGGCGAACACCGCCAGCGTGGACAGTAGGGCCGAGACCGGATCGCTCTGGCTGAACATCGCCGCGGCGATGAACGGTGCGAACACTGCGTAGGCGCTCCACTCGTACCATTCGAGTACGTTGCCGATCGTGCTGGCGAACAACGATTTCTTCCGCGAGGAGATGTCCGGTGCCGAGCGGGTGTCGCGGGGTGATCCGACGGTCATGGGGTGCCACTTTCGTTCGAGTGAGTGTGTGCTGAAACAGGTTTGAGCGCTGCCCGACGAATCTTCCCGGTCTGTGTCTTGGGCAGCTCGTCGATGATGTGTATTTCTTTCGGGCGTTTGTAGGCAGCGAGCCGATCGCGCGCGAAGGCCAGCAGCTCGTTCGTGGTCACAGCAGAACCACTGCGGACCGACACGTACGCGACCACCGATTCCCCTTGATAGGCGTCGGGACGACCGACCACGGCCGCTTCGAACACCATCGGGTGTTCGTAGAGCGCGTCCTCGACCTCGCGGGGCCAGACCTTGTATCCCGAGACGTTGATCTGGTCCTTAAGCCGGTCGACGAGATAGACCCATCCCTGTTCGTCGATGATCGCCACGTCTCCGGTGCGCAAACGACCTTCGGGCATGGTCGACGCCGACGCCTCCGGGTTCTGCCAGTAGCCCGAGACCACCTGCGGCCCGGACACTTCCAACTCGCCGGCAACTCCCGGTTCGGTGGGTCGCCCGGCGAGATCGAGCGTGCGCAGCTGTACGCGAGGCAGCGCCAGTCCGACGGACAACGATCCGCTCGACGCGTCCACCGGTGCCCGAAGCCCGGGCGGCACTGCGATCACACCGGCGGTGGTCTCGGTCATTCCGTACGCATTGTGGATGTAGCACCCGAACTTCGCCTCGAACGCGGAGACGGTGGCTGGAGGAATGGGTGCGCCGCCCGAGTACAGCGACTTGACCGAGGCGAAATGTCCACGGTCCGCGCCCGGGGTCTCGGAGATCGCATTGAACACGGTGATGGACCCGATGGTGTAGGTGACCCGGTGCTCGACGAAGGCGTCCAACGTGACGCCGGCGTGGAACCGGTGAGCGAACACGAGCAAGCAGTCGCGCACCAGAGCCACCGCAGCATCGAGCATGGCACCGGTGATGTGGAACAGCGGTGCGACAGCGAACACGACGTCTCCATCCTCCAGTCCCGCACGCTCACCGAAGTCCGTGGCCGTCGCACACGCATTGGCGTGCGAGATCCGAGCGCCCTTGGGAGGTCCGGTGGTTCCGGAGGTGTAGGCCAACAACGCGAGATCGTTCGGCTGCGGGGTGAATTCACCCATCGTGTGACCGCGGTAGGCCTCGACGAGGCCGAGCAGGTCGTTCTCCGGCGTCGGAGTGACTCGCGTCGTCGTGGTGAACACACGCGGATCGTTGCGCGTCTGCAGATCCAGTCCGCTGGTGCTCACGAGAAAGCGAATCGTACTGCCCTGCAACGAGTCTTCGAGCGCATCGAGATCCGATTCGTCGCACACGAGGGCGACGGGCTGCGCGTCGTCGAGCAGGTGTCGCAGTTCTCTGTTGCGGTACATCGGATTCAGAATCAGAGCCACTGCGCCGATCTTCCACAGCGCGAGGAACGTCAGTGCGTAGTGCGGAACGTTCTGCAGGTAGATGCCGACGCGGTCGCCGGGAGTGACTCCGCGGTCCGCGAACGCGGCGGCAAGAGCGTCGGACGCCTCGTCGACCTCGCGGGCGGTGAGAACGGCATCGAAGTACGCCAGCGCAGGCCGATCGGGCGACCGGGACACTCGAGTGCGCCACGCGTCGAGGATGGTGAGGGTCATCGAGGACTCTTTCGATTGGGCGTCGGTCTGGCCGGCCGTACCGACCGAACACTCGCTCGGTAGGTGTTCGTAGTGTTGCGGATCACAGGAGAAGTGTCAACCGGGTGCTTCCGAGACCACGCGCGTCGCTCCGCCATCTACGGTGGGCGCATGACCGCGACCCGCACCTGGCGAACGTACGAGGGCTCGAACCTCACTCCTGCCTTGTCGTCGGCGTTGAACACGTTCGTCGAACAGGGCTATCACGGGACCTCGGTCCGGCAGATCGCCGCGGGGGCGGGCCTGTCCGTTCCCGGCCTCTACCACCACTTCCCGTCGAAGCAGGCTCTGCTGGTCGGCATCATGGACGCGTCGATGGACGAGTTGTTGGAACGAACTCGGTCGGCGGAGGCCGGTGCCGGCTCGTCGCCGAGTGACCGTTTCGACGCCGTCGTCGAATCTCTGCTGCTGTTCCACATTCACCGGCGCGACGCCGCATTCGTGTGCTCGACGGAAATTCGCAGCCTCGATTCTGCAAATCGCGCCGCCTACATCTCCAAACGCGACGAGGAACAACGGCTGCTCGACGCGATCGTCGCCGCCGGTGTCGAGGCAGGCCTGTTCGACACTCCGCACCCGAGGGATGCCAGCCGAGCAGTCACGACGATGTGCGTCGGCGTAGCAACGTGGTACCGACCGGACGGGCCGTTGTCGCCGAGCGAGCTGGTGGCCGTCTATCTCGACATTGCCCGCCGTACGGTCGGTGCTGCGACCGGCCGGCGGCAGTAGCTGCCCCGCAATCCTTGACCCGACCGAGCGATTGTGCCAACCTTCCAATGACCGAGCGAGTGTTCGGTCGGTACCGGAATGGGAGCGCATCGTGGCCATCGATCTGACGTACGACCCCGACATCGAGAAGCTGATCGATCGGACGCGCACGTTCACCCGCGATCATGTGCTTCCCATCGAGGACCGATTCCTGGGCAACATCGCCGACGCCGGGGGCGATGGGCTGCGCATCGAGATGCAAGCGGCCGCGAAGGACGCCGGCGTGTTCGCGCCGCACGCGCCGGTCGAATACGGCGGCCACGGGCTGTCGATGAGCGACCGCGCACCGGTGTTCGAAGAAGCCGGCTACTCGCTGTTCGGTCCGATCGCCCTCAACCTCGGTGCCCCCGACGAGGGCAACGTCCACATGCTCGCTCACATAGCGTCGGCAGCGCAGAAAGAGCAATTTCTCGCCCCGCTCGCGCGCGGCGACGTGCGGTCGGCTTTCGCGATGACCGAACCCGCGCCGGGTGCCGGTTCCGATCCCGCGGCCCTCACCACCGCCGCCGAGCGGGTCGAGGGTGGCTGGAAGATCAACGGGCACAAGTGGTTCATCACCGGCGCCGACGGCGCAGGCTTCTTCATCATCATGGCCCGTACCTCGGGCGTGCCCGGTGATCGCGGCGGGGCCACGATGTTCCTGGCACCCGCCGACACCGCGGGCATCAGGGTCGGCCGACACATCGGCACTCTGGACAAAGCGATGATCGGCGGGCACTGCGAGGTGTTCTTCGAGAACGCGTTCGTGCCCGACGAGAACGTGCTCGGTGCCGTCGACGAGGGATTCGCCTACGCCCAGGTGCGTTTGGGGCCTGCCCGTATGACGCACGTGATGCGCTGGCTCGGGGCCTCCCGCCGTGCGCACGACATAGCCGTCGCGCAGGTTGCCCGGCGTGAAGGGTTCGGCGGAAAGCTCGGAGACCTCGGCATGGTGCAGAAGATGGTCGCGGACAACGAGATCGACATCGCGGCCACCCGGGCGCTGCTGACGGTGGCGTGCTTCGAGTTGGATCGCGGTGGGCACGCAGCCAACGAGACGTCCATCGCGAAGACGTTCGCGGCCGAGGCCATCTTCCGAATCGTCGACCGCAGTATCCAGATGTGTGGGGGTCTCGGGGTTTCCGACGATCTTCCGTTGGCCAGGCTGTCACGCGAAGTGCGCCCGTTCCGCGTCTACGACGGCCCGTCCGAGGTACACCGGTGGGCCATCGCCAAGCGGACGATCGGTGCAGCGAAGCGCGCAGCGCGGGAGGCACAGTCGTGAGCGAGCTACCGGGCATGAATCGCGATGCGCTGGAACGGTTCCTACGAGAACACGGAATCGCCATCGACGGTGCACTGTCGGTCGAGATGATCAGCGGCGGTCGGTCCAACCTCACCTACCGGGCGTACGACGACACCTCGACGTGGGTTGTTCGTCGACCTCCCACGAGTGGGCTCACCCCCTCGGCGCACGACATGGCCCGCGAGTGGGCCGTCACCGAGGCACTGGCGGCCACCGACGTTCCCGTTGCGCCGACCGTTGCTTTCGATCGGGACGGTTCGGCCCTCGGCGCACCGATGACTGTCGTCGAGTTCGTACCCGGCCGAGTCGTCCGCACCCGGGAAGATCTTTCCGATCTCACAGATGCCCAGGTCACCGACAACGCTGCCGAGTTGGTCCGCGTACTCGCCGCGCTGCATGCCGTCGACCCGGTGTCTGTGGGGCTCGAGAAGTTCGGCCGCCCCGACGGCTTCGTCACCCGTCAGATCGCCACGTGGGCTCGGCAGTGGCAGTCGGTGAAGACTCGGGAGTTACCCGACGTCGACCGCCTGCACCGTGCACTCGAGGCTGCGGCGCCCACCCACTCGGCGGCATCGATCGTGCACGGCGACTTCCGTGTCGACAACACGATTCTCGATGCCGATGACGTGAGTTCTGTTGCAGCGGTGGTGGACTGGGAGATGTCCACACTCGGTGATCCACTGACCGACGTGGCGCTGATGTGTGTGTACCGGCAACCGGTGTTCGACGCTGTTCTCGGTGCCGATGCCGCGTGGACGAGTGATCGCTATCCCTCGGCCGGCGATCTGGTGCAGCAATACGCCGTGCAATCGGGTCGCGACGTGGACAACTGGGGCTTCTACCTGGCGTTGGCCAATTTCAAGCTCGGGGTGATCGGCGAGGGCATCACCCATCGGGCGTTGTCGGGCTCCGATACCGGGGCGGGAGCCCGCAACGCTGCCGACGCAACGCAGGAGTTCATCGCAGCCGGCCTCAGAGCACTGACGGGATCGAACGGCTGATTCGCCTTCAGACCGCCTCTCGCATCACTCCGACGTGACGCACGGTTCCGGACAGGCCCGGGAGCTCCTTCGGCTCGGACCAGCCGACCATGTCTCTGCTGTCGGAGTAGAAGTACTTCTGGTTGGTGTAGTCGTCGTAGTACAGCCGCCAGGTGCCGTCGGGCAACTCGACGACCGCGGGCCCTTCCTTCAAGGGTCCGAGGTCTCGGAAGGTGGGGTCCAGAACGTATGGACCACTGAGCGAGGGTGCGGTCCAGTGCTCGATGACCTTGTCGCTCTCGCCTTTCGTGAAGGCGTGGTAGAGCGCTCCTGCCTTCACCACTGTGGTATCGATGTGATCGTTGATGATCCCCGTCAACGGAACCGGCGAACTCCATGTCGTCAGGCCCGGATCGGTTGCCGTCATGAGATACGGAACGAACCCGCCACCGGCAGACAACGACACGATAATGCTGACGCGGTCACCCTCGACGAACCACTCGGGTGCCCAGGCCTTTGTCGTGAACGGCGACAGTGACGGTAGTTCCGAGGAACCTGCCGAGCCGGTGCCTGCGCCGGTTCCGGGCAGGAGCAAACAGCAGAACGGAATCGGAAGGTTCTGCACGAAGGTCCAATTGACGCGATCGGTGCTGCGGGCGAAGCCGATCTCCGCCCCACCGCCCGTCGTATACGTCACGTAGTACATGCCGTCGGTGTGCCGAAATATGCTCGCGTCGCGCACCACACCGGACGGGGGGCGGTACGCCGATGTCTGCAGTGCTGCGAAATCGGTGCCGTCGCTGGACTGATAGACATCCATGTCGCGGTCGCTGTCGTTGCTGAACGCCACCATCGTGTAGCGCCACGCGGAGGGTGCAGCAGCACCGGTTCCTGTAGCGGCGAACAGCAGTCCGGCGACAGCCAGGAGCACCATCGGTACAACGAACAGGGGTTTGCGTACGGTCGCTATCACCGGAGAAGTATGTCCGACCCATAAGCACCATGCGTAACTTCGGTAGCCGATACGACACATTGTTACCAATGTTGTTATGAATGCGACGTGTATTGCGCTACTGGCTTGACCCGGTACATCTCGTGATCGGCATCGTCGAGTATGTCCAGTGCACTTCGGGTGTCGTCGCGGTCGACGGTGACGCCACCGATGCTCGCCGTCACCGTCAGCACCCGCCCCGCGGCATCGATGGGTGTGGCGAGTTCGGCGCGAACATCGTCGGCCTCGGTACCCACACAACTCGAAACGAACGCCACGAACTCGTCGCCGCCGATACGACCCACGAAGGCGTCTGCCGGGAGAGCTCGCGTCAGACGGTCTGCGACCACCCCCAGAACGGCGTCGCCGACGGTATGGCCGTGCAGATCGTTGATCGTCTCGAAGTCTCATGGCATCGACATCACCGGGATCGGCGCTCTGTCCGGTTACGGCTGGGGCGCGTCCGCCCTGTGGGACGGCCTGGCCACGGGCAAGGCGGCGGCCACGCTGCACCACGACCTCACCCGACCGGGACAGAATCCGGTCTGGTTGGCGAAGATCCCCGATGGCGGGGACCAGGGCGACGGCACCAGCCGGTTCGGACGGGCACTTCGCGCGGCAGCACGCGAGGCAGTCGAGGACGCGTCGGTGCGGGGCTGGCAGCCGGGTCGACGGGTGGGACTGATCCATGGCGTCGTCCTGGGTGAAGTGGACGAGTGGCGCAACTTCTATCTGCGCGACGGCGGAGAACGCCGTGTTCGTGACTATCTGACGCTGATGCCAAGATGTGGCTCGATACCGGATTCGTCGACGACGTGGTTTTCGTCGCCACCGATCTGTCGTTGACGCCGGAGAACATCGACCACTTCGTGAAGCTCGGCGTCGGTGTCGTGGACGTGGAGCCACAGCAAGGCTGCCGGCCGTTCCAGGAAGGCAGCCGGGGATTCGGTATGGGCGAGGCCGCGACAGCCTTCGTTCTGTCGACGCGCAGCTCGGCCTCGTACGCGCGGGTGCTGGGCGGTTCGATGACACACGACGCCTTCCATGCCACCTCGATCGACCCTGCGCTCACCCAGGTGCGGGCCTGCTTCGAGCAGGCGTTGATCGACGCCGACGTCACCGCCCAGCAGGTGCGGTATCTCAACGCCCACGGACCCGGCACCGCGCAGTGCGATGCGGCGGAAACCGACATGCTGGAGACAGTGCTGGACTCCCACGCGCAGGTGTATTCGGTGAAGCCGTTGACGGGACATTGCCAGGCAGCTGCGTCGGCGATCGAAACCATCTCTGCGATAATGGGATTCGAGCGCGGCCTCGTGCCGGCGGCCCCACAGATCTCGGAAGCTCATCCCCTGCTGCTCGATGGATTCACCGGAGCGGAGCCGGGATTGACGGTGAAATCGTCACTGGGAATGGGTGGACACAATTCCGTGGTGGTGTTGGCTCCTGCCTGACGTGCGTTCCTCACACCTCGGTTGCAGCACCGCAGATTCCGCACTCCTCGAATTCGACGCGCTTCCAGCGTGCAACGGGTACGAAGAACAGCGTGAATTGCCGGTACTGCTTCATACGCGCCCACTGCGTGGTGTTGTGGCATCGCGGGCAGGTCCGCGTCGAGCCCGGGCCGACCTGTTTGCGCTTGCTGCCGAAACCGAAGAGTAGGAACATCACCCCAGCATAGGGTGCCGGAACGGTTGCCCAACCCGGCGCAGCGCGGTCACCGTCGCGTTCTTCTCGACGGTGACCGTGCTGGGTTGGATGCTGTCAGCTCGCGATCATGCCGTGTGGATCGATGACGAACTTCTGTGCGACTCCACTGTCGAATTCGCGGTAGCCGCGCGGAGCGTCGTCGAGCGAGATCACGGTTGCATTGACGGCCTTGGCGATCGAAACCCGATCCGAGAGAATCGCATTCATCAGTTCGCGGTGATAGCTCATCACCGGGCACTGCCCGGTGGCGAACGACAGCGACTTGGCCCAACCGGTGCCGAGACTGAGCGACAGAGCGCCACGCTGGGCAGCCTCGTCGACGCCGCCGGGATCGCCCGTGACATACAGTCCGGGAATGCCGATGCCACCGCCCGCAGTGGTGATGTCCATCAACGAGTTCAGTACCGTTGCCGGGGCCTCGCGGGACGAATCACCTCCGTGACCTCGGGCCTCGAAGCCCACGGCATCCACTGCGGCGTCGACCTCCGGAACGCCGAGAATCTGTTCGATCTGATCCTGCGGTGCACCCTTGCCCACGTCGACGGTCTCGCAGCCGAACGTTCGCGCCTGAGCCAACCTGTCGGCGTTCATGTCTCCGACGATCACCACCGACGCTCCCAGCAATTGCGCGCCGACCGCCGCGGCGAGGCCGACCGGTCCCGCACCCGCGATGTACACCGTCGCACCAGGTTTGACACCCGCGGTGACAGCTCCGTGGAAGCCGGTGGGAAAGATGTCCGAGAGCATGGTCAGGTCCAGGATCTTCTCCAGCGCCTGATCGCGATCGGGGAACTTCAGCAGGTTGAAGTCTGCGTAGGGTGCCATGACGTACTCGGCCTGGCCGCCGACCCACCCGCCCATGTCTACGTAGCCGAATGCCGAGCCCGGTCGATCGGGATTCACATTGAGACAGATTCCCGTCTTGCGCTCCTTGCAGTTTCGACACCGTCCGCAGGCGATGTTGAACGGAACCGAGCAGATGTCTCCCACCTTCAGAAATTCGACGTCGCGTCCGACCTCGACGATTTCGCCGGTGATCTCGTGGCCGAGCACCAGCCCCTCGGGCGCGGTCGTACGCCCGCGAACCATGTGCTGGTCGCTGCCGCAGATGTTGGTCGACACGACCTTCAGAATCACTCCGTGTTCGCATTTGCGTCCGACGTTGGCCGGATTCACCCCGGGGCCGTCGGTCAACTCCAGGCCCGGAAATGCGATGTCCTGAACCTCTACTTTGCCTGCTCCGGCGTACGTCACTGCTCTGTTGTCTGCCATGAGTTCTCCTCTTCGGTGAGTGAGTTGAGCGACCGGCGGGCCGCAATCATCGAACCGATCGCGCATGTGGTCCGCATCACACCAGTATGCACAGCCGCGAATATGTGTGTTGCGAGGAACTCCGATCCGGACCATCGATGGCGACGGCGACCCGAGCCGCACGCCGGCACTCACAATCCACCGGCCCCTGCACGCCGAGCACTTGACGCACATTGATGTTAGCGCTCACACTATGTTGCACACGTCACAGTCGGTGACCCACGAAGGAGATCTGCATGCCGGTAGACCGCTACACGGTGGGAGTCGACTACGGCACCCTGTCCGGACGCGCCGTCGTCGTTCGAGTGTCCGACGGTGCCGAAATCGCCTCGGCAGTCCACGATTACCGACACGGGGTGCTCGAGGAGACGCTGCCCGAGAGCACGGTCCGATTGCCCGACGCGTGGGCTCTGCAGGTGCCCGACGACTATCGCGACGTCCTGCGTCGTGCCGTCCCGGCTGCGGTGGCCGCCGCCGGAATCGCACCCGAGCAGGTGGTCGGTATCGGTACCGACTTCACCGCGTGCACCATGGTGGCCACCTACGCCGACGGCACTCCGCTGTGCGAAGACCCACGCTTCGCAGATCGACCGCACTCGTACGTGAAATTGTGGAAACACCATGCGGCACAGGGGCAGGCGGACCGCATCAACGATCTCGCTGCGCGTCGCGGCGAGAGTTGGCTCCCTCGCTACGGCGGACTGATCTCCTCCGAGTGGGAGTTCGCCAAGGCGCTGCAGATTCACGAGGAAGATTCCGAGATCTACGACGCGATGGACCGGTGGGTCGAAGCGGCCGATTGGATCGTCTGGCAGCTCTGCGGACACTACGTACGCAATGCGTGCACCGCCGGATACAAGGGCATCTATCAGGACGGGCACTACCCGTCCGTGGACTTCCTCACCGAGCTGGCACCGGGCTTCGGTTCCTTCGTCGCCGACAAGCTCGATCAGCCGTTGGGCGAGTTGGGTTCCCGCGCAGGTATGTTGACCGCCGAGGCCGCGCAGTGGACCGGGCTGCCCGAGGGCATCGCCGTGGCTGTCGGCAACGTCGATGCGCACGTGACGGCACCCGCGGCCGGCGCGGTGGAACCGGGCCGGATGGTCGCCATCATGGGAACCTCGACCTGCCACGTGATGAGTTCGACCGTCCTGAGGGAAGTTCCCGGCATGTGCGGGGTGGTGGACGGCGGAATCGTCGCCGGATCATTCGGCTACGAGGCCGGACAGAGCGGCGTCGGCGACATCTTCGGATGGTTCACTCGCACTTCGGTTCCCGCGTCGTACAGCGAGGCGGCAGCCGCGGCAGGTGAGTCGGTCCACGAACATCTGACTCGGCTCGCGCAAACGCAGGACGTGGGTGAGCACGGGCTCGTCGCTCTCGATTGGCACAGCGGAAACCGATCGGTCCTGGTGGATCACGAGCTCTCCGGGCTGGTCATCGGGACCACGCTGGCGACACGACCCGAGGACACCTACCGTGCGCTGCTCGAAGCAACGGCGTTCGGAACCCGCGTCATCGTGAACACGTTCCGCGAGAGCGGCGTTCCGGTCGAGGAGTTCGTGGTGGCGGGCGGGCTGGCCCGCAACCCGCTGCTCATGCAGATCTACGCCGACGTGTTGCGAATGCCGTTGTCGATCATCGCCTCTGCCCAGGGACCGGCCCTTGGATCCGCCATTCATGCCGCGGTGGCGGCCGGGTGCTACTCCGATGTGTCCGTTGCATCGAAGTCGATGGGCAAGGTACGTCGCGCCGCATTCGTGCCCGACGAATCGCGATCTCAGGCGTACGACGCCCTTTTCGAGATCTATCTGGAACTGCACGACCGGTTCGGCCGGGACGTGCCGACCATGCGCCGACTGCGAGCGCTCCGACGGGACGCACTGACCCGAAAGGTGGATGCATGATGACCGTTGTCGACGACGTGCGCGAGGTCATCGAGAAGATCCGCCGCGACGTATGCACCCTGCACGCCGAACTGGTGCGGTACGGACTGGTCGTGTGGACGGCAGGCAACGTCTCGGCGAGGGTCCCCGGCCGGGACCTGATGGTCATCAAGCCCAGCGGCGTCTCCTACGACGACCTCACGCCCGGAAACATGGTGGTGTGCGATCTGCACGGCAGGGTGGTCGAGGGTGACCATGCACCGTCCTCGGATACCGAGGCGCAGGCCTATGTCTACCGGCACCTCGAACACATCGGCGGTGTGGTGCACACACATTCACCGTACGCGGTGGCATGGGCGGCCCGAGGAGAGCCGATCCCCGTGGTCACCACGATGTGCGCGGACGAGTTCGGCGGCGACATTCCGGTCGGACCCTTCGCCACGATAGGCGACGACTCGATCGGCCGCGGCATCGTCGACACCCTCGCAGACAGTCGATCTCCGGCAATCCTGATGCAGAACCACGGCGTGTTCGCAGTGGGGCCGACGGCCAGGGCCGCTGTCAAAGCCGCGGTCATGTGCGAGGACGTCGCGCGGTCGGTACACCTGTCCTACCAACTGGGACAACCACTTCCCATTCCGAGCTCGAAGGTCGACGCACTCTACGACCGCTACCAGAACGTTTACGGCCAGCGCTGACCGGCGCGCCGAATCTTCTCCCCACGGAGGTACCCCCATGTCCGAAGTATGGTTTCTCACCGGCAGCCAAAGCCTCTACGGCCCCGAGACCCTCGAGCAGGTAGCCGTCCAATCTCGCGAGATCGCGAACAAACTCGATGCGGCACTTCCCGTCTCGGTGGTCTGGAAGCCGGTGCTGCTCGACGCGTCGTCCATCCTGCGGTGCATGCGCGAGGCGAACGCCGCCGACGAATGCGTGGGTGTGGTGACCTGGATGCACACCTTTTCCCCCGCCAAGATGTGGATCGCCGGGCTCGACGCGTTGGACGTGCCGCTGCTGCACCTGCACACGCAGGCCGGAATGTCGTTGCCGTGGTCGACGATCGACATGGAGTTCATGAATCTCAACCAGGCCGCCCACGGCGACCGCGAGTTCGGGCACGTCGAATCTCGGGTGGGCGTTCTCCGCACGATCGTGGCAGGCCACGTCGACAATTCCGCGGTGATCGAGCGTGCGGAACACTGGGTGCGAGCAGCTCTCGGCCGCGCGGAGCTGAGGTCGCTGTGCCTGGCACGTTTCGGCGACAACATGCGCGACGTCGCAGTGACGGAGGGCGACAAGGTCGAAGCGCAGTTGCGCTTCGGAGTCTCCGTCAACACCTACGGCGTCAACGATCTCGTCGAGGTCGTGGACGGTGTGAGCGACTCGGCCGTGTCGGACCTCATCGACGAATACCGGTCGCTGTACGACATCGCACCGAGCCTCGACAAGGGCGGTGACCGCCACGAATCACTGCGGTACGGCGCCCGCGTCGAGGCAGGACTGCGGCAGTTCCTCACCGAGGGCGGATTCAAGGCCTTCACCACCAACTTCGAGGATCTCGGTGGACTTCGCCAATTGCCGGGACTCGCGGTTCAGCGCCTCATGGCCGACGGCTACGGGTTCGGCGGTGAGGGCGACTGGAAGACCTCGATGTTGTTGCGCGCCATGAAGGTGATGGCCGATGGTCTCGACGGTGGAACGTCGTTCATGGAGGACTACACCTACAACCTCGTCCCGGGGGCAGAGAAGATCCTCGGTGCGCACATGCTCGAGGTGTGCCCGTCGATCACCGACTCCCGGCCGACCCTGGAGATCCATCCATTGTCCATCGGCGGCCGCGAAGACCCAGTGCGCCTGCGCTTCACGGCCGACCCCGGCCACGGGGTTGTCGTCGGACTCTCGGACGTCGGTGAACGATTCCGATTGACGGCCAACGTGATCGACGTCGTCGAGCCCGACGAGGCACTGCCGAAGCTGCCGGTCGCCTGCGCCGTATGGGAACCGCAGCCCTCACTCACGGTGTCTGCGGAATCCTGGCTGACGGCCGGGGCGCCCCACCATACGGTTCTGAGTACCGCGATCGGCTTGCCTGTGCTGGAGGCCTTCTCGGACATGATCGGCGTCGAGCTGCTCACCATCGATTCCGACACCACGACACGAGGATTCCAGCAGACGCTGCGATGGAACGCGGCCTACCACCGTCTCGCGGCGAAGTTGTGAGGTCGTTGCGCGCGGACGTCAGCGTTCACGATCGGGTGTCATGCGCGGGATGCCGCCGGTGGGTGACGGTAGTGGACGTTGAGGTGCGGCCCGTGTGAGCATCCGGTCGGTCACGCTGGCGCGCTCGCGCGAAGGCCGGGTGCCAGTGCGATATCGATGACTTGATCGAGCGTCAGTACGCCGTTGGCGTTCACATCGATTCGGGTGCCGTCGGTCGCGCTCGCAATGACGCGACTCGTGTCCGTGCGGTCCTGAATATCGAGCGTAGTTCCGTCTGCTTGCATCGAGCGCTCCTCGACGACGCCCGCGAAGCACGGACCGGGCGGCACGTCGGAAAGCCCGACGGTGACTGACAGGATGCCGGTCCGATCGCCGACGGTGACGGTTGCGAGCGCGTCGGCCTCGCCGTCGAACGACTGCCGTACTGCGACCGCGTCGAAGCCGAAGGTCGGTGCGAACGGTTCGGGTTCGATGGTCGCTCCGGTGGGTAGTGCCGCGATCAGCGCATCGGTCATCGATTGCGCTTTGGACTCGAACCTCCACGGCACCTCGGAAACGTCGGCGTCGCCCTCGCTGACGAATGCGTAGTTCACTCGCACCAGGTCCTCTGGCTGAATGACCTCCTCGCAACCGGGAATAGCGATCGGGTCAGGCGGCGGTTCGTGCAGCAGTCCGGCCACAACCGTGCCGACAGCAACAATCCCGCCGATCACCGCAACCGTCGACCGTATCGAGCCCTGTGCGCCTGTCGATTTCATGCGGTCCTCGTAAATTGGCATCGCGGGGTGTAATTCTGTGTTCAGCGGGGCACACCCATGAGGTCCAGCTGTTGGCGACCATATCGCCTCGACCCTGTGGAGATTCAATGACGATGCCGACCGACGCCAGCGACGCAGTTCCGTCCGAAGGCAGCAACGATGGCCCCCGAGAGCACACCGCCGAAACCGACGCGATCGAGGGCGCACACGTGGACGAGGAGAACGTGCCACATCCTCCCGAGAACGGGAACGCGCAGAACTGAACCGCGAGGGTCACGGCCTGACCGTCGCCCAGGTGGAACGCCTCGGACTTCGATCGCTGGGACCTACAGATCCAATCCCGGAGCCGACGCGAGCTCGACCAGTGAATCGGCGTCGATTCCGTCTCCGAAACTGAACTGCACGAGCGTGTTCGACGGCCGGACCACGCTTAACCACTCGCTCGGCTGCCCGCCTCGCGGAGTGTCGTCGGAGCGACGAGTCACGACGGAGCCGTCGAGCAGAGTCGATCTGCTCACACCGGAGCTGTCCTGCGCGTCGGTCTCGCGCCACCCAGTGGTGTCTCTGATCGATATTCGAAGCTTGGAAGATGGCGCGACACAGTTATCGGAATCCGCACTGCGAGCTTGCCCGAGTTCCATTCGTGCACAAAGAATTTTGCGGCAAATGCGCGCGCATTCGCCAGACGCGCGCAAGTTCGTCGACGATTTTGCGAGCATCCGGCGAACGCGCGCGCGTTTGCGGAGAACAGGGAGAACCTCGGCGACCCAACGGTCGTCCAGCGGCGTGGACTGATCGAACGTCGAACTCTATGTTCGTCGCAGCGGGATGATGCTGCGAACTCGCTCGTCCCGTAGGTACAGCGCTCCCCACACTGCGATACCCACGTAGATCGCAAAGAACACCGTGCTCAGAAGCGGCTTCTCGACGCGCCAGTTGGTCAGCACCGCGCCGCCGAGATAGCCGGTGAGGACGATGGCACCCAGGATCGACGTCGCGGGAACCGCATAGAGAACCAGGATGACCAGCATGACGATGCCGGTTGTCGGTGCCATCTCGTCGCGCAGACCGAGGTCGACCGATGCATCTTTCACCACCTGCAGATTCAGAATATGGCTGATCGCGTCGAACAGGAGGAAGGCGATCACGAGGATCTGTAGAACGAGGCCGATCCGCGGGGCGATCTTCCCCGGCGCGGCGGTGTGGGTGGTGGTCATGGCTGTCTCCTCGGTAGCGGTCGATGCGACTGCTTGGACCCGGGCCAACCGCAAAAGTCACCGCGCTCGCCCCGGTCAGTAAGGTCGAAGGATGACGGTGCGAGCAGGTGTGGTGGTCACGGGAACCGAGGTGCTGGCCGGTCGGGTCACCGACCGGAACGGCCCGTGGGTGGCTCAGCGACTTCTGGAGATGGGGGTCGACGTTGCCCACATCACCGTCTGCGGTGATCGGCCGGACGATCTGACTGCGCAGGTTCGGTTTCTGGCCGACCAACGCGTCGACTTGATCGTCACCACCGGCGGTTTGGGTCCGACCGCGGATGACCTCACCGTCCCGACCGTCGCCGCGCTGTACGGGCGCGAATTGAAGCTGGACGCCGAGCTCGAGGATCGTATCCACGCGATCGTGCAGCGGTGGCGGAGCCGAATGAGTTCTGCAGCCGATTCCGAGCCGCTACGGGCCGGCATCCGAAAGCAGGCGATGGTTCCTGTAGGCGCGCAGTCCATTTCACCGACAGGTACCGCACCCGGGGTCGCGATACCGGCCGACGATTCCAGGTCACTGCCCGCCGTCCTCATCCTGCCCGGACCGCCTCGCGAACTGCAGGCGATGTGGCCGGAGGCCCTCGACAGCGCACCCATCGCCGAGGTTCTCGCCCGCCGCACGCAGATGGGTCAGGACACCATTCGAGGCTATCGATTGTCCGAGGCCGACCTCGCCGCAACGCTGCGTACAGCCGAAAGCGAAATCGCGGGATTCGGCGATCTCGAGATCACCACCTGTCTGAGTCGCGGCGAGCTCGAAATGGTGACCCGCTACGCCGAATCGGCGCGATCGGCATATACGGATCTCGAACGTCTCATCGACAAAGAACATGGCACACAGGTCTTTTCGACCGACGGTTCCACTATCGACGATATCGTCGCGAACCGCTTGTCCGGGCATCGAATCGCGACCGCGGAATCGTGCACAGGAGGCATGATCGCCGCACGTCTCACCGATCGCGCAGGCTCGTCGGCGTACGTCATCGGCGCGGTGGTGTCCTACGCCAACGAGGCGAAGACGGGCTTGCTCGACGTCCCCGCCGAGGTCATCGAGCAACACGGAGCCGTGAGCGAGCCGGTGGCCGCGCTGATGGCCGAAGGTGCACTCAACCGACTGAACGTCGACATCGCGGTATCGACCAGTGGCGTCGCGGGCCCGGGTGGTGGCACCGAGGCCAAGCCGGTCGGCACCGTCTGTTTCGGTATCGCCTGCACCGGCCGCCCGACTGTCACCCACACGCTTCATCTCCCCGGCGACCGGGCAAGCGTGCGTGCACTGTCGACAACCGCGGCGATGCACATGCTCGCCGACGCGTTGGAGACCTACTGACGGCTGCATCGATGTGCAGGAAGGATCGAACATGTCGTCACCGGCAGACAGCTCCGAAGAGCAGTCCCAACCGTCCACGGACAGGCATGCGACGGGTCGCCGACTCGCCGTCGAAAAGGTCCGTTTCATGAGCGTTGTCGGCGCATCGACAGCCCTCCTCTTGTCGGCCATCACGTACCTGTGGGCCCTGGCCAAGGGTGTCGACTTCGTCCGTCTGCTCGTCGTCGAAGGCCTGTCCTCAGACAAAGCACTGGTCAAACTATTCGAAAGTATCGACTCCATTCTGATCGCGACCGTGCTTCTGATCGTCGGATTCGGTTTGTGGGAGTTGTTCGTACACGACCTCGATCTGCCGCCTGCACTCACGACCACTTCGTTCGGTCAGCTGAAGCGGCAGACAGCAGGAACACTTCTGCTGGTGCTGGTCGTACGCTTCCTGGAAGTGTCCATCACCAGGCCGGAACCGGATGAGCTCATCGCACAGAGTGTGTCCACCGCATTGGTCGGCGGACTCCTGATCGTGTTCGCAACCTGGCATCGCAGTCCCTGACTGCAGAAGTCCACAACCAGCCACCCGAGTTAGGTTCGGCATCCCTTATATAGACTCCGTCGGTGCTCAGCGAGATGACCTACCTCGACCGCCCCGGTGTGCGCTTCGCGCGCGACCTCGGCCGCTTCGGTGACGAACCTGCCCTGATCACGGCCGACGAGACGCTCACCTACCGAGACCTCGACCAGCGCATCGAGCGCCGGGCATTGGAACTCGGGACGGCGCGTTGTCTCGTGCTGATCGCCGGTTCCAACGACGTCGACGTGATCGTCACATATCTGGCGGCGCTGCGGGCCGGACATCCGGTGCTGATGGCTCCGGACGACACATCCGGCCACCTCGATGGCCTGATCGACGCCTATCGGCCGGACGTGGTGGTGCGCACTGTCGACGGCCGCAGTGTCGTCGAGAAGGTCGGTCGACGCCCCGGGCATCACCTGCACCCCGATCTCGCGTTGCTTCTGAGCACGTCCGGCTCGACCGGTTCACCCAAACTCGTCCGACTCTCGCACCGAAACGTGCAGTCCAACGCCGAGTCGATCGCGGAGTATCTCGGCATCCGCGCCACCGACCGAGCGGTGACGACACTGCCCATGCACTACTGCTACGGACTGTCGGTTGTGCACAGCCACCTCCTGCGCGGCGCCGCACTGATTCTCACCGATTCTTCCGTCACCGATCCCGACTTCTGGACCCTCGTCCGGGCCCAGCGCGGAACTACGTTCGCTGGGGTGCCGTACACCTTCGATCTGCTCGACCGGATGGGGTTCGAGGAGCTGGATCTACCCGATCTGCGCTACATCACGCAGGCCGGTGGCAAGATGCCGCCGGACCGCGTCCAGAAGTACGCCGAGCTCGGTCGACGTCGGGGATGGGACCTGTTCGTCATGTACGGGCAGACCGAGGCCACCGCCCGAATGGCCTATCTGCCATCCGATCTGGCGTCCACTCACCCGCACACCATCGGCCGTCCGATCCCCGGGGGATCCTTCCGTCTGGAGGCACTCGACGACTGCCCGAGTGGGACAGGCGAACTCGTCTATTCGGGGCCGAACGTCATGCTCGGTTACGCCGAGAGTCCCGACGACCTTCGCCTCGGCGACACCCTCGGCGGAGAACTGCACACCGGCGACCTGGCCCGGCTCACGGACGACGGATTCTACGAGGTGGTGGGCCGCCGAAGTCGGTTCGCGAAGGTGTTCGGACTGCGTATCGACCTGCAGCGCGTCGATTCCGCGCTCGCGCAGAGCGGGCTGACGGCGTGCTGCACCGGCGGTGTCGACGAGTTGGTCGTCGTCGTCGAGGACGGAGACATCGACGACGTCCGCCGCACTGCCGCGCAGACCAGTGGCCTTCCCGCTGCGGCGGTTCGGGTGTGTCTCGTCGACCGAGTGCCGCGAACGCCCACCGGCAAACCCGATCTGCGGGCGGTTGCGGACATCGCTGCCCGGCACGATCTCGACCCGTCGGACACCGTCCCGACGACCGCCGATGTGAAGGCGCTGTTCGCCGAGATCCTGCACTGCTCTCGGGTGGAGGACGACAGTACGTTCGTGAGTTTGGGCGGTGACTCGCTGTCATATGTCCGTATGTCCATACGGCTGGAGGCCTTGCTCGGCCATCTGCCCGAGAACTGGCACACCACACCGGTGCGAGAGTTCGATCGAGGTCCGCGCTCACGCCGCGGCTGGCGCCGAACGGAGACGAACGTTCTGCTGCGCGCCCTCGCGATCGTTGCGATCGTGGGCTCGCACATTCACCTGTTCTCGGTACTCGGCGGGGCTCACGTTCTTCTCGGGATAGCCGGCTACAACTTCGCCCGCTTTCACCTCGGGGCCGCAGATCGCACCGACGAACGCGACGTGTACTCCGAAGCGTTGCCCGGATAGCTGTCCCCAGCATGGTGTGGATCGGATTGGTCATTGCCCTCACCGGGGACTATCGAATCACCAGTGCCTTTCTGCTCAACGGGATCTTCGGCCCCGACGGGTGGTCTGCGGAATGGCGGTACTGGTTTGTCGAGGCGATCGTGTACATCGTCCTCGCCGCTGCTGCGGCACTGGCCGTTCCATTGCTCGACCGTCTCGAGCGTGGTCATTCGTTCTGGTTCCCGATGGGACTCGTGGGCCTCGGACTCCTCACCCGCTACGGGCTGATCGACATCGACGACAGCCCCAACCGCATCCTGACCGCGTCGGTGGTCTTCTGGTTGTTCGCATTGGGTTGGGCTGCGGCGCAGGCGAACACAATCCGGCAACGGCTGTGCGTGACGGTGGCCATCGCGGCCACGGTGCCCGGGTTCTTCTTCGGCGACACGCAACGAGAAGTCATCGTCGCTGCCGGCCTGTGCATGTTGGTATGGCTGTCGTCGATTCCGTTCCCCGCGTTTCTGGGCCGGGTGGCAGGAGTGTTGGCGAGCGCCTCCCTCTTCATCTACCTGACCCACTTCCAGGTCTACCTGCCGCTGCGCGACGACCATCCGTGGTTGGCCTTCGCGCTGTCGATCGTCGTCGGGATTCTGTACTGGCAGGCAGTCGAGTTCGTACTTTCTCTTCGCAGTCGAATCGTGTCGTGGGTTCGACGATACGATCGGACCCCGCCGCTGCGAGCGTCGAGTCGAACAGGCGACAACCGCCTACTCCGCCGGTAGCGCAAGGGCGAACGCGTATTTCGACGTTCGACGACGAGGACTGACGAGGGGTGCCCTTTCGGTACACCTCTCGCCAGAGACTGTTTCGATCCGGTCTGCCCATGTTGGATCGAGTCATGACAAATTCCGTGAAGGCGTACGCCGCAACCGCAGCCGACCAACCCCTGTCCCCCGCAACGATCGAGCGCCGCGACGTCGGACCGTACGACGTCCGCATCGACATCGAGTTCGCAGGGATCTGCCACTCGGACATCCACACCGCACGAGGCGAGTGGGGCCCGGTGCCGTACCCGCTGGTCGTCGGCCACGAAATCGCAGGAACAGTGGCCGAGATCGGGTCCGAGGTCACCAAGCATGCCGTCGGCGATCGAGTCGGAGTCGGCTGCATGGTCAACTCGTGCGGCGAATGCGTCCAGTGCGTCAAGGGCCTCGAACAGTACTGCCTCGTCGGCAACATCCAGACCTACGGCGGCACCGATCGGGACGGCACGACCACTCAGGGCGGCTACTCCCAGCAGGTCGTCGTGACCGAGCACTTCGTCGTCAAGATCCCCGAAGGCATCGCACTCGACGCAGCCGCACCCCTGCTGTGCGCCGGCATCACCACCTACTCACCCCTCCGCCACTGGGGAGCCGGACCCGGCAAGAAGGTCGCCATCGTCGGCATGGGCGGACTGGGCCACATGGCCGTCAAGATCGCCCACGCCATGGGAGCCGAGGTGACGGTTCTGTCGCAGTCGCTGAAGAAGCAGGAGGACGGACTCCGACTGGGAGCCGACCACTACTACGCAACCAGTGACCCCGATACGTTCGAGAAACTCGCGTCCACATTCGATCTGATCATCAACACCGTCAGCGCGTCGATCGATCTGAATGCCTACTTGTCATTGCTCGCCGTCGACGGCGCGATGGTCAATGTCGGTGCTCCCGCGGAACCGCTTCCGGTGCAGATCTTCTCGCTCATCCCCCACCGCAGGACCTTCGCAGGCTCGGCCATCGGTTCGATCGCAGAAACTCAGGAAATGCTCGACTTCTGCGCCGAACATCATCTCGGTGCCGACATCGAAGTAGTTTCTGCCGACAAGATCAACGACGCCTGGGAGCGCGTGCTCGCCTCAGACGTTCGCTACCGATTCGTCATCGACACCTCGACCCTGGCCTGATCGACGCAGGATACGGGCAGAACAAGTCCGCCGTTGCAAGCGCACGATGTGCATGCAACGGCGGACTTTCTGCACCGGGATACGACGGACCAGCAGTCATCAAGGGTGTATCAGCAGGGCATCGCTCTATTCGTCGGACAGTCTTACCCTTGAGTCCATGGACAACAAGGCCGAAGTGCGTGAGTTCCTCATGACCCGCCGCGCCAGGCTCACCCCGGATGCGGCCGGCATCACGGACGGAAGCAGCCGTCGGAGAGTCCCCGGACTACGACGAAGCGAAGTGGCAGCACTCGCAGGCATGTCCGTCGAGTACTACGCGCGCATCGAACGCGGTGCCATCGGCGGTGCATCGGCGTCCGTGCTCGATTCACTCTCGCGCGCACTGCAACTCGACGACACCGAACACGCACACCTTCTCGACCTCGCCCGAGCCGTGGACGGAGTCCCGACCTCCGGACGGCCTCGACGTAAGGCCGCGCGCCCGGCAACCCAGAGAATCAGCCTGCAATGGGCTCTCGACTCGATAACGGACGGGGTTGCCTTCGTTCGCAACCAACGTCAAGACCTTCTGGCGACCAACGAACTCGCGAAGGCGTTCTACGCTCCGTTGATCGGGGACGGTGGACGTACACCCAATCTCGCCCGATTCCAGTTCCTGGATCCGTCGTCCCGAGAGTTCTACCCGGATTGGGATACCTTCGCCGAAATGTGCGTGGCCATCATGCGCGCCGAAGCGGGCCGCGACATGCACGACAAGGGACTTCAAGACCTTGTCGGCGAACTCTCCACGCGCGACGAGACATTCCGAAAGTTGTGGGGTGCCCATAACGTTCGAACCCACGGGGCGGGCATGAAGCGCTTCAACCACCCGGTCGTCGGCGAGATCCACCTCGCGTACGAGGCACTCGCGATCACCGCCGATCCCGGATCCGTCCTCATGGTCTACACCGCGGAGCCAGGCTCGCCGAGCGCGGAGCGCCTGCGTCTCCTTGGATCGTGGGCAGCAGAACATGCACAAGCACAGTCGTAGCGGCGTTCGGTGATTCGACTTGTCAGACTCCCGATCACGAGCGCACAATTTGCCACCATGGCATTGATCTCGAAGGGCTTCGTGGGCCGCCGACGCGGCGATGACGGGCGCACTCCCCCCGGTCAGTATCTGACCAAGGATTTTCCCGTCCTCGCGATCGGGCCTGCGCCCGTGGTCGCGACGGACACGTGGTCGTTCTCTGTCGCTACCGAACGCGGCGACACTCGTAGCTGGACCTGGGACGAATTCGCGGAACTTCCGCACGAGACTCCGACCGTCGACATCCACTGCGTCACCAAATGGTCGAAGCTCGATACCACGTGGAAGGGCGTGAGCCTGGATGTTCTGCTGGACGGTCTCGATACCGATGCCGGGTATGTCGTCGTGCACGGGTTCGACGGCTACACCACCAACCTTCCCCTCGAAGACCTCAGGGACGGAAAGGCCTGGCTCGTCACCGAGTTCGACGGCGCTCCCCTGACTCGCGAACATGGTGGTCCCGCAAGGCTTCTCGTTCCGCATCTGTATTTCTGGAAATCGGCGAAGTGGGTCTCACGCATCGAGCTCACCCTGGAGAACGAACAAGGCTTCTGGGAGCGCGGCGGATACCACGATTACGGAGATCCGTGGCGTGAGCAGCGATACCAGGGCGACTGACGTGACATCGGCGGCCGGGGCGAAACCCTGGCTCGTTGCCACGGTGCAGACCGTGCGGCGTGAGACACCCACCGCATCCACCCTCGTTCTCGACGTCGACGGATGGCCCGGTCACCTTGCCGGGCAGCACATCGACGTCAAGCTCACCGCCGAGGACGGCTACAGCGCACAGCGAAGCTACTCCCTGGCGTCGGCACCCGACGGCACGTCCCTCATCGAGATCGCGGTGCAGAACGTCGCCGACGGCGAGGTGTCGCCCTACCTGGTCGAGGCCGTCGAGGTCGGCGACCGCATCGAAATCCGCGGGCCGGTGGGTCGATGGTTCGTGTGGCGGCCGTCCCAGCCCTCCGAAACACCGTCTCCGCCGATCCTGTTGGTGGGCGGCGGTTCCGGCATCGTCCCGCTCCGCGCGATGGTTCGCGCGCAGGCATCCGCGACGGGCGGACGGGTGCCGTTCCGGGTGCTGTATTCGGTGCGCGAACCCGCGGAGGTCTACTTCGCGGACGAGTGGGCTCACCCTCCGGCCGGCGTGGACGTCACGATGATCCACACGCGGCGTGCCCCTGCCGGCAGCGCACGGCCCCTCGGCCGCATCACGATCGAGGACCTCGACGCCCACGGATGGCCGGCGGAGTTCGAGCCCCGTTGCTACATCTGCGGTCCCACGAGCTTCGTCGACACCGTGGCCGACATGCTGGTGGAGCGGGGCCACTCGGCAGCGAACATCCGAACGGAGCGTTTCGGACCGAGCTGAGGGCAATGGATCAGACGATGCTGCCGAGGAATTCGATCTCGAGGCGGCTGTATTCGTCGGTCCACTGTGAATCCACCGACATGAACGAATGGTCGAGTCTCGCCTCGTTCTTGCTGTACAGGTTCAGGCGATTGGCGACGCCCACTCTGTCCAGCTCGGCGCTCAGTTCGGCCGCTTGGTCGGGGAATGTCCCGGTGTTGCCGTCGGAGATGAAGCTCGGTGGAAAGTCGGCGGTGACATTGTCGATGACGTTCGCCTGCGCCAGCAGAGCTGTGTCGGTGGTGTCGAGGTAGTTTCGGGCGGCGACGTCGAAGAAGAAGCCGTTCGACGGACTCGGTGATTGTGGTGCGCCCGCTCGACCGACATCGAGGGCAGCACTTTCGAACACGACCGCCTTCAGGGCACTTCGGTCCATAGTGGGTTCGATACCCAGTGCTCGCGCGTAGTCGGAGTTGGTCTGTACGGTGGCGTAGTTGCCCACGATATGGCCACCTGCGCTGGTTCCGGCGAGCACGACGCGGCTCATGTCGAGTCCGTACGTGTCGGCGTTCGTTTCCAGGAACTGCATGGCCTGGCCCAGTTGGTTTGTCTGCGTAGGAAATCGGTAACTGGGCGCAAACGCGTAGTTCACCGACACCACGTTGTAGCCGGCGTCGAGCATGGGGCCGGCCCACGACGCACCGCCGGAATCTGAGCTCGGCGCACCATCGGTTTTGTCTCCGACGATCCAGCCACCACCGTGAATCGTGATGTACGTGGGCCGGCTGACCGATGGATCGTCGTCGGTGATGTAGATGTCGAGAAACGAATTCGGAAGCGTCGAGCCGTATTCGACGTCGTTGGTGAGGCGCGCACCGTCGACCATCGTCGTCGCTGTCTCCGCGTCGGGCTCGAAGGAATTGCTCTGCCCCACAGCATGCAGCGATCGAACCAGCGGAGCCGGACTGGCCGCCGTGCTGACGATCGAGGCGGAGACCACCAATGCAATCGCTGCGGCGAAGCCGGCCGGGATGCCGGTAGCTGTCCGACGCGTGGAGGCCTTCGAACGGCCTGCCCACGCCGACGCGAGCAGAAAGAAGCCGAGCGCGGTGGCCGCGGTCAAAGTCGTGACCCACAGTGCGTGGATGCCCGTCACCAACCATGCTGCTTGAGCGACGACGACGAAACCACCGAGGCCTGTTCCCAGCGCGGCGGGCTTTCCAGCAGAGGACACGCGCACGAGAACGATTGCCACGGCTGCCGCGGCGATGACCCACAATCCCACCGCGAGCTGCTGCCGGATGAGGACGAACTCGAGCCATGCGAGTACGACGCTGACGCCGCCGGTCACCGCGAGCGCAGTTGTCATCGCTCTCGTACGGTGCCCTGCTCCGACCTCGATGCCGTCCGGCACGGTCTTCCCCTCTTCGTTCTCGAGTGCGCTATCGAGCAGACGCGTGTCGTTGCCTGTGCAGTTCACGAACGGCGTCGCCGAACTCGGCCACCGGACCGTCCACCACGATGCCCGGCACGATCTGTTCGATGGGCGACGGCGTGATTCCGAGTGGTGCAGCACCGAATTCTTCGAGCCACGTGAGCAATTGAGCCGTCGACGTGGCGTAGACGATGCGGCCGAGTCCGACGATTCCGTGGCTCGCAGAGCACATCACACAGTGTTCACCGGAGGTGTAGACCGTCGCCGATCGGCGCTGAGCGGGATCGAGGTGGGTGGCAGCCCAGCGCGACAGAGCGATCTCGGGGTGCTGAGTGGGATCGTTCAGGTCGCCGACCCGATTCCTGTCCTCGGCCAACAGCTCGCCGCTGTCCGACACGAGCACCGAGCCGAACGGATCATTGCCCGTGTGCGCCGCCTCTGCCGCCAAATCCACAGCGCGGGCGAGGAATGCGCGGTCGGTCGAGGAGATACTCACATCGCACCGGTGCCGACGATCGAAGTTTTCACGCCCTCGACCGTACCGCCTCGACACTCACCGCCTGCTCGACCAGTGGTACGGCCCCGATGCTCGGTATGGTCGGCGGGTGAGCTTCTCGATACGGCCTGCCTCGTCGTTCGCTCCGAGAGGTCTCGACGCTTCAGCTCTGTCGCGGATGACGAGAAGAGGGAGCCTCGCCGGCTTCCAGTTCAGCGCGGATCCGGCCGAGCAACGGAACGGCGTCACGCAGGGTGCGTTGCTGAGCCGGCGTCAGGTCGCCGAGTACTTCCACGAGAAGCCCTTCCGCCGCATTGTCGTAGACGCGAAGTTGCTCTCGTGCAAGATCGGTGAGGCCGACGCGCATGCTTCGAGCATCAGAGTCGTCGGGTCGGCGAGCGACGAGGCCGTCCGATTCCATGGTTCGGACGAGGTTGCTGATCGTGGGGCGAGCCAAACCCAGCTGACGCCCGAGCGCTGTGGGGCCCTCCCACTTGTCCGGAAAGAGCCGTCGCAGGATCTCGATCTGCGCGTCGGGCAGGGCTTTGAGCCCCGCGCGTGAGCGGGAGGTGTTGAGCAGCACGCGCCGGAAGGGGCCGATCTCCTCGCTCAGGCGGCGGGCGATATCGGCGAGGCCGGGTGTGCTGTCGGAATCGTCCACCGAGCCAGACTACTCAGCGAGAATTTAGGTTTGCAACAAACGCATTAATGGGTGATCATGGAGTCATGAGCATTCACACCAGCGTTGCGGACCCCGCCCCGGAGCAGGCCCTGGACTCGATCATCGGCCATCGCTTCATCTACACCTATGCCAACGGGTGGCAGTACGAGATGTACGTCAAGAACGCCACCACCATCGACTACCGAATCCACTCCGGGATGGTCGGGGGCAGGTGGGTCAAGGGACAAGAAGTCGACCTCGTCGGACTCGGCCGCGGCGTCTTCAAGATCTCGTGGAACGAGCACACCGGCACGAGCGTCGTCGTCAACGTCGTTCCCGAGGACCGCGTTCTGCACGGCACCATCTTCTTCCCTCACTGGGTGGAACTCGACGGATCCAAAACCGTCCTGTTCCAGAACGACCACCTCGACAAGATGCGCCGGTTCCGCGATCAGGGCCCCACCTATCCGATCTACGTCGTGCCGGAGTTCGCGCATATCACCCTGTTCGAGTTCGTCGGCATCGACGACGAGACCGTGATCGACACCGCACCCGCAGACTTACCGGCAGGCTTCGCCGACCGGAGCAACTGAGATGCGCATCCAGAACCCCGACATGGCCCCGGTCACGCTCTCCCACGGTGGTCAGCTGATCCGTGGCAACGAGTACCGGTCCGTCGACGCCGACGGAGCAGCACCGCCCGTTCTGATCGTCCACGGCTTCAGCGAATCCAGCGTAGGACCACAGCGTCTCTTCGTGCAGATCGCCCGACGCCTGGTCGAGGCGGGAGCGGTCGTCCGCGCGTACGACCGACTCGGGCAGGGCGTCAGCGACGGCGAGTTCGAGGCCATCACCCTGCGCGACGAGGTCGAACAGGTGTCGACCATGATCCGGTCGTTCGCTACAGACCACTCCGCACCGGTTCACGTCGTCGCGCACAGCCTCGGCGCGGTGGAAGCGGCCATGGCGGCCGCGCTCCTCACCGACCAGGTCGCAAGCCTCACCCTGTGGTCACCTGCAGGCGTTGTCGTCGATGACATCGCCGTGAAGAACGAGATCCAGGGCCAGCCTCTCGATTCCGTCGCGCAGAACGGCGGCTTCGACTTCGGCGGCATGTGGCTCGGACCGGCATTTTTCGACGACATCCGCAATGGCCTCGACGTGTACGCGGCGGCGGCCGGTTACGGCGGACCCGTCGACGTCATCCACGGCACCGCTGACCAGATCGTGCCGCTCGAATACGGACGCCGTTACGCAGAGTTGCTGCCGCACGCGACATTCACCGCAATCTCCGGTGCCGACCATTCCTGGTCATCGCGGGCCTGGCGGGATGAACTCCTGACGCGTCTGCTGTCGCTTGTGGGGCTACCGAAAACCGATCGAACACGGGGGTCGTCTGGCTCCGTTGCGTAAAACCGCAACTTCTAGCGGAACTCATTGCACTGCAGCATAATCCATCGATATCGACGGAATGTCGTCGGCGTTCTATGCACGCTCCGACGCCGCGCCCGAACCGCGATGCACATCGGCGTTGATGCTGTTGGCCGCCTCCGGCCGATCGATGGTGACGACGAGGGTGTGTCCCCGCACTTCGGTGAGTACCACTTCGGACACGTCGATCCTCATTTCTCCGGGCCGTGAGAGCCAGTAACCTAATTCAGACAGTCACTGTCTGCAATGGTTCGGTCGACCATCGGCTAGCTCAACGCTCGCAGAACGGTGTCGACGACCAACCTAGAATGGCTCACGGCGGCGCGACTTCTCGCACCTGTGTGCGCTTGCGAGAACAGCGCACGCGCCAATACCGCACCCGTCACCAGTTCGAGCAGCAACGTCGTCGACGTGCCTTCCGGTAGCTCTCCTCGCGCAATCGCGCGGCGGACGATGCGTCGGGTAGTGACCAAGCGGCTCTGGTTGAGAGTGTCGGTGAGATGCGACAACAGGTCGGGGTTCACCCTCGCGTCGAGAGTTACCCGCAATGAGACCAAGCCGGAGAGCTCTCCGTAGCCGACGGCCAATTGCTCCGCGAGTTCGACGAGGTCCCCGCGGACCGATCCGGTATCGATCGGTGTGGACAGCGGCGACCGTGCTTCGAGCGCTCGAACCAAGAGCTCTTCCTTGTCGGCCCAGCGGCGATAGAGCGCGGCCCTGCCGACCTTGGCCCGCCGCGCGACTGCGTCGAAGGTGAAGCCCCGCCAACTGGTTTCCCAATACACCTCGAGCACAGCGCCGTACACGCGGTCCTCCATGTCCGCGTCACGGGGACGTCCAGGTGCGCGCGGAGACTCCTGAGACATGACTGCATCCTCTCACTCGTCTGCCGACCGACGACGACGCTTACATGCAGAGTTCGACGGCAAGGTTCCCCTCGTTGTCCACCAGGTCGATTCGGCGTCCGACAGCCGACTCGTTCCGCCTGGACACGAGGTCGTGAAGCGTCGCAGCGAATTCCCGTCCGGCTCGGCCCGCTACCCGCGCCCCGTCGTCCGTTGCTGCAACGACAAACGCTTGCTCCGGCAGCCCGCTGCGGTCGTACGTGACCGTGGCGGTCTCGATCGTCGCCTTTCCCGAGTAACCGTGCGCGACATGTACCGGCGTGCCCGAGGAATCCACCGGCTCCGGGTCGCCGATGTATCCGTCGCGATGAGCCGTCGTGGACAGCAGCACCACATGCTGATACGTCAGGTAGCCGCCGTTCGCATGAACCAACGCGACTCCGGAGTTCTTTCGCAGCAGCCGTGTCGATTCAGCTACAGCGTGGAGCGAATAGCTACTCAACGGTCCACCGAAGAACGAATGCCCGCCCAGGACAGTGGGAGTCGCGCCCTCGGCCAGGCCCAGCTCGTCGGCCAACAGCTTGGGCACGATCGGGAAGCAGCTGTACGCGTCGACGAATGCAAGGTTCGCAGTGGTGACATCGGCTCTCGACAAGGCGCGTTGCACGGCCGCACGGAGAGCCGAACTGTCGTCGAACACCGGGCGCGCCAACACATCCGGATTGTCGACGGCACCCGCACCACCCCATAGATACACCATCCGGTCCTCTGCCACACCGGACTCGCGAGCGGCGGCCAACGAACAGACCATGACCGCAGCTGCCTGATCGACGAACGGCATGGCGTTCATCGACAGTGGATAGCAATCGGACACCGGCCGGTTCGAGGACGTGACGGTGCCGATGTCCTCCGGCGTGCGAAACACCGAACTCCACGCGACAGGATGCTCGGCCGCGATCGACGAGAAGCGGGAGTACATGTCGGCCGATTCGCGCAGAGCCTGGTCGGGGGTCAGTCGACGGCTGTGGGCACGGGCGTTCTCGAACAGCGGGTAGATCTGTACCGGTGCCAGGATTCCTGCTCGCTGCATCTCGGCGCTGCCGAGGTCCTCGGGCGAGAACGACGGAGGACCACCCGGTGCGGTGGTCCAACCCGACTCACCAGGGTCCACACCCGCCTTCATCAGGGCGCGAACCGAGGCCTGCGCCTCGCCGCCCACCACCAGTGCTGCAGTAGTGAGGCCTTCGGCGATATCTCGGCCTACCTGGTCGAGGAGACGCGCAGGGTGGTGCCCGCCGATGGTGCTGGTCGACCGGGAAGTGAGGGTGACGCCCAGCCGCTCGGCTAGCAGGAGTGGAAGGTCGTCGTAATTCCAGCTCGTGGTGCGAACAGCGTGCACAGCGTCGAGCTTCTCTTTCAGGCCGTGTCCACCAGCGTCGTCGATCGCTGCGTCCACAGCGCTCAGAATGAGCTCGAGAGGTTCGATGGCGCTCTGCGCAGGCCCGTCACCTACGAACTTCAGGTCACCCACACCCACGATGACCGGGACTCGTTGCGCACTGATCAGCATGATCCCAGAATATACAGACAGAGTTTGTCCGCAATGCTGCGTGACTCGATCAGGTTACAGGTTCACGAATTGTCAGGGGACGTCGACCGTTCCGCGTCGACGTCGCTGATCACGACGTCGGCGCGGTCGGTGTAGAAGGCCACGTGACGTCCAATCATTGCCACCGCGGGGAAGGGTGAGTTGTAGGTCCAGACGACGTCGGCGACAGTTTCGGACTCGGCGGCGACGCTGAAGTACTCGGCATCGCCTTTGAACGGACAGTAGCTGGTGGTGGCGCTCTTGCGAAGCAGACCTGTATCGACGTCACGCATCGGGATGTACTGAACCGCAGGGTAGTTCGATTCGATCAGGGTCAGGGCGTTGCTACTGTCCGCCACCTGTTGCCCGTCGATGTGGACGGTCACGCGCCCTTCGGCGGACTCGACGGTGATCGGGTGCTCGGCGTTGGGTTCGAGGACGACACGTTCGGACACGGTGCATGCCTTTCACTTTTCAGGTCGTGCTGACGGATGATTCAACCGCAACCCTAGGCAGTTTCATCCCTCCGGGTTGTGTCAGACCAACCACCCACGCTCGTCGCCGCTGAACCGGTTGACCGCCCCCTGCGTCTGCATCGCTTTCCGGTACATCGACGTGAAGCTTTCCAGCAACGGTCGATTACGACTGTCGAGTGCATCCTGTCGCGCGATGATATCTGCCAGACGCTCCGCGAGTTCGGCACGTACGGCCGCTCTGTCGACCGTTGTGACGCTGCCATTTTCGACGACGACTCGGCCCGCCACGATGACGGTATCGATCGATGAGCCGTTCTCGGAATACACGAGTTGGTGATCGAGCTTCTGCCGAGGTGTGAACGCCATCGTTTCGAGGTCGTACAACACCAGATCGGCCGCCATGCCCACCGCGAGGCTCCCGACAGTGTCTTGGAGAAGCGCGCTACGTGCGCCCCCGACGGTCGCTGCGCGCAATACCTCGTCGATTTGTGGCCACGCGGCGATGTCGGGGGTCGTAACCTTGTGAAGAAGTGCAGTCATCTTGACGACATCGAGCATCCGGGGAGAGTCACTACTCGAACATCCGTCGGTACCCAGGCCCAGATTCACTCCCGCGTCACGGAGCGCGCGCCACGGTGCGATTCCCGAACCGAGTTTGAGATTCGAGATCGGATTAAGCGAGATGGAGGTACCCGCGGCCGCGATCGACGACATATCGTTCTCGGTAAGCCAAATACCATGCGCAAGTGTTGTATTCGGCGAGAGTGCACCGATTTCGTTCATGTACGACACCAACGATTGCCCGTACATCTCGGTACCGGTGACCAATTGCGTCTTGGTTTCCAGAACATGAATGTGGCATTCGGCCTCGAATTCGCGGGCCAGCGCCGTTGCACCCACGAGAACATCCGCTCCGCAGCGCTGAGGCGCGGATGGTGCGACCATGTAACGCAACCTCCCGTCTCCGCGACCGTGCAACTGCTCGAACGCTTTTCGACTGAACGCCAGGTACTCTCCGGCCGTAGGAACCGGGTGTGACCTGATTTCGTGCGTGATGTCCTGCGGTAGATAGTCGGTCACGAATGGGAGCGTGTCCACGAACGGTTTGCTGATGATATGTCCGGATATATTTGCCCTGATTCCCACCTCGTCGTAGGCGTCGAACACTGCTGTCAGCTGGTCCCAATCCTGACCCGGGTTTTCCAGGACGTCGTCGACGACCGTCGTGACTCCGGCTTCGAGCGACTCGATAGCGAAGAGCGTGCTGCGGAGGCGGACGAGTTCGGGTTCGATGCGACTGTCCCCGAGGATGGGATAGGCCAGGGCCATCCACATCTCGAGCGGCAGATTGTCGTACCGGCCCTTGTAGAGCGTCTCCCACGAATGTGTATGGGCATTGACGAATCCGGGTGTGACCAACCGGTCGCTTCCGTCCAGAATTCGGTCACCGTCCTGTGGTTCGAGATCCGCCGCGATTGCCACGACGACGCCGTCGTCGATTCTGATGCTGCGCACGATCGGCTCGGAGCCGGTCACAGCGTCCATCGTCATGACGTGCGCGCTTCTGATGAAGATTCCCATGTGCATGTTCCTCGTTGTCGGTCGTCGGGGAAGGAAGGGCAACGTTCAGTCGACCGGCAACGGTGGCCGGGCGCTTTCGGACGTGGGCCGGAACTCCTGCTGACGAGTGACCCACTGTCGGTGGGACGTTCGCGCCAGAACGTAGTAGGTCAGCGCGGCGGAACCGCCGCCGGCCAGCCAGGAAATATCCAGACCACCGAGTGCACGAGAGCCGTATCCTTGCAGAGCGGGGACCATTCCGTTGAGGAACATCCAGGTGCCGAAAATTCCGACTGCGAAGGCAGTCAGTGCACGCCAGTTCACGTCGGGGAGGCGCGTCGATCCGACGTCGTCGAACAAGTGACCGTACCTCGTACTGCGGCGCTCGAAAACGTAGTAGTGGACCAGCATGATCGCGCCCCACGTAGCAACCCACCCCACCACTCCGACCAGCCATGCGTCGAGCGTCTTCGCGGCATCTTCCTGGAAGACGAAGAACACGCTGGCCGCCAGCGCCAGGATTCCGACCAGGACGTTGAGGGTGCGACGCCCGAGCTTGATCTCGAGCGCCTGCGCCGTGACGCCGAAGCTGTATACGTTGAGGACGTTCGTGGCGATAGGACCGTGCAGAACGAGTAGGAGAACGGGGATCGCCATGACGCCGAAGTTCTCGACGATGAGCTTGCCGGGGTCGATGGTACCGTTCTTGGTCGCAAGCGTCGCACCGAGCACTCCGAGCCACACCACGGGAATCAGCTGCCCGAGCGCGCTCACCAGGTACAACTTTCGGCGCGGAACCGTGGTACTGACGAAGCGCGAGTAGTCGGCGGCATAGGTGAGCCACGTCAGCCCCCAACCGATCCCGATGGCCGTCATCACAGCCGACATGGCAACGATTCGCTCCGTGCCGGCCAATGTGTTTCCGTCGGGTCCTGCATAACTCCAGTCGATGTCGAGGTAGAACCACGCGACGATGGACATGAGCACGAGAACCACCACGGTCGGCGGCACGGTCCAGCGCTCGAAAGCAGCTATTGCCTTGTATCCCGCCATGGAGATTCCGACCTGTACCGCCGTGACGGGGGCTGCGACACGCACCTCATCCATCGAATATTCAGTGCCCTCCGGCTTTCCACCGTCGTAGGGGCTGTTGTCGAGGACGCGAAACGTGTTGTCCTCGAACTGGGCCCATCGAACACTCTGGTCTGTCTCGATACGGGCATAGCTAGCGTCGGCGTCCTACCCCTCATCGTGCCGCCCGCGGACGCCGACATTCTCGCGACATGCTCGTCCGGAGACCGCATTCACATAGACGCGTCACCGGACAAGCTCAGCGCCCGAACGGCCACGGTGATTCTCGAAAGGGCAGACGACACACGGCACGAATTCGAGGCCGCTATCGCGGTGGAAACCGAACAGGATCGACAGCTGCTACTGAGTGGTGGAGTCATTCCGACCATCCTCGACCGTGTCGAGATGCAGAGGGTTGTCAGCCGGGCCTAGTTCGCCCTGGCGTGATGCGAGTACCTCGTTCCTGATCCTCGCCCGCCCCCGCGAGGCCGTGTGACGAGAGCCACTTTGTTCCATCCAACCGTTTGGTTGCAAGACTCCGAATCGTGCGTACAGTCGATCTGGACGGCAATGCCACGAACGAATCTCGCTCCGAAGTGGACGCGGATCGTCGACATCGGCAACGTCCACTTCCGAAGGAGAAGACATGAAGCATGACGTTCATTTCCCAAGCGACGGCAGCTCTTTGGCGGGACACCTCCATGTTCCCGACGATCTTCGGCCCGGCGAACGGCGACCTGCGATCGTCACGGTTTCCCCGGGTAGCGGCATCAAGGAACAGACATCGGGCCGCTACGCCGACGAGCTGTGCCGCCGCGGATTCATCGCGCTCGCGTTCGATCATCGTTCGTACGGAGAAAGCGAGGGGTATCCACGCTTCGACGAGAACCCGTACGCCAAGGCAGAGGACATCAAGAACGCGGTCAGCTTCCTGGGCAATCGGGCCGAGGTGAATGCCGAGAAGATCGGCGCGATGGGTGTCTGCGGCGGCGGCGGTTATACGCCCTACGCTGCAGCTACCGATCGCCGAATCAAGGCGGTGGCCACCGTGAGCGGAATGACGAACAACCGGGCGTCCTTCGAGGAGATGACCGGGGGCGACCCATCGGTCACCCAAGCGATGTTGGACGCGAGTTCCTCGGCTCGTCAAGCCTTCTCGCGCGGAGAGCCCGCTCAGTACGGACCCGTCATTTTGCCTGCTGATTCTCCGGGTACCCCGGAGGTGTTCAGAGAGTCTCCCGATTACTACTTCGACGACAGCCGTGGCGGCCACCCCCGTTGGGAGAACAAGGTTTTGGCGTGGTCGCTCGAACGCCAGATGACTTTCAATGCGCTCGACGCGATCCACCTGATCGCCCCCCGTCCATTGCTGTTGGTCGTCGGAACCGAATCCGCGAGTCGGGAGCAGAACGAGCTCGCCTACGCAGCCGCCGGGGAACCCAAAGAGCTCGAACTGATTCGAGGAGCCAGCCACATCGACCTCTACGACGTGGACCGTTACGTCACCCAGGTGGCCGACCGCCTTTCGGAGTTCTTCACCAAGAGTCTGTGAGCCCTCGCGAAGGGTCCTCACCGGCCGGTCGCCGAGGTGTGTCGGCGCAACCTCTACAGTGCTGGTATGGAACGTGATTCAGCAGCGACGAGACGTCGGTTGTTGGACGCTGCGGAAGCCGAGTTCGCCCAGCACGGGCTGGCAGGTGCCCGAGTAGCTCGGATCGCCGACGCCGGAGGCGCCAACAAACAGGCCATTTACGCCTACTTCGGCGACAAGACCGGACTCTTCGATGCCGTGCTGGCAATGAGGCACACCGATGTTCTGTCGGCAGTGTCGTTCGATTCCGACGACGTCGTAGGGTTCGTCGGTCGGCTCTTCGACTACATCACGGAAAACCCAGCGGTGATGCGCTTGGCGGCATGGAAGCGCCTGGAGCGGCCGGCCCGTGACGGCACGTCCGATGACGACTACCTGGGCTGGACGGCTCCCCTGTTGCAAGCACAGAAGGACGGCCGGGTCGACGCAACATTCGACCCGGCTGCCCTCTCGGTTCTGCTGTACGGACTCGCATCTGCCTTCGACAGCGTGCATTCACTGCCGCACCACGGGGACACGACCACCGCATCCGAGGCAGCTGCCCGCTCGCGCGCCACCTACCGACGTGACCTCCTCGAAGCGGCACGGAGACTGGTGACTCCGACCGCGCTTCCCTAGACGGTCGCAGCGGTGCGTCCAACCCGATGAGATCGTGCCGGTCGGCACACCGCTGTTCAGAACTCTCTTCGGGGGAATCGGAGCCCTGTGTTGCGCATCCCTCGACTGACAGCGCCCATGTGTCGACGGTTCCCGGTGGATGCCTCATCGCACGTCGCCGGCAGCACTACTCCCGATCCGGACTCTCCGCGATGTGCGGGCGAGCCAGAGCGATACAGTTGCGGCCGTTGCGTTTTGCAGTGAAGAGAGCAGCGTCGGCGGCGGCCAGTGTCCCGTCGAACACCTCCCGAGAAGTGCGGCGGTCCATCTGCGGCAACGAACCGCCGATGCTGACCGTGATCGCGATGTCGTCGTCGACGTTGTGTACGGCACGACGCAACCTGTCTGCGAACTCGCCCAGGGTAGGTGTCGGATCAGGAACGAGGACGACGAATTCGTCGCCACCCAGCCTCGCGACGACGGCATGTCGGCCGGCAGACATGGTCAGACGCATCGCTGTCAGTCTCAATGCCACATCCCCCGCGGAATGGCCATGGTGGTCGTTGACTGATTTGAAGTGGTCGATGTCGATCAGCAGGATTGCGGGGTGGACAGCGTCGTCGCCGGCGTCGGTCGCTCGGACCTCGAGGCCCCGTCGGTTCAGCACTCCGGTCAACGGATCCGTCATCGCATCGGACAGATGTACCCGAGAGGACTTCAACACCGCCCGCGAGTACGTCGACAGCAGTGTGACAGCGCCGTTGATCACTATGACGGCCACCAACACTCGTAGGACGATCGATACGGTGTCGGTCGGGTCCCTTGCCAGCGCCACGCCCCCGAGTACGAACACGAAGACGGTGCTCCACACCACGTGGAACCAAATGACCTTCGGTCGGGCGAAGTGGGCAGCGTACGCGCCGACCAGCGCGAGCAGCGTTGCCCCGTGAAGCGCTGCCAGCGGGTCGGAGTACGTTGCGGTCACGGTGGAAAGTCCGAGTTCGCAGTACACGACGAACCAGTTGTTGACCGGTGCGCGCCGGGACCACAAGTCCATCCGGTAATCGGCTTTGCTCATGATCCATGCAACGGGAATCGTGCTGATGCACACGGCAAAGGTCAGCACGGTGCCGAGACCGTCGGTGGGGCCGTCCTGAGTGAAGGTGGTACCGATGCCGACGACCCCGAAAAGCAATGTCAGAACGACGACGCCTATTCGCAGCAGCGGGTCGGGAGATTCGTCGTACGTCCGAGTGCCCGCCGGAACGTGGGTGGGCGTATTCCTTTCCGGCGATTCCCGGTGTCTACCCACAGGAACCGTCTCGCGTCATCTCCGTTCGCCACCGCAAACTGGCTCGGATCGCGTCGCCGACGCTTTCCGTGAAATCGGCAACGGTTCCCTCGGAATCATTCTGCGCAGGTGCAACTTCCGTCATCGGTCGGCGATCGGGGTCGACCGAAAGCCCGGTATTCGGCGATCGACCATCGATTCCCAACCGAAAGGCACTGGGCGGGGCCATACGGATCGTGGGAACGCGTTCGGCGTTTCGTGGCACTGCAGAACAATCGATGGTGAGCAACATTCGATCGTGGCGGACGAACGTCTGCTTGTCGGCAATGGCGACGTACAGGCCGTCGTTCGCCTCGGCACGCGTGGCCAGTCGAGTGAGGACCCGACGAATGCGCTCCTGACACTGCGTCCGGTCCGAGGAAACGACCAGCGCGGCACCTGGTATCGAAGATCGCGCGCGGCGGGCCTGCTCCGCCAGGGTGGTCCACGCGAAATCGTCGTCATCACCGAAATATGTTCGCAGCAGCCAAAGTTCAGAGTTGTTCGTACCGTCCGGCATGGTGATCCAATCCGAGAACTGTGGGGTGCACCGAACCGTTCGGTCAGGCGGAGGGGACGGCCCTGAGTTGCAGGGGCACGTTGTCGGCCAAGAACTTCAGTTGATCTCGTATCACCGAGGAGAACAGCGGCTCGATGTACGGATCGAAATGACCGCCCGAGTAGATGCGGACCGTGGCTTTGCGAATTTTCGCCGCGGCGCGCTGAGCGACCGACGCCGGAGTGACCGAATCCTCGGACGCGATCTGCACCAGAGTCGGGCAGTCGATCGCGGACATCGTACGGCCTGGAGAATAGCGCCAGATCTTCAGCAGAATTCGGGCCGCCACGGTCTCGGGGTAGTCGCCGTCCTTCAGGCCCGACTCGCGGACCAATCGATCACGCCCCCTCATCGCGTCGGGTGAGACCATCACAGCTCGTGCGCCGGGAAGCCCGACACTGTCGACGTAGTGCGGCGATCGTCCGAGGACGGCGCGGACGCTATCGGTGATGGCGGCCGGCGCCAGCCGCAACGCCTGCCTGAACCCGGTCGCGCGAACGGCGGCGATGCCGTCGATGTGGGGCACCTGGGCGATGACCGCCGCGAACCGAACACCGTTGCCCGCCAACGTGAGTACGTGACCGCCGGCGAAGGACGTACCCCATCCGACGATTCGGTTCTCGTCGACGCCGTCGAGCGAACGAGCGAAGTCGACCGCGCTTCGCCAATCGGCGAGCTGCGAATTCACGTCCAACAATTGGCGCGGTTCGCCGTCGCTGTCCCCGAAGTACCGGTAGTCGAATACGCAGACCACGTAGCCGGCATCGACGAAACGCTCGGCGTACGTGTACAAACGCATCGCCCGAGGTGAGCCGAATCCGTGCGCCATCACGATTGCCGGCCGTGGCCTGGCGGCCGACCCAGCGGGACGAAAGACCGTAGCCGCGCAACGAACTCCGTCCGACATGAACGATGTTTCGGTACGGGTGAAGCCGGTGTGTTCGTCGGTGGTCATGCGTTTGTCTCTCTGTTCTGCAGCAGGATAGCGATCGGATCTCACAGTTTGAAAGGGTTGAGGGTCTTACCGAGGTAGTAGCCGATGCGAGTCGGAATCGGCTTCGCTGCAGCAGCAGTTACTTTGTTGACCATTCCGGGCACACACACCGGCGTGCCGTTGTTCACTGCCCGCCATCCTTCTCGGACGACGTCCTCCGGGGTCTGCCACATGAGGGAGGGCAGCTTGGAGGTCGCTGCATCTCGGGTTCCCATGACGTCGTGGAACTCACTGTGGGTGAAACCAGGGCAGAGCGCAGTCACGTGAATGCCGTGCGGCCGCAACTCCATGTCGAGCGCTTGAGACATGTCGAGGACATAGGACTTGATTCCGGTGTACAGCAGACTTGCGCCAGGCGGAAGCAACGCCGCCAACGAGGACAGATTCACGATCCGGCCGTACCCACGTTCCTTCATGCCGGGCACCGTGAGATGAGCGAGTTCGGTGACCGCAGTCACCATCACCTGTAGCTCCGCCGCGAGTGCCTCGAACGGCGCATCTGCGAACGTCGAGTTTCCCGACATGCCGGCGTTGTTGACGAGGATGTCGACGTCGACACCGAGGGATTTCGTTTTTTCGAAGATTGCACGGGGCGCAGATCGATCGGCGAGGTCCGCGGGTACGACGTCGCATCGCACATCGTGCCGGGACGACAGCTCGTCCGCCAGTGCAACGAGTCGGTCCTCGCGTCGGGCGACGAGAACGAGGTTGTGCCCCTCGGCCGCGAGGTGTCGGGCAAATGCGGTACCTATACCTGCTGATGCTCCGGTGATCAGCGCGGTTCTTCCGGTCTTCGACATCGACGGGCCTCCACTCTTGAACGGTATCCAAGGACCGTAGCAGGCTCTTGAAGACCATTCAAGATATAGTTCGGAGTATGCCCAGGAATCGCGGACTCCACGACCGGGAGAGCAAGCGAGAGGACATCGTGATCGCCGCCCGCGAGATGTTCGTGTCCGACGGATTCGATCGCACCTCGATCAGCCGTCTCGCGAAAGCAGCAGGCGTCACCGCGAACACGCTGTACTGGTACTTCGGCGACAAGGACGACATATTGGTCGCTGTTCTGACGGCCATCGCCGCCGAGGACGCCACGGATTATCTCGGAATAGTCGACCTACCACTGGCCGACCGGCTGTTCTGGCTGGTGGAACGGCTACGGAAGGTGGGCCCACTGGTATCCACCGTGCACGATCGGGTGACCGAGTCCGAGGCCCTCGATCAATGGCACAACGGGTTTCATGCTTTCGCGGAATCGCTGTTCGCCGCCGATATCGACGCTGCAGGCCTGACCGGTGAGGCGGCCGCCGCCATGCTCCGCATCGGTACGTTCGTCGTCGAGGGATTGCTGACTCACGCAGCGTCACCTGCAGACTCCCGAGCGGTCATCGACCAACTCGTCGAGACCATCGCACCCGCACCAGGAAGTGATTCACCATGAGTATCGAACCCGATGCCGCATCGACCGGTAGTCCGCGAGCCGCGGCCGACCATGCCGACTCGGAATCGATCATCACGATTCCCAGCATGGACCCGTTCTATCAGGCCCCGGCCGGTTTCGAGCGCGAGAAGCCGGGGACAGTGTTGCGGTCCCGCGAGGTGACCCTCGCCTTGTTCGGCGTCATCCGGCAGAAGGTGTCGGCATGGCAACTTCTGTACCGGACCACCAGCCTCGACGGCTCAGCGCGTGCCGCGGTCACGACGGTGATTCTTCCGGTCGGAGGTCGGCAGCGATCGCAGCGCGCCCTACTGTCCTATCAGTGCGCGATCGATGCCGTCTCGGATCGGTGCTTCCCGTCCTACGTGCTGCGGGCGGGCGCTCGAGCCATCGGATCCGTACCGCAGTTCGAGTTCATGATCATCCTTTACGCACTGCGCCGCGGATGGGTTCTGTCCCTTCCCGATCACGAGGGCATGAACGGGCAGTGGGGAGCTCCGATCGAGCCCGGTTACTACACACTGGACGGCGTCCGTGCGGCGCTGTCTTTCGAGCCGCTCGACCTCGCCGACACCACCCCTGTCGCGTTGTGGGGATACTCGGGCGGCGGATTGGCAACGTCGTGGGCCGCCGAGGCCGCGGCCGACTACGCGCCCGAACTCGACATCGTCGGCGCTGCACTCGGATCGCCCGTCGGCGATCCCGGGTCTGCATTTTCACGCCTCAACGGCACGATCTTCGCGGCGCTGCCCGCGATGGTGGTCGAGGGCCTACGCCGCACCTATCCCGAATTCGACCGCCTCGTTCGCGATCACGTCGCCACCGCAGGGCTCGAGACCCTCTCGTCCCTGCACCGCAAGACGACAGTGCACGCCGTCGCATCCATGGTGATGCACGATCTGGAGCGGCACCTCGATATCCCGATGGCAGACCTGCTGGCGACACCCGAGATGGTGCAGATTTTTCAGGATATTCAGCCCGGCAAGTCGGCACCCACGTTTCCGCTTCTCGTGGTGCAGGCGGTGCACGATCCGATGATCGACGTGGACGACGTGGACGGGCAGGTCCGCCGATACCGCGCTGCGGGAGCGAATGTCACGTACTTCCGTGATCGCCTCAGCGAACACCTGTCGCTGCACCCGATCGCAGCCCCCATCACTCTGGATTGGCTCTCGGATCGCTTCGCGGGCAAGCCCACCGCCGAATCGTCGACGAACACCGTGTGGTCACTGGCTGCATCATTACCAGGGTTGCGCGGATTCCTCGGACTCGCCGTGTCCACCGGACGCGCGTTCGCCGGCCGAATCGGTTGACACACAGCCACATCGGCCCCGGAAGCGTCTCATACGAGTCGGTCCTAGACATCGGTCAACGGCCCGACGGTAAGGCAGACAGAAACGAGCGCAGATCTGCGGCAAGGCGCACCGGCTCCTCCATCGCCGCGAAGTGACCACCGTGATCCGGCACCTCGGTCCAGTGCACGATGTCGAACTCCTGCTCCGCAAGGTGCCTGATGCCGATGTCGTGCGCGAACATGATGGCACCGACCGGTTGCGACGGCTTTGCCTGCGGACCGGCCCATGCCCCTCCCTCGGCCGCGTACACGGTGTAGGCGGAACTCCCGGCGCTCCGCGTCAACCAGTACAGGGTGACGTGGGCGAGTATCCGGTGGCGACCGAGGGTGCCATCCGGTTCCTCGTCGAACGGGTAGGTCCACGCGCGGAACTTGTCCAGCATCCATGACAGCTGACCGATCGGGCTGTCGGTCAGGGCAGTACCGATCAACTGCGGACGGGTCGACTGGATGGAGATGTACCCGAACCCCGACTCCATGAACTCGCCCACCCGACGGTAGCGGTCCAATTCGGTTTCGGTGCAACGCTTCTGCTCCGCCTCGTCGGGTTCCCGGAAGGGTGCACCGATGGACCCGTTGACATGAATGGCCGTGCAGTGCTCCGGATCGAGACGCCCCATCGCCGGCGCTACTCCGGCACCGTAGTCACCGCCCTGCACCACGTAGGAGCCGTATCCGAGAATGCTCATCAGCTCGACGAACGCCTGCGCGACGCGATCGGTACTCCACCCGTCGTCGGCCAGCGGTGTGGAGAAGGCGAATCCGGGGACGGATGGCACGATCACGTCGAATGCCTGAAGGTCGTCGTCGTCCGGCTCGGTCAGCAGCGGAACGAGGTCGAGGAATTCGAGGTAAGACCCCGGCCACCCGTGACACAGCAGCACGGGAGTGGAGTCGGCGCGCGACGACCGCACGTGCAGGTAGTGGATGCGCTGCCCGTCGATCTCCACCAGGTATTGAGGGAACGACGCGAGCTGCTTCTCCACCTCCCGCCAACTGAAATCGTCGATCCACGTGGTCGCCATAGACCGCAGAACGGAGATCGGGACTCCGGAAGTCCAGTCGTCGGCACCGATTGGTTCGGGCAGACGTGCGTCGCGAACACGACGGGTCAGGTCGTCGAGCTCGGACTGCGGAACATCGACTACGAACGGGACGGGAGGCGCGGTGATTGTCATGACGTCATCGTGCAACTCATCGCGGACAGATATGGACCTGAATTGCTCGAGCTCACCGCCAGGGCCCATATGGGCCGACCTGCCTGCAGACGCCTCGGGGCTCGACGACGTGATGGGTGCGGAAATCGATGGATGGATTCCTCGCGGTCAAGTTCGCGGCCCGGAACCCTCTCCACACCCGAGAGTGCTTCGAGACGAGTTCGAATCCGTGAATTTGTAGTCGAATACAGGTTACGAGTCGCAAGATATCGTTTCGCAAAACAAGCGGCCGATTGTGCACCGCAGCGGTCGCAGATCAGCTCATCGCGGCACGGCCGCGGGTGCGATGCACGAGGACGTCCTCACTCACCCTTCTATATCGTGAACGATATCTTTCGTCACCTGGGTGAAGGCCGAGACGTCGTCGTCGCTCATGGCCAAGGAAAGCGAGAAGTCACCGCGGGCCACCGGGAAGAAGCCTCGGTTGGCGAGTTCGAGCGAGATGGTCTGCGTACGGTCGCCGTCGAGGTGACGCCAGTGGTCGCGGTGGGTGTTCACCTGCAGCCCAGGCTCGTTCATGAAGCCGTACGCCAGGTGCGAGATTCCGCGACCGTAGAGCGCGAACGCACTCTTTCGCGCGCGGCTCCATTCGTTGAGCTCCTGCAAGACCCGGGCCGCCATCGCGTTGAGACGGTCGAACGCCGCTTCGTCGAGTTGCTCTAGCGTTGCGATTCCTGCGGCTACGGAGATCTTGTGCCCGTGGTGTGTCCCGGAGATCGATACGAGGCCGCTGTCGAGCACCGACATCACCTCGGCCGAGCCGCCGACTGCACCGAGAGGGAACCCGCCTCCGATGATCTTGCCCATGATGGTCAGATCGGGCAGAACTCCGTAGTCGGCCTGCATGCCTCCTACACCCGCCCGCAACGTGACGGTCTCGTCGACGATTAGCACGATACCGAGTTCGGTTGTCAGATCCCGTAGTCGCGAGACGAAGTCGTCGTCGAGAGTCACCAAGCCGCCCGAGGCGCTTTCGAGTTCGAGGATGACGCAGGCCACGTCGGATGCCTGGGCACGCAGGATGGCTTCGGTACCCTCCCAGTCGTTCTGGGTGAGGGGCACGATGTTGGCGACGTCCACCTGCGGAATGCCCGCACTGTCGGGCAGGGGCGTGGGGTGCGCGTCCGTGCCTGCGTCGCCCGCACTGCTCGGATGCCACGACACCTGCAGCGTGTCGGTGAACCCGTGGTAGCCGCCCTCGAATTTCGCGATCTTGGTACGCCCTGTGTAGGCCCGCGCTATCCGGACGGCGGTCAGCGCCGACTCGGACGCCGAGCAGGAGAACTTGACCTTGTCGATCGAGGCGATTCGGTCGGAGATCATCCGCGCCAACTCGATCTCGGCCTCGACAGGATTGCCGAACGACACTCCGGTGTCGAGGGCGCGGTGCAGAGCTGCCTGCACCGTGGGTGGGTTGTGGCCGAGGACATTGGTCGTGAAGTTGTTGTTCAGGTCCAGCAGGCGGTGCCCCTCGACGGTCGTGATGTAGGCCCCGTCGCCCTCGTCGACATAAATTGTGTGTGGCCCGAAGTTGAAGGAGTTGCGGGAATAACCGCCGGGCACGAGCTTCGTACCTGCCTCGGCCAGTTCGGCGGATCGGGAGAACCGCTGCGAGAACCGGGCGAGACTGGATTGCAAGGTCAAGGTGGTCATGGCAGATCCATTCTCAGTAGGCTTGGCGAATTGCGAGTCGTACAGTGGGTGGCGGGCGAAAGACGGAACAGTGGGTCGGCCTGTTCATGCTGTCCCTCACATCCCGGTCGTCGAGAGTGACGATGTCTGCCGGCAGGTGCCGTCGACGAACGTCATGAGCACGTTCGTGGAACGGATTTCGTCGGTGGCGCAGGTGAGGATGTCTCGATCGAGAACAGCGAAGTTGGCACGCTTGCCGACTTCGATGCTGCCCTCTTCGTCGGCTCTGCTCGACGCATGAGCCGGGTTGATCGTCATGGCGCGCAGGCCTTCCGCGGGTGTGATCGCCTCGCTCGCGTCGAACGTGTCTCCGTCCGACGCCCGCCTCGTCACTGCGGCCCACAGAGTCTCGAACGGCGAGTACGAACCGCACGGGTGATCGGAACCGAAACTGACCCGCACGCCGGCATCGATCATGCTCCGCACCGGAAGTATTCGGAGTTCGGACGCTCCGCGCGGCCGCCAGCTCGAGAACAGTGATGCGGTGTCGGGTCCGAGTCCTGGATTGGCGACCAGATCGACATTCAGTTCGGCCAGTCTCTCTCCCTGGCGTGGATCGGCAACGAACGCGTGCTCGATGCGCAGGGTCGAGTCCTCATCACCGGATCGCCGTCTGGTTTCGTACGCGTCGAGCGCGACGTCCACACCGTAACTGCCCATTGCATGCACCGCAGTGCGGATTCCCAGTACCCTCGCACGTTCCACGAGATCCTCGAGATCGGCGCGGCTGTAGAAGGCGGAACCTGTGTGGTGCAGGCATCCGTCCTGCACTTCCCGCATGGTCGGTCCGTCGGGGTATCCGCGGTCGAAGAAGATCTTCAACGACCCACCGCGCAGCATCCGAGAGCTCTGTTCACGTATCTGTTCGACGATGTCGTAGCGCCGCAGATCCTGCATCGCGAAGAAGTGATCTCCGTGGTGAAGCTGCTGGACAGTGAACGGGAGCGCCCCCGCGTCGTCCGCACGGCGATACAGCTCGGCTGCCTCGCGGGTAACCATTGCATCGCCGACACCGGTGATCCCGACGTCCATGTACTCGAGCATCTTTCGGTTGAGCATCGCGACGGAAGCAGAAGGGTCCCGGTGGGCGTGCTCGATCCACGATGCACTGTGCAGCAGATTGGTTGCGGCTTCGAACAACTCCCCCGTCGGTAGTCCGTCGGGCCCCATCACGATCTCGCCACCCCAGGGCTGGGGCGTGAATCCGTCGATACCGACGTCCGCGAGTGCACGCGAATTGGCATATCCCATATGGCAACTGAGGTCGATGACGAACACGGGATTGTCGGGCGCGGCCTCGTCCAGCTCACCTCGCGTCGGCCCTCTGCGTTCCGCGACGTGCAGCACGAAGAAGCCGACCACCCGAATCCACTGCCCCGGCACGACCTGCGCAGCTTTGTTCTCGATCGCATCGAGCACAGACACCAGATCGGACATGCCGGCACAGTCGACGGCCAACGGTTCGAACGCGGCAACACTCAAATGGTTGTGCGGATCGATGATGCCCGGGATTACCGTCCGGCCCAGAAGGTCGATCCTCGACGCGGCAGGAGGTGCCTTCGCGGCAACCTCACGTTCCGATCCGACTGCGACGATTGCGCCGTTTTCCACCAGGACGGCCTGGACCACCGAGTCGGTGTTGTCGACTGTTCTGATGTTTCCGTTGACCAACAGTGTTGCCGCCGAATCGATCACGCCGGCTCCCGTGTGTCTCGGATCGGTTCGACTGCCGGGGGTACGGGCTCCGGTGGCTGCTGGTCGGCCCGCCTCGCCCGGCTGAGTACGAAGCCGACGACGAAGGCGACCAGAAGAATCGCGAACAATCGGAATGCCACCGACTGAGAACCGCCGGTCAATGCGGAGAGGTTGCGCAGGGCAAGGAACAAGAGAACCGCCATCAGCACCGACGATATCGCCGGCCACACGAACATTCTCCAGACCGACAAGGTGTCTCTATGACGGCCGAAGTAGACCAGAATCGACGCGTTGGTGGTGAGCATCAGAAGTAGTACACCCAACGCTGCGAGATTGGCGAACCATGCGAAGATCTGAGCCATCGGGTCCAGTTTTGTCACGGTACCGATGATCAGCAGCGCGGCACCGAGTATCGAGGTGGTCACCGACGCGACATGAGGCGAGGCGTGACGCGTGTGGATCCGCCTCAGGGCCGCGGGGAGTAGATCGCCACCCATCAGGTGCAGGTATCGCGAAATGATGTTGTGAAATGACAGAAGACAGGCAAACAGACTGGTGAGCAACAATATTCGGGTCAGATCTGTGCCGACACCGCCGATAGTGCGCTGCGCCGTGTCCTCGAGGAACGTTCCCGGCTGCGTGGTCGCCTGTTCTACCACTCCGATCGCACCCCACTCGGAAATGAACGCCCACGACGTCACCGCATAGAACACACCGATGATGATGACGGCGGCGTAGGTTGCCCGAGGAATGGATCGATCGGGATCGCGCGCTTCGTTGCGAAAAATTGCAGTGGCCTCGAAGCCGATGAATCCTGCGAGCGCGAACGACAGTGCAACACCGGGTGCGCCGTCCATGAATCCGCCGACGGAAACGAAGTCGGTAGACATCCCGGCCGATCCACCGCGGCTGAGGATGACCGCGTCGATAGCGACGACGATCAGTACTTCGGCAGCTACGAGGACGGCAAGGAGTTTTCCGGATACCTCGATGTTCCGGTATCCCAGAACCGAGACGAAGACCAACGCAATCAGAGACCAGCCCCACCAGGGAACACTTCCGAACTGCGTCTCGGTCAGCGTGGCGGAGAGGCTGACACCGGTGAGCGCGTAGAGAGCCAACTGAATTGTCAGATACGACGTCAGAGCAAGAAGTGCGGCGCCGTTGCCCGTGTCACGGCCCAACCCGAGTCGAATGTACGAAGCGAAAGCGCCGCCGTCTCGGACGAATTTTCCGGTTGCCGCGAACCCGACGGCGAATGTCAACAGGACAACGGTGCATACGAGGTAAGTGGCCGGGAAACTGGTGCCGTTTCCTGCACCGATTCCGATGGGAAAAGAGCCGGCGACGACGGACAAGGGAGCGGCGGCGGCGAGGACGATACAGACGATCATTCCGGTCCCGATGGACCCTTTGTGCGCGGTGCTGGAGTCGGTTCGATTCATCGAATCATCTTTCGGATCTACGAGCACGAGGTAGCAGGAAGAAGAATCGGTCAGCCGGCTGCGATGGAACCATCCGGTCGCAGTCGCCCCACGGCGTCGCGGAGCGCCGCACCGAGGTGGGCGAGCTCGGGCTCGGACATGACCAGGGGTGGGGACACTGCCAGCACGGGTCCGAGTTGGCGTGCAATGACGTGATGCTCACGTCGCAGAAGATCCTCGAGGCCCTTCCCCGCGACGAACGGGAACGGTGTCCGCAACTCCCGGTCGGCGACCAACTCGATTCCCGCGCACATTCCTCGGCCGCGAATATCACCGACCAAGGGGTTGTCGAGAAGAGGTGCCAACTCGGCCAGCAGCAAAGACTCCTTGGATTTTGCGGCCGCAGGCAGGTTCTCACGTTCGAGTATGGCGATGTTCTCCAGCGCCACTGCACAGGAGACAGGATGACCGAAGTAGGTGAAACCATGGTGAAAGCCCTCGCCCCCGGCAATGACGGCACCGATTTCCTCTGACATCAGGACGGCACCGAGGGGCATGTATCCGCTCGTGATTCCCTTCGCCAGAACGACCATGTCCGGCTCCATGATGTCGGAAGCGAACCATTGGCCGGTGCGGCCGAACCCGGTGACGACCTCATCGGCGATCATCAGAATACCGTTCCGGCGCAGCACTTTTCGCATTCGCGGCCAATAGTCGTCCGGCGGAATGATCATCCCACCCGCCCCCATGATGGGCTCGGCGATCATCGCCGCGATGTTCTGGGCGCCCACCTCCGCGATAGTGTTCTCCAGTTCCGCAACCAGGAAATCGGTCGCGTCCAGGCCGCCGTAGGCCTCCGCGTGGTACGGGTCGGGAGCGGAGAGATGAACGAAACCGGGCAGCGACGGACCGAACCCGTGGTGGTAGTCCTCGAGCCCCGTTGCTGCACCACTCCCGTAACCGACACCGTGATAAGCCTGTCGGCGAGACAGAATCCAGGAGCGTTCCGGGTTTCCGCGACGATGATGGAAGAGCCGAGCGGCCTTGATCGCCGATTCGTTGCTTTCCGATCCACCACTCGTGTAGTGAACGCGAGACATGTTCCCCGGGACGATATCCACCAGCTTCTCCGCCAGTTCGATGGACTTGTCGTTCGAGAACTCCCAGAAGCTGGTGAAATACCCCAGCTCGCGCATCTGCCGGGACGCCACGTCAGCGATCTCGGTCCGACCGTGTCCCACCTGGACAAGCCACAGGCCGCCGGTGCCATCGAGATATTCGGTGCCCTCCGAGTCCCAGAGTCGACAACCGTCGCCCTTGACGATCACGCATCGGTCGTCGATGGAGCCGTGCAGGTTGGGGTGGACGATGTGCTTGCGATCCAGTTCGACCAACTGGTCGGTTCTAGTTCTGCTGTCGGGGAGCGAGATCGTCATGACTCTTCCTTGCCTCTTCGTCCGCGCGCGAGCGGCCTTCATGCGGGGTGGTGACCGCGACCCAACGACTCTCTCAGCAGTCCTCCCTGCACACATCCGTAGAAGTACGGATTCGTTCGCTTGCCGTCGATATTGCAGATGCGCAGAGTTCACGAAAGACTCGTCCCGGCACGTTCTCGAGGAAGGCCGCATACTGGCCCGATGACCGGATCATTCGCGCGGCACGCCGCTCAGCGCTTCGCGACGTCCTTGGTGGGACGGACGGACGACGAGGCCACGCTGCGAGATCTGATCGAACGTGGTCCGCTCGTGGCCGTCGTCGGCCCCGGGGGCGTCGGCAAGACCAGGCTGGCGATCACGGTGGCCGAATCCCTCCGTACAGTCCGGGGACCGGTGGTCGTGGCGTTCGTCGATTCGATCTCGTCGGCCGATAGCCTGAACTCCACTATCGCTGTTGCACTTGGCCTTCGAGACGGCCAGGCAGCAGGTGCCACCGAAATCGCCGAATACTTGACGGCCCGCCCGCTACTGCTCGTACTCGATGGGTGCGAAAATTTGGACACAGAGGCGGTGGAAGCCATCATCGGGCTGACCAATTCCGCGCCGGATATCCGCCTGATCGTCACCAGTCGCCGAGTGCTGCCCTTCAAAGAGGCGTGGACGTTGACTCTGGCCCCTCTCGCCACTCCCCCACGCCCTCGCCGCGTCGACGATTCGACCACGCCCGACTCTGTCGGTAGCTACGCATCCGTGCAGATGTTCGTCGAACGAGTAGGCCTGGTGAGACCGGGTTTTCGGCTCACCCGAGACAACGCGGCTGCAATCGCAGAACTGTGCAGGGAACTGGACGGGCTTCCCGCGGCCCTCGAACTGGCGGCGGCCTGGACCCGAGCACTGTCCGTAGGGGAGATTCTGACCCGGTTGTCTGCAGAGTCCGAGAGCGCGGTGGGCAGTGTGCCTCAGGGACACGATCTCGATCGGCTGGTCGCCGACACCTTCTACCTGTGTCCACCGGGGGAACAGCGGTTGTGGACACGAATGACCGTCTTCCACAACGGTTTCACGTTGGTGGCGCTCGAGCAGGTGTCCTCGGCACTCTCGCTCGTACACGAAGAAGCAGCGGACCTGTTGCTGGCGCTGGTCGACAAGTCGATCGTGATCGTGGAACAGCACGGTACCGACTATCGCTACCGGCTACTGAGCGTCGCCCGCAGATTCGCCGAGAACATGATGTCCGAATCCGACTCGATCGCACTGGAAACTGCCCACTTCCAGTACTACACGCAGTACGCCATCACGACGACGGCCCAATGGATCGGCCCTGGCCAGGCACGCTACGTCGACCAGATGTCGAACGACCACGCGAACTTCGTTGCCGCGGTACGCCACGGGCTCGCGCAGTCGGATACAGCAGGTGCCAGTCTGCGCACAGCAGAACACCTTTGGGCCCTATGGTCGACCAAGGGAATGCTCAGTGAAGGTTTGGACGTACTCGAAGCCGTGGTGAGCTCGCCCTTCACTGCCGAGTACCCGGAGCTGCTTGCGCGAGCTCACTTCTATCACGCCTATCTGTCCGTACTTCAGGGCAGACCCACCGCAGCACACGTCTCGCTGGCGACAGGTCTCGGAATCATTGCGACCACGAACCTGCAGAACGCGCTGACCCGTGCACTTCACAATCACGTAGCGGCGTTGGTGGAGATCGGCAGCGCCCACGGGCAAGCAGCACACGACCTGATCACTCGCGCGATCGACATGTACGAACAGCACACCGACGAATGGGCTCTGGTGCTTCGATTGGACAGTCTCGGAATCGCGGTTCTGCTGTCGGCAGTTCTCCAGCGGGGCGACGAGACTGGCCGCATTGCTGCGCGAGCACTGTCTCTGTGCGACGAGTACGGTGACCTCACGTGGCGCGGCTACATCGAGCTCAGCTCCGCTCTCGATCTTTTCATCCGTGACGAACCCAGAGCCGCACGTAGCACTGTGGTCTCGGTCCTCGACAACACCGACGACCAGCTGCTGATGACCCACTGCCTCGAACTCGTTGCGTGGTGCGAAGCGCGACTGGGCGACAGCGAGACGGCGGCACGCCTCGCCGGTGCCACTCAGGCACGGTGGAGCGGCACATCCAGCCGGCCCGCCGCTTTTCAGCTCCTCGACACCTACCGAACCGAATGCCTGGACACTGCGATCTCTCGACTCGGCGGAGAACGGGCGGCCGCACTGGTGGCGGAGGGCCGATCGCTGGGCAACCTTCCGATCGAGACATTGCTCAGTGACCATGACCACCGGGTCGGCTCACGGTCCCCGTCGCCCCTGACCTCGAGAGAGGCACAGGTTGCCGACCTGGTTGCTCGGGGTGCAAGCAACCGCGAAGTAGCGATGGCGCTGCACATCTCGATCAGAACTGCCGAAAGCCACGTCGACCACATCCTGACCAAACTAGGCTTGCCCAACAGAACACACGTGGCCGCCTGGGTGTTCGCTGCGGGGTCCGCCGACCGGCACTGACGGTCTCTCGTCGTGAAATCGATTGACGTGATTGCGTTTTCGCCTATAGACAAACAGACCGCCGGTTACCCGACTGCGCCCGCAGCCCGCTTCGACGAAATGGCCCGAACACTTTCACTGCGGTGCTGCAGCGGTGTCCCCCGAACGGGTTGTTTCGGGGTGTGAATGCATCTCTTCACGAGCATGCCATCCGGCAGCGCTTCGGTCGTCAGTACTTCTACGAAGTTCGATCGAGCATCCCCGACCGCTGAGGAACGGCTCGCGCGTGAGACGGTCTGCGCCGCCGGTACGTCACCGGGATCTTCTTCCGCGGGCAGAATCACCATGAATACTGTTGCGACAAAATGCATTTGATTGCCTGATACGGACTGAGCGCCTATCCAACTCGAGCGATGGCTTTGACCTGGCAGGACATCACACCGAACCGTCCCGGGTTTCTTGCCGCTCCTTCACAGTCTGTGACACCGAGCCGTGAACTCGAGGCCGCAAGCGCCCTCCCGGTCGCACGTTCGGCGGACTACATCTGGGCCCGCATCCGATGAAATACCCCCACCTCGAGGGCCGAGGTGGGGGTATTCGGGTCGATTCTCGATCCGACTCTGCGGATCTAGACGGTCGTCTTGTCGATCGCCGCGGTCAGGTCGACGATCTGCGCGGTGTAGCTCGCGTAGTTGTTGGTCGCGTCGGTGGTCCAGTCGGCGATGTTGCCGGCCTTCGCAGCGTTCACCAGAGCCCATGTCGGGCGGTCGGCCTCGAGCTCGGCCAACGGGGTCGAATACGAACGAGTATCCAGCAGAATGAGATTCGGCTGGTACTGACCGGCATTTTCCCAGTTCACCGGAGTGAAGGATCCCGAATCGGCGGCGCGTGGGACGTCGGACTCGAGAAGCGTCAAGCCCCAGTTCTCGTAGTCGCGTAGTTCGGGGAACTCGTCGTTGATCGCGACGTAGTACTGATCCGACGGGGAAATGGCCATCGCGGTCAGGCCTGGCTTCGCTGCAATTGCTTCCTTCAGGCCTGTGACCGCGGAGTCATAGGCGTCACGATTTGTCTTGGTCGATTCGGTATCGATGTCGGCACCGAGTTCCGTGGCGAGGACCTCGTAGTCCTTCAGCGTCTCGGACGACGGCTTCTGGGCGGAAACCGCGAGGAACGGTGCGACCTGCTCGAGATTCTTGGCAAGATCGGACGTTTCCAGACCGAGGCCGCCGTAGGCGTCGCCGGCGTACCAACCGGTGATCATCACATCGGGGTCGAGCGCTGCGACCTTCTCGACATCGATGTCGCCGTATGCCTGCCCCACGCTCTCGATCCCATCGAGATCGAGGCCACGAAGTGGGATCGACGACTCGAAAGAGCTCCCTCCCCAAATTCCGATCGGTTTGATCCCCAACGGAATCAACGCCGCAGCGGCCTGTTCACTGGCGACGATGCGCGACGGAACCGCGTCCAGCTCGACTGTCTCCCCACGACCGTCCACATAGCTGAAACCGGATTCCGAGGTGGCCCCGTCGGACTCCACCGGCCCATCACCGGACGAGGAGCATCCGCTCAACGCGGCGATACCAACCAAGGAGAGCACAGCGAATGCAGTCGCCAATGTGCGCCGCGAGGCGAGCGTTCGAGTCGGTGACATTCTGAGAGTCCGCATACTTTCCCATCATCCAAGTTAGGCAACCGTTGCCTATGTTGGAAGACTAGCCAACTCGAGGTGGATTCGGTGCAGTTGGTCCCCCAACCCCCAGGGCAAAGCGCGCCCGTCGGGAAAGACGTCCACAATGTCGCCGGCTCAGAAATGTGCACCGGTGGGTCGGTCGGTCGACGAATCGAGAATTGCGACGGCTCGAGTCCATCCCGCCGAGGCAGCTGCGATCTTGACTGGGAAGCAGGAGATCTCGAATCCGGTGTGAGGTAGTTGCTCGAGCCCGTTGAGCTTTTCGAGGTGGCAGTAGCCGATTTCCCGTCCGACACGATGGCCTTCCCAGATGATGGACGGGTCGTGTTCGGCGGCGTACCGGGCGGCAGTATGCACGAATGGGGCATCCCAGCTCCAGGCATCGGTCCCGGTAAGGCGTACTCCCCTCTCCAAGAGGTAGAGCGTGGCATCGCGGCCCATACCGCAACCGGAGGCGACGTAGTCGTCATGGCCGTAGCGCGCGCCGGCCGAAGTGTTCACAACGACGATGTCGAGCGGCGACAGTTCGTGCCCGATACGGGTCAGTTCCTTTTCGACGTCGGCCGCTGTGACCACGTAACCATTCGGGAAGTGGCGGAAGTCGAGTTTGACTCCGGGCTGCAGGCACCAGTCGAGTGGCACTTCGTCGATGGTCGCTGCCCGCTTCCCACCGTCCATCACCGCGGAGTAGTGGTAGGGCGCGTCGAGGTGGGTTCCGTTGTGTGTGGTCGCGCGCACCCATTCGTACGCCCACCCCTCGCCGTCCGGCAGATCCTCCTCGCTCGCGTCGGGAAAGAACACGAGAAGGTCCTCGACGGTGTCAGCGTGGGTGTAATAGTCGATCTGGGGTCCGAAACCGGGAGGATCGGACGCTATTCCGGTCTGGAGCGGAGCGGAGATGTCGATCAGCTTTCGCATCGGTCGTTCCTTGTCTGTTGACGAGTTCATGAGTTGCGGACATCAGGTGGTGGGGACCTGGCAGTGGTAGTTCGGGTGTGTCAGAACCCCGACGACAGCGGAAGAACGTCGACGCTGGGAACAACTGTCTGCCGCACCTGCCCGAGTCCTTGACCGGTCAGGGTCACGACGTCACCGGGGCGCAGCCAACGCTCGAAATCGGCGAGTTCGAGGGTGTCGACGTGTTCGAGCAGACATCCACCGGGAACGGTTCCCGAGCCGACCACCTCACCTGGGCGCAGATCTACCCCGCGCGAGACGAAGGCCACGAGTTCACCGAAGTCCCAATCCATTTGATCGAGGGTGCCGCGGGTGATCTGCGCGCCGTTGACTGCCGCGGACAGCTCGAGGGCGATCCGGCCGTCGCGCCGATACTTCTCGAGCTCATCGACGGTGACCAGAGCGGGCCCGAGGGTGAGCGCGCTGTCCTTGCTCTTTCCCATTCCGATGCCGAGGGCGAGATCGCGGAGCTGGTGGTCGCGTGCGGTCCAGTCGTTGAACAGGGTGTAACCGACGATGTGCTTCTCGGCGGTGCGCGGATCGAGGTCGCTGCCACCGCGGCCGATGATCGCTCCCACTTCGAGTTCGAGACCGAACATGGTGCTGCCCGGGGCGACCGGCACGTCGTCGTGAGGGCCGAGGACGGATCCGGCGTTGGAGAAGTAGAACGCCGGGATCTGCGACCACGCCTCGTGCAGGTCGGGGCTGCGTCCCATCGCGCGATAACAGCCGCGAAGGTGGTCGAGGAAACACAGTCCGTCTCGCACCGAGGGAGGCCGTGGTAGCGGTGCCAGCAATCGCACCTGGTCCAGCAGGCGGGTTTCGTCGGGGGATCGTCGCGCCGATTCGCCGGCCTCGGTGAGGGCGTCGTCGCCGGAATTCAGAATCGAGAGCAGACTGACACCGGCGCGAAGACCGCGCACGGTCTCTCCGTCGATGATTCCGGTTCGCGGACCATCTCCGCCGTCGTAGGTCACGAATTTCACCGGTTCCTCGTGCCCGTCGACCGCACCGCAACGCAGCGGCGATGCAGAGGTGAGCAGTGCGGTTGTTCTGTCATCACCGCGCCACCACTGTCGCTGCCTGGCTTGCCTGTTCGTGAAAACTGCGCGTGAGCGGCTCGATAGCGGTGAACGCACCCGGCGGGGTCCCGGGGAGTACACGACCTGCATCCCTGAGTCGGCCGAGGATACGTTCGGACGCCGCGTCGACCTCCGCTGTCAGCGATGCTCGATCGGTCACGGTCAGGATCCCGTCACGTTTGACCACCCGACCGTCGACGAGGACCGTACGCACATCAGCAGCAGAGGTCTGGAACACCAGTGTGGCGTAGGGATCGTGCACAGGATGCTGTTCGAGGGCGGGCCCACCGACGATCTGCAGATCGGCACGTTTGCCGGGCGTCAGTGAACCGGTGCGGTCACCGAGTCCCATGGCCTCGGCGGCGTTGACGGTGGTCCACTTCAGCGCCTCCCGCGCGGGAAGGGCGACTGCGTCGGGCATCTGTCCTGCTGCGTTGATCGGGTCGGCTGCGTCGGCGCGTGCGCACGAAAGACCGAATCGCAGTTCGTGCCACAGGTCACCGCTGTTGAGGGAGATCACGTCGGCCGAGAGTGTGGGGGCGATCCCGTGTTGCGTGCAGCGCTGGAAGACCGGTCGACCGAAGCCCATGTTCATTTCCGTCTGCGACGAGATCGACACTCGGCCGCCGCTGCGGGCCAGGGCTTCCCATTCGGCGTCGCCGAAGCTGCAGCAATGAACGTGGACCATGTCCGGGCCCAGCAAGCCCAGTTGATCCATTTCGAGGATCCCGTTGCACAAGGCGCTGCCGAATACGCACCCGGCGTGGTTGACCAGCAGGGCTTTTCGCTCACGGGCAGCGACCAATTCCGAAACCGTGTCCGCCCATGGAAGGCCGAATATCTCCGACAATGAGACGCCCAGTGTGAGTCGGCCGTCGGAGGCGAAGTACGTATCGGCGATGCGGTGGAAGTCTGCGAGACGTGCAGTGTGGTCGCCGAATTGCGATTGCTCGGGGGAACTTTCGAAGAATCCGTAGCAGAACGATGCGCGTATGGCGGCTTGCTGCAGGCCCTGGACGGCGCCGTCGGAGTGGTCGGGGGTGTTGTTGCAATGCGAGAAGTCCAGCAGTGTGGTGACACCGCTGTTGAGTGCGTCGACTGCGCCGTAGAAGTTGCCCAGTCGGACGTCGTCGGCTGTGTAGGCCGGAGAGATCCCCAGTCGCATACCGAAGTAGTAATCGCCGAGCGTCCAGTCACTGCAGATGCCTCGGAAGAGTGACTGCCATGTGTGCCGATGAGTATCGATGAAACCGGGCAGCACGATGTGGTTCGAGGCATCGATGACTTCGGCGTCCACGACCCCGAGGTTCGGCCCGACTGCGACGATCGTGTCGCCCTCTATCAGCACGTCGGCCGAGTCGAAGTCGCCGAGCGCGGGGTCCATGGTCAGGACTCGGCCGTTGCGTATCAGGGTGCGATGTGTGCTCATTGTGACCTCCGGCGAAGTTCGTAGGGTGTTGTGATCTGCAACATTTCGTGTCTTCGTCGAAGTATGCTGACCAGCATCAGCGAAGATCATCAGGCAAAAAGGTTGCGATCTCCTGAGCCCGAATGGGGCGAGCGACGGCACGAACTCGGCGGTGAATATCTGTGGACATACGATCCCTGCGATACGCGCTGACCCTGGCCGAGGAACTGCACTTCGGGCGCGCCGCCCAAGCTCATTTCATCGGTGCGCAACCGTTCGGTCGACGCATCCAGGAACTCGAACGCGAACTGGGTACGGATCTGTTTCTGCGCACCAGCCGCAAGGTGGAACTCACTGCAGCCGGCCGGAGATTTCTTCCCCGCGCAAATCGAGTGCTCGCGGATCTCGACGCCCTGATGTCGGTGCGTGAGGGTGAGCGTGCAGATTCGGTGCTACGCGTCGGCGTACTGGGATTCGGGCTGGCCGACAGCTGGTCGGCTACTCGTCAACTGCTCGAACGTCACCATCCGCAGCTACAGCTGTCGTATGTCGAATTAGATTGGGAAAACCAGTACGACGCAGTACGAACCGGAGAAGTCGACGTGGCGATTCTGCACGACGTCGGAGGTGCCGAGGACCTCCGGGTCGAGCAGGTGATGGGGATCGAACGATGCGCCGTCGTTCCCACCGAATCGGAACTCGCAGACGCAACCCGTCTCACACCCGATGAGATCCACGACCGGCCGTGCATCAGACCGATAGGACAACCCGGCCTCACTGCGTGGGCGGCGGGCCGCTACCCACTTCACGGGGCACAGGTGCGCTCGCCACTCAACATCCCAGCGGCAGTAGCGATGTCGGGAACGATCGGGGTGTACGCCGAGCCCGCACGGCGCTATCTGCCGAACCCCGACGTCCGCTACATCGCACTCGACGGGCCACCCGCGATCATCGCCCTGGCATCACGAATCCAAGACCGCCGAGAGGGCACCGCAGCATTCCGCCGCGCCGTGCAGGCAACAACTGCGCTCGCCGACCTGACGAGCAGGACCGAGCGGCCCGAAGACACGAGCGCTGTGTCCTCGACGCCGCACCGCGCCTCATAAAAGTCCGTGCTGGATCATCGACACAGCCCGAACCGACTATCTGTTCCCACACAACGAATACCTATGAATCTGCTTGTGCCGCCGACTATCTCATGACGACATCAGCGGCCACCTCGAGACTCGCGAGGACGGCAACAAATCGCTATGGGGCTGGCCAGGCAGACAGGTCACCGACTGCGTCGGCCTGTCGAGGTGCCCACTGCAACACACGCTGCGCCGAGGTGCCGTCGACGCATTGGTCGAGCGCAAGCGCGTCCGCGAACAAGCCCAATTCGGAGCGTGCGTCGTCGACCGGCCACGGCGTCACGCTGTGTGCTCCGATGGCACCGCGAATCGCCTCGGCCATTTTCGCAACGTCCACGGCTTCCTCGCTCACGATATTGAGAATGCGGCCAACGACCTCGACATGTCCGGCAGCCGCCGACTCGAGCGCGGAGACGTAGGCGGACGCGAGGTCATCGACATGCACCGTTGGCCACCGGTTGTTGCCGTCGCCGGCGATCCGGATGACTCCGTCGGCGCGCCCCGTACGAGCCATCATCGCGAAGACGCCGCCACCGTGGCCGTGCACCATCGCCGGACGCACTACCACCGCCGCGATCGAGCGCTCTGCAGCCAGTGCCAGGACGTGCTGTTCTACCGCCGGACGCCAGGCCACCAGTGGCGTGGGACGTAGTTCGGCAGACTCCGACACCGGGTCCGCCCCGGTGTCCCCGTAGACCCAGGCACCCGAGGTGTAGATCAGGACCGAGCCGGCAGCCATCGCCGTCAACATGCTGGTGACCGCCGCCTTGTCGACAGCTCCCGCGTTTTCGTCGTTGGTCGACGCGGTATGCACGACCGCATCCGCACTCCCGGCCAGAGCGACGAAGGATGGAGGGTCGGCGAGGTCGCCCTCGTGGATCTCTACGCCGACGTCGAGCAACTCGGTGGCAGCAGGCGACGTCGTCGTCCGCACCAGCGCCGTCACGTCGTGGCCTGCGTCAACGGCGGCGCGGGCCACAGCTCGGCCGATGAAACCGGTTGCACCGGTGAGGAATACACGCATGTCGATCTCCTTTGCGATGGGTCGTGGCCGGCGATCGCCGACCGCGAGACAAGACGCGAGACTGCTCAGTCTCGTTCGAGCATCAAGTTAACGAGACTCGTCAGTCTTGTCAAGGCGATCTTCGGCCTGGTATACCTGGGGCATGGAGGTCTTGGCACCGGAGGATTTGAGTCCCCTGCAGCGTCGGAAACGCGCGGCGATCCTAGCGGGGGCCGAGGAGGTCTTCCTTCGACGTGGCTATTCCCTGACGACAATGGACGAGGTTGCTGCCGCCGCTGGTGTCGGCAAGCAGACGGTGTACCGCCACTTCGCGTCGAAAGAAGTTCTGTTCGAGGCCTTGATTGCTTCGATGTGCGCCGACGGCGCGCTTGTCGGAGGCCCTCGGGGTATCAGTGACCGCTCACCCCACGACCAGTTGACAGAACTCGGCTGGATCTTGATCCGAAACCTGACCTCGGTCCACAGCCTGCGCCTCTATCGCGCGATCGTTGCCGACGCAGAACGTAGGCCCGACCTCGGGCGGCTCTTCTACGACAACGGGCCCAAACTCGTTCGGGCGCTGGCCGCGCAGATCCTGCAGAGCGTCTACGACGAACCCACTGCGAAGTTGCGTGCCGCAACCTTCATCAGCCTGGTCCTGGGCGACGCTCATCTCGAACTCACCCTCGGCTACGACATCACCGGCAAGAAGGCCCGCTTCGCCGAGCAGATCGAAGAAGCTGCGCAGGCAGCCCTGCGCGACTGAGACGACCCCACCCGAGGTTCGAGCAGCCGGCCGACCAGATGCCGACTCGGATCGGGATGTGGGTCGGCGTGCGGCGCCGGTGACTCACGTCGTGCCGGGTACGCCGAGTTCAAGGGCCAGTTCCATGCACCGTAGGCGTGCAGGAGAGAAGTCGTACGGCATCATTCGCACGGTCTCGGCGAGGCTCGTCGACCCGCACGCCGAACCCGCGTCGGCGGGAGCGGGATGCACTTCGTCCCAGGCGTCGAACCGAGCGTCGTCGGCCTGCGCCAGACCGGAGCTCTCGATGACCGCTTGCAGGGCGGTCTCGAAAGCGTGCCGTTCGCCGGCCACCTCCGCCACGCGGGGGTCGTCGACGGCAACCGTGTCGTCGAGCGCCTCCTCGGCGGCGGTGACCCGGTCGGAATCCTCCCGCAGTTCCGGGTGCGTGGCCAGGGCGATGAAACGCGACGCCTGGACGGACGCGCCGAGCGAGCCGAAGATCCGCTCGGTCACCAGCAGGGTGTCGAGGTCGTCCTGCCGCAGGGCCCCCTCGGGCAGTTCTGCCAGGCGCTCGCTCACAACATCGGAGAGCAGACCCACCCTGCTTCCCCGCGCACGCATACGCTGCACGGCGATCCGCTGCTGCTCGAGTTCGGCCTGTCGAGCGACGAGGGACCCCTCCAGCCGGTCCAGGATGCGCGCGACGTCGCTGTCGGCGGTGCTGGCCGCCTCCGCGAACGCGTCGCGGATGTCGTCGAGGGCAATGCCCGCGTCGGCCATTCGGCGGATCCACAGCAGCCGGACCATCTCGTCGTAGCCGTAGCGGCGGCGGTCGTCGCTTCCCCGTTCGGGCTCCGGCAACAGACCGATCTGATGGTAGTGACGGAGCGCTCGCGGCGTCGTGCCGACAAAGGCAGCGGCACCTCCGATTGTGACCTGGCGCGGCGGGATGAAGGACGAGAACATTTGCGGGCCTTCCTCTGTGGGCGAGATAGGTCCACTGCACCACATGACGCTACGGAAGGTGCAAGCCCGCACCGAGTGTGACGGCTGGTAGCAGTCGAACTTCGGCGTCAACCGCGCAGGACATCCAGAATGCTCACGAACGATGCCCGTTCTTCCTCGGTCAACTCCTTCAACGGACTGACCGATGTCAGGGCCCGTCCGAGGCGCTTTCTGACACGCGCTCCTTCATCGGTCAATCCGACGAATTTCCGCCTGCCGTCCGTCGGGTCGGCTGTCCTTTCGACGAAACCGCGTGCTTCGAGTTGTTTGACGATGAACGTGGTATTGGAGGCGTTGCATCTCAACTGCACTGCAAGTTCGGACATCGTCAGGTCGGTTCGATGTGGGTACACGTTCCACAGTGCATGCGCGGTAATGAGAGTCAGGCCCTCCCGTGTCACGAACGGCAGAAAATCTTCGTTGATCCGAAGCGAAAGTTCCTGCATCCGAAGAGTCGCGTCGAGGATGTCCACGTACGCAGGCTAGCACTAATTCAAGTCTTGAAGTACCTTGATAGTTCAAGACTTGAAGGAGATTCGAATGCTGAAAAACGATCGACTCGACGGGCGAACAGTAGCCGTCACGGGCGCTACATCAGGAATTGGATATTTCATTGCCGAACAGCTGGCTGCGCTGGGCGCCGAGATCATCGTGGTGGCACGCTCAGAACAGCGAGGCCGCCACGCCATCAGCCTTCTACCCCACCCCGGTCGCCACCGCTTCCTCGAGATGGACCTCGCCGACGTCGACTCCGTCCGTCGGGCGGGCGAAGAGCTAAGGGATACGCCGCAGCTCCACGGCCTGGTGATGAACGCAGGCTTGATTGCTGCACCCACGTCGATGGAGAAGGGTCCTTTCGACGTGGAGCTGACTGTGGGTACGAATTTCTTCTCCCATGTGGAACTACTTCGACTTGCCCTCCCATCCCTGAAGCGAACGTCAGGAGCCCGGATCGTGAGCATGGGAAGTGCGCTCACGCAACGTATTCCGTTCGATGGGAACAATTGGTTGTCTCAGGAGTCCTACCGCCCACGCGCAGCGTATGCCATGTCCAAGCACGCGACGGAAATTCTCGGTTTCGAACTCTCTCGCAGACTTCGGACCAGAAATTCCTCGGTCGCGTCGATCGTTGCCCATCCAGGCGGAGCAATCGATGTGCTCACCGCTGATCGACCGGGTATCCATACTCGGTCAGGCATTGTGCGAGCAGCCGCCCGGGTACTCGAACCGGCATTCTCGTCGATGGTCCAGGGCAAGGACTCGGCTGCTGCTCCAGCAGTTGCGGCCATGGCGGCACGCGACCTACCGCCCGGCGAGGTCTACATCGGTCCACGAAGAAACGCTGCCGGCCCACCGACTATCGCCGAACCCGTTGACTCGAGCCAGGATCCCGAACTCGGTGCATTTCTCTGGAACGAAACCGAACGCATCATCGGGGCCCCCGTCCTCACGTGACGTGGCCCCGACAACGACTCATTGGGAGTGATTGTTTGCGCGCTGGTTCAGCTGGCGGCGAGAGCTTCTGCTTCGGCAACCGATGTCGTTGCTATCCAGAACGCGTCGTAATTGTGCACGAACGCCGGATCGCCGTAGGGCTCGTCGAGCGGTTCGGGCCGCGGCAGACGGCGGTTGATGATGAAGGGGATCTGCAGTTCACCCAGAGCGCCGTGGGAGCGGAGCGGTGCGTCCAATCCGCTGAGATCGTGCCAGTCGGCGTATCGGCCCACCGCTGTACCGGCTTCGGCGAGCAAAACTACGTCCCCGATCCGGTCCGCCGAGGGCTACGAAAGTGTGCACGCCACCCACCGGGGTGGTACCGGGGTGGCTTTGCTCGAAGTGGGGCGGTAAGCCGACGACCGTGCCCCCAGTCGGACTCGAACCGACACTGTGCGGATTTTAAGTCCGCTGCCTCTGCCAATTGGGCTATAGGGGCCTTACTGCCTAAATCTTGATCGACATCGCGATGCCGTCGAGGATGTCGTGCTCACTCACCGTCAAGGAGCTCACGGCACCGCGTCGCTCGAATTCCTCGGCCAACACGCTGCACACAATCGCTCCGCCGCCGATGACGTCGACCCGTCCGGGGTGCATGGGGCCCAACGCACTTCGCTGCGTATGGGTCATTCCGATCAGTCGTTCGCACACCTCGAAGAGCTGATCGAACGGCACTCGCGAGAGGTGCACTTCGTCGGCGTCGTACTCGGGTAGTTCCTTGGCAATAGCCGCGATGGTGGTCATCGTGCCGGCCACCCCGACCCAGCTCGACGCATCACCGATCGACACTTCCTCGAATGCCTCGGCCAACTTCTCGCGGGCGTACTCACGCGCACCGTTGATTTCGTCGGCGGTGGGCGGGTCGCTGTGCAAGAAGCGCTCGGTCAGGCGCACACAGCCGATATTCGCCGAGAACGCGGACTTCACGCCCTTGGCGTCACCCAGCACGAGTTCGGTGGAGCCTCCGCCCAGATCGACGACGACGAAAGGCCCTGCGGCAGTGTCGAGTTCACCGACGGCACCGGCGAAGGACAACCGCGCCTCTTCGTCACCGGTGATCACCTCGGCCTCTGCACCGGGGATGACTTTGCCGAGTACCTCGCGCACCATCGAGAAGAAATCCTCTCGATTGGACGCGTCACGCGTAGCCGAGGTTGCGACCATCCGCACCGCGGTGGCCCCGGTCTTGCGAATGATCTCCGCGTATTCCACCAATGCCACCCGGGTGCGCTCGATCGCCTCGGGCACGAAAGCTCCGGTCGCGTCGACGCCTTGCCCGAGCCGCACCACTCGCATCTCGCGAGCGACGTCGGCAAGCGACTTGCCGTTGTTGTCAGCGACGAGCAGGCGGATCGAGTTGGTGCCGCAATCTATTGCTGCAACCCTGGTCATTGCTTCTCCGCACGTAGTTCTTCGATGGTCGGCCAATCGGCCGGAATTGCCTTGCCGCGCAGCGAGTTCTCGGCCGCCAACGCAACCGACTCGTCACCCAGCGGGTTGACGCCCGGTCCCTTGGCCAACGAGTGCGCGATCAACACGTGTAAGCACTTGACGCGATCGGGCATGCCGCCGCCGGTGAAATCCGTTCCGAGAGATTCGATCTCGTCGCGCTCGGCCAGATAGGACTGATGGGCGCGCAGGTATGCAGCGGCCAATTCGGGATCGGTACCGAGACGCTCGGTCATCTCCCGCATCACCCCCGCCGATTCCTGTCGACTGGCCTCGGCCGTCAGCCGCGGATCCGTCAAATAGAACAGGGTGGGAAAAGGCGTGCCGTCGGGCAGCTTCGGGGCGGTTTTCACCACACCCGGCCTGCCGTCCGGAGATCGGTACGCGATCTCGAGTACGCCACGCGGTTCACGTCCGAGCTGCGATGCGACCGCATCGAGATCTTCCTGCGAGACTGCCGAGGAATTCACCCGACCGGTCCTCCTTCTGGTTCTGGCACCGGCGGCGGGGCCGGTGCGGGTTCTGGCTGTACGAGAGGCATCGGTGCGGACGTCGGCTCCTGCGGCTCATCCGAACCCTGCGGCTGGACCGCGGTGTTCCACAGTTCGGTGAACCACGGTCCCGTCGGAGTGTCATCCACCGCGAGGTCCTCGGAACTCGGCGAGTAGTCGCCGGGCAACTGCACCTGATACGGCGTCTCCCCTGGCATGACGAAACGCAGTCGTTCACGTGCGTCGGCCGCAATGCGGGACGGCTCGTCGAGCTGAGACTTCTGAGTCTGGAGCGCGTCCACCTCATCCTGCAGGGTCTGACGCTCGGCCAGCACGGACTCGAGCTCACTGCGTTGCGAGAAGTAGGTGCGCAGCGGCACGGCCAAAGTCAACGCCAGGGCACACACCACGACACCGAGGACGACGGCTCGCCCTGTGGACAGTCCGAAGAACGTCCGCTCGGGCATCTTGGGCCGACGCACACCGACACGCCGGGGCGCGGCCTTGCCGCCGACCACTGCGTCGCGCACCTGGTCCGAGGGTTCAGGTGGGGTGGCCTGCCGGCCGGAGGCGTTCTCGTCGCGAGAGACGCCCCCGGCCTTGGACCGACTCGAAGAGGAGGAACGGCCACGGGGTCGGGGATCACGTCCACCTGGACTGGTCCCGGACCTGCCGCGCCGTGCCATCATTGACCTCTCCACTTCGTGTCATACGAGCCTGTTCGCTATCCCTCGTAATTGAACCGGGGGAAAGACAACTCGCCGGCGTAACGCGCCGCGTCGCCCAGAGCTTCTTCGATACGCAGCAACTGGTTGTACTTGGCCACGCGCTCGCTTCGAGCGGGAGCACCGGTCTTGATCTGGCCGCTGCCGACGGCAACTGCCAGGTCAGCGATGGTGGTGTCCTCGGTCTCGCCGGACCGGTGGCTCATCATCGTCTTGTAGCCGTTGCGGTGCGCCAGATCCACGGCGTCGAGGGTCTCGGTGAGCGTGCCGATCTGGTTGACCTTGACCAGCAGCGCGTTGGCCGCACCCTTGACGATGCCGTCTTCGAGACGCTCGGGGTTGGTGACGAACAGGTCGTCGCCGACGATCTGCACCTTGTCGCCGATGGCCTCGGTGAGCGCAACCCAGCCGTCCCAGTCGTTCTCGTCGAGCGGATCCTCGATAGAGACCAGCGGGTAGGCGTCGACGAGCTCGCCGTAGAACGCCGACATCTGCTCGGCGGACTTGGTCTCACGCTCGAAGGCGTAGCCGGTGCCTGCGGTGTAGAACTCGGTGGCCGCCACGTCGAGAGCGAGCGCGACGTCCTGACCCGGCTTGAGGCCGGTCTTGCCGATGGCCTCGAGAATGAGATCGAGGGCGGCCTTGGTGCCGGCGAGGTCGGGAGCGAAGCCGCCCTCGTCGCCGAGGCCGGTGCCCAGGCCCTTGGCCTTGAGCACGGACTTGAGTGCGTGGTAGACCTCCGCACCCCAGCGCAGCGATTCCTTGAAGGTGGGTGCGCCGATGGGGGCGATCATGAATTCCTGCACGTCGACGCCACTGTCTGCGTGCGCGCCACCGTTGATGATGTTCATCATCGGAACGGGGAGGATGTGCGCGTTGGGGCCACCGAGGTAACGGAAGAGTTCGAGTCCGGTGGACTCGGCAGCGGACTTGGCGACGGCAAGCGAGACACCGAGCAGGGCGTTCGCGCCGAGGCGAGACTTGTCCGGAGTGCCGTCCAGATCCAGCAGAGCCTGATCGACGGTGCGCTGCTCGATGGCGTCCAGACCGATGACGGCAGGCGCGATCTCGTCCAGCACAGCATTGACGGCCTTCTCGACACCCTTGCCGCCGTAGCGGTCTCCGCCGTCACGAAGCTCGACGGCCTCGTGCTCACCGGTGGATGCACCGGAGGGAACGGCGGCGCGACTCAGCGTCCCGTCGTCCAATGCGACCTCGACCTCGATCGTGGGGTTGCCACGAGAATCGAGTATTTCGCGCGCTCCGACCTGCTCAATGATGGCCACGAATGCTTCTCCTATAAACGGGTACCGACGGACTGTGCCGGGTGCAAGACTAGCCGCTCCCCTGTCCTGCCCGCGATGCATGGAGGTCCTACGGCCTGGTGCCCACCGAGTACGCGGCCGCACGATCGCGCACATCGCGCAGATACTGACCCGACAGGTTGTAGGCCATCAACGCCGTCTCCCAGCCCTGCGCGGTCCGCAGATCACCGCCGCGCGCACACAGGTATCGCGCCGCGGTCAGCGCCGCGTCGTCGATGTTGTCGGGATCGGCGACGCCATCGCCGTTGGCATCGACGCCCCATTTCTTCCACGTCTCGGGAATGAACTGCATGGGGCCCATGGCCCGATCGAACTCGGTGTCACCGTCCATGACGCCGCCGTCGGTGTCCGCAATTTCTGCGACGCCCGGTCCGCCGTCGAGTGGGATTCCGCGTATCGGCGGCGCGACCAGACCGTCGGGTGCCACCGACGAACCCTGGTACGTGCCGTGGCGACTCTCGATGTACCCGATGCCGGCGAGGGTCGTCCATGCGATTCCGCAATCGGCATCCGTCTCGGTCATGATCGCGGCAGCGTGCCCGTACGACGCAAGGGCGGTCACCGAGATGCCCAGCGCGTCGGTCTGGGGTTCGGCCCAGGCGAGCAACAGATCGGCCGTCCTCCCGGGCGCGTTGAAGTCGATGACGGGCACCTCGGTACCGGGTCCGGGCGGAATGCCCTCGGGAATCTCGCGCTCGGGCCGGCCGGTGCCGCACGCCGTCAGCGCGAGGAGGACCGATGCGGTGGCGAGCACGCAGATTCGTGAGATCACCTCACCATCCTGCACACGCAAGGTAATAGAAAGCTAAAGACCGAGGTAACCGCAGGTCAACGCGTATTCCGTGCGGGTTGCAGGGTGTATGTTTTGGTCAGCCTTCACTCATGAGGGTCGCCTACCCTTTGCGAGGGCAGGCGTACCAATGTTCGACGCACCACAGGAGCACCATCCGTGTCCACAGCCGTTCTCGCCGCCGCCGGTTCAGCGCCGTCGATCGCCACCCAGATGTTCGGCAGTGGCTTGATCGGCCTGCGTGAAGGGCTCGAGACCGGCATCGTCGTGATGATCCTCGTCGCGTTCCTCGTCAAAGCCGAACGACGCGACGCGCTCAAGTGGGTCTGGCTCGGAGTCGGCCTGGCCGTCGCGATGGTCGCCGCCATCTTCTTCGTGATCCATTACGGCACGTCCACCGTCACCGGACTGACCGCCGAGATCATCGCCGGCGCGGCATCGCTCGTGGCCGTCGTCATCGTGACCGCGATGGTGCTGTGGATGCGCACCGCCGCCAAGAACATCTCCGGCGAACTGCGGGCGAACATGGAGAAGGCGCTGACCGTCGGCCCCGCTGCAGTACTGGCGCTGGCGTTCTTCGCCGTCGGCCGCGAAGGCGTCGAAACCGCATTGCTCATGGTCGGCTACGCCGAGAACACCAACGGCAGCCTGTGGCCACTGCTCGGACTCCTGCTCGGCATCGTTCTCGCCGCCGTGCTGACGGTGTTCCTGTACTTCGGTGCCGTCCGCATCAACTTTGCCGTGTTCTTCAAGTACACCGGTGTATTCCTGATCGTGGTCGCCGCCGGAATCCTCGCCTACGGCATCCGCGCGCTGCAGATCGGCGGCATCCTGCCCGGCGGCAGCGCAGTCGCCTTCGACATCACCGCGCACTTCGACGCCTCGAGCTGGTACGGAACCGTGCTCGCCGGCATCTTCAACTTCCGGCCCGAACCCACTGTGTTCCAAGCGATCGCGTGGGTGCTCTACATCGTGATCGTCCTCTACCTCTTCCTCCGCCCGGTCCGCGTTCCCGCGACCGAAGAGCCAGCTCTGCAATCCTCCTGAAAGGCACCACCACCATGCGTCGTACCACCTACGCTCTGGCCGCCGTCGCGGTTCTGCCGATGGCTCTGGCCGGATGCACCGAGAAGTCCTCCACCGAGGCCGCGTCGGGCGATATCACCGTCACCGCGACCGACTCCTCCTGCGACGTCGGCGCTTCCGAGGGCACCACCGGAAACTCCACGTTCCAGATCACCAACAACGGCAGCAAGGTCACCGAGTTCTACGTCTACGGCGAAGGCGACCGCGTCATGGGTGAGGTGGAGAACATCGGACCCGGCCTGACGCGTCAGCTCATCGTCGCCCTGCCCGATCCCGGCACGTACCAAACCGCCTGCAAGGCAGGCATGGTGGGCGACGGCATCCGCGCCGATTACGTCGTCACCGGAGACTCGGTGCGCACGACGGACGAGGACGGACTCCTCGCCGAGGCCGCAGCCGGTTACAAGCGCTACGTCGTCAGTCAGATCGACGCACTGCAGGACACCACGGCCTCGTTCGTCACCGCCGTCAAGAGCGGCGACGTCGACGCGGCCAAGGCTCAATTCCCCATTGCGCGTAGCTATTACGAGCGCATCGAGCCCGTCGCCGAGAGCTTCCCCGACGACCTCGACCCACGCATCGACCTGCGTGAGCCCGACGTGGAGCCCGGAGCCGAATGGACCGGCTTCCACCGCATCGAGAAGGACCTGTGGACGCAGGGTCTGCAGCCCGACACGAACGCGATGGCCGATCAGCTCGAGGCCGACATCACCGAGCTCGCCGACAAGATCAAGGCCGACGACTTCACCATCGACCCGATCCAGGTGGCCGGCGGCGCACAGGGATTGCTCGACGAGGTCGCCAAGACCAAGATCAGCGGCGAAGAGGACTTCTTCTCACACACCGACCTGTGGGACTTCCAGGCCAACGTCGACGGCTCCCAGGCTGCCATCGCCGCCGTTCGTCCGATCCTCGACGAGCGCAACGCCGAACTGGGCACCGCTATCGACGCACGCTTCGCCGAACTCGATGCCGAACTCGCCGAGTACCGCAGCGGCGACGGCTTCGTCTTCTACGACACCGTGACCGAACCGCAACGCCAGGAACTGTCCAACAAGATCGACGCATTGTCCGCCGAAGTGAGCCAGGTGCAGGGTGTCGTTGCAGGACAATAAGATCGGGCAGTTCTCTCGGCGGCGCCTCTTCGGTGCCGTCGGGACCGGTGCTGCACTCGTCGGAGTCGGAGCCTTCGCCGGACATGCGACGGCGTCGGGTGCCGAGGTGCCGTCGGATGTGGTCGAGTTTCGCGGAGACCACCAGGCCGGAATCGTCACCCCGGCGCAGGACCGCATGCACTTCGTGGCCTTCGACATCACTACCGACTCTCGCGACGAATTCGTTGCGCTGCTGAAGAAGTGGACCTTGATGGCCGAACGCCTCACCAAGGGCGAGGAGACGTTCGACGGCGGCGCGGTCGACGGCGGCGAGTACAACGTGCCGTCCGATACCGGCGAAGCACTCGGCCTGACGGCGTCGTCGCTGACGTTGACCATCGGGTTCGGTCCGAGCATGTTCGATCGCTTCGACCTGGCATCGAAAAGGCCTGCGTCCCTTGCCGATCTGCAGCACTTCCCTGCCGACAACCTCGATCCTGCACGCTCGGGTGGAGACCTGTGCATCCAAGCCTGCGCCGACGACCCCCAGGTGGCCGTCCACGCCATCCGCAACCTCGCTCGCGTCGGATTCGGCACCGTGTCGGTCAAGTGGTCGCAACTCGGCTTCGGTCGAACCTCGTCCACCTCGACCACGCAGGCGACCCCGCGAAACCTGTTCGGATTCAAGGACGGGACGGCCAACCTCAAGGCCGAGGACCCGTCGCTGCTGAAAGAGAACGTATGGGTTGCTGCTGATGACGATCAGGAATGGATGGCGGGCGGCTCCTACCTCGTGGCGCGTCGAATCCGCATGCTCATCGAATCCTGGGACCGCACCACGTTGAAAGAACAAGAGCGAGTGATCGGGCGCAGCAAGGGAACCGGTGCGCCGCTGGGTCAGAAAGACGAATTCGACGCCCTCGACTTCGAGTCCCAGGGCCCCGAGGGCACCTTCATCGACAAGGCCGCCCACGTGCGTCTGGCGTCGAAGGAGAACCTCGGCGGCGTCCAACTCCTGCGTCGTGGATACAACTTCACCGACGGATCCGACGGCTTCGGCCACCTCGACGCCGGACTGTTCTTCATCGCCTACTGCCGCGATCCACTGACCCAATTCGTCCCGATGCAACTCGCCCTCTCCCGCAAGGACGCATTGAACGAATACATCCAACACGTGGGTTCCGCGGTATTCGCCTGTCCTCCCGGCGTCGAAGAATCCGAATACTGGGGGTCGACGCTGTTCGAGTAGACCGCCCCCCCGTCCGCGTCAATGGACCCTTGCATGCGTCTGACCGCTGCAAGGGTTCATTCACGCAGCAGCAGAGTTCGCGTGGATGGCGCACTGCATACGTCTGAGCGGTGCAATGGTCCATTGACGCGTTCGGGGGGTGCGCGTTCGGGGGGGTGGGGGCGGGGGCGGTGTGTCAGCCCCGCAGACCCCAGTGCTCGATCCAGTCGAGTGCAGACATCTCCCCAGGCCCGATGCCTGCGTTGCGGGCGGACGCCTCGGCGTTGCGGATCAGGGACGCGAAATCCAATACCCGACGCCTCAGCAGGTCCTCGGCACTGTCTCCTCCGTGCGCGTGATCGACCCCGATGTGTACGACGCGTAGGCCGTCGGGAATAAGCTCGTCGGGCAGGCCTGCTTTCGTGGCTCGTCCGATCACCTTCTGCGCCAGTGCGAGTGACGGCTGAGACATCGCGATACCGTCGATGCAGGATCCTCGCGCTTTCTCCGACGCCTTCTTCTCTTCCCAGGCTCGCTCTTGTTCGGCGATGTCGATGGGTCCGGCATCCGCACGACCGAGGTGCGGGCTGCGGTGGGTCAGTTTGGCGACGAGTCCCGCGGCGACGTCGTCGACATCGAATGCGTTCTCGGCGGCATCCTGCGCAATTCTGGAGTGAAAAAGTACCTGCAGCAGCAGGTCTCCGAGTTCCTCGCGAAGATCGTTCAGATTACCTGCGGCGATGGCGTCGAGCAGCTCGTACGTTTCTTCCAGCAGGTACCCGCGCAGCGACTCGTGGGTCTGCTGTGCTTCCCATCCGCCGAGGGTGCGCAGCCGATCCATCAAGTGCACTGCCGCGATGAGGTCGTCACCGGGAAGCTTCTCGGCAGCGATGACGCGTTCTCCGCGCGCGAGCCGGTCCTGAACCTCGGGGTTGGCTGGATCGGTGCTCACCAGCACTGCGTCGACGGCATCGGGCGCAGCGGTTCCCGAGAACAGCCATCGCACTCGCACCGGTACTTCTTCGGTGAATTGCACTGCACCGCCGAGGAATTCGACAGCGTCCACCGGCACTTGTGTGGGCCGAACTGGGTCGAGCAGAACTACCGTCACCGCTACACCCCCACTGTTTGCTCCAACAACACCGACCGAGATGGCTTCCCGTCCAAGGATAGGATGAGATCGGCGATGAACTGCACCAATTCGACGTCGCGTACGCGCGCCGCCCCCACTCCGCCGCCTTCGACGCGCGGCAGCGGCAACTGCACCACTCCGGTGGTGGCCCGGTAGGCAGCGCTCGGGTACAGCCGCTTGAGGCGGATCTGCTTGGAGTCGGGTAGGTCCATCGGAGCCAGCTTCACCTGTGTTCCGGCAACATTGACGTCGGTCAGGCCGTATTCCTTGGCGATCAGACGCAGTTTGGCGATGGAGACCAGGCGGCCGACCTCCTCGGGCAGTGGACCGTACCGGTCGACGAGTTCTTCGATGACCGCGTCGATGCCCTCGGAATCGGCTGCCGCAGCGAGCTTTCGATAGCCCTCGAGGCGCAACCGATCGCTGGTGACGTAGTCCGGTGGGATGTTGGCGTCGACGGGAAGGTCGATGCGCACTTCCTTGGGGGCTTCGTCGGTGGTGATGGGCTTTCCGTCGGCGGCCGCGCGGTACGCCTCGACCGCTTCACCGACGAGCCGTACGTACAGGTCGAATCCGACGCCAGCGACGTGACCGGACTGCTCTGCGCCCAGAACGTTTCCGGCACCACGAATTTCGAGGTCCTTCATCGCCACGGCCATACCGGCACCGAGGTCGGAGTTCTGCGAGATGGTCGCCAGCCGGTCGTAGGCGGTCTCGGTGAGCGGCTTCTCCGGCGGGTACAGGAAGTACGCGTAGCCACGCTCGCGGCTGCGGCCCACTCGGCCACGAAGCTGGTGCAACTGCGACAGTCCGAGCGAATCGGATCGCTCGACGATGAGCGTGTTGGCGTTGGAGATGTCGAGGCCGGTCTCGATGATGGTGGTACACACCAGGACGTCGGTCTCGCGCTGCCAGAACCCTTGCACGGTGCGCTCGAGTGTTTCCTCGTTCATCTGACCGTGCGCCGTCGCCACCCTGGCCTCCGGGACCAGATCGCGAATCTTCTTGGCGGCCTTGTCGATCGAGCTGACTCGGTTGTGCACGAAGAACACCTGGCCGTCACGCAGCAGCTCACGCCTGATGGCCGCGGCGACCTGCTTGTCGTTGTACGCGCCCACGTAGGTGAGCACCGGGTGCCGCTCCTCGGGCGGAGTGAGGATGGTCGACATCTCGCGGATGCCGGCGAGGCTCATCTCGAGCGTTCGCGGAATCGGAGTGGCAGACATCGTCAGGACGTCGACGTGGGTTCGGAGCGACTTGATGTGCTCCTTGTGCTCGACGCCGAAGCGCTGCTCCTCGTCGACGATGACCAACCCGAGGTCCTTCCAGGCGACACCGGTCTGCAGCAAGCGGTGCGTGCCGACGACGATGTCGACCGTCCCGTCGGCGAGTCCGGCCATGACCTCCTTGGACTCGGAACCGTGAGTGAAGCGAGAGAGCCCCTTGACGGTCACCGGGAACGACGCCATCCGCGCGGTGAAGGTCTGCAGATGCTGTTGCGCCAGAAGCGTTGTCGGAACCAGGACGGCGACCTGCTTGCCGTCCTGCACCGCCTTGAATGCGGCGCGCACCGCGATCTCGGTCTTGCCGTAGCCGACGTCACCGAGAATGACGCGGTCCATCGGAACCGCCTTCTCCATGTCGGCCTTGACGTCGGTGATGGCCGTCATCTGGTCGACGGTCTCGGTGAAGCCGAACGCATCTTCCATCTCGAGCTGCCACGGGGTGTCGGGTCCGAAGGCGTGCCCGGGAGCTGCCTGACGAGCGGCGTACAGCTGCACGAGTTCGCCGGCGATCTCGCGAACTGCCTTGCGCGCCTTGCGTTTGGTGTTGGCCCAGTCGGATCCGCCGAGCTTGCTCAGTGACGGCAGCTCACCACCGACGTAACGCGAGAGCTGATCGAGGGAGTCCATCGGGACGAAGAGTCGGTCTCCGGGATGGCCACGCTTGCTCGGTGCGTACTCGACGACGAGGTATTCGCGTCGAGCACCACCGATGGTGCGCTCGACCATCTCGACGAATCGACCGATGCCGTGCTGATCGTGCACGACGCTGTCGCCGGCGACGAGGGCGAGCGGATCGACCTGATTACGCCGCTTCGCCGGAAGCTTGCGGCCCTCCCCCGCCGCGGCAACGCGATTGCCGGTCAGATCGCTCTCGGTGACGACCACGAGTTTCGCGTCGGGAAACACCAGGCCGTCGTGCAACGATCCACACAGGACGTTCACGACGTCGGCGACCGGGACCGCACCGGAATCCAGATGCGCCGCAGGCACTTCGGCCTCGGCGAGGCGTTCGATGATGCGGGTGGCGGTACCTGCGCCCGCGACGGAGATGACCGCACGACCACCCGTGGCGATATGCGCCCGCAGGGTGGCGAACAGAGCCGTCAGCGCTTCCTCGGACCCACGGACCTCCGGGACCGAATCGACGGCGAGTTCGACTTCCTCGCCGTTGCCGGACGCGAGCGGGCTGATGGTCCACCACGGCCGGCCGTGCACCTGCGCGGACTCGCGAACCTGTCGAAGCGAACGGTAGGCCGAGGCACCGAGATCGAGTGACGCCCCTTCGAGGCTGGAGGTATCCAGTGTCGAGGTATCGAACGGTGCAGCTCCACCGATCGATGCCGCCGTCCAGGACGCTTCGAGGAACTCCTGGCCCGTGCGTACCAGATCTGTTGCGCGGGTTCGGATTCGCTCGGGATCACAGAGCAGTACGTGCGTTCCTGCGGGGAGGGTATCGGCGAGCAACTGCAACTCACCCGGCTGCAGCAGCGGCAGCAACGCCTCCATGCCCTCCACCGGGACGCCGGCGGACAGCTTGTCGAGCATCTCGACCAATGCGGTGTCGCCGGCATTGTCGGCTGCGAGAACCGCGGCGCGGTCGCGGACCTCCTGGGTGAGAAGCAGTTCACGGCACGGCGGAGCGATGACGAGATCGACCTCGTGATCGGGCAGCGAACGCTGATCGGATACCGCGAACGCACGGAGTTCGGTGATCTCGTCGCCCCAGAATTCGACGCGTACCGGGTGATCTGCCGTCGGCGAGAACAGGTCGAGGATGCCGCCGCGGACGGCGAACTCGCCGCGCTTGCCGACCATGTCCACGCGCAGGTAGCCGAACTCGACGAGTCGGTGGATCAAGCCGTCGAAGTCGATGTCCAGACCGACCTTCAGGGTCACGGGTTCGATCTCGCCGAGACCGGGCGCCATGGGCTGCACCAACGAGCGGACGGTGGTGACGATGACGCGCAGGGGATCGCCGTAATCGGTATCACCGGGGCGAGCCAGCCGGCGCAGTACGTCCAGTCGCTTGCCGACGGTGTCGGCGCTCGGTGAGAGTCGCTCGTGCGGCAACGTCTCCCACGACGGGAACATCACGACGCCGCCGCCGAGGATCTGGCGCAGTTCGTCGGTGAGATCGTCCGCCTCACGCCCGGTGGCGGTGACGATCAACAGCTGGGTGTGCTGCGCGATCGCGGCCGCGACGAACGGGCGAACCGAGTGCGGCCCGATGAGCGTGTGCTCGGCGGTTCCGATCGCGTCGGCGACGGCCACCATCGCCGAATCGGTCAGCGCGACGCTGGCCAGACCCGAGAGTTGCAGCGCCGCGTCGGGAACGATCGGGGCCGGCCCGGATGGAGAAATGGCAGGCAGAGAATCGGAAGACAACAGCAATGCTCCTACAAGCGATTCGAGGCGACGGCTGCTCACGCACAGTCATGGGCGAGTCTATGGGAGCACACCGACAGCCCGGCAGGCGGGAGAGGACGGCGGGCTACGTCAGAGCTGCATCCAACATCGCTACGAGGGCCTCGGCAGCAGCTGCCGAGTCGTACTCCGGATCGTGCAGGCGCTCGGTGACGATTGCATCGATCCCACCGCCGACGATGATGGCCAGGGTGCGCGAATCGACGCCGGCCGTCCCGCGAGTCCGGACGGACACATCGATGATGTCGGCCATCGGACGCCATCGGTCCTCCGGTGCGTGCCCCAGAGCCGAGTTGCCTAGCGCCTCAACCAACATGCGGGTGTGCGTCGGGTGATCACGGAGGTGGCCGACCATCGCACGCACGTACGCCTGTGGACCCTCCCGGGCGTCGACGGCCTCGACCGCGGCTGCCACGTCCTCCACCAGCGCCGAGAGAACGAACCGATACGCAGCGTCGATCACTGCATCCTTGGTTCGGAAGTGATACAGCACAGCAGCTTTGGTGATCCCAGCCTTGTCCGCGATGCGTGCGAGCGAGACCTTCGCGTACCCGTACTGGGCGACCGAGTCGATCGTGACATCGATCAACTGAGCGCGTCGCGCGCGCTCGACGAAGCTCGGTTCTCTCGTTGCCACGATCGCCAGCCTACCGTACGGTTGAATTACTTACCGATCGGTTAGGAGATTCGAGATGGACGACCGAGCACCGAGAAATCGGCGTCGATATCTGAAGATCGCCGCTGGGGCGTTGACCGTCGGCGCGCTCGCCCTCGCGTTCGCGCTCCGGTCTCCGTCACCGGTCGGCCACTGGAACAGTGCAGCGAGCGAGGACCGTTTTCTCGCCGCCTACGACCGCGCGTTCGAGGATCTGCCCGATCCGGCGCAGACGCTCGACATCAGAACCGACTACGGCATCGTGCGCGTCTATCGATTCGAGGGCACCGGAACCTCGACCCACCCTCTGCTCTTGCTTCCCGGCCGATCCTCGGCCACGCCGGTCTGGGCGGCCAACCTTCCCGGTTTGCTGACGATCGGCGACGTCTACACCGTCGACCTGCTCGGCGAGCCGGGACGCAGCATCCAGGAACGGCCTATCACCAGCGACGAGGACCAGGCCGCGTGGCTCGATCAGACACTCGACGCTCTGCCGACCGACAAGGTCCATCTGGTCGGACTGTCGATCGGTGGGTGGACCGCAGCGAACCTGGCGCTGCACGACAGCACGCACCTCGCCACACTCACGCTGATCGACCCGGCCCAGACCTTCGCCGACATCCCCTGGGGCACCGCGATTCGGGCGCTCCCTGCCGCCGTGCCGTGGCTCCCGAAATCCTGGCGGGACAGCTTCAACTCCTACACCGCAGGCGGTGCCGAGGTCGAGGACGTGCCCGTCGCGGACATGATCGAGGCCGGGATGCAGGGCTATTCGTTGAAGCTGCCGCAGCCCACGCGCATCACTGACGAGCGACTCGCCATGCTCGACGTGCCCGTCCTGGCGATCATCGCGGGTAGGTCGGTGATGCACAACGCCCAGGAAGCCGTCGCCACGGCAGAGAAGACGCTGCCCGACGGGACCGTCCGGCTCTATCCGGAGGCCTCACATGCCGTCAACGGTGAATTCCCGGAACGACTGCGCGACGACATCGCAGACTTCGTGGCGCAGAACCGGTAGTTACGGGCCGAAGCGGATGACTCGACGCGCAGCGAACTCGCGGAAGTAGTCGAGCTTGTTGGCTGGGACCAGAGCCGGGAGAAGGTAGTACCAGAGGCGCTCCATGCGCGACGGCAGTTCCTCGGTGGTGGAGGTGGCAACCGCAACCATGTGCACGCCGGTGAGAATCTCGAGCACGAGAGATCCGATGGTGCGCGAATCGGAGTTGGGGTCGATGTCGCCCTGGGCGATGGCCTTGGCGGCGAGCTTGTCGAACGATTCGCTCCACCCGGCCATCACATTGCCCTCGGTGCCGCGGTAATCGCCGATCTGGTGGCTCAGCCGGAGCATGGCCGAGACCATGGGGTCGCTGACCGAGAGGTCGACGACGATGTAGGAGATGCCGATCGCGGCTTCGAGCGCCGGGATGCGGCCGTCGTTGAACTGGAGGCACGCATTGGTCAGCCGAGAGTTTCCCTCGTCGATGACCGCACGTGCGAGTTCTTCCTTGGAACCGAAGTGGAAGTACAGAGCGCCTTTGGTGACCTGGGACTGAGAGATGATTTCGCTGAGGCTCGCGTTCGCGTACCCGAGGCGCAGGAACACATTCGCTGCACCAGCAAGCACGGTGTCGCGAGTGATCTCAGCGCGAGCCTGCCTGACCATAGGATCCGCCTTCGCAATTCTGAACTGCCACTGCGCAAATTACGCCCGAACGGTACCACCACACTGCATTACGTCTTGTGCCAACGTGCATCGGTCCGGTTCGGAACACTGCCGGGAGTGACAGAGCTCTCATGGCCGACAAAGGGGACGATACCCCCTCTTTGGATGCGAAGAGACGAAACCGGGTTTCATTCCTCGGTCAATCGAGGGTCGGCCTCCAGATTCGTCAGTCCGTTCCAGCAGAGGTTGACCACGTGCGCTGCAACCACTTCCTTGGACGGTGTTCGTACGTCGAGCCACCACTGCGCCGTCATCGACACCATCCCGACCAGGGCCTGGGCGTACATCGGCGCGAACTCGGGATCGAGACCGCGGCGAGAGAAGTCCCCGGCCAGCATGTGCCCGACGCGACCGATGGCCTCGTTGAGCAACGACGAGTACTTGCCGTCCTCGGCAGCCGCCGGGGAATCGCGCACGAGAATGCGGAAGCCGTCGGTCCGGTCCTCGATGTAGGTCAGCAGTGCGAGTGCGACACGTTCGACGCGAATGCGCGAGCGATTGAGGTCGAGTGATTTGGTGATCATGCCGAGAAGCGTCGACATCTCCCGATCGACGATGACGGCGTAGAGACCTTCCTTGCCGCCGAAGTGCTCGTAGACAACCGGCTTGGACACGTTCGCGCGTCCGGCGATCTCCTCGACCGACGCGGCCTCGTACCCGCGTTCGGCGAACAGCGTCCGGCCCACCTCGATCAGCTGCTCACGCCGTTGCGTCCCGGTCATTCGGACCCGAGGTGAGCGTTCCTGCTCCGAGGCTGCGCCTGTCATGGAAACCCGCTCCCGCTAACGACCCTGCATTTCCCGACGCCGGAATCGACGCCTCCTTCACACTAGCGATGTCCGATCCATCCGTTTGTGCCCGCCAATCTGCATCGCGGTTCGACTCACCACCACCTCGCGTGCGAGGATCGTTGCGCTCAGTGGGAGCGCAGCGGCAAACGAATGAGTCGTTCGATTCGTCGGCCACTGGTGAAACCGCTGGCCGTTTATCCGCCGTGGTGTAATGGCAGCACCTCTGATTTTGGTTCAGATAGTTCAGGTTCGAGTCCTGGCGGCGGAGCGAGCAACATCATTCACGCATGCCGTATTCGCGTTACCGCCTGAGGAGCTCAATGCCTGTGCAGACCGCCGTGGTCGTTCTCGCTGCGGGTGCAGGTACCCGAATGCGGTCGAAGACTCCGAAAGTTCTGCATCCCCTGGCCGGACGCACCATGCTCGCGCACGCCCTCCACGCGGCCGCCGACCTGGGCCCCGACCACCTGGTTACCGTCGTCGGACACGATCGTGAACGAGTGACCGAGGCCGTCCAGGATCTCGCAGCCACGTTCGGTCGCACGATTCACACCGCCGTCCAGGATCGCCAGCTCGGCACCGGGCACGCCGTCCAGTGCGGCCTGGCTGCCCTCCCCGACGATTTCGAGGGCACGATCCTCGTCACTGCAGCCGACGTTCCCCTGCTCGACGGCCACACTCTCAAAGCTCTGCTCGACGAGCATCTGAGCGCCCCCCGGCCCGCGGCCGCGACGGTGCTGACCTTTGTCCCCGACGATGCCAACGGCTACGGCCGAATCGTCCGCACCGACGACGGCGAGGTGGCCGAGATCGTCGAGCACGCCGACGCCACCCCCGCTCAAGTGCTGATCGGTGAGGTCAACTCCGGCGTCTACGCGTTCGACGCCGTCGCGCTGCGTACCGCCCTGGGCAAACTCAGCACCGCCAACGCTCAGCACGAGCTGTATCTGACCGACGTCGTCAAGATCAGCAAGGCCGACGGCAAAGCCGTCTACGGCACCCAGCTCGCCGATCCCGATCTGGTGGTGGGCGTCAACGACCGCGTCCAGCTGGCACACGTCACCTCCGTGTTGAACCGTCACATCGTCGAACGACACATGCGGGCCGGCGTCACCGTCGTGGATCCGTCGACCACCTGGATCGACATCGACGTCACTCTCGGCGCGGACGTCCGCATCGAACCCGGCGTCCAGCTGCACGGCAAGACCCACATCGCCGACGACGCGATCGTCGGGCCCGACTCGACCCTGCGTGACGTCGAGATCGGCGAGCGCGCGTCGGTCGTGCGCACCCACGCCGAGCAGGCCGTGATCGGACCGGATGCCACCGTCGGACCGTTCACCTACCTGCGTCCCGGCACCGTGCTCGGCGAGGGCGGCAAACTCGGTGCCTACGTCGAGACCAAGAACGCGACGATCGGGCACCACACCAAGGTCCCGCACCTCACTTACGTCGGCGACGCGACGATCGGCGACCACAGCAACATCGGTTGCTCCAACGTCTTCGCAAACTACGACGGCGTCAACAAGAGCCGCACGGAAATCGGATCCCATGTAAGGACCGGTTCCGACTCGACGTTCGTCGCTCCCGTACACGTGGGCGACGGCGCTTACACCGGTGCAGGAACAGTGGTTCGGGACGATGTTCCTCCCGGCGCGCTGGCCGTCTCCGGTGGTAAGCAACGCAATATCGAAGGCTGGGTCAAGAACAACAGACCCGGAACCGAAGCTGCGAAAGCAGCGGCGCTCGCAGATCGTGATCGGCAAGAACAAAAGGACGGCGAAGAGCAGTGACCACCCCTAATTGGATCGACAACCAGAAGAACCTGATGTTGTTTTCTGGTCGAGCACATCCGGAGTTGGCCGAGCAGGTCGCCAAGGAACTCGGAATCGACGTCACCCCGCAGACCGCGCGTGACTTCGCCAACGGCGAGATCTTCGTTCGCTTCGAGGAGTCGGTCCGCGGATCGGACGCCTTCGTGCTGCAGTCGCATCCGTTCCCGCTCAACACGTGGCTAATGGAACAGCTCATCATGATCGACGCGCTCAAGCGCGGATCGGCCAAGCGCATCACCGCGATCCTGCCGTTCTACCCGTACGCCCGACAGGACAAGAAGCACCGGGGACGCGAGCCCATCTCCGCCCGTCTGGTCGCGGATCTGCTCAAGACCGCCGGTGCCGACCGCATCATCACCGTCGACCTGCACACCGATCAGATCCAGGGCTTCTTCGACGGCCCCGTCGATCACATGCACGCGCACAGCCAACTCGCCGACCACATCCGCGGCAAGTACAGCCTCGAACACATCACCGTCGTCTCCCCCGACTCCGGCCGCGTCCGCGTCGCCGAGAAGTGGGCGGACTCCTTCGGCGGCGCACCGCTGGCCTTCATCCACAAGACGCGTGATCCGCTGGTGCCCAACCAGGTCAAGTCCAACCGCGTCGTCGGCGAGGTCGAGGGCCGCACCTGCATCCTCATCGACGACATGATCGACACCGGCGGCACCATCGCGGGAGCCGTGAAGGTGCTCAAGGAAGCCGGTGCCGGTGACGTCGTCATCGCCGCCACCCACGGCGTTCTGTCGAACCCGGCCGCCGAGCGTCTCGCGAACTGCGGTGCCAAGGAAGTCGTCGTCACCAACACCCTGCCGATCAGCGACGAGAAGCGCTTTGCAACGCTGACCGAGCTCTCGATCGCACCGCTGCTCGCTCGCACCATTCGCGAGGTCTTCGAAAACGGCTCCGTCACAAGCTTGTTCAACGGCAGCGCATAACAGTCAGTCTGTTTCACCCCGCCCCGCCCACTCTCCGTCCGCGCCGCATGAACTACGTCACGTCCGTGACCGAAACATGCAGCTCGCGAGACGGGAGTGTGCGGGGCGGGTTTTGTTGTCACCTAAGATGACTCGTCGTGATCGACGCAGGCTCTCCCCACGGCCCGGCTGGAACTACTACGGTCAGAATTGCCCGATGGACGCCGGGTGGGTGCGTCTGGTGCGGTGGCACCGACAGCGTCGAGGACTTCCGAAACGAACCGCGCTGTGGTCTGTGCCGCGAAAAGGAAGCCGTCATCGACGAGGCCAAGCACTTCATCGGGATGTACGGTCTGAGGCCTCTGGGCGGCACGCTGGCGTCCGAGGACGAGGAGGAGCGCGAGTACCGCGTCACCGCTCGGGATGCGCGTGAGGTGCTCAACCGTATTCGGCTCGAGAAGCTGCCGGATCCGGCTGCCGTCCGCAAAGCGTTGCGTCCCAGGGCCGCTGCTGCGGGGAACACACCGGCCTCGCCGACGTCCGGAGCGCCGGCGAAAGCACCGACGAAGAAGTCGCAGGCCGGTGTTACCGGGATCGATGCAATCGAACTGCAGTCCCGTGTGGAGAAGTTGCTCGGCCAACTCACCGCAGTCGACGAGCAGATCAACGCGCTCGACGGCGTGCAGGGCCTGCCGGCACGTGCTCGCATGAAGGATCTCGAACGGCAGCGCACCACTGTCCTGTCGACTCTGGCCGCGCTCGAGAAGGCTCGTCGCCGCACCAACTGATCCACGTAGTCTGATCGAGTGCTACGCAAGCGTTCGATCTCACGGCAGGTGCTCGATGTCACCTACGCCGTCGTCTTCGTTCTACTGCTGCTGCCGTCGACCCTGAGTGGCCCCTACGGCTCTCCCGGCGTGGGTGTCCTGATCGGGTTCGGCCTCGCGCTGGCCGTTCGACGCCGGTCACCGCGACTGTCGTTGGCGCTCGCCTGGGTGCTGGCCGTCGTACAGATGGTCGGCGGGGTACTCGACCTCTCCGCCGATACAGCGATCTTCGCGATCCTGTACTGCTCGGCCGCGTACGGCGACAGCGTCGTTCGGCGCTTCGGGCTCGCGTCGGCCGTCGGCGGCGGAGTGATCGCCGCTCTTTACCTGGCTTTCGTGGACGGCAATCCGTTCGGCCCGCCCACGGAAGAGGGCTACCAGGAACCCCGCCTCGCACAGTTCGCCTTACTCCTCGCCGGCCTCTGGGCCATGCTCGGGTTGTCCTGGGCACTGGGCCGCCTCGCCTACGCCCGGCGCACCGCCATCGAATCCGCACACGCGCGCGAGCTCGCCGAGGTGCATCAGGCCCGCGCCGAGCACGAAGTGGCAATCGAGCAGGAGCGCAACAGAATTGCCCGCGACATGCACGACATCGTGGCGCATTCGTTGGCTGTGGTGATCGCGCAGGCCGACGGTGCACGCTACGTGCGCGCCGTCGATCCCGCTGCCGTCGACACTGCGCTGACGACAATCTCCGACACCGCGCGCGAGGCACTGACCGACGTTCGGGTGTTGCTCGGACAGCTTCGGCACAGTCAGGGCGATCTACCGAACCCGACACCCGACGATCTCGAGCGCCTGTTCGAGCAAGTGCGCGCGACCGGACTGACCATCGACTCCTCGATCGACACCACCTCGGTGACGTTGGGTGCCGGTGCGCACCTGGCGCTCTACCGGATCGCGCAGGAATCTCTGACCAATGCCCTACGTCACGGCGACCCGGACAAGCCTGTCACCGTCACCATCGAATCCGACTCCGCCGGCATCGAACTGACGGTGCGCAACAGTGTGTCCTCGGTGCGTTCGGCATCGGAATCGGGCGGCCACGGAATCGCCGGCATGAAAGAACGCGCCAGCCTCGCCGGTGGCTTGTGCACCGCGTCGGGCGACGGCTCGTCGTGGACCGTGACTGCGTGGCTTCCTGCTGTCGGCTCGTCCACGAAGGGAATCAACTGATGTCCGATCGAATCAAGGTGGCTCTGGTCGACGATCAGCAGCTGTTCCGAGCGGGCATTCGCATGCTCATCTCCTCGCAGCCCGATCTGGAGTTCGTCGGCGAAGCGGGCAACGGCAAGGAAGCCGTCGAGCTCGCCGCGTCGGCAACTCCAGACGTGATGCTCATGGACGTCCGGATGCCGGTGCTCGACGGCATCGCCGCGACCGAGCAGATCGTGGCCGCGTCCGATACTCCACCACGGATTCTGGTGCTCACGACCTTCGATCTCGACGAGAGCGCAGCGCGCGCAATTCGTTCGGGGGCAAGTGGATTCGTGCTCAAGGATGCAGACCCGGAATTTCTGCTCGCCGCGATCCGCACGGTCCACGCGGGTAATTCGGTGATCGCTGCGTCGGCGACGACGGGGCTGCTGGCGCACTTCACACCTACGCCGGTGGTGCCGAAGGTCCCTGCCGAGTTCGCGACCCTCACCGCACGGGAGAAGGAGCTCTTCCGACTCACCGCACGCGGGCTGAGCAACTCCGAGATCGCCGCGATGGAGTTCTTGAGCGAGGCGACGGTGAAGACGCACATCAGTCGCATCTTCGCCAAGCTCGCGCTACGAGATCGGGTGCAGCTGGTGGTCTACGCGTTCGAGCACGGTCTCACCGGAGACTGATGGGGAAGTCATCCTGCAGATGTAGTGATCGACTACTCGAGCCTGATTACTCGGGGCCGTTCGATTCATAGCGTTGTGGGCATGACAACAACCCTCCCCCCGGTCGCCCGGGCATTCCAGGTCAGCAAGTATTTCGGCGACTCGTCCAATCCGGTGAGCGCCCTCGACAATGTGTCTCTCGACATTCACGGCGGCCAGTTCACCGCCATCATGGGACCGTCCGGCTCGGGCAAATCGACCCTGATGCATGTGATGGCCGGACTGGACAACGCCAGCTCCGGGCATCTGATGCTGGCCGGTGCCGACATCACAGCGGCCAACGACGACGCACTGACGACGCTGCGCCGCACGCAGGTGGGCTTCATCTTCCAATCGTTCAATCTCGTTCCCACCCTCGATGTTCGGGGCAACATACTGCTGCCGTTCGAGCTCGACGGCCGCGCGCCCACCGCCGAGGAGGCGGCATGGATAGAGCAGCTCATCGACACTCTGGGATTGCAGGGTCGGGTGAACCACCGCCCGCATCAGCTCTCGGGTGGGCAGCAGCAGCGAGTCGCGATCGCCCGGGCACTGGGTACGCGGCCGCATCTCATCTTTGCCGACGAACCCACCGGCAACCTCGATTCTCGGACCGGCCGTGAGGTTCTCGGGCTCCTCGCCGCGGCGGTGCGCGAGTACGGACAGTCGATCGTGATGGTCACGCACGACCCCATTGCGGCCAGCTACGCCGATCGGATCGTCTTCCTCGCCGACGGGCGCATCGTGAACGAACTGGGGCGTTCGAGCGCGGAGCAGATCTCGAGCTACATGCTGGGAATGGAGGCCGGGAGTGGAGCCGGCAGGAACGACCTGAGAGGGGCAGTCCGATGAGTGCGTTGACTTCTGCTCAGGCGTCGAAGGAGCACGGTGCCAGTCTTCTGGTGACGTCGTTGGCGTCGTTCTTCGGTGTGGTGTTGATTCAGGCGACGGCGTTCCTGGTCGACATCTTCGGGGAAATGGAAGGTGCTGCCGTCACGGCGCTGTACAGCGTGGCCCTGGTGTTCATCGGGCTCGCACTGTATGTCGCGGCGGTGGTCACCTCGAACACGTTCGCGACGATCGTAGCGGGGCGCACCCGCACCATCGCGCTTCTGCGACTGTTGGGAGCCCGCTCGCGTGACCTGCGCCGTTCGGTGGCACGCGAGGGCCTTGTCGTCGGATTGTTCGGTGGCGCAGTCGGTATGGTCCTCGGCGTCGGCGCGAGTCATCTCGCGCGGGCGGTCGCGGTCTCGGCCGGTCAGTTGCCGGATGTGCAGTACACATCCGTTCAGCCACTGGTGGTTCTGCCGGTGGTGATCGTGGTGCTGACGACGACGGTCGCGTCGTATGTCGGGTCACGAAAGGTGTTGGACGTGACTCCTGTTCAGGCGACGGGAGGCGCGGTGGACACAGGAGTGGAGGCTCCGCGGTCGCGTCGGATCAGGACGGTGCTGTCGATCGTGCTGATCGCTGGCGGGGTGGCGTTGCTCGGGCTCGGGATCCTGATCGGGATGGTGAACCCGACCGGCGTTCTGGTGGCATTCCTCGGCGGCGTGGCATCGTTCACCGGCATCATGGTCGGTGCCTATCGAATTCTGCCCGCGACGCTGAGGCTGGTCGGCAGACTGTTCGGCGGCGGACCTGCGGCGAGGTTGGCCTCGGCCAATGCAATTCGCTATCCGGATCGCAGCACCCGTACCGCGGTGGGACTGCTGATCGGGGTGACGCTGGTGACCACGTTCGCCGTCGCGATGTACAGCTACCGGGCGATGCTCGTCAACGAATACGACGAAGCCTCCGTCGATCAGGTACTCACCGTGACGGTGGGAATCATGACCGGACTGATCGGGTTCTCCGCGGTCATCGCGGCGGTCGGAATGGTGAACAACCTGCTGCTGAGCATTCTGCAGCGCACCCGAGAGATCGGTCTGTTGCGGGCACTCGGATTCACCCGCAAGCAGATTCGGGCGATGATCGTCGCGGAAAGCACTCAGATGGTGGTCGCGTCGATGGGCTTCGGGCTGATTCTCGGCATCGGTTACGGTTGGGCCGCAGCACAATCGCTGCTGGGCTCCCTGGATTCTCGCGGGCTCACGGCTCCGACTCTGCCATGGGCCGTCATCGCCGGAACGGTGTTGTGCGGTGGACTCCTCGCCCTCGGTGCGTCACTGACTCCGGCACGACGTGCGAATCAAATCTCGCCGGTGCTTGCGCTGGCCGATGCCTGATCGCGAGGTCGGTAGTGCTCGGTGATCTCGAGAGCGCGGCGATAAAGACCATCTCGTAACGACTGCGGTGCAAGCACTTCGGCATCGGTCCCGAGTTGCCACATGGCCCACTCCGCATGCCGCGCATCCTGAAAAGTAAGTTCCATACGCACACGACCGTCACCGTCGAGACTCTCGTCGGTGACGGTCAACGCGGAGTCTGCCAGTTCTTCCCGGCGCGCCGGATGTATGCACACCGACACTGTCACCCGAGCGTCTCCGTTCCTGAATCGGGTGCTGCGCTCGTGCCACAACCGATCGAGACGAACGTTGTCTGCGCGTCGCGCCGGGTCGGACAGAACCACGGCCTCCGTCACCCTCGAGAGTCGGTAGGTGCGGTCTTCGCCGTCCCGCGTGGCGAGAAGGTAGGCCCGGCTTCGTACCGTGACCAGTCCGACGGGATCGATTGTGCGCCACTGTTTGTCCCCGTCCACCGGCGCGTAGAGAATCCGCAGCTTCCTGCCGTCGAGCACAGCCCTGCGCACGGGGTCCATGACGGTGGCGGGAATTTGCTCTGCGGCAGTGCGCCGAGACAACAGATCCGCCTCGGGCTCGATGAGGAGCCGCCGAGCCGCAGTGCGCGCGGTGTCGTGATGGCCGTCGGGCAACGCGTCCATCACCTTTCGGAGCGCCGACGCGACGGCGGAGCCGAGGCCGAGCGCATGGTCTCCCCCGCTCGATCCGACGGCAGCCAACAGTGCCAGGGCCTCGTCGTGGTTGAGGCCAGGAAACTCGGCTCTGAAGCCGGGCAGCAGTGCGAATCCTCCGAGTCGTCCCCGTTCGGCGTAGACGGGCACGCCCGCTGTCGAGAGAGCGTCGATGTCGCGGAGCACGGTGCGGGTCGACACTTCCAGTTCGGCGGCCAGGGCGTCGGCCGTCATTCGGCCGCGCTGGCGTAGCAGGAGCACGACCGAGACCAGCCTGTCTGCGCGCATGCGAAGACGGTACCGAAATACACGACAGAGGGTGTCGTGATTCGGTGACAGCCTCTTCTTCGTACGGTCGGACGAACAACACGGAGGAACAAGATGATGGAACGAACTGCGGTCAATCCGGTGCAGTGGTCGGTGGCGCTGGGCTTCGATCAGGGAGTTTTGATCGACGGACACAACAGGACTCTCTACTGCTCCGGACAGACTGCGATGAACAGCGACGGTGCACCCGAGCACGAGGGAGACATGGCGGCGCAGCTGGCGCTCGCTCTCGACAATCTGGACGCGGTGCTGGCCGGGGCCGAGATGACGATTTCGAACGTGGTGAGGCTGGGGATCTACACCACCGACGTCGACCTCCTGTTCCAGCACTACGGCGTCCTCATGGCAAGACTGGGAGCAGCAGGAGTTGCGCCGGCCACCACGATGTTGGAAGTGACCCGGTTGGCAGTTCCGGGTCAGATGATCGAGATCGACGCCGTCGCCGCGGGTTGACGACGTGGATGTGTGTCTCGATCCGCAGACGCGACCCTTGACTGGGGAGTCAGGCCTAAATACCCTCGCTAACGAAAGTGCGCATGGTCCGATCACGCGACCGCCTTCTTTCTCCATTGGATCAGCGGAAGCGTGCTGAGCAGCACACACATGCCTCGAACATCGGCCTGAAGAGTGGGGTAAAGGAAGTGAAGACCGTCCGGACTCCGTTGGGAGCAACCCTGCCGTCAGCGATGTATGCAGCAATAGTGTCGCTGGCCATCACCTTGGGTTCCGCGGTGACGATGGCAAGACTCGACTTGCCCTGGTGGGCATGGGTTGTTCAGTTCTGCGTCCTGCTCGGGGTTACCTTCACCGTCGCCGAAAGCAGCGCCACCCCAGTGGGCGAGGGCGTATTCGCAGTGACCAACGCGCGAACGCTTGCCCTGGCAGGCGGCGGCCTGATGCTCTTCGTCGTCTTGTTCGTAGTTTTTCTCGTCCTGTGGTCCGAATGAGATTGTCACGGCTGGCGTCGGAATCGGTCGAGCGTCGGTAATCGACCATTCCGGAGCTGGCACCGATGGTGCCCACTCCTAGAGGCCGAGTGAGTCGCTACTCGCCCTTGCGGGCGAGAATGAGCACGAAGCGAGATTCGGCGTCGGACCACAGATACTCGACGCCGAATCCCGCCGCGGCCAGTTCTTCGGTGATGCCGTCCGGTCGGAATTTCGCCGAGATCTCGGTGCGGAGTTCCTCGCCTGCCTCGAAGTGCACGTGCAGATCGAGGTCTGCGAGATACACCTCCTGCGCCGACGTGGCCCGCAGTCGCATCTCGATCCACTCCTGCTCGGCATTCCACAGCGCGACATGCTCGAACGCATCGGGATCGAAATTGCCACCCAGGCGAGAGTTGATCACCGACAGCACGTTTCGATTGAACTTCGCAGTCACCCCGGCAGCGTCGTCGTACGCCGGAACGAGCACGTCCGGGTCGATGACCGAGCCGACCCCGAGCAACAGATACTCGCCCGGATCGAGCGCGTCGGCCACTGCTTTCAGAAATTCCTCGCGCTCCTCGGGAATGAGGTTGCCCAGGGTTCCGCCGAGGAACGCAATCGTCCGCCGAAGGCCACCCGGCAAATTGTGCAGGGTGTCGGTGAAATCGCTGACGATGCCGTGCACCTCGAGCGCCGGGAACTCCTGCGAGATTTGGGCAATGGCACCTTCGAGCGCGGAGATGGATACATCTTGCGGCACATAGGTTTTCAGTGATCCGTGCTTGACTCCGGCGGAGAGCAGCAATTTCGTCTTCTCCGAGGAGCCGGAACCGAGCTCGATCAACATGCTGGATTCGGTTGCCTCGGCGATGTCCAGAGCGTGCTCCTCGAGGAGGGCACGCTCGGTACGCGTCGGGTAGTACTCGGGCAGAGCGGTGATCTGCTCGAACAGCTCACTGCCCAAAACGTCGTAGAAGTACTTGGGCGAGAGCCACTTCGGGTCGGCGGTGAGACCGTCCCGCACGTCCTTGCGCAACTCGTCGAGCAATGCTGTGTCGGCCAGATGTACGTCCACTGTGCTCATGACGCTCCCTTACGATTCCAGGCTGGAAATGGTGAGATCGGTTGTCGTGGTGACGACCAAGCGTCGGTCGTCGATGAAAATCCAGTCGGGTCGATCGTCGAGGGGTTCGGAGGCGATCGTCACCGAATCCTCGGTCCGCAGAACCGACAGCGAATGATGCACCGCTGTGGCGTACATGCTCTCGCCGTCCGACAGCAGAAAATTCAGGCGAGCCTTGGGCGAGGTGGCGAGGACCCTACGGACCAGCATGCGCAGCGCCGACTCGGGATCGTGGGTGCGCAGCAGGTTCCGTAGTACGACCCACAGGGCAGCGGCATCGGTGGGCGCGGGCAACGCCAGTGCGTCGATAGGCGGTACCTCCGTCCACAATTCGGCCATCGACTGCGGCCAGCCGAACACCACACCGTTGTGACTGAACGCCCATCGATCGTCGGTGAACGGCGCGCAGGCGCTGCGCTCGACCGGCATCCCGACGGTTGCCGATCGTACTGCCGCGATCACCGACGTCGAGTGCACCTGCGGCAGAACGTCGTCGACCGCCGGGTCGGTCCAGATGGGCATCGGATTGCGGTAGCTGCGCACCGAACCGTCCTGCCACCATGCGACGCCGAAGCCGTCGGCGTTGATGGTCCCTCCACCGCGCATGTCGTTCGGCGCGAAAGATTGGGTGCGCAGAGAATGATCACCCTGCGTCAGCAGCGATCCGACAGACCTGGCAGCGCCCAGATACCCCAGATGACGGCACATTCAGCTGGGCTCGACGTCGCGGGCCAACCGGAACCCACTGAAGATCTGCCGGCGAATCGGATGGTCCCAGTTACGGAACGTGCCTCGGCACGCCACCTCGTCGGTTCCGAACGAGCCGCCGCGCAACACCTTGTAGTCGCCGCGAAGAAACACCTCGGAGTATTCGGCGTAGGGGAACGCCTCGAAGCCGGGGTACGGCTCGAAGTCCGAGGACGTCCACTCCCACACGTCACCGATGAGGTGATGCACACCGGAGGGGGAGGCACCATCGGGATAGGCACCGACGTCCGCCGGTTCCAGATGCCGCTGATTCAGATTGGCATGTGCAGCAGTGGGTTCGGCGTCACCCCACGGGTACGCCCGGCTGGTGCCGGTCGCGGCGTCGAAGCGCGCGGCCTTCTCCCACTCGGCCTCCGTCGGCAGACGCTTGCCTGCCCAGCGGGCGTAGGCGTCGGCCTCGAACCAGCACACGTGCACCACAGGCTGGTGCGGGCGCACCGGCTTACGCACGCCGAAGCTGCGACGCCACCAGGTGCCGTCGGAGTCGGACTCCCAGAACTGCGGCGCGGTCAGGTTCGCGTCGACGCGATGCTGCCACCCCTTCTCGGTCCACAGTTCACGGCGTTCGTACCCGCCGTCGGCCATGAAGTCCATGAACTGCGCGTTGGTGATCGGGGCTCGGTCGATAGCGAAGGTGGGCACGTGCACGGCATGAGCGGGTCGCTCGTTGTCCAGTGCCCACGGGTCGAGCGAGGTCCCCATCGAGAACGGCCCACCGGCAATGACGGCCTCACCCGACACCGGCACCACCGAGGCCGGCGGAGCGGGAGCCGTCAGAACCGCAGGCCCCGAACGCAATTGATGAGTCGCGAGCATGGTCTCGTCGTGCTGCTGCTCGTGCTGGGCGATCATGCCGAACGCAAAACCGTGCTTCTCCACAGGCCGACCCTCGAAAGTGCTGCGGTCGAGTACATCCCAGGCCTTGTCGCGGACGGTCTGCACGTAGACGCGCGCCTCGTCCGGAGTGAGCAGCGGAAGCGACGTACGTGACGAACGCGAGTGCTTGAACGCGTCGTACAACTCGTCGATGTCCGGACGGACGGGGTCACGGCCCCCGACGTCGCGCACGAGCCAGAGTTCTTCCTGGCTACCGATGTGGGCGAGATCCCAGACCAGCGGACTCATCAGCGGCGAATGCTGTGCCATCAGTTCGGTCTCGTCCACGCAGTCGGTGAGTGCTGCGCTGCGGGCACGACTGCGAGTGAGGACCGTTTCGATCCTGCTCCTGAGTTGTTCGGCGCTCACACCGATTCCTTTCGAGTCTGAAATTCCCGTGTCGCCGTGTCGAATTCACTGGGGGGCTCACCCGCACTGCATCGGCGAGATGCCGCCGACAGATGCTCGGCGAACTCGCCACCGACCTCCGCTGCGAGGTCGAGCAATTCGGTTGCGGCCGTGCGTAGGTCAGCGTCCGCCAGCCCGACGCGGGCCGCGTCGAGCCACCGTCCTGCGGTACCGCCGCCGATCTCGGTGGCGCGGGCCACCAGTTCGGGTGTGGACAGCAGAGCCTCGAATGCTGCCGCCGGAGTCACCCACTGACCGTCCGGCTGCGCGTCGAGATAGCGAATCTCGAGGTGCCCACAGGCGCGCACCTGGGGGAACAGGGTGGTCAGGTGATAGTCGAGGTCACTGGAGGTCGGCGTGCGTCCAACGATGTCGGGATCGTCCAACCACTGAGCGAACGTGGTGCCCGCAGGCGCTTCCCAGTTCTGGGTGACGCCTTGGATGCAGAGCAGCGGAACGTCGACTGCCCAGCGTGCGTAGTCGGCAATCGGATCGCCGGTGTTGGGAACCGCAGTTCTACTGGAATCGGTTCTGCTGGAATCGAGTTCGAGCCAGGTTCGCATCCGCTGCGATGCCCAGCTTCCGGCAGGTGCGCCGGCGAGTTCGGGAGAGCGAGCGAACGCGGCCACGAAGGCAGGACCGATGACGTGGAGCATGTGCCAGCGCGCGGCGACCTCGGCGCGATCACGTCCCGCGTCGACGCTCACCTGAGCCGCAGCGGTGTTGCACATCATCAACTTCCCGAAGGGGCCGATGGTGGTGAACCGATTCTCCATCGCGCAGTAACGCGGTAGAACGAGGAGGCGCTCGGGTACCCGAGCGGTATCGGCCGGAACAGATGCTGTGTCTATGCCGGCGTTACCGAGAATGTCCCGCAGCCAACGCGCATCGGCGTCGAGCATCGGTGCGAGTTGAGAAACGGATGCATAAGGCGAACTGGACAATTCGACCTGGCCACCAGGTTCGACGGTGACGATACTGCCGCCCGGCAACGACAGGGCGGGTGACTCGGGGTCGATACTGCGCGGGGAATGAACACCGAGCGCAGCGGCCAAGGCTGAGAGGGTCGGACGGGTTCCGTCGTCGAGGGCGGTGAGCCACTCGAGTTCGGCACCGATGAGAGACGGTGGCCCCAGCTTGAAACACACCTTCGACACATATGCCTCTGCTGCCGGGCGCGAGCTCAGCCCGAGAGACTTCTCGTTGGACGACACTGATTCCTTCTTTCCGCACTCAACACGCTCTTCGCTCGAAGAACGTACCCAGCTGCGGGGATCGAAAACGCCGCGATCCCTCGTCTTGTCGAGGCTACCGATTGTGGAACCCTGGTGCCCGAGAGTTCGCTACCGAAAGGACGACCGATGCTCGATCACGACCGCATTCGACGCGACACCCCAGGTGCGTCGGGCCGGGTGTTTCTCGACAGCGCCGGATCCTCGTTACCGCCGACCGTCGTCCTCGATACCGCGATCGCGCACCTGCGCCGGGAAGCAGAAATCGGTGGCTACCGGGCCGCGAGCGAACGACTCGATGACCTCGCCGCGGTCAAGACCTCGATCGGAACCTTGATCGGAGCGCAGGCGTCGACCATCGCACTGAGCGATTCTGCGACACGCGCCTGGACCGACTTCTTCTACTCGGTGCCTCTCTCCCCCGGCGATCGAATCCTGCTGTGCGAGGCCGAATACGCCAGCAATGCCATCTCTGCCCTGCACCGCGCCGAGGTCACCGGAGCAATCGTCGAGGTGGTGCCGAGCGACGAGTCGGGACGCATCGACGTGGACGCACTGGAATCGATGCTCGACGACCGGGTGAAACTGGTCTCGGTGGTACACGCCCCCACCAACGGCGGCCTGATCAATCCCGCCCGCGCCGTCGCCGATCTCGCACACCGCCATGGCGCACTGGTCCTGCTCGACGCCTGCCAGTCCATCGGGCAGATGCGCGTCGATGTCGAGGAACTGGGCGTCGATGCCCTCTCGGCCACCGGCCGCAAATGGCTGCGCGGCCCCCGCGGAACCGGCTTCCTCTACCTGCGGCCGGGCTTGGCGTCGACGCTGCATCCGCCTGCTCTCGACCTGCACAGCGCAGAGTGGATCGACCGGCAGACGTACCGAATGGCCGACGACGCCACGCGATTCGAATTCTGGGAATGCGACGTCGCCGCCAGACTCGCGCTGGGCGCGGCCGTCGACTATCTGCTCGATCTCGGCATCGACCAGGTCGAAGAAGCCATCGTCGAACGTGCCGAATACCTTCGGACTGGGCTCCGAGGAATCTCCGGAGTGACCGTGCACGACCTCGGGACCCGCAAGAGTGGCATCGTCTCCTTCACCGTCGACGGCGAAGATCCCGTGGCCGTGCGCGACCGACTCGCCGACACCGGGGTGACCGTGACCGTCAGCCACCGCGGCTCGACCCGCCTGGACATGACGGGCCGGGGGCTCGATGCCGTCGTCCGTGCGTCTCCGCACTATTTCGTCACCTTCGCGGAGCTGGACACGATGCTCGCTGCGCTCGCAGGTGAGTGACACTTCGTAGCAGGGGTCGAAGTTCCGCTCACATAGGCAGCCACACCGATTGCCGAGACCACCAGCCCGCTGAGTCCGAGCCAGGTGATTGCGTCGCCGAACATCGCGAATGCCCACAGCATCGTCGTCGGCGGTGTCAGGTAGAGCAGCACGCTGGCGCGGGTGGGACCGTTGCGACGCACCACGAACAGGTACGCGCCGTATGCCCCGAAGGTCGAGAGCACGACCGTCCAGGCGACAGCCGCCCAGAATCCCGTCGTCATCGGCGGTACGACATCCCCGGCCAGCGCACTCCACGTCATAAATCCGACTGCACTGATGGAACATTGGATCGCCATCGCCAGGGCGATCGGCTCCTTGGGGTCCAGTATCCGTTGCCCGATCGTGCCCACCGACAGGGCCAGCATTCCCGCAGCGGGGAGTAGGTAGACCGGCCAGGCGAGATCGGCACCGGACAGGTCTCCGACCACCACCAGCGAGACACCCGCAATCCCGACGACCAGTCCCAGGGTCTGCCGGCCTCCGACGCGTTCGCCGAATATCCTGCTCGACGCCATCGCGACCACCAGCGGCTGCAGCGCGGCGATCAACGCGGCGACACCGGGTGGCACGCCCATCCCGATGCCGGTGATGGTGGCACCGAGGTAGAGAAACTGACAGAACAGGCCGAGGACTGCGTGGATTCGAATGGCATGCCAGGTGGGGGTCAACCGCCGGTATCGGCACCACGCGATCAGCAGCGCGACGGCGGCGAGGTAGCGCCAGGCCAGAAGTGTGTGGGCCGGTGCTTCGGCTGTTCCGAGCTCGGCTCCGATGAAACCCGAACTCCACAGCACCACCAGTGCGGTACCTGCGATGACGTCGACGCTTGCTCTCATGAAGCGATGTAAACATACAGGTCTGTATACTTGCAGTGCACCTGTCGCTCACCAGCGCTTTCGAAAGGCAACCATGCTCGACAAGCCACTCACCCCGGCCGGAGAACGCATTCTGACCGTCGCCAGCGAACTGTTCTACGCCCGAGGCATCCGAGCCGTCGGAGTGGACCTCATCGCGGAGGAAGCCGGCACCACGAAGAAGACGCTGTACGACCGCTTCGGCTCCAAGGACGGTCTGGTGCAGCGCTACCTCACCCGCCGACACGGTCTGTGGTGCGATCACGTGACGCAGTACGTCCAATCCCTCGAACCCGGCGACGCGCGCATCCTCGGGGTGTACGACGCACTCGACATCTGGATGCGCGACAACCATCGCGGCTGCGGATTCGTCAACGCCTTCGCAGAGTTCGGCGGTACCGACAGCCCGGTGCTCGCGATCATCGAGTCCGAGAAGGAGTGGACCAGGTCATTGTTCGCGCGACTGGCCACCGAAGCCGGATACCCCAGTGTCGAACAGCTCGGAACCCGACTCTCTGTACTGCACGAGGGCGCGGTGGTGATGGGTACGGCGGGAGCTCGCGATGACGCCGTGGTGGTCGCGCGGGGAATCGCGTCCGACCTGCTCGCTGCGCTCGCAGGTGAACGCAAGTTCGTAGCAGGGGTCGAACTTCCGCGCACATGACGTGGTCGTGTATTGTTTCCCAGGTTGTCTCGGCGAGGGTAGATCCAGATTCTCAAGATCCACCGTTATCGACGCGGCTCGGCCCCGTTGGCCGCGCTCGTTCGTGTCCGCCCCGACGAGCTTGACCGCCCGACGAAGTACGCCGCACGAACCACTTTTATCAGGAGCACCTCGCACCATGGCATCGAAGGTAAACAATCTCACCGCGCTGGTCCGCACCGAATTCGGCAAGGGCGCTGCTCGCCGCACCCGTCGCGACGGCCTCGTTCCCGCCGTTCTCTACGGACACGGCACCGATCCCCAGCACCTCGCGCTGGACGCTCGCGCGTTCGCAGCCGTGCTGCGTAACGACGGCACCAACGCCGTGCTGACCCTCGACATCGACGGCGCGTCGCAGCTGGCACTGACCAAGTCGATCGTCGTGCACCCGATCCGTCGCAGCATCGAGCACGCCGACCTCCTCGTCCTGAACAAGGGCGAGCGCGTCACCGTCGAGGTCAACATCATCGTCGAAGGCGATGCCGCTCCGGGCACCCTGGTCGTCACCGACTCCACGTACATCGAGATCGAGGCCGATGCTCTCGAGATCCCGGAGAACTTCGTCATCTCCGTCGAGGACGCCCAGATCGACACGCAGTTCTACGCGAGCGATGTCCAGCTGCCCGACGGCGTGACCTTGACCTCCGACCCCGAGCAGCTGCTCGTCAACGTCACCGAGGCACCGTCCGAGGAAGAGCTCGAGGCCGAGGGCGAAGGAACCGAGCCGATCTCCGAGGAAGGCGAAGCCGAAACTCAGGAAGAGGCCGCGTCCGAGGACGACGACGAGAGCAAGGACAGCGACAGCTGATCTCGCTCCACCGACCACGTACGACGCGCTGCTCCCGGTCCGGGAGCAGCGCGTCGTTCGTTTCGAAGGCGTGATGAGACAATGACCACCGTGAGTGTTGACCCCACAGCGCCGGCCCTGATCGTCGGCCTCGGCAATCCTGGCCCGCAGTACGAAAAGACCCGTCACAACGTGGGATTCATGGTGGCCGACGCCCTTGCCGGACGCATCGGCGGGGCGTTCTCCTCGCACAAGAAGTCCAACTCCGAGATCGTGCAAGCCCGTCTCGGCTCTCGCTCGGTGGTCATCGCCAAACCGCGCACCTTCATGAATCTCTCGGGCCAACCGGTGGCTGCGTTGGCGCGTTTCTTCTCGATCGAGCCTGCGAACATCGTGGTGGTGCACGACGAGCTGGACATCGACTTCGGTGCTCTACGACTCAAACTCGGCGGCGGTGAAGGCGGCCACAACGGCCTCCGCTCGATCTCGCAGCACCTGAGCACCAAGGACTACCTGCGGGTGCGCGTCGGCGTCGGGCGGCCACCGGGGCGGATGGACCCGGCGTCGTTCGTGCTCAAGCCGTTCTCGGCAGCCGAACGCAAGGATCTCGGCGTCGTCGTCGAAGAAGCCGCCGACGCTGCAGAGCTGCTCCTCTCGGCCGGCCTCGAGGCAGCTCAGAATCGAGTGCACCCGCGCTGAACCGAGCGTCCCCAGTACGAGGCGCGCGCCCGTTCTCGCCTCCGAGCGCACACGCGCACCCCACATGAAGGGTGTGAGGTCCCCCGGTTTCAGTTCAGCAGCGACGCCGAATTCGCCCGTCGCAGTTTGCCGCTCGACGTCTTCGGAATACTGCCCGGCCCGAGCACCGCAACGGTGCGCGGCCGCACACCCACCTCCGAGTGCACCGCGTGGATCACTTCACGTTCGATGCGCTTGACCTCGTCCGGCTTGTCGATGTCGTTGGTTTCCACTGCTACAGCGAAACTTTCGCGCTTGTCGCCGGCATCGAGCCGAATGGCGACGGCATTGCCCGGCCGCACACCCGCAACAGTGCCTGCTGCCCGTTCGATGTCGGTGGGATAGATGTTGCGGCCACCCATGATGATGACGTCCTTGATGCGTCCGCAGACGACCACCAGTTCGTCCTCGGTGATGTAGCCGACGTCGCCGGTATCGAGCCAACCATCCGCGTCGAGCGGCGACACCGGTCCATCCACGGTGATGTATCCGGGCGTGACGGCCTTCCCCCGCACTTCGATGATGCCGACGCCGCGGGCGGTGAGCACCTGCCCCTCCTTGTCGACGACCCGTCCCTCCAACCCGGGAACGAACTTGCCGAGCGTTGCCAGGGAACGAGTGTTGCCGCGAGTGGACGGGACGGCGCGACCGAGGGTCTCGAGCAGGTCGGCGTCGACCACGTCGACCACCTGCCCCTGATCGGGATCCGGAATCGACACTGCGAGAGTCGTTTCCGCCATCCCGTAGACCGGAGCCAGAGCCAGCGGGTTCAGCTTGTACCGGGCCCCGGCCTCGGCGAGCGCGATCATGGTGTCCGGATCGACCGGCTCGGCTCCGTTCCAGGCGTAGCGCAGCGTCGACAGATCGAGATCCAGATCGTCCTCGGCCTGCCGCAACCGACGCGCCAGCAGCGAGTACGCGAAATTCGGTGCTGCGGTGACGGTTCCGCGGTACTTGTGAATCAGCTTGGCCCACAACAGCGGAGAGCGCAGGAAATCCAGTGGAGTGACGCTGACGACCTCGGCACCGACCTGCATCGGCACCGACAGAAAGCCCACCATCCCCATGTCGTGGAACAGCGGCAGCCAACTGACCATGACATCGGAATCGACATCGAATTCGATGCGATCGATCATCGCGTAGGCGTTGACGTAGAAGTTCTCGTGCGTGATCCGCACGGCCTTCGGCGAACCGGTGGAACCGGACGTGAGTTGCTGCAGCGCGATATCGGACTCGGCCGTCGGCACCGGATCGATATCGCGACCGGTCTTCATGTCCTCGATCTTCAGCACGGCGATACCGCGCTCCTCGAGCACGGGTGCGGCGATGTCGAACGGAGCCCCGAGAATCACGGCCTTGGCCTCGATCATTCGCACCACGGTCTCGGTGTCCTCACCCCAGACGGCGAGGTCGGTCCGCGGAGTGGGCTGATGCAGCATCGTCACCGATCCCCCGCGCATCCACGTCGCCTGGCACGCGGGCGCGATGTCCACCGGCTGACCGGCCAGAATCCCGATCGCGTCACCGTGTTCGACGCCTGCGTCGGCCAGAGCCCCGGCCATCCGCCGCGCCTGCTCGTGGATCTCACCCCAGGACTGCCGAAGCGCCTCGTCGGGCTCGCCGGTGACCAGACCGTGCTTACTGGTGCTCGCGGTCTCGAACATCTCTTCGGTGAACTTGCTCAACGCACGTCTCCTCGTGAGGGATCTCCCGGCCCACCGTTCACAGTAGGCACTCCCGCCCCGACCGAGGGGAACAACGGGCCGCGTATCCTTGAATTTTGCCCCGGCCACTCTTTCGGTGCCGCCCTTGCTACGAGAATGAGGTCTTCGTGAGTACCCCGTCCAGCACCCCCGACGTCGACGCAACGCTCGAAGGGTCCGGACCGGCAGCGCTCGACGAGTCCGGAACCACCCGAAGCCAGGCCAAAGAGCTCGAGACCGAGGTCGCGAGGCGTCGAACATTCGCGGTGATCTCGCACCCCGACGCCGGTAAGTCGACGCTCACCGAAGCCCTCGCCCTGCATGCACGTGTCATCTCCGAGGCCGGTGCCATCCACGGCAAAGCCGGCCGTCGCTCCACCGTCTCCGACTGGATGGAGATGGAAAAGGCCCGCGGAATCTCGGTGAGTTCGACTGCGCTGCAGTTCAATTACCAGACCTCCCCCGACGCCGAGATCACCAACGTCATCAACCTCGTCGACACCCCCGGCCACGCCGACTTCTCCGAGGACACCTACCGTGTGCTCACCGCCGTCGACGCGGCCGTGATGCTGATCGACGCCGCCAAGGGCCTCGAACCGCAGACCCTCAAGCTGTTCCAGGTGTGCCGCCAGTTCGGCATCCCGGTCATCACCGTGATCAACAAGTGGGACCGCCCGGGCCAGTCGCCGCTCGAGCTGCTCGACGAGATCGAGTCGCGGATCGGCCTGACTCCGACGCCTCTCTACTGGCCCGTCGGGATCGCCGGTGACTTCCGCGGACTGCTCGACGTACAGGACGGCAGCTACATCCGTTTCACCCGAACCGCCGGTGGTGCGACCATCGCGCCCGAGGAATTCTTGACGGCCGAGGCCGCGGCCGAACGTGAGGGCGTCGACTGGGACACCGCCGTCGAGGAGAGCGATCTGTTGATCTCAAGCGGTCAGCAGCACGATCAGGAGATGTTCCTGGCCGGTCAGACGTCGCCGGTGATCTTCGGCTCCGCGATGCTCAACTTCGGCGTTCGGCAGATTCTCGACACCCTCGTGGCCCTCGCACCGTCCCCCGGCCCGCGTGACGACGTCTCCGGCGGCGTACGCGAGGTCACCGACCCGTTCAGTGCCGTCGTGTTCAAGGTGCAGGCGGGCATGGACACCGCGCACCGCGACCGACTGGCATTCATGCGCGTGGTCTCCGGAGTGTTCGAGCGCGGCATGGTCGTCACCCACTCGCAGACCAAGAAGCCGTTCACCACCAAGTACGCGCTGACGGTGTTCGGTCGCGATCGTACGACCGTCGAGAACGCCTACCCGGGAGACATCGTCGGCCTCGTCAACGCGACAGCCCTGGCCCCCGGCCACACGCTCTACACCGACAAGAAGGTCGAGTTCCCGCCCATTCCGTCGTTCGCACCCGAACACTTCTCGGCCCTGCGCGTCGACAGCGCCGACAAGTACAAGAAGTTCCGCCGGGCCGTCGAGCAACTCGATTCCGAGGGTGTGGTTCAGGTGCTGCGCAACGACATTCGCGGCGACGCCTCCCCCGTACTCGCCGCCGTCGGGCCCATGCAGTTCGAGGTGGTCACCGCACGTATGAAGACCGAGTTCGGCGTCGACGCTCGAATGGAACCACTCGGATACTCCCTTGCCCGACGCACCGACGCGGCCTCGGCCGTCGAGTTGGGTCGCCAACGCGGTGTCGAGGTCTTCACCCGCACCGACGGCGCACTGCTGGCTCTGGTGAGCGACAAATGGCGTCTGCAGTACATCCAGAAGGAAATGCCCGAGCTGACCCTCGAACCACTCGTCGCCGCGGGTGATCAGTAGCAACCCGTGCTGATCGAGCTGCTCGACGCAGAATTCAGCGTTCTGGGGCACCCGGTGCTGTGGCGCGAGGTGGTCGGCAACGGCTTCGGCTTGCTCTCGGCGATCGGGGGGATGCGACGCGTCGTGTGGGCGTGGCCGGTCGGCATCATCGGAAATGCGTTGCTGTTCACTGTCTTTCTCGGCGGCGTGTTCCACACTCCCCAGGCGCTCGATCTGTACGGCCAGGCCGGGCGACAGCTGATGTTCATCGCCGTGAGTGTCTACGGGTTGATGCGCTGGATGCGGGACTCGAAGCAATCGGGGGCAGCGGTTCTGCCGCGGTGGGGCACGGCGCGGGAGCGGACGGTGATGATCGTCGTCGCGGTTCTCGGCACGGTGGTGTTCGCGCAACTGTTCGGCTACCTCGGCTCGTTCGGCAAATGGGCCGACGCGTGGATCTTCACCGGATCCATGCTGGCGACCTTCGGAATGGCGCGTGGGCTCACCGAGTTCTGGCTCATCTGGATAGCGGTGGACATCGTGGGCGTTCCGTTGCTGATCGTCGCCGGGTTCTACCCTTCCGCCGTTCTCTACCTCGTGTACGCCGCATTCGTGGCCTGGGGATTTGCCGTGTGGCTGAGGGTCCAGAACAAGAACACGGTCAAAAAATGGCGTCTCAAACAATCGTGATGCTACTCTCAGCGTGTCCGAACAAACTTCGAGTACGTTTCTGCGTGCTCGACGCCGAGTAGCCCGTCCAGATCCACACCCGATCGTGACATCTCGGCGCGGAACCACCTGGGAATCACGATGAAGTGGAAAACGACATGACTAAGGGATCGAACTACCCATTGGCCGGGATCAAGGTCGGTGGCGCTCCCGCGCATCGTTTGGCGACGCCGCCGACGTCCGACTCCGCTTCACTCGCCGGTGTCCGCACCGATTCTTCGGCGGCAGTGCCCGCCGAGAAGGCGGTCGAGATCCCTACCCCCGAGAAGTCGGAGGCAGTGGTCACGTCCACCGAGAAGGCGTCCGCAACAACGCCTGCACCAGCCACGTCGTCCGTCACGGATTCAACGACCCCCCGCGCGGATCGACGTCGTCCAGAGAAGCCCGCCACGGAATCGAACGAGGTTGAAGTGACTACAAGCGATCAGATCTCAGAACACGGCCTGCCCACCAACGGCCGCTCCACATCTCACGGCTCCGGTCCCGGCTCCTCGCCGTCGCTCGGTCGCGGCCAGGGTCCGGACCGCCGCACCGCCATGGGCGTCGCCTCGGTCCGCATCGCAGGCCGCTTGACCCAGAACGAGCTCGGCAGCCGCACCGGTGACATTCGCACCCCCGATACCTCCGTCGGCCCCGACGAGCTGCTCCAGCTCCTCGGTGAGTACCTGGTCTCGGGTGGCCTGCAGAACCCCGAAATCCACGTGCGATCCAACGGCCAGACCATCGTGCTGGACCTGCAGAACCCCGCCAAGGGCTACCGCTGACCCTGAAAGGTCACAACAGCTGCTGGAATGCCTCTGGTCGCACCATCTCGAGTACCAGGGGCTTCCATTGCGGCGCTCGGTCCTTGTCGACCAGGACGGCGCGAACGCCCTCGGCGAAGTCCGGTTCGGTGATCATCCACGTCGCCACCCGCAGCTCCCGATCGAGGCATTCACGCAGCGTGCTGGCGGCCCCGCGTGTGATGAGCGCGTCGGTGGCCATCAGCGACGTCGGCGACAGCGTCGCCAACTGAGTTTTCGTGGTCCGCGACCAGGGTGTGTCGCACACCAGCGCGTCGATGATGTCGACGAGCGAATTCTTCTCGAACACTGCAGCCACCGCCTCCGCGTCGAACGACAGCTCGGTCGTCGACGGCACCGTGGTGTATCGATCCAGCACCTCGTGCAGATCCACGCCCGCGAGGATGTCCGCCTTCAGAGCGGACACCACCTCGCTCGGGCAGAAATGCGTCGCCAATCCCAGCGCGAGTGCATCGGATCCCCAGATACGAGTTCCCGTCAACGCCAAGTACCGGCCGACGTGGCCCGGCAGACGCGAGAGAAAGTAGCTCGAACCCACATCCGGCACAAAACCGATCGCCGTCTCCGGCATCGCCAACACGGCGTTCTCGGTGACGATGCGGATGCTGCCGTGAATTGAGATACCCAGGCCGCCGCCGAAAGCCGCAGCTTCGATGACGGCGATGTACGGCTTGGGGTAGCCGGCGATCAGCTCGTCGAGGTCGTACTCCGCCGCGAAATACGCCGGGCCGGCCTCGTGGTCACCGTCGACGACGGCCTGCCGAATCGCCTTGATGTCGCCGCCCGCGCAGAACGCACGAGGTGAACTGCTCGTCACCAGAACAGAAGTGACCGCATCGTCGTCTTGCCACGCATCGAGGGCGGCGCGGATGCCCTCGATCATCGCACCGTTCAACGAGTTCAGAGCCTCCGGCCGGTTCAGGACGATATGTCCTACGGTGCCCACGATCTCGGCTTCGACAACGGCCACTGTTGACTCCTTCACACGCAGATCGTTCGACGCGTAACAGTAGCGCTATTCGCGAGCCTCGACCGACCGCGGACGCGCGTCAGCGGGAATGTCGGCGGGAAGGCATGGCCGCTCTTCCGCCGTGAACCAACCGCGATAGAGAAAGAGCTGTCCGAGCACCGGACTCTTCACCTCGATCTCGATGCGATGCCGTTCCTCGGCCGCATCCCACCACTCCTTGCCGATCGTCACCGCCGACGCCACCTTCGGCAATTTCGGCGCAAGTGGGCCGAGCAGGAATCGCGGTACCTCGCTCTCGAGCACCAGGCCACCGTCGGCATCGACCTCACACCTGGTGTGCACCACCATGTCCGAGGAGAAACCCAGGTAGTCCAGGGCGTACGTGTCGGACTCGGCGGAGGACACCATTACCGAGTTCATCCCCTGCGGACGACCCGCGAAAGCGAACCGTCGCACGAAAGACATTGTCTCGCGGCCCAGTTCGTCGACATACGCATAGTTGGCGATGGTGAACGGCACGTCCTTGCCGACACCGGCGGGAAAGAGACCGCGCTTGCGTCCGGCCCACAGCAACGGCGGCGGCACCAGCCGAGAATGCGTCATCTCCTCCATCACGCCCACCCCGAACTGAGCGAGATCGTCCGAGGACTGCAATCCGAAGCGCCACTGAACCTTGGGATGCAGACGGGCAAAATCCGAACCGAGTACTTCCGCGACGACCGATGTCATGACTCCAGTATGCGCTGCGCGCACGTGCACGAAACTTCGTAGCCCACTACGAATTTCTGTTCACATGCCGAAGGCTCTACTCCAGCTCGGCGGCCAGTTCCATCCATCGTTCCTCGGCGACGTCCTTGTCGGCGAGGACTTGCTTGAGCTCGGTGTCGAGGGCGACGAGCTTGCCCTGCTCGGTGGACGCGTCGACGAGTTCGGCGTGCAGCTCGACCTCACGCTTGGAAAGCCGAAGGACGAGCTTCTCGAGCTTGCTGAGCTCCTTGCGGGCCGCGCGCTCGGAGGCCGCGTCCCGGGTTGCCTTTCGCGGCACCGCGCCGGTGGTCAACGAATCCGGCGTGGCCTCGGCCGCGAGAACTGCGCGGCGACGCAGGTACTCGTCGATGCCGCCGGGCAGGTTGGTGAGCTTGCCGTCGCCGAACAATGCCCAGGTGGAGTCACAGATGCGCTCGATCAGGTACCGATCGTGGCTGATGACGACGAGAGTGCCGGCCCAGCCGTCGAGGATGTCCTCGAGCTGCTGGAGGGTGTCGATGTCGAGATCGTTGGTGGGCTCGTCGAGCAGCAGCACGTTCGGCTCTGCCATCAACACGCGAGTGAGCTGCAGCCGACGACGCTCACCGCCGGAGAGATCTCCGACGGGGGTGCGCTGCCGCGCCGGGGTGAAGCCGAGCCGCTCCGCGAGCTGCCCGGCAGAGATCTCTCTGTCGCCCAGGGTGATCCGCTCGGCCACTTCCTTGACCGCGTCGAGCACACGCAGCTTCTTGGGCAGGTCGTCCAATTCCTGCTTCAGCCAACCGATCTTGACGGTCTGGCCCTGGATGCGCTTGCCTGCAGCAGGCTGCAGTTCACCGGCGAGCGTGCGGAGCATCGTCGTCTTGCCCGAACCGTTGACGCCGACGAGACCGACGCGCTCACCGGGGGCCAGACGCCAGGTGAAGTCCTTCACTAGCTCGCGGCCGTCGGGAGTCTCCAGGCGCGCGTCCTCGAGTTCGATGACGACCTTGCCGAGACGGCGCTGAGCGAACGAGGACAACGCGACGGAGTCACGTGGGGCGGGAACGTCGGCGATCAGAGCCTCGGCCGCCTCGATGCGGTACTTCGGCTTGGAGGTTCGGGCCGGGGCACCGCGGCGCAGCCAGGCCAGTTCCTTGCGCGCGAGGTTGCGTCGACGCTCCTCGGACGCGTCGGCCTGACGGGACCGCTCGGCGCGCGCGAACACCCAGTCGTTGTAGCCACCCTCGTAGGCCTCGACGCCGCCGCCGACCACTTCCCACGTGCGATTGGCGACGGTGTCGAGGAACCAGCGATCGTGGGTGACGACCACCAGCGCACTGCGACGGCCCACCAGGTGCGCGGCCAACCACTGCACGCCCTCCACGTCGAGGTGGTTGGTCGGCTCGTCGAGCACCAGCAGGTCGAGATCCTGAACCAGAGCCGCTGCCAACGCAACTCGTCGTCGCTCGCCGCCCGAGAGATTGTCGATCGACGCGTCGAGTCCCGAACTGCCTGCAGGCCCGAGGTCGGCAATACCGATGCCGGTCAGGATGTTTCGCACCCGTGAGTCACCCGCCCACTCGTGCTCGGCCATTCCGAGAGGGTCGAGGACCACCTGACCGACGGTCGATCCGGGAGGCAACACACCGCGCTGCGTGACGACTGCCATCCGCAGGCCGTTGACCCGGCTGACGCGTCCCGAATCGGGCGGCTCGATGCCGGCGAGAACCTCGAGGGTGGTGGTCTTGCCGCCGCCGTTGAGGCCGACCATGCCGATGCGTTCGCCCTCCTGCACGCCGAGGGAGACGCCGTCGAGCAGCGGCTTGACGCCGAAGGACTTGCTGACGTTTTCGAGATTGACGAGATTGACCATCAGGAAAAACCAATCGATTCGCTAGTGACAACACGAGCACCGGGAACCGGTCCACTCGCAACACGGACGGTGCGGCACACACCGGCACCGGACAATTCAGCGCTCACCGACACCGCCGCGTCGGCGTCGGCGCACAGGAACGCGCAGGTGGGGCCCGAGCCGGACACGATGCCCGCCAACGCCCCGGCGGTGACTCCCGCACGCAGCGTGCGACGCAACTGCGGCATCAGCGACACCGCAGCAGCCTGCAGGTCGTTGCCGAGCAACGGTGCCAGCGCACGCGCATCGCCGGACGCCAGCGCATGCATCAGATCCTCGGTGCCGCCGAGACGAGGCGGAGCACCCTTGGCCCGCAGCTCGTCGAGTTCGTGGTAGACGGCGGGCGTTTGCAGACCGCCCTTCGCCAACGCCAGCACCCAGTGAAAACTGTTGCGCGAGAGCACCGGAAGCAGCTTCTCCCCACGACCGGTTCCGACCGCGGTTCCGCCGTGCAACGAGAACGGCACGTCGCTGCCGAGTTGGGCCGCCACCTCGTCGAGTTCGTCACGCGAGAGATCGAGGTGCCACATCGCGTTCAGCGCCACCAGGGTCGCGGCGGCGTCGGCGCTCCCGCCCGCCATTCCACCGGCCACCGGAATTCCCTTGTCGATGGTGATCTCCACCGACGGCTCTCGTCCGACCCGACGCCCCAGCAATTCCGCGGCCTTCCACACCAGATTCCGCGAATCGGTGGGAACCACCCTCGCGTCGTCGCCGCGCACCCGAACCGAGAGTGTCTTGGCCGGAATCACCGACAGTTCGTCCGAGAGCGAGAGCGCCTGGAACACCGTCGTCAACTCGTGAAAGCCGTCGGGACGCAGGTCACCGACCGACAGATGCAGATTCACCTTCGATGGGGCCCGAACGACGACGGGTGTGGGAACGACAGACAGCACGAGTAACCACAGTAGTGGAGAAAGAGCGGCCGAGTTCACCACCAGGGTGTCCCATGCGGACCGAATATGTCCGCATTGCGTGGCATTGTGACGTCATGAGGGAAACATCGGCTCGGTTGTTGCGGCTGTTGTCTCTGCTGCAGACGCGTCGTGACTGGGCCGGCGCGGAGTTGGCGGAGCGGCTCGACGTCACTCCGCGCACGCTGCGGCGTGATGTGGACAAGCTGCGCGACATCGGTTACCCGGTCAATGCGACGCCGGGTGTCGGCGGCGGCTATCAACTCGGTCCAGGCGCGGAGATGCCGCCGCTGCTGCTCGACGACGACGAGGCGTTGGCGGTGGCGTTCGGGTTGCAGTCGGCGGCCGGTGGCTCGGTGGCGGGTATCGGGGAGGCGTCGTTGCGAGCGTTGACGAAGTTGCGGCAGGTGATGCCCTCGCGCATCCAGCATCGGCTCGACGCATTGCGCATCGACGTGGTGGACCGGACACCACGGTCGGCGGTGGATGCGTCGGTACTGTCCACGGTGGCAGCGGTGTGTCACGCACACGAGCGGTTGCGGTTCGATTACCGCAAGCACGACGGTTCCGAGTCCAGGCGCGAGGTGGAGCCGTACAGCCTGGTGCGGGCGGGAGCGCGCTGGTATCTGCTGGGTTGGGATGTACTGCGGGAGGATTGGCGGTCGTTTCGAGTGGATCGCCTGAGTCCGAAGATTCCGACGGGTCCGCGGTTCACGCCCCGGGAGCTGCCGGCGGGCGGTGCGGCTGCGTTCGTCTCGAAGGGAATCGATCGCGCGTTCGCCCAGGTTCAGGCGCGGATCGCGCTGCACGCCCCGATCGAGACGATCGCCCCGATGATCGACGAGCAATGGGGCACACTCGAATCCATCGACGAGCGCAGCTGCGCGGTGGTGTTGGCCGGAGATTCACTGCCTTCGATCGCGCGGTGGCTGGCAGCGTTCGACACCGATTTCACGGTGCTCGATCCACCGGAACTGCGCGAGGAATGCCGCATCGTGGCCGAGCGGCACGCGAGGCTGAACGAGCGATACCTCGCGGCGGTTCACCCCCCGGTAACCGGTACGTGAGTCAATGGGCAGATGACGACACCACTCGGTTTCGACCCGAAGTTCCTGGCCGACATCGACGTTCCGTTGCCCGATCGCACTGACGTGGTGGTACTTCCGTACACGCACTTCTCGGTGTCCATCGACCCTGCCCGACGCCTCGCCGCGGTCACCGGCGTCAACATCGACGGCGCGAGCCTGCAGGACGTCGGGCGGGGAGACAACTGGCGACTCGACGATCGGCTACCGGCTTCGCAGCAGGCAGGCAACGAGCTGTACCGGAACAACGACCTCGATCGAGGGCATCTGGTTCGGCGGCGGGATCCGGTGTGGGGTGAGCGTGCGGTGGCCGAGCGCGCCAACGAGGACACGTTCCACTACACCGTGTGTGCGCCGCAGACGGCCACTCTGAACCAGTCGAAGACACTGTGGTTGGGGCTCGAGGACTACGTGCTGGGAAACGCCGAGCAGTACGGCCGAAAGCTCTCGGTCTTCAGCGGCTGCATCTTCGCCGACGACGATCCGATCTACCGAGGCGTCGCCATTCCGCGGCAATTCTTCAAGATCGCGGCATGGTCGCAGGATTCGGCTCCTGCATGCACCGGATACGTGCTCGATCAGTCGCCGTCTCTCGACCCGATCCTCGACAAACCGCTGCGGCTCGAGACCGATCCCCCGCCCCTCGGCCCGTACCGGACGTACCAGGTTCCGGTGGCCGACATCGCATCGATGACCGGCCTCGAGCTGGGCACACTGATCGACGCCGACCGCTACGCTCCCGTGGCCGCGGCCCGCGAGGGCGCGTCGACGTGGACCGAGCTGAGTGCCCTCGAGGACATACACCTGTAGGCAGGGCCTCAGGCTTCGGTGGCGGCCAAGCGGACGAAGGCTGCGGCGTCGATGGTTTCGCCTCGCGCCGTCGGGTCGATTCCGGCCTCTCGCAAACGGCGTTCGGCCGCCACCGGTGAGCCGGCCCAACCCGCGAGAGCCGCTCGCAGAGTCTTGCGTCGCTGCGCGAATGCGGCGTCGATCACCGCGAACACGGCCTTGCGATGCGCGGTGTCGGTCGGCCACGGCGGCTCGGCGTACCGATCGATGCGCACCAGTCCCGATTCGACCTTGGGCACCGGCCAGAACACCGAACGGCCTACTGCGCCTGCCCTTTTGACGTCGCCGAAGAACCGGGCCTTGACGCTGGGGATTCCGTAGATCTTGCTTCCCGGTACCGCAGCGAGCCGATCGGCCACCTCGGCCTGAACCATCACCACCGCGACGCGAAGACTCGGCAATTCCGAGAACAGATGAATCAGCACGGGAACCGCGACGTTGTAGGGCAGGTTGGCCACCAGGGCAGTCGGCTCCCCCGCAATGTCCGCGGCCCGTATGCGAAGCGCGTCGGCCTCGATCACCGTCAGCCGATCGGCCAGAGTCGGGGCCCGGTCGGCCACGGTCGTGGGCAAGCGGTTCGCGAGCTTGGGGTCGATCTCGACGGCGATGACGGAATCGGCCACATCGAGCAACGCCAGAGTCAGCGAACCGAGGCCGGGGCCCACTTCGAGGACTGTGTCCTGCGGGCCGACGCCGGCCGAGGCGACGATGCGTCGAACGGTATTGGCGTCGTGCACGAAGTTCTGCCCGAGCTGCTTGGTGGGGCGCACATCGAGCTCGGCGGCGAGGGAGCGGACCTCGGCGGGACCGAGCAGGGCCGCGGATCCCCTCACATGTTCGGACACGGCGGAAACTCTACGGGACTAGCGGTAACCCAAGCGCGAGGTGCAGGAAGGCCATGCGCCCCAGCCCTGCGACTTCTGTGTCACCGACGCGATTGCGATCTGTTCCTCGCGGGTGGCGAGGTCGGCACGCGGTGCGTACTTGAGTCCGCCCTGACGTTCCCAGGTGTTCTGGTCGAACTGCACGCCACCGTAGTAACCGTTGCCGGTGTTGATGGCCCAGTTGCCGGTTGCCTCGCACTGCGCGAGCGCGTCCCAGATCGCGCCGTTCTCCACCGGCGGCACTTCGGTGCCCGGCTTTGCTCCCACTCGTACGGTCTTCGGCTGTGCGGGTACCTGGACCGTCTCGTCGACCTTCTCGCGGCCGACCTCGACGCCGTTCACCAGGTTGATCTTCCAGGTGATGTCGGAGACGCCCGGAGCACCCGGGTTCTCGACGACGGTACGGCTCATGTTCATCGTCGGATCTTCGATGCGCTGCTCAGGAGCATCGGTATCGGTGGTCTCGGTCTTGGTGACCGTCCGATCACGCGTGACGACGATCTCGGCACCGTCGGTCACGGTGGCGTCGGGATCGGGGCTGACGGTGTCGGCTTCTTCGAGCGGCGCGCCGGCTGCTTCGAGGAATTCACGCACGGTCGGCGCGGCCAGGGTGACCGGCACTGCGGGGGCTCCGCCGTCGACCAGCGAGACCTGTTTGGGCAGCGCCACGTCCAGTTCGGTGCCGTCGAGCGGTAGCCGCTCCGAGCGCGAGGCGGACACGTGGACGTCCTCGGCCAGGCCGGTCTGCTGCAGTGCTTCCTCGACGGTCAGTGCGGTGGTCCAGATGTCCTCGGGCTTGCCGTCCACGTTCAGCGTGATCTCGCGGGCGCGGCGCAGGACGACGGTGTCGCCGTCGCTCAGACCGGAATCGGGAGCGGGAACGACCAGATCCTTGTCCGACGGGGCATAACCGGCGTCGGCCAACGCACTGCTGACGTCGGTTTTCATCGTGCTCAGCGAAATCATGTCGCCGTCGACGTCGATGGTCACGGTCTTGTGACGGCTCACGGCCATCACACCGCCGGCGACGAGCGTCATCAACAGGGCCGCGATGACCAGGTAGAGAGTGGTCGAGCGGGCGGAGTTGAGGCGTCTGATAGTCGACAAGTTTCGTATTCCTGGCGGTTGCGAGCGTGACTTCGGCGTCGAAACGCCCGAGTTCGGTCACGGTACGGTAACGAATTAGTACCCACGCCGCAACTTCAGCAGCTAGAGGCCGTAGACCCTCTCGGCATTGGCAGTGGCGTGCGCCGCGAGCTCAGCCGGATCCTGCCCGCGAACTTCGGCCAACGCCCGCGCTGTGTACGGCAGGCAGTAGGGCTCGTTGGGTGCACCTCGATACGGATGCGGCGTGAGAAACGGAGCGTCGGTCTCCACGAGCACCAACTCGTCGGGTACCAACAGTGCGGCCTCCCGCAACGCGTGCGCATTCTTGAAGCTGACGGTCCCGGAGAAGCTGAGCACGTAGCCGGCGTCGACGCAGGCCTTCGCGGTTTCGGGACCACCGGAGAAGCAGTGGAAGATCACCGTCTCGGGAGCACCTTCCGCCGTCAGAACGGCCAGCAGGTCCTCGTCGGCCTCACGATTGTGAATCATCAACGGCTTGCCCAGACGCTTCGCCAGATCGATGTGCCAGCGAAATCCGTCGTGTTGCTCGGCCACCGTGGCGCAACCGTCGAGCTTGCCGGGCCAGTAGTAGTCCAGCCCGGTCTCCCCCACCGCAACCACACGCGGGTCGGACGCCAACCGCTCGATCTCGGCCTTGGCTGCGTCGTCGAGCACGTTCGCGCGCGTGGGATGAATGGCCACCGCGGCCCATACCCGCGGATCCCAGGACGCCGCGTCCACAGCGAAGCGCGCGGCGTCGAGATCGTCGGCGATCGTGACCACACGCGTGACACCCACGGACTCGGCCTTGTCCACGATCGCGGCCACACTCGCCGCGTCGGTCGCCCCACACGCGTCGAGGTGGGTGTGCGCGTCGACGAGAGTGCCGACGGGCTCGGGCAACGGTGGTGCGGGACGGTCTCTGCTCACGCTGGTTAGAGTAGGCGCACCATGACTGCGCCAGCTGATGCCCCACGGCCACCGTTCTACGTCACCACGGCGATCGCGTACCCCAACGGCGCTCCGCACATCGGACACGCCTACGAGTACATCGCCACCGACACCATCGCGCGCTTCAAGCGCCTCGACGGCTACGACGTGCGATTCCTGACGGGCACCGACGAGCACGGCCTGAAGATGCAGCAGACCGCGCAGACCGAGGGCGTGGACGTGCGCGAGCTCGCCGCGCGCAACTCCGGTGCATTCCAGACCGCGCAGGACCTGCTGAAGATCTCGTACGGACGCTTCATCCGCACCACCGATGCCGATCACCACGCCGCCAGCCAGGAACTGTGGAGGCGGATGGAAGCGAACGGCGACATCTACCTGGACTCCTACTCCGGCTGGTACTCGGTGCGGGACGAGGCGTTCTACACCGAGGCCGAGACCTCCCTCGCCGAGGGCGGATCGCGCGTCGCGACGGAGACCAACACTCCGGTCGAGTGGACCGAGGAGTCGTCGTATTTCTTCCGGCTCTCGCAGTACCAGGACAAACTGCTCGAGCTGTACGACGCGTCGCCGGACTTCATTGCGCCGAACACGCGCCGCAACGAGATCGTGAACTTCGTCAAGGGCGGCCTGCGGGACCTGTCGATCTCCCGCACCACGTTCGACTGGGGTGTCCCGGTGCCCGGCGACCCTGCGCACGTGATGTACGTGTGGGTCGACGCGCTCACCAACTACCTCACCGGTGCCGGCTATCCCGACCTCGAGTCGGAGTCGTACCGGAAATTCTGGCCGGCCGATCTGCACATCATCGGCAAGGACATCACCCGCTTCCACACCGTCTACTGGCCTGCATTCCTGATGTCCGCGGGCATCGAACTCCCCAAGCGAGTGTTCGTGCACGGGTTCCTGAACGTCAAGGGCGAGAAGATGTCCAAGTCTCTGGGCAACGTTCTGGACCCGCAGTCGTTGGTGGAGAACTACGGCCTCGATCCGGTGCGCTTCTTCTTCCTCCGCGAGGTCTCGTTCGGCCAGGACGGTAGCTACAGCCACGAGGCCATCGTCGCCCGCGTCAACGCCGACCTGTCCAACGAGCTCGGCAACCTCGCGCAGCGTTCGCTGACGATGGTTGCCAAGAACCTCGACGGAGCACTCCCGACACCGGGAGAATTCACCGCCGAGGACAACGCGATGCTGGCCCGCGCGGACGCACTCCTCGAGATCTGCCGACGCGAATTCGAGGTGCAGGCACTGCATTCCGCGCTCGAAGCGATCTGGTCGGTGCTCGGTGAGACCAACCGCTACTTCTCGCTGCAGCAGCCATGGGTACTGCGCAAGACCGATCCCGATCGCATGGCCACCGTGCTGTACGTGACGCTCGAGGTTCTGCGCATCGTGGGCATCCTGACGCAGCCCGTCATGCCCGATTCCGCGTCGCGCATCCTGGACCTGCTCGGCGCATCGAATCGCGAATTCACCGATATCGCAACACGTTCGGTGCCCGGTACCGCACTAGCGACCCCGACGCCGGTGTTCCCTAAGTACGAGTAGTGCGCTCCGCGCATGTGAGCGAAACTTCGTAACCCACTACGAAGTTCCACTCACGTGCGGCGAAGCCGCTCTCACAAGGTCTTCTCGAGCTCCTCCAACGTGTTCTCGAGATGCGTCAGCATGCGCTGCAGATGCGGCACACTGCGCCGGCACCCGATGAGCCCGAAGTTCAGTGAGTCACCGTTACTGGCGACGGTGATGTTCAGGGCTTGTCCGTCGCACACGATGGACGCCGGGTAGATGCCGTCGAGTTTCGCGCCGTTCCAGTACAGCTCTTCCTTGGTGCCCGGCACGTTGGAGATGATGACGTTGAACGGCGGCGGGGTGTAGTCGACGAATCCCGGAACCGGCCCGAACAGCAACGGGGCCATGGTGATCGCACCGACGGCAAGCGCTTCGAGGGTGTTGAGCTCCCTCATCATCTGCTTGCCCCTGACCGTGGACTGCTTGATGCGTTCGAGGCGGAGCAGCGGGTCGGATTCGTCGGTTCCCAGATTGCACAGGATGGTCGTCACGGAGTTCCCGGCGTCCTTGTCGTCGCCCTCTTTGCGCAGCGAGACCGGCACCATGGCGATCAGCGGCTCCTCCGGAAGAGCATTCTGATCGATGAGGTATGCCCGCAGCGCGCCGGCGCACATCGCGAGCACCATGTCGTTGAGGGTCGCATCGAGCGCGGTGCCGACCTTACGAATACGCTCGATCGACCAGCTCTCTGCCGCGAAGCGTCGAGCACCGCCGATGGCCACGTTGAACATCGTCCGCGGGGCCTGCAACGGTAGCTGTGCGCCCTGTTTCTTCAACGCGCGTAACCCGATTCGAGCGGATGCCGGCGCAAAGTCCACCAGGTCGCCGGCAATCTTGCGTCCCGCCGAGAGGCCGCTGCCCAGCTGCGCCAGTCGTCCGGGCTCGCTCTCGTCGATCTGCTTCTTGCGTCGACCGAACAACGACGGGTCCCAGGCGGCCAACCCGTTGCGATCGTCCGGATCGTCGGTGAGCGTGCGCATCGACAGCTTGAGGGCGCTCACGCCGTCGGCCAACGAATGATGCATCTTGGTGTACAGCGCAATTCGTCCGTCGGCCAGCCCCTCCACGATGTGCAGTTCCCACATCGGCCGATAGCGGTCCAGCGGCGCGCTGTGGTTGAGCGAGAGGAACTGGAACAGTTCTCGAATACGCCCGGGTTGAGGCAGTACAGCGCGTCGAACGTGGTACTCGAAGTCGACGTCGTCGTCATGGGCCCACGCAAGGTTTCCCATGATCTGCACGGGCCGGGCAGGCCGCTTGCGGTACAACTCGTGCACCTCACCGGTGGTGAACTTGCGGTGCACCTCCTCCGCGAACTCGTGCGGATCCCCCGGCGGAACGAACAGTTGCAGTCCGCCCACGTGCATCGGGTGCTCCCGCGACTCGGCGATCAGAAACATCGATTCGGTAATGGGCATGAGTGCCATGTTCTGTCCTTCTCCCCTTTTGTTTTGTGTCACGGTACTGCACCGAATGTGACTCAGAACACGACCTTACGTCGGGTCACGAAAAGCTACCCGCTATTGTCCGTTAGCAGGGGTTCCAAATAGAGCGGGGTTCCGACGACGCACGACGCACACGCGCCGTGCACCGACAACGGGGATGGAGGCGACGGTCATGAATCCGGCGCTCACCGTAGTGAAATCGACCGATCCGGCAGCGTCCGCACGCCGACGCGACATCCGTGGCGCGAGCCTGCAGTCGCAGATCCTGTCCAAATACCTGCAGTTCACGGTCCGTCCGTTTCTGACCGTGTGGGCGCAGGCACCCTCTCTTCCGTGGCCGATGGGTCTGGTCGACTACGCCGGACTGCTCGTCCCGCAGATCAGCGGCACCACGCGCAGTCGCGTCATGCTGGCCGAGTGCGAGGCCGAATGGATCCGCGCCGAGGGCACTGGATCCGATCGGGTGGTGCTGTACCTGCACGGCGGCGCGTTCGTCTGCTGCGGCCTGCGCACCCATCGACGGATGACCTCGCGAGTGTCGAAGCACGTCGACGGCTCGGTTCTGTCGGTGAACTACCGCATGATGCCGCGCAATCCGATCAGCCATGCCGTCGAGGACGGCGTCGACGCGTACCGCTTCCTCCTCGATTCCGGATACCGACCGGAGCAGATCGTCGTCGGTGGCGACTCGGCAGGCGGATATCTCGCATTCATGGTCGCTCTGGCGCTGCGGACCGTCGGCCTGCCCGCGCCCGCAGGGATATTCACCATGTCGCCGTTGACCGATATGGACCCCACCGGCAAGCTCGAGCACGAAAATGCGTCGAAGTGTTCGGTGTTTCCGTCCACCGCAGTTCCCGCACTGACCGCGCTGGCCGACCGCGTCGACTCGCGCATCGTCGTCGACGGTGAAAAGGGCCCGCGGGTCTCACCCGTCGACGGTGATCTGACAGACCTGCCTCCGGTGCTGATTCAGGTCGGTTCCACCGAAATGGTCTACGCCGACGCAGAACTCATGGCTCAGCGCCTCGCTGTCGCCGGAGTCGAGTGCGAACTCCAGGTGTACGAGGACCAGGTCCACGTGTTCCAGGCCGCCGACTTCGTCCCCGAAGCCCGCCGCGCACTGAGAGCGATCGGCGAGTTCGCGCAGAACGTCAGTCCTCGCAGAGAAAGCTGAGATACCTTCTCCCCATGGCAGTCACAGCGAACAAGTCAGTCGACATCGACGCAGATGCATCGGCAATCCTCGAAGTTCTCGCCGACGTCGAGGGCCTTCCCTCGTGGTCCCCGGTCCACAAGAAGTGTGAGGTCGTCGATCGGTTCGACGACGGCAAGCCACACCACGTCAAGATGCACGTCTCGATCATCGGCGTCAACGACGAGCAGCTCGTCGAGTACACGTGGACCGAGAACGAGGTGTCGTGGACGCTGGTGGAAAGCACTCAGCAGAAGGCCCAGGAGGGCCGATACACGTTGACGCCCAAGGGCAACGGCACTCACGTCGAGTTCGAGCTGACTGTCGACCCGAAGATTCCCCTCCCCGGCTTCCTGGTGAAGAAGGGAACCAAGACGATCCTCGAAGCGGCCACCGAGGGTCTGCGTCAGCAAGTGGTGGGCTGACCCGCTACTGCTCTTTGCGCGCGGCGAGAACGGCCTCGTAGACCTCACGCTTGGAGACGCCGTCCACCGCAACCTGGGCACACGCGTCCTTCAACCGCATGCCTGACGCCACCAACGTCTCGACGTCGGCAACGAGGTCCTCCGGCTCCTCGGCGACGGCGACGGCTCCTTCGAGCACGACGGTGATCTCGCCGCGCACTCCGTCCCTCGACCATTCGAGCAGCTCGCCGAGGCCGCCGCGTCGGACCTCCTCGTAGGTCTTGGTGAGCTCACGGCATACTGCGGCGCGGCGGTCCGGGCCGAGGACGTGGACGGCGTCTTCCAGGCACGCGACGAGGCGATGCGGTGCCTCGAAGAACACGATGGCGCGCGGCTCGGCGAGCACCGACCGAAAGTAGGTGCGCCGCTGTCCCTGCTTGCGCGGGGCGAAGCCGTCGAAGCAGAACCGTTCGACGGGCAGACCGGACAACGCGAGCGCCGTCGTCACTGCCGAAGGACCGGGCAGACACGTCACCGGCAGATCTGCCTCGACGCAGGCTGCCACGAGGCGGTAGCCGGGGTCGCTCACCGACGGCATCCCCGCATCGGTCACCAGCAACACCGTCTTGCCCTCGGCCACTGCCTCGACGAGTGCCGGGAGGCGGGCAGTTTCGACCTGATCGTAGAAACTGACGACCCTGCCCGTGATTGCCACGCCGAGAGACGAGGCCAGTTGTTTGGTGCGTCGGGTGTCCTCGGCGGCGACGACATCGGCACTGCCGAGGGCATCACGCAGGCGCTGCGAGGCATCACCGACGTCGCCCATCGGGGTGGCGGCAAGGATGAGCATGGCTCCAGTGTCCCGCATGCGGCGGCGCGGTTTGTCGGGCACTGCCGATCAACGCCTACGATCGGTACGTGACCTTGCTGACCTCTGAGCGCTCCGGCGACCGGTCGATGGTCAGTCCCGGGCCCACCGTTGCCGCGCGCGACTGGTTCCACGACACCGATGCCCGCCGCGGTTGGATCGTCACCATCGTCGTCACCGTCATCTGCGCGATCACTCGCTTCACGATGCTGCGGTACCCCACCGACGCAGGAACGCCGGTGTTCGACGAGAAGCACTACGCCCCGCAGGGCTATCAGGTTCTCACCGGTGGACTCGAAGACAATCCGGCATACGGGCTGGTGGTGCATCCCCCGGTCGGCAAGCAGCTGATCGCCGTCGGGGAAGCGTTGTTCGGCTACAACGGGTGGGGTTGGCGTTTCTCGTCGGCGGTCGCCGGAACCTTGTTGGTGCTGTTGGTGATTCGCATCGTGCGACGCCTCGCGCGATCGACACTCGTCGGTGCGATCGCCGGGATTCTGCTGACCGTCGACGGCGTGACGTTCGTCAGTAGCCGAATCGGCATGCTGGACATCTTTCTCGCCTTCTTCGTCACCGCTGCCTTGGGCTGCTTGGTCGTCGACCGCGACGACATGCGGCAGCGACTGTCGAAAGTGCGCGCCGAAGGTCGAATGGATGCCAGTGCTCTCGGCCCACGAATGGGCGTGCGGTGGTGGAGATTCGGGGCCGGCGTGATGCTGGGTCTCGCCTGCGGCACCAAGTGGTCGGGTCTGTACTTCATCGCGTTCTTCGGATTGCTGAGCGTGGCATTCGATGTGGCGGCGCGGCGGTCGTACGGCGTCGGACGCCCGTGGCGGGGAACGGCAGTGCGCGACGTCGGGCCTGCGCTGTACGCGCTGGTGGTCGTTCCGATCGCGGTGTATCTGATGACGTGGTGGGCATGGTTCACCTCCGAGACCGGCGTCTACCGGCACGAGGTCGGCGACGGTGTCGGCGTCGGCGGGCCGTTCTCGTTCGTTCCCGACGCGCTGCGTTCGCTGTGGTTCTACAGCGGCAGTGTGCTGCAATTCCATGAGGGACTGACCAATTCGGCCGGCAACCGGCACCCGTGGGAATCGAAGCCGTGGACGTGGCCGATGGGCCTGCGACCGATGCTGTACTACTTCGCCGACGGCGAGAACGTATCCGGCTGCTCGGCGTCCTCGTGCGTGAAGGCGATCATGTTGATCGGCACGCCTGCGATGTGGTGGCTGGCACTGCCGATGCTGGCCTGGGTGATCTGGTCGGTGTTCGTGCGCCGCGACTGGCGTTACGCCACAGTGCTCGTCGCGTACTCCGCAGCACTGCTGCCCTGGTTCACCACACTCGACCGACAGATGTACTACTTCTACGCGGTGGCGCTGGCACCGTTCATGGTGATGGGCTTCGCGTTGGTGTTGGGCGACATCATCGGCAAAGCCACCGCGTCGGCCGAACGGCGAGGTACCGGACTACTACTGGTGTCCTTGTACCTCGCCGTGGTGATAGCCAACTTCGTCTGGCTGTGGCCGATTCTGACCGCTATGCCGATCACGCCGCAGATGTGGCAGGAACAGTTGTGGCTGCCGAGTTGGCGCTGATTCAGGACAGGCAGGAGCGGAGCGCCCCTATCCGAGCAGTGCCGTTTTTCCCTTGGTCAGTCCGTCGATGCTGAGGCGTCCGGCACCGAATGCGGCGAGCAGCAGTGCGCCGACGCCGAGAGCGACGACCAGTTCGTAGCCGTTGTCGGTTGCGAACACGCCGTTCTCGAAGTGCACGAAGATGGCGGCACCGAGCATGTTCAGGAACAACAGCAGACCGGCGACGGGAGTGAAGATTCCCAGTACGAGTGCGCCGCCGCCGACGAGTTCGACGAACGTGGCGAAGTAGGCGGACGCGGTGGGCAGCGGGATGTTCATCATCTCGAAGTTCGCGGCGGTGCCGTCGAGTCCGTAGGTGTTGAGCTTTTGCCAACCGTGGGCAATGAATACGATACCCAGGCCGATTCGAGCTACGAGGGCAACGGCGTCGCGGACGACGGTGGAGTTCATGACACATCCTTCTGACAGGGCTGTACGGGCAGCCCTACCCTGACAGAAGTAGGTTGAAGCGTCAACTTAGCTGCCGCTCGCACCCTTGAGGGCCGATTCGAGGAACGAGCGAGCCTGGTCGTCGTCCAGGCCGATGGACCGGACCGCCCTGACGAACTCCGTCGCCGCCCGGGCCGCGATGTCACGCGACGGATCGCCGCCCGACGCGACGAACGAACCGGAGCGGCCCCTCGTCTCGATGATCCCCTGCTGCTCGAGTTCGCGGTAGGTCTTCGCCACCGTGTTCGGTGCGATCTTGAGTTCCTCGGCCAGTCCTCTGACCGTCGGAATCTTGGTACCGGCGATGAGATCGCCCGATCGCACCAGCCCCAGAATCTGCATCCGAAGCTGCTCGAACACCGGGGTGGTGTTCGACGAATCGATGTGTACGCGCACGGTCGATGCCCTATCCGAGCGCGTCGACTGCGTCGACGATCGAGGTCGGACCGGAGGTCAACATCAGGGTCTTGCGCACGGCCGAGCCGGTCTCGATCAACTGAGCGATCACCGCGGCCACATCGGCGCGCGTCACCTCGCCCGGGTCGAGCGGCGGCTCGGTGAGAGCCACCGAGCCAGTGGGGTCCTCATCCGTCAATTTGCCCGGACGCAGAATTGTCCAATCCAGTCCACTACGGGCCGATACATTGTCCTCCGCAGCCGTTTTGGCCTCGATGTACGCCTTCCAACCGGCGTCGAGATCCTCGGCGACCGGCTCTCCGGCACCGAACGAACTGATCAGGACATAGCGGCGCACACCGGCCTTCTCTGCCGCATCGGCCAGGAGCACCGCGCCCGCCCGATCGACCGTGTCCTTGCGCTCGGGACCACTGTTCGGGCCTGCACCTGCGGCGAACACCACAGCGTCTGCGTCGGAAAGCACTGCAGCAAGCTCGTCGACGGACGCCGATTCGAGGTCGATCACCTGCGGCAGCGCGCCCAGCGCGGTGACGGCGTCGACGTGATCGCTGTTGCGAATCAGCGATACCGCACGATCTCCGTGCGCCGTGAGCACCTGAGTCAGATGTTGGGCGATCTGGCCGTGGCCACCTGCAATGACAATGCGCTTGTCCGTCATAACCACTCCCGTTCCTGGCGTGAATCTGTCGTGGTGGCTACCCGCGTGGCAGGATCGCAAACATGAGCACGTTCGCGACGATCTACCACAATCCGCGGTGCAACACCTCTCGCACAGCGCTGAAACTGATCGAGGAAGCAGGTGTGGTTCCGACGGTGATCCGATACCTCGACACGCCTCCCACCGAGGACGAACTCCGCACTCTGCTCGCCGACGCCGGACTCGAACCCCGTCAGGCCATTCGAACTCGCGAGAGCATCTACAAGGAAATGGGGCTGGCAGGCGCGGACGCCGACACGCTGATCGCGGCGATGGCCCAGCACCCGATTCTCATCGAGCGCCCGATCGTGGTGACCGACAAGGGCACGGTGCTCGCCCGGCCGGCCGACAAGGTGCAGACCGTGCTGTAGCGGGCTACAACCTCTCGCGCGACACCGGGCAGGACATGCAGCGGGGACCGCCTCGCCCCGAACCCAGCTCCGATCCGGAGATACGCAGCACCTCGATGCCCGACGCCTCGAGCCGTGCATTCGTTTCGACGTTGCGCTCGTATGCGACGACGACTCCCGGCGCAATGGCCAGTGTGTTGTTGCCGTCGTCCCATTGTTCGCGCTCGGCGGTGACGTGGTCCAGTCCGGTATCGATCAACCGCAGCTTGCCGATGCCCATCGCATCGGCGGCCGCCTCGAGAAACGGGTCGGCGCCGCGAATACTGACGCCTGCGTCCTCGCGGTGAATGGTGAACGCGGACAGCGTGTCCGCAATGGCCGGGTACATCACCACCGCGTCGGCATCGACCATGGTGCACACTGTGTCCAGATGCATCGACGCGCGCTCCTGCGCGATCGGCACCACCAGCACACTGTGCGCCAGATCATCTTCGAACAGGCTGCGCGCCAACGCTTCTGCACCTGCGGGCGTGGTGCGCTCCCCTACTCCGACGGCCACCACACCCGGGGCGAGCAGCAACACGTCCCCTCCCTCGACCGGAGCGGTCCGCGACTCGTACGCGCGCCGCACGCCCCGAAACATCGGATGGAACGCGTAGATCAGATCGGTCAGCGATGTCTCCCGCACTCGGGCAGGCAGAGCCAGCGAGGTGATCGCCACTCGATCGTCCATCCAGAACGACGAGTCGCGGGTGAACAACAGGTTCGGCAGCGGATCGATGACGAAGTCACCACCGTGATGCATTCGCCGAACCAGCGATGCCCCGATCGGTTGCGGCTCCCCCGTCTCCGCCTCGAGCAATTCGTCGAATGTCATGCCCGCCATCAGGATCTGCGCCAATTCGGCCGCAGGCACACCACGCAGATGTTGAGCCAGGTCCTCGGCGAGCGATCGGCCGAGCCGTCGGGCATCGACAGCGGCGGAGATACCTTGCATGCGCGCTGCGCCGCTGGCCGTCATGGCCTCGGTGAGAAGCTCGCCGAGGAGCAGTACCGTGACCCCGCGGCCACGCAGGAGATCTGCGAACGCGTCGTGCTCGTCCTGTGCACGATCGACCCACGGCAGACCGTCGAACAGCAGTTGGTCGTTGTTTCGCGGCGTGAGGCGCCGAAGCTCGTCTCCCGGCCGGTGCAGCATGACGGTACGCAGCACCCCTACCTCGGAGTTGGCACCCAATGGGCCCGCACCCGCATCGACACTCATGAACGAACGGTAAACCCATTCGCCTGTCGCCGCTGGGATCAGGACCTGAAGTATTGTCGAGGTCGTGCCGATGCCCGAGTGGAACGTCCGCGAATTGACCCCCGGCCAGCTGTCCGAGCGCAGCGGAGTTGCGGTCTCGGCGTTGCACTTCTACGAGAAACAGGGGCTGATCAGCAGCCGCCGAACGTCGGGTAACCAGCGCAGATTCCATCGCGAAACTCTGCGACGGGTTGCCTTCATCCGGATCTCGCAGAAGGTGGGGATACCGCTGGCGAACATACGTCAGGCGTTGAGCGAACTACCGGACGAGCGGACGCCGACGCGCGAGGACTGGGCCAGGCTCTCGACGCGGTGGCATCGTGAACTCGACTCTCGGATAGAGCAATTGATTCGGCTTCGGGACAATCTGACCGGGTGCATCGGCTGCGGTTGCCTGTCGTTGGCCGGCTGTGCGCTGGCCAATCCGCACGACGAGCTGTCCTATTCGGGGCCGGGTGCGCGCACGTTGGACGTCGATTTCGACGAACCCCCGACTGACCGCGGCTCGAGCAGTTTGGAGAACTGATCGTTGGCCTTCTGCAGGACGAACTCGTAGGGCGGAGCGAATTTTCGGGCGACCCAGTACCCGAACCTGATGTCGTTCGAGGAGTAGACGAGGTACTTGCGCTTGGCGATTCCAGCGAGAATGGCATCGGCGACGACCGACGGTTCCACGGCACGCTTTTCGAATCGGTGTTGCAACTTCTGTACGCGCGGATCGTCACGATCGACGCCGGCGATCTGCAGCGTCTGCACCAGTCCGGTCTTGACCCCGCCGGGCACCACCAGGCTCACGCCGATCCCGTGACGCTTGAGGTCGTACTTGAGCACCTCGGACACCCCGCGTAGACCGTACTTGCTGGCGCTGTAGGCGGCGTGCCACGGCAGAGGAATCAATCCGGCGGCGGACGAGACGTTGACCAGGTGTCCACCGCGTCCGGCCTCGATCATCGGGGGCAGGAACTTCTCGATGACGTGAATCGGGCCCATCAGATTGACGTCGATCATCGACTTCCAATGCCGATGCTCGAGATTCTCGACCGTTCCCCACGCCGAAATACCGGCAACGTTCATCACGACGTCCAGGCTGCCGAATTCCGCGTGAATGTCGTCCGCGAACGCGGAGACGGCCTCGAAATCGGACACGTCGAAGGGCAACGAGTGACTGACGGTACCGCCCGCGCGACCGACCAGGTCGACCGTCTCCGCCAAACCGGTGCCGTTGATATCGGTGAGGAAGAGCTCGGCTCCCACCCCCGCAGCAGCGATGGCCGTTGCCCGACCGATTCCGCTACCTGCTCCCGTGATCAACGTCTTCTTGCCGCGCAGATCGTATGTAGCCATCGAAGCTTTTATCCCCCAGCGGTTGCCACGTATCAGGTCGATTTCGACCCTACGCGGTGACGACCGGGAGGGTCGTCACAATCTTTGCGACATCTCGTCGCGATAGTCGGCGATGGTCCGCTCGATGCGCCCAGCGTCGTCTTCGGCACCATGTTTGCGTGCGTCGTCGGCGCGCTGCTGCAGGGTGCCGATCGCCTTCCGGAGTTCGTTGTCCGACATCCGCGGTCTCTGCACAGTGTGTTCCATGTCACACAGTGTGCCCGGCAACTCGGCAGGCGGCAAGCACACCGAGATCACGAAACTTTCAGACGGTGACAGATCCCGACGTGATGCTCTCGCGCACGAAACTGGACAGACTCCGCGCCGCGAATTCGCGGAAGTAAGCGAGCTTGTCGGCGGGAACCAGTGACGGAAGAACCGTGTTCCAGACCTTCTCCATACGTGAGGGAGCATCCTCGAGACGCGACTGCGCCTCGGACACCATCAGGACTCCGGCGAGCATCTCGCACACCAGCAGAGCCGCGTTGCCCGCGTCGAGATGGTCGGCGACGTCACCGTGCTCGATGGCCCGCTCGAAGAGATGCTCGAAGATGTTTCCCCAGGTGCCGAACACACTGCCGCGGGCGGTGTCGGATCCGTCGATCTCCATCTGCAATCGATACATGACGCGAACCAGGGGGTCCGAGGCCGCCAGTTCGAGCACCGAATACGAAATTCCGATGATGGATTCCAGCGCCGGGCTACGGCTGTCGACCATGCCCGCGCATGCGGTGGACACGCGCTCATGACCCTCGTCCACGATCGCACGGGCCAGCTCTTCCTTCGACGCGAAGTGGAAGTACAGCGCACCCTTGGTCACACCGGACTGCGCTGACACCTGACTCAGCGTGGCATTTGCGTGCCCCACCTCGAGAAAGAGATCTGCTGCAGCGCGCAGTGCGGCCGCTCGTGTGGCTTCTGCCCTGAGTTGTCTCACCATGTTGAAATACCCCTGCTCTGTCGACCTTGCCCTGACATCGACGCTCTGTACGCGCTGCCTACCCGTCGGCCGATCGAGGTGAACGTGGAATTCACTTCGGCATATCGGGCTGCCAGCGCTCGCCAATAGTAACCGGTTCGGTGGCGACTTTGTGATTCGAAAGTGACAATTGCATGAAGAACGACTCGTTTACAAAACGATTGAAATGAAAAGTTCCACTTCTCCAGCATTTGTAACGACTTCGACTTCCTCTTTGTAGGCGCGAAATATCGATCCGGACGCCACGCACTCGTCGACCTGCGCCCACACGTCCTCGATCGGATCCGCCAACGCGCCTGCGGGCGTGAACACTGCGAACACGCCGGTCGGTATGGAGACGAACACGTCCCCCACTGCGACGTCACCGGGCGAATCCACCGAGACCGCGACCACCGCATTGACCGTGCCGTGCGGATCCGGGACGTACACCGTACTCACCTGCATCGCGTCGATGTGCTTCTCGCGCACACGATCTCGCAGGAATCGCATCCACTCGCTACCGCTCGATTCCGCGCCGGGCTCCACTCGCGGTGCCACCAACCCACTGAAAATCTCCGCGCTGCGTGCCGTGACACGGAAGGTCATGACGAACCGCCGGGCGCACTGATCGCCAGATAGAGGTCGATCTTGTACGCGTGCGGATAGCACTCGTAATCACCGGTGAACGATCGCACTATCTCGCCCTGCTCTTCGGCATGGTCGATCTGCGTCCACAATCGGGTGAGGACCTCGGGAAAATACCCCACCGCAGAAAAGCGTGCGTATTTCGCCGCGGGCACTTTCGCAACCAGATGTCCGCGCGCGACTTGACCGAGCGAAGAACACTGATAACCGACTACCTGCGTATTGTACGAACCGATACCGGGGGCGAAGTCGGTATAAATCGAAGCGAGCGGACCGGAAGTCTCCTGATTGAGAACCGCGGACCACGCTTGATCGAGAGCCGGGTCGTTGAGGCGTCCGAGCGCCCGTTTGGGGCTGCGAACGGGAAGACCCGCGACCCACGTTTCAGCGAGGTCGACGATCTCGAACGACATTCACACTCCGTAGAGAAGTTGCAGGGGCAGATCTTGGGCCCGGAACCGGACCGTTCACAATATCGCCCGTCAATCTACCCGCGCGGCCGGTAGGTCGGTCGTCAATTCCTCAACCATACTTCCTGCCCGTTTCGATTGCTAAGAACATTCTCGATCACCGGCCGAATCGGCCCGTCATTCGCCTGCGTCGCTTCACTGCACAAGGTCGGTGAACAACGCTGGACGGAGTACATCGGATGCCTCGCACGACGAAGCGCATGTCTTCATCGCTGAGGCTTCAAGGCCAAGACACCCCGAACCAGCATCTGAACAGGACGTGCGTTGACCGAGTACGACATCGCCTGCGACCGATAACTTCGACGAATGGCTCGTTTCATTGCGCGGTGGAAGTGCACATCGAGGGTGCCGGACTGCTCCAGCGCAGCAATGCCATCTCGAAATTGCCGACGATCCCAGCCCTCCATCTTCATCCGTCGCACGGCACCGAGGTCGATTGCGCCCGGAAGCTTGGAGCTTTCGGCACCGGCAAGTATCAGCCCGATCTTGGTGCGGAGGCATTTAGCACATCTGCCGCAATTGAAGCTTCCGTTCGGGTTCTGCCAGCAGACGCGTAGGTGTTTCATCGCGGTTTCGTTTCCGCCGATAAAGCGAATCTTCCCGTATCGGTCGACATCGAGCTCGTGGTGCTCGAAAGCCACGCCGTTACTCGACCACAACGGATCGAGCTCTGGATGAGACCCCCACGGGTGCAATTGCCGACGGCTGTACGAGGAAGGAATGATGACGGTGTTCAGGTGCTGCGACAACGCGAGTCCGACATGCGCAAGCGCGGCACCGTGGAAGTCGTACCCCCACTCGAGCGGTAGTCGGTTGCCGAAAGCGGGCCTGAGCGTGGTCTTGATTTCGATGAGGGGCTTACCCAACTCTGCAGCTGCCTCGCGGGCTCCGGACAAGGCCCTGAGCGCGAGATCCTCGTCATCTACTGCGATGTCGAAACCGTGGACGAAGATCAGATGAGAAATCCGATCGGATTGCGTGATCGCTGAATAGAAGCTGTCGACGCCTCCACTGAAGAAACAGCCCACGCCTTTCGCCCCGGATACGACCTGGGTGGGCTCGGCCGAGACCGATATCTGCCGAAACCGCTTCGGGTACCAATCCACCAAAATATTCTGAGCCGCGACCGCGCCCCGAAGAGCGAACGAATCCACCGGGTCGCTGAAGCCGATATTCCAACCCTTCCGCATTCCGGCCACCAGCAGCGGCGCGAGCCATGGAGTCGCGGAGTGGTCGAGTTTGTAGTTGGACTCGGTCGTCACCTGTGTCTCGACACCGCGAGGCGCGATTATTTGCGCGGTGATGCGATTGCCATCCGTGGGTTGGACGTGCACATTCATCGAGTTGTTCACTCGAGCAGTGTGGCACAGAGCACACCCAGCCCTCGAGAGCCTCCACGTGCAGTCGAGAGTCCGGCTGTCGCACCGCAAGCAGCTTCGCACCAGCGGTCTGGGATGGCCATATTCGCCACATCGGTTGGAGAAGTTTCAGGCCGAATCGTTCACTTGACCGGTTAAGAACGCTCAATACCGCCACAACGTTTGGTTCGAGGCGATAGAACTACTCCTGGTCGCGCGTTACGTAAGGCGCGCCGGCTTACAACCCTCACACCACATAGGAGTTCCGCAATGGACATCGCTTCCTTCATCTCCAGCCTTTTCTCGACCGGAAGCACCACCGGAAGCACGATCTCCGACATCCCGATCCTGGACCTGCTCGGATCCGGCTCCGCCTCCTGAGTTCGATGTGAACGCAAAAACAGGCCGGTCGACATTGTCGACCGGCCTGTTTTAGTGGAGCTGAGGGGAATCGAACCCCTGACCTTCTCGATGCGAACGAGACGCGCTACCAACTGCGCCACAGCCCCTTTGCCGTCGTGCGGACCGGCTGGACAACACTAGCAAAGCCGCTTCGGGCGGTAACTACGCGCCCTGGGCTCTGCGCAAGTCCCGGTCGTCGTCGCGACGTGCCTGGAACGGCTCCTCGTAGTGATCGAGATGCTCGAATTCGGGATCCTCGTCGTCGATCTCGAGCACCACCGCACCCGGTCGACGCAGTCGTTGCGGGACCAGCTCGAGCTCGTCGTCGGTTTCCGATTCCACGCCCAGACGAGATCGGCCCATCCGAGTGAGCCGACGCCGGCGCACCTCCTCCTCGATCTGCACCTGACGACGCAGGTAGTACAGGTAGCCGGCGAGGACGGCGACGGACAGTCCGCACAGCCACCAGACCGTCGGCGAGATGATGAAGGCCAGGGCCGCGGTGGTGATCGCCGCGAAGACCAGCCCCAGAACGGCGCGCTGCCGAAATGCGTACCGCGCGGCCCGGGCGATCGCATCGGCCTCGGGATCGAAACCGCCGCGGCCTCGTCGGCGAGGGACGAAATCGTCGTCGACGACTCCGGGTTCGTGCGCGGGTGAACTGCCACGCGGTGCATCCGTGTCCGGTGCCTCGCGATCGAGGTCGTTCTCTGTTGCGTGAGTGTCCATCGGGTCCTCCGCGGTACCGGGTAGATCGGGTGAGTCTGGACGAGCAGCTGCAATCGTGGGGCCGAAAATCTCGCGGGCCGGCGCGGAGACTCGCAGGTCGTCCTCCGGTCGCCAGTCGGGATCACTGCGGTGACCGGTCGCGGGACCGCGCCGCTTTCGCTCGGTGCCACCCCGATGCAGCACGCGCGTGGCGAGCGCAGCGTCCGTTGTCTGCATGATCTGCGGACGCTTGGTCATGAGCATGGGCAGAAGAACGAAGAGCCAGACGGCTACCAGACCGATCCAGATGATCGAGTTCGGCATCGGCGTTGTTCTCCTCCCTTTCGGCGACGGCGACAGTGAAAGACGTCCTCAGGCTATGCGGAGGAGGTACGAGAACGACGCAGACGCGCCGACCCGAATTACACTCCTGTCACTTTGACAACACGAATGCTCGTGTCTGCGCGGCGAAACTCAGGCCCACGCAGCGCGGCCCGCACGAACCAACCGATCGACGACGGTTCCCTGCACCTCACCCGAGGTGATCGCGACGAGCTTGTGATCGCGCCATTCGCCGTCGACGTCGAGGTACTTGTAGAGCAGTCCTTCTTCACGAAAACCGACATTGCGCAGCACTGCCTGGCTGGCCAGGTTCTCCGGTCGGACCGTCGCTTCGACGCGGTGGAGTCCGACGGGACCGAAGCAGTGGTCGAGCCCGAGCGCCAGAGCCGCGGTCGCCACGCCCTTGCCGTTGACCTCCTTGGACACCCAGTACCCGATCCAGGCCGATCGAAGTGCTCCGCGCACGATGTTTCCGGTGGTGATCTGGCCACAGAATTCACCGTCGACCTCGATCACCAGCGGCACCATGTGTCCCTTGCGGGCCTCGGATTTGAGCCCCGAGCACAGGCTCGGCCACGAGGAGATGTGATGCCGTGAGTTCCAGCTGCCTTCTCCGCTGGGCTCCCAGGGTTCGAGGTGGGCGCGATCCGCGGTACGAATCCGGCTCCAGGCGGCCGCGTCGCGCATCCGTACCGGCCGCACGGTGACGGTTCCGCCGGCCACTCTCACTGGACCCAATTTCGCCGGCCAACCTGGGTGGCTCGACCACGTTCGCGGCATCCGTCGATGTTATGCGCTACGCGCAGGTGAGCGGAAATTCGTAGCCCACTACGAACTACCGCTCACATGGCGTCAGCCTCTCTGAGCGAGGAACGAGACCTTCACTTCTTCGCCGGTGCGGATTTCGGTGACCTCGGGATCGATGACGACCAGGCAGTTCGCCTCGGCGAGTGTCGCGAGGAGATGCGAGGACGATCCGGGTGCGCCGCCGAGTGCCTGAACCAGGTACTCACCGGTCCCCTCGTCGCGCATGAGCTGCCCACGAAGGAAGCCTTTGCGATCCTCGATCGAGGTGATCGGCGCGACGGTTCGGGCGGTGACGGTCCGTCGCATCGGCTGCCGTCGGCCGAGGGCGATGCGAATCAGCGGACGCACCATGACCTCGAAGACCACCAGTGCGCTGACGGGGTTGGCCGGCAACAGAAAGGTGGGTACTTCGTCGCGTCCGAGTTGACCGAAGCCCTGAACGGATCCGGGGTGCATGGCAACTCGCTCCACTTCCATGTCTCCGAGTTCGCCGAGCGCCTCACGCACTCCGTCCGATGCGCCGCCGCCCACTGCTCCGGCGATGACCACGATCTCGGATCGAATCAGCTGACCCTCGACCACCTCGCGCAGGCGCTTGGGATCGGTACTGACGATTCCGACGCGGTTGACGTCGGCTCCGGCGTCGCGCGCTGCGGCGGCAAGGGCGTAGGAGTTGACGTCGTAGACCTGCCCTGGCCCCGGGGTCCGATCGGTGTCGACCAGTTCGCCGCCCACGGAGATCACCGACAGACGCGGCCGCGGATGCACCAGCACCTTGTCGCGCCCGACGGCGGCGAGCAGTCCAACCTGAGCTGCGCCGATGATCGTGCCGGCGCGAACTGCCACGTCACCGGGCTGTACGTCGTCGCCGATCTTGCGCACGTAGTCGCCCGAGCGCACCGGCCTGAACACCTTGACGCGGGCGCGCCCGCTGTCGGTTCGATCGAGGGGCAACACTGCGTCGGCCAGTGTGGGCAGCGGCGCGCCGGTGTCGACTCGGACTGCCTGACGCGGCTGCAACCGGATGGGTTGACGCGATCCGGCGGACACCTCGCCGACGACGGGAAGCGTCAGATCGATGCGTTCGTCGTCCTCGTTGCGCAGGTCGGTGCCCGCGGCCGCCACATCGACGCTGCGTACCGCGTAACCGTCGATCGCTGCCTGGTCGAAACCGGGAAGGGGACGCTCGGTGACCACTTCTTCCGCACACAGCAGACCCTGTGCTTCCGAGATGGCGACCCGAACAGGCCGTGGAGCCACCGCCGCGGCGGTCACCCTGGTCTGCTGATCTTCGACCGAGCGCATCTGGCCCTTCCTCTATGGCATCGACCCGCGATGCTATTCGTACGTGGTCAGTTCCGGTGCCCAGCTGTCGCTCAAGCGTTCGTTGAGCCATTCGCGCAGAGCAGGGCCGTAGTCGTCACGTTGTAGAGCAAAGTCAACCGCAGCGCGCAGGTATCCCCCGGGATTTCCGAGGTCGTGTCTCGATCCGCGGTGCACCACCACGTGCACGGGATGTCCTTCTTCGATGAGCAGCGCGATGGCGTCGGTGAGCTGCAGCTCGCCGCCGGCACCGGGCTTTATCCGGCGCAGAGCGTCGAAGATCGCGCGGTCGAGCAGGTAGCGGCCCGCGGCAGCCAGGTTGGACGGGGCGTCCTCCTGCTTGGGCTTTTCGACCATACCGGTGACTTTGAGAACGTTCGGGTTGACCGCGTCGGGCACGATCTCGACGGAGAAGACGCCGTAGGAGGAGACCTTGTCGTCGGGGACCTCGATGGCGCACAACACCGAGCCACCGCGCTTGGCGCGCACGCGGGCCATGACGTCGAGCACACCGCGGGGCATCACCAGATCGTCGGGAAGCAGAACGGCGACGGAATCCTCGTCGTCGTCGAGGACTTCCTCGGCGCAGGCGACGGCATGTCCGAGTCCGAGCGGCTCGTGCTGAATGACCGACTGGACGTCGAGCAGACCCGGGGCGACCCGCACCTTCTCGAGCATCTCGAGCTTGCCGCTGGCCTCGAGCTTGTTCTCGAGGACGAGGTCCTCGACGAAGTGGGCGACGACGCCGTCCTTGCCGGGGGAGGTCACGATCACGAGTCGCTGCGCGCCGGAATCTGCGGCCTCGCCGGCGACGAGTTCGATACCGGGAGTGTCGACCACCGGAAGCAGTTCTTTCGGAACGGTTTTCGTGGCCGGCAGGAACCGGGTACCCATGCCCGCTGCGGGAACGATGGCCGTGCGGAAATGCACGGGCGTGGCGGCGGTCGTCGCTGTAACGGCTTCTGTCATGGTGCTCACCCTATCCATGGTTTCCGGTGAATCGCTCGCCGTGTGCTGCGTTTTACCCCCGAGTGCATATCGTTGAACGACTGCACAGGAAGGGAGGACGAATCGTTGTGACCGTTCCCGATTTCACGGAGAACACGCCCAAGGATCGATGGCGAAAGTATGTTCTCGCCGAACGCCGACTGCTCGACGGTGCGCAACGCGCAATGGAGTCCTCTGCACTCTGCCACGTCCTCGGCGAGTTGGCGGCCGAACACTTGTTCGTCGCCGCGTACGTTCCCGTAGGCCGGGAGCCGGGTTCGATCGAGATGCTCGACGCGATGGCCGCCGCCGGGTCGACCGTTCTGCTTCCCAGTGCGCACGAGCCGGGTCCGTTGCGCTGGGCTCGGTACGCCGGACGCGAGTCGCTGGTGGCGGCCCCGTTCGGTCTGTTGGAACCATCGGGACCGACGCTCGATCCCGATGCCGTGTCGGGATGCTCTCTGGTGCTGATTCCGGCGCTGGCCGTGGACCGGCGCGGAACCAGGCTGGGCCGAGGCGCCGGTTTCTACGACCGCACCCTCGACCTGTGCAGACCCGACGCCGTGCTGGTCGCGGTGGTGCGCGGGAGCGAAGTGGTCGATCGTCTACCCGCCGAGCCGCACGACAGACGAGTGACGCACGTACTGACGCCCGGCAGTGGGCTCGTACGCTTGGGTACGGAATAACGCTACGATTCGATTCGTTGGCACTCCTGACTGTAGAGTGCTAATGCTCTCCCCAGTTTCTACAGTTTCGACGAACAGACAAGACACCGGCGTGGTTCGGCCTCGGCCAGCAGAGCGGCGAATTTCCTCGGTGACCAGCGCGGAGGAAATACGATGCCCACTTACTCATACGCATGCACCGAGTGCGACAACCGCTTCGACATCGTTCAGTCCTTCACCGACGACACGTTGACGGTGTGCCCCGCATGCTCGGGCAAGCTTCGCAAGCTGTTCAACTCCGTCGGCATCGTCTTCAAGGGCAGTGGCTTCTACCGCACCGACAGCCGGGGTGGCTCGGGCACCTCGAGCGAGGGTGCAGGCGAGAAGAAGTCCGATGCTGCCGCCTCGAAGTCGGACTCGAAATCCGAGTCCAAGTCCGACTCCAAGCCTGCCGAGAAGAAATCTTCCGATTCGTCGTCGTCGAGCTCCTCGTCCTCTTCGTCCACCACGAAAGCTGCTGCAAGCCAGTAGCTTTCCGCTTCATCCACAGGCCGGGCCGTTATCCACAGCCCGGCCTTTTCGGTGCCTGTACCGGCACAGCCACCGATAGCGTTTGGGCCATGGCTGCCGGCAAGAATCGACTCGACTCGACGCTGCTCGATCGCATAACCCTGCGTCCGGCGTGGGTCGGATCCACGAAATTCAGACGGATCGCAGCGGGAATTCTGGTCGCGATTGCCGCCGCGCTGTTCGTCGACGACGTTGCCGGCGACGACCGAATACAGGTGATCACGGCCGGACGCGATCTGACGCCCGGCACCGTACTCACGCCGGCCGATGTGGTGGTGGCCGAGTGGGACCGGGCGAACGTCCCCGAGGGCGCACTCGTCGAATCCGAAGCGGTGGACGGCCAGACACTCACCGGTCCGGTCCGAGCGGGCGAACTGCTCACCGACGTACGCCTACTCGGATCTCGGACCGCCACGACGGCGTTGGGGACCGAGGCACGCGTCGTCCCGGTGCATCTCGCCGACGCCGCGGTGACCGATCTGCTGCGGGAAGGCGACCGCGTCGACGTGTTGACGGTCGAGTCTCAGGAGGACCCGAATGCCGTTCCCGCGGCACGGATCCTCGCTTCAGGAGCGATGGTGGTCCTTGTATCGGCCGACGCCGAGAGCAGCAGACAGCGAGATCGCGTGGTGCTGCTGGCTCTACCGACGAACGATGCGACGACGGTTGCTGCTGCGTCGTTGGTCAGCGCGCTCACGGTCACCCTGCACTAACGTTTCTCGAGACAGAACACACCGAACGTTGGGAGAAGGGTTCATGCTGAGGGGCTTCAAGGACTTTCTGTTGCGCGGCAACGTCGTCGACCTCGCAGTCGCGGTGGTCGTCGGTGCGGCATTCACCGCCATCGTCACCGCATTCACCACGAACATCATCAATCCGCTCGTCGCGGCCGTCGGCGGTAGCAACGAACTCGGCTGGGGCATCAAGATCCTGTCGGACAACGATGCGACGTTCATCAACATCGGCGCAGTCATCACGGCGATCATCAACTTCATGATCATCGCTGCAGTTGTCTACTTCGTGCTGATCCTGCCGGTGAACACCGCCAAGAAGCGCTTCGTCAGTCAGCCGGAGAAGGAACTGAGCGACGTCGACGTACTGGTGCAGATCCGTGACATCCTCGCCGGGGGAACCGCTGCGGGACAGAAACTGTCGACCGCATCCGACACCACCGGCGGCAGCGGCGAAGCAAACGATGCGGCCCCGGATCTCGGGAAGCACTCGAAGGACTGACCCCGACCTACTTCAACGGCCTACTTCAACGGCCTACTTCAACGAATGAATGGGCCATTCACGCTGTCTGACAACGTGAATGGCCCATTCATTCGTTCGGGGGTGCGCCGGGGAGCGACCCAGAGCTCAGTTCTCGAACGTGGTCAGCGGAAGTGCGTCGAGCGTGATCGTGGTGCCGTCCGCCTCGCACGCCGATGCCACGGCTGCGCCGTTGTCTACGAAGGCCTTACCGGACTCACTGTCCGTGGTCGACAGTTCGAGAGTGTCAGCGGGCAGTGCGTCGGCGAACGTCGTCATCGAGGTCGCGACATCACCCGACGCGGAGCCGGGCAGCGCCTCGAGCTTATCGACAGCTGCCTGCTTGTCGGCGGTCCACTTGTCGATGTTCTCGGCTGATCCTGGCCCCGCAGCCACCAGACCCGCGAAGGCGTTGTGGTCGGTGGCGAAAGTGTTGCAGACGTCGGTGTTCTGGCCTGAGGCCGCGGACTCGTCGCTGCTGCAACCTGCGGCGAGACCGAGAGCAAGGACCGCTCCTGCGGCGACAACTGTGAAACGGGCTTTCGAGTGCATCTTTGCTTCAGTGCCTCTCTGTAGAAGTCGAACTACTTCTCTGCAGAACATAGTTCAGGCCCGTACGGAGAGATCCGTACGGGCCTGAACTTATGTAGATTTGCTACTGGTGAAGCTGTCTCACCGGGCTACAACCGATCGGAATCAGTTGAGGCGAACTGGAGCACCGTAGGTGACGGCGACGTCGCCCGTTGCACTGGTGATCGACACGTACGGGCGGATCGTGACGTTACCGAGGACGTTGGTCGCCGTGCCGTGCAGGTTGGCGATCTGGATGGAGCCGGTAGTGCCGGCTGCGTCACCCTCGGATGAGGTGAGGTCAGCTTCTTCGCCGACGATCGCGATTGCGCTCTCGGACTGCACAACGCCGGGGCCATCCTCAAGAGCAATGTAACCGGTAGCCTGCGGGATCAACTGAATTCCGATGTCAAGGTTGTTCGAGTTGCCACCGATTGCTTCGATTCCGCTGGTGGTGACAGACGCGGCACCAGCCGGGTCGCACGCTAGGCCGACGCAGTTGGAGTTCGACTGGCCTGCGCTGATGTTTGCGCCGTTGCTCGAACCGATGCCGATGTTGGCGCTAGGCGAGGACCACTCGACGTCGATGCCGCCGCCGAGGCTGAGCGGGTAGCCGATCTGGTAACCGATCTTGAGGGTGCCCTCGAAGTCGTCGGCCGAGGGGCCCTGGACGTCGTAGGAAGCCCGGCCGTTGGCGAACCACTCACGGGTGAGCGGGCTGCCGTCGAGCGGAGCAACACCGTTGATGAAGGTGTCGGACAGCGTCACCGTGATGGTGTTGCCGTCGGCGTCGACAACCGAGTTGGAGCTATCGACAGCGGCGGAAGCGGTTCCGGTACCGAGTACCAGGCCGACGACCGAAGCGCTGGCAGCAACTGCGACGCTCATGGACTTGAGTCCCCGGCTGCGCCGCGACTTCTGGATCTCCGTCATTTATTCCTCATCATGTTCAGTCCCAGCGCGGTGTCGCACGGGGAAGCTTGTGGCTTTCACCCTCGAACTAGATCGGACGCAACGGTGCGTACGAGCCCGAGCCGGATGGAGCCGTGAAGGCCACATCCTCGATACTGCAGTCCCGTGATGAAGGGCGCGGTACCGGTCGGTCCCACGCCCTCGCTCTCGGAAGCTGAGGGGAACATTAGAGGAGATGCCGGATCGTGACAATCCCTACGATTGCGAGCGGAATGTTGCTGTCGCGTGATGTGTTTCGCCGGCGTGAACAACTTTCACACCGCAATTGATGGTAACCCGCGTCACACCATCTCCCGATGATGCCTAACCGTTACATATCGAGTCGGCGGGTAAAGCTGCTCTGATGTGGGCAGACAGCAATATCGGCCCGACCGATACGGGTGATTCATCGCTTCTGCGACCAACCGAAACCATCCAAATCCACCCTCTTGCGCAGGGTCGACGCCCCGCCCGGCCGCTAACGGCAGGTAAACGAGTAACTAACAGGTCTGTCATTTCGGACAATAAAATGTGTTGTGGATCACATCAAAAGTAATGAGGCGGTCGCTGCTGCTTCAACCATTCGTCGGACTTCGAACCGCTCGAACCCGCATCCGGGCCGTCAATTCGCTCGTCTCCGGTCGTCTCCGGCAGAACCTCACCGAAGATGCGAGCGAGCCGGGCCCGTTCTGCTCGGGCCCGGCTCGCGTCGTCTTCGGCCGATCGATCGTCGTTCGGCTTTTCGCTCATGGGTATCGCTATGCGTCCAATCCCGACAGCTCGGCGATGACCTGACTCGCCAGCGGCGTCAGCGTCGCCATTCCGTCGCGAATCGCAGCCCGCGACGAGGCCAGATTCACCACCAGCGTGCTTCCGGATACACCGACCAGCCCCCGGGACAGACCTGCGTCCAGCGAACCCGCGGCCAGCCCCGACGAGCGCAATGCCTCGCTGATACCCGGTATCTCGCGGTCGAGCACCTCCGCGGTGACGTCCGGAGTGACATCGCGCGGCGAAACGCCCGTGCCACCGATGGAGACCACCAGATCGACACCGCCGATCACTGCGGTGTTGAGAGCGTTTCGCACGTCCACTTCGTCGGCGGTCACGGCAACAACGCCGTCGACGAGGAAACCTGCCTCGGTCAGCAGTTCGGTGACGAGAGGTCCCGTCGAGTCCTTCTCGGTGCTGTGCGCTGTTCGGTCGTCCACGATGACGACCAACGCGCGCCCTGCCAGTGGTGCGTCGAGTTCCATACCGCTCACCGTAGTAGTAAGGCCTCTACCCGGCTCACGCTGTGCGTAAATCGTTGCAACCGTGCCGCGCCTGCCTGCTTCTCGCAACATCAGCGACCGCCCGGAAACGACGGGATCTGGAACGGCAGTTGCTGTTCCTGCTGTTGTGGCTGCGGCTGGGCCGCGGCCGGCTCCGCGGTACCGAGCGTCACCGTCGCTGTCTTTTCGCTGCCGCCGTCGGTGTAGGTGACGGTGACGGAATCTCCGGGAGCGTGCGAACGCACCGCTGCGATCAATGCGTCACCGCTCGAGACGATGCGATCGTCGATCTTGGTGATCACCGCGCCCGTGGGGATGCCTGCCGATGCCGCCGGGCCTCCCTCGGTGACCTCGACGACAGTTGCGCCGTTGGCGTCGTCCTGCGACGGCACCTGCACCCCGATCATGGCCTGGGTGGCTTTGCCGGTGTTGGTCAGCTCGTCGGCGATGCGTTTGGCCTGATCCACCGGGATGGCGAACCCGAGTCCGATCGAGCCGCTCTGCGCTCCCGATCCCCCGCTACCACCGATGGTGGCGATCGCGGTGTTGATACCGATCAACTGACCGTCGGTGTTGACGAGCGCACCACCGGAGTTGCCCGGGTTGATCGCAGCGTCGGTCTGGATGGCGTCGATCACGGAGTTCTGATTGCCGGCCTCTCCCGATGTGGACACCGGCCGGTTGAGCGAGGACACGATGCCCGTGGTGACGGTGCCTGCCAGGCCGAGCGGGGAGCCGATCGCGACAACCTGCTGACCTACTTCGAGGTTCGACGACGAACCGAGTTCGATCGGCGTCAGGTCCGTCTTGCCCTCGGCCTTGATGACGGCCATGTCCGACACCGAGTCGGCACCGACGATCGTCGCGTCGGCGACCGATCCGTCGGAGAACGCGACGGTGAGCTTGCCGTTGGCACCCGCGCCCGTCGCTACGTGGTTGTTGGTGAGGATCAAGCCGTCGTTGCTGAGAATGACGCCCGAGCCCTCACCCTCCTCCCGAGAACCCGTCACCTGAATCTGCACGACGCTCGGCAGGACCTTGTTCGCTACGGCCTGAACCGAGCCGTCGGGGAAGTTGGCGGCAGGCTGAGCGGCAGTGACTGTGGAGTTCAACGAGTTGGTCACGCCCCCGCCGTTGCCGTTGGCGTTGTTGGTGGCGATCGCACCGACCGCGCCGCCGATTCCGCCACCGACCAGAACGAGTGCGATGGCTCCGGCCACCAGTACAGATCGGCCCGGCCGAGACTTCACCGCGCTCGGTGCCGAATCCGACTGCGACGCAACGTGCTGGGGTTGAGCATGGGCCTGCTGGCCGTACGGGCCGTAACCGGGCTGGTAGGCCCCCTGCCCGTAGCCGGCGTACTGCTGCGGGTAACCCTGCTGCGGCGGCTGCGAGCCTGCGTTGTGGGGCTGGGTCTGCTGGGACGGGAACTGCTGGGTCGGATGCTGCTGGGTCGGATGCTGCTGGTCGGAGTAGCTCTGCTCGTCGCCGCGCGAAGCCCGGTTCGCCGGATGCTGCTCGTCACCGGCACCCTGTCCGCTCTGTTCGGATTCGTTACGGTCGTCGCTCATCGTTGCTGCTTCCTTCAGTAGGGACCCAGAGGTCCGCCCGCCTTCTTGATACTCACTGTGCAGGGCGGTACTGAGAGCGCGCTGAGATCCGGCTATCAGTTTGCCGAGAGTGTCGTCGGATCCGGAGCACCTTCGCCGGGCAACACGATTCGTATCAGTGCACCGCCCCGATCGGACACCTCCACCCCGATGGTGCCGCCGTGCTTGACGACCACCTGTCGCACGATGGCAAGTCCCAGACCGGATCCGGGCATCGAACGCGAGGCCGTCGAGCGATAGAAGCGCTCGAACACCAACTCGCGATCTTCCTCGGGGATACCGGGGCCTGCGTCGTCCACCGTCAGCTCCAGCAGGCCATCGCCGATCTGCCGCATCGCGATTCGCACCTCGCCGCCGCTCGGACTCCATTTGGCAGCGTTGTCGAGCACATTGAGCACGGCCCGCGACAGTCCTGCCTGATCGCCGTAGACGAACCACGGCATCAGCGTCGCATCGAAGTCGATTTCGTTGCGACGGCGGCGTGCTCGCTCGAGACTGCGTTCGACGGCATCGGCCAAATCGACTCGCTCGAACACCGTCTCCGGTGCATCCTCTCGCGCCAGATCGACCAAATCACCCACCAGGGTGGACAATTCCTGAATCTGCGCCACCACGTCGGTACGCAACTCGGCCATGTCCTCGTCCGGAATGGACGGCGCTCCGGGGCGTCCCGCCGCGATGAGCAACTCCATGTTGGTCCGCAGCGAGGTCAACGGGGTCCGAAGTTCGTGGCCCGCATCGGCGACCAATCTGCTCTGCCTGCCGCGAGATTCGGCCAGTGCCCGGAGCATCGTATTGAAACTCTCGGTCAGACGCGCCAACTCGTCGTCGCCGGTCACCGGTATCGGCGTGAGGTCGTCGGTGCGCGCAACCCGTTCGGCTGCCGCCGTCAGTCGGGCGATCGGGCGTAAACCGGTGCGTCCCACGGCCATACCCGCTCCGGCCGCCAGCACCACTCCGCAGGCCCCGACGATCAACAGCACCCACGCCAGACGGTCGAGCACTTGACCGGTGGGCAGCAGCCTCTGTGCGACGACGAGAGTGCTGCCGTCCTTGGTGCGCAGGGCGAGCACCCGCTGATCGTCGAGCGTTTGCAGAGACGATTCCTGTTCTCCGCTCACGACAGCTAGTTCGGCATCGCCGATCGGCACCCTGGGCCCGGGAGGGTTGTAGCTGGACATGTCCGGGTAGATCAGCGCAACACTGACATCGGTGCTGTATAGCGTGGCTCCGGCTACGAAGCGCGGGTCATAGGACACCAGAGTGGACTCCGCCAAAGCCGAGGCGCGGGAACGCAATTGAGTGTCCACATCGCCGTACAGCGCTCGCGAGACCACCGTGTACGCGGCAATGGCCATGACCGCCACCGCAATTGCGACGACGGAGGCCGCGAGCAAAGTCACCCGCCACCGGAGCGACACCGACCGTGTCAGGGGCATCGGTGGTCGCATCGCCGTCGGCGAGGAGCCGACACCGTCGGCCGACTTGCGCGCGAACGAAGCGACCATCACGGAGGCGTCTCGCGCAGGACGTACCCGACACCGCGAACGGTGTGGATCAGCCGCGACTCCCCCTCCGCCTCGGTCTTACGCCGCAGGTAACCGACGTACACCTCGAGCGCGTTGCCCGACGTCGGGAAGTCGTAACCCCAGACTTCCTCGAGGATGCGGCTTCTGGTGAGCACTCGGCGCGGATTGGTCATCAGCATCTCGAGCAAGGAGAATTCTGTCCGAGTGAGACTGATCGAGCGTTCGGCGCGCGAGACCTCACGGGTGACCGGATCGAGTGACAGGTCCGCGAACGTCATGGTCTCCGAGTCGATGCCCGCTTCCATCGCGGTACGCCGAAGCAGCGCGCGCAGGCGGGCCAGCAGTTCCTCGAGCGCGAACGGCTTGGGCAGGTAGTCGTCGGCACCGGCATCGAGGCCGGCGACGCGCTCGGACACCGAGTCCCGCGCAGTCAACACGAGAATCGGCAGGTCGTCACCGACACTGCGCAATCGACGACACACCTCGAGGCCGTCGAGGCGAGGCATCATCACGTCGAGCACCAGGGCGTCGGGACGCGACGCCGCAACCTGCTCGAGCGCGTCGAGACCGTCGACCGCCAGGTCCACGGTGTACCCGTTGAACGTCAGCGACCTGCGCAGCGACTCACGCACTGCCCGATCGTCGTCGACCACCAATATCCGCATCGGTACAGTTTGTCCTGGTCGACTGAGATCTGTCTGAGAGGGGTGCGGATAGCGATCTAAAGCGTAGGTAGGTGCTTTGCCAGCGGGAGGTTCCACTTTCGCCACAGCGCGAGCAGACGCAACCCCGTCGCAAGCAGTGTTCCCACGATCAGACCCACGTTTTCTGGCATCGCCGCAGCATCTGCCAACACGACGGCCGTCGCGCCGAGCAAGGCCGGCAGGGCATACAGGTCCCGATGCAGCAGCAGGGGAACTTCGTTGACCAGCACGTCTCGGATCACGCCCCCTGCCACCGCCGTCGTGGTGCCGATGAGAGCTCCCGCCAACGCGCTACCGCCGGCAGCCAAGGCGATCGTCGCACCGGTCGATGCGAACAGTCCCATCCCGAATGCGTCGAGCACCAGGACTCCGCGTCGAACCTTGCCCATCTGTCGGTGCGCAACGAACACCACCAGCGAGGCAACGAAGCCGACGGTGAGGTTCGGCCACGTGTCCAGCGACGTCGGCGGGTGGATGCCGAGCAGCAGATCGCGAATGATCCCGCCGCCGATGCCCGTCGTGATGCCGACGACGCAGACCCCGAACAGATCCAACCGGCGATGCACTCCGATCAACGCACCGGAGGCCGCGAAGGCCGCGATACCGATCAATCCGAGTGCGTCGAGAAGCATCGGACCAGCATGTCACGGTAGCGACACCCAGCTCAAAACAACGTGGAAGGGCCTGGTTGCCATTGCTGCTGCACCGCCTCGTTGTTCAGGCGATAGTCTCGGTGCGCAGCAGAATTGCGCAGAACCGAGGTGAACGAACAAGTGCCGATCATCGACAATGCCGTCTACGTCGACGGGAAACGTACCGCCAATCCCGAGAGCCTCGATATCACCTTCGAGGTCATGCGCGAGCGGCACGGAATGGCGTGGATCGGGCTGTACCGCCCTGAGGTCGCCGAAATCATGGCCGTGGCAGACGAATTCGGTCTGCACCGCCTCGCTGTCGAGGACGCCATCGCAGCCCACCAGCGGCCGAAACTGGAACGGTACGCAGAGCAGCTGTTCGTCGTACTCCGGCCCGCCCGATACGTCGACGAGACCGAGAAGGTCGAATTCGGCGAATTGCACATTTTTCTCGGACCCGATTTCGTTGTCACCATCCGCCACGCCGAATCCCCCGATCTGGCCATGGTGCGCAAACGGCTCGAAGGATCTCCCGAACTGATCGAACTCGGTCCCGAGGCGATCCTCTACGGCATCCTCGATCAAGTGGTCGACGAGTACGTCCCGGTGGTGACCGGTCTACAGAACGACATCGACGAGATCGAGGATCAGCTGTTCACCGGCGACCCGTCGGTATCGCGTCGTATCTATTCGCTGCTCCGCGAAGTGTCCGAATTCGACCGTGCCGCAAAGCCCCTCGTCGAGATGATCGAATCGCTCAAGCGAGGGTCGGACAAGTACAACGTCGACGTGGAACTGCAGCGATACCTGCGCGACGTGCACGATCACGCGATCCGCGTCTCCGACCGCATCGAATCCTTCCGCTCGAACCTGCAGAATGCGTTGACCGTGCACTCGACCATCGTGGCGCAGCAGCAGAACGAGGAGATGCGCAACATGACCGTGGCCAGCCTGGAGCAGAACGAACAGGTCAAACGCATCTCGTCCTGGGGCGCAATTCTTTTCGCACCCTCCCTGATCGCCGCAATCTACGGCATGAACTTCGATGACATGCCGGAATTGAAGTGGCAACTCGGTTATCCAATGGCACTGATCGCCATGGTGATCTGCTCGACTGCACTGTTCGTGGTGTTCAAGCGTCAGAAATGGCTGTAGAGCGGCTTCGCCGCATGTGCATGGAAGTTCGTAGCAGGCGGGCTGTTGCGTTTTGGCGCGAGTGAGCGGGTGAACTGATCGGCTGTGTGAGGT